>NZ_JOFJ01000001.1 GCF_000718255.1 Spirillospora albida
CCCCGCGAACGGGGCGATCTTCACATCGGCGAGCTCACGCACCGTGGCACGCAGCAACTCGTGCTCCTCCGACGGCGCATACGCGGGAAAGTCAGTCATCGGTCCTCCGCCGGGCTTTGCTTTGACGGCCAATATTTGGACACCCAAAGAGTACCCGGCGGCCGCATCCCGTCCAAGCGGGTGCCCTCCGGCGGGGCGGTGGCGTCCGCTCCGCCAGGGCACGTGGCGGACCGGCCGGGGGCCGTTAATCCCACCGGTCCAGTCCAGAGCCGCACCCGGGAATCGAACCCGGTACTCCTGGGTGGAAGCCAGACGCCTCACCATTTCGGCATGTGCGACGAGTCGCTTCCATGGTGCGGCGGACCACCGGCCTTCGGCAAAGCATTTTCCCTTGGATACAGAAAGGGGAGGGACCATCGGCCCCTCCCCTTTCCTCGAACCGTCAGGCGGCGCGCCGGCGCGTGGCACGGTTCCGCGCCGGACGACCGCGCGACGGGGTCAGCAGCCGTCCGAGCACCCGGAACGGCAGGGTGATCACGTTGATCAGCGTGCCGATGACGGCGTTGAGCGCTGCGGTGATGCGGCGCATCAATATCACTCCTTCGATCGTCCTACACCGCCCTTTTACCCTCTCGTGGCGTTCTAACCGTGGACGCCGATCACAACGTTCGCGGCGAACTCCCCCGAACTCGCGACGCGGGAACGCAGCCCGGCGCGCCGCAGAATCGCCGCGGCCTCCGGCGCCTGCCGCTCACTCGTCTCGGAAAGGACGCTCCCGCCGGGCGCCAGCCATTCCGGCGCGGCCGCGGCCACCCGCCGCAGCACCGCGAGCCCGTCCGCGCCGCCGTCGAGCGCGACCCGCGCCTCATGCTCGCGCGCCTCCGCCGGCAGCGAGCCGACCTCCCCGGAAGGGACGTACGGGACGTTCGCGAGCAGCACATCGACCCGCCCCCGCAGCGCCGCCGGCAGCGGCGCGAACAGATCCCCCTCGTACACGCGTCCGGGCACGTTCCGGCGGGCGCACCGCACGGCCGCGGGATCGACGTCGGCCGCGTGCAGATCCACACCGTCCACCGCCGCCGCGACCGCGGCCCCCAGCGCCCCGGAACCGCAGCACAGATCGACGACCACCCCGGCGGGGGGCGTCAGCGACACGGCCTGCCCGACGAGGAACTCGGTCCGCCGCCGCGGCACGAAGACCCCGGGGTCCACGCTGATACGGAGCCCGCAGAACTCCGCCCACCCGAGCACATGCTCCAGCGGCAGCCCGGCGGCACGCCGCTCCACCATGGCCGACAGCTCGTCCGCGGACCCCGCGCCGCCGATCAGCAGCCGAGCCTCGTCCTCGGCGAACACGCATCCCGCCGCCCGCAACCGGACGACGACGTCAGGGAACACACCTTCAGAAGGAAACACCGACATGGGCGCCTTTCACGACACCTGCGGGCACTCCCCCTGGACAAGCGGCCCATGAGTCGGGAGCACCCGGCCTGACAGGACGGAAACCGGACTCACCTCCCCAGCCGCACGATCACGAACGACGATCACCCTATCCGCCGCCTGGCCCAGGACGCGCGGCCCCCGACCGGACGCGCAGGCGGGCGCGTGGATCCAGCCGTGGCGCCGGCGCCCCGCCACCTGCACACGCAGGCCCGGTCGGTATTCGGCGGCGCTGATCCCGTCGTACTCGTGCCGGACGACGCTCCAGTAGATCTCCTCGGAGACCGCGACGGCCAGCGGACCGGCCGTCTCCCTGAGGAAGCGCTTCAGCCTGGGCGCGTCCAGCAGCCGGCAGGCCACGTCCAGGGCCTCACCGTAGTAGCCGTTCCCGTCATCGTGGATCTCGCCCGCGTGCACCACCACGCGCAGCCGCATCCCGCGGCTCGCCCGCTCGGCGGGCGGCAGGCCCCGCTCGTACTCGCCCAGCAGCCCGGCGATCTCGGGGACGAACCGGCTCAGCAGATGCGCCTTCGGCACATCGTCCACGGGATGGATCAGAACCAGGACGCCGTCCCCGCGATCCTCGAACCGGTCGAGGAACTCGGGCTTGACTCCGCTGCGCTCCAGGGCGACGTTCAACATGCGATAGATCTCGCGGCGCAGTTCCCCTTTGATCGGGTTGGTGCGGTGCATGCCGGTGGACTTCTCCAGGTCGAGGACCAGAATGCTCCGGTGCACCGGAAGGCTCCCCATCGGGCCTCCTTCGCGGACGCTGCCATTCGCGCCGCCCGGACGGCGGCGTTACTCCGATGTGGCTGCGCGCCCTCAGTATCGGTGGCGCCAAGCGGCCGTGCAACGTGCACGGCCACATGCATGACGGGGCAGAGGTAAATGTCACTGTCAGGATAGAAGCCGACTACTTGCGGGTTCTCTTCGCATACGGGCGACTACTCCCGGTCTTTTGTGCGGATGCACGGGATGCTAGCGTTCCCGTTGCAACTTGCACCGACGAAGGCAGCACGCTACGCCCCGGGCTTCGAGGAAAGGGACGGCTGCGACATGGCGCCGCAAGTTCCGACCGTTCAGCGACGACGTCTGGGGTTGGAGCTGCGGCGGTTGCGGGACGGGCTGTCGCTGACGGTCGACGAGGTCGCGAAGCGGCTGAACTGGTCGTCGTCCAAGCTGAGCCGGATCGAGAACGCCCGCATCGGCGTCCGCCTGTCGGATGTCCGGCTGCTTCTGGAGCTCTACGGCGTGGACGAGGGACACCTGGGCGAATTGCTCGCCTTGACCCAGGCCGCGACCCGTCCGGGATGGTGGCTCGACTTCCGCGACGACATCTTCAAGGGGCTCGCGGACTACATCGCCCACGAGGACGAGGCGGAGCGGGCTTACGTCTACGAGAGCCAGCTGGTTCCCGGGCTCCTGCAGACGCCCTCCTACGCGCGCGCCATCATCGCCTCGGGCGGTGTGGTCCAGCCGACGTCGCCGCGCACGGTCGAGCGGCGCATGGAATTGCGGATGCGGCGGCAGCGGGTGCTGGACAAAGCCGACCCGCTGCGCCTTTCCGTGCTCCTGGACGAGTCCGCCCTGCTGCGCAACGTCGGAGGCGCCGAGGTGATGAACGGCCAGCTGCGGCAGCTCGCCGAATGGAGCCGCAGGCCGAACGTCGACCTGCGGATCCTCCCGCTGGAGCGGATGCGCGAACCGGTCATCAGCGAGTCATTCACACTGATGAGCTTTCCGGTGGCATACCAGACCGAACTCGGCGACGTCCTCTTCCTCGACAACATATACACGTCGGAATTCCGGGACGACGCGACCGTGCACATTTACCGGTTGACATGGGACCGGCTGCTGTCAAGCGCCCTCTCCGCGGAGGACTCCCAGGACCTGGTCCTCCGCACCGCCCACACTAAGTGGCAAATATACGGGCAAACTCCTACATCTTAGACAATTTACCAGGACAAGTTCGTCATAGACGATCATTGGCCGGTAGATGACCGCCTCATGACATAGACTGATCGTTCGCGATTGGGGCCATTCAGGGGTGAGGAGTCCCCCTATCGGCGGTTTTCTTTTCTTTGCTTCGCATGCGCGAAATAAGGAGTATGCGTGGTTTTGTCAGGAGATGCCCCTTCCTCGTCATGGCGTAAGGCTTCCGTCTGCGCCAGCGCGAGCGCCTGCGTAGAGGTGGCCGCGCTCGACGGGCGTGCCGGCTTCCGCGCCGGACCGGCCGGCCCGGTCATCAGGGTCTCGCCCAGCGCCTGGACGGAGCTTCTGCGGCGGATCAAGGCGGGGAAGCTGGATCCGCCGAAGGCGGACGGCTCGGCCGGGGCATCGGCGGACAGGGTCGAGAATGGAGCGTGAGCGATGGTGAGATGACGGCCGCGGACGGCGGGTTGAGGGCTGATTGCTCGAGGTGTGGCGGGTTGTGCTGTGTGGCGCTGCCGTTCTCGCGGTCGGCCGGGTTCGCGGTCGACAAGGCGGGCGGGGAGCCGTGCGCCAACCTGCTGGGCGACTTCCGCTGCGGAATCCATGGGGAGCTGCGCGAGCGCGGGTTCGCCGGGTGCACCGTCTTCGACTGCTTCGGGGCCGGGCAGAAGGTCACGCAGGACACGTTCGGCGGGCGCGACTGGCGGGGTGAACCTCAGGTCGCGCAGTCGATGTTCGCGGTCTTCGGCGTCATGCGACAGCTGCATGAGCTGCTGTGGTACCTGCACGGCGCGCTCGGCGTGGCCGCCGCCGAAGCCGTCCATGATGATTTGCGGAGCCTCCTCGCGGAGGTCGAGGGGCTGACCCGGGGTGCCGCCGACGATCTCGCCGGGCTGGACGTGGCCGAGGTCCGGGGGCGTGTCAACGTGCTCTTGCTGCGGGTCAGCGCGCTCGCTCGGGCCCGGTTCGGGCGGACGAGGGACCACCGGGGCGCCGACCTCGTCGGGGCGCGGCTCAAGGGGGCGCGGCTGCGGGGCGCGAACCTGCGCGGCGCGCTGCTCATCGCGGCCGACCTGCGGGGCGCGGACCTGCGGGACGCCGACCTGATCGGGGCGGATCTGCGGGACGCGGACCTGCGCGGCGCCGACCTCACCGGAAGCCTGTTCGTCACGCAGGCGCAGGTCAACGCGGCCAAGGGGGACGGCGCGACGCGCGTCCCCGCGGCGGTCCGGCGGCCCGCCCACTGGTGAAGCGTCCCGTTTAGTGGGTTCTACCAGGGGGATCTCCGCAGGAACGTCATCAGGGGGGACGACGTGACGCGGGTGAGATGGTGGGGCACCGGCATCGTGGCGCTCGTGCTGCTCCTCGTGGGCGGCGGAGTGCCCGCGCTGGACCGTGCGCTGGGCGGCGAGCACCTGCCGCTCGCGCCCGGCACGGCGCTGGCCGCAGGGGCGGCCCGGGACGGGATGCGCCCGGTGACATTACGGGTGCCGGCGGCGGGCTGGACGCTGAACGTCGCCCGGTCGTCCCTGGGGAGCGGCATCGAGCTGGTCCGCGGCGAGGTCGTCTTCGACCTCAGCGTGGTGGTGCCGCTGAGGTCGGCGGACGCGCGGTCGCTGTGGCGCGGCCTGGAGCGGATCGAGTCCATGCACGGTCAGGCGCGGCTCCCGGCCGAGCCGTCCGAGATCAGGACGGCCACGGGGATGACCGGGCTGACGGGGCGGTTCGCGGCCCCGGACCGGGTGGGGATCGCCTGCGTGCTCGCGACCCGGTGGCTGGGCGCGGCCGTGACGGCGTCGGGGCCGCCGGCGGCGTACCGGCGGCTGGCGTCCGAGGTCGAGGCGATGGTGCGGACGATCCGGATCGCGGAGCCATGATCCGCAGGCCGGCGTTCTGGCTGTGGGGCGCGGCGTGCCTGGGCGGCGCGCTCATCGCCGTGCGGGGCATGGACGCGCAGGTCCACGAGTTCCCGGTGGGGACGCTCATCGGCGCGGCGCTGCTCGCGCCGACGCTGGTCGTCGGGGTGTGGCTGCTGCGGCGGCTGCATCCGATCCGGTCACGGCCGCTGCGGTGCTCGCTCATCGCGGTGGGGTGGGGCGGGCTCGCCGCGTTCGGGGCGGCGCTGCCGGCGAACGCGGCGTTCCAGTCGATCCTCGCGAAGATCGCGGGTCCGGAGTTCGCCGCCGAGTGGGGGGCGTCGATCGTGGCGCCGGTGAACGAGGAGACGCTGAAACTGCTCGGCGTCGCGGTGGTGGCGCTGATCGTGCCGTCGGCGGTGCGCGGCGCCCTCGACGGGTTCGGTTACGGGGCGCTGGTCGGTTTCGGGTTCCTGATCGCGGAGGACTTCCTGTACGTCCTGAACACGATCGTGGTGACGGGCGCGACGCAGGACGTGAACGCGGCGCTGTTCTCGTTCGGCAGCCGGGTGCTCGGCGGGGTGTGGTGGAGCCACTGGGCGATGACGGCGGTGGGCGGCGCCGGGCTGGGACTGCTGCTGGCGCGCGGGTCGTGGACGGGGGCGGTGGCCGCGTTCTGGGGGATCGCGCTGGCGATGGCGCTGCACGCGTGGTGGGACGCGCCGGTCCTCTCGGGGGTGGCGATGATGCCGCTGAAGGGCGTGCCGATCCTGCTCGTCACGGTGGTGCTGTACCGGGTCGTCCGGCGGCGGTACCTGCACCGGTTCTGGCTGGCGGCGGACGAGGAGACGAAGCGGGGCGTCCTGGTGCCGGGTGAGCGGCATGTGCTGACGCACCGCAGGTGGCGCCGCAAGGAGCGGTGGGACGTTCCGGCGGGCGAGCCGAGGGCGCTGCTGGCGCGGCTGCGGACGGCGCAGCTCGATCTGCTGGACACCGCGTTCGGGGGGCTGGAGCCCGACCCGCGGGCGGCCGACCGGCTGCGGGACGACATCCGGCGGCTCCGGAACCTGCTGAACGCGACGGGGCGCCCGCCGCGCGTCGGCGGCCGGGTGGGGCCGGCGAAGCGGCGGCGGGCGCGGCCCCGGCAGGGCGTGGCGCGGCGCCGCCCGCACCGCCGCCCATGAGGGGCGCTCGTGTGTCCGTGCGCTGGAGACGGTGATCGGCCGGGGGGAAGACGCATATGGCGGGACGGAGAGGCGCGCCGGTTCGCGCCGGCGGCATCGCGGGGTGGTTCGACGACCGGCTCGGCGCCGCCGGGTTCGTGCGGCGGAGCATGCGGAAGGCGTTCCCGGGCCACTGGTCGTTCCTGCTGGGCGAGATCGCGCTGTACTCGTTCGTCGTCCTGCTGGTGACGGGCGTGTTCCTGGCGCTGCTGTTCGAGCCGAGCGCCCGGACGGTGGTGTACGACGGGTCGTACGCGCCGCTGAAGGGCGTGGAGATGAGCGAGGCGTACGCGTCCACGCTGCATCTGTCGTTCGACGTGCGGGGCGGGCTGCTGATGCGGCAGATCCACCACTGGGGGGCGCTGGTGTTCAGCGCCGCGATCTGCTGCCATCTGCTGCGGGTCTTCTTCACCGGCGCGTTCCGGCGGCCGCGGGAGATCAACTGGCTGGTCGGGGTGGGGCTGTTCAGCCTCGCCGTGGCGGAGGGGTTCGCGGGCTACTCGCTGCCGGACGACCTGCTCTCCGGCACCGGGCTGCGGATCACGCACGGCATCATCCTGTCGATCCCGGTCGCGGGGTCGTACCTGGCGATGTGGGTGTTCGGGGGCGAGTTCCCCGGTGAGGCCTTCATCCCGCGGCTGTTCACGGTGCACGTGCTGCTGCTGCCCGGGGTGCTGCTCGCGCTGATCAGCGCGCACATGATGATCCTCTGGCATCAGACGCACACGCAGTGGCCGGGCGAGGGGCGGCGGGAGACGCGGGTGTCCGGGGAGCCGGCGTTCCCGAACTTCGCGGCGCAGAGCGCGGGATTCCTCCTGTTCACCTCCGGTGTGCTCGCCGCTCTGGGCGGGTTCGCGCAGATCAACCCGGTGTGGCAGTACGGGCCGTACGACGCGGTGCGGGTGTCGATGTTCTCGCAGCCCGACTGGTACGTGGGGTTCCTGGAGGGCGCGCTGCGCATCATGCCGCCGCTGACCACGACGGTCGCCGGGTACACGATCGCGTGGAACGTGCTGGTGCCCGCCGTCCTCCTGCCCGGGGTGTTCTTCACGTGCATCGCGCTGTACCCGTTCGCGGAGCGCCTGGCGACCGGGGACCGGCGCGTCCACCACCTGCTGGACCGGCCGCGCAACGCCGCGACCCGGACCGCCATCGGCGCGGCGGCCGTCGCCTGGTACGGCAACCTGTGGGCGGCCGGCGGCAACGACGTCATCGCCTACGTCTTCGGGCTGCCGCTGTACGCGACGACGTGGTTCTTCCGCGCGGGGTTCTTCGTGTTCCCGGCCGTGGCGTTCGCCGTGACGCGGCGGGCGTGCCTGAGCCTGCAGCGCCGCGACCTGGCCGCGCTGACGGAGGGGGTGGAGAGCGGCACGATCCGGATGACGCCCGAGGGCGGGTTCGCGGAGCGGCACGAGCGGGTGTCGGCCGAGCACGCGGCGCTGCTGCGGATCCGGCATCCGGACGAGCTCGTCGTGGCGCGTCCCCGCCACATACTCCCGCTGCCGACGCCCGGACGCGCGAAGGCGCAGGTCAGGTCGCGCGTGAACCGGTTCTTCCTGGACTACCAGAGCGAGGTGGAGGGCGGCGGGCAGGGCGACCTCCGGCGCGACGGCGACGATGATGATGACGGCGAGGACGGCGAGGACGGCGCCGGGGGCGGACGGCAGGGCGGCTGAGCGGAGTCAGGCGCGCCGCGCGTGACCGGCTTCCGGTGCCGGCGTCTCGATCGGGTAGTGCAGGTCGACCGCCGGGCGCGGCGACCGGATCCGGGGCATCGCCGTGAAGTTGTGCCGGGGCGGCGGGCAGGACGTCGCCCATTCGAGGGAGCCGCCGAAGCCCCACGGGTCGTCGGAGCGGGTTCTCTCGCCGCGCCGGTACGTCCGCCAGACGTTCCACAGGAACGCGAACGTGGACGCGCCCAGCACGAACGACCCGAGCGACGAGATGAGGTTCAGCGCGCCGAACCCGTCGGCGTAGTCGGCGACGCGTCGGGGCATCCCCGCCGTGCCCAGCCAGTGCTGGACGAGGAACGTGGTGTGGAAGCCGGCGAACAGCGACCAGAAATGCACCTTCCCCCAGCCCTCGTGGAGCCGCTTCCCCGTCATCTTCGGCCACCAGAAGTAGAAGCCCGCGAACATCGCGAACACGACCGTCCCGAAGAGGACGTAGTGGAAGTGGCCGACGACGAAGTAGGAGTCGGTGAGGTGGAAGTCCATCGGCGGGGACGCGAGGACCACGCCGGTCAGCCCCCCGAAGAGGAACGTGGCGAGGAACCCGAGCGCCCACAGCATCGGCGTCTCGAACGTCAGGTTCCCCTTCCAGAGCGTCCCGACCCAGTTGAAGAACTTGATGCCGGTCGGGACGGCGATCATGAAGGAGGTGAAGGAGAAGAACGGCAGCAGGACCTGCCCGGTGGCGAACATGTGGTGCGCCCAGACCGTCATGGACAGCCCGGTGATGGCGATCGTCGCGGCCACCATGCCGACGTAGCCGAACAGCGGCTTGCGCGCGAACACCGGGATGATCTCGGTGACGATGCCGAAGAACGGCAGCGCCACGACGTAGACCTCGGGATGCCCGAAGAACCAGAACAGGTGCTGCCAGAGCAGCGCCCCGCCGGTCGCCGGGTCGAAGACGTGGGCGCCGAGCCTCCGGTCGGCGGCGAGCGCGAACAGCGCGGCCGCGAGGACGGGGAACGCGATGAGCACCATCACGCTCGTCAGCAGGACGTTCCAGCAGAAGATCGGCATCCGGAACATCACCATGCCGGGGGCGCGCATCCCGATGATCGTCGTGATGAGGTTGACCGCGGTGAGGATCGTGCCCAGCCCGGACAGGATCAGGCCCATCACCCACAGGTCACCGCCGGCGCCCGGGGAGTACCGGTCCGTCGACAGCGGGGCGTAGGAGAACCAGCCGAACGCCGCCGCGCCGCCCGGGGCGGCGAACCCGGACAGCACCATCAGCGCGCCGAACAGGAACAGGTAGTAGCCGAGCGTGTTGAGCCGCGGGAAGGCCACGTCCGGCGCACCGATCTGCAGCGGGACGATCACGTTCGCGAACCCGGCGAACAGCGGCGTCGCGAACAGCAGCAGCATGACCGTGCCGTGGATCGTGAACAGCTGGTTGTACTGGTGCGCGTTCACGACCTGGAGGCCGGGCTGGAGCAGCTCGGCCCTCATCACCATCGCCATGAGCCCGGAGACGAGGAACAGGACGAACGATGTGGCGAGGTAGAGGTAGCCGACGACCTTGTGGTCGGTGGTCGCGAGGACGTCCGCGAACCGGAGGCCCTTGCGGTGCCGTGCGAGCGCGTCCGCGGCGCTGGTGCCGGTGTCGCCGTGCAGCGCCGTCATTGGTGCACCTCGCGGCTCAGAGGGTGCCGTCGTGGCGGTGGAGCCCGGTTTCCGGCCGCCGGTGGCGCGCGTGCTCGGCGGGCCGCTCCCCGCCGGCCGGGAACGCGAGGTCGCCCGGCGGCGCCTCGATCCGTCCGGTGTCGGCGATGCGCATGACGTGCTCCCCCCGGTGACGTCGCCTCGCGCCCGGCCTGCCCGCTGGCGGTTCCTCCAAACGCGCAGGTCGGAAGGGGGTGCTTCAGCGGGAGGCGGGGACCGCGTGCAGCCGGGACGGCCGGACGGGGACGGGCACGGGGAGGCCGTCCGGCGTCCGGGGGAACGGGGGCGCGGCCGGGCGGCCCGCCGCGAGGGCGTCGAGTCGGCGCAGCAGGATGCCCTCGCGGAGCGCCCACGGGCAGACGGTGAGGTGCTCCAGGCCGAGGGACGCCATGACGCGTTCGGCGACGATCGCGCCCGCGAGGATCTGGTGCGCGCGGGCCCGCGTCACGCCGGGCAGCTGCGCCCGCTCCCGGTCGGAGAGGACGGCGAGCCTCGGGATCCAGCGGCGGACGTCGCGGCGGGCGAGGACGCGCGGCGCGTACGGGCCCGCCTTCGCCGCCGGGGCTCCGCAGAGCCGCGCGAGCTGGGTGAAGGTCTTGGACGTGGCGACGGTGCAGCGCGCGGGCGGCCGCTCCGTGATCGGCGCGGTCGCCTCGGCGAGGACGGCCTCGACGTGCCGGCGCAGGGCGGTGCGGGTCCGCTTGCGGACCGGCGGGGCGGCCGGCAGGTGGTGCCGGGTGAGCCGGCCGGCGCCGAGCGGCAGCGACAGCGCGATCTCCGGATCCTCGCCGGTGCCGTAGGCGAGTTCGAGGGAGCCGCCGCCGATGTCGGCGAGCAGCATCGGGCCGGCCGACCAGCCGTGCCAGCGGCGCGCCGCGAGGAACGTCAGCCGGGCCTCCTGCTCGCCGCTGAGGAAGCCGAGCGCGATGCCGGTGGCGGCGCGGACCTCTGCGGTGACCTCGTCGCGGTTCGCCGCGTCCCGCAGCGCGGCCGTGGCGAACGGCACCAGCTCGTCGACGCCGTGCGCGGCGGCCGCGGCGGCCGCCTCCCGGACGGCGCCGATCAGCCGGTCGACGGCGGGCCGGGCGATCACGCCGTCGCGGCCGGTGGCCTCGGCGAGCCGGACGGCGCTCTTCACCGACCGGACCGGCGTGGGCGCCGCACCGGGCGCGAGGTCGGCGATCCGCAGGTGCGCGGATTTCGAGCCGACGTCGAGGACGCCGACGCGGACGGCGGCGGGCCGGGCGGCGGCGCCGTTGGCGGGAGGGGTGGAGGCGGTGCCGGGGGCGGGCGTCATGGGAAGCCGTTTACCCGGATCCTCCCTTTTCAGTCGGAGCGTCCCGCACTCCGCCGCGCACGTTTCGCCGTGCCCGTCGGGGTACGGGCGCTCTGGACCCGTCCGCGCGGACCCCGGGGGAACCCGTCCGAGGAGGAGCACGATGAAGGCGCTGACCTGGCACGGCAAGCGGGACGTCCGGATCGAGGACGTCCCCGACCCGACGATCAAGGAGGCGGACGACGCGATCGTCCGGATCACCACGTCCGGGCTGTGCGGGTCCGACCTGCACCTGTACGAGGTCCTCGGGCCGTTCCTCGGCGAGGGCGACATCCTCGGCCACGAGCCGATGGGGATCGTCGAGGAGACCGGGCCGTCGGTCACGCACGTGAAGCCGGGCGACCGGGTCGTGATCCCGTTCAACATCTCCTGCGGCCACTGCCACATGTGCGGGATGCAGCTGTACGCGCAGTGCGAGACGACGCAGGTCCGCGAGCACGGGATGGGCGCGGCGCTGTTCGGCTACACGAAGCTCTACGGGCGCGTGCCGGGCGCGCAGGCGGAGTACCTGCGGGTCCCGCAGGCCCAGTTCGGGCCCATCAAGGTGCCGGAGGGCCCGCCGGACGAGCGGTTCGTGTTCCTGTCGGACGTCCTGCCGACCGCGTGGCAGGCCGTGGACTGGGCGGACGTCCCGGACGGCGGCACCGTCGCCGTCCTCGGACTCGGCCCGATCGGGCAGATGGCGGCGCGGATCGCGCGCCACCTCGGGCACCGCGTGATCGGGGTCGACCTCGTCCCCGAGCGGCTGGAGATGGCGCGCCGGCACGGCATCGAGGTCATCGACGCGGACGCGGCCGACGACGTCGCGGACGAGGTCCGGAGCCGCACCGGCGGCCGCGGCGCCGACTCGGTGATCGACGCGGTCGGGATGGAGGCGCACGGCTCCCCCGCCGCGAAGATCGCGCAGACGCTGGCGGGGCTGCTGCCGGACGCCGCGGCGGCGCCGCTGATGAGCCGGATCGGGGTGGACCGCCTCGCCGCCCTCTACACCGCGATCGACGTCGTCCGGCGGGGCGGGACGATATCCGTCATCGGCGTCTACGGCGGGATGGCCGACCCGATGCCGATGCTGCGGATGTTCGACAAGGGCATCGCGCTGCGGATGGGGCAGGCGCACGTGAAGCGGTGGATCGACACGCTGATGCCGCTGGTCATGGACGACTCCGACCCCCTCGGGGTCATGGACCTCGCGACGCACAAGGTGCCGCTGGAGCGGGCGCCCGAGGCGTACGCGATGTTCCAGAAGAAGCGGGAGGGCGCGATCAAGGTCCTGTTCCAGCCGGGCGGCTGAGGGCGGGGCCCCGGCCGTCCGGCCGTCACCGTCCGCATAGGCTTTCCGCGACTCCTCACGCGCCGGCGCTCGCGGATCGCGCCGGCGGTGAACGGACACGGAGGTGGGCCCCGATGCACCCGTTTCGCGCTGCCGTGGAGAAGGGCGACCTGGATGCCCTCCCCGGGCTGCTGGCCGAGGACGTCACCTTCCTCAGCCCGGTCGCGTACGCGCCCTACGAGGGGCGCGTGATGGTCGCGGCGATCCTGCGCGCGGTCACGCAGGTGTTCGAGGACTTCCGGTACGTCGGCGAGATCCAGGACGCCGGGGGCCGCGACCACGCCCTGGTCTTCAAGGCGCGGGTCGGCGGGCGGGAGGTGCACGGCTGCGACTTCCTGCACTTCGACGAGGACGGGCTCATCGACGAGTTCTGCGTGATGGTGCGCCCGCTGTCGGGGGCGCGGGCGCTGTCGGAGGCGATGGCGGCGCGGTTCGAGTCCGTCAAGCGCGAGGCCGGGCTCTCCTGACGGCGCGTCCCGCGCGGGCGGTCGCGGCGAGCGTGCCGAGCCGGCCGAGACCGTCGTCGGGCGGCGGCTCCCCGCCGCGGACGAGGCGCAGGAGGCGGGCGACGGTCTCCCGCCGCCCGCCGGACGGCGGCCCGGCTGGTGCGCGGGGTGCCCGGCGACAGGCCACGTCAGCGGCCTGCCACGGCAAAATCGCCGCCATTGACGAAAGCGGAATTTCCACTTTCTTCTGTCCTTTTGTAAGGCTTGTGAGGTTTCCCACAGCGCCGCCGCGGGGCCTCCCGCCGGACGCCGGGGCGCCCCGCCGGACGCGGCCGCCCGCCGCCGGCCGGTCGAAAGGGACAACGGAGCAGGCCGGAGCGGTCATGGCGAGGTCCCGGAATCCGCTACGGTCAAGGGTCGCCGCGCGGGCAAGAGGACGCGCCTGGCAAGGGGAAGGAACACAGGGGACACATGGCCGAGAAGGTCATTCGGGTGGACGACATCGACGGCTCCGAAGGAGCCGATGTCGCAAAGCGGGACTTCCACGTCCTGGACCGCACGTTCACGATCGACTTGAGCGATGACAACTTCGCGCGGCTGGGCGAGATCCTGGCCGCGTTACAGCCGTTCATCGACAACGCCGCGGAGGTGAAGCCCGCCGGTAAGGGACGCAAGTCGACCCGTACCGCCAAGATCAAGGGCTACACGAACGGCGATGTGCGCACGTGGGCATTGCGCGAGGGCATCGAAGTCTCCGAACGTGGCAAGATATCGGATGAGGTCTATGCTGCATTCATCGAGGCTCATCCGGACGCGATGCCGGATGCTTAGTTAGAGGAGTCCCCGCATGGCACAGAAGGTCGAAGTCCTTCTCGTGGACGACATCGACGGCGGAGAGGCCGACGAGACCGTCAGCTTTTCGCTCGACGGCACCCAATACGAGATCGACCTGAGCAAGAAGAACGCCGCCAAGCTGCGCAACGGCCTGGAGCCCTTCGTCTCCCACGGCCGCAAGGTGCGCCGTGCCGCCGGCCGGCCCGCGCGCGGCACCCGCACCGCGGGCAGCCGCGAGCGGTCCGCCGAGATTCGCGACTGGGCGAAGCGGAACGGCATCGAGGTCAATGCGCGGGGTCGTATCCCCGCGAATGTGATCGAGCAGTACGAGGCGGCGCACTAGCCCGACGCGACGGGACCGAGCGGGGGCCGGGGTGGAATTCTCACCCCGGCCCCCGCTCTTGTGCGTTCCGGGGTCCGGGCGCCATCGGATCTGACAGATACCGCACATCGGCCATATCGCCCTAATTGCAAATTCGGCGAACGACGCGGATCGCCATTGCGGCCACCGGAGATGTGCGCCGCGCGGCGCGCGTGGGAGACGGGCCCGGAGGGGTAGGAGGGATCTTGTGAATGCCGCCCTGGGACTGCTCGCCGTCCTGCTGCTGACGGCCGCCACCGGGTACTTCGTCGCGCAGGAATTCGCGTTCGTCAGTGCGGACCGGCCGCTGCTGGAGCAGCGCGCCGCGGAGGGCGACCGCAAGGCGGCGCGCGCCGTCCGCGTGATGGAGCGGCTGTCGTTCATGCTGTCCGGCGCGCAGCTCGGCATCACGGTGACGGCGCTGGTCGTCGGGTTCATCGCCAAGCCCGCGCTGGCCGACCTGCTCGACCCGCCGCTGCGCGCGGCGGGCGTCCCGGCCGCGGCCTCCGCCGGGATGGCGGTCGCGACCGGGTTCGCGCTCGCGACCATCGTGCAGATGGTGCTCGGCGAGCTCTTCCCGAAGAACCTGGCGCTGGCCCGCGCCGAGTCCCTCGCCCGCGCGCTCGCCCCGTCCACCATCGCCTACCTGACGGTGGCGTCCCCGGTGATCCGGCTGTTCGACGCGGCCGCGAACCGGCTGCTCCGGGCCGCCGGGATCGAGCCCGTCGAGGAGCTGCACCACGGCGCCACGCTGGAGGAGCTCGGGCACATCATCGGGGAGTCCGGCGAGGCGCTCCACGAGGGTCACGCCGACCTGCTGGAGCGGGCCCTCGCCTTCGCGGAGCGGGACGCGGAGGAGGTGATGGTGCCGCGCGTCGACGTCGTCACCGTCCCGGCGTCCGCGCCCGTCGCGGACCTCGCCGTGGTGATCACGGCGAGCGGGCACACCCGCTACCCGGTGGTCGGCGCGGGGATCGACGACGTCGTCGGGATCGTCGGGCTGGACGAGGTGCTGCCGCTCGGCCCGGAGGAGGCGGCCCGCACCGAGGTCCGGTCGATCGCCCGGCCGCCGCTGCTGCTGCCGTCCTCGCTGCCGCTGCCGGACGTGGTGGCGCAGCTGCGGTCGGGCGGCGCGCCGATGGCCTGCGTCGTCGACGAGTACGGCGGGTTCGCCGGGATCATCACGTGGGAGGACGTGGCGGAGGAGCTGGTCGGGGAGATCACCGACGAGAACGAGCCGGGCGAGGAGCTCGCGATCCGGCGCGGCGAATGGTGGACGACCGACGCGGGACTGCGGGTCGACGAGGTCGCGCACGAGACCGGCATCGCGCTCCCGGCCGGCGACTACGAGACGGTGGCGGGCCTCATCCACCAGCGGCTCGGCCGGGTCGCGCGGCCCGGCGACGTCGTGCCGGTGGCGCTCCCGCCGCAGCGGCTGGACGAGCCGCCGCGCACCGCGCTGATCGAGGTGCTGACGATCCACCGGCACGTCCCGGAGCTGATCCGCATCCGGACCGTCCTGGAGGAGGAGCGGTGAGCCTCGGTCTCGGCCTGGTCGTCACGGTGGCGCTGCTCGCCGCCAACGGCTTCTTCGTCGCGGCGGAGTTCGCGCTCGTCGCGGCGCGCCGGCCGCGGCTGGAGCGGGCCGCCGCGCGGGGCGGCCGGGCCGCCGCGGCGGCGGTCGCGGGGATCGACGAGCTGACGCTGACGCTCGCGGGCGCGCAGCTCGGCATCACGATGTGCTCGCTCGGCCTCGGCATCGTGTCGGAGCCGGTGTTCGCCGGGACGCTCACGCCGCTGTTCCACGCGCTGGGCCTGCCGGACGGCGCGTCCCACGCGGTGGCGTTCGTCATCGCGCTCGGCGTGGTGACGTTCCTGCACATGGTGGTCGGCGAGATGGCGCCGAAGTCGTGGGCGATCACGGCGCCGGAGCGGTCGGCGACCGTCCTCGCGATCCCGTTCCGCTCGTTCACCACGGTGGCGCGCCCGCTGCTGGCGGCCCTGAACGGCGGCACGAACCTCCTGCTGCGCGCGGTGGGGGTGTCGCCGGACAGCGCCGGAAAGGTGTCGCGGACGCCGGAGCAGCTCCGCAGCATCGCCGAGGAGTCGCGGCGGCTCGGGCTGATCGGCAAGACCGAGCTGACGCTGCTGACGGCCGCGCTGGACGCGCCGCGCGCGCCGCTCGCCGAACGGGTCATCCCGGTCTCGCGGGTGGTGTCGGTGCCGGGCACGGCTTCCCCGCAGGAGGTCATCGACACCGCCGTCCGCACCGGGATGACGCGGATCATGCTGAAGGACGGGACGCGGATGGGCCAGCCGCGGATGGTGCACGTCCGCGACGCCTATCTGGCAAGGGCGCGGGGCCGCGCGACGCCGGCCGCGGAGCTGGCGCATCCGGTGCCGGCGATGCCGATCGGCACCCCGGTGGGCGCGGCGGTCGCGACGCTCCGGGCGCACCACAGCCACCTGGGCGTGGCGCTGGCCCCGGACGGCCGCCCCTCCGGCCTGATCAGCCTGGACGACCTCCTCACCACCCTGCTCCACCTGGACTGAACCGCGCTCGACGTCAACCCGTGTTGACAACTCCTTCACGTCAACCTACATTGACATCATGGACGACGGAGTGACACTCGCCCGGGAGGCGGGCAGCCGGGACCCGGCCGTGGGATTGCGGGCCGTCCGCGCGCTGCGCGAGCTCGCGGACCGGCTGGAGGCCCTGCAGGTGCAGAGCGCCCGCGACCGGGGCTGGTCCTGGCAGGAGATCGCGGTCTGTCTCGGCGTCAGCCGCCAGGCCGTCCACAAGAAGCACGGCGGCGGGCGCCGCCTTCTGAAGAAGGAGCCTTAAGGATGTTCGAGCGTTTCACCCAGGACGCGAGGAACGCGGTCACCGGCGCCCAGGCGGCGGCACGGGGGCTGGGCGACCGGCACATCGGGACGGAGCACGTCCTGCTCGCCCTCGCGGGCGGCGGCGGCCCCGTGCCGGAGGCGCTGCGCGAGCGCGGGCTGACGCCGGACGCGCTCCGCGACCGGATCGCCCGGCGCAACGCCGGAGGCGAAGGCGCCCTCGACGCGGACGCGCTGCGGGCCATCGGCATCGACCTGGACGCCGTCCGGGAGGCCACCGAGGAGACCTTCGGGGAGGGCGCCCTCGACGTCCGGCCGGGCCGCCCGCACCGCTCCCAGCACGGCCACATCCCCTTCTCCGCCGAGGCGAAGAAGTCCCTCGAGCTCAGCCTCCGGCACGCGATCCGGCTGAAGCAGAAGCAGATCCGCGCGGGCCACATCCTCCTCGGCCTCCTGCACGACGACCGTTCCGCGGCGGCGCGGATCGTCGCCGAGTCGGACGTGGACGTCGCGGAGCTGCGCGG
Organism: Spirillospora albida; assembly: GCF_000718255.1. Classification (GTDB taxonomy): domain Bacteria; phylum Actinomycetota; class Actinomycetes; order Streptosporangiales; family Streptosporangiaceae; genus Spirillospora; species Spirillospora albida. The sequence goes on from NZ_JOFJ01000001.1 coordinate 17,525, forward strand.
CGCCGTCACGCACCTGCTGGCCACCAAGGCGGCCTGAGGCCCCCGTCACCCGAGGGGGGCCACTCCGAAGCGGCGAAGGGCGAGGGCCGGGTTGCGGTCGCGGACGCTGGTGATGCGGGCCGGGTCGATGTCGGCCGCGGCGGTGCCGGGCGCCTCGCCCAGGGCCGCGACCACGACGCCCATCGGGTCGACGATCATGCTGTGGCCGGCGCCGGCGGAACCGCACTGGTCGGCGGCCGCGACGTAGATCGTGTTCTCGATCGCGCGGGCGCGCACCAGCGTCCGCCAGTGGTCCTCCTTGAGGGGGCCCGGCACCCACTCGGCGGGCAGCGCGAGGACGTCCGCGCCGGCGTCCACGATGCGGCGGGTCACCTCAGGGAAGCGGACGTCGTAGCAGGTCTGCATACCGAAGGTGACCCCGCCGGCGGTGAACGTCTCCGGTTCCCCGATCTCCCCCGCGCGGACGTGCGCCGACTCGCGGTAGCCGAACGCGTCGTACAGGTGGAGCTTGCGGTACCGGGCGGCGACGGAGCCGTCCGGGGCGATCGCGACCAGGGTGTTCGCGATCCGGTCCGGGTCGTCCAGGCGCTCGTTCAGGCCCGCGACGACGTGCAGCCCGTGCCCGCCCGCAAGTTCCGCCAGCGCCTCGGTGAACGGGCCGCCGACCGGCTCGGCGGACGCGATGAACCGCTCGTCCATCCGCGGCGCGGTGAACATCGCGAACTCCGGCAGCACCACCACCCGCGCGCCGTGCCCGGCCGCCGCCGCGACCAGGCCGCGGATCTCCGCCAGGTTCGCGTCCTTGTCGAGCCCCGGCGCGAACTGCGCCACCGCCACCCGCACCATGCCGCCCTCCCTCACATCCGGTCGACGCTCGTCACGCGGACGACGGCCTCGCCCGCCGCGTCGGAGCCCGCGAGGTCGACCTCGGCGGAGATCCCCCAGTCGTGGTGGCCCTCCGGGTCGTCGAACACCTGCCGGACCCGCCACAGCTCGTCCGCCGGGACCTCCTCGATCCGCAGCAGCTTCGGGCCGCGCGCGTCGGGGCCGGTGAACAGCTCGTCGTGCTCGGCGTAGTACTCCTCCATCGCGGCGGCCCAGCCGTCCGCGCCGAGGTCCGGGTCGAGCACCCCGAGCTCGTGGTAGCGCTCCAGCGCGGCCAGCTCGACCCGGCGGAACAGGGCGTTGCGGACCAGGACGCGGAACGCCCGCGCGTTCGCGGTGACCTTCGTGACGCGGTCCTCGATCGGCTCGTCCACGTCCTCGTCGGCCGGGTTGGCGAGCTGCTCCCACTCGTCCAGCAGGCTGGAGTCGACCTGCCGGACGAGCTCGCCCAGCCACTCGATCAGATCGATGAGATCGTCGGTCTTGATCGACTCCGGCACCGTCTGCTGGAGGGCCTTGTACGCGCCCGACAGGTACCGCAGGACGAGGCCCTCGCCGCGCGCCAGCTCGTAGTACCCGATGTACTCGGTGAACGTCATCGCCCGCTCGTACATGTCGCGGACGACCGACTTGGGCCGCAGCGGATGGTCGCCCACCCACGGATGACCCGCCCGGTACACCTCGTACGCGGCGTTCAGCTCCTCTTCGAGGGGCTTGGGGTGGTCGACGTCCTGGAGCAGCTCCATCCGCTCCTCGTACTCGATGCCCTCCGCCTTCATCTCCTGGACGGCCTCCCCGCGCGCCTTGTTCAGCTGCGCCGCGAGGACCTGCCGGGGGTCGTCCAGGGTCGCCTCGATCACCGACAGGACGTCCAGCGCGTACGACGGTGACGCCGGGTCGAGGATCTCGAAGGTGGCGAGGGCGAACGTCGACAGCGGCTGGTTGAGCGCGAAGTCCTCCTGGAGGTCGACGGTGATCCGCGCGTGGCGGCCCGCGTCGTCGGGCTCGGGCAGGGCCTCCACGACGCCGCCCGCCAGCAGCGACCGGTAGATCGCGATGGCGCGGGAGATGTGCCGGCGGCGCGCCGCAGGCTCCTCGTGGTTGTCGGTCAGCAGCCGCTTCATCGCCTGGAACGCGTTGCCCGGACGCGCGATCACCGACAGGAGCATCGCGTGGCTGACCTGGAACCGGGACCGCAGGAGCTCCGGCGGGGCCTCCTGGAGCCTCGCGAAGGTCTCCTCGTCCCAGCCGACGAACCCCTCCGGGGGCTTCTTCCGCTGGACCTTCCGCCGCTTCTTCGGATCGTCCCCGGCCTTGGCGAGGGCCTTCTCGTTCTCGACGACGTGCTCGGGGGCCTGCGCGACGACGAACCCGACGGTGTCGAACCCCGCGCGGCCGGCGCGCCCGGCGATCTGGTGGAACTCCCGGGCCCGCAGCCGCCGCACCCGGTGCCCGTCGTACTTGCTGAGGGCGGTGAACACGACCGTCCTGATGGGGACGTTCACGCCGACGCCCAGCGTGTCCGTCCCGCAGATGACCTTGAGGAGGCCGGCCTGCGCGAGCCGCTCGACGAGCCGCCGGTACTTCGGCAGCATCCCGGCGTGGTGCACGCCGATGCCGTGCCGGACGAACCGCGACAGGTTCCGGCCGAACTTCGTCGTGAACCGGAAATGGCCGATCAGCTCCGCGATGCGGGCCTTCTCCTCCTTGGTGCAGACGTTGACGCTCATCAGCGACTGCGCCCGCTCGATCGCCGCCGCCTGCGTGAAGTGCACCAGGTAGATCGGCGCCTTCTGCTCCTGGAGCAGTTCCTCGATCGTCTCGTGCAGGGGCGTGAGCCGGTAGTCGTAGATGAGCGGGACGGGCCGGTCCGCGTGCGCGACCAGGGCGGTCGGGCGGCCCGTCCGGCGCGTCAGGTCCTTCTGGAAGAAGGCGACGTCGCCGAGCGTCGCCGACATCAGCAGGAACTGCACCTGCGGCAGTTCCAGCAGCGGGATCTGCCACGCCCAGCCGCGCTCCGGCTCGGCGTAGAAATGGAACTCGTCCATGACGACGACACCGATGTCGGCGTCGGCGCCGTCGCGCAGCGCGATGTTCGCGAGGACCTCCGCCGTGCAGCAGATGATGGGCGCGTCCGCGTTCACGCTGGCGTCGCCGGTCATCATGCCGACGTTCTCGCGGCCGAACATGTCGCACAGGTCGAAGAACTTCTCCGACACGAGCGCCTTGATCGGCGCGGTGTAGAACCCGACCTGGTCCTTGCCGAGCGCCGCGAACAGCGCGCCCGCCGCGACCAGACTCTTGCCCGAGCCGGTCGGCGTCGCGAGGATCACGTTCGCGCCGGACACGACCTCGATGAGCGCCTCCTCCTGCGCGGGGTAGAGCGTGATCCCGCGCCCGGACACCCATCTCTCGAACGCCTCGAAGAGCGCATCGGGATCGGCTTCGTTTCCGGAGGGCATCTCGTCCATAAGGCTCACCCCTCCATCCTGCCCGCCTTCACCTACTGCCCGGGTCCTCCCGGCGGGTTAGGAACGGATCGTCCGGCAAGAACGTGCGGGACGGAACGTCCGACTCCGAAGGGGATCGCATGACGAAGAGGGATGATCCGGCGGACCGGGGCCCCGGTGCCGGCTCGGGGCACGAGGCGCAGCCGCACGAGCGGGTCGTGCCGGGAACCGGCAGCGCCGCTGAGGGCTACGAGGGGCCTGACTCCGAGGGCGGCACCCGCGAGGGCGACCCGCTCGCCGGGGTGGAGAAGGACCCGGACGAGTGAGCCGCGACGGGGAGGGATGATCAGGTGGCCGCCTCCGTCCTGTCCCCCGCCCAGAAGGTGTGGAAGGAGCCGTCGCGGTCGACCCGGCGGTAGGTGTGGGCGCCGAAGAAGTCGCGCTGGCCCTGGGTGAGGGCGGCGGGGAGGCGGTCGGCGCGCAGGGCGTCGTAGTAGGCGAGCGCGGTGGAGAAGCCGGGGGTGGGGATGCCGAGGCGGACGGCGGTCGCGATGACGTCCCGCCAGGCGTCCTGCGCCTCCCCCAGCGCCCCGGCGAAGTGGCCCGCGGTGAGGAGGGTGGGGGCGCCGTCCTCGTAGGCGGCGCGGATGCGGTCCAGGAAGCGGGCGCGGATGATGCAGCCGCCGCGCCAGATCGCCGCCATCGCGCCGAGGTCGATGTCCCAGCCGTACTCGGCGCTGCCCGCCCGGATCTGGTGGAACCCCTGCGCGTACGCGACGATCTTGGACGCGTACAGGGCCCTCTCCACCGCGTGCGCGAAGCCGGCCGGGTCGATGGTGGTGCGCGGCGGCCCCGGCAGGAGGTTCCGGGTCGCGTCGCGGAGCTCGGCGTGGCCGGAGACGGACCGGGCGAAGACGGCCGCGGCGATGCCGTCGACGGGGACGCCGAGGTCCAGGGCGGTCTGGACGGTCCAGCGGCCGGTGCCCTTCTGCTCCGCCTCGTCCCGGACGACGTCCACGAACGGGCGCCCGGTGGCGGCGTCGGTGTGCGCGAGGACCTCGGCGGTGATCTCGATCAGGTAGGACTCCAGCCGACCGGAGTTCCAGCCGCGGAACACCTCCGCGATCTCCGCGGGGTCCAGTCCGGCGGCGTGCCGGAGCAGGTCGTAGGACTCGGCGATGAGCTGCATGTCGGCGTACTCGATGCCGTTGTGTACCATCTTCACGAAATGGCCGGCGCCGTCGGGGCCGACATGGGCGCAGCAGGGCGTCCCGTCCACCTTCGCGGCGATGTCCTCCAGCAGGGGGCCGAGCTCCGCGTACGACTCGGGAGAGCCGCCCGGCATGATGCTCGGGCCGTGCAGCGCGCCCTCCTCGCCGCCGGACACGCCCGCGCCGACGAAGTGGATCCCGCGCGGGCGGAGCGCGGCCTCGCGCCGGCGGGTGTCGGCGAAGTGCGCGTTCCCGGCGTCCACGATCATGTCGCCGGGGTCGAGCAGCGGCGCGAACTCCCCGATCACCGCGTCGGTCGGCGCGCCCGCCTTCACCATGACCAGGAGGCGGCGGGGCCGCTCCAGGGACGCGACGAACTCCTCGGGGATGTCGGCGGGCAGGAACGTCCCCTCGTGGCCGAACTCCTCCACGAGCGCCTTCGTGCGGGCGGACGTCCGGTTGTGCACGGCGACGGCGTGGCCGTGCCGGGCCAGGTTGCGGGCCAGGTTCCGGCCCATGACTGCCAGTCCCGTGACCCCGATCCGCGCCTGCTCCATCGTCTCGTCCTCCTCGTGGGCGGCTCTGCCCGGCGTGGGCTCGTCCGTGACATGTCCGTGGTACGTCCGGTACCGGGCGCCCGTTCGAGCGCCTTCCCGCGCATGCCCCCGCCACACACGGGGAAGTGCAGGGGGATCGATCCCGATTTCTCCACTATGTTTTTCGCCAGGGGGTGCGGATGCTGGGGCTGCCCGACGACGCCGAGGCGTGCCTGTTCGATCTCGACGGGGTGCTGACCCGGACGGCCGCCGTGCACGCGGCCGCCTGGAAGGAGATGTTCGACGGCTTCCTCCGCGACCGGACGGCCAGGACGGGCGACCCGTTCGTCCCGTTCGACCCGGTCAAGGACTACGCGGAGTACGTCGACGGCAAGAAGCGCGAGGACGGCACGCGCTCCTTCCTGCACTCGCGGGGCCTCGTGTTGCCGGAGGGCGCGCCGGACGACCCGCCCGAGGCGGAGACGGTCCGGGGGCTCGGCGACCGGAAGAACGCGCTCGTCCTGCGGTTCATCGAGGAGAAGGGCGTGGAGGTGTTCGAGGGGTCGATCGGATTCGTCCGGGCCGCCCGGGACGCCGGCCTGCGGACGGCGGTGGTGTCGTCCAGCGCCAACACCGTCCAGGTCCTCGCGAGCGTCGGCATCACCGACCTGTTCGACGCCCGGGTCGACGGCGTCGTCGCGGCGGAGCGCGACATCCCCGGCAAGCCGGCGCCCGACATGTTCCTGGAGGGGGCGCGGGAGGTCGGGGTCCCGCCCGGCCGGGCCGTGGTGTTCGAGGACGCCCTCGCCGGCGTCGCGGCCGGCCGCGCCGGCGGGTTCCGCTACGTGGTCGGCGTCAACCGCGTCGACGACGCGCACGCGGCGGCGCTCGCCGCGAACGGCGCCGACATCGTCGTCGGCGATCTTTCCGAGCTGCTGGAGGACGCGTGAGCGAGCGGGAGGCCCCCGACCGGCCCGTCTTCACCGTGGAACCGTGGTGCGTGCGGGAGCCCGAGCTCCGGCTCGACCGGCTGGCGCAGACCGAAGCGGTGTTCGCGCTGTCGAACGGCCACCTCGGGATGCGCGGCAACCTCGACGAGGGCGAGCCGCACGGCATGCCCGGCACCTACCTGAACTCCTTCTACGAGCAGCGGCCGCTGCCGCAGGCGGAACTCGCCTACGGCACCCCCGAGTCGGGGCAGACCGTCATCAACGTCACCAACGGCAAGGTGATCCGGCTGCTCGTGGACGACGAGCCGTTCGACGTCCGGTACGGCCGCGTCCACCACCACGAACGCGTCCTCGACATGCGGGCGGGCACCCTCACCCGGACGGTCGAGTGGACCTCCCCCACCGACCGGCGCGTGAAGATCACGTCGGTGCGGATGGTGTCGCTGCCCCAGCGCGCCGTCGCCGCGATCCTGTACGAGGTGGAGCCGGTCGGCGCGGCCGTCCGCGTGGTCGCCCAGTCGGAGCTCGTCGCGAACGAGGCGCTGCCCGACGGGCAGCGCGACCCGCGGGCGTCCGCGACCCTGGAGGACCCCCTCGTCGGGGAGGAGCACGTCGCGAACGGCACGAAGGTGCTGCTGCTGCACCGCACCCGCAAGAGCGGGCTGCGGATGGCGGCGGGCATGGCGCACCACATCGACGGCCCCGAGTCGATGGCCGTCGAGACCGAGAGCGCCCCCGACGTCGGCCGGCTCACCGTCGCGACCCGCCTCGAGCCGGGGCAGAAGCTGCGGATCGTGAAGTACATCGCGTACGGCTGGTCGAGCCAGCGGTCCCGGCCCGCCCTGCACGACCAGGTGGTCGGCGCCCTCGCCGGCGCCCGGCAGACCGGCTGGGACGGCCTGCTCAGGGAGCAGCGCGCGTACCTCGACGACTTCTGGTGCGGCGCCGACATCGAGGTGGAGGGCGACGCGGAGATCCAGCAGGCGGTGCGGTTCGCGCTGTTCCACGTGCTGCAGGCGGGCGCCCGCGCCGAGCGCCGCATGATCCCCGCGAAGGGGCTGACCGGTCCCGGCTACGACGGGCACACGTTCTGGGACACCGAGATGTTCGTCCTGCCCGTCCTCACCTACACCCATCCGGACGCCGCCGCCGACGCGCTCGCCTGGCGGCACATGACCCTGCCGCTCGCCCTGGAGCGCGCGGCGCAGCTCGGGCTGCGCGGCGCCGCGTTCCCCTGGCGGACGATCCGCGGCCACGAGTGCTCCGGCTACTGGCCCGCCGGGACCGCCGCGTTCCACGTCAACGCCGCCATCGCCGACGCCGTCGTCCGGTACGTGGACGCGACGCGGGACGAGCGGTTCGAGCGGGAGATCGGGCTGGAGATCCTCGTCCACACCGCGCGGCTGTGGCGCAGCCTCGGCCACCACGACGTCGGCGGCGTGTTCCGCATCGACGGCGTCACCGGGCCGGACGAGTACAGCGCCGTCGTCGACAACAACGTGTACACGAACCTGATGGCGCGGCGGAACCTGGAGGCCGCCGCCGACACCGCGATGCGCCATCCCGACCTCGCCGACCGGCTCGGCGTGGACTCGGAGGAGGCCGCGTCGTGGCGGGACGCCGCCGCGGCGATGGTGGTGCCCTACGACGACCGGCTGGGCGTCCACCCGCAGAGCGAGAACTTCACCAACCACGCCCGCTGGGACTTCGCCGCCACGAAACCGGACCACTACCCGCTGCTGCTGAACTACCCGTACTTCGACCTGTACCGAAAGCAGGTCGTGAAGCAGGCGGACCTCGTCCTGGCGCTGCACGCGTGCGGCGACGCGTTCACCATCGACCAGAAGACCCGCGACTTCGAGTACTACGAGGGCCTCACCGTCCGCGACTCGTCATTGTCGGCGCAGACCCAGGCGGTCGTGGCCGCCGAGGTGGGCCATCTCGAGCTGGCGCACGACTACCTCGGCGAGACCGCCCTGGTGGATCTGCACGACCTGAACCGCAACACCCGCGACGGCCTGCACATCGCGTCGATGGCGGGCGCCTGGAGCGGGATCGTCGCCGGTTTCGGCGGGATGCGGGCCGGCGACGGGAGGCTGCGCTTCGCCCCGCGCCTCCCCGGAGGGATCAGCCACGTCTCCTTCCGGCTGCGGTACCGGGGCAACCGCCTGAAGGTGAGCGTGACGGCCGAGGAGGCCCGCTACGAGCTCCTCGACGGACCGGGACTGAAGCTCTGGCACCACGACGAGCCCGTGACGCTCGCGGACGAGCCGGTAGAGCTGCCGATCCCGCCGCTCCAGCCGCGCCCCGCGCCGTCCCAGCCCCCCGGCCGGGAACCCGCGCCGCGGCGGATCGACCCCCACGCGAGGACGCTCTAGGCGCACGGCCCCCCGGCCGGGTCGCCCGCCTCCCGCACGAGGAGGCGCCGGGGGCCCGGCCCCTCTTCGCCGAGCCGGTCGTAGGGGTTCGCGAGGGCGCACTTGCTGAGGGACAGGCAGCCGCAGCCGATGCACTCGGTGAGGTCGTCGCGGAGCTTCTGGAGCTGCGCTATGCGCGCGTTGAGGTGCCCGCGCCACTGCTCCGACAGCCGCGCCCAGTCGTCCACCGTCGGGGTGCGGCCCTCCGGGAGGGTGGCGAGAGCCTCCTTGATCTCGCTGAGGGGGATGCCGACCCGCTGCGAGACCTTGATGAACGACACGCGGCGGAGCGTGTCGCGGGCGAACCGGCGCTGGTTGCCGGCCGTCCGCCGGCTGGCGATGAGCCCCTTGGACTCGTAGAAGTGCAGCGCGGAGACGGCGACGCCGCTGCGTTCGGCGAGCTGGCCGACGGTCAGTTCGTGCGCGCGGGGCTCGAGCCGGGTCATGCGGTGATCCTAGACGGGACCGCGCCCGCCCCCTGCCGGGAGCGGGCGCGGTGCCGGAACGGGCGGGTCAGGCGTCCAGGCGCCGGACGAGGCCCTCGTACTCGTCCCACAGGGCCTTGGGCAGGTGGTCGCCGAAGGTGTTGAAGTGCTCGGGCACCAGGGCGGCCTCCTCCTTCCAGACCTCGGGGTCGACCGACAGGAGGGTCTCCAGGTCGGCCTCGGAGATGTCCAGGCCGTCGGTGTCGAGGGCCGCCTTGGTCGGCAGGTGGCCGATCGGGGTCTTGACCGCGTCGGCCCGGCCGTTGAGACGCTCCACGATCCACTTCAGGACGCGGCTGTTCTCACCGAAGCCCGGCCAGATGAAGTCGCCGTCGGCGTTCTTGCGGAACCAGTTGACGTAGTAGATCCGCGGGAGCTTCTCGGCGTCGGTGGCCTTGCCGATCTCCAGCCAGTGGCCGAAGTAGTCGCCCATGTTGTAGCCGCAGAACGGCAGCATCGCGAACGGGTCGCGGCGCAGCTCGCCGACCTTGCCCTCGGCGGCGGCGGTCTTCTCGGACGCGACGTTCGCGCCGAGGAACACGCCCTGCTGCCAGTCGAACGACTCCGTCACCAGCGGGACGGCGGAGGCGCGGCGGCCGCCGAACAGGATCGCCGAGATCGGGACGCCCTTCGGGTCCTCCCACTCGTCGGCGATGATCGGGCACTGGCCGGCCGGGGTGGTGAAGCGGGCGTTCGGGTGCGCGGCCGGGGTGCCCGACTCGGGCGTCCAGTCATTGCCCTTCCAGTCGGTGAGGTGCGCGGGCGGCTCGTCGGTGAGGCCCTCCCACCACACGTCGCCGTCGTCGGTCAGCGCGACGTTCGTGAAGATGCTGTTGCCCCAGAGGGTCTTCACGGCGTTGGCGTTGGTGGACGCGCCGGTGCCGGGCGCGACGCCGAAGAAGCCGGCCTCGGGGTTGATCGCGTAGAGGCGGCCGTCCTCGCCGAACCGCATCCAGGCGATGTCGTCGCCGATCGTCTCGACCTTCCAGCCCGGGATGGTCGGCTCGAGCATGGCGAGGTTGGTCTTGCCGCAGGCCGAGGGGAACGCGGCGCCGACGTAGCGGGTCTCGCCGGTCGGCGGGGTGAGCTTGAGGATGAGCATGTGCTCGGCCATCCAGCCCTCGTCGCGGGCCATCGTGGACGCGATGCGCAGCGCGTAGCACTTCTTGCCGAGCAGGGCGTTGCCGCCGTAGCCGGACCCGTAGGACCAGATCTCGCGCGTCTCCGGGAAGTGCGTGATGTACTTCGTGGAGCTGCACGGCCACGGGACGTCGGCCTGGCCGGGCTCCAGCGGGGCGCCGACGGAGTGGACGGCCTTGACGTAGGTGCCGCGCTCCTCGATGAGGCGCAGCGCGCCCGCGCCCATCCGGGTCATGATCTTCATCGAGACCGCGACGTAGGCGGAGTCGGTGATCTCAACGCCGAGCTGGGAGATGTTGCCGCCCAGCGGGCCCATGCAGAACGGCACCACGTACATGGTGCGGCCCTTCATGCAGCCGTCGAACAGGCCGCCGAGGGTCTCGCGCATCTCGGCGGGCGCGACCCAGTTGTTCGTGGGCCCGGCGTCCGCCTCCTTCTCGGAGCAGATGAACGTGCGGTCTTCGACGCGCGCGACGTCGGTGGGGTCGGAGGCGGCGTAGAAGCTGTTCGGCCGTTTCGCCGGGTCGAGGCGGGTGAACGTGCCCTGGTCGACCAGGAGGCCGGTCAGGCGCTCCCACTCTTCCTCCGAGCCGTCGCACCACTCGACGCGCTCGGGCTTGGTCAGCTCGGCGATCCCGCGTACCCAGTCAATCAGTTCGGTGTGACCGGTTGGGGCCTGGTCGAGGCCGGGGACCTGGTGGGACACGGGCTACTCCTTCAGCTGTTCGCAGGATGTTTGCATGATGAACAAGACCCGTCGTTTTTGCCATTTGGTCTGGACCAATCGCGACGCTTCCTGGGCCTTCCCGTCTTCTTTTGTGATTGATGTCACTAAAACACGGCGGCCGGCGGCGGGATTCCGGCACCCCCGCTCAAGCTGGGTAAACGTGCGTCTCGGTGGCCTTCACGGCCGCCCATATGGGCCTCCCCTCGGACAAATCAAGCTCGGCGACGGCGGCGGGCGTGACCTCCGCGACCGCGGCGAAAGGCGGCCCGGAGAGGCGGACCCGCACCCGGTCTCCGTGACGTTCGACGGCATCGACGCGGGTGCGCCAGATGTTGCGGGGGCTGCCGTCGGGGCGCGTGCGGTAGAGCCCGACGGAAGCGGGCGAGAAGGCAAGGAACACCTCACCCTCGGGCGAGTCGACTGTGTCCAGGGAGCCGCCGTCCGCGATGGCGACGGTGCCGGCCCCGTCCTTTCCTCGGCGGGCCCGTCCGCGGTACAGGTTCAGCCCGACGAGCCGCGCCACGTAGTCGGTGCGGGGCCGCCGCGCCACGTCCGCGGGAACGCCCTCCTGGACGAGCCGTCCGTCCTCCACGACCACGAGGCGGTCGGCGAGGACCATCGCGTCCAGGGGGTCGTGGGTGACGAGCAGCGCGGCCCCGGCGAACCCGGCCAGGTGGCGGCGGAGCGCGGCGCGGACGTCGAGGCGCGTGCGAGCGTCGAGGGCGGCGAGGGGCTCGTCCAGGAGCAGCAGGCCGGGCGCGGCGGCGAGCGCCCGCGCCAGCGCGACCCGCTGAGCCTGCCCGCCCGACAGCTCGCGGGGCCGCGCGGCGCCGTGCCCGGCGAGCCCGACCCGGTCGAGCCACTCCGCGGCGAGGCGGCGGGCCGCGCGCCGCCGCATCCCCTGGCAGCGCGGCCCGAACGCGACGTTGTCGAGGGCGCTGAGGTGCGGGAACAGCAGGTAGTCCTGGAAGACCATGCCGACGCGGCGCCGCTCGGGCGGCAGCGGGGCGAGGTCCGTCCCGTCCAGGACGAGGTGGCCGCCCGCCGTGGGGACCAGCCCCGCGAGGGCGCGCAGCGCGGTGCTCTTCCCGGCGCCGTTGGGACCGAGCAGGGCGACGACCTCCCCGGGGGCGACGGCCAGCGGCAGGTCCAGGGCGAACGTGCCGCGCCGGACGGCGACGCGCGCGTCCAGCCCCCTCATGACGTGCCCGTCCAGCGGCCGCGGAGCGCGGCGAGGACGAGCACCGCCACGGCGAGCAGGATCAGCGACAGCACGATCGCGGCCTGCGGGTCGGTCTCCAGCGCCAGGTAGACGGCGAGCGGCATCGTCTGGGTCCGGCCCGGGAAGCTGCCCGCGAACGTGATCGTGGCGCCGAACTCGCCGAGTGCCCGCGCCCAGCACAGGACGCTTCCGGCGGCGATGCCGGGCGCGACGAGCGGCAGCGTGACCCGGAGGAAGACCGTCCAGCGGCCGGCGCCGAGGGTGGCGGCGGCCTCCTCGTAGCGGTGGTCGGCGGCGCGCAGCGCGCCCTCCACGCTGATCACGAGGAACGGCATCGCGACGAACGCCTCGGCGAGGACGACCCCGGCGGTGGTGAACGGGAGGGTGATCCCGAACGCGGCGTCCAGCCGGCCGCCGACCAGCCCGCGCCGGCCGAGCACCAGCAGCAGCGCGACGCCGCCGACGACCGGGGGCAGCACCAGCGGCACGGTCACCAGCGCCCGCACGAGCCGGACGCCGCGGAACGGGACACGGGCCAGCGTCCACGCGAGCGGCACTCCGAGCAGCAGGCACAGCCCGGTGGCGAGGGTGGCGGTGACCAGCGACAGCCGCAGCGCCTCCAGCACGTGCGGCTCGGCGAGCCGGGTGCCGAGCGTCGACCAGGGCGCCCGGACGAGCAGCCCGGCGAGGGGCAGCACGAGGAACGCGAGCCCCGCCATAGCGGGCACCATGAGGATCAGCGGCGGCCGGACCCGCGTCCCGTTCACGGGACCTCGAACCCCGCGCGGGCCAGCACGTCCCGGCCCCGCGCCGACAGGACCAGGCCGAGGAACCCGTCGGCGAGCGCGGCCTCCGGCGCGTTCGCCGTCCGCACGATCGGATAGTCGTTGACCGCCCGCGCGGACGCGGCGAACTCGATGCCCGCCACCTGGGACGCGGCCGCCTTCACGTCCGACCGGTAGACGAGCCCGGCGTCGGCCTCCCCCATCCGGACCTTGGCGAGGACGGCCTTCACGTCCTGCTCACGCGAGACCGGCGCGACGCTCACCCCGGCGGCGCCGAGCGCCTTCTCCGCCGCCGCCCCGCACGGCACCGGCGCGGCGCACAGCACGACCTTCAGGCCAGGGCGCGCCAGGTCGCGGACGTCACGGACCCTGCCCGGATCGTCCTTGGGAACGGCGATGACCAGGCGGTTGCGCGCGAACGTCCGGGGCGTCCCGGCCGCGTCGCCGGCGCGCGTCACCTGCGCCATCGTGGCGGGGCTCGCCGCCGCGAACACGTCCGCGGGGGCGCCCTCGGTGATCTGCCGGGCCAGCGTGGAGCTGCCGCCGAAACCGAACCGCACCCGGACGCCGGGACGCGCCGCCTCGAACTCCCGGCCGAGCGCCGTGAACGGCTCGGTGAGCGACGCGGCCGCGAACACGGTCAGGGTCTCGCCATCGGTGCCCGCGTCACCGGTGGCGGCGCAGCCGGTGACCGCGACCGCTGCCATGACCGCCGCCGCCCGCCGCGCCGCCCCCGCTCTCGCCCGGCCGGCCCGCGCCCTGTCCGGCCGCGCAGCGGCCGCGCTCTTCCCGCCCGTCGCCATCCCGGTCACCGCGCTCATCCTTGATCGGCCACTTCTATGACGACATTGGTGGACTTCACGACGGCGTCCGCGACCACGCCGGGGGCGAGCCCGAGCTCGTCGGCCGCCTCCCGGCTCATCAGCGACACGACGCGGAACGGCCCGGCCTGGATCTCCACCTGCGCCATCACTCCGTCCCGGACGACCTCGGTGACGATCCCGCGCATCCGGTTGCGCGCCGAGGAGAACCGCTCCCCCGGACCGGCCTCCGCCGCACGCGCCTGGTCGCGGACGAACGCGGCGAGCGCGGCGCCCGGCACGCGGCGGTGGCCGTGGCCGTCCCGCTCGGCGGGAAGGCGCCCGCCGTCCACCCAGCGCCGGACGGTGTCCGCGCTGACCCCGAGGAGGCCGGCCGCCTCACCGATACTGAACATCGACACGGAGCCATCTTCGCATATGCAAGGAATCACACCATCACTCCCCCGCAACCACGGCAGGATCAGCCGCGAACCCTGGTATTTGCAAGGTGGCGACGTGACGGAGTGATTCGTCCAAGTTTTGTCGGGTAAGGGCGCGGGAAAGGCACCATGTTCGCCCGGTCGGGAGGACCGATCATGACTGGGATCAAGCGAGTACCGCGCACGCGGGGCTTCGTCAGCGGCCTGCTCCTCGTGCTGCTCGGGGTGTGGGGCGGGCTGCTCCCGCTCGCCGGCCCCTCATTCGACTTCGGGTTCGCGCCGGACGACGCGTGGTACGTCGACGCCGACCGGTTCCTGTTCAGCGTGCTGCCCGCGATCGCCGTCGTGCTCGGCGGACTGATCGTGCTCGCCGGAGCGAACCGCGTCATCGCGACGTTCGGCGGGTGGCTGGCCGCCCTCGGCGGGGCCTGGTTCGCCCTCGGCGGCACCATCGCGTCACTGTGGGACGCGGGCCCCGGCGCCCCGCTGGGGACGAGCGAGGGGCAGCGGGTCGCGGAGACGCTGCTCGGCTTCACCGCGCTCGGCACCGTCATCGTCTTCCTGAGCGCGTTCGCGCTCGGCCGGTTCGCCGTGGTCGGCGTCCGGGAGGTCAGGCACGACCGGGAGCGGGACGCCGAGGAACAGGCCGCCGCCGAACGTGACGACGTGTTCGCGCGCGGCGCCGCGGAGCCGCAGGCGCAGGGGCGCTACGCCCGCGAGGGACAGCACGGCCCGCCGCAGCAGCGCCAGGCGCACGCCGACGAGCCGGTGGCGGGCGAGCGGCGCCACGAGCGGTAGCCGGGCCGGGGCGTCAGCGGTGGCGCCGCATGTTGCGGACGGACTTGGTCGTCTCGTAAGTGCCCCGCTCGTCGTCGAGCCGGACGTCGTCGCGGTCGGTGAACATGGCCACGAACGCGATCAGGAGGCCGAGCCCGCCGATCCACGGTTCCCGCCAGGCGAAGCTGAGCGCGACGCACCCGGCGGCGACGGCCATGAGCAGCAAGAGCTTCAACGTTTCCCCCTCGACCGCGCCCTGATCGTCCGGGAGCCCCGCAAGGACAGCGGTACGGCGCCGACCGTTGCACGGTCAACGAGTAAGCTGCAACTTACGGAACCTCTGGCTGCATCCTGACACGCGAAGGCCCGCCCTGGGAAGGTCTCCCGGACGGGCCGCCGCGCGCGGACACCTTTACTTCCTGCCCTTGCCCCGCTTCTCGCGGATCTTCATCGTGATGTCGAGGGGCGTCCCGGCGAAGCCGAACTCCTCGCGCAGCCGCCGCTCGATGAACCGCCGGTACCCCTCCTCCAGGAACCCGGACGTGAACAGCACGAACCGCGGAGGGCGCACCCCCGCCTGCGTCGCGAACAGCACCCGCGGCTGCTTCCCGCCCCGGATCGGGTGCGGGTGCGAGTTCACCAGGTCGGCGAAGAACTGGTTGAGCTTGGACGTCGGGACGCGCGTGCTCCACCCCTCCAGCGCCGTCTCGATGCCCGGCACCAGCTTCTCCATGTGCCGGCCCGTCTTCGCGGAGATGTTCACGCGGGGCGCCCAGCGCGCGTTGTGGAGCTGCCGGTCGATCTCGCGCTCCAGGTAGTGGCGGCGCTCCTCGTCCAGCAGGTCCCACTTGTTGTACGCGACGACCAGCGCCCGGCCCGAGTCGACCACCATCGAGATGATCCGCAGGTCCTGCTCGGCGAGCGGCTCGTCGGCGTCCACGAGGACGACCGCGACCTCCGCCCGCTCCAGCGCCGACTGCGTCCGCAGCGTCGCGTAGAAGTCGGCGCCCTGGTTCTCCCGGTGCCGCCGCCGGATCCCCGCCGTGTCGATGAACCGCCACGTCTTGCCGCCGAGCTCGATCAGCTCGTCGACCGGGTCGCGGGTCGTGCCGGCGACGGAGTCGACGACCGCGCGCTTCTCCCCCGCCAGCTGGTTCAGCAGGCTCGACTTGCCGACGTTCGGGCGGCCCAGCAGCGCCACCCGGCGCGGCCCGCCCGCGTCCTCGAACGTCTCCGGCGGCGCCTCCGCCGGCAGCGCCTCCAGCACCGCGTCAAGCAGGTCGCCCGAGCCGCGCCCGTGCACCGCGCTGACCGGATGCGGCTCGCCGATGCCGAGCGACCACAGCGCCGCCGCGTCCATCTCGCCGGCCTGGTCGTCGACCTTGTTGGCGGCCAGCACCACCGGCTTGCCGGACCGGCGGAGGATCTCCACCACGGCCTCGTCGACGTCCGTCGCGCCGACCGTCGCGTCCACCACGAACATCACCACGTCGGCGAGGTCGACCGCCAGCCGCGCCTGCTCGGCGATCGCGGCGGCGAGGCCGGACGCGTCCGGCAGCCACCCGCCGGTGTCGACCACCGTGAACCGGCGGCCCGACCACGTCGCGTCGTAGGCGACCCGGTCGCGGGTCACGCCCGGGACGTCCTCGACGACCGCCTCGCGGCGGCCGAGGATCCGGTTCACCAGCGTGGACTTGCCGACGTTCGGGCGCCCCACCACCGCCACCACCGGCGCCGGACCGGTGTCCCCGTCGAAGTCGTCGACGGCCGGGCCGGCGACGGCCGTCTCCATCTCGTATTCGCTCACTGTGCCATCCCCGCGGGCGCCGGGCGCCCGCTACTCCTGCTCTTTGGCGAGGCGGACGACCGCCTCGATGACCTCGCCGAGGTCCATCTCGGTCGAGTCGATCTCGTGCGCGTCCGCCGCCTTCGCCAGCGGGGACGCCTTCCTGGTGGAGTCGAGCCGGTCGCGGCGGGCCTGCTCGGCCTGCGTCACGGTCACCGACGCGGCCGGGTCGGCCGCCAGGTCCTTCGCGCGGCGCTCGGCGCGGGCCTGCTCGCTGGCGGTCAGGTACACCTTCACCGGCGCGTCCGGCGCGACGACCGTGCCGATGTCGCGGCCCTCCACCACGATCCCGCCCTCCCCGATGATCTCCCGCTGGAGGGCGACGAGCCGCTCCCGGACCGCCGGGACGCGGCTGACCGCGCTGACCGCGTTCGTGACCTCCCGGCCGCGGATCGGCGCGGACACGTCCGTGCCGTCCACCGTGATCGCCGGGGCGGCCGGGTCGGTGCCGGACACCAGCACCGGCTCGCCCGCGCGGGCCGCGACGGCCTCCGCGTCCTCGACCGGAACGCCGGCCTGGAGCATCCACCACGTCATCGCCCGGTACATCGCGCCGGTGTCGAGGTAGCGCAGGCCGAGGGCCTTCGCGACCCCCTTGGACGCGCTGGACTTGCCGGACCCGGACGGGCCGTCCATGGCGATGACGAGCGACACGATCGCTCCCTTTCCTTCACTCGGCGGGGGTGGGACGGGCGGCGATCTCGCCGGGAACCCGGTCTCTCAGGCTACCGGCCTATCGCCCCGGAACCGACCATCCGCGGGCGCGCAGCTCCGTGGCGAGGCGGTCGGCCGCCTCCGGCACCACGGAGATCTGCAGGACGCCGACGGGACGGCCCGGGGAGTGCTCGATCGTCACGTCCTCGATGTTGACCCCGGCGATCCCCGCCGCCTGGAAGATCATCGCCAGCTCGCCCGGACGGTCCGGGATCACCACCGGGACCTCCGCGTACTCCGGCGCCCGGCCGCCGTGCTTGCCCGGGATCCGGGACCGGCCCGCGTTGCCGCGCAGCAGCAGGTCCGCGACGTGCGTCGCGGCCTCCTCGCTGCCGTCCCGCAGCAGCGAGGCCGCCACCGCGAGGTCGGTCGCGACGGCCTCCAGCACGTCCGCGACCGGCTCGGCGTTCGCCGACAGGATCCCGATCCACAGCCGGGGGTCGCTCGCCGCGATCCGCGTCACGTCCCGGACGCCCTGCCCGGACAGGCCGAGGGCCACCTCGTCGGCGCCCGTCAGGCGCGCCGCGACGGCCGCCGACACCACGTGCGGGCCGTGCGACACCAGCGCGACCGCCCGGTCGTGCTCCGCCGCGTCCACCGTGACGGGCATCGCGCCGCACGCCTTCACCAGCCCGGTCACGACCGCGACCACCGCCGGGTCGGCGCCGTCCGTGGGGCACAGCGCCCACGGACGGCCGAGGAACAGGTCGGCGCGCGCCGCGCCCGGACCGGACCGCTCGCTGCCCGCCAGCGGATGGCCCGCCACGAACACCGACAGGTCGCAGCCCAGCTCCGCCGCCTGCGCCAGGGGCCGCGCCTTCACGCTCGCCACATCGGTGTAGGCCGTCGCGAGGCCGCGCTTCTGCGCGTCCAGCAGCGTGACCGCCACCGCCGCCGGCGGCACCGCGAGCACCGCGAGATCGGCCGGCTCCCCCCGCGCGCCGTCCGGCAGCGCCGTGCCCGCGCCCAGCTCGACGGCCAGTTCCAGCGCCGCCGGGTCCCGGTCGGTCAGCAGCACCTCCGCGTCGCGCTCGCGCATCGCGAGCGCGACCGACGTGCCGACCAGGCCCGTCCCGACGACCACGATCCGCCGCGGCACCGCGTCCGCGTTCACTGCGCGATGTCCAGGCGAAGGGCCGTCGCACCGCGCAGGTACACGTGCTGGACGTCCGCGCGGGGGCGGCCGGTCTCCACGTGCGCCATCAGCCGGATCACCCGCGGCAGCGCGTGCGGGACGCCGATCTCGCTCGCGCACAGCAGCGGCACCTCGTGGAAGCCCAGCTTGCGCGCGGCCAGCGCCGGGAACTCCGCCGACAGGTCCGGCGTCACCGTGAAGATCACGCTGATGACGTCGTCGGTGCTCAGGCCGTTGCGGCCCATCACCTCGCCGACCAGTTCCGTCGTCGCCTCCAGGATCTGGTCCCGATCGTCGGCGTCGACCTGCGTCGCCCCTCGGATCGCGCGTACCGCCACTGTCCCCGTCCCTCCTGCGAAACCTTGTCCTGCCGACCGGAAGCCTAGAGATCCACGGCCTTGTAGAGCGCGCCGATCTCGTGCACGGTCAGCGCCCGCATCCCGCCCGGCTTCAGCTGGCCGAGCTTGATCGGCCCGAACTCTATTCGGGCGAGCTGCTGGACGGGGAACCCGACCTCCTTCAGCAGCCGCCGCACGATGTGCTTGCGCCCCTCGTGCAGGGTGATCTCCACCAGGACGCGCCGCCCCACCTGGTCGAAGATCCGGAACCGGTCGGCCTTGGCGGGGCCGTCCTCCAGCTGCACCCCGGCCTTCAGCCGCTTGCCGAGGTCGCGCGGGATCGGCCCGTGGATCTCCGCGAGGTAGGTCTTGAACACCCCGTACGACGGGTGGGTGAGGCGGTGCGACAGCTCCCCGTCGTTGGTGAGCAGGATCAGCCCCTCGGTGTCGGTGTCGAGCCGCCCCACGTGGAACAGCCGCTCCGGCACGTCGACGTAGTCGGCGAGGGACTTGCGGCCCCGCTCGTCCGACATCGTCGACACCACGCCACGCGGCTTGTTGATCATGTAGTAGCGCATCTCGGAACGGGTCTCGACGCGCTTGCCGTCCACATGGATGACCGCGCGCTCGGGGTCGACGCGCTCGCCGAACCGGAACACCCGCTTCCCGTTGACGGTGACGCGGCCCTCGCCGATCAGCTCCTCGCAGTGGCGGCGGCTTCCGATCCCGGCCTCGGCCAGGACCTTCTGCAGCCGCACACCCTCGTTCTCGCTCACTTTTCCTCGATCAGATCGTCGGGCAGGTCGTCGGGCAGGTAAGGGGCGAGCTCCGGCAGCTCCTCCAGGGAGCGCAGCCCGAGCCGCTCCAGAAAGTACCCGGTCGTCCGGTACAGGTGCGCCTGGGACTCGGGCTCCTGCCCGGCGTCCTCGATGAGGCCGCGCAGCGTCAGCGTCCGCATGACGCCGTCGCTGTTCACCCCGCGGATCGCCGACACCCGCGCGCGGCTCACCGGCTGCCGGTACGCCACCACCGCGAGGGTCTCCAGCGCCGCCTGCGTCAGCCGCGCCTGCTGGCCGTCGGTGACGAACCTCTCCACGACCGGGGCGCACACGTCCCGGGTGTAGAACCGCCAGCCGCCCGCGACCTCCCGGAGGTCGAACCCCCGGCCCTGGCCGGTGTACTCCGCCGCGAGCTCGCGCAGCGTCGCGGCGACCTCGCCGCGCGGCCGCTCCAGCAGCTGCGCGAGCGTGATCTCGGCGACGGGCTCGTCCACCACGAGCAGGATCGCCTCGATGGACGCGCGCAGCGTCGGCTCCGCCCCCGGTTCCGGCGCGCCGGGTCCGTCAGTCATCCTCGTCCCGTCCTTCTTCCGCGTCCTTCTGTTCCGCGTCCTTCTCCGGGGCGCCCTCGTAGTCGTCGCCGACCTCGATGGCGCCCTCGTCCGTCCCCGTCCAGGTGACGTGGAGCTCCCCGAGCGCCTCGACCTGCTCGAACGCGACGACCTGCTCCCGGTACAGCTCCAGCAGCGCGAGGAACCGGGCGACGACCTCGTAGGTGCCGTCGGCGTCGGCCGCGAGGACCCGGAACGTCGTCCGCCGCAGCCGGCGGAGCCGCTCCACGACGATCGCGGCCTGCTCCTTCACGCTGGCCTTCGGCTGGTACATGTGCTCGACCGACACCGCCGGCGGCGCCTTCGGCGCGACGGCCTTAGCGGCGAGCCGCGCGAACTCCTCCGGCCCGAGGCCGAGCAGCACCTCCGGCAGCAGGTTCGCGAACCGCGGCTCCATCGGGACGAGGCGCGGGAACCGCCGGTCCTGCTCGGCGATCCGGCCCGCGAACATCTGCGCGACCTCCTTGTACGCCCGGTACTGCAGGAGCCGCGCGAACAGCAGGTCGCGGGCCTCCAGCAGGGCGAGGTCGTCCTCGTCGTCGACCTCCCCGGACGGCAGCAGCCGCGCCGCCTTCAGGTCGAGGAGCGTCGCGGCGACCAGCAGGAAGTGGCTGGCCTGGTCGAGGTCCCAGTCCTTGCCGTGCGAGCGGATGTGCGCGATGAAGTCGTCGGTGACCTTGTGCAGCGACACCTCGGTGATGTCGAGCTTGTGCTTGGAGATCAGCCCGAGCAGCAGGTCGAAGGGGCCCTCGAAGTTGCTGAGATGGACACGGAAACCGGACGCCTCGGCGCTCTCGGGTTCCGTCGGCGTCTCGTCCACGTCACCCACGTTGACATCCTCTCCGTCCTAAAGGACGGAGATTCCCTCCACGCTGCGCGTGGACCGCGCGGCGTCCGAGATGTACGGCAAGCCCTGCTCGCATGCATCCTGCCGCAGGCGCAGCCCGTCGTTGAACACCGCGCGGGCGCACCCGAACGCCCGAGCCAGTTCGATCTGCCGGCCGGGCGCCGGATAGACACGGAACGGGTACCGGAGCTGCACGAAAAGCACTCTACCATGTTGGTTTATGGCTGAACTTCCAAACATTCGTACCGGCAGACATTGCGTTTTCGCGATGCACGTCCACTTGGTCTTCGTCACAAAGTTCCGGCACGAGGTGTTCACCGATCGACACCTGGCCCGGATGGAGCAGATCATGCGGGACGTATGCGCCGACTTCGAGGCCGAGCTGGTCGAGTTCAACGGCGCGCACGACCACGTGCACCTCCTGGTCGACTTTCCGCCCAAGATCGCGGTGGCCCGGCTGGTCAACAGCCTCAAGGGCGTCTCCTCCCGCCGCCTACGACAGGAGTTCCCCGACCTTGTACACCACTACTATCGAACCAACAAACTCTGGTCGGGCTCGTACTTCGCGGGCTCTGTCGGCGGGGCACCGCTGAGCGTCGTGAAGCAGTACATCGAGCAGCAGAACCGTCCCGCTTAAGACACTGCTCGGGTCCAGCGGCCCTCCCAGCGCCGGCCTTCACCCCTGGCCTGAAGGCCGGAGCACTGGCCCGCATTCCGGTAGCGGAGGGCGGCACGGTGCTCACCGGACCCATCATCCCATGCCCCGCGGGTCGTCCGGGACGATCAGGCGGGCCTGCGGGCGGTCAGCCGCTCCACGAGCCCCTCGACGTCTTTCCGGGCGAACTGCCCCGAGATCACGACCTCCGGCCCGGCGATCCGCTGCATGATCATCGGCGCGGAGAGCACCCGTCCGCCGACGATGATCGCCACCTGTCTGCCGGGTCGATCCTCCGGGACCGCGGCGGCCTTTCCGGACAGCTCGGCGAACTCGGCCGCGTCAGCGGGGGTCAGCTTGATGGCGACGCCCCAAGTGGTCTGCCCGTTCTTCCCGTCCGGATAGACGAGCCGGACGTCCTCGACCTGCTGGACGACCATCCCGGCGGGGGCGAGCCAGTAGCAGGTCGTGCCGGTCTCGGCGGGGATCGCCCCCGCCTTGCACGGTGCCGTCTCGGTGGCGGACACCTGCCGGAACGTCACGGGCGCCCGCAGCCGGGCGGGCTCGGCCTTCGCCGGCTCGTCGTCGTCCAGCAGCAGGTGCGAGACGACGACCGCCCCCGTGAGCAGCACGGCGGCGGTGACCGCGGCGACGATGACGAGGACGGCGCGCCCGGTCGGCGGCGCGTCCGGAGGGAGGGCCGCCGGCGGCTCCGGGTTCACTCCAGGCCCGACCACCGGGCGAGGACCTCACGGGCCAGACCGCGGTAGGCGTTCGCCCCCATCGAGTTCGGGTCGAAGTACGTGATCGGCTCGCCCGCGACGGTCGCGTCCGGGAAGCGGACCGTCCGGTTGATCACCGTGTGGAAGACCTTGTCGCCGAACGCCTCCACAATCCGGCCGAGGACCTCGCGGGTGTGCAGCGTCCGGGAGTCGTACATGGTGCCGAGGACGCCGTCGATGACCAGCTCCGGGTTGATCCGGCCCTGCACCTTGTCGATCGTCTCCATCAGCAGCGCCACGCCCCGCATCGCGAAGTACTCGCACTCCAGCGGGATCAGCACGCCCTCGCTGGCGGCCAGCGCGTTCACCGTCAGCAGGCCGAGCGACGGCTGGCAGTCGATGAGGATGTAGTCGTAGTGCGGGATGGCCGACTTCAGCGCCTGCTGCAGGATGTACTCGCGGCCCACCTCGTGGACGAGCTGGACCTCCGCGCCGGACAGGTCGATGTTGCTGGGCAGCAGGTCCATGCCGTCGACGCCGGTCTCGATGACCACGTCCTGCCACTCGGTGTCGTGCTCGAGCAGCAGGTTGTGGATCGTGACCTCGAGCTGGCGCGGGTCGCCCTTGCCGAGCCCGACGGACAGCGCGCCCTGCGGGTCGAAGTCGACGAGCAGGATGCGGCGGCCGTACTCGGCGAGCGCCGCGCCCAGGTTGATGGTCGTGGTGGTCTTGCCGACCCCGCCCTTCTGGTTGCAGATCGCGACGATCCGCGCGGGGCCGTGCTCGGCCAGGGGTTCCGGGTCCGGGAACACCGGAACGGGTCGCTGCGTCGGCCCGAGGCCACGGCTCGGGTCGGTCTCAATGGTCGCGGAGGCCAGAACACCCTCCGCTCCCTGTCTGCTGGTCACCAGATCCCTCCCCGGCGGCCCGGAAATGCCGTCCAGAACGGCGACTCTAAGCGCCTGACCACCACGACTCAAGGCGACGCGCGCCGATAGGCGGGAATTGTCATCCGGCCGGCCGGTCACGGGCGCGCGGATGGGACGTCGCGTACACCTCGCGCAGCAGCCGGACCGTCACCAGAGTGTAGACCTGCGTGGTCGTCACCGAGGCGTGCCCCAGTAGTTCCTGGACGACCCGCACATCCGCCCCTCCGTCCAGCAAATGGGTCGCGAACGAATGGCGGAGCGTGTGCGGGGACACCTCCGACAGCCCGGCCCGGTCGGCGGCGGCGCGCAGCACCATCCAGGCGCCCTGCCGCGACAGCCGGCCGCCGCGCGCGTTGAGGAAGAGCGCCGGCCCGCCGCGCCCCGCCCGCGCCAGTTCCGGGCGGGCCCGCACCAGGTACGCGTCGACGGCCTGCCGCGCGTAGTCGCCGATCGGGACGATCCGGGCCTTGCCGCCCTTGCCGGCGACCCGCGCGAAACCCTCCGCCAGGTCCAGGTCGTCCACGTCCAGGCCGACGGCCTCGGAGATCCGCGCGCCCGACCCGTACAGCAACTCCAGCAGCGCGCGGTCGCGCAGGCCCCGGGCGGCGGCCCCGGCGCCGTCGTCGCCGGGCCCGGCCGCGACCGCGAGGAGCCGCTCCACCGCCTCCAGCGAGATCGCCTTCGGCAGCCGCCGCGGCGGCGCGGGCGGCCGCACGTCCGCCGCCGGATCGCGGGGCGCGAGCCCCTCCCGCAGCGCGAACCGGTGCAGGCCGCGCACGGCGACCAGCGCCCGTGCCGCCGACCCGGCCGACAGCGGCGGATGCCCGGCGTCACCGTCCCGCAGCCCCGTGAGGAAGGCGCGGACGTCGTCCTCGGTGATCTCGGCGACCGCCGTCCGCCCCCGGTCCGCCTGCACCTGCGCGTAGCGGCGCAGGTCGCGCCGGTACGCGGTGAGCGTGTTCGCGGCGAGGCCCCGCTCGACCGCCAGATGCCCCAGGTAGGCGCGCACCGCCTCCCCCAGCGCGGACCCGGCGGCGGTGTCGCGCTCGGGGATCGGCTCGGTTCGCGGCGGGACGCCCCCGCGGGATGTGCCGGGAGACGGGCCGGGGGACGTGCCGGGAGACAGGGCGCACCTCTTCAGCGGTCGGCGGGCCGCCCGGCGAGGGCGGGGACGAGCCCATCATGCCCCCTGGGACGGACACCGCGGACGTCATCGGCCCGCCCCGCCCCGGCATGTCGCGCGTCAGCCCTCCGGCGCGTCCGCCGGGCGCAGGCCCCGGAAGCCGTCGGCGCGGGCCGCGTGCGCCGCCAGCACGCCGATCGAGGCGATCATGTTGCGGATCTCCCCGGCGAGCACCTTGCGGACGGCCTCGTCCAGCGGCACCCACACGATCGGCATGTCCGCCTCCTCGTGCACCCGCACGAAACCGATCTCCGCCTCGGGGACCTCGGTGAGGTCGCGGGCGAGGAAGACGCGGATCCGCTCGTCCGACATGCCGGGCGACGGCAGGACGTCGATCAGCGTGTCCCACCGCCCGGCCCGGTACCCGGCCTCCTCCAGCAGCTCCCGCTCGGCGACCTCGTGCGGCGGCTCGCCCGCCACGTCCCGCAGCCCGGCGGGCGCCTCCCACAGCAGGTGCCCGGCGGCGTGCCGGTACTGGCGCAGCAGCAGCACGCGGTCCCGGTCGTCCAGCGCGAGGATGCCGACGGAACCGGGATGCTCGATGACGTCGCGGGCGACGACCTCGGTGCCGCCGGCCGACGGCATCTCGACCCGGTCGCGGCGGACGCTGAACACCCGCCCGGCGAACTCGGTGGAGCTCTCCTCGACCGGCCACCGCTCCGGGACGTCGCGGACGTCGCCGGGGCCGAGCCCCGGACCGGCGCTCACTCCCCCACCGGGACCGGGTCGCCGGACCGGCGGGCGTCGGCGTACCCGATCGCCGCGCCGATCAGTCCCGTGAACAGCGGGTGCGGCCGCGTCGGCCGGGACCGGAACTCCGGGTGCGCCTGTGTCCCGACGAAGAACGGGTGCGCCTCCCTCGGCAGCTCGACGTACTCGACGAGCCGTCCGTCCGGCGACAGGCCGCTGAACCACAGGCCCGCCCTCTCCAGCCGGTCGCGGTAGGAGTTGTTGACCTCGTAGCGGTGGCGGTGCCGCTCCGACACCTTCGCCTCGCCGTACAGGTCCCGGACGAGGGAGCCCTCGGCGAGGTCGGCCGGGTACAGCCCGAGCCGCATCGTCCCGCCCATGTCCCGCTCACCGGCGACGACGTCGACCTGGTCGGCCATGGTCGCGACCACCGGGTGGGCGGTGACCGCGTCGAACTCGGCGCTGCCCGCGCCGTCCAGCCCCGCGAGGTTCCGGGCCGCCTCGATCACCATGCACTGCAGGCCGAGGCAGATGCCGAGCAGCGGCAGCCGCGTCTCGCGGGCGTGCCGGATCGCGCCGAGCTTGCCCTCGATGCCGCGGACGCCGAACCCGCCGGGGATGAGGACGCCGTCCACCCCGTCCAGTTCCCGCGCCGCGCCCTCGGGCGTCTCGCAGTCGTCGCTCTTCACCCAGCGGATGGTGACCTTCGCGTCGTTCCCGAACCCGCCGTGCCGCAGCGCCTCCGTCACCGACAGGTACGCGTCCGGCAGGTCGATGTACTTGCCGACGAGCGCGATCGTGACCTCCCGGGCGGGCCGGTGCACGCGGCGGAGCAGCTCGTCCCAGCCGCCCCAGTTCACGTCGCGGAACGGCAGCCCGAGCCGCTGCACCACGTACGCGTCCAGCCCTTCGGCGTGCAGCACCTTGGGGATGTCGTAGATCGACGCGGCGTCGACGGCGGACACGACGGCCTCGCGGTCGACGTCGCACATCAGGCTGATCTTCTGCTTGAGCCCGTCGGTGATCGGCCGGTCGGAACGGCACACGATCGCGTCCGGCTGGATGCCGATCGAGCGCAGCGCCGCCACCGAGTGCTGCGTCGGCTTGGTCTTCAGCTCCCCGGACGGCCCGATGTAGGGCAGCAGGGAGACGTGCAGGAAGAAGCAGTTGTCGCGGCCGATCTCGTGCCGGATCTGCCGCACCGCCTCCAGGAACGGCAGCGACTCGATGTCGCCGACGGTCCCGCCGACCTCGGTGATGACGACGTCGACGTCGCCGTCGTCCGCCATGCCGCGGATGCGGTCCTTGATCTCGTTGGTGATGTGCGGGATGACCTGGACGGTGTCCCCGAGGTACTCGCCGCGCCGCTCCTTGGCGATCACGTTCGAGTACACCTGGCCGGTCGTGACGTTCGCCGACCCGTGCAGGTCGGTGTCGAGGAACCGCTCGTAGTGCCCGATGTCGAGGTCGGTCTCCGCCCCGTCGTCGGTGACGAAGACCTCCCCGTGCTGGAAGGGGTTCATCGTCCCGGGGTCGACGTTGAGGTAGGGGTCGAGCTTCTGCATCGTGACCCGCAGGCCCCGCAGCGTGAGAAGCCGCCCGAGGCTGGACGCCGTCAGTCCCTTACCAAGGCTTGAGGCGACACCGCCGGTGACGAAGAGATGCTTGGCAGAACGTGACCTGCCACTGGCTGCCGAAGGCAAGAAGGCGCTCCCGTGGTCGTAGCAAGGCGGACGTACGTCCACGGGCCACCAGGATAACAGCCGCCCGCCGGTGCCAGGCCCCCGACCTGCGGGAGGAGCCCTCTCGCCCCCGCGCCGCGGGCTACACCCTCGGCGCCGCGGTCGGCATGATCGTCCTCAGCTGGCGGGTGAGTTCGTCGATCAGGGAGCGCGCCTGGTCGGCGGCGTTCCGGGCGGCGTCGCGCTCCTGGGACAGCTCGGCGATCTGGGCGCGCTGCTCGGTGACGGCCTGGGCGAGCTGGTCGACCCACTGGTCTCGCTCGGCGAGCTTCTCGGCGACGGCGTCGCGCTCGGCGGCCATCTGGCGCATGCCGGCCACGGCCTTGTCGCGCTCCCGGCCGGCCTGGTCGGCGCGGCCCCGGGCGATGGTCAGCTCGGACTCGGCGCGCGCCTGGGCCTGGACGGCGGCCTCGCGGGCCTTGACGGCCGCGTCGCGGTCGCGTTCGGCCTTCTTCGCCGCCTCCAGGGTCTGCGCGGCGGTGTCGAGGGCCTGCTGCCGCTCGGCCTCGGCGGCGTCCGCGCGCCGGTCGGTCTCCTGCGCGCGGCGCTCGGCGTCCTGGACCCGTCGCTCGGCGTCCTGGGCCCGGCGGTCGAGCTCCTGGGCGCGCCGCTCGGCCACCTCGGCGCGGCGGCGGGTCTCCTCGACCTCCTGACCGGCGGCGACCACGGTGTGCTGGAGGTTCTGCGCGGTCATCTCGGCGTCGGTGACCTTGGCGCGCAGCCCGGTCAGCTCGCCGTGCGCGTTCTCCAGCGCGCGGGACAGCTCGGCCGCCTGGTCGGCGACGCGGTCGCGCTCGGCCTCGGCGGAGCGGCGGCCGGCGACGGCGTCCTCGACGGCGCGCAGGGCGTCGTCGCGGGCCTCGCTCATCGCGTCGCGCTGCTGGATGGCCTGCCGGACGGTCGCCTCGGTCTCGGCGACGCGCCGCTCGGCCTGCTCGGCCTGCGCCTGCGCCTGGTCGAGCTGGGCGCGCAGCTGCTCGGCCTGGGCGCGCGCCTGGTCGGCCTGGACGCGGATCTGCTCGGCCTGCTGGCGGGCCTGCTCGGCCTGGGCCCGGCCCTGCTGGGCCTGGTTCCAGGCGGCGGCGGCGTCCCGCTGCGCGTTCTCCTTCTCGGTCTGGAGCGCGGCGATCTGCTGGACGGCCTCGTTCTGCATCTCGGCCGCGCGGCGCTCGGCGTCGGCCGCCTGCCGCTCGGCGTCGGCGGCGCGGCGCTCGGCCTGCTCGGCCTGGCCGCGGGAGCGCTGGACCTCGCCCCACGCGGCCGCCGCGTCCCGCTGCGCCGATTCCTTCTCGGCCTGCACGGCCGTGAGCTGCGCGGCGGCCTCGTTCTGCGCCTCGGCCGTGCGGCGCTCGGCCTCGACGGCGCGGCGCTCGGCCTGCTCGGCCTGGCCGCGGGAGCGCTGGACCTCGCCCCACGCGGCCGCCGCGTCCCGCTGCGCCGACTCCTTCTCGGCCTGCACGGCCGTGAGCTGCGCGGCGGTCTCGGTCTTGGTCTCGCTGACCTTGCGCTCGCCGGCGGCGAGCGCGTCCCCGATGAGGTCGGCCATCTGCCGGAGCCGCTCGACGATGTCCCAGGGCTGCGCCTCGGGCTGGTCGGCCTCGCGGCGCGCCTCCGGCGGCCGGGACGACTCGCCCGGCGGCGCCGGCATGGGGGCCGGTTCGGCCATCGGTCTCGGCTGCTGGAGCGCCGGGACGTGCATGTCGGGTTTGCGCCCGGGGTCACGCCCCATGACGGGCCACGGGGAGGCGTCCGGGACGCCGCGCGAACCACCCGATCCGTTGAGTTCGCTCACTGGTCTCCTCGTCCGACCGCACCGGACCTCATGCTCGCTTCACTCCTCGCCCGCCGGCTCGTCGCTTCGCTCACAGGGCACTCTAGTGCCGCCCGGTGGAACGTTTGCCCTGTTTGTGGTTTGCTTTCGCGATCCTCGCAGGGTACGCGAGCGGGTGGAACAATTCGGCTCCATGGAACCTCGCTCGTTGTACCCACCGATCGAACCCTACGACTCCGGGCTGCTGACCGTCGGCGACGGCGACAAGATTTACTGGGAAGTCTGCGGAAACCCCGCAGGTAAACCGGCCGTGATGCTGCACGGCGGCCCCGGCGGCGGCTGCGTCGCCGACCATCGCCGCCAGTTCGATCCCGAGGCGTACCGGATCGTGCTGTTCGACCAGCGCAACTGCGGGCGGAGCCTGCCGCACGCGAAGGACCCGGGCGTGTCCCTGGACGCCAACACCACCTGGAACCTCGTCGCCGACATGGAGCGGCTCCGCGAGCACCTCGGGATCGAGCGGTGGCTGGTGTTCGGCGGCAGCTGGGGCAGCGCCCTGGCGCTGGCGTACGCGGAGACGCATCCGGAGCGCGTGACGGAGATGGTGCTGCGCGGCGTCTTCACGCTGCGCCCGTTCGAGCTGTACTGGTTCTACCAGGAGGGCGCGTCGCTGCTGTTCCCCGATCTGTGGGAGAAGTACGTCGAGCCGATCCCCGAGGACGAGCGCGAGGACCTGATGTCGGCGTTCCACGAGCGCCTGAACTCGCCGGACCCGGAGGTGCGGATCGCGGCGGCGAGGGCGTGGTCGACGTGGGAGGGCGCGACGCTGACGCTGCGGCCGGATCCGGGGCTCACGGCGGAGTTCGGGGAGCCCGACTACGCGGTCGCGTTCGCCCGGATCGAGAATCACTACTTCATGCACGGCGGCTTCTTCGAGGACGAGCAGCTCATCCGGGACGTCGAGAGGATCCGGAACATCCCGGCCGTCATCGTCCAGGGCCGCTACGACGTGTGCACGCCGATGGCGACCGCGTGGGACCTGCACAAGGCGTGGCCGGAGGCGGAGTTCCACATCGTGGACGACGCGGGCCACGCGTTCACCGAGCCGGGCATCCTGCACCGGCTGATCGAGGCGACCGACCGTTTCGCCCGCTCCTAGCGCGGGACTGTTTCCGGACCCTGTGACCGTTTCGGACGGCCGGTCCGGAACGGGGGTCGCGGAGTGGGGCGGGGACGCCGCCGGACCTCCGCGAACCCCCGACCTCGCGCGGCCCGGCGTGACGCCCGCCGCACCGCGCGCGTTGACCTGCGATCATGTGAATCACATCACATAACCGATATGGAAAAGCTCCCGCCGGGCCCGCATAGATCATTCACGAGGTCCTAGCGGTGGTCCGGGGGGCGATACCGCGCGCCGGTCGCCATCGCTCCTGCTTATCATGCGAAAATGCGCGCGCGGGCCGTCGATTAACATGCCGGAAATAATCCGGGATTTGTCAGCCGGTCAGCCCTACCCGGACCGCCGCACGACAAACATCTCGCAGATAACAAGCCCGGCGGGTCCCCTGAGGCGGTTCGCTAGGTTTCTTGGACATGGCACCGCAACCCCTGGAATCACCGCCCCGGCATCCGCTCCCGACCAGCGACGTCCGGCTCCAGGAGCCGAGCCCCGCCGACGGTCCCGCGCTGTGGCGGCTCGCCCGCGATTCGCGTGTCCTGGACGTCAACTCGCCCTACAGCTACGCGCTCTGGTGCCGTGATTTCGCGGACACCTCCGTGGTGGCCCGCGACGGCGAGGGGGCGTGCGGCTTCATCACCGGCTACGTCCGCCCCGCCCGGCCCGACACGTTCTTCGTGTGGCAGGTCGCCGTCGCCGAGTCGCACCGGGGCCGCGGTCTGGCCCGCCGCATGCTGGACCGGCTCGCCGGCCGGCTGGCCGCCCGCGGCCACCGCTACCTGGAGGCGACCGTGACGCCGGGCAACGCCGCGTCCACCGCGATGTTCGCGTCGTTCGCCCGCGACCACGGATGCGAGCTGGAGCGCAGCCCGCTGTTCGGCGCGGAGCACTTCCCCGGCGGCGGCCACGAGCCCGAGGTGCTCTTCCGCATCGGCCCGATCTCCGGCCGGGACTGACCGCCCGGCCACCGCACGCCCCCCGCCCCCGTCCCTTCCGGCTCGCGCCCCGGCGGGCGCGCGCCCGCGATCGACCCGACCGACCTTCCCGGAGGCACACATGGACGTTTTCGCCCGCATGGAATCGGAAGTCCGCGGCTACTGTCGCGGCTGGCCGACGGTGTTCACCACCGCGCAGGGCAGCCGTATCACCGATGAGAACGGACGCTCCTACCTCGATTTCTTCGCCGGCGCCGGCACCCTCAACTACGGCCACAACGACCCCCGCCTGAAACAGCGGCTGCTGGACTATCTGTCGGCCGACAGCATCGTGCACAGCCTCGACATGTACACGGCCGCGAAACGCGACTTTCTGGAACGATTCAATGAATATGTCCTGGAGCCGCGCGGCCTGGACTACAAGGTCCAGTTCCCCGGTCCGGCGGGCAACCATTCGGTCGAGGCCGCGCTGAAACTGGCCCGCAAGTACACCGGCCGGGAGACCGTCGTCAGCTTCACCAACGCCTTCCACGGCATGACGCTCGGCGCGCTCGCCGTGACGGGGAACTCGATGAAGCGGACCGGCGCGGGCGTGCCCCTCGGCCACGGCGTCGCGATGCCCTACGACAACTACCTCGACGGCCGGACGCCCGACTTCCTCCTGCTGGAGACGATGCTCGCCGACAGCGGCAGCGGCCTCGACACGCCCGCCGCGGTGATCGTCGAGACCGTGCAGGGCGAGGGCGGCATCAACGTCGCGTCCGCCGAGTGGCTGCGGGGGCTGCAGGACCTGTGCCGCCGCCACGACATCCTCCTGGTCGTCGACGACGTCCAGATGGGCTGCGGCCGGACGGGCGCGTTCTTCTCCTTCGAGGAGGCCGGGATCGTCCCGGACATCGTGTGCCTGTCGAAGTCGCTGAGCGGCTACGGGCTGCCGTTCGCGGTCACGCTGATGCGCCGCGACCTGGACGTGTGGGAGCCGGGCGAGCACAACGGCACGTTCCGCGGGTTCAACCCGGCGTTCGTCACGGCGGTCGGCGCGCTCGAGGACCACTGGACGGGCGACGGCATGGAGAAGCAGACCATCGCCAAGGGCCAGCAGGTCGAGGCCGCGCTGGACGGCATCGCCGCCGCCCACGCGGACGTGGTCGACGGCGTCCGCGGCCGCGGCCTCGCCTGGGGCCTGGTGATGAAGGACCCCGAGGCGGCGCCCGCGGTGTGCGCGGAGGCGTTCGAGCGCGGCCTGCTGATGGAGACGTCCGGCCCGGAGGGCGAGGTGGTGAAGCTGCTGCCGCCGCTGACCACGACCGAGGCCGAGCTCGCCGAGGGCCTGGACATCCTGGCCGACTCGGTGCACGCCGCGCTCCGCGCCACCGCCGCCGCCTGATGAGGGCGCGCCGCCGACCGGACACGAGGAGGAACCGATGATCGTCCGTTCGCTCGACGAGATCGCCGGCACGGAGCGCGACGTGCGCGCCGAGACCTGGCGCAGCCGCCGCTTCGTCCTGGCCAAGGAGGGTGTCGGGTTCTCCCTGCACGACACCGTCCTGTACGCGGGGACGGAGACGCGGATGTGGTACGCGAACCACATCGAGGCCGTCTACTGCATCGAGGGCACCGGCGAGCTCGTCAACGAGGAGACCGGCGAGAAGCACGACCTGCGGCCGGGCGTGATGTACCTGCTGGACGGCCACGAGCACCACACCCTGCGCGCCCACACGGACGTGCGGACCGTCTGCGTGTTCAACCCGCCCTGCACCGGGCGGGAGGTCCATGACGAGAACGGCGTCTACCCGCTGCTGACCGAGGAGGAGTCCGGATCGTGAGCATCGAGGCCCACCCGACCATCGATGACGCCTACCCCACCCGCAAGTGCGGCGAGGCCGCGCTGCTGTACCGGCAGGACCCGGTCGTGTACGGCGGCGCCGGCGACGGCCCGATCGACGCCGCGACCCTGGAGTCCTACGACGCCAACGGCTTCCTGTCCGTCGACCAGCTGCTCTCTCCGGAGGAGGTCGAGGAGTACCGGGCCGAGCTACGGCGGCTGGCGTCCGACCCGGCGATCCTCGCCGACGAGCGGACCGTCACCGAGCGGGGCTCCGACGAGATCCGCTCCATCTTCGAGGTCCACCGGATCAGCGAGGTGTTCGCCGGGCTCGTCCGCGACCCGCGCGTCGTCGGCCGCGCCAGGCAGATCCTCGGCTCGGACGTCTACGTCCACCAGAGCCGGGTCAACTACAAGCCGGGGTTCACCGGCAAGGACTTCTACTGGCATTCGGACTTCGAGACCTGGCACGCGGAGGACGGCATGCCCCGGATGCGCGCGGTGAGCATCTCCGTCGCGCTGACCGAGAACTTCGTCCACAACGGCGCCCTGATGATCATGCCGGGTTCGCACCGGACGTTCGTGTCGTGCGTCGGGGAGACCCCCTCCGACCACTACAAGGAGTCACTGCGGGGCCAGGAGATCGGCACGCCCGACCCCAACAGCCTGTCGATCCTGGCCGACAAGCACGGCATCGAGCTGTTCACCGGCCCCGCCGGGTCGGCGACCCTGTTCGACTGCAACTGCATGCACGGCTCGAACGGGAACATCACCCCGTTCCCGCGCTCCAACGTGTTCATCGTGTTCAACAGCGTCGAGAACGCGTGCGCGGAGCCGTTCTCCGCCCCGGCGCCCCGGCCGTCCTTCATCGGGGCGCGCGACTTCACGCCCGTCCGGTAGCGCCGCCCGTCCGCTCCCCCACCCCGCCCCATCGCCGCGGCGCCCGCGGAGCCCGTCCGACCTCCGCGGGCGCGGCGGCACGGCATCAGGAGTTCAACGATGACCACCTCGAGACGCGACTTCCTGCGCAGCACGGTCCTGCTGTCGGCGGCCGTTCCGCTGGCCGCCGCGGGCTGCTCGACGACCGACCCGGCGACGGAACGGGCCGGCGGCGGGACGCTCGCCAGGGCCAGGGACGCCGGCAAGATCACCATCGGTTTCGCCAACGAGGCGCCCTACGGTTACACCGACAAGTCCGGCAGGCTGACCGGCGAGGCGCCCGAGCTCGCCCGCGTCGTCTTCAAGGAACTCGGGATCGGGAAGGTCGAGGGCGTCCAGGTCGACTTCGGCGGCCTCATCGGCGGCCTCAACGCCAAGCGGTTCGACGCCATCTCCGCCGGAATGTTCATCACCCCCGAACGCTGCGGGTCGGCCGCGTTCGCCGACCCCGAGTACGTCGCCAAGAGCGCCTTCATGGTGAGGGAGGGCAACCCGAAGGGCCTCCGGGCCGCCGGCGACCCCGCCAGGACGAAGGCCAGGGTCGGCGTCCTGACCGGCGCGGTCGAGCAGGACTACGCGGAGAAGACGGGCGTGCCCAAGGGCGACATCAAGACGTTCGCCGACCAGGCCAGCGCCTTCGAGGGCCTGAAGGCCGGCCGGATCGACTGCATCTGGCTGACCCGCATCTCCCTCGCCGACCTGCTGTCCAAGCATCGGGGCGAGGGCTTCGAGGTCACCGGCGCGTTCACCCCCGTCATCGACGGCAGGGAGCAGTTCGGCGCCGGCGCGTTCGCGTTCCGGCAGGCGGACGCCGACCTGCTGAAGGCGTGGAACGAGCAGCTCGCCAAGCTGAAGCGGGAGAACCGGCTCCTGCCGATCCTGCAGCCGTTCGGGTTCACCCAGGCCGACATGCCGGGGCCGGACGACACGGCCGCCAGGTTCTGCAAGGGCTGACCCGGTGTCCGAGGTCCTCGACAGCTACCCCCAATGGGTGGACGGGGCGTGGGTCACCATCCGCCTCACCCTCCTCGGCGGCGCTCTCGCGCTGGTGCTCGCCCTGGCCTTCGGCCTGGCGGGCACCTCCCGGCACGCCGCCGTCCGCGCCCTGAACCGGGTGTACGTGGAGTTCTTCCGCGGCAACGCCACCCTGGTGCTGCTGTACTGGTTCTTCTACGCGCTGCCCCTCATCGGACTCCGGTTCGCCACCCTGTTCGCGGCGGTGCTCGCCCTCGGCCTGAACATCGGCGCCTACGGCGCGGAGGTCGTCCGGGGCTCGATCAACGCCGTCCCGAAGGCGCAGCACGAGGCGGCCATCGCGCTGAACTTCACCCCGTTCCAGCGGATGCGGCGCGTCCTGCTGCCGCAGGCGTTCGCCCTGATGCTGCCGCCGTTCGGCAACCTGCTGATCGAGCTGATGAAGGGCACCGCCATCGTGTCGCTCGTCGGGCTCGTCGACCTCACGCGCGTGTCGAAGAACGTCCAGGGCAGCACCGGTGAGACCGTCGCCGCGTTCACCGTGGCGCTCGTCCTGTACTTCGTCATCGCCCAGGTGCTGCAACTGCTCGTCCGGTACGCCGAACGCCGCGTCGACCGCATGCTGGGCCGCGGCCTGCCCGCCCGGCCCGCACTGGACACGGCGGGGGTGGCGGGCGGATGACCTGGGACTGGCAGTACACCGGCGACGTCCTCCCCGATCTGCTGCACGGCCTCCGGTACACCCTGATCGCGACGACCCTCGGCTACGCGCTCGCGCTCGTCCTGGGCCTGGTCTGGACGCTTCTGCGCCGCACCCCGTACGCCGCCGTCAACCACACGGTGCGGTGGATCACGGAGTTCGTCCGCTCCACCCCGCTGATCCCGCAGCTGTACTTCGTCTTCTTCGTCCTGCCCGCGTTCGGCCTCACGATCGGGTCGCTCACCGCCGGCGTGCTCACGCTCGGCGTCCACTACTCGACCTACACGGCCGAGGTGTACCGGGCCGGCATCGCCGACGTGCCCAAGGGGCAGTGGGAGGCGTGCACCGCGCTGAACCTGCCGCGCTCGCGGGCATGGCTGGACGTGATCCTGCCGCAGGCCGTCCGCCGGGTGATCCCGACGCTCGGCAACTACCTGATCGCGATGTTCAAGGACTCGCCGCTGCTGCTGGCCGTCAACGTCGTGGAGGTCCTCAACGCCGCCTACCAGGTGGGGTCGAGGTCCCTGCGGTTCCTGGAGCCGATCACGATGGTCGGGCTGCTGTTCGTCGTGGTCAGCGTCATCTCGTCGATTCTCGTCCGACGCCTGGAGAGGCGCTATGCCACCCATTGAGCAACCCGTGGAACCCCTCGTGAACGCGTCGAAGGACGCCCCCGTCCGCCGCGACGGCGCGCCGCCCGGCATCCGGTTCGAGAAGGTCGTGAAGCGGTTCGGCGAACACACCGTCCTGCGCGAGCTCGACTTCGACGTCGCGCCCGGCGAGCGCGTCACGCTCATCGGGCCGAGCGGCTCGGGCAAGACCACCATCCTCCGGCTGCTGATGACGCTGGAATCCCCCGACGGCGGTCTCATCTGGATCGGCGACCGGACGCTCTGGCACATGGAGCGCAAGGGCGAACGCGTCCCGGCGAACCAGAAGCACCTCCATGAGATGCGCAAGCAGGTCGGGATGGTGTTCCAGCAGTTCAACCTGTTCCCGAACATGAACGTCCTGCGGAACCTCACCGAGGGGCCGGTGCGCGTCCTCGGCCTGTCCAGGGACGAGGCGGAGGACCGGGCCCGCGACCTCCTCGACCTCGTCGGGCTCGCCGACAAGATCACGGCGCATCCCTCGCGGCTGTCCGGCGGGCAGCAGCAGCGCGTCGCCATCGCGCGGGCGCTCGCGATGCGGCCGCAGGTCCTGCTGCTGGACGAGGTGACGTCGGCGCTCGATCCCGAGCTCGTCGTCGGCGTCCAGGACCTCCTGCGCGACATCGCCAGGCAGAACGACCTGACGATCCTGTGCGTCACCCACGAGATGCGCTTCGCCCGGGACATCTCCGACCGCGTCCTGATGTTCGACGCGGGCCGCATCGTCGAGGAGGGGCCGCCGGAGCAGATCTTCGGCGAGCCGTCCGAGCAGCGCACCCGGGACTTCCTGCAGGCGGTCCTCGCTACGTGATCATCGGGGCGAGGTGTCGGCGGGCGTACTCCCGCGCCGCGTCGTCGTCCTGCAGCGGTACGCAGCTCCTCGGGTTCAGGACGAACGACAACATCAGGCGGATCAGGGTCTCGGCCGTCGCGTCCGCCCGTTCCGCCGCCCGGGGCGCGATGCCCTCCGCGCTCCGCAGCACCCCCGCGAGGTAGCGGCGCGCCACGTCCAGGATCGGGCCGCTGTCGACGGTGAGGAACGGCAGCAGCGCCTCCGGCTCCGACGCCATCAGCCGCCGGGACAGCGCATGGCCCTGCGCGTACCGCAGCGTGATGAGGAAGCCCTCCGCGACCCGGTCGCCGACACCCGGGACGGCGTCCATCGCCGCGGTGAACACGTCGAGGAACCGCCGCATCTCCCGCATCAGGACGGCCTCGACCAGGTCGTTCTTCGTCGCGAACCGCCGGTACACGGTCACCCGCGCGACCTTCGCGGCGCGCGCCACGTCCTCCATGGAGGTGCGGCGCAGCCCGAACTGCTCGAACCTGGCCAGCGCCGCGTCGAGGATCGCGGTCCCCATCTCGTCGACCTCGCCGGCGTCCCCGGCGCGGGACAGCGCGCGGGCGAGGAGGTTCTGTTCGGGAGCGCCGCTCATCTCCCCCACACTAGCGAGAGCGGTCAGGCGACGCCGCTCCACGCGTTCCGCTCCAGCTCCTCCCAGCGGAGCTCGTGCGCGAGAACGCCCTGCTGCCGTGCCAGTTCGTAGGGCAGCGAGCCGAAGGGCGCCTTGGCGGGGTCGCGCGCCACCTGTTCGGTGATGATCTTCAGCAGGCCGCAGCCCGGCTCGAGACGCGGGAACGCCGCGTGGACCTCGTCGGCGAATCCGGCGGGGAGGCGCTCGGCGCCCATGTGCCTCACGTCCACGCCGATGCCGATATGCGCGAGGGCGATCTCGCCGGGCATGCGGTGCGCGATGCCGCTGCTGGTGTGCAGCGCGATCGCCTGCCAGACGATCTGGACGCGCTCCTCCGCGCAGCCGTGCTCGCGCAGGAAGCCCGCCGCGACGTCGGCGCCATCGACCTCGAACCGCTGCGACCCGTCGCCGCGATCCGTCAGGCCGATGTCGTGCAGGACGCAGGAGAGGAAGAGCACCTCGTCGTCGTAGGGAGCGCCGTCGAGGTCGGCGAGCGCGCGGGCGAACAGGTAGCTGCGGACGCTGTGGTTCGCGAGCGCCGGACTCTCCTCGGCGAAGGCGAGGTCGTACGCCTCACGGGCGAGGTCGGTGCCGGGAAAGCGGAAATCGGTCAAGGGGTTCCTCCTTCGGTCGCCTTGATCGTGCCCGCGCCGGACGGGGGGCACCAGTGGCCGGAATGACGCTGTGCGCTACGTTCTGGCCATGCATGTCATAGCGGTACCGGCGCTGGACGGCGCGGTCCCCTTCGATCTGTCCACGCCGGGGCAGGTGTTCGGGATGACCACGACGGCCGAGGACGTCCCGCTGTACGACGTCCGCGTCTGCACACCCCCGGACGGCATCGCGACACCCGGCCCGCTCGGCGGCCTCCGCCTGCGGACGCCCTACCCCCTGGACGCGCTCGCCACGGCCGACACGATCATCGTCCCGGGGCACGACACCTTCCTGGACGAACCGCCCGGCGAGGTCGTCGACGCGCTCCGCGCCGCCCATGCCCGCGGCGCCCGCATCGCGTCCATCTGCGTCGGCGCCTTCGTCCTCGCCGCCGCCGGCCTCCTCGACGGGCGGCGCGCGACCACGCACTGGCGGATGGCGGACGCCCTGGCCCGGCGGCACCCGTCGGTCGACGTCGACCCGTCCGTCCTCTACGTGGACGAGGGGCAGGTGCTCACCTCCGCGGGCATCGCGGCGGGCATCGACCTGTGCCTGCACATCGTCCGGCGCGACCACGGCTCCGCGACCGCCGCCCGCACCGCGCGCCGCATCGTCATGCCGCCCCAGCGCGACGGCGGCCAGGCCCAGTTCATCCGGCACGAGGACCCCCCGGACGGCGCGACCGCGCTGCAGCCCGTCCTCGCCTGGCTGGAGGCCAACCTCGACCGGCCGCTCACCCTCGACGACATCGCGCGGCACGCGTCCGTCAGCGTCCGGACGCTGACCCGCCGCTTCCGCGACCAGGCCGGCACGACCCCGCTGCGATGGCTGTCGCACGCCCGGATCCGCCGCGCCCAGCAGTTGCTGGAGACGACGGACCTGCCGGTCGAGCGGATCGCCGCCGCGTCCGGTTTCGGCTCTCCCGTCACGCTCCGCGCCCATTTCACCCGCCGAGTCGGAGCCTCCCCGCAGGCGTACCGGAACGCGTTCCGCACCACGCCCCCGCAAGTTCCCGAACGTCATTCGGTAACGTGAGGGGAGTCGTCGTCTAGGAGGAGTTCGAGTTGAGCACAGCGATCGCCGGCCTCGGAATGACCGAGCTGGGCAAGGTGTACGGGCGCAGCCCGCGCCGACTGGCCGCCGACGCGGTGCGCCTGGCCGCCGCCGACGCGGGCCTGCCCCTCGCCGACCTGGACGGCCTGCTCGTCAGCCACGGCCTCGGCGGCTCCCCCGGCATCGAGCTCGCCGACGCGCTGGGCCTGCGGAACCTGCGGCTCCTCTCGACGGTCAACTCCTTCGGCGCGACCGCCGGCGCGATGATCGCGCACGCCGCCATGTCGATCATGAGCGGCGCCGCGACGACCGTGGCCTGCGTCTTCGCGGACGCGCCCCTCAAGCCGAAGCAGTCGTCCGGTGCCGCCTAC
This sequence comes from Spirillospora albida, assembly GCF_000718255.1. Lineage (GTDB taxonomy): Bacteria > Actinomycetota > Actinomycetes > Streptosporangiales > Streptosporangiaceae > Spirillospora > Spirillospora albida. Next base: position 57,066 of record NZ_JOFJ01000001.1, read on the forward strand.
CACCGCGACGCGCCCGAATGGTACGGATTCAGCGGGATGACGGCGGCCCTGGGGCTGAGGAGCGTCAACGCCCACTACGCGCTGGCCGCCCAGCGTCACATGGCCAGGTACGGGACGACGAGCGAGCAGCTCGGCGCCATCGCCGTCTCCACCCGGGAATGGGCGACCCGCAACCCGCTCGCGCAGATGCGCGAGCCGATCACCCTGGACGACCACCAGGCGTCCCGCTGGGTCGCCGAACCGCTCCACCTCCTGGACTGCTGCCTGGTGTCGAACGGCGCCATCGCCGTCATCGTCACCGGCTCAGACCGCGCCCGGTCACTGGCCAAGCCGCCCGTCCACCTGTGGGGCTGGGGCCAGGGCCACCCCGGGCACCGGAAGGAGCGCGACTCGGAGTTCGGCCTCACGACGGGCGCCCTCACCTCCGGGCCGACCGCGATGAAGATGGCGGGGATCACCCCGGACGACGTCACCGTCGCCGAGTTGTACGACTGCTACACGTACACCGTCCTCGTGTCCCTCGAGGACTACGGGTTCTGCGAGAAGGGCGAGGGCGGGGCGTTCGCCGCGTCCGGCGCCCTCGGGCCCGGCGGATCGCTGCCGACGAACACCGGCGGCGGGCAGCTGTCGTCCTATTACATGTGGGGCATGACGCCGCTCTCGGAAGCGATCATCCAGGCGCGCGGCGAGGGCGGAGACCGGCAGGTGGACGCCAACGACGTGATCCTGGTGAGCGGCAACGGCGGCATCCTCGACCACCACTCGACGCTGATCCTGAGCCCGCACGAGAAGTCCGCGCCGGTCGCCCCGGCCGGTCGCCCGGCCCTCCGCGCCTCCGGTGCCCGGGAGGCCGCGCCCGCCCCGGCGTCCGTCCCGTCCGGGCCGGTGGAGATCGGGAGGCTCAAGCGGGACGGCCGCACCGACCCGTTCTTCGACGGCACCGCCGACGACCGCCTGGTCATCAAGCGCTGCGAGAGCTGCGAGACCTGGTTCGCTCCGGACGCCACCGGCTGCACCCACTGCGGTGCCGCGACGCTGGCCTGGGCGGACGCGAGCGGCGAAGGCACCCTCGTGACGTGGACGGTCACGCACGGCCGTCCGTCCGCCGACGGGACCGCCCCGCCGCCCGCGTACCTGGCGCTGGTGGAGCTCGCGGAGGGGCCGTGGCTGCACGGGCGGCTGTCCGGGGTGTCCGTCCTGCGCGAGGGCCTGCCGCTGCGCGCGACCTACGTCCATCCGGAGGACGGCGAGGCGTACGTCCTCTGGACCGAATGACATTCGGTTAGATACCGTCGGAGCATGCGCACCCAGGTCTGTGAAACGCTCGGCATCGACGTCCCGCTTTTCGCCTTCAGTCACTGCCGCGACGTCGTCGCGGCAGTGACGAACGCGGGCGGACTCGGCGTTCTGGGAGCCGTCGCGTACAGCCCCGAGCGCCTCGAAGAGGAGCTTCGCTGGATCGACGAGCACGTCGGCGGCCGCCCCTACGGCGTCGACGTCCTCGTCCCCGCGAAGATCGACGAGTCGGCGAAGCGGGCCGCCGCCGGGAAGGGCGGCATGGACACGATGCTCGCGGCCGTACCCGAGCAGCACTGGAAGTTCCTCGCCGACCTCTTCGCCAAGTACGACGTCCCGGCGCCCGACTTCGACAAGGCCAAGCACTCCGCGGGGCGCGGCGGGACGGGCGTCACACAGCAGGGCGCGAACGATCTCATCGACGTGTCGCTCTCCCACCCGATCCGCCTGATCGCGAGCGCGCTCGGCACTCCCCCGCCCGTCATGGTCGAGAAGGCGAAGGCGGCGGGCATCCCGGTCGCCGCCCTCGTGGGCACGGCGGAGCACGCCCGCCGCCAGGTCGCCGCCGGCGTGGACCTGATCGTCGCCCAGGGCGGCGAGGCGGGAGGCCACACGGGCGAGATCTCGACGATGGTCCTGGTCCCGGAGGTCGTGGACGTGGTCGCCCCCGTTCCCGTCCTGGCCGCCGGCGGCATCGCGACCGGCCGCCAGATGGCCGCGGCGATGGCGCTGGGCGCGTCCGGCGTCTGGTGCGGCTCCGTCTGGCTCACCACGGAGGAGGCCGAGACGCCGCCCGCGGTCAAGGCGAAGATGCTGGCCGCCACGTCCCGTGACACGATCCGCTCCCGCTCCCGCACCGGCAAGCCCGCCCGCCAGCTCAAGTCTGCCTGGACGGACGAGTGGGAAGGCCCGGACAGCCCCGGCGCCCTCGGCATGCCCCTCCAGATGATCGTCGCCGAGGGCGCCATGCGCCAGATCAACAAGCTCTCCGAGAGCGGCAACCCGGGTGCCCGCGAGCTGGCGAACTACTTCGTCGGCCAGTGCGTCGGCCTCATGAAGACGGTCAAGCCGGCCCGCCAGGTCGTCTACGACATGCTGGAAGAGTTCGCCGACGCCGTCGAACGCCTCAACAAGATCACCTCGGCGGACTGACACCCGGCGGCGGCCCGGCGAACCGCATCCAGACGGTCGTCCCATCACCGCTCGCCCTGGCCTCCCACGCCAGGGCGAGCGCGTCGATGATCCGCAGGCCCCGCCCGTCCTCCGCGAGTGGGTCGTCACGCATCACAGGTCGCGCCCCGTCCGCCCCGTCATCGAGCACTTCGACGACGATGTCCGAAGCGTCCACAGTGACCGTGACGGTCACCTGCCCGCCCTTTCCGGACTTCGTGTGCTCGATCGCATTCGTGAGTGCCTCTGTCACACACGTCTGCACATCATCCAGCGATGGATGCCGCTCCCCCAGCACGTCCCGGATGAATAGCCGCGCATACCGGGCCGACCGCTCCGCACCGGGCAGCGTGAGCGACGCGATGATCTCACTGAGAGCCATGGGGTCCCTTCCTGTCGCCCCAAGGCTCATAGCTCAGTGCCACCGCGGCCATACGATCCGTGGTCCCAGAAACGACCCCTCAGGAAAATTTGATCGATCATGAGTTTCCCGGCGATCATGCGCGGAGCGTGACAGCCTGATCGCATGACGGAAGCTCCCCGATCGACCGTCCGCCTCCGCAAGATCGGCCGTGAGCTGCGCCGACTCCGCGAGGAATCCGGCTACACGCTCGTCACCGCCGGTCGCCACCTCGAGCGCTCCGCGTCATCCCTCAGCAAGATCGAGACCGGCGCCCAATGGCTCCGCCTACGCGACCTCACCCACATCCTGGACGTCTACGAAGCGCCTCCGGACCTCCGAGCCGCCCTCACGACCCTCGCAGAGCAAGACCGCCAACCCGGCTGGTGGGACGCCTACCGCGACCTCGTCTCGCCAGAAGCTCTAGATCATGCTTCCCTGGAATGGTCGAGCACCCATAAAGTCAATGCCGAGACGACCTTCGTTCCCGGGCTACTTCAAACCGAGGATTACGCTAGAGCACTTCAGCAGAATCGCCTCCCTCATTCGCCACTAAGGAAGCTGGACCACTTCGTCGATTTCCGTCTGGCCCGGCAACAGGTCCTGAGCAGAGAGGATCCGGTGCACCTAGATGTATTGCTTGACGAGGCCGCCCTTCGGCGCATTCGCGGCGGACGCCAGGTGATGCGCAGCCAGTTGCGCAGGCTTCTCCTTGAATCCGAGCAGAACCACGTGCACCTGCAGGTCCTCCCATTCGCTGCCGACCCGGGAAACGCCTACCCCGGTCAGTTCGAGATTATGGATATCGGCACTCCACCCATCCTCAGCGTAGCTCTGACCGACCACATCACGAGGCGCACGACACATGAAGATCACGACGTGATTAGCAAATGTCGCAGCCTGTACAGCGAGGCAAGGACCATCGCCCTACCAGAACCTGATTCACGCGACCTCGTCCACGGGATACTGTCAGGGCTATGACAGAGAATCCTGCCGTCCGTTGGCGCAAGAGCAGCCACAGCAACTCTGACATCGAAGAATGCGTTGAGGTAGCCCAGGCACAGCAGGTCGTGGCCGTCCGAGATTCAAAGGACCCTGACGGCCCAGTCCTGACCTTTGCCCCGCACGCTTGGACGGCCCTGATCTGCGCCATCAAGACACCGGACGCATCACTTGCGTCCAGCACTGCCACTCGGCTCCGACCCACACCGGGACGTGGCCACTAGCCGCTCCGTCATGTCATGGAGTTACAGCCGCCTCCTGCGCAACGAGCTGGGCGGGCTCGTGGTCGTTGCACCATCCCCGCGTGCGCGGGGAGCACGCGACACAGTCAATGCGCGGTGACCCGGAAGTGGGACCATCCCCCGCGTGCGCGGGGAGCACGGTGGCATGGGCCTGACCGCGGATGTCGGTTGGGGACCATCCGCGCGTGCGCGGGGAGCACTCGTTCGGGTCGGACTGGCGGACGGACTGGGCGGGACCATCCCCGCGTGCGCGGGAGCACGCGGGCTGCGCGCGCTTCCTCGGGCGATGAGAGGGGCCGTCCCCGCGTGCGCGGGGAGCACCTGGCGCCGCCGTGGCTGATCGGCGGGGCGCTGGGGCCATCCCCCGTGCGCGGGGAGCACCCGGTCGCGCCGTCCATGGGCATGATGCTGGAGGGGCCATCCCCCGTGCGCGGGGAGCACGCCGGGACGGCGCCGGGCCGGTCGGTGGTGCCGGGGGCCATCCCCCGTGCGCGGGGAGCACTCTCGCTGACCTGCGACGTTATCGCCACGGAGGGCTGTATTGAGGCACTTTTGAAAGCTGGACATTTTGGACTCTCTGTCGAGGTCCACCGTCCAGCGGTCGGTCCACCCGCCTGCTGCCCTTCTAACACCCTGGGCATCCGCTCTAGCGAGCACCCTTCTATCACTCTGATCCCAAGGAAACGTTCCGAATACAGATTCGGGAAGGTGTCCACCCCTGGCCACTTGAGGATCTTGTGAACCACATCGGGGCTGACCTCGACAAAAGGCAGCCTGGAAGGGCGTTGGCATGCTGCAGCGAGCCCTGCGCTACTCGGACTAGCCAACCCAGCCCCCCGTCCGGCGGGTACCATCCTGAGGAAGGAAGCAACGTGGTAGGGGTAAGCCTTACCCGTTCACCAAAGACATCACTCTGGAGATGATCGCATGCACCAACCACCCGGTCCCGTCCTCGATCTGCGGGCGTTTCTCCTTCTGCTCTTCGCTGTCATCGTGGGCGTCGCATCTCAGGTGCTGACCTTCCTGTCCACGGCAGACCTTCCTCACTCTGCGCTAGTGGGCGCGGCGATGGGTGCAGGAGCTCTTGCTTGGGGTCGCTCGCTTCTTGCTCCCTGAGACGTTGAGCAAGCCAAATCAGCCTGGGGTCCAGGCCCGTGAGCAGCCTAGGGTGAAGCGTCAACTGGGGCGGTAGCCTACGATCGCAACTGCCTTGCTCCCCGCGCACGCAGGGATGAGCCCGTGGTAGGGGCTAGCCTTAGGTCATTTTAAAACTGCTCCCCGCGCACGCGGGGCTGGCGGCCGGATTCGACCGTCGTTCATGAGCGGAGTGGCCTACAGCAGGCCACTCCGCTGTATTGCACATCAGTCCAACTGCCGTCAATCGCCCATCGATTATGTCTTGGTAGTCTTGATTGTGTGCATTCGACCTTTCGAATTGATTAGCACTGGCGTGCGCGAGGAACACTCGCACACCAAGATCATCACCTGTCCATGCGGCGACCATGCCCGCGTACGCGGGGAGCAGATGCCGGTCGCGCATCCGGCCGTCCGGGGGTGGGGACCATCCCCGCGTGCGCGGGGAGCACCGTTCATTGACTCGCCCCCGCCGTATTGTCCTGGGACCATCCCCGCGTGCGCGGGGAGCACGACGGCACGGGCGGGCGCGGCCTGAAGGTGCTGGGACCATCCCCGCGTGCGCGGGGAGCACTTGATCAGCCGGTCCGGGGGGATGCCGTAGGCGGGACCATCCCCGCGTGCGCGGGGAGCACCCGCAATGTGAGGGTGCGGCCCACAAGTGGGAGGGACCATCCCCGCGTGCGCGGGGAGCACAGCGCCACCCGCGACGCCGTCATGGACGGCACGGGACCATCCCCGCGTGCGCGGGGAGCACAGCGCCACCCGCGACGCCGTCATGGACGGCACGGGACCATCCCCGCGTGCGCGGGGAGCACGGTGACGGTCATGAGGGGTCTCCCGTCTCGCTGGGACCATCCCCGCGTGCGCGGGGAGCACGCCTTCGCGCAGTCCTCGGCCTTAGCTCTGGCGGGACCATCCCCGCGTGCGCGGGGAGCACGATCACCCGGCGGGCGCCGGTCTCGCGTTGCTGGGACCATCCCCGCGTGCGCGGGGAGCACCGACTTCCTTCCTCTTCGTGGATTCGTGGTCGGGGACCATCCCCGCGTGCGCGGGGAGCACAGTCGGTCTAGTTCACGCAGGGCGGCGGTGAGGGGACCATCCCCGCGTGCGCGGGGAGCACCACATGGCGCCGGTGAACCTGGCGAGCATCTTGGGACCATCCCCGCGTGCGCGGGGAGCACCCGTACGTCAACCCCAGCTGGTTCAGGGCGGCGGGACCATCCCCGCGTGCGCGGGGAGCACGGGGTCGCGTGGGTGGCGCTGCTCACGGTCCTGGGACCATCCCCGCGTGCGCGGGGAGCACGATGGCCTCGCGCGGCTCGGGCTCGGCGTGCGGGGACCATCCCCGCGTGCGCGGGGAGCACACGTTCTCGGCCGGCTCGGAGGTGATGTTGAAGGGACCATCCCCGCGTGCGCGGGGAGCACTTCCCGCTGAAGTTCACCGCGGGGTCGCCCGGGGGACCATCCCCGCGTGCGCGGGGAGCACATGCCCACGATCAGGGACGCCTTCCGGCGGGCGGGACCATCCCCGCGTGCGCGGGGAGCACTCGGGGTGGGTGAGGACGAGGTCGCGGACGCTGGGACCATCCCCGCGTGCGCGGGGAGCACATCGACCTCGACCTCGGTTCGCTGGAATTTGAGGGACCATCCCCGCGTGCGCGGGGAGCACTTCGACCTCACCGAGGCGCACGTGACGTGCCTGGGACCATCCCCGCGTGCGCGGGGAGCACCTAACCGATCGGGGACCCCTCATGCCTCTGCCGGGACCATCCCCGCGTGCGCGGGGAGCACTGGTGCGGCTGGGCGATGAGCATGAGCGTCCGGGGACCATCCCCGCGTGCGCGGGGAGCACCCCAGCGCGTTCAGCCGGGCCAGCACGACCGCGGGACCATCCCCGCGTGCGCGGGGAGCACAAAACAGGGAACGTTTCGCGGAAATCGGCGGAGGGACCATCCCCGCGTGCGCGGGGAGCACACGACGCTGTTGCCCGCGGGCCGGAACGTGAAGGGACCATCCCCGCGTGCGCGGGGAGCACCGGGTCAGCGCGACCGGCACCCGGAACCCGGCGGGACCATCCCCGCGTGCGCGGGGAGCACCCGGGGCGCGCACCTCACTGACCCGCTGTCGGAGGACCATCCCCGCGTGCGCGGGGAGCACAAGGCCGCCGAGGCGCACGCCCTCCGCCGCGCGGGACCATCCCCGCGTGCGCGGGGAGCACGTGAAGTGCTCCACGCTCACGCCGGGGATGTAGGGACCATCCCCGCGTGCGCGGGGAGCACTGACGGCGGCCGGCCAGGGTGGGGCAGTTCTGGGGACCATCCCCGTGCGCGGGGAGCACGTCGTCGGGGTCGTCGCCGAGCAGGTCGCAGAGGGACCATCCCCGCGTGCGCGGGGAGCACGTCTCCTCGTCTCGGGCGGCGCGCAGCTTCTCGGGACCATCCCCGCGTGCGCGGGGAGCACGAGATGGCGCTCAAGGCCGCCGAGGCGCACGCCCTCCGCAGGGCGGGACCATCCCCGCGTGCGCGGGGAGCACACACCTCAGACCTTACAGGGTCACCCTGCAAGGGGACCATCCCCGCGTGCGCGGGGAGCACGTCTGGCACGTCCGGCCGTTGAAATCGAGTTGGGGACCATCCCCGCGTGCGCGGGGAGCACCAGAAGGACGACGAGGAGCTCGCCGACGTCCAGGGACCATCCCCGCGTGCGCGGGGAGCACCGAGGGCCCTCGACAAGGGAGTACGCGCCGTTGGGACCATCCCCGCGTGCGCGGGGAGCACTACTCCTCGACGACGGCGACGCCGGACATCAAGGGACCATCCCCGCGTGCGCGGGGAGCACTGGTCGATCATCATCGGTGTCGTCGCGAACCGGGGACCATCCCCGCGTGCGCGGGGAGCACGGGCCGACGATCGTCATCGCGACCTCGCCCAGGGGACCATCCCCGCGTGCGCGGGGAGCACGAGTGCGTTCACGACGGGACCCCGTTGAGGCAGGGACCATCCCCGCGTGCGCGGGGAGCACATGCCCACGATCAGGCTGGCCTTGCGGCGGGCGGGACCATCCCCGCGTGCGCGGGGAGCACTCATGCATGCAGGTTAAGACCGGCGTTCGCCGGGGACCATCCCCGCGTGCGCGGGGAGCACAGGTCGACGCCGACCTCGATCTCGACGTCCTCGGGACCATCCCCGCGTGCGCGGGGAGCACTACGAATACACCGACGCCGACGGCAAAGTCCTGGGACCATCCCCGCGTGCGCGGGGAGCACCTCGACGACCTGGCGGGCGTACGCGCGCAACTGGGACCATCCCCGCGTGCGCGGGGAGCACGCAGCGTCGTCGGTGGCCGCGTCTACCAGGTCGGGACCATCCCCGCGTGCGCGGGGAGCACTTCCGGACCCGCCTGGGCGGCCGGTCCCGGCAGGGACCATCCCCGCGTGCGCGGGGAGCACCCGCTGGTCACCGACCTGCCGCAGCTGCGCGAGGGACCATCCCCGCGTGCGCGGGGAGCACGTGAGGGTCTCCCATGCCGCGTCAAGGAACGGGGGACCATCCCCGCGTGCGCGGGGAGCACTGGCCGCTGTCGGACCTGCCGAGCGACGCCGAGGGACCATCCCCGCGTGCGCGGGGAGCACGCGTGCCCGACCGCCCTCCACCTGGCGTGGCTGGGACCATCCCCGCGTGCGCGGGGAGCACTCGGCCTGGGCCGACCGGCAGATCACGGCCGCGGGACCATCCCCGCGTGCGCGGGGAGCACAGGTGCGGGTCGTCGGCCAGCGTGGCGGTGTTGGGACCATCCCCGCGTGCGCGGGGAGCACAGCGTGTGGAGCGACTCGACCCCCACGACCGGGGGACCATCCCCGCGTGCGCGGGGAGCACCGGCCGGGTGAGGTCGTAATCGACGCTGAACCGGGACCATCCCCGCGTGCGCGGGGAGCACCTCCGGGAGGGATGGACCGACAGGACCGGCCGGGGACCATCCCCGCGTGCGCGGGGAGCACCCCATTCCAGGGCGCGCTCCAGGGCGGCGAGAGGGACCATCCCCGCGTGCGCGGGGAGCACCGCGCGGCCGAGCTCGGTCAGGACGGCGTCGCGGGACCATCCCCGCGTGCGCGGGGAGCACTTCGGGGTCGCCCGGCGGCAAGGCCGGGGCGGGGGACCATCCCCGCGTGCGCGGGGAGCACGAGTTGGTGCATGCGGCGCAGAGCCCGTACTCGGGACCATCCCCGCGTGCGCGGGGAGCACCGCCGGCCTGGTGCGGGACAGCCCGCCGAGAAGGGACCATCCCCGCGTGCGCGGGGAGCACCTCGGCGAGCATGTGGTCGTCCCAGCCGCCGCGGGACCATCCCCGCGTGCGCGGGGAGCACGGGGTCGTGGGGGTCGATCGTCATGATCGAAAGGGACCATCCCCGCGTGCGCGGGGAGCACCGGACCGGCCTCGCCCGCAACAGCCGCGAAGCGGGACCATCCCCGCGTGCGCGGGGAGCACCGGATCTGGCCCCGAAGTTCCGCGACGCCGGGGGGACCATCCCCGCGTGCGCGGGGAGCACACAACGTCTCATCCGGAGACCAGCGCATCCAGGGGACCATCCCCGCGTGCGCGGGGAGCACGCGACCCCGGAGGAACGGCGGCGCCTCGACCTGGGACCATCCCCGCGTGCGCGGGGAGCACGAACCGTCGGCGGCGGATCCGACGCTGGGTCATGGACCATCCCCGCGTGCGCGGGGAGCACTCTCGCTGACCTGGGACGTTATCGGCGCTGAGTGCGGTTTGAAAGCACTTTTGCAGAGTCGGACATTTTGGACTGCCAGTCTGTGGACGGCTGCGTCGTCCAAGGCTGGCGGTGCTCGTGCGGCAGGGCAAGCAGGCTTCTCGGCGTGACCCCTTGTGGACAACTGATCAGGCTTGCATTGGCGGCAGGCGATAGTCCCGCCAGGTCAGGCGGGGTGCGGCCGTTACTCAGGGTCGTCGGCCGACTGCGTAGCCCTCTCTGGATCTTTTCGGTTCCGCGGGCGGCGTGCTCGCGGAGCGTGCTAAATCAGTTGCATGCTCATCGGGGAGGCGCGGGGCACGTGGCTGCGAGAGCGGTTATCGCCGGAGGCCCGGACGGTGTGGGCCAAGCACGATCGCAAAAGCGATGGATGGTTGCCGTTGTGGCGGCACCTTGCCGATAGCGGCGCGATTGCGGCTCTGCTGTGGGATCGCTGGCTGCCGCGTCAGTCGCAGATGGTTGTGGCCGAGGCACTTCCCTGCGGGCTTGAGGACGCGCGGCGGTTGGCGATCTGGCTGGCCGCGACGCATGACGTCGGCAAGGCGACGCCTGCGTTCGCTTGTCAGGTCGATTCACTTGCCGACAAGATGCGCGACGCGGGGTTGGACATGCCGCTTCGCAGGGAGCTCTCCGATCGTCGACTGGCGCCTCATGGCCTGGCCGGCCAGGTGTTGTTGCGGGAGTGGCTGGCCGATCAGGGGTGGGGGCGGGCGGCGACTCTGCCGTTCACGGTCGTCGCGGGCGGGCATCATGGGATACCCCCTACGAATGAAGACATCCGGACGATCAATACCCATCGCCATTTGCTTCGCTCCCCCACGTGCGAGCCGATTTGGCGCAAGGTGCAGCGGGAAATCCTCGACGCATGTGCGGCCATGTGCGGCGTCGAAGGTCGCTTGGCTGATTGGCGGGACACGAAACTCACACAGCCGGCGCAGGCACTCCTGAGCGGATTGGTGATCGTCGCCGACTGGATCGCGAGCAATGCAGATCTGTTCCCGTACTTCCCGGACGCACAGAACACCAGTGATGAGGAGCGGATCAGGGCGGCGTGGGACGGTCTCGCGTTGCCGGAGCCGTGGTGGCCGGTCGAGCCGAATGTCAGTGCGACAAAGCTCTTCTCCGCTCGCTTTGACCTTCCCCCCGGTGCGCAGGTCCGTCCCGTCCAGGAGCGTGCGGTCGAGATGGCGCGGGAAATGGCGGCGCCCGGGTTGATGGTGATCGAGGCGCCGATGGGTGAGGGGAAGACCGAGGCGGCGTTGGCGGTCGCCGAGGTGTTCGCTGGGCGGTCGAAGGCCGGCGGCGTGTTCATCGCGCTCCCGACGATGGCGACCGGCAACGCCATGTTCCCGCGGATGCTGAGCTGGGCCCGGCGGACGCCGGACGGGAAGCGCGGCACCGCGAGGACGGTGACGTTGGCGCATTCCAAAGCCGCGCTCAACGACGGATTCCGTGACCTCATGCGTGCCGGGCGTGCGCTCAAGGGCGTCGAGGTGGACGGAGCCTCGGGCGAGTGGCATCCGCGTGGCGATCGGCGTGCGGTGACCTCCGAACTGGTCGCGCACCAGTGGCTGCGCGGGCGGAAGAAGGCGATGCTCGCGTCGTTCGTGGTGGGGACGGTCGACCAGCTTCTGTTCATGGGGTTGAAGAGTCGGCATCTGGCGCTGCGGCATCTGGCCGTCGCGGGCAAGGTCGTCGTGATCGACGAGGCACACGCGTACGACTCCTACATGAACTCCTACCTCGACCGTGTGCTCGCGTGGCTGGGCGAGTACCGGGTGCCGGTGATCGTGCTGTCCGCGACGTTGCCCGCGGGGCGGCGCCGGGAACTGGTCGAGGCGTACGCGCGGACGGCTCATCTGGACGTGGTGGAGGAGGCGCGCGGGTACCCGCTGCTGACGGCGGTCGCCCCGGAGCGTCCGGCCGTGGTCGAGGAGGTCGGGCCGTCGGGGCGGCGTAACGATGTGCGGCTGGAGCCGCTGAGCGATGGCGTGGACGTGCTCGCGGATCGGCTGGCCCGGGAACTCGCCGGCGGCGGTTGTGCGCTGGTGGTGCGCAACACCGTTGATCGCGTCATGGAGACGGCGAGGGTTCTTCGGGATCGGTTCGGTGAGGGTCAGGTCTCGGTCGCTCATGCGCGGTTCGTGGATCTCGACCGGGTCGCCAAGGACGCGGGGCTGCTGGAGTCGTTCGGGCCGTCCGGTGAACGTCGTCCGTCGCGGCACATCGTCGTGGCGAGTCAGGTCGCGGAGCAGTCCCTCGATATCGATTTCGACTTGCTGGTGACGGATCTGTGCCCTGTTGATCTGCTCTTGCAGCGGATGGGGCGGCTGCATCGTCATGTGCGGGAGCGTCCCGCGGGGCTCCGCACGGCGCGGTGCCTGGTGGCCGGTGCGGATTGGGACGCGGTGCCCGTCGAGCCGGTGAAACCCTCGCAGAGGATCTACAGTCCGCACGTCCTGCTGCGTTCTGCGGCGGCGCTCCGTCCGTATCTGGCGGAAGCGGGGCGCGTGGTGCGGCTGCCGGAGGACATCAGCCCTCTCGTCCAGTCGGTTTACGGGACGGGCCCCGTCGGGCCGCCCGAGTGGCAGGACGCGTTGGCACGCGCGCACGGAAAGCACGTGACGCGGCAACGGGTGCAGCGGAGCAAGGCGGAGAGCTTCCAGATCGCCGACGTCGGCCGGCCGGGCCGCTCGCTGGTCGGCTGGGTGGACGCGGGTGTCGGCGACGCCGATGACACGCGTGCGGGCCGGGCGCAGGTGCGCGACAGCCGGGAGTCGCTGGAGGTCCTGGTCGTTCAGCGCCTCGCGGACGGGACGGTCCGGACGCTCCCGCATCTGACCGCAGGACGGGGCGCACGGGAGGTGCCGACCGATGTCGCGCCGCCACCGGACGTGGCGCGGGTCGTGGCGGCGTGCGGGCTGCGGCTGCCGTTCCAGTTCACGATCCCCGACGTCCTCGACCGGGCGATCGGGGACCTGGAGGCGGAGTGCGTCCCGGCATGGCAGTCGAAGGAGTGTCCTTGGCTCGAAGGAGAGCTGATCCTGATGCTCGATGAGAACCACCAGACCAGGCTGGCCGGATACGAGCTGCGCTACTCCGGCGCCGATGGGCTGGAGGTGACCCGTGCCGAGTGACGAAGCGGCGTTCGATCTGACCGTGCGGCCGTGGCTTCCCGTGCTGCGCGAGGACGGCACCGAGGACGAACTGTCCTTGCTGGAGGTCTTCGTCGAGGCCGGTCAGGTGCGGCGGCTCCTGGGCGACGTCCCCACGCAGGAGCTGGCGCTGCTACGGCTGTTGCTGGCGGTCCTGCACGACGTCGTGGACGGACCGGTCGACCTGGACGACTGGCAGCGGCTGTGGGAGGACGGCCTGCCGCTGGACGGCCCCGATGGGATCGCCGCATACCTCGACCGGCACCGGCAACGGTTCGATCTGCTGCACCCCGAGACCCCGTTCTTCCAGACCGCCGGCCTGCGGACCGAGAAGGACGAGGTCGCGTCGCTGGACCGGCTGGTCGCCGACGTCCCCAACGGGACCCGGTTCTTCACCATGCGGGCACATGGTGTGCAGCGGCTGTCGTTCGCCGAGGCGGCGCGTTGGGTGGTGCACGCGCACGCCTTCGACACCTCCGGCATCAAGACCGGCGCGGCCGGTGACACCCGCGCCAAGGGCGGCAAGGTGTACCCGCAGGGGGTCGGCTGGACGGGGAACCTGGGCGGGATCTTCGTCGACGGTGCGAACCTGCGGGAGACGCTGCTGCTCAACCTGATCGCTTTCGACACCCCCGGGTTCCGGGTCGATGCCGGGGCGGATCGTCCCGCGTGGCGTCACCCGCCGCCAGGGCCGCAGGAGATGGAGCCGCTGGAGTTGAGCCGGCGGCCAGGGGGCGTCCGTGACCTTTACACGTGGCAGTCCCGGAGGGTGCGGCTGGCGTGCGACCACGACGGGGTGACCGGGGTGGTGCTCGCCTACGGTGACCCGCTGGCGCCCCGCAACATGCATCAGCGCGAGCCGATGACGGCGTGGCGGCGCAGCCCGGCGCAGGAGAAGAAGCTGGGTGAGCCCCAGGTCTACCTGCCGCGCGAGCACGATCCCGCCGCGAGTGCCTGGCGGGGGCTGGGCGCGCTGGTCGCCGGCCGCGTCGCGGGTGCGGGCCAGCGCCAGGAGGCGGCGGAGATCGTCCGTCCGCGGATCTTGGACTGGGTCGCCCGCCTGACGGTCGAAGGCGACTTCCCGGAGGACTTCCTCGTCCGCACACGGCTGGTCGGCGCGCAGTACGGCACCCAGCAGTCGGTGATCGACGAGGTGGTGGACGACGCCATCACGATGCCGGTGGTCCTGCTGCATCAGCGCGACAGCCTGCTCGGCCAAGCCGCGATCGACGCCGTCGACGACGCCAAGCAGGCCGTGGACGTACTCGGCGACCTGGCCGCCGACCTTGCCCGCGCGATCGGCGCCGACCCCGAACCCGCCCGCGCACACGCCACGACCCTGGGCTTCGGCATGCTGGACGGCCCCTTCCGCGAATGGCTCACCGCGCTGAGCCCCGAGGACGAGCCGCAGTCCCAGCGAGCGCAATGGCAGGAGCGAGCGCGACGCATCGTCGGCCGGCTCGGCGACCAGGAGGTCCGGGACGCCGGTGAAGGCGCGTGGGAGGGGCGCGTCGTCCAGACCAAGAGCGGCCAGGAGCTGTGGCTGAACGCGCCGCGCGCCGACGCGACCTTCCGGCACCGGCTCCGCAAGGTGCTCCCCGGCGTCGGCCCGGAGCCGGCAGGTCGAGAAGTTGAGGAGCAGCCCATGGAGGCAGCATCATGACCGTCACCGTCCCGGACGAACGGCGGCACGCCACCGATCTGGTGCGCCGGGTCGTCGGCGAGTTCGTCTCCGAACTGCAGGACGGCTACCTGCGCGATACCAGCGCGGCGGTCGGGCGGCTGGCGCAGCTGCGCCGCGGTGCCGGCAAGCTCCCGCAGGATGTGCCGGAGCTGTGGGGGCTGACCGGTGTCGAACGGCTTTACGAGGAACTCGGCGAACGCCAGGCCGAACGGGCCGAGACGGCGGCCTTCCTGGCGGTGACGCTGTTCGCTCTGCACCAGCAGTCGCGCACCACCCAGCGGATGCACAAGCCCGAGGTCGGCCTGGGCGCGGCCGTCCGCCGGCTGATGCCGAAGGACAAGATCGACGAGCCGATCCGCCGGCGCTTCGTTCGCGTCGGGACGGCCGGAACCCTGGACGCCATGGCCTACCGGCTCCGCGAGATCGTCTCCCTGCTGCGCCGTGAGTCGATCCCGCTGGACTACGCGCAGCTGGCCGTGGACCTCTACCGCGCCCAGACACCCGGCGGGCTCGCGCAGGTCCGCCAGCGGTGGGGCCGCGGATTCCACGCCTACCGCGCCGAGACCGATGAGCCCCAGCAGCCCGACCGCACACCGCATGGTGATGCCTCGATCGACAAGGACGTCACATGACCCGCACCATCATCGACCTGCACGTGCTGCAGAACGTCCCGCCGAGCAACCTGAACCGGGACGACACCGGCACGCCCAAGACCGCCGTGTACGGCGGGGTCCGGCGGGCCCGGGTGTCGAGCCAGGCGTGGAAGCGCGCGACCCGCAAGACCTTCCACGACCTGCTGGACCCCAGCGAGCTCGGCGTGCGGACCAAGCGGGTGGCCGAGCTGCTCGCCGTCCGCATCCACGACCTGGACGAGTCCATCGAGCAGGCCGAGGCGTGGGAACTGGCCGCCGAGACCGTCCAGAACGCCACCAACTCCAAGATCGAGGTGCCCAAGCGCCGCGCCGGCAAGGACAAGGGTGAGCAACAGCCAGCCGCCGCGCCGGAGGCCAAGTACCTGATGTTCCTCAGCGCCCGTCAGCTGGACGGGCTCGCCGAACTCGCCGTCGAGGGCCGCACCGACATCAAGTCCTTCTTCAAGGACAAGGAGAACAAGGCCAGGGCGAAGGCGATCGCCAACGCCCGGCACTCGGTCGACATCGCACTGTTCGGACGGATGGTCGCCGACGGCGCCGACATCAACGTGGACGCCGCCACGCAGGTCGCGCACGCCATCAGCGTCCACCAGGTGGAGAACGAGTCCGACTACTACACCGCCGTCGACGACCACAAGGAGCGGGAAGACGACGACCTCGGCGCCGGGATGATCGGCACCGTGGAGTTCAACTCCGCGACCCTCTACCGCTACGCCGCCCTCGACGTCGACCTGCTGCGCGCCAACCTCGGCAAGGGCCTGCGCGACGACGAGCCGGTCACCGAGCCGGTCCGCCGGGCCGTCGAGGCGTTCGTCCAGGGGTTCATCACCTCGATGCCCACCGGCAAGGTCAATACCTTCGGCAACCACACCCTCCCGGACGCGGTCGTGGTGAAGGTCCGCTCGTCCCGTCCGATCAGCTTCGTTTCGGCGTTCGAGGAGCCCTGCAAGGCCGTGGCCGGTGGCGGACACCTGCAGGAGGCCTCCGAGAGGCTGGCCCGCTACGTCCCGGAGATCGAAGCCGCCTACGGCGTCGCCGACAACGCCCACACGTGGGTGCTGCGCGTCGGCAAGAACACCGAGCCGCTGTCGGAACTGGGCACCCAGATGTCCCTGCCCGAGCTGGTCAACGCGGTCGGCGAGGAGGTCGCCCGCCGCCAGGACGGCCGCGCATGAGCAGCGTCCTGACCCTGCGGCTCGCCGGGCCGTTGCAGGCATGGGGCGCGTCGGCGCGGTTCGCGCGCCGCACCACCGAGCCCGCCCCCACCAAGAGCGGCGTCATCGGCCTGCTGGCCGCCGCCCTCGGCCGGCAACGCAGCGACGACGTGTCCGACCTGGCCGCGCTGCGGTTCGGCGTCCGCGTCGACCAGCGCGGCGTGCCCGTCCGCGACTACCAGACCGCCCACCATTTCGAGACCGGACGATCCATGCCGGTCTCCGAACGGTTCTACCTGGCCGACGCGGTCTTCGTCGCCGCGGTGGAAGGCGATGACGACCTGATCCGCCGGCTGGACCGGGCGCTGCAGAATCCGGTGTACCTGCCCTACCTCGGCCGGCGGTCGTGCCCTCCGTCCCAGCGGATCGAGCTGGGTGTTCACGCCGCCACCAGCATCGAGGAACGGCTGAATGCCGAAGGCTGGCAGGCCGCTCCGTGGCATCAGCGCAGGCACCGGGAACCGACGGTGCGGCTGGAGACCCTCGTTCAGGAAGACGGACACGTCGACACTCTGCGCGACCAGCCGCTCAGCTTCGACCCACGGCACCGCCGCTACGCCCTGCGCGGTGTCCGCCACGGCCACGTGGACATCCCGAACCCCGCCGCCAGGGACGCGCGCACCGGCATTCCCCCCGCTCACGATCCGACCGCCGTCCTGCGAGGCCAGTGATGTACCTGACGCGCTTCCGCATCAACACCGAACGTGTCGGCGCCCGCAAACTGCTGTCGTCCCCCCAGGTCCTGCACGCCGCGGTCATGTCCTCGTTCGCCGAACTCCCCGACCAGCGCCCCGACGCCCCGCGGGTCCTGTGGCGCCTGGATCGCGACACCCGTGCCCGCACGCATCTGTGCATCGTCAGCCCCTACAAGCCCGACCTCACGCACCTGGTCGAACAGGCCGGGTGGCCCACCACCGCCCGCTGGGAGACGTTCGACTACGGACCGTTCCTCGACCGCCTCTCCGCCGGGGACCGGTGGGCGTTCCGGCTCACCGCCAATCCCGTCCACTCGGTCCGGAACAAGGACGGGGCACCGACCAAGACCACCGCGCACATCGGCCCCCGCAACCAGCTGCGCTGGTTGCAGCAACGCCAGGAGCAGGGCGGCTTCCGGCTCGTCCGCAAACCCGGTGCCAACGGTCACCAGGACGACCTCGAACGACACGAGCTCCTCATCCACAACAGGCGGCAGCTCTCCTTCAAGAAGAAGGGCATGTCGAAGCCGGTCACGCTGGTCACCGTCACCTACGACGGACGTCTGGAGGTCACCGACCCCGAAGCGTTCCGCCGCACGCTCACCCAGGGGCTCGGCAAGGCCAAAGCGTACGGCTGCGGCCTGATGACGCTGGCCAAAGCCTGATGTCGACCGTCGGGAAGCGCGGCGCGTCCTCACCCAGGGAACTCACCCGGATGAGCGACCGGCTCTCGTTCGTCTACCTCGAACGCTGCATCGTGCACCGCGAGGACAACGCCATCACCGCCGAGGACGCCGACGGGATCACCCACATCCCGTCGGCGACCATCGGCACCCTCCTGCTCGGCCCCGGTACCCGCGTCACCCACCAGGCCATGAGCGTGCTCGGTGACAGCGGCGCCGGCGTCGTCTGGGTCGGCGAACAGGGCGTCCGGTTCTACTCCGGCGGACGTGCCCTCACCCGCTCGTCCGCCCTCGTCGAGGCCCAGGCCACCGCCTGGGCCAACCGCCGCACCCGCCTGGACGTCGCCCGTGCCATGTACCGGATGCGGTTCCCCGGCGAGAACGTCGACGGCCTGTCCCGCCACGAACTCCTCGGCCGCGAAGGACGCCGCGTCAAGGACTGCTACCGCGCCCAAGCCGAGAAGGTCGGCCTGGCCTGGAACGGCCGCCACTACGTCCCGGGCGACTACGACGTCGGCGACGCCGCCAACCAGGCCGTCACCGCCGCCGCCCAATGCATGTACGGCATCGCCCAGACCACCGTCGCCGCCCTCGGTTGCGCCCCCGGCCTGGGGTTCATCCACTCCGGCCACGAACTCGCCTTCGTCCTGGACATCGCCGACCTCTACAAGACCGAAATCGCCATCCCCATCGCGTTCGACATCGCCGCCGAAGGCCCCGAGGACGTCGGGTCGCGCACCCGCCGCGCCATCCGCGACCGCGTCAACCAAGTCGGCCTGCTCAAACGCTGCGTCCACGACATCAAACGTCTCCTGCTGCCCGACGCCCCCGCACAAGACCCGACCGCAGACGACGCCGACCATGTCACTCTGCAAAGCGACCGCGGCATCAATATCGAATCCGGACGCAACTACGCCGAAGACGTGCACTGGTGACCATCATCATCCTCACCAACTGCCCCGCCGGCCTGCGCGGCTTCCTCACCCGCTGGCTGCTGGAAATCGCCCCCGGCGTCTTCATCGGGAACCCGTCCACCCGAGTCCGGCAAGCCCTCTGGGACGAAGTCCACCAATACGCCGACACCGGCCGGGCCCTGCTCACCTACACCACCAACACCGAGCAGGGCTTCACGTTCGAGACGCGCGACCACAAATGGCACCCCATCGACCACGACGGCCTCACCCTCATCCGCCGGCCCAAGACTCAACCCACCATCTCCGCGAATCCCCCACCCTCCGGCTGGAGCAAGGCCTCAAAACGCCGCCGCTACGGCAACCGGTGAGTCCCACCCCTCTGCCCGGTATGTCCAACTCTCATAAAGTGCTTCCAAATGACTCTCCCGCCGGATAAACCCGCAGGTCAGCCAGAGTGCTCCCCGCGCACGCGGGGATGGTCCCCCCGCAGCGCGCAGCGGCAGGACGTGCCCGAGGTGCTCCCCGCGCACGCGGGGATGGTCCCTTCGTCTGGACCATGAGCTGCCGCATGGTGGCGTGCTCCCCGCGCACGCGGGGATGGTCCCACCGGCTTCGTGCTGCGCTGGTACGGGCACGTGTGCTCCCCGCGCACGCGGGGATGGTCCCGACGCGACGATCACGGTCTGAGGGGCGACACGGTGCTCCCCGCGCACGCGGGGATGGTCCCCGCAGCGCAGGAGCGCGCAAGGGCAACCGCAGGTGCTCCCCGCGCACGCGGGGATGGTCCCGGGCAGGCGGTCGCGTCGGTCACGTGGGCGGAGTGCTCCCCGCGCACGCGGGGATGGTCCCGCATCATCGAGGCCCTGGAGATGTCTCTGGAGGTGCTCCCCGCGCACGCGGGGATGGTCCCTCCACCGGCTCGTTCTGGGCGGTCGAGGGCTTGTGCTCCCCGCGCACGCGGGGATGGTCCCAGGGACACGTCCGGGGGCGCGTCGACGAGCCAGTGCTCCCCGCGCACGCGGGGATGGTCCTGCTGGCGCGGATGGCGTCGTCGGTGCCGGGCAGTGCTCCCCGCGCACGCGGGGATGGTCCCGGCACCTGCATCGAAACCACCAACCACGACGGGTGCTCCCCGCGCACGCGGGGATGGTCCCGACGGGATCGGCCCGGAGGTGTCGCCCCGGGTGTGCTCCCCGCGCACGCGGGGATGGTCCCACCGCGGTCTACCTGAAGGCCCTGCGCGAGCAGTGCTCCCCGCGCACGCGGGGATGGTCCCGGCGAGCGCGTCATCCCGGACGTCCGCTACAGGTGCTCCCCGCGCACGCGGGGATGGTCCCTCCACCGGCTCGTTCTGGGCGGTCGAGGGCTTGTGCTCCCCGCGCACGCGGGGATGGTCCCGGTCCGTGGGGTACGGAGCGTGCCGCCTGGACGTGCTCCCCGCGCACGCGGGGATGGTCCCGCGGCGTCGGTGTAGTGCGCGTTGAGGGTGGTGTGCTCCCCGCGCACGCGGGGATGGTCCCCGCCACACGCACCAGCTCAGCGCGAACCAGTCCGTGCTCCCCGCGCACGCGGGGATGGTCCCTGAGAGGAAGCGGCGATGCGACGGTGGAGGGAGTGCTCCCCGCGCACGCGGGGATGGTCCGCCTTCGACATCATGACGCGCGGCGCGCAGCTCGTGCTCCCCGCGCACGCGGGGATGGTCCCCATCTCGAATGCCTGGCGCGGCATGAAGGTGAGTGCTCCCCGCGCACGCGGGGATGGTCCCGGTGAGGGCGTCGTAGGCGGTGCTGCGGGGCAGTGCTCCCCGCGCACGCGGGGATGGTCCCGCGGGCTACACCGTCGCCGATCAACGCAACCTGTGCTCCCCGCGCACGCGGGGATGGTCCCCGAGCTGATCCAGTACTGAGAGCGGTTGCTGAGTGCTCCCCGCGCACGCGGGGATGGTCCCGGCTAAGTCGCCGTCGGGTGATAGCCGGTCTTGTGCTCCCCGCGCACGCGGGGATGGTCCCAACCTCGCGGGCCGCAAGTGCGGCGGCTCCGGGTGCTCCCCGCGCACGCGGGGATGGTCCCAGGACCGGTCCTAACTTGTGTCTGGACCAGGTGTGCTCCCCGCGCACGCGGGGATGGTCCCGATCGGGCCGCCGGGTACACCGTCCGGAGTCTGTGCTCCCCGCGCACGCGGGGATGGTCCCTGCAAGTATCTCGGCTCGATATCGCCACGTGGGTGCTCCCCGCGCACGCGGGGATGGTCCCACCCGGCCCGGCGGCGGCCGGGCCTCGTCCAAGTGCTCCCCGCGCACGCGGGGATGGTCCCCAGGGGTTCCCGTCGATGGTGACGGTGCGGACGTGCTCCCCGCGCACGCGGGGATGGTCCCTACGTCTGGCCGCTGCACGTGGTCCTGAAAGAGTGCTCCCCGCGCACGCGGGGATGGTCCCCGGACGAATGCCTGCCACTCGCCCTTCTGCCGGTGCTCCCCGCGCACGCGGGGATGGTCCCAGATCCGCCTCGCCGAGGACTACCAGTTCGAGGTGCTCCCCGCGCACGCGGGGATGGTCCCTTGTGGACGGTCAGGCGGCGCGCTCGACCTCCGTGCTCCCCGCGCACGCGGGGATGGTCCCGCCTCGGGCTGGTGGTCGCGGAGCCAGACGAGGTGCTCCCCGCGCACGCGGGGATGGTCCCAGGCTCAGGCGCCCACCGAGACCCGACTTGTCGTGCTCCCCGCGCACGCGGGGATGGTCCCGAGCGAGGAAACCGCGTTCCTCCGCGGTGATCGTGCTCCCCGCGCACGCGGGGATGGTCCCATCGACCCTGACACGTGGTCGGCGTACGTCAGGTGCTCCCCGCGCACGCGGGGATGGTCCCCCGTTCGCGATCGTGCCCCAGGACTGGCCGTAGTGCTCCCCGCGCACGCGGGGATGGTCCCGTAATACATGCCGATCAAACGATTCAGCTCACGTGCTCCCCGCGCACGCGGGGATGGTCCCGGACGTCTGGACGTCCAGACGTCCAATGACCTGTGCTCCCCGCGCACGCGGGGATGGTCCCAAGGAGCACATGGATGAGTACCTCGACCGCTAGTGCTCCCCGCGCACGCGGGGATGGTCCCCGCGGCCGAGGGCGGTGGCAGGTGCGGATGGAGTGCTCCCCGCGCACGCGGGGATGGTCCCAGGACCGTGAGCAGCGCCACCCACGCGACCCCGTGCTCCCCGCGCACGCGGGGATGGTCCCGATGACAAAGGACGATGCGATTCCCGAGCCCGGTGCTCCCCGCGCACGCGGGGATGGTCCCAGCCCATCCTGGCCGTCCCGGGCCGCCGCCTTGTGCTCCCCGCGCACGCGGGGATGGTCCCTGTTCACGGCCCCGCACCGGTCCGCCGGCGCGGTGCTCCCCGCGCACGCGGGGATGGTCCAGCAGCTCCGTCCGGGCGTGGGTGGTGGACGGCGTGCTCCCCGCGCACGCGGGGATGGTCCCATGATCAGGAGCCGGTACGGGCCGGACGCTCCGTGCTCCCCGCGCACGCGGGGATGGTCCCGGGGCCGTGCCCGGATGCCCACCCCGGAAGAGGTGCTCCCCGCGCACGCGGGGATGGTCCCGGGACGTGGCCGAACGGGGAGCCCAAGTCCGTGTGCTTCCCGCGCACGCGGGGATGGTCCCATGGACGCGCGCCGTCGCGGACTCCGCGGCCCCGTGCTCCCCGCGCACGCGGGGATGGTCCCTACGGCGGGGCCGGCCATGCGGCTTTCATGCCGTGCTCCCCGCGCACGCGGGGATGGTCCCGCCTGGTCGGGCCTGTGGGGAAGTGAGTTCAGGTGCTCCCCGCGCACGCGGGGATGGTCCCGCCAACAAACCCATGGGGCTGCGCGCGCACTCGTGCTCCCCGCGCACGCGGGGATGGTCCAGGGCGAGCCCTACCAGGCGCAGGTCGACACCGGGTGCTCCCCGCGCACGCGGGGATGGTCCCTCGGCGTCCGCATCGTCGGCGAGTTCGTCGACGTGCTCCCCGCGCACGCGGGGATGGTCCCTTGTCAGCCATCGCCCGCCCCCTCAGATCCGGGTGCTCCCCGCGCACGCGGGGATGGTCCCTTGTCAGCCATCGCCCGCCCCCTCAGATCCGGGTGCTCCCCGCGCACGCGGGGATGGTCCCGCCTCCATGATCTCTGGCCGGGTCCGGACGTAGTGCTCCCCGCGCACGCGGGGATGGTCCCTTCGAGGACGCCCGCCGCTGTCGCGTGGCAGTGTGCTCCCCGCGCACGCGGGGATGGTCCCACGTGCGTCGCGTCCCACCGGCCGATCGGCCGGTGCTCCCCGCGCACGCGGGGATGGTCCCTCGCTCTCCCAGAGCCACCGGACGCCGCGCTCGTGCTCCCCGCGCACGCGGGGATGGTCCCTACCGCTCGCTGCCGCGCGTCTCCCCGGGCGCGTGCTCCCCGCGCACGCGGGGATGGTCCCGTCGTCCAGACCCAGCGGATCGCCGTGCCGACGTGCTCCCCGCGCACGCGGGGATGGTCCCAGCGCTGAGGAAGCGCGACGTTCCCGGATCGTGTGCTCCCCGCGCACGCGGGGATGATCCCTTGCCGAGCACGAATGCCGAGTGGGCACAGGCGTGCTCCCCGCGCACGCGGGGATGGTCCGGACCTGTCCCGCCCTCAACTGTGGGCGATCACGTGCTTCCCGCGCACGTGGGGATGGGCGCCGTGGCGGCCGTGGGGCGCCACCAGCGGCGCGATGCCAGGGCGGCGAGTCCGGCGCCGGCGGTGTTGAGCAGGACGTCGTCCACGGACGACACCCGGTCCAGCCTCAGGACGTACTGCGCGGTCTCGACCAGGACCGAGCAGCCCGCCGCGAGCACCAGAATCCGCGGTGTCGACGCCAGCACCGCGAACCGCAGCGGGGCGAAGAACCCCAAAGCCGCGAACACCAGCAGGTTGCCGACAATCTGGGGCATGTTCATCGAGAGCAGGTCCTGCAGCGGCACCAGCTTGGTGACGGCTCCACCCTCGTCGCCCGGGAGCACGATCATCCAGACCCACGGCACCGTCCCGTAGACGATGCCGACCTCGGCCAGCGACATGCGCCACGCCCGCGCCGCGTCGGCGGCGCTCCGGCGGCGCGACAGAACCCACACCGCCAGCGCGGCGAACGGCAGTGCGGCCACCGTGATGAGCACCACGCCGTTGATCGTGCCCACCCAGACGTGCCACCCCGGCCTGTGCAGCGGCACGGACAAGATCCTCAGAACCGCGCCGATGGGGCCGAACGCCGCGATCGCCGCACCGAGGACCGCCAGACCGACGGGCACGAGCCAGCGCACACGTCGGGCCGGGGCGGACGACGATGCTCCCTGTTCCATGCCTGCATTCAAGACGGAGGACCGTATTGCGGGCGTATGCATTTTCGATACGCCCGCGATACGCGGAGTCGTCGCCACCGAAGAGGCCGCGCAGCCGGTGGTGAGCCCCGCCGTCCTGGCTCGGGGGTCAGGACGCGTCGTACTCGCTGACGACGTCCAGGACCCAGGTGACGCCGTAGCGGTCCTTCAGCATCCCGTAGAGAGGCGCCCACTGGGCGGGGGCCAGCGGACACAGGATGGTCGCGCCGTCGGAGAGCTTCTCCCAGTACCCGGTGATCTCCTCGGCGTCTCCGCCCCGGACGGAGACGAAGAAGGCGTTCTGGCCCTGGTTCCAGGGCAGGGTGGAGGGGACGTCGTAGGCCATGACGCGGAAGCCGTTGTCGGCTGTCACCTGGCCCCACATCACCTGGTCGGTCTCGGACGGCTCCTGAACGTTTCCGGCGTCCTTGTAGGTCACCACGGCCAAGTCCCCGCCGAACACGGTCCGGTAGAAGGTGAGCGCCTCGCGGGCCTCGCCGCGGAAGTTGAGATGGGTCACCACGTTGACGGTCATGACGATTCCTTTCGTTGGCTCTTTGTTGCCTTGGATGACCGTCGCAGGTGAAGCGGACAGGATGTGGCCGCTACCTCAGCCAAGATGGGGGGATGCAGAAGACTTCGGCGCGGCTGCTGTCACTGCTCTCGTTGCTGCAGGTGCGCCGGGACTGGCCAGGGGCGCTGCTCGCCGAGCGGCTGGGCGTGAGCCCGCGCACCGTCCGGCGTGACGTCGACCGGCTGCGCGGGCTCGGCTATCCGGTGCTGGCGATCAAGGGCCCGGACGGGGGCTACCGGCTCGGCGCGGGGACGGAGCTGCCGCCGCTGCTGTTCGACGACGAGCAGGCGGTCGCCTTGGCCATCGCGCTGCGGCTCGCGACCGTCAGCGGTGCGGGTATCGAGGAGGCCGCCGCGCGGGCGCTGACCACCGTCCGGCAGGTCATGCCCGCCCGGCTGCGCCACCGCATCGACGCCTTCCACGTCACCCCCGTCGGGCAGCGGGACGCCCCGCAGGTCGACAGCGGTGTGCTCATGACGCTCAGCGGCGTCGTGAAGGCCCGCGAGGAGCTGCGCTTCGACTACGGCGTGGAGGGCGACCTGCCACCACGACGGGTGCAGCCCCATCACCTTCTCGCGCGGGGCGGACGCTGGTACCTCCTGGCATGGGACCTCGAGCGTGACGACTGGCGCGTCTTTCGCGCCGACCGCATCACCCCGCGCACCCCCACCGGCCCCCGCTTCTCCCCGCGCGCCGTGCCCGGCGGGGATGCGGCCTCCTTCCTGGTCGGCAGGTTCAAGGGCTCGAACGGCACCGGCGGATGGCCGTGCACCGGTGAGGTGATCCTTGATCTCTCCGCCGCCGAGGTGGCCCGTCACACCGGCGACGGAGTCGTCGAGGAGGTCGCGCCGGGGCGCTCCCGGCTCGTCCAAGGCTCGTGGTCATGGACTGGGCTGGCGGCCTCCCTCGGCCGGTTCGGCGTCGGCATCGAGGTCATCGGGCCGCCCGAACTCAAGGCCGCCTTCGCCGACCTGGCCCGCCGATACGCCGCCGCGGCCGAGGGGTCCCGCTCCTCGGGAGGCTGACCACCTGACTCATGCGACCGTGTGAGGGAGGCGACAGGGGCGGGAGTGGGTCTGTGGGGTCTGTGGGGCGCGGCTTGCGTACAGTCGCGGTGTATGGGGCAGAAGCTGGGGCGGTTCATCGATGGGCCGCCGGGGGCGCCGCGCGCCATCGTGGAGCGGCGGATCCGGCGGCTGGTGATCATCAGTTCCGTGCTGGCGAACGTGGTGGGTTCGCTGGTGGTGCTCCTTCTCGCGACGGTCGTGCTGCCGGATCCAGAGGAGGTCCGGGGGCACGAGACGTTGCAGCGGGCCAACGTCGCCCTGTTCTTCGGGTACGCGAGCGTCGCGATCGCGGTGGGGGTGGCGGTCGGGCTGCGGGTGTTCCGGCCGATGCGGCGGCTGTTCCGGACGGACCGGACGCTGACCGAGGCGGAGCAGCGTCTCGTCCTGCGGTCGCCTCTGCTGCTGATGAAGGTCCACGGGGTGCTGTGGGGGTTCGCGGCGGTCGGGTGGGCGGGGATCAATCTGCCGTTCTCGCCGCTCATGGCGGTGAAGCTCGGGCTGACCGTGTTGCTCGGCGGCCTCACCACGTGCATGATCGTCCATCTGGTGGCGGAGCGGCTGTTCCGGCCGGCGGCGGTGCTGGCGTTGACGAGCCGCGTCCCGGCCGGGTCCCGCGTGCCGGGGGTCGTGACGCGGTCGGTGCTCGCGTGGGGGCTCGGCACCGCCGTGCCGGTGATCGGAATCTTGCTGATGGGGGCGGCGTCCCTCAGCGTCGCGGACGTGTCGAGCCGCCAGCTCAGCTGGACGATGGTCGCGCTGTCCGGGACGGCCCTGGTCGTCGGCGTGGGCGTCATCTATCTCGCGGCGCGCGCGGTGGCCGACCCGATCGACTCCGTCCGGCTGGCCATGGCGCGGGTGGAGCGGCAGGACCTGCTCACCGAGGTGCCCGTCTACGACGGCAGCGAGATCGGGCAGTTGCAGGCGGGGTTCAACCAGATGGTCGCGGGGCTCCGCGAGCACGAGCTGCTCCAGGACCTGTTCGGGCGGCAGGTCGGGGAGGACGTCGCGCGGCTCGCCCTGGAGCGCGGCGTGGAACTCGGCGGCGAGGTCCGCGACGTCGCGGTGATCTTCGTGGATCTGGTCGGGTCGACCCGGCTGGCCGCGACCCGTCCGCCGGCGGAGGTCGTCGCGCTGCTCAACGAGTTCTTCGCGGTGGTCGTCCAGGTCGTCAACGCGCACGGCGGCTGGATCAACAAGTTCGAGGGCGACGCCGCGCTCGCGATCTTCGGGGCGCCGCTGGACCTGCCCGACGGCCCCGCCCGCGCCCTCGCCGCCGCCCGCGAGCTGGCGTCCCGCCTGGCCGTCGAGGTGCCGAGCCTGACGGCGGCGGTGGGGGTCTCCGCCGGACCCGCCGTCGCCGGGCACATCGGCGCGGAGAAGCGGTTCGAGTACACGGTCATCGGCGACCCGGTGAACGAGGCCGCGCGGCTCACCGAGCTGGCGAAGAAGACGCCTGGTCTGGTTCTGGCGTCCGGCCCCGCTCTGGACGCCGCCGGGCCGGACGAGGCGTCCCATTGGGAGATCACGGGCGAGGTCACCCTTCGGGGCCGCCTCGAGCCGACCCGCCTGGCCGCGCCCCGCTCGACGTCATCCTGAGCGGTCAGTGGTCGGTGAAGGTCGGGGTGCCGGGTTCGGCGGGTAGGCGGAGGACGCGGACGGTGAAGGAGATCGCGTGGTACCAGCCGCAGACCAGCAGCAGGTCGATCGCGGCCTCCTCGCCGATGGTGGTGGTCAGGGCGGTCCATTGGGGGTCGGTGAGGTCGGCGGTGTCGCGGAGGGCGTCGACGGCGGTGAGGACGGCGCGGTCCGCTGGGTCGGTCCAGCAGGGGTCGGTCGGGTCGCCGTGGGTGAGTGACCGGATCTGCTCGGCGGTGAGGCCCACTTTGTCGGCGAAGAACGCGATGTGGACGCCCCATTCGTACTCGGCGCCGCAGCGCGCGGTGGTCCGGTCGATGATCAGTTCGCGGTGCCGCAAGGACAGGGCCGTGCGGCGGGAGAGGTAGTAGCTGCCCCAGCCGTGCATGCCGCGCGCTCGTTCGGGGCGGCGGGCGAGCGTGCGGAAGAGGGCGATCGGGGGGCCGAGGAGGTCGAGCGCCTCGCGGGTCGTGTCGTCGTAGGGAGGTTCGAGTGGCGTGACACGCGGCGCTTGCTTCTGAATTCGAGGCATGATGGGGACGCTAACATGATTGCTTCGGAAAGAGAAGCGGAGGTCGTGTGACGGACTCATCCAGGCCGCGTCCGGGCCGTCCGGTCCGGGGCTCGGCGACCGGACGCCCGATCATGGCCCTCCTGGACTTGCTCGGGCGCCGGTGGGCACTGCGCGTGATCTGGGAGCTGACGCAGATCGACGGTCCTACGTTCCGTGAACTGCAGGAACGCTGCGGGTCGATCTCGTCGAGCGTCCTGACCCAGCGGCTCGCCGAGCTAGCCGAGGCCGGCATCGTCGGGCGCGCCGATCGGGGCTACGAGCTCACCCCGCATGGCCGGGAGCTGAGCGCGGACCTCCTGCGGCTGGAACGCTGGGCCGATCGCTGGGCGGAGCAGGCGGACACCTGATCATGTGAGGTCGTCACCGTGCCAGCCGCTCCCCTAAAGGTCGCGCAGGAAGTCGATGAGTGCCTCGTTGACCTCGGCGGGACGCTCCTGCTGGACCCAGTGGCCGCAGTCGGGCAGCCAGATCGTGCCGCGCAGGTTCGGGACGGAGTCGCTCAGCCGGTCGATCGCCCCTCGCTCCCACGTGACCACCGCGTCGCGTTCGCCGGTGATGAAGAGGGCGGGCGGGGTGATCGGGGCGCGGTGCCAGGCGGTGGTGAGCTCCCAGTTCCGGTCGAGATTGCGGTACCAGTTGAGGGGGCCGGTGAAGCCGCTCCCCGCGTACTCGGCGACGTAGGCGGCGATGTCGTCTTCGGTGAGCCAGTCCGGGAGCTTTTCCGGTTCCGGGTAGAGCTCCAGATATCCGCCGCCTTCCGGGATGACCGGCATCTGTCCTTCGGGGGCGTCGCCGTACAGCATCCGGCGGAAAGTGGTGGCGCGGTCGCGGTCGAATTCCGCTTCCGGGACGTCCGGCTGCTGGAAGTGCACCATGTAAAAGCCGTCACCGAACTTCCTCCGCATGCCCTCCACCGGCGGGTTGGAGCTGCGTGGCCGATGCGGGACGGAAAGGCCGACGACGCCGCGGGCCTTGTCCGGACGGAGCTGCGCCGTCGCCCATGCCACGGGTGCGCCCCAGTCGTGGCCGACGACGACCGCCTGTTCTGTCCGAGGGCGTCGATGAGGCCGACGGCGTCGCCCGCCAGATGCAGGATCGTGTACTGGTCGACGCCGGCGGGCCCGCCGGTCCGGCCGTAGCCGCGCTGATCGGGCGCGACGGCGTGGAACCCGGCCTCGGCGAGCGCGAGGAGCTGGTGCCGCCACGAGTACCAGCATTCGGGGAAGCCGTGCAGGAGCAGGACGAGCGGCCCCTCCCCCGCCTCCGCGACGTGCATGTCCAGCCCGCTCGCCGACCGGACGAAACGATGCGTGATCTCCGTCATCGAACCCTCCGAACACGCCCACGGCAGTGGATCACCAGGTGGATGACCGGCCGGCGCGCTTCGCTCGGATATTACGGCAGCAGCGCGAGGCGCACGCTCGATGGCGCATCGGGAAGGCGGCTGAACCGATGACTGCAGCGGGCGTGGTCATGGACCCGGGCGCACGGTCGCCGGCATCTGTGCCCATTGGGGGCGTCCGTTGAGCAGCTCCAAAGTGATGTGAACGCCCGTGATCAGACGCGCGAGTTCGAGAGCTCTCAGAGCCGGGTGCGTGGGTGTTTCTCCTTCCGGCGCGGGAAGCAGGCCCGCGTCGGTCATTTCATTCACGGGCACGTCCGGAGTGATTCTGTGCCAGTCGGCCGGGAACATCGGGTCGAACTCGACCAGAATCTTTCCGTGCCGGGCGTAGGCGAAGCGGTCGGGCGTCCATCATGGCCGAATGCTGGTCGATCATTTTCCCTTGCTGGGGTTGCGGCTGCGGACGCCGCGGCTGGAGTTGCGGCTGCCGTCGGCTGAGGAGCTGGCGGCGCTCGCCGAGCTGGCGGCCGGGGGGATCCATGACGCCGGCGTGATGCCGTTCGCGGTGCCGTGGACGGACCAGGCGCCGGAGGAGGTCGCGCGGAGCGTCGTCCTGCATCATTGGCGGGAGCTGGGCGCTTGGCGGCCCGACGATTGGACGCTCCTCCTCGCCGTCTTCCTCGACGGCGCCGTGGTCGGTGTCCAGAGCGTCGGCGCGCGGGACCTGGCCGTCAGGCGGGAGGTGGCCACCGGGTCGTGGCTCGGGCGCCGGTACCAGGGGCAGGGCATCGGCACCGAGATGCGGGCCGCGGTACTGCATCTGGCGTTCGGCGGGCTGGACGTCCAGGACGCCACGTCCGCCGCCTTCCTGGACAATCACGCGTCGGAGGCCGTTTCCCGCAAGCTCGGTTACCGGCCGGACGGCATCGAGCGGCATGTGCTCCGCGACGCACTGGTGATCGCCGGCCGGATGCGTCTGAGCCGCGTCGAGTGGGAGCGGCACCGCTCGGTGGCCGTCACGGTCGAGGGGCTCGAGCCGTGCCTTCCGCTGATGGGGGTTCCCGCCTCTTGACCGCGGGCCGTTCGCAAGCGGCCGCTGCGGCGTGAACCGGCGGCGGCCGCCTTACCGGTGGCCTGGGCGGGCGTTGTCGGATACTTCTGGCAGGAGGGGAGGTGTCTCCCTGCCGGAGGACGACAAGGCCGTCCTGGTGATGGCGTTCTTGTACTGGACGGGCGTTCCGATCCTGCTCGCGGCGGCGTTCGGTGCGCCCGATGGCGTCCTGGTCGGTCTCTTCGCGGCCGGGGGCGCGATCGCGGCGGGGATGTTCGCGCTCATCGTGTACGCCTCGCTGGAGGCTCTGATCGCCGCGTGGCGGTTGCGGGCGCGGGTGCGGCGCGTCCTGGTCGGGTTCGGGCTGGTGCGGTGGCGCTGGTGGCGCGACCGCCGGACCGGGTTCGTCGTTGAGGGCGGGCCGTTGTCGGTGGAGGTCCGTCTGCTGGTCCGCCGGGATTTCTCGCCGGAGCAGGACGCCTTGCTCCGCAGGGTGCCCGAATTGCTGGCCGAATCCGACTATCGGGCTTCAGGAACGGATGACCTCTCGTTCCAGGTGTCCCGTCGGAGTCCTGGGCGCCGGTTCGTGGTGCGGGACGGCGGCGATCGCCAGGATGGATAGGGCCAGGGCCACGGTGGTCCGGTCGCCGGCGGACGGCCAGGGCTCGCGGTACAGAAGGGTGGCCACGATGAGCAGGTAGGTCTTGGCGCTGGCGGTGGCGACGAGCCCGACGATCGCGAGGCGCCCGCGCTGGAGGGCGATCTGGAGGACGCCGAGGGCGAGCGGCGCGGTGACGGCGAACAGGTACGGGTAGGGCGTGCCGGCGAGGGCGCCCAGCGAGGTGGCGTGGTCGGCGGCGCCCTTGAGCATCAGTTCGGCGGTGCCGGTGAGGACGCCCACGTTGACGGCGAGCGCCACCCCCGTGAGAGGGCGCGAGTGGGCGCCCTTGCGGGTCAGGTCGCCGGCGAGGAAGCCGAGGCAGGGGACGAGGAGGGACGGGAGGGCGACCGCGACGACGAGGAGGGTCGACGGGGCGGCGGCGGGCGGCCCGTCCGGTGAGCGGGTGAGGGCGGCGTGCGAGAAGATCACCGCCGCGGCGGCCAGGAGGAGGACGCAGCCCCATTCGCGAAGGGTCAGCCGCTCCCCCATCGCGGCCAGGGACAGGACGAGCAGCATCGCCACCCCGGCCAGGAACAGCGGCTGCGCCTCGGCGACGGTCAGGCCGGTGAGGGCGGCGACCTGGACGGTCGCGCCGACCGCGAGGACGGCCGCGCCCGTCAGCCATCGCGGGCTGCGCAGCAGGGACCCCGCGAGCCGCAGCGGCCGGTGGCCGCGCAGCACCGGCATGCCGGCGGCCGCCATCTTGAAGTGGGCGAGGCCGGCGAAGTAGATGCCGGTGGAGAGGACGGCGAGGGCCTGGTAGTGCGTGGGCATCGGGGGCCTTCCGGCCGTTCGCGGCCCGGCGGGGCGGGCGCGTCACCCGCCGGGCCGCGGACGGTGCTCTCGGTGCGGTCAGGGCTTGGCCGGGTCCCACAGGTCGAACGCGTTGGCCTGGCCGGCCTTGAAGCGGCGGTCGTCGTCGTCGAAGAAGCCCTGGAACTCCTTGGGCTGGTAGAGCTTCAGGAGCTTGGCGGGGGTCCCTCCGGCGCCGGAGGCGTCGAGGATGGCGTTGGCGGCCTTGCGTCCGGCCTCGTTCGCCCCTTCCATCGTGGCGAGGTTGATGTCGGCGCGGACGTAGTCGGAGGCCAGGAACAGGTTCGGCAGGGCGGTCGTGGCCTCGGGCCGGTAGTTCCAGGAGCTCGGCCTGTTGATGAGCAGGGGCTCGTCGTTGGCGACCTGGGGGGTGCCGTTGCCGGTGATGGCGGGGTCGATGAAGTAGGAGTGGATGTTGACGTCGTTGAGGACGACCGGCCCCCAGGGGATGGCCTTGCGGATCTGCGCGACGACCTCCTTGAAGATCTGCTCGTGGGTGCAGTCGCGGGCGGGCTTGCCGTACAGGATGCCGGGCTTGTCCCAGGCGGAGATG
Source organism: Spirillospora albida (assembly GCF_000718255.1). GTDB lineage: Bacteria > Actinomycetota > Actinomycetes > Streptosporangiales > Streptosporangiaceae > Spirillospora > Spirillospora albida. The sequence continues at coordinate 89,719 of NZ_JOFJ01000001.1, forward strand.
TCGATCGACAGGCACTCGTTGACGTCGCCCTTGCCGTAGGTGCTGCCGAACCTCTTCTTCCAGAACTGGGCCTGGCTGATGGAGGTGAGGGCCCACGGCTGGGCGGCGTAGGCGACGTGGCCCTTGGCCAGGTCGATCGGCTGCCGCAGGTAGATCATGATGCCGTTCATCCAGTCGGTGGTCAGCTCGCGGAGCGACCGGAGGCTCGGGTCGGCGGCGAGGATGTCGTCGTTGAGCAGCGGGACGGCCCGCTCCACCGGGACGGCGAGGACGTAGTGGTCGGCCTCGACGGTGGTGGCGCCGCCCGCGCCGGTGACCTGCGCGCCGGTGATGCGCTTGTCCGCGACGTCCAGGCGGGTGAGGGCGGCGTCGGCCTGGAAGGTGACGCCGAGGGAGCGCAGGTACGCCATCCACGGGTCGATGAGCGCCTCGTTGGTGGGGGCGTTGAGGAGCCGGTCGGGGGCCTTGTAGCCGCCGAGGCCGAGGGTGCTGTAGACCCATGCCTCGGCCATGAGGCCCATCGTGTGGGCGTTGGCCTTGTCGGGCTTGGCTGCGACGAGGGTGCCGGTGAACATGTCGACGAGCAGCTCGTTGTACTGCTTCGACATCTTCTCGGAGTGGACGAACTGGGAGAAGCTCATGTTCTCCCACTGCTTGTAGCGGCGCTCGGGCCCGCTGGTGACGAACGCGATCATCTTCTGCAGGAAGTAGCCGACCTCCCACGCGGGGACGGTCCCGACCACGTTGACCGCGGTGTTGAGGAAGGCCAGCAGCGAGTCGGGGCTGAGCGTGCCGATGATGCTGCCGGCGGCGGGCAGGGTGAACTTGGTCCCGTTGTAGAAGGCGGCGACCTCCTTGCCGTCGACCAGGTTGCCGGCGGCGTTGCCCCCGCCGGGCAGCGGGATGCGGCTCATCGTGTCCGGCAGGTTCTGGTAGAAGCCGGGGAAGAACCGGAAGCCGTGCTCGGCGGGCAGGTCCTGGCGCCCGCCGGACGCGGTGTTCGGGACGGGCATGCTGCGGCACTTCCCGCCCCACGCCTTGCGCTCGTACACGGTGACCTGGAAGCCGCGCTCGGCGAGTTCGTGGGCGACGGTGAGCCCGCCCATCCCGCCGCCGAACACGGCGACGCGGCGGCCGGCCGCCGCCCTGCCGGTCCGGGCCGCCCGGTGGGCGGACCGCCGGGTGGACGCCGACGCGGAACCTCCGGTGCCGAGCACGCCCGCCGCGGCGATCGCCCCGGCGGCGCCGAGCGCTCCGGTGACGAATCGGCGGCGGTCCATGCCGCCCGCGTCCGGCGCTCCGGCGGGGGCGGGGTTGTCGGCGTCTGACATTGCGGGGGTCTTGTCGTCCACGGCGCACTCCTCGCGCTGGGGGGTGGGACGGTTTAACCGACACGCATGTCGGTTAAGTGGCCCCTACTATGCGAAGGCCGCCGCGGGGAGTCAACCCCTCGCGGCGGCCGATTCGTGTCGGACGCGGAACCCGGCGCCGGGCGCGGTCGCGGTCAGCGGGCGTTGCCGAGACCCGTCCACAGCATCAGCATCGCCCCCTCCACCAGCATCGATCGCGGCATGCCGGGATGCCGCTCCCACCACTGGGCGACGCCGTCGAGTCCCGTGATGAGCAGCTCGACCATCGCCTCGGCGATGGGTTCGTGCGGGTCCACGCCGACCGAGCGGATGTCCCCCGCGAGCAGGGCCGTCACCGCGCGCGTGCGCGATTCGCGGATGCCCTGCCGGACGGTCTGGATCTCAGGGTCGTCCTCCTCCGTCGCGTCGAAGAGCAGCCTGCGGGCGGCCGGACTGGCCTCGGCGAAGCCGAAATAGGCATCGATGGTCGACCGCATCCGGTCCTCCGCCGAGCCCGACCCGGTGATGCGGGCGCCGACGTACTCCACCAGCGCCGCGTTCTGCTCCTGGATGACCGCCAGCAGCAGCACCCGCTTGGAGGGGAAGTGGTCGTACAGGACGGTCCGCGCCACCCCCGCCTCCTTCGCGATCTCGCCGAGCGAGGTGCCGTGGTATCCCTTGCCGGCGAAGACCCGGACCGCGGCCGCGGTGATCAGGGCCCGGCGCGCCGGCGCGCGCATCCGGGTCCTGGGCGAATCCTGTTCCACGTCTTGACTCCCCTCCATCGATGGGCCCACCCTAACCGACAGTGATGTCGGTAGCCGGACGATGAACCGGCCGGTGCCGACCCGGACGCCAGGGAGCCGCCATGGGGCGCAGGAACCCATCGATCGCGATCGTCGGGGCCGGATTCAGCGGGATCGGGCTGGCCGTGCGCCTCAAACAGGCCGGTTTCACCGATATCGCCATCTACGACAAGGCGGACGGACCCGGGGGCGTCTGGCGTGCCAACACCTACCCCGGCGCCGCCTGCGACGCCCCGTCCCACCTGTACTCCTTCTCGTTCGAGCCCAACCCCTACTGGACGCGCCGCTTCGCCGAGCAGGGCGAGATCCTGGACTACCTGCGGCACTGCGCCGACAAGTACGGGCTGACGCGGCACCTGCGCCTCGGGACCGAGATCGCCGACGCGCAGTTCGACACGGCCTCGGGCCGGTGGCGCCTGCACACCGCCGACGGCCGCGTCCGCCATCATGACCTGTTCGTCGCCGCCTGCGGGCAGCTTTCCAATCCCGCCACACCCGCCCTGCCCGGCCTGGAGACCTTCGCCGGGAAATCCTTCCATTCGGCCCGCTGGAACCACGGCCTGGATCTGACCGGCCGCCGCGTCGCCGTGATCGGCAACGGCGCCAGCGCCATCCAGTTCGTCCCGCTCATCGCCCCCGCGGCCGGGAGCCTCACGATCTTCCAGATCGAGGTGCACTGGATCAGCCGCAAACCCGACCGGGTCTACCCCCGCTGGCGCCGCACCCTCAACCGGCGCGTGCCCGCCGTCCAGAGGCTGTCCCGGTTGGGAATCTTCCTGTGGTTCGAGCTGCTGCTGAACCCCGCCCTGATCTCCCCGCACGGTCGCCGCGTGCTCTCCCTCCCGATCCGGGCCCTGTGCCGGTACGCGCTCCGCACGGTCCGCGACCGCGACCTGCGCGCACGGCTCACCCCCCGCTACGAGCCGGGCTGCAAGCGCATCCTGACGTCCAGCGACTACTACGCCGCCCTCAACCGCCCCGACGTCGCCGTCGTCGACGCCCCGATCACCGAGGTCGTCCCCGACGGTGTCCGCACCGCCGACGGCCGGCACCACCGGGCCGACACCCTCATCTTCGCGACCGGCTTCCGCTCCCAGGACTTCGTCGCCCCGATGCGGGTGGTCGGCGCGCACGGCACCGAGCTCACCGCCGCCTGGAAGGACGGCGCCCGCGCGCACCTCGGCCTCGCCGTGCCCGGCTTCCCCAACTTCTTCCTGATGTACGGGCCCAACACCAACGTGGGCTCCGGGTCGATCGTCCACATGCTGGAGAGCCAGGCCGCCTACATCGTGCAGGCGGCCCGGCTCCTCGCGTCCGGCGTCACCAGCATGGACGTCCGCGCGGACGTGCTCGACCGGTTCGACGCGGCCACCCAGCACCGCCTCGGCACCTCGGTGTGGAACCAGGGCGGCTGCGACAGCTGGTACCTCGACTCCGGCCACCGCAACACGAACAACTGGCCGGGGTCGATGACGGGGTACCGGCGCCGCACCCGCCGCCTGGACCCGTCCGACTACCACCTCGCACGGTGACGGTCAGGCGCGGGTGTACCAGGTGACCTGGGCGCCGTTGCTGAAGACCTGGCGGTCGGTGGGAGTGAACCCCGTCGGACGGAACCCGCCGGAGAAGGCGGAGCGGCCCGCGCCCGCGACCACCGGGTAGCTCTTGATGATCAGTTCGTCGATCTCGGGAAGGAGGGCTCCGGCCAGAACGCCCCCGCCGGCCAGCCAGATGTCCTTGCCGCCGTCTTCGGCCTTCAGTTCCCGGACGACGGGCAGCGGGTCGCGGACCAGTTCGACGGACGGGTCCGCGATCGCGTCCAGGGTCGTCGACACGACGTACTGCCGGACGTGCGCGTACGGGCCGGCGACGCCGAGGTCGAGGGCCGGCCGGTACGTGCCGAGGCCCATGACGAGGGTGTCGAAGCGCCGGTTCGGCGCGTCCTCCAGGCCGGCCTGGGGCCGCACGTGCGTGGGGACCGTCTCCGGGTAGCGCTCGTTGATCCAGGCGGCCATGTCGTCCGCGACCGGGTAGAAATCGAACTCACCCCCGGGACCGGCGATGTAGCCGTCGATGCTGACGCCGACGTAGTAGACGAGCTTTCGCATAAGAGCGACTCCGTTCGTAGTACTATGAGTGAAGTGGTTTGAATGTAGTACTACAACTGGAGTGGTGTCAACATGCGGAGAAACGAGGAGCGGCGGGCGGCGCTCGTCGACGCGGCCATCGAGGTCCTGGCCGGGGAGGGCGCGCGCGGGCTGACGTTCCGCGCGGTGGACGCCGAGGCCGGCGTGCCCGTCGGCACGGCGTCCAACTACTTCAAGAACCGCGACGACCTGCTCGTCCAGGTCGCGGAGCGGTTCTACGAGCGGCTCCGGCCGGACGCGGCGACGCTCGAGCGGCCCCGGCACGGGACGCGCGACGTCGCGATGATCAAAGAGCTGATGCGGGAGACGGTCGGGCGGGTCTCGTCCTTCCGCAGCGGCTACCTGGCGCTCCTCGAACTGCGGCTGGAGGCGACGCGGCGGCCGGGGCTGCGCGCCGTCCTGACCGAGCGGATCCGCGCCGACCTCGACTTCAACATCGGCTACCACCTGGACTCGGGGCTGCCCGGCGACGCCGACACCGTCCGTCTGCTCTACCTCGCCCTGAACTGGCTCATCCTCGAGACCCTGACGCTGCCGGACATCTTCTCCGAGGACGACGTCCAGCGCCTCATCGGCGAGGCCGTCGAGCGCGCCCTGCCGCGCCAGGGGTAGGTCGTCCGGAACCCGGGTTCGAAAGGCCGCCCGTGCGGGACGCGGCGGAGGTCAGCGCAGTGGGCGTCCCGGCCCCTTCCGGACCTGGGCGATCACCAGGGCGGCCAGGGCCTGCTGACCCTTGATCGTCGGATGGTAGCTGCGGGGCTCCGCACGCATCGCCGGCAGGTCGACGGCCAGGCCGTTCATGAAGGGGTCACCGCTGCCCGCCTCGTGCCCCGCGAAGGAGCTGTAGGCGTCGACGAACTCGACGCTGCCGTGCCCGCCGCGCGCGGCGATCCTGCGGTCGGCCTCGACGGCCGTTTGGCGGATCAGCTCGCCGAGGTCGTACGCGCGGGCGTTCAGCCACCGCTGCTCGGACACCGTGAGGTTGTCGCCGCCGACCCCCGCGACCTCCGAGAACGCCTTCGGGTACCCGAGGACGAGCACGCGGGCCCGCGGCGCCCGCGCGTTGATCTTGGCGATCAGGGCGGGCAGGTCGTGGCGGAGCTCGGCCATCCGGGCGGCGACGTCCCCGCCCTGGTCCGTGCAGCCGCCGCTCCACGGAAGCTTGACGACGCACGCGGCGAGGATCTTCGAGAAGCCGATGTCGTTGCCGCCGATGCTGATGGTCACGAGGCTGGTGCCGGCGCTGAGGCGGCCGAGCTGGGCCGGTTCACCGCCGCGTCCGTCCAGGATGTCGTTCGTGGTGGCGCCGGAGCACGCCCAGAACGCGCCGCCCTTCGCGAAGGTGAAGGTCTTCGCCACCTCGTGGTAGTAGGCCTTGGACGTCCGGTGGCACTTCTCCAGCGGGTTGTGGTCGGAGAGCGTCGCCTCGGCCCCGACACCGGACGAGTAGGAGTCGCCGAGCGCGACGTACCCGCCCCACGTCGCGGCCTCGATCGGCGTGGGCGGCCGCGGAGCCGCGACCGGGTCGGCGCGCGGCACGGGGTCCGGTTCGCGACAGCCGCTCCCGAATAGCTCGCACCGGACGGCGGGCAACGCCACCAGCGGCACGAACGCCACGAGCAGCAGCGAGACGAGGACGGCGACGGTGAACCTCCGCTCGCCGAGACGCGCGCGCACGCGCCGCGGCCACTCCCCCGGGCTGATCATCGTCCTCCTGTCCTGCGCACAAGGGCGGACGCCCGTGTCATGTCCGGGGTTCCCACCCGCCGATCTCGTACCGTGGGGCGGAAGACGCCCGCCCCAGGGACGACCACGATACTTGCGGAGGAGGCGGACATGTTCGCGGCACTGACCGGGCTCGGCCTCTCCGCCGCGGCGGGGCTGAACGCCTTCATCCCGATGCTCGTCGTCGGGCTCCTCGACCGGTACGGCGACCTCGTCCGGCTGCCCGCCGAGTTCGGATGGCTCACGAACGGGTGGGTGCTCCTGCTGCTCGGGGCCCTGCTCGCGGTCGAGGTCGTCCTGGACAAGGTGCCCGTCGTCGACTCGGTGAACGACGCCGTCCAGACGTTCGTGCGGCCCGCCGCGGGCGGGGCCGTCTTCGCCGCGACGGACGCCGCCGGACGGTTCGACTCGTCCGACCTCCTGCGGGAGCACTCCTGGATCGGGTGGGCGGCCGGCATCCTCGTCGCGCTCGGCGTCCATGCGGCCAAGGCGTCGGCGCGGCCGTTCGTGAACGCCGGGACGGCCGGCACCGGCGCGCCGGTCGTCAGCACGGCGGAGGACACGGTGTCGCTCGTGATGAGCATCACCGCGATCGTGGCGCCGATCGTCGCGCTGATCCTCCTGCTGCTGCTGGCCTATGCCGCGTTCCGCCTGATCAGGCGGCGCCGGCGGAAGCGGCGCCGCGCCGCCTGAACGCGGTCTCCCACCCGGAACGCAACATCGACGCCGCTCCGAATATGCCAATTTACCCGAAATAGATGCCCACCGTCGCATGCCTGGCCGACGGTCGACCATCTGATGAACCGAACGGTCATTGAAGAATGGCCGGACGGACAGCCTTTCGGCGGTAACGGACGTCCCCGTATCCCGGGCGTCGACTCCTTTTATCCGAATCTCCTCCGTTTTGCCGACCGGTTGAGGCCATGTGGATCCACCGAGGTCAAACGGGCTTCATGGTGGCGATCTTCAGCGGCGCCATGGCATGTTCTCGGCGATCCACCTTTCCGAGAAGGCGGATCGGGAGCTCCCTGGAAGTAACGGCGAGAACAGTCAGGAGAGAAGATGAAGCAGTACGAAACACCCGTCCTCGTGCCGGTCGGCTCCTTCCGGAAGGTCACCGGGCTTCTGCAGAAGCACGGCAACGACCGCCTGATCCTCAGCAAGAACTGACGACGGCCCTCATCCCTCATGCCTGAGACCGACGGCATGCCGGGCCACGGCGAGACGTACTTCGTGGTGCTGCCGGACCACGACGCCGCTCTCGCCGTGGCCTCGGGCCTCCCCCACACGCGGCTGCTGCGCCATCCGTCCGGGCGCCCCTGGCTGGTCGGGAACTGGCCGGACGACGGGATCACCGTCGCCGCGGCCGGAGACACCCGGCTGGCCGTCCTCGGCACCCCGGCCGACGCGGAGCGGCTCGCCCGCGAGGCGGACCGGCTGACCGGCGTCGCCGCACTCGACCGGCTCGCCCGCGGCCTGCCGGGCAGCCGGCACCTCGTCGCGGCGATCGACGGCCGGACGCGCGTCCAGGGCGACGCCGCCGGGCTCCGGCTGGTGTTCCACGCCCGGGTCGGCGGCATCACCGTGATCGCCGACCGGGCCGACGTGCTCGCCGCCCTGACCGGCGCCCCCCTCGACACGCGGCAGATCGCGGCTCGGCTGCTCTGGCCCGTCCCGCATCCGCTCCCGCACACACCGCTGTGGCGCGGGGTGAACGCCGTCGAGCCGGGCGCCCATCTCACCGTGGAACCGGACGGCCGGGCCCGCACCCGCCGCTGGTGGACGCCACCCGAGGCGGACCGCCCGCTCGCCGCCGGCGCCGCCGACCTCAGGGCGGCGCTCACCGAGGCTGTCGGGATCCGCACCTCGGGCGGAGGCACGGTGAGCTGCGACCTGTCCGGCGGGCTCGACTCCACCTCGATCTGCTTCCTCGCCGCACACGGCGAGGCCCGGGTCGTCGCGAGCACCTGGCCGGGCCGCGACCCCGCCGACGAGGACCTCGCATGGGCGCGCCGGGCCGCCGGCCACCTGCCGGAGGTCGAGCACGCGGTATGGCCCGCCGAGGACTCACCACTGGTCTACGCGGGGCTCCACGACATCGACGACTCCCTGGACGAGCCGTCCATCGGGATGATGGACCGCGCGCGCGTCCTCAGCCACGTCCCCCGGCTGGTGGCGCGCGGCAGCCGCCTGCACCTCACCGGGATCGGCGGCGACCACATCGCCTGGTGCTCGGAGGCGCACTACCACGGCCTGCTCCGCCGCCGGCCGCGCCTGGCGCTGCCCCGCCTGCGCGCGTTCCGCGCCCTGTTCGACTGGCCGCCCGCCCCCATGGCGCAGGCGCTCGCCGACGGCCGGTCCTACCGCCGGTGGCTCGCCGACGCCGTCCCGGACCTGCGGCGCCCGTCCCAGCCGCCGGTCACCGGAGCGCTCGGCTGGGACGCGGCGCCGCGCCTGTTCGACTGGGTCACACCCGACGCGGAGCGCGCCGCGGCGGAGGTCCTGCGGGACGCCGCCGCGACCGCCGAGCCGCTGGCGCCCGACCGGGGCCGGCACGCCGACCTGCAGGCCATTCGCGCGTGCACCCGCATCATCCGGCAGTGGGAGCAGATGAGCGCCCGCGCCGGGCTCCCGACGGCCTCGCCGTTCCTGGACGACCGGGTGATCGAGGCGGCCCTCGCCGTCCGCCCCGAGGAGCGCGTCACCCCGTGGCGGTACAAACCGCTGCTGGTCGCGGCGATGCGCGGCGTCGTCCCGGCCGAGTGCCTGGCGCGGTCGAACAAGGCGGAGGCGTCGATGGACGCCGCCGACGGCCTGCGCGCCCACCGCGCCGACCTGATGGCGCTGTGGGACGACTCCCGGCTGGCCCGCCTCGGCCTCGTCGACCCCGCACGGCTGCGGGCCCTCTCCGCGCGTCCCGCCACGCCCGCGCTGCGGGAGGCGGTCTTGTACTCCACCATCGGCTGCGAGGTGTGGCTGCGCACCCTGGAGCGTCCCGCCCGCGGCGCTCCCGTGCCCGCCACGGAACAGGAGAACGGATGACCCTGCGCCTGCGTCCCGGCGTGTCCACCGCGGACACCGCCTACGGGACGGTCCTGCTCGACGAACGCAGCGGCGAGTACTGGCAGCTGAACCCGACCGCCGCCCTGATCGTCCGCCGCCTCTCCGGCGGCGACGACCCCGCCACGACCGCCACCGCCCTCTCCGCGGAGTTCGACGTGTCCCCCGGGCAGGCGCTGCGGGACGTCACCGCACTCCTGGATCAGTTGCGCACGGCCAAGCTGGCCCAGCCATGACCACCGCGCTCATCGGCCGGATCCGCCCGGCCCGGGAGGTTCTTTCATGACCGTGCCCAGCGCTCTGTGCCGTCCGGCCCGGCGCGGGCCGCTCGCGCGGCGCGCGGCCGCCCGGGTCGCGGTGGGAGCGGCGCGGGTCCTCGCGCTGCTGCCGCCGGGACGCATCCGGGTTGTCCTCGCCGTCCTGCGGAAGGGGGCCCGGCCCGCCACGCACGGGCACGCGCTCGCCGCCCGGGAGGCGGTGGTGGCCGTCAGCCTCACCTGCCTGGGGCCGCGCGGCTGCCTGCCCCGGTCCCTCGCCACGGCGCTGCTGTGCCGGATGGGGGGCGCCTGGCCGACCTGGTGCGTCGGCGCCCGGGTGATGCCACCGTTCGGCGCGCACGCGTGGGTGGAGGCGGAGGGCCGGGCCGTCGCGGAGGACGCCCCGGACGGATACCTCACGCCGCTGATCACCATTCCGCCCGGCCGTGCGGGCTGAGGCCGGCGGGCTGCGCGGCGTCCTGCGGCTGACCGCCGGGCATCGCGGGCCGATCACCATGACCGTCGCGCTGACGCTCGTCGCGGCCGCCCTCGGGCTCGCGCTACCGCTGGTGGCGCGTGACGTGATCGAGGCCGCGGGAGCGGGCCGGACGGCGTGGCGGGGCGTCGGCATGCTGGTCGCGCTGTTCGCCGCGCAGGCCCTGGCGCAGGCCCTCGTCCGGTACCAGCTCGCCCGTACCGGTGAGGGCATCGTGCTGGGCGTCCGGCTGTCCCTCATCGACCACCTGCTGCGCCTGCGGATGCCCGCCCACGACCGGCACCGCGTCGGCGACCTCATCTCCCGCACGGACGCCGACACGTTCGCGCTCCGCCAGGTCGTCGCGGGCGGCTTCACCGACGCCGTGACCGGGACGGTCGGCCTCGCCGCGACGGTCGCGCTGATGGCATGGCTGGACCCGGTGCTCCTCGCGTGCGTCGCGGCCGTCGTCCTGGCCGCCGGCGCCGTGCTCGGGATCGCGCTGCGCGGCATGCGCGCCGCGTCGCTGCGCGGCCGCCGGGCCGCGGGCGAGATGGCGGCCGACCTCGAACGGGCCCTCAGCGCGATCCGCACCGTCAAGGCCGGCCGCGCCGAAGCGCGCGAGAGCGAGCGGATCGGCGGCCGGGCGGGCGCGGCGTACACCGCCAATGTCCGGATGGCCGGATTCGACGCGCTCGTCGCCCCCGCGACCGAACTCGCGGTGACGGGCTCGTTCCTGCTGGTGCTGCTGATCGGCGGTGCTCGGGTCGCCGGCGGGACCGCCTCCGTCGCCGACCTCGTGGCCTTCCTCCTCTACATGCTGTACCTCACGGGTCCGCTGGGGGCGCTGTTCGAGTCGCTCAGCGTCGTCCAGCAGGGCACCGGCGCGGTGCACCGCATCGAGGAGGCACTGGCGCTGCCACGTGAGGACGATGAGGCACCGGCCACCGCGCCCCCTCCGCGAGCCGACTCCCCCGTCCTGGAGTTCCGCGACGTGTGGTTCGGGTACCGGGCGGCGCGTCCCGTCCTGCGCGGAGCGACCTTCACGGTGCCCCGGCACGGGCACGTCGCCCTGATCGGCCGCTCCGGCGCCGGCAAGTCAACGATCTTCGCGCTCGCCGAGCGGTTCTACGATCCCGACCGCGGGGAGATCCTCTTCGGCGGCGTCCCGGTCACCGCGTCGAGCCGGTCCCGGCACCGCGCCGGGATCGGCCTCGTCGAGCAGGACTGCCCGATCCTGGACGGCACCCTCCGCGACAATCTCCTCTACGCGGCCCCGGACGCACCGGACGGCGAGATCCACCGCGTCCTCGCCATGACCGACCTCACCGCCCTCGTCGCCCGCCTCCCCCACGGCCTCGACACCCGCGTCGGCGAGCACGGCCGTGAACTGTCCGGCGGCGAACGCCAGCGCATGGCGATCGCCCGCGCCCTCATCACCCGCCCCGATCTGCTCCTCCTCGACGAGCCGACCGCCCATCTGGACCTGGAGAGCGAACTCGCCCTGCACCGGACCCTCGCCGAGATCACCGGCCACTGCGCGCTGCTGGTGATCGCGCATCGCTTCTCCACCGTCCGCGCGGCCGCGCACGTCATCGTCCTCGACGAGGGCAGGATCGCCGCGTCCGGCACCCACGAGGAACTCATGGACACCAGCCCCTACTACCGCACCCTGGCCGAAGGCCGAAGCCTGGGCCCCGTCAAGCAATAGCCCCCCGACCACCGCCCCCAGCAGGCGCCGGGGCGCAGGGCGGGAGGCCACGTGATCAAACGGCGACTCAGAGCGTAGAGGGCTTTCTTGTCTCGCTCCCGGCCGGCGGGGCGGGTTCAGGCGGAGGGGGACCACATGATCAGGCGGGGGCCCAGGGTGTGGAGGCCGTCCTCGAGTTCGGCCTCCCAGTAGGCGCGCAGGCCGGGGCCCCAGCGGTCCTGCGGCAGTTCCGCGAAGCCGTGGCGCGCGTACCAGGGGGCGTTCCACGGCACGTCCCGGAACGTGATGAGGGTGACGCCCGGCGAATCGGCCGCGCGTGCACGGTCCTGCACGGCCCGCAGGAGCGGGACGCCGATGCCGCGGCCCATCAGGTCGGCCCGGACGGAGATCTGCTCCAGGTGGGTCGCGCCGTCCACCGTCCTGAAGGCGGCGAACCCGGCCGGCGGGTCCCCGGCGACGAGGATCTCTGCCTGCCCGGCGACCGTCTCGACCACGGTGGGGCCGGGCGGGAACACGATGCCCAGCGCCGCGAACGCGGCGTCCGCCGAGTTCTCGACGGCCACCAGCTCCGCCAGCTCGTCGATGCGGGCGGGCCGCAGTGACGTGTCCATGGGGACACGCTAGGCCGCAGTCCGCGGCCGGTTCGACCCGTTTTACGGCGCGGCTCCGGCCGCGCGGTCAGGTGATGCCGGCCTCTTTCATGTCGCGGAGCTCGCGCTTGAGCTCCTTGATCTCGTCGCGGAGGCGGGCGGCCAGTTCGAACTGGAGGTCGGTGGCGGCCTGGTGCATCTGGGCGGTCATCTGCTCGATGATGCCCTCGAGCTCCTCGCGGGGGCGTTCGCCGACGAGGTCGGCGGCGTGCCGGCCGACCTCGCGGGTGCGGGACGCCAGGCCGGGGACGGGGGCCTTGCCGCGGCTCTGCTGGCGGCCGCCGCCGCCGATGAGGGTCTCGGTGTCGGCGTCCTCGCGGGCGAGGGAGTCGAGGATGTCGGCGATGCGTTTGCGGAGGGCGGTCGGCTCGATGCCGTGCTCCTCGTTGTAGGCCTGCTGCTTGGCGCGCCGGCGGCTGGTCTCGTCGATCGCGCGTTCCATCGACGGGGTGATCGTGTCGGCGTACATGTGGACCTGGCCGGAGACGTTGCGGGCCGCGCGTCCGATCGTCTGGATGAGGGACGTCTCGGAGCGCAGGAAGCCCTCCTTGTCGGCGTCGAGGATCGCGACGAGGGAGACCTCGGGCAGGTCGAGGCCCTCGCGGAGCAGGTTGATGCCGACGAGGACGTCGAACTCGCCCTCGCGCAGCTCGCGGAGCAGCTCGATGCGGCGGAGGGTGTCGACCTCGCTGTGCAGGTAGCGGACCTGGATGCCGAGTTCGAGGAGGTAGTCGGTGAGGTCCTCGGACATCTTCTTGGTGAGCGTGGTGACCAGGACCCGCTCGTCCTTCTCGGTACGGAGCCGGATCTCGTGGACGAGGTCGTCGATCTGGCCCTTGGTGGGCTTGACGACGATCTCGGGGTCGATCAGGCCGGTGGGGCGGATGACCTGCTCGACGACGTCGCCCTTGACCCGGTTCATCTCGTAGCCGCCGGGGGTGGCCGACAGGTAGACGGTCTGGCCGATCCGCTCCAGGAACTCCTCCCACTTGAGGGGCCGGTTGTCCATGGCGGAGGGCAGGCGGAAACCGTGCTCGACCAGCATCCGCTTGCGGGACGCGTCGCCCTCGAACATCGCGCCGATCTGCGGGACGGTCTGGTGGGACTCGTCGATGACGAGGAGGAAGTCCTCGGGGAAGTAGTCGAGGAGGGTGTTGGGAGCGGTGCCGGGGCCGCGCCCGTCGATGTGGCGGGAGTAGTTCTCGATGCCGGAGCAGGTGCCGACCTGGCGCATCATCTCGATGTCGTAGGTGGTGCGCATGCGGAGGCGCTGCGCCTCGAGCAGCTTGCCCTGCCGCTCCATGACGGCGAGGGTCTCCTCCAGTTCGGCCTCGATGGCGCCGATCGCGCGCTCCATGCGCTCGGGGCCGGCGACGTAGTGGGACGCGGGGAAGACGTAGAGCTCCTCGTCCTCGGTGATGACCTCGCCCGTGAGGGGGTGGAGCGTGGAGAGCTTCTCGATCTCGTCGCCGAACATCTCGATGCGGACGGCGAGTTCCTCGTACTGGGGGATGATCTCGATGGTGTCGCCGCGGACCCGGAACGTGCCGCGGGTGAACGCGAGGTCGTTGCGGGAGTACTGCATCCCGACGAGCTGCCGGAGGAGGTCGTCGCGGTCGATCTCCTGGCCGACGCGGAGCCGCACCATGCGGTCGACGTACTCCTGCGGGGTGCCGAGGCCGTAGATGCAGGAGACGGACGCGACGACGATGGTGTCGCGGCGGGTGAGCAGCGAGTTGGTCGCGGAGTGCCGGAGCCGGTCGACCTCGTCGTTGATCGACGAGTCCTTCTCGATGTAGGTGTCGGTCTGCGGGATGTACGCCTCGGGCTGGTAGTAGTCGTAGTACGACACGAAGTACTCGACGGCGTTGTTCGGCATCATCTCGCGCAGCTCGTTGGCGAACTGGGCCGCGAGGGTCTTGTTGGGCTGCATGACGAGGACGGGCCGCTGCAGCTTCTCGACCAGCCACGCGACGGTCGCGGTCTTGCCGGTGCCGGTGGCGCCGAGGAGGACGGCGTCCTTGACGCCGCGGCCGATCCGCTCGGTGAGCTCGGCGATCGCCTGAGGCTGGTCGCCCGACGGCGTCATGTCGGTGATGACCTCGAACGGCGCCACGCGGCGCCGCAGGTCCGTGATCGGCCGCATTCCGCCTCCCCCTGGTCGTCTCCCACCTACCGGACCACTGTATTCGGCCCCTCCGACATTTCCCGTCTTCGCAGGTCAGGACGCGGGCAGCGGGATCCTGGCGCGGACCGTGTAGCCGCCGACCGGGGCCGGTCCGGCGGCGAACGTCCCGCCGAGCGCGGTGACGCGCTCGCGGAGGCCGACGAGGCCGTTCCCGCCGCTCGGCAGGCCGTGGTCGGGGGCGGCGTGCGGGACCCCGTTGGTGATCTCCACCTCGACCGCGTCGCGGAGGAGGCCGAGGACGACGCAGGTGTCGGCGGCGCCCGCGTGCTTGTGGACGTTGGTGAGCGCCTCCTGGACGAGCCGGTACACGGCCCGGCCGACGGCCTTGGCCATGGGACGTTCGTCTCCGCGGACGGTGAGGTCGACCCGGAGGCCGGCGGCGCTGGACTGGTCGACGAGCTCGCGGATGTGGGCGAGGGTGACGGCCTCCTGCGGGAGGGCCTCCTCGCCCTGCCGCAGGACGCCGATGACGTGGCGGAGCTCGTCCAGGGCCTGGCGCCCCATGTCGCCGATGACGCCGGCGGTCTCGGCGGCGCGGGCGGGGTCGCGGGCGGCGATGGCCTTGAGGGCCCCCGCGTGGACGACCATGACGCTGACCCGGTTGGCGACGACGTCGTGCATCTCGCGGGCGATGCGGGTGCGCTCCTCCGCACGGGCGCGCTCGGCGAGGAGGTGCTGCTCGCGTTCGAGGCGTGCCGCCCGTTCCTGGAGCGATCCCAGCAGCTGCTTGCGCGCCCCCATGTAGAGGCCGAGCAGGACTGGGGCGATCACGAACGCGACCCCGAAGACCGCCTGCGCGGCGAAACCCTCCTCCGCGGTGGGGCTGGGGAAGGCCAGCGAGGACACGTACATGGCGGCGGCGAGGCCGAGCACCGTCCGGCGGGACGCGGTGTAGGCGGCCAGCGAGTACAGGATGACCAGGTAGGCGAACGCGCCGCCGCCCGTGGCGGAGCCGAACACGAGGGCGAAGAGGGTGAGGCCGACCGGGTGGCGGCGCCGGACCACCAGGCCGAGGCCGATGACGGCGCTGCACGCCGAGACGACGGGTGCGTGGAACCAGAAGTCCTCGGTCTTGAACCACAGGACGGCGCCGTCCAGAGCGGCGAGGCCCAGCGCCAGGGACACGTCGAGCGCGCGCGAACGCTTCGTCGGCCACATCGCCGACCACCGGTCCCGGGGGTGCATGCGCACGAGCCTATAGCGGGGCCGTGACAGGGACGGTCACGCATGTCCCGGAGCCCTCACCCGGCGGGCGTCGCGGGCCGGTGGCCCCGCCCGCGCCGGTCTGGTTACGATGACGGCGCCGACAAGGACGGGGATAACACCCACGATGACCCGATTCACCAACTGGTTCGGTAAGAACGCCGACGCCGTCATCGCGCTGGTCCTCGCGATCACCGTCGCGCTGCTCGGGGTCGGGGTGAACCTGCCCAACGAGAGCGAGATCACCAACAGCGCGATCCTCGCCGTGATCGGCCTGCTGGCCACCTCGGTGCTGCGCGACCGCGGCCGGCGCGTCCCGGTGGAGGCGGAGGTCCGCGACACGTTGCGGGCCTCGTCGTCGACGCTGGACGACCTGAGCGGCCGGCTCGCGCACATCGAGCGGTTCGAGGGCGTGCTGTCCGACACCAAGCGGGCGCTGGACGAGACGTCGGTGGTCCGCGTGATCGGCGGCGGGCAGGTCGCGCAGGTGCTGGCGGACGCGCGCCGCGACACCGACCGGTGGTTCTTCAAGGGCGGCACCGGCACCTACATCCGCGCGAAGACGCTGCCGGAGTGCGTGGCGGCCGCCCGGCGGGAGCGCCGCACGCTGCTGTTCCGGCTGGAGATCCTCGACCCGACGGACGTGGCGGTGTGCGAGGCGTACGCGCGGCACCGCCGGTCGGTGTCGGACGGCCCGGACGCGACGGGAGAGCCGTGGACGCTGGAGCGCACCCGCAAGGAGGCGTACGCGACGATCCTGGCGGCGTGCTGGCACAAGCAGCGGTTCGGGATGCTCGACATCGACATCGGGCTGGCGCGGACGATGACGACGCTGCGCTACGACCTGGCGGCGTCCCGGCTGGTGGTGACGCGGGACGACCCGCGCGGCGAGGCCCTGGTCGTGGACAGCACGAAGTTCTACTACGGCTGGGTGAGCGCGGAGCTGCAGACCAGCCTGGACCAGGCGCGGCGGGTGCCGGTGGAGCTGGCGCGGCTGGCGCCGCTGGACGACGAGCCGACCGTCGACGAGGTCCGCAAGCTGTTCGAGGTGCTGGGGATCGAGCTGGCGCAGGGCTACACGGAGCGCGACATCATCGAGATCGTCCGCAAGGCGCTGCGCGCGAAGGACCCGTACGAGTGAGCCGGCGCGGGTGACGGGACGATGAGGTACGAGGAGATCCGCGCGGAGATCGCCGCCGGAACGGCGGCGCGGACGCTGCCGCGGTGGGCCGGCGGGGTCGTCGCGGACGCGGCGGAGGGCCGGTCCCCGGCCGCGGCGGTGCGGCATCCCCTCGGCTTTCTGTGCCTGCCCGTGGAGCGCAGCGGCGACCTCGGCGTGTGCCTGCACATCTGGACCCCGGAGGTGCGGCCCGCGCCGTCCACGACGTCGCCGGTGCACTGCCACAGCTGGGACCTGCTCAGCTTCGTCCTGTACGGGACGGTCCGGAACGTGCGCATGGACGTGCGGCCGGGCGCGCCCGATCCGACCGGCCAGGTCTTCGAGGTCGTGAGCCGGGGCGGGGTGGACGAGCTACGCGCGACGGGACGCGCCGTCCGGCACTCCCCGGGGCGGTCGGCGGCGCACCGCACGGGCGAGTCGTACACGCTCCCGGCGGGGGTGTTCCACCGCACGCTCATCGAGGACGGCGACGACGCGGCGACGGTCGCGCTGGGGCGGCACACCCCCGGCGGGGGCGATCTGTCGCTGGGTCCGCTGGACGTTCCGACGCACCGGGTGCGCCGCGCCCGGTCCGCGCCCGAGGAGACGGCGCGCGCGCTCAGGCGCGCGGCGGCCCTGATCGCCGCCGCGCATCCGCTGCCGACGGGAGAGACCCGATGACCGCCAGCACGCCGCCGGGGTCCCCGGTCGATCTGGGGAGGGCACGCCGCGTCGCGGTGGAGGCGGCGGAGGCGGCGGGGGTGCTGCTGCGGGCCGGGATGCGGGAGCCGCTCCGGGTCCGCCCGAAGGGCGCCGGGGACGTGGTCACGGATCTGGACGTCGCGGCGGAGGAGCTGATCGTGGCGCGGCTGCGGTCGGCGTTCCCGGGGCACCGGATCATCGCGGAGGAGTCCGGGGTGCTGGAGGGCGCCGAGCCGAACGGGTCCCGCGCGGACCTGGTGTGGCTCGTCGATCCCCTCGACGGGACGAACAACGTCGCGATCGGCATGCCGGTGTACGCGGTGGGCCTCGCCCTGTGCGTGGGCGGCGCACCGGTCCTCGGCGTCGTGCACGACCCGGTGACGGGACGGACGTGGTCGGCGCTGCGGGGGGAGGGCGCCCTCGGCCCGGCGGGCGCGCCGCTGAGGATGCGGGGGTGCGCGAGCCCCGAGCGGGACGAGAGGCCGGTCCTGGCCTGGACGCAGGGGCACCAGGTCACCTCGTCGGATCCGGTCGCGTTCGCCCTGCGCTCGACCCTGGAGATGCGGAGCGCGCGGATGCTGCAGCTGTGGGCGCCGCTCGTCGCGTGGGTGATGCTGGCCCGTGGCGACATCGACGGGATCGTCGGGTACCTGCCGGAGATCGTGGACCTGCCCGCGGGGGCGCTGCTGGCGGCCGAGGCGGGCGCGGAGCTGCGCCGCCTGGACGGCCGGCCCTACGAGCTGGGCATCGACCGTCCGGCGGCGGAGCTCGGGTTCGTCGCGGCCCGGCCCGGTCTGCTCGGCCGGCTGCTCGACACGACGCGGGGGATCGTGTCGCCCGCCTCGCCCGTCTAGCCGGTCGCGAGGAGGGCGCCGACGCTCGCGGCGCAGCCAGCGACGGCGAGGACGGTGCCCGTCAGCACGAACTTGCGCAGCGGCACCCGGACGTCCCACCTGCGGCACCACTCGAACCACAGCAGCGTCGCGAGCGACCCCCACGGGGTGATGACGGGCCCCACGTTCGTCCCGACGATGAGGGCGAGGAGCTGGTCGCGGTTCGCGGCGGGCACGGCGGACTCCCCCGCCACGTAGGCGGGCAGGTTGTTCAGGACGTTCGACAGCCCGGCACCGGCGAACGCCGCCCGGAACGCGCCGGCGACCCCGTCGTCCGTCCCGACGAGCGCCCGCATCGCCTCGTCCAGCCCGACCCGCTCCAGCGCCGGGACGACCAGGAACAGCCCCGTCACGAACACGAGGAGCTGCCACGGGATCAGCGCCGGCCGCAGCGCCGACCGGTCCCGGACGGCGAACGCCGCGACCGCGACGGCCGCGGCGGCGGTCGCGGCGATCCCGAGCTGGATCCCGGTGTGGACGCCGGCCAGGATCGCCCCGATGAACAGCAGGCACGCGGCGGCGGTCGCGCCGAACAGCACCCGGTCGCGGATCGGCTCCGGAGGCGGCGGCGTGTAGGCGTCCGCGCCGCGCATCCCCCGCCGCCAGTAGAACACCCACAGCAGCGCCATCGTGACGCCGAGGGCGGCGAGCTGCGGCGCCCACATCCGCGCGGCGAACGCGGGGGTCTCGAGCGCGACGCGGCCGGCGGCGAGCAGGTTCGTCAGGTTCGACACCGGCAGCAGCAGGCTCGCGGTGTTCGCGAGCCACACCGTCGTCATCGCCAGCGGCAGCGCCGCGATGCCCGCGCGGACGCCGAGCGCCAGCATCACGGGGGTGAGCAGCACGGCGGTGGTGTCGAGGTTCAGGAAGACGGTGGTGACGGACGCGAACGCGACGCAGAGCAGGAACAGGGCGCCGTAGCCGCCGCGGCCGGCGCGCGCCATCCGCTGCGCGATCGCGTCGAAGACGCCGGCCTCCTTGGTGAGCTCGGCGAGGACGATGACGCTGAACAGGAACAGCAGCAGGGGGGCGATCCGCTCGACGCTCGCGCGCGCCTCGGCGCGCGGCAGCAGGCCGGTCGCGACGAACAGCAGCCCGAGCAGCAGCACCCCGATCCGGACGCGGTCGAGCACGCCCAGGCCGCGGGCGGAGCGGGCGGCACGGCGCAGCGGCGCGGTCGGCGACGGCACGGCGACATGATCCCATATCCGTCACACGACGCTGTTCTCGTCGCCGGCGGGCGCGATACTGGCCCCATGACTCCCCCCGGCACCGCCCACGGGTCCCGTCAGGAGCGCCCGACCGACTTCTTCGTCAGCTACTCCCCCGCCGACGAGCGGTGGGCGTCCTGGATCGCCTGGCAGCTGGAGGCGGCCGGGCACCGGACGATGATGCAGGCGTGGGACTTCGTGCCGGGCACCAACTTCATCGACTTCATGGACCGGGGCCTGTCGGAGGCCAAGGCGGTCGTGGCGGTGCTGTCGAGGAACTACCTGCGGTCGCGGTACGGGCGGCTGGAGTGGATGGCGGCGCTGCGGGCCGATCCGGACGACCCGGCCCGCAAGCTCGTGACCGTCCGGATCGAGGACTGCGCCATCGACGGGCTGCTGTCCACCATCACCTACGTGGACCTCGTCGGCGTGGACGACCCGGACGCGGCGCGCGACGTGCTGATGCGGCGCATCGACGAGGCGCTCGCGGGGCACGCCCGCCCTCTCGACGGTCCCGCGTTCCCGGGCGGCGGGCCCGCGTCCGGGCGGCCGCCGCTGGCCGGCAGCGTCGAGGGCGCCGGGCGCTCCGGGGCGGAGCCGGAGCGTCCCGTCCGGCGGGCGCCGGTCGCGGCGCCGGCGTTCCCCGCCCGCGCCGCCGCGGAGGAGAGGCCCCGCGAGCACGTCAGCGTGCTGCACGTGTCCGGGCCGCGGTTCGGCAGGACGCTCGCCGAGCCGGGGGAGCCGACCACGGCGGCCGAGCTCCAGGACCGCATCTACAGCGACGTGGCGCGGCTCGCCGACGCCGGCGTCCCCCGTCCGGACCTGCTCGTCGTGACGGGGAACCTGACGCACTCGGGGAGCCGCAAGGAGTTCGGGGAGGCGCTCGGGTTCCTGACGAGCCTGCGGGCGCTGCTCGGCCTGGAGGCGCAGCGCGTCGTGATCGTGCCCGGCTCGCACGATGTGACGAAGGCGGCGTGCCAGGCGTACTTCTCGTCCTGCGAGGCCGACGACGTCGAGCCGCAGCCGCCCTACTGGCCGAAGTGGCGGCATTTCTCCGGCCTGTTCAAGGAGTTCTACCAGGGCCTGGACAGCCTCGTGTTCGACAGCGCCCAGCCGTGGACGCTGTTCCCCGTCCCGGATCTGAAGGTCGTCGTCGCCGGCCTGAACTCGACGCTGCCGTACACGCACCGCGAGGAGGACCGGTACGGCGGTGTCGGGCGGGCGCAGGCCGCCTGGTTCAACGAGCGGCTCCGGCACTTCGAGGACGAGGGGTGGCTGCGGCTCGCCGCGATCGAGCACACCCCGGTGCGGGGCGAGCCCGGAGCGGTCCGCGACACCGAGATCGTCGAGTCCCTGCTGGGCGCCCGCGTCCACGCGTTCTTCCAGGGCACGGCGACCGACCTCGGGACGGTCCCGCTGCTCGGCACCGGGACGCCCGCCGTCCCCGCGCTCGGCCCCGGGCGCCATCAGACCGTCGTGCTGCGCCGCGACGGCCTGGAGCGGTGGATCCCCGAGGACATGGAGCGGCGCGGCGCCGAGCGCCTCGGCCGGGTCTGGCCGAAAGCGGACGGGACGTTCCCGGGCGCGCGGGCCGTCCCGCCCGTCCCCGCGCCCCGCCCCGAGATCGAGACGCCCTCCGACCCCGCCCCCGACGACCCCGCCTCCCGCCTCCTGGACCGCCTCACCGAGGCGTGCGAGACCCGGTTCGAGCGCGCCACGATCCGCCGCGTCGTCCCCCAGCCCCGCACCGACGGCCGCACCGACCCGCCGCATCTCCTCCTCACCCACCTGGAGGACGGGTTCGTCCGGCAGTACCGCATCGGCGCCCATGTCGGGCGCGTCACGCAGGACGACGTGGACGCGTTCGCCCGGCACGTCCACGCCGACGGAGCCGACCACGGGTCCGAGCTCGTCTACCTCGGCCCGACGCCTCCGCGCGCGCTCCGCGACGACGCGCTCCGGCGCGGCATCCGGGTCCGGAGCCTCACCGAGTTCCAGGGCCTGGTCGACCTGACGGAGTACGTGGGGGCGCAGACCGCGCGGCTGTCGGAGGGCGGCCTGTACCCGCCGTCGCTGTACGTCCCGCAGCGGTTCCGGGAACTCGACCGCTTCCGCACGGGCACCGACCAGCACGGGACCGGCGCCGTCCACGACGACGTCGTCGGGGAGATGCTGCGGCTCCTCGCCGCCGACCACGGCCGGTTCCTGCTGCTGCTCGGCGACTTCGGCCGCGGCAAGACGTTCGCGCTGCGCGAGCTGGCCCGCCGCATCCCCCGCGAGCTGCCGCACGTCGTGCCGATCCTGATCGAGCTGCGCGCCCTCGACAAGGCCCACTCGGTGGACGGCCTCGTCGCCGCGCACCTCGCCAACCACGGCGAGGAGCTCATCGACCTGAAGGCGTTCCACTACATGCTGCGGCAGGGCCGCATCGTCCTGCTGTTCGACGGGTTCGACGAGCTCGTCACCCGCGTCACCTACGACCAGGCCGCCGACCACCTCGACACGCTCCTGCAGGCCGCGCAGGACAAGGCGAAGATCGTGGTGGCGAGCCGCACCCAGCACTTCAAGTCGCAGGCGCAGGTGCTGACCGCGCTCGGCGAGAAGGTCGGGGTGCTGCCGCACCGGCGCGTCCTCGGCCTGGAGGACTTCGCGCCCCCGCAGGTCCGCTCCTACCTGGTGAACCGGTACGGGGACGAGTCCGCCGCCGAGGCGCGGCTGCGGCTGCTGGCCGACATCGAGGAGCTGCTCGGCCTCACGTCCAACCCCCGGATGCTGAGCTTCATCGCCGACCTGCCCGAAGAGCGGCTCCGGTCCGTCGCGCAGGCGCGCTCCACCGTCAGCCCCGCCGACCTGTACAGGGAGATCCTCTCGTCGTGGCTGGCGTACGAGGCGGAGCGGGTGCGGGGCCGCGGCGGGCCGTCCGGGCTCGGCATGGACGACATGTGGACGGCCGTCGGGACGCTCGCGCTGCGGCTGTGGGAGAGCAACGAGCAGTACCTGCGGCTCGCCGAGCTCACCGACGTCGCCGACGCGCTCACCGGCCTCACCGAGGGGCGGCTGTCGCCGCACCAGGTCACGCACGCGGTCGGCGCGGGCAGCCTGCTCGTCCGCACCGACGAGGGCCTGTTCGGGTTCATCCACGCCTCCGTCATGGAGTGGCTCGTCGCCCGGCACGTCGCCCGGGAACTCGACCGGGACGCCGCGCCCGGCGTCCTGGCCCGCCGCCCCCTGTCGCAGCTCACCGTCGACTTCCTGTGCGACCTCGCCGACACCCGAGCCCTCCAGGACTGGGCCGCCGGGGTCCTCGCCGGGCCCGGCGCCGACGACACCGCCCGCGCCAACGCCATCCGCGTCACGACCCGGCTCCGCACGCCCGCCCGCACCGACCTGCGCGGTGCCCGCCTCCAGGGCGAGGACCTCTCCTACCGCGACCTCCAGGAGGTCGACCTCACCGGCGCCGACCTCACCGACGCGCAGCTCGTCGGGGCGAACCTGTCCCGGGCCGTCCTGCGCGACGCGTCCCTCGCGGGGGCGCGGCTGGACGAGGCGCGCCTCACCGGCGCCGACCTGCGCGGCGCCGACCTGTCCCGGGCCCGGCTCGCCCGCGCCGACCTGCGGGACGCCACCGTCGACGGCAGCCGCTGGACCCGCGCCGCGCTCGTCGACGCCGACCTCCCCGCCAGGATCGCGGCGGCGCCGGAGCTGCGGGAGGCGGCGATCGCACCGGGCCGCCCCATCGACATCCAGGTCGCGCCCGCCTCCGTCGGCGTCCCGTACGGGTTCCACTTCCAGACGAGCCGGCTCCCGCAGCCGCTCGCCTACAGCCCCGGCGGGTCCGTCCTCGCGATCGGCGGCGACGACGGCGGCGTCCTGATCTGCGACGCCGTCACCGGCACGCCGCTGCGCACCCTCCAGGGCCACACCGACCGGACGTACGCCGTCGTGTTCGACGCGGGCGGCGAGCTGCTCGTGACGGCGTCCGCGGACGGCACCGTCCGGATCTGGGACCTCGCCACCGGCGGCTGCACCCGCACCCTCGACGTCCACCCCGAGGGGGTGTGGCCGCTCGTCACGGGCGGTGCGGGCCTGGTCGCCGCGGGCGCCGCGGACGGGACCATCCGGGTCTGGGACGCCGCGACCGGCGGCCTCCTGCACGAGCTCCCCGGGCACACCTCGCCCGTCTACACCGCCGCGTTCGACCCCGCCGGATCCCTCATGGTGACCGGCGACGTCAGCGGAACCCTCCGCGTCTGGGACCTCGCGACCGGCGCGCTGCACCGCGAGCTCACCGGCCACCGCGGCGCCGTGTTCCGCGCCGTGTTCCACCCCGGCGGGCACCTCCTCGCCGCCGGGGACGAGGCGGGCGTCGTCCGCATCTGGGACATCCGGACCGGTGAGATCCGGCAGGAGCTCCTCGGCCACACCGGCAGCGTGTTCGCCATCGCCTACCACCCCGAGGGCCGCCTCCTCGTCACCGGCGACACCGAGCACTCCGTCCGCCTGTGGGAGGACGGGCGGCACCGCGCCACCCTGTCCGGCCACGGCGGCCGCCTCTACCAGGCGACGTTCAGCCCCGACGGCGGCACCCTCGCCACCGCCGACAGCGCCGGATCCGTCCGGCTTTGGGACCCCCGCACCGGCCGGCAGCGGCTCGAGCTCGCCGGGCACCGCGGCGCCGTCTGGCCGTTCGCGTTCCGCCCCGACGGCGCGCAGCTCGCCACCACCAGCAACGACGGCACCGCCCGCCTCTGGGACGCCGAGAGCGGCCAGTGCCGCGTCGTGCTGCGCGGCCACGGCCGCCGCGTCACCGGCGTCGCGTTCAGCCCCGACGGCGGGCTGCTCGCGTCCAGCGGGAACGACGGCCTCGTGCGCCTCTGGGACCCCCGCACCGGCCGGATGCTGCGGGAGCTGCGCGGCGTCGCCGACAACCTCACCTCCGCCGCGTTCAACACCCGCGGCGTGCAGCTCGCCACCGCCACCAACGACGGCGGCGTCCACCTCTGGCAGGCCGGGACGGGCGCGTTCGAACGCGAGATGAACGTCGAGACCGACCACGTGTGGGCGCAGGCGTTCGCGCCGGACGGCGACATCATCGCCACGGCCAACGACGACGACACCGTCCGCCTCTGGTACTGGACGACCGGACGGCAGGTCGGCAACCTCGCCGACCACCGCGGCCGTGTCCGCTCGATCGACTTCCACCCCGCCGGCCGCAGCGTCGCGACCGGCTGCGACGACGGCCTCGTCCGGCTCTGGGACCCCGCCACCGAGGAGCTCCAGGCCACATTGTCCGGCCACACCGACCGCGTCTACCGCGTGGTGTTCGACCCGTCCGGGACGATGCTGGCCAGCGCGAGCAACGACGGGACCGTCCGGCTCTGGGACCCTGACACCGGCCGCCCCCTGCACACCCTCACCGGGCACACCGGACGGCTCTGGACGACCGCGTTCCACCCGTCCGGGACCGTCCTGGCCAGCGCGGGCGACGACCTCGCCATCCGTCTCTGGGATCCGGCCACCGGCCGCCTGCTGCACACCCTGCCCGGCCACACCCGCCGCGTATGGTCGACCGAGTTCAGCCCCGACGGCACGACCCTCGCCACCGCGGGCGACGACGGCGCCGTCATCCTCTGGGACGTCACCGACCCGGCCGCCCCGGCCCGCCGCATCACCCTCCTCGGCCTCGCCGAGGGCTGGGCGGCGCTCGCCCCCGACGGCCGCTACAAGTGGGAGGGCAACGCCACCGCCGAGTTCTGGTACGCCGTCGGCATGTGCCGGTTCGAGCCCGGCGAACTGGACCCCTACCTCCCGGAGGTGACCCGCATGCCCCTCGACGAGCCGTTCTAGGCGGCGGTGAGCTTCTCCCAGAGGGCGTCGACCTGCGCCCTCAGGTCGTCCAAGGTGCCCGAGTTGTCGATCACGTGGGTCGCCGCCGCGCGGCGCTGGTCGCGGGTCGCCTGGTGCGCCATCCGGGAGCGCGCGTCCGCCTCCGCCATGCCGCGCCGGGACGTCAGGCGCGCGATCTGCGTCTCCTCCGGCGCGTCCACCACCACGACCGCGTCGTACATGCCCGCGAGGCCGTTCTCCACCAGCAGCGGCACGTCGTAGACGACGACCGCGTCGGCGGGCGCCGCGTCCATCAGCGCCTGCATCCGCTCCCCCACCAGCGGGTGGACGATCGCGTTCAGCGCGGCCAGGCGGTCCTTGTCGGCGAAGACGATCGACCCGACCTTCTCCCGGTCGAGGCCCCCGGACGGCAGCAGGACGTCCTCCCCGAACTCCGCCACGACGGCGGCGAGGCCCGGCGTGCCCGGCTCCACCACCTCCCGCGCGATCCGGTCCGCGTCGATGACCACCGCGCCCCGCTCGGCGAGCCGCGCCGACACCTCGCTCTTGCCCGACCCGATACCGCCGGTGAGTCCCACTTTCAGCACGCGGCCCACCCTAGCCAGGCCGCGCGGGGCGATGCCAGGCGGCCTACGGCGCCGCGTCCGGCGCCAAGGGCTTGCGCATGTGGACGTGCGTCAGGTGCGCCGCGACCCTCTCCCGATGCGTCTCGCTGTACCCGAGCCGCCGGTACAGCCGCAGGTTCGCGTCGCTGAGGTGGCCGGTGAACAGGACGCACGCGTCCGCGCGGCCCCGCACCCGCTCCTCCAGCGCCCGCATCAGCCGCACCCCCACGCCCCGCCCCTGCAGGTCGGGGGCGACGACCAGCCGCCCCACCAGGCACGTGTGATCGCTGAACCGGGCGCGGACCGCACCGACGATCCGGCCGTCCAGCACCGCCTTCAGCACCACCGCGTCGCCCGCCAGGACCTTTCGCAGGCCCTCCAGCGACTCGACCAGCGGCGGGATGAACGGATCGCCGTACAGCTGCGCCTCCGTCACGTACGCGGCCCGCTGGACGGTGAGGATCGCCCCCGCGTCCTCGGGGTGAGCCGTCTCGATCACGGCCGGTTCGCTCATGGCGACGACACTAGCCCCGCCGGGCCGCCGCCGGGTCCGCTCAGCGGCCGATCCGGACGGTGACCGCGACCGGATAGTGATCGGACGCGTCGGAGCGCGGCACCTGGTAGTCGGTGAACAGGATCCCCTCGGAGCCGAACACCCAGTCGACGCGCCGGCCGTCCGCCGTCGTCGGGGACTGGTCGCCGCCCAGCACGGCGCTGCGCAGGTCGGTGCCCGTCATGTCGTCGATCTCCCGGCTGCCGGGCCCGGCGTTGAAGTCCCCGCCGATGATCGTCCGGGGTGCGCCGCCCCACGCCCGCAGCAGCGCCGCGACCTCCCGGACGCGCTCGCCGCCGGCGTCGCCGCCCTCCAGGTGCGTCGACCACACGTCCATCGTCGTCTTCCCGACGGCGAGCCGCGCCCACACGTACCCGCGGATCTGCGACCAGTCGCCGCGCGCCATCCGGCCCGTGCCCGACGAGCGGACCGGCAGCGACGTCAGGATCGCGTTGCCGAACTGGCCGTCTGCGGCCGGGCCCCAGATCAGCTTCATCCCGAGGCGGCGCGACAGCCACACCCCGACGTCCGCCGTCCCCGACAGCAGCGACCCGCGGCTCGCCTCCTGCAGCAGCACCACCTGCGGCCGCTGCGCCTCGATGGTGCGGGCGATGCCCTCGGGGTCGAGCCGGCCGTCCTGGTTGACGGCGTCGTGGATGTTGTAGCTCAGCAGCCGCACCTGCCCGGCGGCGGGGGCCGCCTGCGCCGTCCCGTCCGGGGCGGCGACCGTGAACACCGCGGTGCCGGCGAGCGGCAGCAGCGCCGCCGCTCCGGCCGTCAGCGCCCGCAGCGGCGCCCGCGCGGGCAGCGGCCCGCCGCGCGCGGCGGCGATCGCGGCGAGCCCGCCGAGCAGGAGCCCGGCCAGGCCGGGCAGCACGTTGTTCGGGATCGGCAGTGGTGACACCGCGCTGACCTGGTACGGGACGAGGATCACCGCGATCAGCAGGCCGCCGAGCGCGGCCCCGGCGTCCACCCTCCAGGCCGGACCGCCCGTCCCGGCGCGGCGCAGCGGCGCGCGGCACGCCACCGCCAGCAGCCACGCCGCCAGCAGCTGCCCGCCGATCATGACGGGCACGACCTCCACGCCGGACAGCGCGTACGTCCCCGCGACGGTGCCCGCGCCGACCCCGAGGAGGGTGCCGCCGAGGACGCACACTCCGCCCGGGACGGCCCGCACGGCCAGCCCGGACGCCAGGAACGCGAGCGCGATGCCCTGCCCGGCGACGATCGTGACGTGCGCGGCCGTCAGCGACAGCCATCCCGCCGACGCGACGAACGCGGGGCTGGACAGCACCAGCACCTGCAACGCGAGGAACGGCCCGAACGCGGCGGCGCCCAGCGCGTCCCGCCATGTCAGGCCGGGCGCCTCCACCGGGCCGGACGCGAGCTCCCGCCACAGCGCGACACCGCCGAGCCCGACGAACGCCAGGCACGCCGCCCACGGGCCGGCGCCGTCCCGCCACACCGGGTCCCAGGTGGCGAAGCTCATCCGGACCGCCGTGTCGGCGGCGAGGCCCGCCACCGCGGCGGTCGCGAACCCCACACCGGACAGGCCGCGGGCCCCCTCGTACAGCGCCGCGACCGCGAGCAGCCCCACGGCGGTGCCGGCCAGGGCCAGCCAGGTCGGCGCGCCGAGCGCCTGCGCGACGAGCCGGACGAGCAGCAGCCCGCCGACCCCGGCGACCAGCAGGCCGCGGGGCCCCGCGGCGCGCCGCACCAGCGGCGCCGCGAACCCCGCGAGGAAGATGGCGAGCACCGCGGCCGCGGCGGCGCCGAGGGACGTCTCATCGGCGAAATGGTCGAATTGGGGCAGCGCGAACCGCAGGGTCTGCGCCAGCACCGCGACCGTGACGGCGATCAGCGCGAGCCGGGCGGGCCCCTGCGGGACGATCGAGGGGCCGGCCGGGGCCGGTCCGCCGGTGTGCGTGCCGGCTGTGGTGGCGTCTGTGCTGGCCAATTGAACGAGTGCTCCCGGGGGACGAGCGGGCCTTCGGACGGGGCGTCCGCGCGGGCGGTGGAACGTCCACGAGGCTTTCACGGACGGGCGCGCGCGTCGACGAGCCGCGCCGCCGGACCGCGGGGCGCGTGCCCGGTCGTCTGACCGGCGGCGACGGGCGGGACCGGAACGGGTCACGGCCGGGGAACCGGTCCCGAAGGACCGCTTCCCCGGCCGTGATCATATCGTCACCCGCCGCCGGACGGGACCGCGGCGAGGGTATCCCCGCCGGGCCCGCGCGGGCGGCATGCGCCCGCCGTGCTCAGGGCGTGTCACTGACCGCCGGAGAGCTTCTCCCGCAGCGCGGCGAGGGCCTCGTCGGTGGCGAGGGCGCCACCGGTCGGCTCGGTGTCGCCGCCGCCGGAGTACGAGGTCTCCGCGCCGCCCTCGGGGGCGCCGGTCTCGGCCTCCGCCTCGGCCTTGCGGGCCTCCTCGATCTGCTTGCGGTGGGCGTCGAAGCGCGTGCGGGCCTCGGCGTACTGCCGCTCCCAGGTCTCGCGCTGCTCGTCGAAGCCCTCCAGCCACTCGCCGGTGTCGGCGTCGAAGCCCTCGGGGTACTTGTAGTTGCCCTGCTCGTCGTACTCGGCCGGCATGCCGTACAGGGTCGGGTCGAAGTCCTCTTCCTCGATCCCGGCGGCGCTCTCGTTCGCCTGCTTGAGCGACAGGCTGATCCGGCGCCGGTCGAGGTCGATGTCGATGATCTTCACGAAGATCTCGTCGCCGACCTGGACGACCTGCTCGGGGATCTCCACGTGGCGCTCGGCCAGCTCGGAGATGTGCACCAGGCCCTCGATGCCCTCCTCGACGCGGACGAACGCGCCGAACGGCACCAGCTTGGTGACGCGTCCCGGCACGACCTGCCCGATCTGGTGGGTGCGGGCGAACTGCTGCCAGGGGTCTTCCTGCGTGGCCTTGAGCGACAGGGAGACGCGCTCGCGCTCCATGTCGACGTCCAGGACCTCGACCGTGACCTCCTGGCCGACCTCGACGACCTCGGACGGGTGGTCGATGTGCTTCCAGGACAGCTCGGACACGTGCACCAGGCCGTCCACGCCGCCGAGGTCCACGAACGCGCCGAAGTTGACGATCGAGGACACGACGCCCTTGCGGACCTGGCCCTTCTGCAGCGTGTTGAGGAAGGTCTGGCGGACCTCGCTCTGCGTCTGCTCCAGCCAGGCGCGGCGGGACAGGACCACGTTGTTGCGGTTCTTGTCCAGCTCGATGATCTTGGCCTCGAGCTCGCGGCCGACGTACGGCTGCAGGTCGCGGACGCGGCGCATCTCGACCAGCGAGGCGGGCAGGAAGCCGCGCAGGCCGATGTCGAGGATGAGACCGCCCTTGACGACCTCGATGACCGTGCCGGTGACGATGCCGTCCTCGTCCTTGATCTTCTCGATCGTGCCCCAGGCGCGCTCGTACTGGGCGCGCTTCTTGGACAGGATCAGCCGCCCCTCCTTGTCCTCCTTCTGGAGGACGAGGGCCTCGACGTGGTCGCCGACGGCGACGACGTCGTTCGGATCGACGTCGTGCTTGATGGACAGCTCGCGCGAGGGAATGACGCCCTCGGTCTTGTAGCCGATGTCGAGGAGGACCTCGTCACGATCGACCTTGACGACAGTGCCCTCGACAATGTCGCCGTCGTTGAAGTACTTGATGGTCTCGTCGATCGCGGCGAGGAATGCTTCCTCGGACCCGATGTCGTTGACCGCTACCTGCGGGGTGGTCGAGGTGGCGTCGGTGCTGCTCGTCATGTGTCGGCTGGCTCCGGTACGGACATGGAAGTCGTATGGTTCGCGCGGAGGGCCGTTATCCGCCCTGCCGAGGACCGGAAGGGGGCGCGGACGAACCGCGCCGGGAAACCGAACCGATGTCGCCGACCTGACCGAGCGCGAGCCTGCTCCGTCCGAAGCGCGCGCAGGCCCACAGCGCAGCGATCAGGATATGGGATCGATCTCCCCGGGTCAATCCGGGCGCCGGCCGCGCCCGTCAGTACACCCTCGCCCAGGGCAGATAGCCCTTGGCCAGGCGGTCTTCCAGCATCTTCGGGAACACCACCGTCCGCGGGTCCCCGTCGGAGGTGTACCGCTCGTCCGGGTGCTCGTCCAGGTGGTCGAGCCACGCCGTGGAGCAGAACTTCGTGCAGTCGTTCTCCTTGATCTTGCCCTCGGACCGCACCCGGTGGATCGCCCAGCGGTCGAACTCGTCGGCGAACGGCGAGTCCGACGGCCGCCAGCCCGCCAGGAAGACCCCCTTGAACGGGTACCGCTCCCGCCACCCCTTGTCGCGCGGCACCGCCCCGAACGGATACGCCAGGGTCGTGGACCGCAGCCCGGTCAGGGCCCGGATCCGATCCTCCATCCCGCCGATCTCCCGGGCGACCTCCTTCGCCGAGAGGCCGGACAGGTCGGGGTGGTTCACCGTGTGGTTCCCGAGCTCGAACCCGTTCTGGACGAGCCATTTCAGCCCCGCCGCGGCCTGCGCCCCGTCCAGCCCGAACACGTCCTCGTTCAGGTAGAACGTCGCGACCGGCCGGAAGCCGGGGTTCTCCCGCGCGACCCGGTGGATGATGCCGACGGCCGTCTCCGGCTTCGGGGCGCCCTGCGCGTCCAGCCCGAAATGCCCGGGGGTGCTGTCGTCGAACGTCAGCACGACCGGGTGCCTTCCCGCCGGCACGTCCACCCAGCCCGCGGCCAGCTGCGCCGCCGTGATCGGCACGTACCCGCTCTTCGCCAGCCGGGTCAGCTCCGCGTAGAGTTCCGCGCCGGACCGGTCGAGCGGCAGCTCGGGCCTGTCCAGGATCCGGTGGTACATGATCACCGGCACCTGCCCCATCTCATTGGCCTTGACCGCCGCGGCCTGCGCCGACGCGGGCAGGGCCGCGGTCGGCATGGGCGCCGGCCTCCTCGCGGCCGATGCCGGCGCCTTGGCCGCCGGCCGCGCCGACGCCGTGGACGCGGCTCCCGCCTGCCGGGCCGTGACGGCCCGCTCGGACTCGTCGCGATCCTCCCGGGGCAACACCAATCCGAGCACGACCGCACAGACGATGACGACCCCGGCGATCTTGTGAACCAGAGGCACGAACGCTCCCGCCGTAGCGCGAACAGGACCAGCCCGAAGAGCCGGGTCAAAGCGTAGAGCCCCCGAGCCCCCACGGACACCCTCTGCGCCTACCCAGCTGAGCCCCGGACCCACGTGCCTCGGCCAGCACCCCGGCCATCAGCCTCAATGACCGGCTTCGTGCCAGTTCTTTCCCGTTCCCATGGAGACGCTGAGGGGGGCGCGCAGGTCGTAGGCGGCGGCCATCTCCCGCTGGACGAGGGCGCGCAGGGAGTCGAGCTCGCCCTCGGCCACTTCGAAGACGAGTTCGTCGTGGACCTGGAGGAGCATGCGCGAGCGGAGGCCGGCGTCGCGGAGGGCGCGGTCGACGTTCAGGCTCGCGACCTTGATGATGTCGGCGGCGGAGCCCTGGATGGGCGCGTTGAGGGCCATGCGCTCGGCCATCTCGCGGCGCTGCCGGTTGTCGGAGTTGAGGTCGGGCAGGTAGCGGCGGCGGCCGAGGATCGTCTCGGTGTAGCCGTCCTGCCGGGCCTTGGCGACGATGTCGCGGAGGTAGTCGCGGACGCCGCCGAACTGCTCGAAGTACTCCTCCATGAGGCCGCGGGCCTCGTCCGGGGAGATGCGGAGCTGCTGCGAGAGGCCGTAGGCGGACAGGCCGTACGCCAGGCCGTAGTTCATCGCCTTGATGCGGGCGCGCAGCTCCGAGTCGATCTGCTCGGGGGGCAGCGCGAACACGCGGGACGCGGTGATGGTGTGGAAGTCGGCACCGGACCCGAAGGCCTCCAGGAGCGCCTCGTCCTCGGAGAGGTGCGCCATGATCCGCAGCTCGATCTGGGAGTAGTCGGCGGTGAGGAGCGACTCGTAGCCGGGGCCGACGACGAACGCCTCGCGGATCTGGCGGCCCTCGGCCGTGCGGGTCGGGATGTTCTGCAGGTTCGGGTCGGTGGACGACAGCCGCCCCGTCGCCGCGACCATCTGGTTGAAGGTCGTGTGGATGCGGCCCGCGTCGTCGGCCATCGGGATGAGGGAGTCGACGATGCTCTTCAGCTTCGCGACCTCGCGCCACCGCAGGATGTGCATCAGGACGGGATGCCCGTCCTTCTCCAGGAGGTTGGTGAGCGCCTCGGAGTCGGTGGTGTACCCCGTCTTCGTCCGCTTGGTCTTGGGGAGGTTCAGCTCGTCGAACAGGACCTGCTGCACCTGCTTGGGGGAGCCGAGGTTGAACTCGCGGCCGACGGCCGCGTGGGCCTGCCGCTCCTGCTCCTTGACCTGGCCGCCGAGGGACGCGGACAGGTTCGCGAGATGGTCGGCGTCCACGGCGATGCCCGCGCGCTCCATCTCGGCCAGGACCCGCACGAGCGGCAGCTCCACCTCGTGGAGCAGCCGGGTGGCGCCGCGCTTCTCCAGGTCGGCGTCCAGGACGTCGGCGAGCTCGGTGACGGCGCGGGCCCGGACGGCGAGGTTCTCCGCCGCCTCCTCCTCGCCGGAGCCGTCCAGGGTGAGCTGGCCGGAGTCCTCGGTCTCGTTGCGGAGCTCGCGCTGCAGGTAGCGCAGGACGAGATCGGCCAGGTCGAACGTCCGCTGGCCCGGCAGGGCGAGGTACGCGGCGAGGGCGGTGTCGCTGGTGACGCCGTGCAGGGCCATGCCGCGCGCGGCGAACGCGAGCATCGGGCCCTTCGCCTCGTGCACCGCCTTCGGGCGGGACGGGTCGGCGAGGTAGGCGGCGAGGGCGCGCTCGTCGTCCTCGATCAGCTCGACCGGGTCGATGTGGACGGCCGGGCCCTTGCGGGAGGCGAGCGCCACCGCCGTGATCTCACCGGTGCCGCGGCCCCACGTGCCGGTGACGGCGATGCCGAGCCGGTCGCCGCCGTTGGCGTCGAGCCAGGACGCGAGCGCGCCCGGCTCCAGCCTCTCCAGGTCGATGTCGAAGCCCTCGTCGGCCTCGGGCTCGGCGGCGGACAGCGACGCGTACAGGCGCTCCCGCAGGACGCGGAACTGCAGCGAGTCGAACAGGGTGTGGATCTCCTCGCGGTCCCACTGCCCCATCGTCAGCTGCGGCGGCGTCAGCTCCAGCCCCACCGAGGTGTCCAGCTTGTTGATCTGCTGGTTGCGCAGGACGCCCGCGAGGTGCTCGCGGAGGTTGTCGCCGGCCTTCCCCTTGATCTCATCGACGCGGGCGACGAGCGTGTCGAGGTCGCCGTACTTGGTGAGCCACTTCGCGGCCGTCTTCGGGCCCACCCCGGGCACGCCGGGGAGGTTGTCGCTGCTCTCCCCCACCAGCGCCGCGAGCTCCCGGTACCGCTCCGGCGGGACGCCGTACTTGGCCTCGACGGCCGCCGGGTCCATCCGGGCCAGCTCCGAGACGCCCTTCACCGGGTACAGGATCGTGACGTGCTCGTCGACGAGCTGGAACGCGTCCCGGTCGCCCGTCACGATCAGGGTGTCCAGGCCGGCCTCGGTCGCCTGGACCGACAGCGTCGCGATGATGTCGTCGGCCTCGAACCCCGCCACCGACATCCGCGGGATCCGCAGCGCGTCCAGCACCTCGAAGATCAGGCTGACCTGGCTGCGGAACTCGTCGGGGGTCTTCTGCCGGCCCGCCTTGTACTCGACGTACTGCTCGTGCCGGAACGTCGGCTCCGACCGGTCGAACGCCACCGCGATGTGCGTGGGCTGCTCGTCGCGCATGACGTTGATGAGCATCGACGTGAACCCGTAGACCGCGTTGGTCGGCTGCCCGTCCGTCGTGGAGAAGTTCTCCACGGGCAGCGCGAAGAACGCGCGGTACGCCAGGGAATGCCCGTCAAGCAGGAGGAGCCGGTCACGCTCGCGAGGGGTCGCTGCTGTCGTCGCCACACCAGGACTCTAGTCTGCGACCACGACAGTTTTGTGGAGGCGTAAGTGACTGACACCCCCGGGGCGGAGCCGGACGACGCCGGGTTCGACATCTACGGCGACCTGGGCAGGGCCATGGGCATCGAGCTCGTGGAGGCCACGCCCGAGCGCGTGGTCGGCCGCATGCCCGTCAAGGGCAACACCCAGCCGTACGGACTCCTGCACGGCGGCGCGTCCTGCGTCCTGGCCGAGTCCCTCGGATCCACGGGCGCCGCCCTCCACGCCGGCGAGGGACGCATCGCCGTCGGCGTCGAGATCAACGCCACCCACCACCGATCCGCCACCGAGGGGCACGTGACCGGTGTCGCGACCCGTGTCCACGGCGGCCGCACGCTCGCGACCTACGACATCGTCATCACCGACGACCGGGGCCGCCGGGTCTGCACCGCCCGCCTCACCTGCATGCTCCGCGACGCCCCCGCGAACTGAGCGGACGGGGCCGCCGGACGGGGCGCGCCGGACAAAGGGGATCACGTCTTCCTTTGCGACGGACCGCCCCGGGTCGGTAGCGTGGATCGGAGCGGCCCGGGATCACCGAGTAGACAACGCACGCGCCGCGAGGCCGTGCGGCCCCAAAGGTGATCCCGGGCGTGTTCGTTTCGCGGGCGATCGCGACGGTTCGGGACGTCTCGGGTTAGCGTCGGGCCTATGCGAAGGATCATCGTTGTCAGCTGTCTGGTGCTCACGGGCTGCGGCGGGGGCGGCGGGGCGGACGCGCTTCCCCATCCGCACCAGACCGTCCGGGATCTCGAGAAGGCCCTTCCCGGCAACAGCGTCCGCGTCGGGGAGGTCGAGTACGCCGCGATCGGGCTCCGCACCGGCATGTTCTCCGTCACCGGTTCCCACGCCGACGTCCTCGCCAAGGGTCGCTACATCCGGGTCCGGATCCTCGTCACCAACCGCGGCCGTGAGCGCCACGAGCTCGACGTCTACGCCCAGCGGCTCGTCACCGACCGCGGCACCGCCCACAAGCCCAGCTTCGACGCCCTCCAGGTCTCCCGCGGCGTCGCCACCCCCCTCACCCTCGCGCGGGACGAGTCGCGCGCGTTCGACCTGTGGTTCGACGTCCCCGCCGCCGAGAAGCCCCGCCTGCTGCGGATCACCGGCGACCCCACGTCGTCCCGGCTGTCCGACCAGCTCAAGGGCGCGCCCGCGACCGACGACCCCACCGCCGACCTTCCCCTGAACTGACCCCGCGGGACGGCAGAGGGCCCCGTGGGAGACGAATCCCACGGGGCCCTCCGAACGACCGCCCGCCGAACGGGTCAGCCGTCCCTCGGCTCCTCGGGGGCGCCGGCGGCCTGCTCGGGCTCCGAGCCGCCCACCGGACGGTCCGCGCCGCCGCCCAGGTACGCCGCGCGCACCTCCGGGTCGTCCAGCAGCGCGCTCGCCTCCGCGGACTTCACGATCTCGCCCGTCTCGATCACGTACGCGCGGTGCGCGACCTGCAGCGCCTGCTGCGCGTTCTGCTCCACGAGCAGGACCGTCGTGCCGCGCCGGTTGATCTCCTGGATGATCGAGAAGATCTGCTGGATCAGCTTCGGCGCCAGGCCCATGGACGGCTCGTCCAGCAGCAGCACCCGCGGGTTCGTCATCAGCGCCCGCCCGATCGCGAGCATCTGCTGCTCGCCGCCGGACATCGTGCCGCCCGCCTGGTCCTTGCGCTCGGCCAGCCGCGGGAACAGCTCGAACACCTGGGCGAGGTCCCTGGAGACGTCCCCCTTGCGGGCGTAGCAGCCCATCATGAGGTTCTCCGTCACCGTCATGCCGGGGAAGATCCCCCGGCCCTCCGGCGCCTGCCCGATGCCGCTCAGCACCCGCTTGTGCCCGGCGACGCGGCTGATGTCCGCGCCGTCGAACATGATCTTGCCGCGCGACAGGGGCCGCAGCCCCGAGATCGTCTTCAGCGTCGTCGTCTTGCCGGCGCCGTTCGCGCCGATCAGCGTGACGATCTCGCCCTCGTCGACCTCCAGCGAGACGCCGTGCAGCGCCGCGATCTTTCCGTAGTGGACGTGGATGTCCTTGACCTCAAGAAGCATCGGCCGGAGCCCCCAGATACGCCTCGATGACCCGCGGGTCGTCCCTGATCTCGGCCGGCAGCCCCTCGGCGATCTTCTGCCCGAAGTCCAGCACGGCGATCCGGTCACTGATCCCCATGATCAGGCTCATGTCGTGCTCGATGAGCAGCACCGTCCGGCCCGAATCACGGATCTTCCTGATCAGCCCCTGCAGGGCCTCCTTCTCCACCGGGTTCATCCCGGCCGCCGGCTCGTCCAGCAGCAGCAGCTTCGGATCCGTCGCCAGCGCCCGCGCGATCTCCAGCCGCCGCTGGTCGCCGTACGGCAGGTTCTTCGCCGACTCCTCCGCCCGGTGGGCGATGCCGACGAACTCCAGCAGCTCCCGCGCCTTCGCCCGGCCCTCGCGCTCCTCGCGCCGGTGCCAGGGCAGCCCGAGCGCGGCGCCCGCCAGACCCGTCCGGTGATGGGCGTCGGTGCCCACGAGGACGTTCTCCAGGGCCGACATGTTGTGGAACAGCCGGATGTTCTGGAACGTGCGCGCCACGCCCAGCTTCGTGACCTTGAACCGCTTGGTGCCGTCCAGCCGCGCGCCGTCGAAGAACACCCCGCCCTCCGTCGGACGGTAGACACCCGTCACGACGTTGAACACGGTCGTCTTCCCGGCGCCGTTCGGCCCGATCAGCGCGAAGATCTCGCCCTTGCGGACGGTCAGCTCCAGGTTGTTGACCGCGACGACGCCGCCGAAGCGCATCGTCACGCCGCGCAGCTCCAGCAGATCCTGCACGGCCCCGTCCGGCGCCTTCTGCTCGCTCATCGACCCGCCTCCGCATCGGCCGTCGGTCCCGCGACCTCGGCGCCCATGCTGCCCATGCCGCCGGTGCCCTCCTCAAGCTCGGCCTTGCGCTGCCGCGACGGCAGGATCCCCTCCGGACGGAACACCATCAGGGCCACCAGCACCGCGCCGAAGATCAGCACGCGGTACTCGCCGAAGAACCGGATCCGCTCCGGGATCCACGCCACCAGGAACGCGCCGACCATCACGCCGGGAATGTTCCCAGAACCGCCCATCACGACCGCCGCGAGGATCGTCGCCGACAGGATGAACGGGAAGTTGTTCGGGATGATCGAGATCGCCTGCGACGCGTACACCACGCCGACCGCGCCGCCGATCGCCGCGCCGATCGCGAACGCCGCCAGCTTGAACTTGAACGTCGGCACGCCCATGAGCTCCGCCGCGTCCTCGTCCTCGCGGACCGCCGCCCATGCCCGGCCGACCCGGCTGCGCTCCAGCCGCTTCGCGAAGATGATCACCGCGACGATCGTCGCGAGCATCAGGTAGTAGTACGAGTGCGCCGACAGCGTCCCGTACGACAGGGGCTGCACGCCCTCCAGCCCCACCAGGTTGAACGGGAACGCGTCCGGGAACGCCCACTCCGACAGCGACGGCGGATGCGGGATGCCCCCGATGCCGTTCGGGCCGCCGATGTACTCGGTGTTGTTCGCCGTGATCCGGACGATCTCTCCGAACCCCAGCGTCACGATCGCCAGGTAGTCGCCCCGGAGCCGCAGCGTCGGCGCCCCCAGCACGACCCCCGACAGCGCCGACAGCACGAGGCCGACGAGCAGGATCTCCCAGAAGCTCCACCCGTACTTCGTGCCGAACACCGCCATCGTGTACCCGCCGATGGCGAAGAACGCGACGTACCCGAGGTCGAGCAGGCCGGCCTGGCCCACCACCACGTTCAGCCCGATCGCCAGCAGGACGTACCCGCCGATCGGGAAGAACAGCAGCGTCGCCCAGTCGGTCTCCGGCGACATGAAGCTCGCCACCTGCTCCGACGGCAGCAGCACGCCGCCGACGATCAGCAGGATGTAGACCGTCCACCGGGACCACCCCGGCTGCCGGATCCACCACTCGTGGAACGTCTCATTGATCGCCCCGAACGTCTCCGTCACGTACAGCAGCGGCAGGAGCAGCAGGTTCAGCGGCGCCCGACGCGCCCCCGCCCGCCGCCGCGCCCGCTCGTACGCGACCGGGAACGCCGAACCGAATCCCGCGCGGCCCTTGCCGCGCGCCGAAACACCAGTCGAATTGCTCATGCGCGCGCCTGCTGAAGAGATTCACCGAGGATGCCGGTGGGACGGAACATCAGGACCAGGACCAGGACGGAGAACGCGATCACGTGCTGCCACTGCGTCCCGAAGAGCGCCGCGCCGTACATCTCGACGAGGCCGAGGACGAGCCCGCCGGCCAGCGCGCCGCGCAGGTTGCCGATGCCGCCGAGGACCGCCGCCGTGAACGCCTTGATCCCGAGCAGGAACCCGACATCGAACTTGGCCTCCTCGAACCGCAGCATGAACAGCGCGGCCGCCACGCCGGCCATCGCACCGCCGATCGCGAACGTCGCCGTCACGATCCGGTCGATGTTGACGCCCATCAGGACGGCCGTCTCGGGGTCCTGGGCCGTCGCGCGGATGCCGCGGCCGAGGCGCGTCCGGTTCACGAACTGGTCGAGCGCCACCATCATCAGGATCGCGCCGACGAAAATGATCAGCTTGTCGTTGCTGATCACCAGATCGCCGATCTCGATCACATTGTCCCGCTCGACGAAATGCCCCTGGACGGGCAGCGCGCCCTTCTCCTTCGGCAGGTCGAACGCCTCGGGGATCACGATCCGCGCGAACAGCTGCTGCAGGAACAGCGACGCGCCGATCGCCGAGATCAGCGCCGCCAGACGCGACGCCCCTTTCTTGCGGAGCGGCCGGTAGGCCACCAGTTCCAGCACCACCGCGCTCGCACCCGAGGCCAGCCCCGCGAGGAACGCCAGCACGATCACGAACCCGACGAGCCCGAGCCCGCCGTACAGCGACGACACACCGAGCGCGTGCAGCGCCCCGATGACCGCCATCGTCCCGATCATGAAGATCTCGGAGTGCGCGAAGTTGATGAGCCGCAGCACGCCGTACACCATCGTGTAGCCCAGCGCGATCAGCGCGTAGATGGAGCCCAGCGCGAGACCGTCGACCGTCGACGGCCAGAATTGTTCGAGGAAGTTGTGCACGTTGTGGGTCGCCTTCATCGAAGGGGCGGGAGCGCTCGTAGCGCTCCCGCCCCTGCGCCTACGTGAACGGTCCGTCGGCCGACGGACGGGGCGAACTAGCTGACCTTCGCCTCGCTGGCCTTGCCGAGCAGCGGCAGCGTGCCGCCCTTCACCTCGTAGATGTAGACGTCCTCGGCGGCCGGGTCACCGTTCGCGCCGAACTTGATCTGCTTGGAGACACCCGCGACGTCGATCGTCTTCAGGTACTCGTTGATCTTCTCCGCGGTGGTGTTCCCCGCCTTGATCGCCTCGATGAACGCGGTCGCCGCGTCGTAGCCCTCGGCCGAGTAGATCGCGGGCTCCGCGTTGAACTTCGCCTTGTACTGCTCGGCGAACTTCTTGCTCGCCTCGCCGGCCTTGCCCGTCGGGTCGATCAGGCACGGGCACGCGATCAGCGAACCGTCGGCGTTGGTGCCGCCGGCGCCCGCCGACAGGCCCTTGTCGAGCGAACCGTCACCCGACAGGAAACGCCCCTTCACGCCCGCCTCGCGCAGCTGCTTGATCAGCTTGCCGCCCGCCGCGTAGTACCCGGCGAAGAAGATCGCGTCCGGCTTCGCCGCCTTGGCCTTGTTCACGGCCGCGGAGTAGTCCGACGCGGTCGGGTCGATGGCGTCCTCGGTGACCTTGGCGCCGCCCTTCTCGGCGGCCGCCTTCACGGTCTGCGACAGCGGCTTCCCGTACTCCGACTGGTCGTTGATGATGAAGACGTTCTTGGCCTTCAGGGTCGTCGCGATGAACGTGCCGACGCCCGCGCCCTGCACGTTGTCGTTCGCGACCATCCGGTGGAAGAACTTCCACCCGTTGGAGCTCAGTGCCGCGTTCGTGGCCGACGCCGAGATGTTCGGGATCTTGCCCTCCTCCAGCACCGGGTCGGCCTGCGCCGACTCGCCGGAGAACGCCGGGCCGATCATCCCGACCACCTTGTCCTTGGTGATCGCCTGCTTGGCCAGCGGGACGGCCTGCTCGCCCTTGCCCTGGCTGTCGTAGGTCTTGAGGGTGATCTTCACCTTCGGGTTGGTCGCGTTGTAGGCGTCGATCGCCAGCTGCGCGCCCTGCTTCGGCGGAATCACGATGCCGGAGTTCTCACCGGTCAGGTCGCCCAGGAACCCGATCGTGACCCCGTCGCCGCCGGAGCCTTTATCGTCGTCGCCGCCGCCGCAGCCGACCGCGCTCAGCGCGAGCACCGCGCTCACCGCCACCGCGCCGGTGACCCTCATCTTGTTGCGCCGCAAGGTGCCCAACCTTTCCATCCGGATCCGGTACGGGATCGGGGAACGAGTCAAGGCCCCGCCGACCTGCTCCGGATGGTTGGGTCAAGCGGGGACCAGGTATGTCGTACACCGCCGACCCTCCCCAGATCAGCACCCCCCGAGTGAAGGGTTACTTGTTCGTTACTCCCCTGTGCCCATATGCGTTCAGCCGCATTGCCCTGGGCCGATCACCAAGAGTAACCATCCGGGTGGCCGGATCACCGCGGATCCGCCGGTACGGGCTCAGCCCGCGGCGGGCTCGCTCTGCCCCTTGCCCTCGCCGGTCGCGCCCGCCACGACGGCCTCCGCGACGGCCCGCATCGTCAGCCGGCGGTCCATGGAGGTCTTCTGGATCCACCGGAACGCCTCCGGCTCCGTCCAGCCGTTCGCCTGCTGAAGCAGCCCCTTGGCCCGGTCCACGACCTTGCGCGTCTCGAGCCGGTCCGACAGCCCCGCGACCTCGGCCTCCAGCGCCCGCAGCTCCGTGT
The DNA here is from genome assembly GCF_000718255.1 of Spirillospora albida. Taxonomy (GTDB): domain Bacteria; phylum Actinomycetota; class Actinomycetes; order Streptosporangiales; family Streptosporangiaceae; genus Spirillospora; species Spirillospora albida. The sequence continues at coordinate 131,065 of NZ_JOFJ01000001.1, forward strand.
ACCGGCTGACGGCGACCTCGATCGCCGGCGCCAGGTCGGTCTTGGAGAACGGCTTGACGAGGTATCCCATCGCGCCCGCCTCGGTGGCGCGCTGCACCAGCTCCCGCTGCGAGAACGCGGTGAGGATCACGACGGGCGCGATGCGCTCGGCCGAGATCCGCTCCGCCGCCGAGATGCCGTCCAGGACGGGCATCTTGACGTCGAGGATCACGAGATCGGGGCGCAGCTCGGCGGCCAGCCGGACGGCGGTCTCGCCGTCCCCGGCCTCACCGACGACCTCGTACCCGTCCTCCTGCAGCATCTCCTTGAGATCCAGCCGGATCAGGGCCTCATCTTCCGCGATCACAACTCGCCGAGCGCTCTCCGTCACGAGCACGAGACTACCGGGACCCGCTACCCTGGTCTCAGTCACCCCTCACCCAAGGGTGACGAATGGGACAAGAATGGACATGTCCCGATAATGCCGGGATGACGGAATTGGCAGACGTTGACCTCTCAAAAGGGTCTGTCCGAAAGGGCGTGCGGGTTCGAATCCCGCTCCCGGCACATTGAGAACCGCCACTCAGAGCACCTGAGTGGCGGGTTTTTCATGCGCGGCTCAGAAATGTCACAGGCAACGACGACCCTGTCAGCCTGCATGACTTCACAAAGCGTCAAGTCGCCCTGAACCTGCTGAAGCAGGGCCTCACGATTCATGAGGTATGCCGGCAGACCGGCATACCGCCATCAACGGTCGGAAACTGGAAGGCCGCTCTCTCGGCAGGGACGCCCGAACCGAGAAAGCGCTGCCCGCGGTGCGACGGCCGGGAACTCGCCCGCCAGCCCTACGCCTATCTTCTCGGGCTCTATCTCGGTGACGGCCACATCGCGCGCACACATCGAGAAGGGGTCTACCGATTCGAGATCGCCTGCAACAACGCCCAGCCCGGCCTGATCGAACGTGCAGCCGAGACCATCGCCGAAGTGATGCCGGAACTCAAGGTGGGGCGCCGCGCAAGTCCCGGCTGCACCAATGTCGGGGCGTACTCCAAGCACTGGCCATGCCTGTTCCCGCAGCACGGACCGGGCATGAAGCACACACGAAAGATCGAGCTCGCACCCTGGCAGCAGGAGATCGTCGACGAGTTCACCGAGGACTTCGTCCGCGGGCTCGTCCACTCGGACGGTTGCCGCGGCATGAACCGGGTGCGGCGGCCCCTCAAGAACGGCGATCACTGGTACGAGTATCCCCGGTACCTCTTCACGAACGTGTCGCTCGACATTCAGCGGATCTTCACGGATGCGCTCGACCGGCTCGGCATCCCCTGGAAACAGATGCATCTCTGTCGCGCGGCGGGATGCCGTGGCGCGGCTGGATGAGTTCGTGGGGCCGAAGTACTGACGGGAGGGCCGTCCGGCCGTCGTGCCGGTTTACCGGGTGGCCGGAGCGAGTTCCAAATGAGATCGCACGGTGACGCGGGGGCGGCATGCGGATGGCCGGGCACGGAACGTGAGATGTCCGTGCCCGGTCGGGTGGTGCGGCGGTCAGTGCGGGCTGGAGATCGTGTCGCCGATCGAGTGGACGCGCAGGGCGTTCGTGGAGCCCGCGGTGCCGGGGGGCGAGCCGGCGACGATCACGACGCGGTCGCCCTTCTGGCAGCGTCCGATCTCCAGCATGGCCTGCTCGACCTGGCGGACCATGTCGTCGGTGTGGTCCACGTGCGGGACGATGAACGTCTCGACGCCCCAGACGTGCGCCAGCCGGCCGCGGATCGCCGGGACGGACGTGAACGCCAGCAGCGGGATCGGCGACCGGTAGCGGGAGAGGCGGCGGGCCGTCTCGCCGGACATCGTGAACGCGACGAGGGCCTCGGCCCCGACGATGGCGCCCACCTCGGCGGCGGCGCGCGCGATGGCGCCGCCGACGGTCTCGGGGACGCGCTCGAGGGTGTGGGTCGCCTCCAGGGCGGCCTGCTCGGCGGTCTCGACGATGCGGCTCATCGTCCGGACGGACTCGATGGGGTACTGGCCGACGCTGGTCTCGCCGGAGAGCATGACGGCGTCGGCGCCCTCGAACACGGCGTTGGCGACGTCGGAGGTCTCGGCGCGGGTGGGGCGGGGCGCGGAGATCATGGATTCGAGCATCTGCGTCGCGACGATGACCGGGCGGGCCTTCTCGCGGCAGAGCTCGATGGCGCGCTTCTGGACGATGGGGACCTGTTCGAGGGGCAGCTCGACGCCGAGGTCGCCGCGGGCGACCATGATCCCGTCGAAGGCGGCGACGATCTCGGGGAGCTCGTCGACGGCCTGCGGTTTCTCGATCTTGCCGATGAGGGGGACGCGGACGCCCTCCTCCTCCATGATCTGGTAGCAGATGTCGGCGTCGGCCGGGGTGCGGACGAAGGAGAGGGCGACCATGTCGACGCCGAGGCGCAGGGCCCAGCGGAGGTCGGTCTCGTCCTTCTCGGTGAGGGCGGGGACGGAGACGGGGACGCCGGGGAGGTTGAGGCCCTTGTTGTCGGAGACCATTCCGCCGACGGTGACCGTGGTGTGGACGCGGGGGCCGTCGACCTCGGTGACCTGGAGGGCGACGCGGCCGTCGTCGATGAGGACGGAGTCGCCGGGGCCGACGTCGCCGGGAAGGCCCTGGTAGGTGGTGGAGACCTCGCGGCGGGTTCCGGGGACGTCGTCGGTGGTGATGGTGAAGTCGTCGCCGAGGGTGAGGCGGACGGGGCCGTCGGGGAAGCGCCCGATGCGGATCTTGGGGCCTTGCAGGTCGGCCAGGATGCCGACGCCGCGGCCGGCGGCGTCGGCGGCGGCTCGGATGCGGTGGTAGACCTCTTCGTGGGCGGCGTGCTCGCCGTGGCTCATGTTGAGCCGGGCGACGTCGACGCCCGCGTCGATGAGGGCTTTGATCTGGTCCGGGCTGGAGCAGGCCGGGCCGATGGTACTGACGATCTTCGCTCGACGGGTCACGACACAACCGTACTTAGTTACCGGTGCGTACGGAGATTCGTGCAGGTGACGGTCGCCGCGCGTTCACCGTTGGTCTAGACCATCGTCTTCTGGACCGCCTGGCAGAAGGACTCGAGGTCGTCCGGCTTCCGGCTGGTGACGAGGACGTTGGGGCCGCCCTCGCAGATCTTGACCTCCTCGTCCACCCATGTCGCGCCGGCGTTGCGCAGGTCCGTCCGCAGGCTGGGCCAGGAGGTCACGGTGCGGTCGCGGACCACGTCGGCCTCGATGAGCGTCCAGGGAGCGTGGCAGATGGCGGCGACGGGCTTGCCGGCGTCGAAGAACGCCTTGACGAAGGCGACGGCGGCGGGCTCGGTGCGCAGGAGGTCGGGGTTGGCGACGCCGCCTGGGAGGACGAGCCCGTCGTAGTCCGCGGGCGACGCGTCGGCCGCGGTGGCGTGGACCTCGAAGGTGTCGCCCTTGTCGAGGTGGTTGAACGCCTGGATCTCCCCGGATTCGGTGGAGATGAGACGGGGGGTGCCGCCGGCCTGCTCGACGGCCTTCCACGGTTCGGTGAGCTCGATCTGCTCGGTTCCTTCGGGGGCGCAGAGGAACGCGATCGTGGCCATGGCTTCCTCTCTCTCGGTCGTCGTCCTCCCCTGCCCGCGCGGGCGGATGGTATGCAGGTGAGGTGGATCGGACCTATCGGGAGTGGCCGGAGGCGGGGCCGGTGCGCTCGTGGGAGGCGGCGCTCCCGGCGGGCGCGGCGCCGTTCGTCCAGCGTGTGGTGCCGGACGGGTGCGCCGATCTGATGTGGCTCGACGGCGGGCTGGTCGTCGCCGGGCCGGACACGGGGCCGATGCCCTCGCTGATGCGCCCGGGTGCGCGGGTGGGGGGCGTGCGGTTCGGGCCCGGGGCGGCGTCCGCGGTGCTGGGTGTGCCCGCGGACGCGCTGCGGGACGCGCGCGTGCCGTTGCGGGAGCTGTGGGGTGCGGAGGCGGACCGGCTGGCGGAGCGGGTGGCGGGCGCGGCGGACCGCCGGATCGCGCTGGTCACGGCGGTCGCGGCGCGGGTGCGGCCGGTGGACCCGCTGGACGCGGCGGTGGTGGCGGGGCTGGCCCGGGGCACGGTCCGGCAGGTGGCGGACGAGGTGGGGCTGAGTGAGCGGCAGCTGCGGCGGCGGTCCCTCGCGGCGTTCGGTTACGGGCCGAAGACGCTGCAGCGGGTGCTGCGCTTCCAGCGGGCGCTGGGGCTGGCGCGTGCGGGGGTTCCGCTGGCGGACGTGGCGTACCGGGCGGGCTATGCCGACCAGGCGCACCTGGCGAACGAGGTGCGCGCGCTGGGCGGCGCGCCGATCCGCGCGTTGCTGTGAGGACCCTCAGGTCTTGAGGCGCCCGTACGCGCGCAGGGTCCTGAGTTGCTCGACGGTGGTGAAGCCGCGCCATTCGGGGCGGGTGATGGGCGTCCAGATGGGGAAGGCGACGTCCCATCCGCCGTCGTCGTGGCGGGCGGCGATGAGGGCGTCGAGGGCGGTGTCGACGGCGTCGGGAGCGAGGAGGCGTCCGCCGAAGCCGCCGGGTGCGGGAGCGTAGTCGAGGGGTGTGTGGTGGTCGGCGGTTCCCTCGGCGGCTGCGCGGGCCAGGGCGTCCCGGACGCGGCTGAAGGCGGCTTCCGCGCGGTCCCGGTCGGGGACGTGGTCGAGGAACGTCAGCACGGACAGCGCGTCGTAGGGACCGAGATCGAGGTCGCCGCGTTCGAGGTGCCGCCAGCAGAAGTCCGTGGCGGTGGCGAGCCAGGGGTGGCGGGATCCGGCGCGGTGGAGCATCCCGGCGAGGGTGCCGGTGGGGTTGATGGCGCCGGGAGGGTCGTCGGGCGTCTGCCACCAGGGTGCGTGCGGGGCGTGCCGGACGGTAGGCAGGACGAACGGAACGCCGCCGTCCGGTGCGGTGACGGACGCCAGCCAGTCGGCGACGCGGCTGACGGCGGGGTCGTCGTCCGCACCCGCCTCGTGGAGGAACTGGAGGGCGTGCTGAGCGGGGACGGGCTGGCTGTCCTCACCCCGCAGGTCGGGTTCGAGGGCGTGGCCGTATCCGCCGTCGGGGTTCTCGTAGGCGCGGAGGGCGGCGAGGAGGGGGCCGGGCGGCGCGCCGAGGAAGTGGAGGGCGAAGCGGTGCCGGTCGATGAGGCGGCCGTTGCTGCGAAGGAAGTCCCGGGCCAGGTCCAGGTCGGTGGCGTCGAGTATGCGCATGGGTCCACGCTAGGGCGCCGCCGTGGCGCGGGCTTGCAGGAATCGGACGTCACAGGGTGTTCGCGCGGGTGGTCAGCGGGCGCCGGGCCAGGGGCCGGGTGGGCGGTGCGGGAGGGCGGCGGTGGTGGTGGTGACGTCATGGACGCGGAAGCCGCGCGCCTGGTAGTTGGCGAGTGCGGCGGGGCCGTCGGTGGAGCGGGTGGAGACGCCGACGCGCGCGGTGGGCTTGCGGTCGTCCCAGCGGGTCGCGAGGTCCCAGGCGCGGGCGGTGGCGACGGTGAGGAGGTGGCCGCCGAGGCCCTGGCCGGTGAAGGCGGGCAGGAGCCCGAAGCAGGTGATCTCGACGAGGCCGCCGGGGCGCGGGTCGAGTTCGGCGTACCCGGCGGGGGTGCCGCGGACGTGCGCGACCCAGGTCTCGACGCCGGGCCGCGACAGCCAGCCGGCCCATTGGTCGCGGGTCCAGGCGAGGCGGTCCGTCCAGTACCAGTCGCCGCCGACGGCGGTGTAGAGGTAGCGGCCGAACTCGGGGCTGGGGATCTCGGCGCGGACGATCGCGGCCGGGGTGCCGGGGGCGCGGGCGGGCCGCAGGTCGGACGGGTCGAGCTGCTCGAGGTACCAGGTGGTGACGTCGGTCCGCCGGATCGGCATGGGTCCTTTTCTGGCCGGGACGAAGCCCGCCGTGCCTCCCGGGCGGGAGGCACGGCGGACGGTCGGTTCTTCGGTTCCGGGATCGCTCCCGGGGCTGCCCGTCAGGCCATGGGGCGGGCCGTGGGCGGGATGGGGTAGGGCAGGGCGGTGCGTCCGGTGAGGTGCTCGTCGACGCCGTGCGCGGCGGCGCGGCCCTCGGCGATCGCCCAGACGATGAGCGACTGGCCGCGGCCCATGTCACCTGCGGCGTAGACGCCGTCCACGGACGTCTTGTAGGACGCGTCGCGGACGACGTTGCCGCGCTGGTCGAGGTCCACGCCGAGCTGCTCGAGGAGTCCTTCGCGCTGCGGGCCGAGGAAGCCCATGGCGAGGGTGACGAGCTGGGCGGGGATCTCCCGCTCGGTGCCCTCGATCGGCGCGAAGCCGGTCTCGGGACCGCCGACCTCGACGACCCGGAGGGCGCGGACGGCGCCGTCCTCGTCGCCGAGGAACGCGGTGGTGGAGACCGCGTAGACGCGGTCGCCGCCCATGTCGGCGAGTTCCTCGTGGGCGCTCTCCACCTTGAACAGGATGGGGAACGTCGGCCAGGGCTGGCTGCCGGGCCGGGTCGCCGGGGGCTGCGGCATGATCTCGAGCTGGGTGACCGACGCGGCGCCCTGCCGGATCGCGGTGCCGATGCAGTCGGCGCCGGTGTCGCCGCCGCCGATGACGACGACGTGCTTGCCCTCCGCGGTGATGGCGGGCTCGTCGTAGTCGCCCTCCTGCACCTTGTTGGCGAGGGGCAGGTACTCCATGGCCTGATGGACGCCCTTGAGCTCGCGTCCGGGGACGGGGAGGTCGCGCCAGGCGGTGGCGCCGCCGGCGAGGACCACCGCGTCGTAGGAGGCGCGGAGCTCGTCGGCGGTGATGTCGACGCCGACGTTCACCGAGGTCTTGAAGTCGGTGCCCTCGGCGCGCATCTGGGCGATGCGGCGGTCGAGGTGCCGCTTCTCCATCTTGAACTCGGGGATGCCGTAGCGCAGGAGCCCGCCGACGCGGTCGGCGCGCTCGTACACCTTGACGTCGTGGCCGGCGCGGGTGAGCTGCTGCGCGGCGGCGAGGCCGGCGGGCCCGGAGCCGATCACGGCGACCTTCTTGCCCGTCTTCACGGCGGGCGGCTGGGGACGGACCCAGCCCTCGGCGAACGCCCGGTCGATGATCTCGACCTCGACCCGCTTGATGGTGACCGGGTCCTGGTTGATGCCGAGGACGCAGGCCGCCTCGCACGGGGCGGGGCACAGCCTCCCGGTGAACTCCGGGAAGTTGTTGGTGGCGTGGAGCCGTTCGATGGCCTCGTGCCAGTCCTTGCGGTAGACGAGGTCGTTCCACTCGGGGATGAGGTTGCCGAGGGGGCAGCCCTGGTGGCAGAACGGGATGCCGCAGTCCATGCAGCGGCTCGCCTGCTTCTCGAGCCTCTCGTTGCCGAACGTCTCGTAGACCTCGGACCAGCTCTTGATGCGGACGTCGACCGGGCGGCGCTTCGGGAGCTCCCGCTGGACGGTCAGGAAACCCTTCGGGTCGGCCATTGTGCAGGTTCCCCCTTTCAGCTCTGCGCCGCGGCCATGACGGCCTCGTCGACGTCGCGTCCCTCGGCCTCGGCCTGGGCCATGGCCTCCAGGACGCGGCGGTAGTCGCGCGGCATGATCTTGGTGAAGCGGGCGGCGGCGGTGTCCCAGTCGGCGAGGAGCCGGGCGGCGACCTCCGAGCCGGTCTCGGCGCGGTGGCGTTCCACCAGGGTGCGGACGAACGCCAGGTCCTCGTCGGTGAGCGCCTCCAGGTCGACCATCTCGCCGTTGACCCGCTCGGGTACGAGGTCGAGGACGTAGGCGACGCCGCCGGACATGCCGGCCGCGATGTTGCGCCCGGTGGGTCCGAGGATGAGGGCGCGGCCGCCGGTCATGTACTCGCAGGCGTGGTCGCCGGCGCCCTCGACGACGGCGGTGGCACCGGAGTTGCGGACGCAGAACCGCTCCCCGACGACGCCGCGGGCGAACAGCTCGCCGGAGGTGGCGCCGTACAGGATGACGTTGCCGCCGATGATCTGCTCTTCGGCCTTGAAGACCGCGTCGGCGGGCGGGCGCAGGGTGATGCGCCCGCCGGACAGGCCCTTGCCGACGTAGTCGTTGGCGTCGCCGGTGAGGCGGAGGGTGATCCCGCGGGGCATGAACGCGCCGAAGGAGTTGCCCGCCGACCCGGTGAAGGTGATGTCGATGGTGTCGTCGGGGAGTCCCTCGCCGCCCCACCTCTTGGTGAGCTCGTGGCCGAGCATCGTCCCCACGGTGCGGTTGACGTTGCGGATCGGCAGGTCGAGGGTCACCTTGTCGCCGTAGGCGAGGGCGCCCTCGGCGAGCTGGATGAGGGTGTTGTCGAGGGCCTTCTCCAGCCCGTGGTCCTGGACGGTGACGCACCGCAGCTCGCCGGCGGTCTCCGGGACGTGCAGGATCGGGGTGAGGTCGAGCCCGGACGCCTTCCAGTGGTCGACGGCCTCGTGGGCGTCGATCATCTCGACGCGCCCGATCGCCTCGTCCAGGGTGCGGAAGCCGAGGGCCGCGAGGTACTCGCGGACCTCCTCGGCGATGAACTCGAAGAAGTTGACGACGAACTCGGGCTTGCCGGAGAACCGCTCCCGCAGGACGGGGTTCTGGGTGGCGACGCCGACCGGGCAGGTGTCGAGGTGGCAGACCCGCATCATGATGCAGCCCGACACGACGAGCGGCGCGGTCGCGAAGCCGTACTCCTCGGCGCCGAGGAGGGCGGCGACGACGACGTCCCGGCCGGTCTTCATCTGCCCGTCGGTCTGCACGACGATGCGGTCGCGCAGGCCGTTGAGCAGCAGCGTCTGCTGGGTCTCGGCGAGGCCGAGCTCCCAGGGCGCGCCGGCGTGCTTGAGGGACGTCAGCGGGGACGCGCCGGTGCCGCCGTCGTGGCCGGAGATCAGCACGACGTCGGCGTGCGCCTTGGACACGCCGGCCGCGACGGTCCCGACGCCGACCTCGGCGACCAGCTTCACGTGGACCCGCGCCGCCGGGTTGGCGTTCTTCAGGTCGTGGATGAGCTGGGCGAGGTCCTCGATCGAGTAGATGTCGTGGTGCGGCGGCGGCGAGATCAGGCCCACGCCCGGGGTGGAATGCCGGGTCTTGGCGACCCAGGGGTAGACCTTGTGGCCGGGCAGCTGCCCGCCCTCGCCGGGCTTGGCGCCCTGCGCCATCTTGATCTGGATGTCGTCGGCGTTGGTGAGGTACTCGGAGGTGACGCCGAACCGTCCGGACGCGACCTGCTTGATCGCGCTGCGGCGCAGGTCGCCGTTCTCGTCCGGGGTGAAGCGCCGCGGGTCCTCGCCGCCCTCGCCGGTGTTGGACTTGCCTCCGAGGCGGTTCATCGCGATGGCGAGGGTCTCGTGCGCCTCGGCGGAGATGGAGCCGTACGACATGGCGCCGGTGGAGAACCGCTTGACGATCTCCGATACGGGCTCGACCTCGTCGATCGGGACCGGCGGCCGGGCGCCCTCCTTGAGCTTGAACAGCCCGCGGAGGGTCATGAGCCGCTCCGCCTGGGAGTCCACCTTGGCGGTGTACTCCTTGAAGATCTCGTAGCGGCGGGTGCGGGTGGCGTGCTGGAGCTTGAACACCGTGTCCGGGTTGAACAGGTGCGGCTCGCCCTCGCGGCGCCACTGGTACTCGCCGCCGACCTCGAGGGTGCGGTGCGCGAGCTCGTTGCCGCCGGCCGGGTAGGCGCGGCGGTGCCGCTCGGCGACCTCGCGGGCGAGGACGTCGAAGCCGACGCCGCCGAGCCGGGAGGTGGTGCCGGTGAAGGCGCGGGCCACGACGTCCTGGCCGAGGCCGATGGCCTCGAAGATCTGCGCGCCGGTGTAGGACGCGACCGTGGACACGCCGATCTTCGACATGACCTTCAGGACGCCCTTGCCGTACGCCTTCACGAGGTTGCGGACGGCCTTGCCGGGGTCGACGTCGCGGATGACGCCGCCGCGGACGAGGTCCTCGACGGTCTCGATGGCGAGGTAGGGGTTGATCGCGGACGCGCCGTACCCGATGAGCAGCGCCATGTGGTGGCACTCGCGGGCCTCGCCGGTCTCGACGACCAGGCCGACCTTCGTCCGGGACTTCTCCCGGATCAGGTGGTGGTGGACGGCGCCGGTGAGGAGCAGCGCGGGGACGGCCGCGCGGGCCGAGTCGGCGCCGCGGTCCGACAGGACGATGACGCGGGCGCCGGCCTCGATGGCGCGGGACACCTCGGAGCAGATCTCCTCGAGGCGGGCCTCCAGGGCCTCTCCCCCGCCGGCGACGTCGTAGAGGCCGTGGACGACGTGGGCCTGCAGGTGCGGCAGGGACCCCTCGTCGTTGATGTGGATGATCTTGGACAGTTCGTCGTTGTCCAGGATCGGGGTCGGCAGGACGAGCCGGCGGCACGAGTCCGGGCCGGGCTCCAGGAGGTTGCCCTCCGGGCCGAGGGTGGACTGCAGCGAGGTGACGAGCTCCTCGCGGATCGCGTCCAGCGGCGGGTTCGTGACCTGCGCGAACAGCTGCTTGAAGTAGTCGAACAGCAGCCGCGGCCGCTCCGACAGGACCGCGATGGGCGTGTCGGTGCCCATCGAGCCGATCGGCTCGGCGCCGGTCTTCGCCATCGGGGTGAGGATGATCCGCTGCTCTTCGAGGGTGTACCCGAAGGTCTGCTGGCGCTTGACGAGCGTCTCGTGCGTCGGGATCTCGCGCTCGCGCTGCGGCAGCTCCTCGAACCGGACGAGGCCCTCGTGCAGCCACTCCCCGTACGGGTGCTCGGCGGCGAGCTGCGCCTTGACCTCGTCGTCCTCGACGATCCGGCCGGCCTCGGTGTCGACCAGGAAGATCTTGCCGGGCTGGAGACGGCCCTTGCGGACGACGCTCGCGGCCGGGATGTCGAGCACGCCGGCCTCGCTGGACAGCACGACGAGGCCCTCGTCGGTCACCCAGTAGCGGCCGGGGCGCAGGCCGTTGCGGTCCAGGACGGCGCCGACGACGGTGCCGTCGGTGAAGCTGACGCTGGCGGGGCCGTCCCAGGCCTCCATGAGCGTCGAGTGGAACTCGTAGAAGGCCCGGCGGGCCGGGTCCATCTCGGTGTGGTTCTCCCACGCCTCCGGGATCATCATCAGGACGGCGTGCGGCAGCGACCGGCCGCCGAGGTGCAGCAGCTCCAGGCACTCGTCGAACGACGCCGTGTCGCTGGCCTCGATGTCGATGACCGGGTAGATCCGGGACAGGTCGCCGGGGAGCAGGTCGGACTTCAGCAGCGCCTCGCGGGCGCGCATCCAGTTCCGGTTGCCCTTCACCGTGTTGATCTCGCCGTTGTGCGCGACGAACCGGTACGGGTGGGCGAGCTCCCACGCGGGGAACGTGTTGGTGGAGAACCGCGAGTGGACGAGCGCGATCGCGCTGGTGAAGCGGCGGTCCGACAGGTCGGGGAAGAACGGCTCCAGCTGCGGGGTGGTGAGCATCCCCTTGTAGACGATCGTCCGGCTGGACAGGCTCGGGAAGTAGACCGCGACGTCCTGCTCGGCGCGCTCGCGCATGCAGAACACGGCGCGGTCGAGCTCCAGGCCGGTCTTCCCGGCGTGCGGGCCGCCCTCGGCGGCCGTGATGAACAGCTGGGCGAAGTGCGGCATGACGCGGCGCGCGGCGGGGCCGGCGAACCGCGGGTCGTGCGGGAGCTCCCGCCAGCCGAGGACGGTGAGGCCCTCCTCGACGCACAGCGTCTCGATGTGGGCGACCGCGGCGGCGCGGTCGGCGCCGTCCGCGGGCAGGAACGCGAGCCCGGCGGCGTAGGCGCCGGCCTCGGGCAGCGCGAAACCCGCGACCTCGCGGAAGAACGCGTCCGGGATCTGGACGAGGATGCCGACGCCGTCACCGTCGTCCGGCTCCGCGCCCACGGCCCCGCGGTGGTCCAGGTTCCGCAGGACGGTCAGGGCGTTCTGGACGATGTCGTGGCTCTTGCGTCCGTGCAGGTCGGCGACCATGCCGACGCCGCAGGCGTCGTGTTCGTTGGCCGGGTCGTACAGCCCCTGGTGGTGGGGGCGGCCCGGCGTGAGGGCAGCAGCAGCCATCAACCCTCCCGTCGTCGTCGTGTCACTGCTAGATGTCAGTGCAGTCCTGGGACGACGTTGGCCCTGCTGCGGTGAGATGACATTACATCACTGCCGGGATCATGCCCGACTGACCGGGATAGCGAAACTTGCTCCGCACCGGCCGTTGCCTGCCATCTCTGAGTGGTTTAGACCAGGATAACGCTCGCCGCCCCGGATCCCCTCCCGCGTCCCGGTGAGGATCATCACCGGGACGCACTGTTTACCCCTGGGAGCCCAGGTTTCGAGGAAGAGCGGCCCGCTATGACCGGTTCATGGTCATTGCGTGGTGCGGGCGGCACGGCCGAGGACCGCCGGGACCTTCCCGCCCTCGATCAGCAGCGACAGCAGCGTCTCGTCCCGGGCGTCGCCCTCGCCGTCCAGGCGCTCCGCCCACGTGACGACGGCGAAGTGCCCCATCGCGAGGCCCCGCGCCATGCCGTAGCCCTGCCCGAACACGTGCCGCGAGCGCGGCACCGGCAGCGGCCGGACGAACCCGCCGCCGCGCGCCTTGTCGAGCATCGCGACGAACCGGCCGGCGTCGTCGGCGGACGCCAGGTTGAACACCGCCACGGCCAGGGCGTGCCCGGACCGGGTGTCGGCGTAGATCATCCGGGCGGCCTGGGTGCAGCGGCCGCGCCGCAGGTCGGCGGCCACGGTCCCGCCCCAGGCGGCGGCGGTGCAGTCGGCGTCCAGCCGCTTGCCGCGCAGGGTGGGGCGCGCCTTCTCGGCCCGCAGTTCCGACACCGACTCGGGGAACACCTCCCCGGCGGTGAGGGGGGCCGGGTCGTCCCGGCGCCGCGCGAGGCCCCGGTACGCCTCCGACGAGGCCGAGCTGGAGTAGGACGCCGGTGAGGGGCCGGTTTCGGCCGGGACGCCCGCCGCGCCGGTGCCGGCGTCCGCGCCGCCCGACGCGCCGTCCCGGCCGCCCAGGAGGGTCACCGCGGCGAGGATCAGCACCGCGACGACGGCGAGGACCGCGGCCGCGCCGAGGTACATCCGCACCGGCCTGCTCGCGCCGGACGGGCGTTTCGCTCTGCCGGACCGTTCCGGACGGCCCGTGCGCGGGCCCGGCCGCCGGGGCGGCTCCGCGCCGAGCGGGGCGCCGTCGTCCTGCGCGCCCGGGTACCCGGGGACCCCGGCGGCCGGTGGCCGGGCGGGGGTCCGGGGACGGGCGGAGGGGGCCACACGACCGGACGGGCGGCGCGCCGGAGGCTGCCGCCGCGCCCTGCGGGCGGGCGGACTCGGCCTGGGGCCGCCCGGGCGGCCGCGCTCCTCGTGGTCCACTACGGCGCAGACTACTGGGCCGGAGCCGTGTACCGGCGGGTTCCCGCGCGGGTCACGGGCGGCGCCCCTGACCTGGGGCGACCAGATCCAGGCGACCCCACACGAAGTCGGCGGGATTCTCGATCGCCAGGCTCGCCTCGATCATCTCGTTGAGCGAGCCGGGCTGCGCCCCGCCGGTGCGCTGCACGGTCGTGATCACGGCGTAGTGGCCGTAGGTCTTGGCATAGGCGGCGCTGAACCCGGCGCCGAACGCGGGAGCGCCCTTCGGGTTGAACGGCAGCACCCAGCCGGCGCCGGTGGCGGGGTCGAGGTCGCGCAGGACCTGCTCGACACCCTCCTCGGACGCCAGGTTGATCGCGATGAACTGGCCGGTGTACTTGCGGTCGGGGCTCACGTACGCGGCGCGCATGACCTGCGTGCAGCCGAACTTCGCGAGGTCCGCCTGGAGGCGCGCGCCCCAGGTGGCGGCCTTGCAGTCGGTCGCGATCTCCGATCCCGCCAGGGTGAACGTGAACGCGCCGGATCTGACCGTCTTCACCCCGGCCGGGAACACCTCCCCCGGCGCGACCGGCCGCTTGTCGACGTCCCGGGACGCGATCGCGCGGAAACCCTCGCCGTCGAAGTCGGGCGTGTAGGCGGTGGGCACCGGGCGGGCCGGGCCGTCCGGGCCCTCGTCCTCGCCGCCGGTCAGCGTCAGCGCCGCCACGACCGCGGCCACCACCAGCACCAGGGCGACCGCGCCGCCGATGAGGAGCCGGGGAGCGGGCTTCTTGCGGCCGGGCGACTCCGCCGGCCAGAAGTCCCCGCCCGCGGCCCCGCCTGCGTCCGGCCGGGGGGAACCTGTGTCACGAGCCTCGATCACGCCCCGGAGCTTAGCGGGACCGGCCCCCTCCCCGCGCCCAAAAGGGCGATTCATCCGGATTGACCGTACGGTCAGAGGGCGGTCGTGCCGATCAGCGCGCCGACCCCGTAGGTGATCGCGGCGGCGGCTCCGCCGAGCAGCAGCTGCCGCGTCCCACCGGACCACCAGGACCGCGCCGTGATCCGCGCCACCAGCGCCCCCGCGCCGAACAGGCCGAGGGCGGCGAGGACCGCGGCCGGCCACAGGGTGGACGCGCCGGCCAGATAGGGCAGCACGGGCAGCAGCGCCCCCACCGCGAACGACAGGAACGACGACAGGGCCGCCAGCACCGGCGAGGGCAGGTCCCCCGGCGTCACCCCGAGCTCCGCCAGCGCGTGCACCTCCAGCGCCTCGGCCGGGTCGCGGTGCAGCTGCCGCGCCACCTCCGCGGCCGTGTCCGGATCGACGCCGCGCGCCTCGAACGCCTGCGCCAGCTCCCGCCGCTCCGCGTCCGGGTGCCGCGCCAGCTCGACGCGTTCCACCTCGATCTCGGCCTCGGCCAGCTCCGACTGGGACGCGACGGAGACGTACTCCCCCGCCGCCATCGAGAACGCGCCCGACGCCAGCCCGGCGAGACCCGCGAGCAGCACCACGTCCGGGTCGGCCTGGCCCCCCGCGACACCGGCGATCAGCGCGAAGTTCGACACCAGGCCGTCCATCGCGCCGAACACGGCCGGCCGCAGCCACCCACCGGTGACGTCCCGGTGCTGGTGATGCCGCTCCGTCCCGTCGTGCGCGCCGCCGTCACTCGACATCCGGACGCGCCCCTACTTACCGTCCCGGACGGGCTCAGGTTCGCCCTGGGCGACCTTCGGCCCACCGTCGTCGGTCTCCTCCTCGGCGGGTCCCCCCTCGGCCTCCACGACCTCTACGGGCTCGCCGGGCTCGTCCTGCTCCGCCACGGCCTCGGTCTCCTGGTCGGGCTCGGGCTCGGGCTCGGCTTCAGGCTTGGTCTCGACCTCAGGCTTGGTCTCGACCTCGGGCTCGGTCTCGGCCTCAGGGCCGACCTCGGGCTCGGGGTCCTCCGCCGTCTCCGCCTCTCCGGCCGCCCCGGGCTCCTCCCGCTCCGCCTCCGGTTCCGAGGCGCCCACCGGCTCATCGGCGTGCTCCGGCTCGGACTTCTCGTCCTGGACGGTCGCGGCCGGGACGGCCTTCCCGCCCTCGGCCGCCTCGACGGGGGCACCGACGTTCTCCGGGCCCGTCCTGCCCCGGGCCATGTACAGGAAGGCGGCGGCGCCGAGGAAGACGGCGATGGACGTCCAGTCGTTCAGGCGCAGGCCCAGGAAGTGGTGGGCGTCGTCGATGCGGAGCCACTCGATCCAGAACCGGCCGACGGTGTAGGCGGCCACGTACAGCGCGAACGCGCGGCCATGGGTGAGCTTCCAGCGCCGGTCGGCCCACAGGACGAGGACGGCGACGCCGACGCACCACAGCGACTCGTACAGGAACGTCGGGTGGTAGGTGGCGATGTCGGCGTACTTCTCGACCTTCGTCCCGTCCGGGTTCGTCGGCCGGTGCGCGTAGTCGATCTTCAGGGCCCAGAAGGCGTCGAGCGGGCGGCCGTACAGCTCCTGGTTCCAGTAGTTGCCCCAGCGGCCGATGGCCTGCGCCAGCGCGATGCCGGGCGCGACGGCGTCGCCGAGCGCCAGCACCGAGATGCCGCGGCGGCGGCAGCCGATCAGCGCGCCGACCGCGCCGAGCGCGACGGCGCCCCAGATGCCGAGGCCGCCCTCCCATATCATCAGCGCCCGGACCGGATCGCCGTCCGCGCCGAAGTACCGCTGCGCGTCGGTGATCACGTGGTAGAGGCGGCCGCCGACGAGGCCGAACGGGACGGCCCACACCGCCACGTCGATGATCACACCGGGGCTGCCGCCCTTGGCGGCCCAGCGCCGCTCGCCGAGCCAGACCGCGGCGACGATGCCCAAGATGATCATGATGGCGTAGGCGCGGATCGGGATCGGCCCGAGGTGCCAGACGCCCTGGGAGGGACTCGGGATGAAGGCGAGCGACTGCATGGGCGTTGACGTTACCGCCTCGGCGGCCCACCGGCCGCACGTCCCGGGGCGCCGACGAGAGATCGCAACCCACCGGATACCCGCCGGACGCCGTCCGCGCACGCGAACGCCGTGCCGTTCCGGACAAACGGAACGGCACGGCGTTCGCTCGGACGCGTCCGGGCCTGCCCGGCGACACCGCCCTCGGCATCGGCCGACCGCCCGATCTTCCGATCGAACCGGCTCCACCGGCCCAGCCGACCGGCCGGCGCCGCCGAACCCATCGATCAGCCGACTCCGCCGGCTCTACCGATCAGCCGGCCGCCGCCTCTACCGATCAGCCGGCTCCGCCGCCTCTACCGATCAGCCGGCTCCGCCGGCGGCGAGGATCGCGGCCTTCATCGCGTCCGGGTTCATCAGCTGGGTCTGGATGTCGAGCTGCCTGCCGTCCAGGAAGACGGTCGGGGTGCCCTCGACGCGGCGGGTCTCCAGCGCGTACTTGGTCATCTCCTGGACCTTGGACTCCTTCTGCAGGTCCCGGACGCACTTTTCGAAGTTCGCGTCGGTGACCCCGAGGTCCTTGCCCCACTTCACCAGGTCGTCGGGCGAGAAGCCCTTGGAGCCCTCGGCGGGCTGGAAGCGGAAGAGGGTGTCGTGGTAGGAGACCCACTTGTCGGTGGGGACGCACAGCGCCGCGTTCGCCGACCGCAGCGAGTTGATGCGGATCGGGTCCTTCTGCCCGCCGAACAGGTGGAACGGCCGGTAGACGACCTTGACCTTGCCCTCGGCGGCGAGCTGCTCGATCGTGGAGCCCGACGCCTCCTCGAACGACTTGCAGACCGGGCACTGGAAGTCCTCGAAGACCTCGATGACCGGCTTGGTCACGCCCGCCTTCGCCATGACCATCGACCCGTCCGCCTGGCGGGTCAGGGGCGCGACCGCGCCCTTGTGCGCGACCGCGCGGCCGCTCTTGTTCCTGTGGTCGATGATGAGGACGGCGCCCACCACCACTGCCGCGACCAGGACCACCGAGCCGATGACGATGGCGAGCAGCCGGCGCTGTCTCTGCCGCGCCGCCTGCCGCTTGCGCTCGCCGGCGAGGCGTTCCCGCGCGGAACGCTCGCGTGCCGCCTTGCTCATTGGTCTCTCCTAGGGATGCGGGCCGGCGTCGCTAGTCGTCCAGACCGATGCGCCGGATGTCGTCGAACAGAACGAGGATGAACAGCAGGATAGTGACGACGTGCACACCGGTGCACCACAGGCAGATCTTGTGCAGGATCGCCACTTCCACGGCGACGAGGTACACCACCATCAGCACGCCGACCGCCGTGGCGGCGAGCCGTCCCCACCGCAGCGGCGGCCATGTCGACCGGAGCGCCCATGGGGTGATCAGGACGGCCATGCCGATGAAGAACGCGAGGCCGAGCAGCGGCATCGGGATGCCGAGCAGCTCGGCGTACTCGCTGGTCGTGACCGCGCGGCAGTCGACGCTGGAGGACGCGGAGCACAGCAGCGCGCTCTCCTCGTAATGGGTGACGGTCAGGTAGACCGAGATGCCGAGGCCGGTGAGGGTCAGCACCCAGGCCGTGGCCTGCCACCAGCGCGGGCGGGACGGCGCCGCCACGGGCGTCCGCTCGTCCACCGTCGTCTCTCGCGTCATCGAGGATCCTTCCGGGACCGCCGGGACATCACCGCCGGCGGGAACTCACCCTAACGGGAGGGCGCGCGTCTTCGGTTCCAACGAGACCGGCGGGTGCCGGGTTCCCCATACCGGGAACGCCCGCGCACCCGCCGTGATTCCGTGGCGCCGCAGGTCAGCGGCCCTTGCGGACGCCTTCGGCGAGTTCGGCGGCCAGCGCCCGGACGCCCGCGACGCCGGCCGCGAGGTCGAGCGCGTCCAGCAGCCGGCGGATGAACGCCGACCCGACGATCACGCCGTCGGCGAAGCCGGCGACCTCCGCGGCCTGGGCACCGTTGCCGACGCCGAGGCCGAGGCCGACCGGAAGGTCCCGGCCGTCCCGCCCGATGATCTCCCGGGTGCGCTCGACCAGCCGGGGCGCGCCGGTGTCGATGGCGGTGCGGGCGCCGGTGACGCCCATCAGCGACGCCGCGTAGACGAACCCGCGGGACGCCCTGGTGATCGCCTCGATGCGCTCGTCGGTGGAGCTCAGCGCGACGAGGAAGACCTTGTCGAGGTCGTGGGCGTCGGCGGCGGCGAGCCAGTCGCCGCCCTCCTCGGGGGTGAGGTCCGGGGTGATCAGCCCGCTGCCGCCCGCCGCCGCGAGGTCGCGGGCGAACCGCTCGACGCCGTAGTGGTCGACGGGGTTCCAGTACGTCATGACCAGGGTGGGGACGCCGGTCGCGGCGACCGCCTCGACCGTCCGGAACACGTCGGCGACGCGGACCCCGCCGACGAGCGCCCGGTGGACGGCGTCCTGGATGGTGGGGCCGTCCATCATCGGGTCGGTGTAGGGCAGGCCGATCTCGATGACGTCGCAGCCCGCGTCCACCATCGCCTTCGCGGCCTCGACCGCGCCGTCGAAGGTGGGAAACCCGGCGGGCAGGTACCCGACGAGGGCGGCTCGGTTCTCCGCCCTGGCCTTGTCGTAAGCGGTCTTGACGGTCACCGGGCGTCCCCTTCCGGCATCAGGCCGAAGAAGGAGGCGGCCGTGTGCATGTCCTTGTCGCCCCGCCCGGACAGGCACACGACGACGGTTGCTCCCGGGCCGATCTCCGCGACCAGTTCCGGGCCGATCTTCAGCACGCCGGCGAGCGCGTGCGCCGACTCGATCGCCGGGATGATCCCCTCGGTGCGGCACAGCAGCGCGAACGCGTCCATGGCCTCCGCGTCGGTGATCTCCCGGTACTCGGCGCGTCCGAGGTCGTGCAGCCAGGAGTGCTCGGGGCCGACGCCGGGATAGTCGAGGCCGGCCGAGATGGAGTGGGTCTCCTGGGTCTGGCCGTCCTCGTCCTGGAGGAGGTAGGTGCGCATGCCGTGGATGACGCCGAGGGACCCGCCGACGAGCGTCGCGGCGTGCCGGCCGGACGCGACGCCGTCGCCGCCCGCCTCGAACCCGAACAGCCGGACGGACTCGTCCGGGACGAACGCGTGGAAGATCCCGATCGCGTTGGAGCCGCCGCCCACGCACGCGACGACGGCGCCGGGCAGCGCCCCGGTCAGGTCGAGGCACTGCTGCCGCGCCTCCACCCCGATGATCCGCTGGAAGTCGCGGACCATCATCGGGAACGGGTGCGGGCCCATGACGGACCCGATGCAGTAGTGGGTGTTCTCGACGGACGCGACCCAGTCGCGGAACGCCTCGTTGCAGGCGTCCTTGAGGGTGCGGCTGCCGGTCCGGACCGGGATCACCTCGGCGCCGAGCATCCGCATCCGGGCGACGTTGAGCGCCTGGCGCTCGGTGTCGACCTCGCCCATGTAGACGGTGCACTCCAGGCCGAGGAGCGCGGCGGCGGTCGCGGTCGCGACGCCGTGCTGGCCGGCGCCGGTCTCGGCGATCACGCGGGTCTTGCCCATGCGCCGGGTCAGCAGCGCCTGCCCCAGCACGTTGTTGATCTTGTGGGAGCCGGTGTGGTTGAGGTCCTCGCGCTTCAGCAGCACCCGGGCGCCCCCGGCGTGCTCGGAGAACCGCTTGGCCTCCGTCAGCAGGCTCGGGCGGCCCGCGTAGTTCACGAGGAGGTCGTCCAGCTCCGCGACGAACGCGGGATCGTTCTTCGCGGCCTCGAACTCGCGGGTCAGCTCGTCCAGCGCCGCCATGAGCGCCTCGGGCGCGAACCGCCCGCCGAACCTCCCGAAATGGCCCGTGGCGTCGGGCACGGGGCCGGGCACGGCCTGATCGCCGCGCGCGGCGGCATCGATGGTCATCAGAGAACTCGTCCTGTCATGCGAGAAATGGGCTTACCGGTCGGAGACGTCGGTCAAGCCCGCCATCGTTCGCGCAGCGGCTCCAGCATGGCCGTACCCTATCCGTTCCCGTCCGTCACCGGGCCGGTCAGCCGCTCTGGCGCAGCGCGGGGTGCGCGCCGGCCGCGACGAGGTCGGCGACCGCGGCCCGCGGGTCCTTGCCGATCACCAGGCTCTCCCCCACCAGGACGGCGTCGGCGCCGTGCGCCGCGTAGGCGAGCAGGTCGTGCGGGCCGCGGACGCCCGACTCGGCGATCTTGATCGCGTCCTTCGGCAGCAGCGGCGCGATCCGGGAGAACACGCTCCGGTCGACCTGGAGGGTCTTCAGATCGCGGGCGTTCACCCCGATGACCTTCGCGCCTGCGGCGACCGCGCGCTCGGCCTCCTCCTCGGTGTGGACCTCGACGAGTGGGACCAGCCCGATCGACCCGGCCCGCTCGACGAGCGAGACCAGGGCGTCCTGGTCGAGCGCCGCGACGATCAGCAGCGCCATGTCGGCGCCGTACGCGCGCGCCTCCCACAACTGGTAGGAGGTGACGATGAAGTCCTTGCGCAGGACGCAGACGTCGACGTCGGCGCGGACGTCCGCCAGGTCCTGCAGGCTGCCGCCGAACCTGCGGCGCTCGGTCAGCACGCTGATCACCTTGGCGCCGCCCGCCTCGTAGTCGCGGGCGAGCGCGGCCGGGTCGGCGATCGCGGCGAGCGCGCCCTTGGACGGGCTGCTCCGCTTCACCTCGGCGATGACCGAGACGCCCTGGCCGCGCAGCGCGGCGAGCGCGTCGCGGGACGGGGGCGCGGCCGCCGCCTTCTCCTTGAGGGCGTCGAGCGGGACCTCCCGTTGCCTCTCGGCGAGATCGGCCCGGACGCCTTCGATGATCTCGTCCAGAACGCTCACGTGCAGGCCCCCTATTTCTGGTCGATCCGTGCACCGATCGTAGCCGTCGCGCCGGACGCGCCTCGCGCCGGGGAGGGGTCGGCGCCCGCCGCGCAGGACGGCCCCGCGACGTTCCCGCGCGTCAGGGCGCCAGGGGCTGAGCGAACGGAAGGTTGCGGACGATCCAGTAGACGATCAGCAGGCCGATGAAGCCGAAGACCACCGGGCGCGCGAACAGCCGGGACCGCATCGGCCGCCCCCGCGCGGTCAGCGCCGTCCAGCGGACGAACAGGTAGCCGAACACCGGGAGCAGCAGGAACAGCAGCGGGTTGAGCCCGAACGCGGTCTCCACGCGGCCGTGGGCGAGGGCGTGGACGAGCCGGGTCGCTCCGCAGCCTGGGCAGTACCACCCGGTCAGGAACAGGAACGGGCACGCCGGGTAGTGGCCGGGCTCGTTCGGGTCGACGCCGGCCACGACGGCCGTGCCCGCCCCGACCGCCGCGAGGACGGCCGCGTGCGGAAGGAGGGCGCGCCGCCGCTGCTGCTGCTGCACGATGGTCACGCCGTCCAGCGTAAGGGCGGCGGCCCGTTGAGGCACTCGCTCGGTCACGGCGCCCGGCCCGCGCCGGTCACGCGTCGAGGACGTATCCGACGCCGCGGACGGTGCGGATGGGACTGCCCGCGCCGAGCTTGGCCCGCAACTGCGCGACGTGCACGTCCACGGTGCGGCTGCCGGCGCCCGCCGCGGGCCCCCAGGCGGCGTCGAGGAGCTGCTCGCGCGTGAAGACCCGGCCCGGGTTCCCCATGAGGAACTCCAGCAGGTCGGACTCGGTGCCGGTGAGGGCGACCCGCCGGTCGCCGACGGTGGCGGTGCGCCCGCGCGGGTCGAAGGCGACCGGGCCCGCCCGCAGCGGACGCCGGGCGCGCTGCGGCCGCTCGCCGCGCAGCGCCTCCTCGACGGCGGCGACGAGGACGCGCGGGCCGAACGGACGCCGCACCCGGTGCGGGCCGAGCGCACGGGCGGCGGCCGGATCGACCGGGCCGGTCAGCACGATCACCGGGGCGCCCGCGGCGGCCGCCGCGACCCGCCGGTACAGGTCGGCGGGCAGCGGCGCGGCGGACACGTCGAGGACGACGGCGTCGGGCCGGACCCGCCGCACGGCCGCCGCCGCCCGCGCGGGGTCGTCCTCGACCGCGACCGCGAGTCCCGCGCGGGCCAGGTAGCGGCGCTGCAGCTCCGCGACGGCGGGGTCGTGCTCGGCGACGAGCACCAGGTCGCCGCCGGGAGTCACGCCCCGTCCCGCGCACCCGAGGGCGGCGCACTCGGATCGGGCACGCCGGACGCGGTGGGGTCCTCGCCTCGGTCGAGGGACTTCCACAGGGCGGCCGGGTCGTCGGGCGCGGGCGGCGCGGCGGTGCCGGAGCGGGACGCGTCGCGTTCGTACCGGGACGACATGCCGGGCCAGCGGGTGCCGCGCACGAGCGTGACCAGGCCCGCGACGACGAGGAGGACGCCGCCGGTGACCGAGGCCATCCACCACAGGTTCACGGACAGGACGGGCTGCGCGCCGAACTTCAGCAGGGAGCTCTTCTCCTCCGCCGCCGCCAGCACGTGCGCACGCTGCACCGAGGTGGCGGACGCGTAGACGATGCCGGCGCCGAACACGGCCAGCAGCGCCCCGACGGCCGCGCGGACCCGGCCGCGGGTGGCGAACAGGGCGGCGAGCCCGGCGAGGCCCGCCCAGCCGAGCGCGGCGCCCGCGCCGCCGAGGTCGTGCCCGGTGAGCCGTTCCGCGTACGGGGTGATCGCGCCGCTCGCCTGGACCCGCGCCCATTCCCGCCCGGCGGCGAGGAGGGCCAGCCCGGCGCCGGCGGCGCACAGGAGCGCGGTCAGGCCGCGTTCACGCCCGGGGGTCATGCCCCGGGGCGTTCCCCGACGACCGCGTCGAGGACGTCGGCGTCCCAGCAGGTGCGGTCGCCGGTGTGGCAGGCGCCCCCGACCTGGTCGACCTTCACGAGGACGGCGTCACCGTCGCAGTCGAGCGCGACCGACTTCACCCACTGCTGGTGCCCGGACGTCTCGCCCTTGACCCAGTACTCCCGGCGGCTGCGCGACCAGAAGGTGCAGCGTCCGGTGGTGAGCGTGCGGTGCAGGGCCTCGTCGTCCATCCAGCCGAGCATGAGCACCTCGCCGGTGTCGTGCTGCTGGGCGATGGCCGCCACGAGCCCGTTGGGGTCGCGCTTCAGCCGGTCGGCGATCTTCGGGTCGAGATTGGAAGGTGCAGTGGGCATGCGGGAATCCTACTGGCCCCGGCGGCGGGGCCCGGGAGATAAGCAAGAGCCCGCCTCCCTGGGGAGGAGGCGGGCTTCGCTGTAGGACTATGGGTCTTACAGGGGGACGACCTGGTCGGCCTGCGGACCCCGGTTACCCTGCGTCACCTCGAACTGGACGCGCTGGTTCTCGTCCAGCGAGCGGTAGCCGGAGCTCTGGATCGCCGAGTAGTGCACGAAGACGTCCGGTCCGCCGCCGTCCACGGCGATGAAACCGAAGCCCTTCTCGGCGTTGAACCACTTCACGGTGCCCTGCTGGGGCATGTCTTTCTCCTTGCGGCAAAACATGAGCCCACACCTCGCGGGCCCGGCGCGGTCACTGCGGAACGCTCTCGCCCCCGGTACGGTCCCGAAAAGCCAAAACGCCCGCTGCCATCAGTCCGCGGGCGTCCGTCCAAACGATCGAGAACCACGACTGCAACCGACAGCCCCACCGTATCACCGGATCCGCGTAAAACGGAGGCGCCGCAAGGCTCCCGATTCTTCCCTCGGCGAACCCCTGCCGTTACCTGGCCGTTAAAGACCCCAACCGGTCTCGGTCAGGGTCTTGACAGAGTCCGTGTCGCCCGTGAGGCGGACATCCGCGACGTCGGTGCGCCCGAGGGCCCACAGCACGAGTTCGCCGACCGCGCCGTGCACTCGGACCCCGCCGCCGGACCCGGATCCGGATCCCTTGCCGCCGGAGACGCGGACGCTGCGGCCGTCGGGTTGCACGAGCGTGACCTCGACCTGGACCTTTCTTAGGACAAAGCGGGCAATTTTAATCCTCGTCCAAAGAAGCTCCGCGAGATCGGCCGGGATCTCCCTGGCCTCCCAGCCGGGGCGTGCGCGGCGGATGTCCTCATGGTGAACAAAGAACTCCGCCGCGTTCGCGATTTTGTCCACGCCCGGAAGGGCGTGCGGGGAGAACTTCGGCGGCCCCTCGCGAAAGCGTTTCACCAGTTCATCGAAGGGAACGGCGGCCGCGGTGCGGCGGCGGACCCGCTCGGTGTAGAAGGCGAGCGGGGACAGCAGTATTCCCGGGGCGGCGTCCGGCCGCCCTTCGCGGGTGACGAGATGGGCGGCGAGGTCGCGGGCGGTCCAGCCGCCGCATTTCGTGGGGGCGTCCGGACCCGCCGCGGCGAGGGCGTCGGCGAGCGCGCGGCGCTCGAGCCGGACGGGGCCGGCGGGGGACGGCGCGGAGTCTGTGCTCATCGCCCGATCGTAGGACGCCCCCGTCCGTGCCGGGAATACGGGACATCCGTGCGGCCGGGAATAAGAGTCATCGCCGGATGGTAGGCATATCCGAGCCCGCGCTCCCCCGCCGGCCGGTGCGCGGGGCGTCCGGGCGCCGCCGCCACCCCGAGGAGCCGCCGTGCCACCACCGACGAAACGCGTCGACCCGCAGGTCCTGCGGGAGGGGCTGCGGGTCCTGTGGGTGGCGGTGCGGGCCGAGCCGCGGGTGTTCGCGGTGTCGGTCGGCGCGAGCGCGCTGTACGCGGTGACGACCGTCGCGATGGCGCGGGTGCTCGGCGAGGTGACCGAGCGGGTGGTGCTGCCGGCGTTCCGGTCCGGGCACACGACGGCGGGGGCGCTCGCCGCCGCGGCCGCCGCGATCATGGGAGTGGCGCTGCTGAAGGCCCTCGGCGTCGCCGGGCGCCGGTTCTACGCCGGCCTCATGCAGTACCGGATGCAGGCCCGCTACCGGCGCGCTGTGACGCGGCGGTACCTGCGGCTGCCGCTGGCGTGGCACCACCGGCACCCGACCGGGCAGCTGCTGTCGAACGCCAACGCCGACGTGGAGGCGACGTGGGCGCCGCTCGCGCCGCTGCCGATGGCGGTCGGCGTGGTGTTCATGCTGATGATCGCGGCCGTGTCGATCCTGGTGACCGATGTCGCGGTGGCGGCGGTCGGGTTCCTGATCTTCCCCGCCATCGCGCTGATCAACGTGGTGTACCAGCGGCGGCTCGCGCCCGTCGCGACCCGCGCCCAGCGGCTGCGCGCGGAGGTCAGCGAGGTCGCGCACGAGAGCTTCGAGGGCGGCCTGGTCGTCAAGACCCTGGGCCGCGAGCGCGCCGAGACCGCGCGGTTCCTGGACAGGGCGGAGGCGCTGCGGGACGCGAACGTGGCGGTCGGCCGCATCCGCGGGCTGTTCGACCCGGTACTGGAGGCGCTGCCGAACCTCGGTGTCCTGGCCGTCCTGCTGATCGGGTCGGTGCGGCTGGACGCGGGCGCGATGTCGGCCGGCGACCTGGTGCAGGTCGCGTACCTGTTCACGCTGCTGGCGTGGCCGGTCCGGGCGCTCGGCTGGGTGCTGGCGGAGGTCCCGCGCAGCGTCGTCGGCTGGGAGCGGGTCCGGAGCGTCCTGGACGCCCGCGGCTCCCTGCCGTTCGGGGACGGGGCCCTGGACGGGGCCGCCGCCGCGGAGCTGGAGGTCCGGGACGTCCGGTTCTCCTACGAGGACACGGAGGAGGGCCGGGCCGTCCTGCGGGACGTGTCGTTCGGCGCGTCGCCCGGCCGGACGGTCGCCGTCGTGGGCCCGACCGGGTCGGGCAA
This sequence comes from Spirillospora albida, assembly GCF_000718255.1. Lineage (GTDB taxonomy): Bacteria > Actinomycetota > Actinomycetes > Streptosporangiales > Streptosporangiaceae > Spirillospora > Spirillospora albida. The sequence goes on from NZ_JOFJ01000001.1 coordinate 156,893, forward strand.
GTCGACGCTGACGTCGCTGCTGGTGCGGCTGGTCGACCCCGCCGACGGCTCGGTCCTGCTGGACGGCGTCGACCTGCGCGACGTCCGGCGCGGCGGGGTGGCCGCGGCGGCGGCGCTCGTCCCGCAGCAGACGTTCCTGTTCGACGACACGGTGCGCGGGAACGTGACGCTCGGCCTGGACGTGTCGGACGAGCGGATCTGGGAGGCGCTGCGCCTCGCCCAGGCCGACGGGTTCGTCGCGGCCCTCGCCGACGGGCTCGACACCCCGGTCGGGGAGCGCGGCACGACGCTGTCGGGCGGGCAGCGGCAGCGCCTCGCCCTGGCCCGCGCGCTGGTGCGCCGCCCGCGGCTGCTCGTCATGGACGACGCGACGTCCAGCGTCGACCCGCAGGTGGAGGCGCGGATCCTGGCGGGCCTGCGGGAGTCCGGGACGGGCACGACCGTCGTGGTCGTCGCCTACCGGAAGGCCACGATCGCGCTCGCGGACGAGGTCGTCTACCTGGAGCACGGCCGCGTCACCGCGCGCGGTGCCCACGCCGACCTGCTGGAACGCTCCGAGGGCTACCGGAACCTCGTCACCGCGTACGAGCGGGCCGAGGCGGAGCACGAGGCGGTCGAACGGGACGCGGAGCGCGACGCCGATCCGGGCGCGGTCCAGGGCGGCGAGGAGGCCCTCACATGACGGCGATCGACCAGACGTCCACCACGGTGGGGGCGCTGAGCACCCTGCGGCGGGGGCTGCGGCTCAGCCCGGAGTTCGCCGCCGGGCTGCCGGGGACGATCGCGCTGGCGCTGCTCTCCACGGCGGGACGGGTCGTCGTGCCCATCGCCGTGCAGCAGACGATCGACCGGGGCCTCGGCGGCCCCGGCGGGCCCGACATCGGGTTCGTCCGGACGGCTGTGCTGCTGTGCGCGGTCGCGGTGGTGCTGACGGCCGTGTGCGCGTACGCGATGAACGTCCGGCTGTACCGGACCTCGGAGGCGGGCCTGTCGGCGCTGCGGGTGCGGGCGTTCCGGCACGTCCACGACCTGTCGATGCTGACCCAGAGCACCGAGCGGCGCGGCGCCCTGGTGTCGCGGGTGACGGGCGACGTCGACCAGATCAGCACGTTCATGCAGTCCGGCGGGCTGATGTTCATCGTGTCGATGGGGCAGCTCGCCGTCGCGAGCGTGCTGATGCTGGTGTACTCCTGGCAGCTCGCGCTGCTGGTGTGGGCGGCGTTCCTGCCGCTCGCGTTCGTGCTGCGGCGCTTCCAGCGGATCGTGTCGGCCCGGTACACGCGGGTGCGGGAGCGGATGGGCGACCTGCTCGCCGCCGTCAGCGAGTCGGTCGTGGGCGCGTCGGTCATCCGGGCGCACGCGGCGGAGGAGCGGACCGGCCGGCGCGTCGACGCGACCGTCGAGGCGCACCGGGACGCGCAGGCCCGCGCCCAGGCGATGGTCGCGCTGACGTTCCCCGTCGGGGAACTGGTCGCGGCGGTCGCCACGGCCGCGGTGGTGGTCGCGGGCGTGCTGCTCGGCATCGGCGGGGAGCTGACCGCCGGGGAGCTCGTCGCGTTCCTGTTCCTGGTGACGCTGTTCGTCAGCCCCATGCAGACGGCGACGGAGGTCCTGAACGAGGCGCAGAACGCGATCGCGGGCTGGCGGCGGGTCCTCGGCGTCCTCGACACCGTCCCGGACGTCGCCGACCCGGGCGAGGACGGGGAGGTCCTGCCGCGCGGCCCGATCGAGGTCCGGTTCGAGGACGTCGGGTTCGGGTACCCCGGCGGCCCGCCCGTCCTGCACGGCGTGACCGTGGACATCGCGCCGCGCAGCCGCGTCGCGATCGTCGGCCAGACCGGGTCCGGCAAGACGACGTTCGCGAAGCTCCTCACCCGGCTCATGGACCCCTCGTCCGGGCGGGTGCTGGTCGACGGGGTGAGGCTCGACCGGGTGCGGTTCTCGTCGCTGCGCGAGCGCGTGGTGATGGTGCCGCAGGACGGGTTCCTGTTCGACGCTTCCCTCGCCGACAACATCCGGTACGGGCGGCCGGAGGCGTCCGACGCCGAGCTGCTCCTCGCGCTGACCGAGCTGGGTCTCGCCGACTGGCTGGACGGCCTGCCGCTGGGCCTGGCGACGCCCGTCGGGCAGCGCGGCGAGTCGCTGTCGGCGGGCGAGCGGCAGCTCGTCGCGCTGGCCCGCGCCTACGTCGCCGACCCCGACCTGCTCGTCCTGGACGAGGCGACCTCGGCCGTCGACCCGGCGACGGAGGTCCGCATCCAGCGGGCGCTGGAGGGCGCGACGCGGGGCCGTACGGCGGTCGCGATCGCGCACCGGCTGTCGACCGCTGAGTCGGCCGACGAGGTCATCGTCTTCGACGCGGGGCGGATCGTGCAGCGCGGCCCGCACGCCGAACTGGTCGCCGTGCCCGGGGTCTACGCGGACCTGCACGCCTCCTGGGCGGCCCAGCGGACCTTCTGACCTTGGGCGGGGACGGCACCGCACCGGGTAAAGAACTTGCCCGATATCGCATCGGGTGCGCATTCTGGCCTGGTGAACAACGAGGTCGAGTGGGAATCGGCGGGCACGCTGCGCGGTCAGCTGCAGCGGGGGCTCGGCAGGGCGGCGCGGCGCGCCGCGGACACGCCCGGCGCGGGCGAGTACGTGTACGACTGCGTGCGCAGCGATCCACGGCGGGATCCGCGCTGCGAGGCGCGCAGCCTGTACTACGCCCGGCTCATGGTCGATCTCGAGTTGCCGACCGGCCCGGTCGCGGAGCACCTGTTCGACCCGGCCGGCGAACCCGGCCTCCCCTCCGGCGCGACTCCCCGCGACGACGCCCGCGACGCCGGCGCCGATGAAGGGCGGGTGCGGCTGGCGCTGGACGTCCTGGCCGATCTGGTGCGGCTGAGCAGACGGGAGGCGGCCGTCCCGCTGCGCCGGTACGCCGAGGACGGCGAGCACTGGTTCGCCGCCGTGGAGACGCTGGTGGCCCTCGGCGACCCGGGCCTGGCGGCGGGGCTGGACGCCGTCGTGGCGGACCGCTGCGACGAGGCGGAACTGGACATGCTGCTGACCGGGCCGCCCGGCCCGGTGATCGAGGCGTGGGCGGCGTCCCGGCCGCGGATCGCGGCGGCGCTGGCGCGGCGGCTCGACCCGGAGCGGACCCGCCGGCCGGTGCCCGCCTCCGTCCGGCGCCCCGAGCGCACCGACGACGAGCTGCTCGACCTGGCGCGGGGGCGGGACGCCGGCGCGGTCGCCGCCATCTTCGAGCTGGGCCGCCGGCGCGCGCCCGCACTGCTCGACCTCGCCGAGGAGCTGCTGCGGCAGCGGCCCAGCCGCGCCGGCGGCGCCGTGTGCCGGGCCCTCGGCGACTACGGGCCCGAAAGCCTGCCGCGGGCGCGCGCCTGGGCGGCCGAAGGCGGCGGCTGCGCCGGCCTCGGCCTGCGGATCGTCGCCCGGCACGGCACCCGCCAGGACATCCCGCTGCTCATGGACGAGTTGCGCGGCGCCGTCGAGCGGCGCGACTGGACGGGCGCCGCGAGTCCCGTCGAGGGGCTCGGGCGGCTCCGCGCCGGCGAGGCCGTGGACCTGCTCAAGACGGCCTGGACCGAGACCACCTACGCGTTCCTGCGGCCGCGTGTGCTCACCGCGCTGGCCCGGACCGCCCCCCACACCGCCGAGGCCCATACGGTCGAGGCCCTCTGGGACTGCGAGGAGAAGGCGCGGCAGGAGGCCGCCCGCCTCGCCCCCCTCACCCGCGACACCCGCACGCGGCTGCGCCGCCTCGAGCTCGACGCCGCCGAGGACCCCGCCGTCCGCGCCATCGCCGCCGCACGCCTCCTGTAGGCGCGGGCTGAACCTTTCCGGGGCGGGGCGCGTATCTCCCCGTCGAATCGAGTACCTCACCCCGGGAGGACGAGACCATGGGCTCCACGCACCGTCCAAGGGCGCTGGCCTGCGCATTGCTGGGCGCCGCCGCGCTGGCGCTGACGGCCGGCTGCTCGGCGGGCGCGAAGACCGCGACCGGTGCGGGCGACCGCGCGGGCACCCCCGCGACCCTCGACGAGCTCGCCGCGCGGACGGGGTGCGACCTCGCCGGCAAGCGGAAGGCGGCGGAGCTGCAGCAGGGCAACTGCACGAACTCCCGGGGCCGCTACGTCCTGGTGAGCTTCACCACCGACCAGGGCCGCGACGCGTGGCTGACGGAGGCGAAGCCGTGGGGCGGGCAGTACCTCGTCGGGCCGCGCTGGATCGCGGTCGGGACGCATCGGACGCTGGAGTCGCTCCGCACGGACCTCGGCGGCAGCATCGTGGCGGGCGACCAGCACGGCGGCTCCCACACCGGGCACGGCGCGCCGTCGCGCTCCTGAGGCGGCGTCGTCCCCCGGACGGGCAGGGCGGAGCGGTGGGCGACGCCCTAGACTCGGCCGCATGAGCCTCTCCCTGCGCCGCAAGCTGACGGTCCTCCCCCTCGCCCTCCTCCCGCTCGCCGGCCTGACCGCGTGCAGCAGCGAGAACGCCACCACGGAGTGCAGCGTGAACGCCTGCACCGTGACGTTCGAGCGGGGCGTCAACGCGAGCGCGACGATCCTCGGCGTCAAGGCCGAGCTGGTCGACGTGCAGGGGCAGAACGTCACGATGAAGATCGGCGGTCAGACCGTGACGGTGCCCGTCGGGCAGGGCGAGCAGGCCGAGGGGATGGACATCTCGGTCCAGTCCGTCACGAAGGACCAGGTCGTCGTGAAGATCTCCAACAATCCGGGCTGATCCGGGCGCGGGGACCGCTAGGATTCGCTCATGCGTTCGATCAGCGTGGCGGAACGGCGGGCCCGGCTCGGCGTGCGGCACCGGCTCGCGGCCGGCGACCGCACCGACGACGTCCTGGACGTGGTCCGGTCGCTGGTGGTGCTGCACGCCACCGACCCGGCGACGGTGTTCCTGTCGGTGGCGGCCCGCACCCGCACCGCCGGCCCGGCCGACGTCGAGCGGGCGCTGTACGACGACCGGACGCTGCTGCGGATGCTCGCGATGCGCCGGACGATGTTCGTCGCGCCGACCGAGCTCGTCCCGGTGCTGCAGGCGTCCACGGCCACGGCGCTCGCCGCCAAGCAGCGCCGCACCTACGGCCGGTTCATCGAGCAGGCGGGGATCACCGACGACGTCGCGGCCTGGTGGGCGGCGGCGGAGGAGGCGGCGCACGACGCGCTGCTGGCGCGCGGCGAGGCCACCGGCGCGCAGCTGGGCGCCGACGTGCCCGTGCTGCGGACGCGGGTGAACCCGGCGCCCGGCAAGTCCTACTCCAAGCCCATGAACATCACCACGTGGGTGCTGGTGACGCTCGGCTGCGCGGGGCGCATCGTCCGGGGGCGGCCGGACGGGTCATGGGCGAGCAGCCGCTACCGGTGGGCGCCGGTCGAGGCGTGGCTGCCCGGCGGCGTCCCCGACGTTCCGCCCGCGCAGGCCCGCACCGAGCTCGTCCGGCGGTGGCTGCGCGCGTTCGGCCCGGCCCCGGTCTCCGACCTCAAGTGGTGGACGGGCTGGACCGCAGGCGACGTCGCCAAGGCCCTCGCCCCGCTGGACGTCGCGGACGTCGATCTCGACGGCGCGGCGGGGATCGTCCTGGCCGACGACCTGGAGCCCGTCGCCGCCCCCGAGCCGTGGGCGGCGCTGCTGCCCGCGCTCGACCCGACGCCGATGGGCTGGCAGAACCGCGACTGGTTCCTCGGCGACCACCGCGCCGCCCTGTTCGACCGCAGCGGCAACATCGGCCCCACGGTCTGGTGGGACGGCCGGATCGTGGGCGGGTGGGCTCAGCGCGCGGACGGCGAGATCGCGTTCCGGCTCCTGGAGGACGCGGGCGCCGAGGCCGCGGCCGCCGTCGAGCGGGAGGCCGCCCGCATGGCCGCCTGGTACGGCGACGTCCGCGCGGTCCCCCGGTTCCGCACCCCCCTGCAGCGCGAGCTCACCGCCTGACGGTCAGTACCCGAAGACGGCGGCGCGGCGCTTGGCCGAGCCCCGCCGGACCATGATGACGATGAAGGCGATGACGGCGAGGATCGAGACGCCGATGCCGGCGAGCATCGCGATGCCGAGGTAGCCGAAGGCGGTGTCGTCCGGGGTGACCATGACGGTGCCGTCCGCGCCGCGGCAGGCCAGCTTCGCCTCACCCGTGACGGGCGCGGTGAACGACGCGGAGTACCGGTAGGAGTCGCGCGCGGATGCGCTCCACGCGTTCTTGCGCGTCAGCTCGACCGCCCCGGACGTCTCCCCCACGGTGACCGTGCACGACAGGGGGTCCGTGCCGTTCTCCCGGACGTAGACGAAGTAGCCGGCGCCTTCGGTGAGCTGCACGGTGACGCCGGTGCGCGGGTCGCCGGTCACCGGCTCGCCGTCGGCGGTGTCCATCTCGTCGGCGACGAGGAGGAGCACGACGAGGAACCCGATGAGCGCCGCGGCGACCAGGCCGATCGGGAGGGCGTACCAGCCCGCCCTGGGCCTGATCCTCGCCGGGGCGGGCCGGGGCGCGCCCATCGGCGGCGGCGGTCCCACGTTCGCTCCAGGCCACATCTCGGTCTCCCCGCGTCACGTCTTCCAGGAGGCGTGCGTCCACGATCCCAGACGCCCGCCGCGCCCGCCATAACGCTCACGCCGGAAGGTTCCGGATGTGGACTGAGCGGATACGGTTACCAAGGAGTAGCCCCCCGATCGGGAGACAGCATGGCCCCCAGGGACCGCATGCCCGCCCCCCTCGACCGGCTCCGCCGGCCCGGCCCCCTCGACCGGCTCCGCCGGCCGGGGCTCCCCCGCATCACCGTCGAGCGCGACATCCCCGTCCCGATGCCGGACGGCGTGACCCTGCTCGCCGACCGGTACACCCCCGCCGGGCCGCGGCGCCCCGGCGGGGAGGCGCCGCCGACCATCCTGGTGCGGACGCCGTACGGGCGGCGCGGCCCGGCCGCCGTGATCAACGGGCTGCCGTTCGTGCCGTTCGGGTTCCAGCTGGTCGTGCAGAGCGCGCGCGGGACGTTCGGGTCCGGCGGCGAGTTCGACCCGCTCGGCGCCGAGCACGACGACGGCGTCGCGACCGTCGCGTGGCTGAAGGAGCAGCCGTGGTTCGGCGGCACGTTCGGGGTGTACGGCCCCAGCTACCTCGGCTACACGGCATGGGCGCTCGCGGTCGACGCCGGACCGGAGCTGAAGGCCATGGCGCTACAGATCACGGCGTCGTCGTTCCAGGACGCCGCGTACGTCGGCGGGTCGTTCGCCCTGGAGTCCACGCTGACCTGGACGGACCTCACGCACCGGCAGCAGCGGCCGTTCGGCATGCTTACCGCGCCGCTGCTGTCGCGGCGCCGCGCGGTCCGCGCGGCCGGGACCGGCCGCCCGCTCGCCGACCTGGACGTGCTGACCGGCGGCGCGCCCATGCGGTTCTACCAGGACCTCCTCACCCACCACGGCTCTCCCGACTCGCCGTACTGGGACAAGCGCGACTTCAGCGGACGGGTCGGTGCGGTCGAGGCGCCCGTCACCCTCCTCGGCGGCTGGTATGACGTGTTCCTGCCGTGGGAGCTGCGCGACTACCTGGCGCTGCGGGCCGCGGGGCACCGTCCGTACCTCACGATCGGGCCGTGGTGGCACGCCGACGCCCGGCACGGCCTCGTGGCGATCCGCGAGTCGCTCGCCTGGTTCCGGGCGCACCTGCGCGGCGACCCGTCCGGGCTGCGCGCCGACCCCGTCCGGCTGTACGTGACGGGGGCGCGCGAGTGGCGGCACTACCGGGACTGGCCGCCGCCCGCGATGCGGCAGGAGCGCTGGCACCTGCACGCGGGCGGCGGGCTGGGACCGGACGGCCCGCAGCGCGCCGAGCCGTCCCGGTACCGCTTCGACCCCGCGCGGCCCACGCCCGCGCTCGGCGGGCCGACGCTCCTCGGCAGCTCCAAACCGGTCGACAACCGTCCGCTGGAACGCCGCGCCGACGTGCTCGTGTTCACCTCGCCCGAGCTCACCGAGGCGCTGGACGTCATCGGACCGGTCGGCGCCGACCTGTTCGTCCGCTCCGACCGGGAGCACACCGACTTCATCGTCCGGCTCTGCGACGTCGCACCGGACGGCACGTCCCGCAACGTGTGCGAGGGCGGCCTGCGGCTCCCCGCGTTCGAGGAGAAGCCGATCGGGACGGACGGGACGCGCCGCGTCGCGATCGACATGTGGCCGACCGGGCACCGGTTCCAGCCCGGCCACCGCGTCCGCGTCCACGTGGCGAGCGGCGCGCACCCGAAGGTCGCCCCGAACCCCGGCACCGGCGAGCCGCTCATCACGGCCCGCACGATGGTGGACGCCCGCCAGGAGGTGTTCCACGACCCCGACCGGCCGTCCGCGATCATCCTGCCGATCGTCGACGGCCCGGCCGAGACGGTCGTCCCCGACCCCGCCGAGGACCCGGGCGGCTAGCGGACCGGGTGGCCGGCGTCCGCGAGCGCGCCCTTCACGTCGGAGATCTTGAGGTCGCCGAAGTGGAAGACGCTCGCGGCGAGGACGGCGTCGGCGCCCGCCGCGACGGCCGGCGCGAAGTGCTCCAGCGCCCCGGCGCCGCCGGACGCGATGACCGGCACGGTGACGGCCTCCCGGACGCGAGCGAGCATCTCCAGGTCGAAGCCGTTCTTCGTGCCGTCGGCGTCCATCGAGTTGAGGAGGATCTCCCCCACGCCGAGGTCCTGGCCGCGCCGGGCCCACTCGATCGCGTCGATCCCGGTGCCCTTGCGGCCGCCGTGCGTCGTGACCTCGAACCCGGACTCCGTCCCCTCGGCCCGGCGGGCGTCCACGGAAAGGACGATGCACTGCGACCCGAACCGGTGCGCCGCCTCGCGGAGGAACTCCGGGCGGGCGATCGCGGCCGTGTTCACCGAGACCTTGTCGGCGCCCGCGCGCAGCAGCCGGTCGACGTCCTCGACGGCGCGGACGCCGCCGCCGACCGTGAGCGGGATGAACACCTGCTCGGCGGTCCGGCGGACGACGTCGTAGGTGGTCTCGCGGTCGCCGCTGGACGCGGTGATGTCGAGGAACGTCAGCTCGTCGGCGCCCTCCGCGTCGTAGCGGCGGGCCAGCTCGACGGGGTCGCCGGCGTCGCGCAGGTTCTGGAAGTTGACGCCCTTCACCACGCGCCCGGCGTCGACGTCCAGGCACGGGATGACCCGTACGGCGACGGTCACTTCACGGCCTCCAGGGCCTCTTCGAGCGTGAACGCCTGCGCGTACAGCGCCTTCCCGACGATCGCGCCCTCGACTCCGGCGCCGACCAGCTTGGCGAGCTCGCGCAGGTCGTCCAGCGACGAGACGCCGCCGGACGCGACGACCGGCTTGTCGGTGCGCGCGCACACCTCGCGGAGCAGCTCGGTGTTCGGGCCGCGCAGAGTGCCGTCCTTGGTGACGTCGGTGACGACGTAGCGCGGGCAGCCGTCGTCCTCGAGACGGGCGAGGACGTCCCACAGGTCGCCGCCGTCGCGGGTCCAGCCGCGGGCGGCGAGCGTCGTGCCGCGCACGTCCAGGCCGACGGCGATCTGCTCGCCGTGCGAAGCGATGATCTTGCGGCACCAGTCGGGGTCCTCCAGCGCGGCCGTGCCGATGTTGACGCGGGCGCAGCCGGTCGCGAGGGCGGCCTCCAGGGACGCGTCGTCCCGGATGCCGCCGGACAGCTCCACCTTCACGTCGAGGCGCCCGGTCACCTCGGCCAGCAGCTCCCGGTTGGAGCCGCGGCCGAACGCCGCGTCCAGGTCGACCAGATGGATCCACTCCGCTCCCGCCTCCTGCCAGGCCAGGGCGGCGTCGAGCGGCGCGCCGTAGGAGGTCTCGGTGCCGGCCTCGCCCTGGACCAGGCGGACGGCCCGGCCGTCGGCGACGTCGACGGCGGGAAGGAGCGTCAGAGTCATGCGGACATCCCTGAGGAAGGCGGTCGGAAAGAGCGGTCAGGTAAGGGTGGAGAGCCAGTTGCGCAGGAGCAGCGCGCCCGCCTCGCCGGACTTCTCCGGGTGGAACTGCGTGGCGCACAGCGGGCCGTTCTCCACGGCGGCGACGAACCGGTCGCCGTGCTCGGCCCACGTCACGAGCGGCGGCGCCAGGTTCCCGGCCGGGTCGGGCTCCAGCTCCCAGCGGCGGACCCCGTAGGAGTGGACGAAGTAGAACCGGGTGGCCGCGTCCATGCCGCGGAACAGGACGGACCCCTCGGGGGCGTCCACGGTGTTCCAGCCCATGTGCGGGACGACGGGCGCCTCGAGGTGCTCGACCGTGCCCGGCCATTCGGCGCAGCCCTCGGTGGTGACGCCGTGCTCGATCCCCTTGGCGAAGAGGATCTGCATCCCGACGCAGATTCCGAGGACGGGCCGTCCGCCGGACAGCCGCCGGCCGATGATCTGGTCGCCCCGCACCTCCCGCAGGCCGGCCATGCAGGCGGCGAACGCGCCGACGCCGGGCACGACGAGGCCGTCGGCGGCGAGCGCCGCGTCCCGGTCGGCGGTGACGGTCACGGACGCGCCCGCGCGGGCGAGGGCCCGCTCGGCGGACCGCAGGTTCCCCGACCCGTAGTCGAGGACGACCACCTCGGGGGGGCTCACAGCCACATCACTCCCCCGGTGATCGCGAGCCCCGCCAGCACCAGCACGATCAGCGCGGCGATCTTCAGGCCCTGCTTGATGAAGCTGTAGACGCCCGCCAGCAGGAACACGGCGACCGCGAACAGCGCGACGTTCGCGTAGGTGAACTCGGCTCCGCCGATCTCCACGGTTACAGCGCCCCCTTGGTCGACGGGACGCCGTGCACCTTCGGGTCGAACGCGACGGCGTCGCGCAGCGCCCGCGCGAGGGCCTTGAACTGGGCCTCGACGATGTGGTGGGCGTTGCGCCCGTACGGGACGTGGACGTGCAGCGCGACCCGCGCGTGCGACACGAACGACTCCAGGATGTGCCGGGTCATGGTGGTGTCGTACTCGGGGCCGATCATCGGGGCCATGCCGTCCGGCTCGCTGTGCACGAGGTAGGGGCGGCCGGACACGTCCACGGTGACCTGGGCGAGCGACTCGTCCAGCGGGATCGACGCGTCGGCGAACCGGCGGATGCCCGCCTTGTCGCCGAGCGCCTCGCGGAACGCCTGGCCGAGCGCGATCGCGGTGTCCTCGATCGTGTGGTGGCTGTCGATGTGCAGGTCGCCGGTGGTCTTGACGGTCAGGTCGAAGGAGCCGTGCTTGCCGAGCTGGGCGAGCATGTGGTCGAAGAACCCCACGCCGGTCGCCACGTCGACCAGGCCGGTCCCGTCGAGGTCGATCTCGACGAGGACCGTGGTCTCCTTGGTCCCGCGCTCGACTCTGCCCTTGCGCGTCACAGGCTCTCCTTAAGTGCGGTGCGGAAGGCGGCCATCTCCGCCGGGGTGCCGACGCTCACCCGCAGCCACTCGGGCGGGCCGACCTCGCGGATCAGGACGCCCCGTTCGAGGAGGCCCTCCCACACCGCGCGGCGGTCGGGGAACGTCCCGAACAGGACGAAGTTGGCATCGGAGTCGGCGACCGTGAGCCCCTCGGCGCGCAGCCATCCGACGAGGTCGTCGCGCTCGCGGCGCAGCGCCTCGACGCCGCCGAGCAGCTCCTCGCCGTGGGCGAGGGCGGTGCGGGCGACGGCCTGCGTCACGGCCGACAGGTGGTAGGGCAGCCGGACGAGCAGCAGCGCCTCGACGACGGCCGGATCGGCGGCGAGGTACCCGAGCCGGGCCCCGGCCATCGCGAACGCCTTCGACATGGTCCGGGTGACGATGAGGCGGGGGTGCCCGTCCAGCAGGGTCAGCGCGGACGGGGTGCCCGACCGGCGGAACTCGGCGTACGCCTCGTCCACGACGACCATGCCGGGCGCGACCTCCAGGACGGCCTTGATCGCGTCGAGGGTGAGGGCGGTGCCCGTCGGGTTGTTCGGCGAGGTGAGGAACACGACGTCGGGCCGGTGCTCCTCGACGGCCGCGACGGCGCGTGCGGCCTCAAGCCCGAAGTCCTCGTCGCGGAACGCGTTCACCCAGCGGGTGCCGGACACCTCCGTGATGACCGGGTGCATGGAGTAGGAGGGCTCGAACCCGAGCGCGGTGCGGCCCGGCCCGCCGAACGCCTGCAGGATCTGCAGCAGGATCTCGTTGGACCCGTTCGCGGCCCACACCCGGTCGACCGTCAGGCCCGCGCCCGGCGTGTCGGTGTCGAGGAACGCGGCGAGGTCGGCGCGGAGCGCGACCGCGTCCCGGTCGGGGTAGCGGTTCAGGGTCCCGGCGACGTCCGCGACCGCGTCGCCGAGGGCCTTCACCAGGCGCTCGGACGGCGGGTACGGGTTCTCGTTGGTGTTCAGCGCGTACGGGACGTCGAGCTGCGGCGCCCCGTAGGGCTCCTTGCCGCGCAGGTCGTCCCTGATCGGGAGATCGTCCAGCGACGTCACGACGGGATCTCCCAGCCGAACCGGGCCTTGAGGGCGGCGCCGTGCGCGGGCAGGTCCTCGGCCTCGGCGAGCGCGACGACGCGTCCGGTGGCCTCGGCGAGGGCGTCGCGGTCGTACTCGACGACGTGGACGCCGCGCAGGAACGACTGCACCGACAGCCCGGACGAGTGGCACGCGCACCCGCCGGTCGGCAGGACGTGGTTGGACCCGGCGAGATAGTCGCCGAGCGACACCGGCGCCCACCGGCCGACGAAGACCGCCCCGGCGTTGCGCACCCGGGCCGCGACGGCCGCGGCGTCCGCGGTGTGGATCTCCAGGTGCTCGGCGGCGTAGGCGTCGACGACCTTCAGGCCCTCCTCGACGCCGTCCACGAGGACGATGCCGGACTGCCGCCCGGCGAGCGCCTCGGTGATCCGCTCGGTGTGCTTGGTGCGGCCGGCCTGGGCGGCCAGCTCGGCCTCGACCGCGTCGGCGAGCGGGACGGAGTCGGTGACGAGGACGGCGGCGGCGAGCACGTCGTGCTCGGCCTGGCTGATCAGGTCGGCGGCGACCTCCGCCGCGTCGGCGGTCGCGTCGGCGAGGATCGCGATCTCGGTCGGGCCGGCCTCGGCGTCGATGCCGATCACGCCCTTGAGCAGCCGTTTGGCGGCGGCGACGTACACGTTCCCGGGCCCGGTGACCAGATCGGCGCGCGGGCACTCGTCGGTGCCGTAGGCGAACATCGCGATCGCCTGCGCGCCGCCGGCGGCGTACACCTCGTCGACCCCGAGGAGGGCGCACGCGGCGAGGATCGTCGGGTGCGGCAGGCCGCCGGAGTCCCGCTGGGCGGGCGAGGTGACCGCGAGCGAGGCGACCCCCGCCTCCTGCGCCGGAACGACGTTCATCACGACGCTGGAGGGGTACACGGCACGGCCGCCCGGCACGTACAGGCCGACGCGGCCGACCGGGATCCACCGCTCGGTGACCGTGCCGCCCGGCACGACCCGCGTGGTGACGTCGGTGCGGCGCTGCGCGCGGTGCACGGCGCGGGCGCGGCGGATGCTCTCCTCGAGCGCGTCGCGGACGGCCGGGTCGAGCTCGGCGAGGGCCTTCCCGATCTCGGCGACCGGGACGCGGGTGCTCTCCAGCTCTACCCCGTCGAACGCCCTCGTGTACTCCCGCACCGCCGCCGAGCCGCGATGGCGCACGTCCTCGCAGATGGGCCGCACCTTGTCCAGGGCGGCCTCGACGTCGAGCTCGGCGCGGGGCAGCACGGAGCGCAGGTCGCCGGGAAGCGAGCCGCGCAGGTCGATACGGGAAATCACCCGCCCAGTCTACGGAGTGCTGCCGCCCCCTCGCGCCTCGTCTCAGGTGCCGAGACGCACGTCACGGCCCCGCGGTGAGGGTCCCGTCGAGGACGGTCACGGCCGTCCCGGACAGGATCACGCGGTCGCCGCGCAGGGTCGCGCGGATGTGCCCGCCGCGTTCGGACGCCTGGTAGCCCACCAGCGAGTCGCGGCCCAGGCGGGCCGCCCAGAAGGGCGCGAGGGCGCAGTGCGCGGACCCGGTCACCGGGTCCTCCTCGCCGCCGAGGGCCTTCGCGCCGAAGAACCGGGAGACGAAGTCGTGGCCGGCGCCCGGATCGGCCGCCGCGGTGACGATCACTCCGCGGGCGTCGATCCGGGCGACGGCGGCGGTGTCGGGAGCGGCGCCGCGGACGGCGGCCTCGTCGGCGACCTCGACGAGCAGGTCGTCCTGGGCGTTGCGGCCGGCGCCCAGGACGTCGAGCCCGAGGGCTTCTGCCAGCCCGTCCGGCACCTCGGCGGGCGCCGCGGGCTGGGCGGGGAAGTCCATGGACAGCTCCCCGCCGGCGCCGGTGACCGTCAGGACGCCGCTGCGAAGCGTCCGGAACCGGATCGGCTCGCCGGGCGCGACGGCGCCGGTGGCGTAGAGGGCGTGGGCGCTCGCGAGGGTGGCGTGCCCGCACAGCGCCACCTCGATGAACGGGGTGAACCACCGCAGCTCGTGGCCGGCCTCGGGATCGCCCTCCAGGGGGCGGACGAAGGCCGTCTCCGAGTGCCGCATCTCGGCCGCGACCCGCTGCATCCAGCCGGGGTCCGCGGGGCCGTCGAGCAGGCACACGCCCGCGGGGTTGCCCGTGAACGGGCGGGAGGCGAAGGCGTCCACCACGAGCATCCTCATGGACGCGACCGTATCGGCTTTTTCGGAACCTCCACCCCGGCGCGATCCAGGGGATGAAGGCCGTACCTGTCACTTCACACTGTGAAAAATGACCCCTTACCAAGATCATCGCTCCCGACGTACCCTGGGGCGGACGGTGGCGCCGCACGGCGCCGGACGCGGGCGGGGAGGACCGGTGATCGAGAGGGTGCCGCTCTTCCCCCTGGGCACCGTCCTGTTCCCCGGGCTGGTGCTGCCGCTGCACCTGTTCGAGGAGCGCTACCGGCTGCTGGTCGGCGACCTGCTCGACCGGCCCGAGCCGCGGGCGTTCGGCGTGATCGGCATCGAGCTCGGGCACGAGGTCGGCGCCGAGGCCGCGCACCGCCTCGCCGAGGTCGGCTGCCTCGCCGAGCTGCGCGAGGTGACCCCGCACCCCGACGGCCGCTACGACGTCGTCACCGTCGGCACCCGCCGGTTCCGGCTGAAGGGCCTCGACCGGTCGCGCCCCTACCTGCAGGGCGAGGTGGACCTGCTGCCGGAGGAGCCCGGCGCGGACGCCGAGGCGGTCGCGCGGCGCGTCCGGCTGCTGTTCGCCCTGTACCGGCGGCGGCTGGCGGCCGCGGCGGGGCCGGGCGGGATCGCGGAGTCGCTGGAGCCGCCGGACGATCCGGTCGGGCTCTCGTACGCGATCGCGGCGGCGGCCGTACTGGACGGCCACGACAAGCAGCGGCTGCTGGAGTGCGAGGACGCCGCGCTCCGGCTGCGCGCCGAGGCGCACCTGCTCGCCCGGGAGAACCGCCTCCTGGACGTCCTGCCGATGGTCCCGGCCGGGCAGTTCCTGGACGGCTCGTTCAACCCGAACTGACCGGCACACGGCAGACTGGGCGCATGTCCAAGACGAAGGGCGGCGGCGGGACCCCGGCGACCGTCGCCGCCACCAAGGCGAAGATCGAGTTCACCCTCCACCCGTACGAGCCCGACCCGGAGATCGCGTCCTACGGCGAGGCCGCGGCCGCCGCGCTCGGCATCACCGGCGAGCAGATCTTCAAGACCCTCGTCGCGGCCGTCGACGGGGCCCTCACCGTCGGGATCGTCCCGGTCTCCGCCGGCCTGGATCTGAAGGCGCTCGCCGCCGCGGCGGGCGGCAAGCGCGCCGCGATGGCGGACCCGGCCGACGCCGAGCGCGCCACCGGCTACGTCGTCGGCGGGATCAGCCCGCTCGGCCAGCGCCGCCGGCTGCCCGCCGTGATCGACGCGTCGGTGTCAGCGCTCCGGACCGTCTACGTCTCCGCCGGACGGCGCGGCCTTCAGATCGAGCTCGCCCCCGGCGACCTCGTCCGGCTCACCGGCGCCCGCGTCGCCCCGATCGCCCGGTAGCCGCCGGACGACCAGTTCGAGCACGCCGTAGGCGGCGACGCCGAACAGCGGCCAGGCCATGAGCAGGCCCTTGGCCCGCACGTCCGCGATCCCGGTGACCGTCGCGCCGTCGCGGGCGGTGCGGGCGGCGGCCTCGAACGCGTCCAGCCCGACGTTGTGGCCCGTCCGCCAGGCGAGGACGGCGGCGGCGGTGCCGCCCAGGGCGAGCCCCACCATCAGCGCCACGTCGTCGAAACGCCGCCCCGCCAGGTACGCCAGCCCCCCGCACACCAGCCCGGCGGCGGAGCAGATCAGCCCGAACCGGGCGTCGATCGTGATCGGCCCCTGCCCCTCCGGATCGGCCGGCAGCGCCTGCCCACGGATGATCACGTAGGTCACCGCCGGGGCGGTCCTCGCCCAGAGCAGTCCGGCGAGCGGCCCGAGAACGGCCACGATGAGGGCGGTCACCGCGCCGGTCGCCAAGTCACGACGGAGAAACAGGGTCAAAACCTTCCCCGCCCGTCCCCGCACCTCGTACGCTCCTCATGGAAACCGTGTCCGAAGGTCCGACTTCGAACGATGCAAGCCTAAGGCCTGATCACCATGACCCCAGCACCCACGCGAGCGCGATACCCGGTCGGTGCGGCGAAGCCGGAGGCGAGCCGCGCCGAGCGGACCGCGAGGCGATGCCGCGTTCGCCCGGGAACGGTCACGGAGCGGGCCGGCGGGCGGGCGCAGGGGGCCGGGACTGCCATCTACACAGGATAATGTGCGCGACATGTCCGGATTCAGCCCCGCGTTCGAACGTCTCGGCGCCGCACGGGCGGCGGTCGTCCTGCAGCAGCAGGAGACGCTCGCGGAGTACCTCCCGAGGGAGGACTGGAGCGCCGATCTGACGGCGCGCGCCTACACCAGCGGCGGCGTGACCGTGCGCGTCTCGCTTCTCGGCAGCTACGCGGCGCGCGAGCGCACCTGGCTGTGGGGCTGGGCGAACCCGCAGTTCGGGGAGGCGCACCCCGCCGTCGTTCCCACGCTCGCGATCCGCGCCGCCGGCGAGCGGCTCGGCATCCCGGAGTTCACCACCGCGGAGATCGACCTGTCGTGGTACGAGGGGCCGGCGGGGCACGGCGGCGAGCTCGTCGCGATGGCGGCGGGCGGCGTCCTCGGCGGGGCCGGCTACATCGGCGCCGGCTACGACGGCGGCTCCGCCTACCTGCACGTCGACGACCCTCAGGTGCCGCTCGCGGGCTGGGACCCGATCCCGGTGCCGCGGCTGCTGGCGAGCGCGGCCGGGCTGTTCCCGCAGGAGCCGCGGCTGACGCTCGCCGGGCTGCTCGCGCACCACCGCGTCCCCTACCGGCAGAGCGACGTGCTGACCGAGGCGCGGCTCCCCGGCGGAGGCCGCGCCCGCGCCCGGTTCGACGGGCTCGGCCGGTTCGTCGACTGGGGCGCCGAGCTGACCCCCGCCACGCTCACGTCCTGAGCCGCGGCCCCGGCGCCCGGACGGTCAGCCCAGGCAGGACGGGCCGAGGAGCTGCTTCAGGTCGCCCATGAGCGCCGGGGACGGGGCGACGCGGAGCTTGTCGTCCAGCCGCACGACCGTGGTGCGCGGCCCGTTCTGGAGGTGCAGGTGCACCTCGGCCGTGCCCGGGTGGGTGATCAGCACCTCCTTGAGCCGCGACACCGTCGGCGGGGTGCAGCGGCCGAGCGGGAGCGTCACGTTCAGCGGGCCGGTCGCGTCGGTGATCGTCAGGTCCGGCTGGGTGACCTCCATCGCGATGATCTTCGCGACGTCCTCGCGGCGGTCGAGGCGGCCCTTGACGACGAGGATCGCGTCCTCCGCCAGCAGCGTCGAGCACAGCTGGTAGGACGACGGGAAGCACATCACCTCGATCGAGCCGGCGAGGTCCTCCAGCTGGAACATCGCCCACGAGTTGCCCTGCTTGGTGATCTTGCGCTGCAGGCCCGACAGCAGCCCGGCCACGACGACGACCTGCCCGTCCGGCCGCTCCCCCTCGTTCAGGGACGCGATCGCGCAGTCGGCCTCGCGCTCCAGGATGTGCTCGACGCCGAGCAGGGGATGGTCCGACACGTACAGGCCGAGCATCTCCCGCTCGAACGCCAGCAGCGTCGTCTTGTCCCACTCCTCGCCCTGCGGGATCACGACCGCGAACGCGTCGTCGCCGCCGTCCTCCTCCAGCGCGCCGAACAGCGAGTCCTGCCCGACGGCCTCCTTGCGCTTGATGTCGATGACGGAGTCGATCGCCTGCTCGTGGACCATCAGCAGCGCCTTGCGCTCGTGCCCGAGCTCGTCGAACGCGCCCGCCTTGATCAGCGACTCCACGACCCGCTTGTTGCACACGATCGGCGGGACCTTGCTCAGGAAGTCGTTGAAGTCGGTGTAGGCGCCCTTCTCCTGGCGGGCCGCGACGATGCCGTCCACCACGTTGTGGCCCACGTTGCGGACCGCCGACAGCCCGAACCGAATCTCGGTGTCGCCGAGCGGGGTGAAGTCGGCCTCGGACGTGTTGACGTCCGGCGGCAGGACCTTCAGGCCCATGCGGCGGCACTCCGACAGGTACAGGGCGCTCTTGTCCTTGTCGTCGCCGACGGACGTCAGCAGCCCCGCCATGTACTCGGCCGGGTAGTTCGCCTTGAGGTACGCCGTCCAGTACGACACGAGCCCGTACGCGGCGGAGTGCGCCTTGTTGAAGGCGTAGTCGGAGAACGGGACCAGGATCTCCCACAGGGTCTTCACGGCCTCCTTGGAGAAGCCGCGCTCCACCATGCCCGCCTCGAAGCCCTCGAACTGGGCGTCCAGCTCCGACTTCTTCTTCTTGCCCATGACGCGGCGGAGCAGGTCCGCCTTGCCGAGCGTGTAACCCGCCACCTTCTGCGCGATCGCCATGACCTGCTCCTGATAGACGATCAGGCCATGGGTCGTGCCGAGGATCTCCTTGAGGGGCTCCTCCAGCTCCGGGTGGATCGGGGTGATCTCCTGCAGCCCGTTCTTGCGGAGCGCGTAGTTGGTGTGCGAGTTCGCGCCCATCGGGCCGGGCCGGTACAGGGCGCCGACGGCGGAGATGTCCTCGAAGTTGTCCGGCTTCATCAGCCGGAGCAGCGACCGCATCGGGCCGCCGTCGAACTGGAACACGCCGAGGGTGTCGCCGCGCGACAGCAGCTCGTAGGTCTTCGGGTCGGTCAGCGGCAGCGCCAGCAGGTCGACGTCGACGCCCCGGTTCTTCTTGATGCCCTTGAGCGCGTCGTCGATGATCGTCAGGTTGCGCAGGCCGAGGAAGTCCATCTTCAGCAGGCCGAGCGACTCGCAGGTCGGGTAGTCGAACTGCGTGATGATCGCGCCGTCCGCGTCCCGGCGCATGATCGGGATGTGGTCGGTGATCGTCTCACCGGACATGATCACGCCGGCGGCGTGCACGCCGGTCTGCCGGATCAGCCCCTCCAGGCCCTGCGCCAGGTCGATGACCTGCTTGACGTCGGGCTCCTCCTCGTACAGCCTGCGGAGCTCGCCCGCCTCGCCGTGCCGGGGGTGCTTGTCGTCGAAGATGCCCGACAGCGGGATGTCCTTGCCCATGACGGCCGGCGGGAACGCCTTGGAGATCCGGTCGCCGAGCGCGTACGGGAAGCCGAGGACGCGGCCGGCGTCCTTCACGGCGGCCTTCGCCTTGATCGTGCCGAACGTGGCGATGAACGAGACCTTGTCGGCGCCCCACTTGTCCGTCGTGTACCGGATGACCTCGGCCCGCCGGTCTTCAGGGAAGTCGATGTCGATGTCGGGCATCGACGCGCGCTCGGGGTTCAGGAACCGCTCGAAGATCAGCCCGTGCGGGATCGGGTCGAGGTCGGTGATGCCCATCGCGTACGCGATCAGCGAGCCCGCCGCGGACCCGCGGCCGGGGCCGACGAGGATGCCGTTCTCCTTCGCCCACATGATGAAGTCGGCGACGACGAGGAAGTACGACGGGTACCCCTTGCCGAGGATGACGCCCATCTCGTACTCGGCCTGCTCCTTGTAGCCGTCCGGGAGGCCGTCGGGGAAGCGCCGCTCCAGGCCCTTCCAGACCTCCTTGCGGAACCAGCTCTCCTCCGTCTCGCCCTCCGGGACGGGGAAGCGGGGGCTGAGGTCGCGGTACTCGAACATCCCGGCCGGATCGACCTTCTCCGCGATCAGCAGGGTGTTGCGGCAGCCCTCCAGCCAGATGTCGGACGAGTCGATGCCGCGCATCTCGTCCGCCGTCTTGAGGTAGTAGCCGGACCCGTCGAACCGGAACCGGTCGGGGTCGGCGAGCTGCTTGCCGACCTGGACGCACAGCAGCGCGTCGTGGGCCGTCGCCTCCGACTCGTGCGTGTAGTGCGAGTCGTTCGTCACGACCGGCGGGATGCCCAGCTTCCTGCCGATGTCGATGAGGCCCTGCCGGACGCGGCGCTCGATCTCCAGGCCGTGGTCCATCAGCTCCAGGAAGTAGTTCTCCTTGCCGAAGATGTCCTGGAACGTGGCGGCCGCCTTCAGCGCCTCGTCGAACTGCCCCAGCCGCAGCCGTGTCTGGACCTTCCCGGACGGGCAGCCCGTCGTGGCCATGACGCCCGCGGAGTGCTCGGCCAGGAGCTCCTCGTCCATGCGCGCGTACTTGAACACGAACCCCTCGGTGTACGCGCGGCTGGACAGCTTGAACAGGTTGTGCAGGCCCTCCTTGTTCCGGGCCCACAGCGTCTTGTGGTTGATGAGGCCGCCGCCGGAGACGTCATCGCGCTTCTGGCTCGGCTCGCCCCACTGGACCTTCTTCTTGTGGTATCGCGACTCCGGCGCCATGTAGCTCTCGATGCCGATGACGGGCGTGATGCCCGCGGCCGTCGCCTGCTTGTGGAAGTCGTAGGCGCCGTGCATGTTGCCGTGGTCGGTCATCGCGATCGCCGGCATCTTCTGCCGCCCGACCTCCTCGAACATCTGCTTCAACCGGGCGGCTCCGTCCAGCATGGAGTACTCGGTGTGCACGTGCAGGTGGACGAAAGAGTCGGACATGCCTGCTGCGCCTCCAGCTCGTCGCATGCGACCGCCCACACGCGGGTCGCGCGTGTGCTCGCGATATCGGTTCCGGGGGAAGATCGCCGCCCCGGCGGTACGCCGGGATGACGCGGTCCCGAAAGCCTAAACCCTCCGCGCGGGCGGGACGGTCAGCGGCGCGCGGTTCACCCCCGGCATGCGTCTCGGAGAACGGGACGACCCGTCCGGGGGTTGGCCCGGGCGGGCGCCGGGAACTACGCTCGGGCGCATGGCGCGTCGCTGCTACGGGTTTACGCGGCCGGCTCCGGGTGAGCCGGTCGGCGCCCCGACCTGAGCGACGACCCGGAGCCGGCACCGAGGCAGAGCCCCGAATGGGCCTGCCTTTCTTCATGAGCAGCGGCCCCGGGCACACCATCTCGCGCGCGTGCGGCCGCCCGACACCAGGGAGGGCCCCATGCACGCAGACGCCGAGAAGCACGTCCGGGCGGCCGGTGAGCTGCGCGTCACGCTTCCGGATCCGTCCCTGCTCGAGACCGTCGGAGACGCGCGGGAGGCGATCGACGCCATCGACGCCGCCCTCGCGACGCTGCTGGAACACCGGATCGAGCTGGCGGGGCGCATCCAGGCGCTCAAGCCCGTGGGCGGGTTCGCCGGGCGCGATCCCGAGCGCGAGCGGCGGATCGTCGCGGCGATGGCGGAGCGGGCGCCGCGGCTCGGGCCCGACCGGCTCGCCCGGATCATGGCCGCGGTGATCGAGAACGGACTGGAGATCGCCGCCGAAACGCATAGATTTCAACCATGAGCGTGCGGAACGAGGAGGGCGCCGAGGCGCCGCCCGGGGACGTCCGGGCGGCGGTGCGGGACGGGCTCGGGGTCGGGATCGCCGTCGGGGTGTCCGGGCTGGCGTTCGGCGCGGCGGGCGTCACCGCGGGCCTGTCGGTGCCGCAGGCGTGCGTGCTGAGCCTGGTCGCGTTCACGGGGGCGTCGCAGTTCGCGCTGGCCGGGGTGATCGCCGGGGGCGGCGGGCTGGTGGCCGGGTCGCTCGGCGCCGTGCTGCTCGGCGGCCGCAACGCCCTCTACGGGCTGCGGCTCGCCCGGACGCTGGACGTCCGGGGCTGGCGGCGGCTCCTCACCGCGCACGTCGTCATCGACGAGACCACCGCCGTCGCCACCGCGCAGGACGGCCGGGACGCCGCTCGGGCCGGGTTCTACACCACCGCGATCAGCCTGTACCTGGCGTGGAACCTCACCACGCTGCTCGGCGCGCTCGGCGCCGCGCGCCTCGGCGATCCGGAGGCGATCGGGCTGGACGTGCTCGGCCCCGCCGCGTTCCTCGCGCTGCTGTGGCCGCGCCTCACGGCCGGGTGGACGGAGGTGCGGGTCGCGCTGGCCGCCGCCGTGCTCGCGCTCGCCGCCACGCCGCTGCTGCCGCCCGGCGTGCCCGTCATGCTCGCCGCCGTCGCGGCGGTCCCCGCGCTGCTGAGGAGGCCGGCCCCATGACGCTCTGGATCGCGGTCGCCGCCACCGGGATCGGCTGCTACCTGCTGAAGCTCGGCGGGCTCATCGCGCCGCAGCGCGTCCTGGACGACCCCCGGACGCGGCGGTTCGCCGAACTCGTCCCGGTCGCGCTGCTGACCGCACTGATCGCCGTGCAGGCGTTCGCCGACGGGCGGACCCTGGAGGCCGACCCGGCCCGGCTGGCGGGGCTCGGCGCGGCCGTCGCGGCGCTGCTGCTGCGGGCGCCGTTCCTGGCCGTCCTCGCCGTCGCCGCCGGGGTCGCGGCGGGTCTCCGGCTCCTCGGGGTCTAGACCCCGCGTCAGGACTCCGACGCGACGATGTCGAGGGCGCGGGCCAGGTCGTCCGGGTACGGGCTTTCGAACTCGACCCGCTCACCGGTCCCCGGGTGCTCGAACCCCAGCCGGACGGCGTGCAGCCACTGCCGGCGCAGGCCGAGGCGCTCCGCGAGCGTCGGGTCGGCGCCGTACAGCATGTCACCGGCGCACGGATGCCGGATCGCGGACATGTGGACGCGGATCTGGTGCGTCCGGCCCGTCTCCAGGTCGATGTCCAGCAGCGTCGCGGCCCGGAACGCCTCGACGGTGTCGTAGTGCGTCACGGACGGCCGGCCCCCGGCGACGACCGCCCACCGGCCGTCGCCCGACGGATGCCGGTCGATCGGCGCGTCGATCGTGCCCCGGAACGGGTCGGGATGGCCCTGGACGAGTGCCTGGTAGCGCTTGTCGATGCGGCGCTCCTTGAACGCCCGCTTCAGCCGCGAGTACGCGACCTCGCTCTTGGCGACGACCATCGCGCCCGTGGTGTTGGCGTCCAGCCGGTGCACGATGCCCTGCCGCTCGGACGCACCGCTCGTCGCGATCGTGTGCCCCGCCCCCAGCAGCCCGCCGAGGACGGTCGGTCCCGTCCAGCCGGTGGTGGGATGGGCGGCGACGCCGATCGGCTTGTTCACCACGACGATGTCGTCGTCCTCGTACAGGATCCCCATGCCGGGCACGGGTTCGGCGACCGGCGCGGGCGCCGAGGGGGGCGGCGGGATCGCGACCTCCAGCCAGGCCCCGGCCTGCAGCCGTTCCGACTTCGTGGCGACCGGCTGCCCGTCGAGCAGGACGTCCCCGGCGGCGATGATGTCGGCGGCGCTGCCGCGCGACAGCCCGAACAGCCGGGCGAGGGCGGCGTCGACCCGCTCGCCCTCCAGCCCGTCCGGGACGTGGAGGCTCCGCATCTCGCCCATCAGCCCTTCTCCTCCGGCGTTCCCTCGCCGGATTCCCGGGCCGGCGGCCGCTCGTCCCCGCCGCCGGGCTCGCCGTCCCCGTCCGCGCCGCCGTCGTCGGCGACGCGCGTGCCGTCCAGCTGGAGGCCCCGCGCGGCGAGCACGACGGCGAGGATCCCGCCGCACACGATCGCCGAGTCGGCCAGGTTGAAGACGGGGTAGTGCGGCAGCTCGATCCAGTCGACGACGTGGCCCTTCAACGGCGCCGGCGACCGCAGCAGCCGGTCGGCGAGGTTGCCGCAGGCGCCGCCGAGCAGCAGCCCGAGCGCGATCGCCCAGGGCAGGCTGCGAAGGTTGCGCGCGAACCGGACGATCGCCACCACGACCGCGCACGCGATCAGCGTGAACACGACCGTGTAGCCGGTGCCGATCGAGAACGCGGCGCCGCTGTTGCGGGTCTCGCGCAGCGTCAGCAGCCCGCCGAGCAGCCGGATCGGCTCCCGGTCCTGCAGCGTCGCCACCACGATCAGCTTGGTCAGGACATCGGCGGCGAGCGCGGCCACCGCCACGGCGGCCAGCGTGCCGACACGGCGCGGCCGAGGAGATCCCGTGGATTCCCCGGCCCCGCCCTCTGGGTTCGTTGAGTCGCTCAGCGACGTTCCTCGCGTTGTTTGCATGACACACACAGGGTCGCACGCGGGAAGACCTGCAGGCGCGCCTTGCCGATCGGCTCCCCGCAGGACTCGCAGATCCCGTACGTGCCGGCGTCCATCCGCTGGACGGCCCGCTCGATCTGGTTGAGCAGGTCCTGGGAATTGTAGGACAGCGCGAGCTCGTGCTCGCGCTCGTAGGTCTTGGCGCCCGCGTCCGCCTGGTCGTCACCCGCCCCCTCGCTCATGTCGCCCTCGGCGATGTGGCTCGCGGTCGCCGCGATCTCGGCCCGCAGCGCCGCGCTGTGCTCCACGAGCACCGACCGCACCTCGGCGAGCTCCGCGGCGGTCCAGTGGCCCTCGCCTTCCCGGACGGGCAGTTCGGCGGCGCGGGCGGCGGCCGTCCGGCCCCGGCCCCGCGCGCCTCCCGGCCCGGCCTTCCCTGCTACGGCCGTCCCGGCCTTCCGCGCGCCGATCGTCTCCACAGGCAGTGCGGGCAGCATGAGTCCCCTTTCGTCGGCGAGGGTGCACGCCCCCCTGGTCCGTTACCGACCGCTTATGCCCCATGACCGAGTGTCCGGAAACCCCCGGAAGTGCAGATTCTCGGCCACGGGCGGCCCGCCCCCGGGCAAGGGCGGAAACCCGGGAGCCGAATCGGCCCGCGGTGCGTTACAGTCGGATGCGTATCGGCAGGCGATGAAGGGGACACCTGCCGCCGCACGCAGCCATGAGCGACCCGGGGACGGTGCGAGCCCGGGGGCGAGCCCGGCGGCCTGATCACCCCCGAGCCGCTGGAAGAACCGCCCGCGTCCCGGGCGCAGTAGACCCGGCCGCCGACACGCGAACGAAGCGGGCCGCGCCGTGCGGGCGGGGCCAAGGAGGGTGGTACCGCGGGACCCGACCCGGCCGATCCGGGGACGCGTCTCGTCCCTCCGGACACGTGCAGCCCGCGATCCGGAGGTCCGCCCAAGTGACCCGTCAGTTCAGGCCACTGCCCGCGCAGGTCGATCTGCCCGCCCTGGAGCGGGACATGCTGCGCCGCTGGCAGGCCGGCAAGGTCTTCGAACGGTCCCTGGAGCGCACCGCGTCCGGGACGCCCTGGGTGTTCTACGAGGGGCCGCCGACCGCGAACGGGATGCCCGGCGTGCACCACGTCGAGGCCCGCGTCTTCAAGGACGTCTTCCCCCGCTTCAAGACGATGAAGGGGCACCACGTCCCGCGCAAGGCCGGCTGGGACTGCCACGGCCTCCCCGTCGAGGTCGCCGTCGAGAAGGAACTCGGGCTCACCGGCAAGAAGGACATCGAGGAGTACGGCGTCGCGGAGTTCAACGACCGCTGCCGCGAGTCCGTCCTCCGCCACGTGGACGCGTTCGAGGAGATGACCGAGCGGATGGGCTACTGGGTCGACACGGCCCAGGCCTACCGCACGATGGACCCCGAGTACGTCGAGGCCGTGTGGTGGTCCCTCAAGCAGGTCTTCGACAAGGGCCTGCTGTTCCGCGACTTCCGCATCACCCCGTACTGCCCCCGCTGCGGGACGGGCCTGTCCGACCACGAACTGGGCCAGCCGGGCGGGTACGAGACGGTGACGAGCCCGTCGGTGTACGTGCGGATGCCGGTCGCGTCCGGGCCGCTCGCCGACCTCGGCGCCGCCCTCCTCATCTGGACCACGACGCCGTGGACGCTCGTGTCCAACACCGCCGTGGCCGTCCACCCCGACGTCACCTACGTCGCCGCCCGCCCCGCCGGGTCCGACGAGGTCCTCGTGGTGGCGGAGCCGCTGCTCGCACAGGTCCTCGGCGAGGACGCCGAGCGCCTCGCCGTCTTCCGGGGCACCGAGCTGGAGCGCACCCCCTACCGGCGCCCCTTCGAGCTGGTCGAGATCCCGGACGCGCACTACGTCGTCCTGGGCGACTACGTCACCGTCGAGGACGGCACCGGGCTCGTCCACCAGGCGCCCGCGTTCGGCGCCGACGACATGACCGTCTGCAAGAACTACGGCATGCCGGTCGTGAACCCCGTCGGGCCGGACGGCCGGTTCCTCGGCGACGTCCCCCTGGTGGGCGGGAGGTTCTTCAAGGACGCCGACGAGGCCCTCACCGACGACCTGCGGGCCCGCGGGCTGCTGTTCCGCGGCGGGCACTTCGAGCACAGCTACCCGCACTGCTGGCGCTGCCACACCGCGCTCCTCTACTACGCGCTGCCCGCCTGGTACATCCGCACCACGCAGATCAAGCAGCGGCTCCTGGAGGAGAACGAGAAGACCAACTGGTTCCCCGAGACCGTCAAGACCGGCCGGTACGGGGAGTGGCTCCGCAACAACGTCGACTGGTCGCTGTCCCGCAGCCGCTACTGGGGCACGCCCCTGCCCTTGTGGGTCTGCACCGCCGACGAGGACCACGTCACCTGCGTCGGGTCCCTCGCGGAGCTGGGCGAACTCGCCGGCTCCGACATGTCGTCGCTCGACCCGCACCGCCCGTACGTCGACGACGTGACGTTCCCCTGCCCCGCCCGTGTCGGGGACGCCGAATCGGACAGGTGCGGGGCGCAGGCGCGGCGCGTCCCCGACGTCATCGACGCCTGGTACGACTCCGGCTCGATGCCGTTCGCGCAGTGGGGGGCGCCCCACCGCGACAAGGACGTGTTCGAGGCCGCCTACCCGGCCCAGTACATCTGCGAGGCGCAGGACCAGACCCGCGGCTGGTTCTACTCCCTCATGGCCGTCGGGACGCTCGTGTTCGACAGGTCGTCCTACGAGAACGTCCTCTGCCTCGGGCTCATCCTCGCCGAGGACGGCCGCAAGATGAGCAAGCACCTCGGCAACGTCCTGCGGCCCATCCCGCTGATGGACCGGCACGGCGCCGACGCGCTCCGCTGGTACATGCTGGCGTCCGGGCTGCCGTGGGCGTCGCGCCGGGTCGGGCACGGCGCGCTGGAGGAGATCGTCCGGAAGGTCCTCCTGACCTACTGGAACACGGCGTCGTTCTTCGTCCTGTACTCCAACGCCGCCGCCTCCCAGGGCCGCGCCTGGACGCCGGACCGGCTCGGCGAGGCCCCCGCGCCCGCGGACCGGCCGCTGCTGGACCGGTGGGCGCTCGCCGAGCTCCACCGGACGATCCGGGAGGTCGACACCGCGCTCGAGGGGTTCGACACCGCCCGCGCCGGGCGCCGCCTCGCCGAGTTCGTCGACGACCTGTCCAACTGGTACGTGCGCCGGTCCCGGCGCCGCTTCTGGGAGGGCCCGGAGACGCCCGAGGGCGCCTCTGCGTTCGCGACCCTCTACGAATGCCTGGAGACCCTCACCCGGCTCATGGCGCCGATGGTGCCGTTCGTCACCGACCACGTCTGGGACGTCATCCGCCCCGAGGCCGGACCCGACTCGGTCCACCTCGCCGAGTGGCCCGCCGCCCGCGCGGACCTCGTCGACGAGGACCTCAGCGCGCAGATGGCGCTCGTCCGGCGGCTCGTCGAACTCGGCCGCTCCGCGCGCGCCGCCAGCGGCGTCCGCACCCGCCAGCCGCTCGGCCGCGCCCTCGTCGGCGCGCCCGGCTGGGCGGCGCTGCCCCCGCAGCTGCGCGCCCAGATCTCCGAGGAGCTGAACGTCCTCGCCTTCGAGGAGCTCTCCTCCATCGGCGGCGACCTGGTCGAGTACGAGGTCAAGCCGAACTTCCGGGAACTCGGCAAGCGGTACGCCAAGGACACCCCGAAGGTCGCGAAGGCCGTCACCGCCGCCGACCCCGCGGCCCTCGTGCACGCCCTGCGCGACGCGGGCACCACGAGCGTCGACGTGGACGGGCTCGGCGCGGTGGCCCTCTCCCCCGACGACGTGATCGTCACCGAGCGGCCGCGCAGCGGCTGGGCGGTGGAGAGCGCCGCGGGCGAGACCGTCGCCCTCGACCTCACCATCACCGCGGAGCTGCGCCGGGCCGGACTCGTCCGCGAGGTGGTCCGGCTCGTCCAGGAGGCCCGCAAGGACCTCGGCCTGGACGTCACGGACCGGATCGAGCTGAACTGGGAGGCCGCCGGGGACGACCTCGCCGAGGCGCTGCGCGCGCACGGCGCCGAGGTCGCCGCCGAGGTCCTCGCCGACAGCGTCGCCGAGGGCCGTCCGGCGGGCGTCCAGGGCGGCCGCGACGACGAACTCGGCTTCGCCTACTGGATCAGGAAGAGCTGAGAGGGGTCACTCCCGCCGGCGTCCGGCGCGCGGTTCCGCGCGTCGGCGCCGGTGCTCCACGTGGCGCTCGAGGATCTCCTCGTGGCGTTCGAGGGTCTCCTCGCGGTGCCTGCGCCGCATCTCGCGGTGCCGCTCCCGGATCCGGTCCTTGAGGCGGTCCTCGCCCGGCCCGCGGCGCTTCACCGATACCCCGCCGAAGATCACCAGGCCGGTGATCCGGATGACGGGGGCGTCAGGGTCGATGACGTCGTCGTCCGGCAGGTCGGCACCGCCGAAGACGGCGGTGGGCGAGCAGATCACCCGCACCCCCGGCGGAACGGTGATATCGACACCGCCGAACAGGCACGTGACGTTCACCGTGACCTCGCGCCGGCTCAGCACCGCCTGCCGGAAGTCGAGCTCCGCCCCGCCGAACACGCAGGTGACGGACATGGCTGGCTCGACCAGCCACCGCCCCTTCCGCTGCACCCCGGAGAAGACCGCGACGAGGGCGGACGGCTGCGCGGGCGGCGGAAGCCGCGCCTCCTCCTTGCGGAGGTTCACCTGGGGCGCCTCGTCGGCGGGCAGGTCGCCGAGGACCGGCTCCAGGTCGGCGTAGGTCTTGGCGCGATAGACGACGTCGATGCGCTCGGCATGCTCCTCCGGCGTGATGCGCCCCTCCGCGAGCGCCTCGCGCAGCCGGTCGGCGACCCGGTCACGGTCGGCGTCCGATGCGCGCAGCGCCGGGGGCTCGGTGGCGGAGGATGGTTCGGGTAGGTTCACCCGCCCATCATCGCAAACGCGATAGGTCTCGAAAAAGGCCCAGAGACGAAGAACCCCCGTCCGTTTTCCGGACGGGGGTTTCGAGTGCCGGCCGGCGGCCGTCAGGCGTCGGGCCGGCAGACCAGGCAGGGGGTGCAGCCGCGGGCCTTCGCCTCGGCGCGGGACAGGGCCTCCAAGTCGTCCGCCTCGTCACCGATGTCCTCGATGAGGGCGCAGTCGGTGCGGTGGTAGCGCTTCGTGCCGCTCAGGATCCGGACCTGGGGGTCTTCGGCGCCCCCGGCGCCGTCGTCGGCGGCCTCGTCGGGCGCGTCCCCGCCGGGCGTGGGCTGCACGGGTTCGGAGGCGGCGTCCTGTTCGTTCTCGTCCGGCTCGCCCGTGGCCGGCGCGTAGTCGGCGTCAGCGGGCTTCTCGTCCGCGGCCGCGACATCGGAGTCCGGCGCGGTGCTCCGCGGCCCGTCCGTGGCCGTGGAGCTCTTCCAGGGAGACTCCGCCACCGTCTCGGAGGACGCCCAGAGGGGCTCGGGGGTGTCCTCGCGGTCCGGCTCGGCCGACTTGCGGAAGATCTCCGTGGGACGGGCGTCCTCGGGCGCTCCGGACGGGGCCGGGGACGGCTTCGCCAGGCCCGCCAGGCCGCCGGGGCCCTCCGCGCCCGCCTCCAGGTCGACCCGGGTCACCTCGGACGGCTTTCCGGACACCTTCTCGGACGCCTGCTCGCGGGCCGCCGGGACCGACACCGCGGCGCGCGCCGCCAGGGCGGTGTCGGGCATGCAGGCGGTGCAGGGGCTGAACCCCTCCTCCTTGGCCTCCGCGTACGTCAGCTCCTCGGTGTCGCGGCCGGCGAGCTGCCGGCACGTGTCGAGGTGGTACCGCTTGCGGCCGCGGACGACGAACACCAGCGCGTCGTCGGGGACGTCGGCGGGCAGCGCGGGGATCTCCACCGCGTCGTCGGCCGGGACCGCGGGCTTCTCCGCGCCTTCGGCGGGCTTCGGCCCGGCGGACTTGCCGGGCGCCGGCCGGGACGCCTTCGCGGGCGGCGGCAGCACCGCCTTCGCGGACTTCTTCCGCTTCCTGGCCCTGGCCGGGGCCGGAGAGGCACCCGACCCGAACAGCTCCTTGCGGCGCAGGAACACCCCGATGGCCAGGCACAGCGCGGACACGATGCTGACGGCGATCGATATGTAGATCACGGTCAGGGCGTCCAGCCCGAAGATCGCGGCGCTGTCCCCGTTACCGGCGACGATGCCGGCGACCAGCAGGGCGATCGCCACCACCACGAGCACGCCACTCAGGATGATCACAGGGTCTCTCTCCCTCGTTCAACACACCGCTCGGCCCCGGGCCGTCGTACCGGCCCGGTGGGCGACGCCACAGTACTCCCCGGCCGGCCCGCGGCGCGGGCGGCCACCGGCCCGCCGCCGGGATGGCGGCGATGCCATCCCCGGCGCGGCGAACGGGAAGACACTATCGCCTGCGGTGCCCCGCTCAGCGCCGGTCGTGCGGCGGATTGTCCCCGCCGGAGTGGAACGCACCGGTCGCCGAGTGCTGCACCTGCTGGGTGTGCTCGGCGGGTGACGGGAACGGGGACGGGCCGGCGGTGCCGTTGCGGTTCTCCGCGTGCGGCAGCGCGTTCTGCGGACCCGCCTGGGGAGCGCCCTGCGGGCCGGCCGGGACGGCGGCGAACGCGCCGGTCTCGTTGCTGCCCGCCTCGAGGTCGCGCAGCTGGCCCTCCAGATAGAGCTTCAGCCGGCTGCGGTACTCGCGCTCGAACGCGCGCAGGTGGTCGACCTCGCGCTCCAGTTCCTCGCGCTGCTGCACGAGCGAGCCCATGACCTGGCGGTGCCGCTCCTGGGCGTCGCGGTCGAGGGCCTCGGCGCGGGACCGGGCCTCGCTGACGATCTGGTCGGCCTGCCGGCGGGCCTTGCCGAGGATCTCCTCGGCCTCGCGGCGGGCGCGGCCCAGCGTCTCGTCGGCCTCGCGGCGCGCGTCCGCGATCGCCTGGTCGGCGGTCTGCTGCGCGAGCGCGAGGACGCGGGCGGCGGTGTCCATGTTGTCCTCGCCCGAGGGGGCGGAGCCCATGCCGAGGCCGCCGAGGATCGGCTCGGGCTCGGGCTGCGGCTGGGGCTCGGGCCGCGGCGGCTCGGGCATCTTCTGGATGTCCGGCTTCGGCTCCACGATGGGCGCCGCCATGGCGGGGACCTTGCCGCGCAGGCATTCCGCCAGCTTGGCCCGCAGCTCCTCGTTCTCCTGGATGAGGCGGTCGAGCTCCGACTCGACCTCGTCGAGGAAGGCGTCCACCTCCTCCTCGTCGTACCCCGGCCTCAGCCTGGTGGTACTGAACTGCTTGTTCCGCACGTCTGCGGGTGTCAGCGGCATGTTCGTCTCCTTGGCGCGCTTGGAGTCTGTCCCAAAGGACGGTATCCGATCAGAGCTCCCGTACGAAGATGATCATGACCCAGACCACGAGGAAGAGGACGGTGAAGCTGAGGTCCAGCGACACGTTACCCAGCCGCACGGGCGGGATGAAACGCCTGAGCAGTTTCAGTGGCGGATCGGTGACCGTGTAGATCGCCTCGGCGATCACGAGCACCACCCCGGTCGGCTTCCACTGCCGGGCGAAGGACTGCAGGATCTCGAGGATCAGCCTCCCGATCAGGAAGAGGAGGAACAGATACAGGACGATCTGCAGTATCTCACCAACGATGTTCACGGACACTCTCGCATGTTGCTGTCAGCTCTGGTTGAAGAAGCCTCGTTCTGCCATCCGGGCCTTGTCCTCCGCCGTCACCTCCACGTTGGCGGGCGACAGGAGGAACACCTTGTTCGTAACACGCTCGATGCTCCCGTGCAGGCCGAACACGAGACCCGCCGCGAAGTCGACGAGACGCTTGGCGTCGCTGTCGACCATCTCGGTCAGGTTCATGATCACCGGTGTGCCCTCCCGGAAGTGCTCCCCGATGGTCCTCGCCTCGTTGTAGGTCCTGGGATGCAGCGTAGTGATGCGCGCAAGGTCGGTGGTACCGGACTCGTAGAGTGCCACGGAACGCCGCTCCTGCGCGGACGCGCCGTGATGATCGCGATCGCGGTCCGCGGCGTCCTCCGCTCGGGTAAGCTGGCCGCCGGATTCGTCCTCACGGCGGCGCCCCGGAGCGGTGTCGGGCTCCTCGTCGTACAGCTCGTACTCGTCCTCTTCGTCGTACCTGCCGTACTTGTCGTCGTAGCGGTCGTCCTCCACAAGGCCGAGGTAGACCGCCATCTTGCGCATCGCGCTGGCCATACGCCCCTCCGTGTCCCGTGGCCGCGGCACCCGGCGCGCCCTGCGCCGCTGGACTGGTCCCTCTGCGTGGGCCCGCGTTCCGGCAGGTACCACTGGGGGGACATTACCTGACGATTGACCGCCTGCCCCCGAGCAACGCCGTACCGATCCGCAGGTGTGTCGCGCCACACGCGATCGCCTGCTCCAGATCGCCGCTCATCCCCGCCGACACCATGGTCGCGGACGGGTGCGTCCCGCGCACCTCATTTGCGATCCCGGCGAGCCGCGCGAACGCGGGCGCGGGATCGGCTCCGAGCGGCGCGACGGCCATCACACCGCCCAGCTCCAGGGCGTCCGCCTCGGCGATCGCGTCGGCGAGGGCGGGCACGTCCCCGGGCGCGGCCCCGCCCCGGCCCGCGGCCTCCTCCGGATCGAGCGACACCTGGACGAGACAGCGCAGCGTCCGCCCGGCGCGCACCGCCGCGCCCGAAAGGGCCGTCACCAGCCGGGCCCGGTCGACCGAATGCACGACGTCCGCGTAGGCCGCGACCGAGCGCGCCTTGTTCGTCTGCAGGCTCCCGACGAAGTGCCACGTGAGCGGCAGGTCGGCGCACTCGGCGGCCTTCGGCCCGGCCTCCTGGTCGCGGTTCTCGCCGACCTCGGTGAGGCCGAGTTCGGCCAGCAGCCGCACATCGGACGCGGGGAACGTCTTCGTCACCGCGATCAGGGTGACCTCTCGCTCGTCCCGGCCCGCGACGGCGCAGGCCGCCGCGATCCGCGCGCGGAGGTCGGCGAGGTTCCCGGCGAGTTCCACGCGGCGCTCGTCGGGAGTCAGGGGTGCGGTCACGCGTCTTCCTCGAGCCAGATGTAGCCGGCGAAGCGGCCGGTGCGGCCGTCGCGGCGGTAGGAGAAGAGGCCGGGCGTCTCGATGGTGCAGCGCGGGTCGACGCGCACACCGGTCACGCCCGCCGCGGCGAGCTGCCGGACGATCCCGGCCCGGATGTCGAGCCCCGGCGTCCCCCGCGCCGTGGTCGCGTACGCGGCGGGCACGACTGCGGCGACCTCGTCCCGCATGGCGGCGGGCACCTCATAGCATCGGCCGCAGGCGGCGGGCCCGATCGCGGCCGTCATCCGCTCGGGGCGGGCTCCCCGCTCCGCCATGGCCTTGACCAGCGCGGGCACGACTCCGGCCGCGGTTCCCGGCCGCCCGGAATGCGCGGCCCCCACCACCCCGGCGACGGGGTCGGCGAGGAGCACGGGCGCGCAGTCCGCGACGAGCACGGCCAGCACCAGCCCCGGCACAGTGGTGACCACCGCATCGGTCTCGGCCACCCCCGCACCGGGAACCACCCGAGCGTCGGAAGCGCCCCCGAACCCGTCGGTCGCACCGGAGACGGGGGGCGCGGTGGGACCGGCGGCCGTGCCGCCGTCGGGGGCGGGGGGGCGGTCTGTTTCGTTCGGGGGCGTGGGGGTGGTGACGAAGGCTACGTTCGCGCCGTGGATCTGGTGCATCCAGACCGTGCGGGCCGGGTCCACGCCGAGGGCGGCGGCGGCGCGGTGGCGGTTGGCGCGGACGGCGGCCGGGTCGTCACCGACCGCGCCGCCGAGGTTGAGGGAGTCGTAGGGGGCCGTGCTCACGCCGCCGGCGCGGCCGGTGAAGGCGGCGCCGACGCCGTCGCCCAGGGCGACGGTGGTGATCACTTCAGGAAGTCGGGGACGTCGAGGTCGTCGGGGTCCTCGAACACCACGGGACGGCGGCGCTCGCCGGTGGCGGGGCCGCCGTCGCTCTCGCCGGCGTGGACCCGGGACGGGGGCGACTCGGCGGACGGCCGCGGCGCGGGCGCCCGGCCGCCGCCGGAGCCCTGCTCGCCGGAGGGGGCGGGCCGGGACTCCTCGCGGGCGCTCTCGTCGCGTCCGGGGGGGTCGTTCCGGGCGGGCGGTGCCTGGTCCTGCGAGGGCGCCGGCGGGCGCTCCGGCTCGGACCGCTGCTGCGGCGGGGCCGGGGCCTGCGGCTGCGCGGCGGCGGCCTGCGCCACCGACTGCTGCGGCACCGGCTGCTGCGGGGCGGCCTGGTCGGAGCTTCGGACCCGGCTCGGGATGGGGTTGGCGGGCGCGGCGGGCGGCGGGACCGGGCGGGGCGGCGGGGGCACCCGCTTGACCTCGGGTTCGGGCGCGGGCTTGCTGGGGCCGCCCTCGTCGAATCCGGCGGCGATCACCGTGACGCGGACCTCGTCGCCGAGCGCGTCGTCGATGACCGCGCCGAAGATGATGTTGGCGTCGGACGCGGCGGCGTTGGACACCAGCTGCGCCGCCTCGTTGATCTCGAACAGGCCGAGGTCGGAGCCGCCGGAGATGGACAGCAGGACACCGTGGGCGCCGTCGATGCTGGCCTCCAGCAGGGGGCTGGAGATCGCCATCTCGGCGGCGGCGACGCTGCGGTCGTCGCCGCGCGCGGAGCCGATGCCCATGAGGGCGGACCCGGCGCCGGACATGACGGACTTCACGTCGGCGAAGTCGAGGTTGATCAGCCCCGGCGTTGTGATCAGGTCGGTGATGCCCTGGACACCGGACAGGAGCACCTGGTCGGCGGCCTTGAAGGCGTCCAGGACGCTGACCTGACGGTCGGAGATCGACAGCAGCCGGTCGTTGGGGATCACGATGAGGGTGTCGACCTCGTCGCGCAGCGTCTCGATGCCGGCCTCGGCCTGCATCGCGCGGCGCTTGCCCTCGAAGCTGAACGGACGCGTGACCACGCCGATCGTGAGGGCGCCGAGGGAGCGAGCGATGTTCGCGACGACGGGGGCGCCGCCGGTGCCGGTGCCGCCGCCCTCACCGGCGGTGACGAAGACCATGTCGGCCCCCTTGAGGACCTCCTCGATCTCCTCCCGGTGGTCCTCGGCGGCCTTGCGGCCGACATCGGGGTTCGCGCCGGCGCCGAGCCCGCGCGTGAGCTCCCGGCCCACGTCGAGCTTCACATCGGCGTCACTCATCAGCAGCGCCTGGGCGTCCGTGTTGATCGCGATGAACTCGACGCCCTTGAGTCCCTCCTCGATCATCCGGTTGACGGCGTTGACGCCGCCGCCGCCGATGCCGACGACCTTGATGACCGCGAGGTAGTTCTGCGGTGCTGCCACGACGAGGGGCCTTTCCGCTCGCTCTATCCGACCCGGCCGGTCCGGTCTGCCGACCGTGCCGCCGCGGTGTTTCCCGACCTGTGTGCATGTGTGCGAGCCGGGGCGGTCCCGGTCAACCGACCCGGCCCATCCCAACCCTCACCCTCAACTTGAGGCTTACAGTTATGTCAACCTGAGGACTGATACGGACAGTAGGGCGGCCTTACCGCCAGGGTCAACTAACCTCCCCCGAACTCCACCGGCGTGTCGCACTGGGGACGAGTTGCCCTGGTTGGCGAAGGACGACCCGCCGCGGGCGAAGCCCCCGGCGGCTGTCCATCCGTCCGACCTTCCTCCAGCGTGCCCCATCGGGCGACGGGAAGCGCCGCGACACACGCACGGGACCCTCACTGGGTCTTGACGACCTCGGGCGCGGACACGTCCACGGTGCGCAGCGCGCGGCCCGCCGCCGTGCGCCGCAGCGCGTCCAGCAGACGGATCTTCTCGGCCGCGCGCTCCGGCGGCCCCCACCGCACCGTCGGCCCGCCGGCGAGGTGCAGGGTCACGTCCGCGCGGTCGGTCGCCTCCACCGCGGCGACCTGGCCGCGCAGCGGTCCGGGCAGGTCCGTCAGCACCCGCAGCGCCGACAGCGTCGCCGGATCGGACGGGCCGGGCGCGGCGACGGTGAGCGTCGGCAGCCCCGGCGAGCGGGCCGTGCCGTCCGCCACCGTGACCCCGTGCCGGTCGATCCGGTGGTACCGGCCGGCGCGCAGGAACACCGCCACCGGAACGCGCTCGCGCACCGTGATCCGGACGGTGGTCGGCCACCGCCGCTCCACCGCCGCCGACTCGACCTCCCGCAGGCGCTCGACCCGGGCCTCGACGCCGCCGGTCCCGAGCCTGGCCATCGGCCGCCCGAGCCGGACCCCGGCGGCGGCCAGGACCCGGTCCCGTGACGCCAGTTCCGTCCCCGCCACCTCGACGGTCCGGACGACGAGCAGCCGCGACCCGAGCAACACCCAGGTCACGGCGCCGAGGACGCCGAGCACCAGGAGGGTGACGAACGCCACCTTCCACCGGCCGGCCCCCGCGCTCATCCGTCCAGCCGCTCCAGGATCCGCGGCCCGAGCCGCGTCACGTCCCCCGCGCCGAGCGTGACGACGATGTCGCCGGGACGGGCCACGTCCGCGACCGCACCGGGAACCTCGTCCCGGACGGGCACATAGCGCGTCAGGGTCGCGGCGGGGACCGCGTCCGCGATGAGGGCGCCGGTCACGCCGGGCTCCGGGTCCTCGCGGGCGCCGTACACGTCGAGGACGACCGCGATCTCGGCGAGCCCGAGGGCCGCGCCGAACTCGGCGGCGAAGAACCGGGTGCGGCTGTAGAGGTGCGGCTGGAACACCGCGACGATCCGCCCGCCCCCGCCCTGTTCGTCCAGGTAGCCGCGCAGGGCCTCCAGGTCGGCGGTGACCTCGGTCGGGTGGTGCGCGTAGCTGTCGAACACCTCGACGCCGCCCGCCGCGCCCTTGGCCTCCAGCCGCCGCATGGCCCCGCCGAACCCGGCGAGGCCCTCCCGGACGCGCGCCTCGTCCACGCCGAGGGCGCGGGCGACGGCGACGACGGCGGCCGCGTTGAGGGCGTTGTGCCGGCCGGGGACACCGAGCGCCACGCCGCCCGACCCCTCGACGGTGAAGCGGGAGCCGAGGCCGCGCGGGGTGTAGCCGGTGACGCGCAGGTCGGCGCCCTCGGCCTCGCCGTACGTCAGGACGGCCAGGCCGCGGGCGCGGGCGCGTCCGGCGAGTTCCATCGCGACCGGGTCGTCGGCGCCGACGACGAGGGTGCCGCCGGGCTCGATCCGGTCGACGAACAGCGCGAAGTTCTCCTTGACCCGCTCGAACCCGCCGTAGTTGTCGAGGTGGTCCGCCTCGACGTTCGTCACGACCGCGACGCTCGGCGTGTACATCAGGAACGAGCCGTCGCTCTCGTCGGCCTCGGCGACGAACACGTCGCCGGTCCCCTCGTCGGCGCCGAGCCCGGTCGTGACGAGCCGGCCGCCGATGCAGTAGGACGGGTCCACGCCCGCGTGCTGGAGGGCGACCGTCAGCATCGACGTCGTGGTCGTCTTGCCGTGCGTCCCGGCGACCGCGACGGCCCGGCGCCCGGCCATCAGCGACGCGAGCGCCGCCGACCGGTGCAGGACGCGCAGCCCCCGCTCGCGCGCCGCGACGAGCTCGGGGTTGGTGTCGCGGATCGCGGTGGACACCACGACCGTGTCGGCCTCGCCGAGGTGCGCGGCGTCGTGCCCGACGTCGACCTTCGCGCCGAGCGCGGCGAGGGTGCCGAGCAGCTCGGAGTCGCGGGCGTCGCTGCCGGACACGGCGATGCCGCGGCGCAGCATGATCCGGGCGATGCCCGACATGCCGGCGCCGCCGATCGCGATGAAGTGGACCCGGCCGAGCTCCTCGGCCGGGACGACCTCCCCGGGACTGATCAGGCTCATCCGCGGACCACGTCGTACACCATCCGGGCGAGGGCCACGTCGGCGTCCCGCCGCCCCATCCGCCCCGCGGCCTCCGACATCTGGGCGACCCGCGCGGGGTCGCCGAGGATCGGCAGCAGGTTCCGGGCGATCCAGTCGGGCGACATCTCGGCGTTGTCGACGAGCATGCCGCCGCCCGCCGCGACGATCGGCTCGGCGTTCAGCCGCTGCTCGCCGTTGCCGATCGGCAGCGGCACGTACACCGCGGGCAGCGCGACGGCGGTCAGCTCCGCGCAGGTCATCGCGCCCGCGCGGCACATCGCCATGTCGGCGGCCGCGTACGCGAGGTCCATCCGGTCGCAGTACGGGATCGTGACGTACTGCGGGCCGCCCGGCGGCGCCGGCTCGGGCTCCTCGGTGTTCTTCGGCCCCACGATGTGCAGGACCTGGACGCCCGCCTGCCGGAAGTACGGCGCGGCGGAGACCGCGGCCTGGTTCAGCGACCGGGCGCCCTGCGACCCGCCGAAGATCAGCAGGGTGGGCAGGTCGGGCAGGAGGCCGAAGTAGGAGCGCGCCTTGTCGCCCATCGCGAGCCGGTCCAGCGTGGCGATCTCGCGGCGCAGCGGGATCCCGACGAACGTCGCGTTCGGCAGCGGGGAGTCGGCGTGCGACACCGCGACGTGCTCGGTGAACCGGGCGCCGAGCTTGTTGGCCAGGCCCGGCTTCGGGTTGGCCTCGTGCACGATGATCGGCACCTTGCGCTTGCGGGCGGCGAGGTAGCCGGGCGTCGCGACGTACCCGCCGAAACCGACCAGGATGTCGGCCTGCGCCTGGTCGAGGACGTTCGCCGCCGCGTTGATCGCGCCGCGCAGCCGGCCGGGGACCGACAGCAGCTGCGGGGTCAGCGTGCGGGGCAGCGGGACCGGGGGGATCAGCGCGAGCTCGTAGCCGCGCTGCGGGACGAGCCGGGTCTCCAGGCCCCGCTCGGTGCCGAGGCAGGTGATGCCGACGCTCGGATCGTTGCGGCGCAGCGCGTCGGCGAGGGCCAGGGCGGGCTCGATGTGTCCGGCGGTGCCGCCGCCGGCCAGGACAACCCTCATGCTCGTTGACAACTCCTCAGCGTGTTCGACTCGGGGGGATTCACCGCCGGGCCAGGCCCAGCCAGCTTAGAGCCCGCGCGACCGGTCCGGGGCCGCGCGCGGACAGAGCCTGCCGCGCGCCGGGCTCGCGTTTGGCGAACGCGAGCAGCATCCCGAGCGCGATGAGCGTCGGGATCAGCGCCGACCCGCCGTAGGAGACGAGCGGCAGCGGGATTCCGGTGATGGGTAGGACGCCGATGACGGCGCCGATGTTCACGATGGCCTGGACGACGATCCAGGCGGTGGTGCCGGCGGCGGCGAGCCGGGTGAAGGGGTCCTTGACGCGCCGCGCGATGCGCAGCCCCGCGTAGGTGAACAGGCCGAACAGGCTCAGCACGACGAGCGTCCCGACGAGGCCGAACTCCTCCCCCACGATCGCGAAGATGAAGTCGGTCTCGGCGTGCGGGAGGAAGTCCCATTTGGCGCGGCCCTCGCCGAGGCCGGTGCCGAACAGGCCGCCGGACGCGATCGCGAACAGCCCCTGGATGCCCTGGTAGTTGGTGGTGAGCCGGTTCCCGGACGGGTCGAGGAAGCCGGTGACCCGCGCCATCCGGTACGGCTCGACGACGATGAGGATCGCGACGAGCAGGCAGACGAGCCCGGCGATGCCGATGAACAGCCGTCCGGGCGCGCCGACCACCCACAGCAGCGCCAGGAAGATGGTCAGCAGGACGAGCGTCGTACCGAGGTCGCTGCCGAGCATCACCAGCAGGACGAGCAGCCCGGCGCCCGGGAGCAGCGGTACCAGCAGCGGCCGCCATTCGGTGAGCTGCCCGAGCCGCTCCTTGCGGGCGAGCAGGTCGGCGCCCCACAGCACGAGGCCGAGCTTGGCGGGTTCGGACGGCTGGATCTGCAGCGGCCCGACGTCGATCCATCGGGTCGCGCCGCCCGCGCTGCGCCCGAGGCCGGGGACGAGGACGAGGACGAGCGCGACGACCGACAGCAGAAGCAGCGGGTAGGCGAGCGCGCGGAACGTCCGGACCGGGAGCCGGGACGCGAGCCACATGCCGGGCAGCCCGATCGCCATCCACATCGCCTGCTTCTGGAACAGCGTGTACGCCGAGCCGGTCGCCTGGAGCTGCTGCACGCTGGACGCCGACAGCACCATCGTCAGGCCGAGCGCGAGCAGCATGATGGAGCAGCCCAGCACCAGGTAGTACGAGGTGAGGGGGCGGTCGAGCAGCCCGACCGCGGCGGCCACCTGCTCGCGCGGTCCGGCCCGACCGCCGTCCTCCTTCTCCACGGACACGGCGGCCACCGGGCTACCCCGCGTCCCGGCCGGGCGCCCCGCCGCCCTCCGGCCGCCCGGCGGCGGCCTCCAGCCGCCGTACGGCGGCCATGAACGCCTCGCCGCGGGCGGGGTAGTTCGCGAACATGTCGAAGGACGCCCCGACGGGGGCGAGCAGCACGGTGTCGCCCGGACGGGCGAGCCGGGCGGCCTCGGTGACGACGCGGTCCATGGCCCCAGTGTCGGTGTCGGGGACGTCCACGACGGGGACATCCGGGGCGTGTCGCGCGAGTGCCTCGGCGATCCGGTGCCGGTCGCGGCCGAGCAGCACCGCGCCGCGCAGCCGGGGGGCGGCGGTGCGGACGAGGTCGTCGACGTCGAGGCCCTTCAGCAGCCCGCCCGCGATCCACACGACGGGCTCGAACGCCGACAGCGACGCGGCGGCCGCGTGCGGCTGGGTCGCCTTGGAGTCGTTGACGTAGGTGACGCCGCCGATCTCCGCGACGTGCTGGATGCGGTGCGGGTCGGGCACGAACGCGCGCAGCCCCTCCCGGACGGCCTCCGCCGGCACCCCGAAGGCGCGGGCGAGGGCGGCCGCGGCGAGGGCGTTGGCGACGTTGTGCGGCGCGAACGGCCGCACGTCGGCGAGCCCGGCGAGCTCGCACGCCTCCCGGGTGGGGTCGGCGGTGAACGCTCGGTCGACGAGGACGTCCTCGACGACGCCGAGCTCGCCGGGGCGCGGCACCCGGAGCGTGAAGCCGGCGCGGCCCGCGGCGCCCTCGGCCCGCTCGGCGAGCGCGGTGGACGTGGCGTCCTCGGCGTTGCAGACCGCGATGGTGCCGGGCGCGAAGATCTTCGCCTTGGCGCCGACGTAGGCGTCCATGGTCCCGTGCCAGTCGAGGTGGTCGGGCGCGACGTTCAGGACGGTCGCGGCGAAGGGCCGCAGCGAGCTCGACCAGTGCAGCTGGTAGCTGGACAGCTCCACGGCGAGCACGTCGTACCCCTCGCGGACCGCCTCGACGATGGGCGTGCCGACGTTGCCGACGGCGAGGGCCCTGTGGCCGGCGGCGGTCAGCATGGACGTCAGCATCCGCACGACGGTGGTCTTCCCGTCCGTGCCCGTGACGCAGAGCCACGGCGCGGCGTCCGCGGGACGCAGCCGCCAGGCCAGCTCGACCTCGCCGATGATCTCGATGCCGGCGGCGGCCGCCGCGGCGAGCAGCGGGACGTCCGGACGCCAGCCCGGCGACGTCACGACCAGGTCGACGCCCTCCGGCAGGGTCTCCCCGTCGCCGAGCCGGACGGTGACGCCGAGTTCCTCCAGTTCGGCGGCGACCTCCCGGCGCTCCTCGTCGTCGCGGGCGTCGACGGCGGTGACGCGGGCGCCGCGCGCGGCGAGGACGCGGGCGGCGGGCACGCCGGACACGCCGAGCCCGGCCACGCAGACGCGCAGCCCGTCCCAGGTGGTCACTGCTTCGGCATCCATTCCAGGTAGAACAGGCCGAGGCCGGTCGCGGTGAACGTCGCCGACATCAGCCAGAACCGCACGACGATCGTCGTCTCGGCCCAGCCCGACAGCTCGAAGTGGTGCTGCAGCGGCGCCATCTTGAACACCCGCTTGCGCGTCATCTTGAACCCGCCGACCTGGATGATCACCGAGAGGGTGATCATCACGATGAGGCCGCACAGGATCGCGAGCAGGAACTGGGTGCGGGTGAGGATCGCGAGCCCGACCAGGACGCCGCCGAGCGCGAGCGAGCCGGTGTCGCCCATGAAGATCTTCGCGGGCGGGGCGTTCCACCACAGGAAGCCGAACACGCCGCCGAGCACGGCCGCGGCGACCACGGCGAGGTCGAGCGGGTCGCGGACGCTGTAGCAGCCGGGGGCGAGCGCGAAGTCGTAGCAGCTGTTGCGCAGCTGCCAGTTGCCGATGATCACGTACGCGGCGAGCACCATGCCGGCCGGGCCGGCGGCGAGGCCGTCCAGCCCGTCGGTGAGGTTGACGCCGTTCGACATGGCCGCGATGAGCAGCAGCGCCCACACCACGAACAGGTACGGGCCGATCGAGGGGCCGAAGTCGCGCAGGAACGACAGGTGCGGGGAGGCGGGGGTGATGTCGTAGCCGTTGGGGAAGTTCAGCGACGCGACCGCGAAGACCACGCCGACCAGGACGATCCCGATCATCTTGGCGCCGCTGCGCAGGCCGAGGCTGCGCTGCTTGAACACCTTGATGTAGTCGTCCACGAACCCGACGAACCCGAGGCCCGTCATGAGGAACAGCACGAGCAGGCCGGACACCGTCGGGGGGGTGCCGGTGACGAGGTGCGCCACCGCGTAGCCGACGAGCGACCCGACGATGAAGACGGTGCCGCCCATCGTGGGGGTGCCCCGCTTGGTGAGGTGGGCCTCCGGCCCCTCGTCGCGGATCATCTGCCCGTAGCCGAGCCGGTTGACGATCCGGATCCACACCGGGG
Organism: Spirillospora albida; assembly: GCF_000718255.1. Lineage (GTDB taxonomy): Bacteria > Actinomycetota > Actinomycetes > Streptosporangiales > Streptosporangiaceae > Spirillospora > Spirillospora albida. Next base: position 199,865 of record NZ_JOFJ01000001.1, read on the forward strand.
TGCCGACCATCACGAAGATCAGGGCCACCCCGGCGGCCAGGATGATGTTGGTCATCGGCCGGCCTCCGCCTCGCCGGCGAGCAGCCGCTCCGCCACCCGCTCGAGGCCCGCCACCCGGCTGCCCTTCACCAGTACGACGTCTCGCGGCGCGAGCCGCTCGCTGAGCGCGGTCACGGCCGCGCCGACGTCATCCACCTGTACGCACTCTCCCGTCCATGAGGCCACCTGCCGGGCCCCGTCCGCCATGGGCGCCGCGTTCGCCCCGACCACCACGAGCCCGGCGAATCCGCTGCGCGCGACATGCTGCCCGATCTTGGCATGTTCCGCCACAGCGGCGGCACCGAGTTCGGCCATCTCGCCCAGGACCGCGTACGCGCGGCGGCCGCGGGCCATGTGCAGGGCGGCGTCGAGCGCGGCGCGCGTCGAGTCGGGGTTGGCGTTGTAGGCGTCGTTGACGACGGTCACGCCGTCGGTCCGCTCGGTGACCTCCATCCGCCACCGGCTGACCGGCTCCGCCGCCGACAGCCCCGCCGCGATCCCGTCGGTGCGCAGGCCCGCCGCGCGCGCCGCCGCGGCGGCCGCGAGCGCGTTCGCGACCGCGTGCGCGCCGTGCAGCCGCAGCGCCACCGGCGCCGACCCCTCCGGGGTGACCAGGGTGAACCTCGCCCGGCCCCGCTCGTCGAGTGTCTCGTCGGCGGCGCGGACCGTGGCGCCGGGCGCGCGGCCGAACGTCACGACCGTGCCGGACGTCCGGGACGCCATCGCGGCGACGAGGGGGTCGTCGGCGTTCAGCACGGCGGTCCCGCCGGGCGGCACCGCCTCCGCCAGCTCGCCCTTCGCCCGCGCGATCGCCTCGCGGGAGCCGAACTCTCCGACATGGGCGGTGCCGACGTTCAGCACGACGCCGATGTCCGGCCGCGCGATGCCGGCCAGGTAGGCGATGTGGCCGATCCCCCGCGCGCCCATCTCCAGGACGAGGTGGCGGGTCGTCTCGTCGGCGCGCAGCACGGTGAGCGGCAGGCCGATCTCGTTGTTGAACGAGCCCGGCGGCCACACGGTGGGGCCGGCGCGCTCGGCGAGCTGCGCGATGAGGTCCTTGGTGGAGGTCTTGCCCGCCGAACCGGTGACGGCGATGACGGTCACGTCCGGCAGCCGGGCGAGGACGCCGCGCGCGAGGTCGCCGAGCGCCTTCTGCACGTCGCCGACCAGGACGTGCGGGCCGTCGACGGGGCGGTCGGCGAGCACCGCCGCGGCGCCCGCCGCCAGCGCGGCCGCGGCGAAGTCGTGCCCGTCGGCGCGCTCGCCGCGCAGCGCCGCGAACAGCGCGCCGGGCGCGACGGCGCGGGAGTCGACCACCACGGGGCCGCTCACCTCGAGCGCGGGGCCGGCGCCGTGCGCCGCTCCCCCGGTGAGCTCCGCGATCGTCGACAGCGCAAGTGGGATCACGCCTGCGTCCCGTCCCCTCTCCTACGTCGGCGCAGCGCCGCGCGGACGACCTTGCGGTCGTCGAACGGGTGCACCTCTCCGGCGGCGTACTGGCCCTGCTCGTGGCCCTTCCCGGCGACCACCACGACGTCGCCCGGACGGGCCCGGCCGACGGCCAGGTCGATCGCGGCGGCGCGGTCGGGTTCCACGACGATGTGCGCGCGCTCCGGCTGCGGCACCTTCAGCCCGCCCTCGACCATAGCGGCGAGGATCGCGAGCGGATCCTCCGACCTCGGGTTGTCGTCGGTGAAGTACACCATGTCGGCGAGCCGGACCGCGGCCTCGCCCATCAGCGGCCGCTTGCCGCGGTCGCGGTCGCCGCCGCAGCCGAGCACGATCGCCAGCGATCCGGTGGTGACGCGGCGCAGCGCCGTCAGCACGGCCTCGACCGCGCCGGGCTTGTGCGAGTAGTCGACGAGCGCGGTGAAGTCCTGGCCCTCGTCGACGCGCTCCAGCCGGCCGGGGACGCCGGGCAGCTCCGCGACGCCCCGCACCGCCGCCTGCAGCGTGATCCCGGCCTCGACCAGCGCGACGATCGCGGCGAGCGCGTTCGCCACGTTGAACGGTCCGGGCAGGCCGACCCGCGCGTCCGCCTCGACGCCGCCGGGGCCGACGACGCGGAACGCGCTGCCGCCGGTGCCGATCCGGACGTCGTCGGCGCGCCAGTCGGCGGCCGGGTCGCCCGTCGCCGAGAACGTCGTGGTGGGGATCGTCGCGATCGCGAGCAGCTCGCGGCCGTAGTGGTCGTCGAGGTTGACCACGCCGATCCGGGCGTACTCCGGCGTGAACAGCCGGGCCTTCGCGGCGAAGTAGTCCTGCATGGTGGGGTGGTAGTCGAGGTGGTCCTGCGACAGGTTCGTGAACACCGCGACCTCGTAGCGGGCGCCGCCGACGCGTCCCTGCTCCAGCGCGTGGCTCGACACCTCCATCGCGGCCGCGCCGACGCCGCGCTCGCGCATCATCGCGAACAGCGCGTGCAGGTCGGTGGCCTCCGGGGTGGTCAGCGCGCTCGGCACGCGGTCGCCGCCGACCCGGATCTCGACGCCGCCCACGAGGCCGGTCGCGAGCCCGGCGGCGCGCAGCCCCGACTCGATGAGGAACACGGTGGTGGTCTTGCCGCTCGTCCCGGTGACGCCGATGACCATGACGTCGCCGACCGGGTCGCCGTACACCCAGGACGCCGCCGCGCCGAGGCGGTCGCGGACCCGCGCCACGGCGAGGACGGGCAGCCCGGTCGCCGCGGCCTCCTCGTACCCCTCCGGGTCGGTGAGGATCGCCGCCGCGCCCGCCGCCGCGGCCTTGGCCGCGAACCGCGCCCCGTGCGCGTTGCTGCCGGGCAGCGCCGCGTACAGGTCGCCGGGGCGGACCGCGCGGGAGTCGTGGGTGATGCCGGTGACCGCCGTGGTGTCCCGCTCGTCCCATCCGAGGCCGAGGACCGCCGCGAGCCCGCTCAGCGGACGGGCCGGGTTCGTGGTGGGGCGCATGGCGTTTCTTTCGGTGCGGGCGGAAAGGGACGGGCGGGACGCGGGTGGTGGACTCACGGCGAGTGAGGGTACTCGCTGGAGTCAGCCTCCGGCGTAGATCTTGACGATCGGCGGTTCGCTCCCCGTCGGCGGGATCTTCCGGGTCTGCAGCGCGAAGCTCATCACGTCCCGGAAGACGGGTGCGGCGACGTCGCCACCATAGTGGCTGCCGCGGGTCGGGTTCTGCAGCACGACCTGCACGACGAGCTGCGGGTCGTCGGCCGGGGCGAACCCGGCGAACGAGGCGGTGAAGCCGCCGCCCTGGTAGCGGCCGGTGCGCGGGTTGACGTTCTCGGCGGTGCCGGTCTTGCCCGCGACGCGGTAGTTCGGGATCTGCGCGAGCGGGGCGGTGCCCTCCTTGGTGGTGACGCCTTCGAGCATGTCCCGGATCTGCCGTGCGGTGCCGGCGCTGATGACCTGCCGCCGCTCGGGAGGGGCGGCCGGGGTGAACTTCTGGTTCTCGCCGACGGTGCCCTCGACGAGCGTCGGCCGGACCCGCACGCCGTCGTTGGCGATCGTCGCGTAGACGCTCGCCATCTGCACGGCGTTCACCGACACCGTCTGCCCGAACGCGATCGGGTACCGGTCGGTGCCGGACCACTGCTGCGGCGGCTTGAGCTGCCCCGCCGTCTCGCCGGGCAGCGGCAGGCCGGTCTTCTCGCCGAACCCGAACTCGCGGAGGGTCTGGTAGAGCCGCTGGGACGAGATGCTCTCGCTCGCCATGATGGTGCCGACGTTGCTGGACGTCGCCAGGACCCCGGCGAACGTCAGCCGCTCCGGCGGATGCTTGTGGGAGTCGTGGAAGACGAGGTTGTACTTGGCGACCTCGTCCGGCACGACGTACTCGGTCGCGGGCGTGACGCCGCCGTGCTCCATGACGGCGGCGGCGGTGACGACCTTGCCGGTGCTGCCGGGCTCGTAGGCGTCCTGGACGAGCGGGCTGCCCCACAGGCCCGGCCTCGACTCGCCGTAGCGGTTCGGGTCGAAGCCGGGGGCGGACGCCATCGCGAGGAGCTTGCCGGTGCGCGGGTCCACCACGATGACGGTGCCGCTGCGGGCGCCCGACGCCTTCACCTGCTTCTCGATGGCCTCCTGCGCCTTGAACTGGAGGTCGCGCATGAGGGTGAGCCGGACGCCGCGGCCCGGCACGGCCGGGCGCTTCTGGTCCTCGCCCATGGGGATGTGCTGGCCCTCGGGGCTGATCTCCACCCGCTGCCAGCCGTCCCGGCCGGCGAGCACTCCGTTCATCGTGTGCTCGAGCCCGGCGGCGCCCTCTCCCGCTCCGTTCACGAAACCTATGACGCTCGCGCCCAGCGAATCGTTGGGGTATTCGCGGCGGTATTCCGGAACCGTCCCGATACCGAGGAACTTCCAGGACAGGATGAGCCGCGCCTGCGCGGGCGGGATCCCGTGCGCCAGCATCACGAACCGGCTCTTCGGGGTGCTGATCAGCTTCATCAGCTGGGCCGGGTCGAGGCCCAGCGTCGGCGCCAGCGCGTTCACGATCGCCTGCCGCTTCTCCGGCTTGATCACGTACGGGTCGGCGAAGATCCCCCGGGCCTCCACCGTGATCGCCAGCGGATGCCCCTGCGCGTCGGTGATCTCACCGCGGCCGGCGGGCAGCTCGATCTTGTGCAGCCGCTGCCGCATCGCCTGCGCGGCATAGCTGTCCGACTCGATGGTCTGCAGCTGGACGAGCCGTCCGGCGAACAGCGACAGCACGAACGCGATCGCCAGCAGCCCGATGTTGAGCCGCTTCAGGGGGTCGCGGCGGTGGAACGGGACGCGCGGGCGCCTGCTGCGCGCCCGGTCGCGGCGCGGCCCGGGTCTCCGGGGCGGCCGCCCGCCCGGCGGGCGGCCGCTCCCGGCGCCCTTGACCGCCTTCTTCGCGGTCCTGCGCGCGGGCTTGCGCTCCGTCTTGCGCTCGGGCCGCTTCTCCGGCTTGGTGTCGGCGGTCTTCTTGGCCGCCTGGCCGGCGCCCGCCCCGCTCTTGCGCGGGGCGGGCGACCCCGTCCGGGACGGCCGCCGGGCGGGGCCGCCGCGGGGGGCGCCGCGCCCGGTGCCGTCGGGACGTCCCCCCGCCGGGCGCGGGGGGTTCCCGGTAGTGCGCCCGGACGCGCGCGCCGCGCCCGGGCCGTTCTTGTCGTCCCGGCCGCCCGCGCCCCGCGAGCCCCGTCCCGGCGATCCGCGGCGGCGGCCGGGCGGAGGGCCGTTGGACCCGCGTCCCGGGCCCTTCGTCACCGCGCCCGCCCGGTGCCGGCGGGCGGCACGCCGTCACCGGGCACCACGGTGCCGGGGACGCCCACGACCGCAGCGGCCCCCGCCGCCGCGGCGGCGGGAGCCGGCACCGGCCGCAGGTCGCCGCCGGTGGTCCGGCCGGTGGTGCCGTCGATGAACGCCGGGCGCTCCGCCTCGCGCATGCCGAGGGCCCGCGCCTTCGCCGCCAGCTGCGCCGGGGACTCCTCGCGGGCGATCTCCTCCTGGTACGCCTGGCGCTGCTGCTCCAGGCGCTTGTTGCTCTCCTGCAGCCGGGTCAGAGTGAACGCGTCCTCGGCCAGAACGGTGTTGAGCAGCAGCAGGCTCACCAGCGCCCCGCCGAGCAGCGCCACGATGAGCAGCACGAACGGCGTCCGCGGCGGCGCCTGCTGCCCCGCCCGCGCGACGCCCTTGGATGTGGCGCTCCTGGTCGCGGCACTGGTCGCGGCGGTGCCCTTGGAGGCGGCCTTCCGCGACGCGGCGCCCTGGGACCCGGTGTCCTTCGTCGCGGTGCCCTTCGACGCCGCGCTCTTGGTCGCGGCGCCCTTGGAGGCGGCGCCCTTCGGCGCGCCGGTCTCGGACGCGGGCGCGATGGTCTTCGGGGCGCGGGTCTTGCGGGGCGCCCTGCGCCCGCGTTCGTCCGGCTCCGCCGCGGGCGCCGGATCGGCCGTCCCCCGGGCCGGCTCGGGCGCCGGGGCCCGGCGCTTCTTCGGGCGCGCCGCCGGCGGCGGCCGTCTGGTCGTCGTGGTCATGAGATCTCCTTGTGGGAGGTCGAGCCCCCACAGCCCCCGGGATGAGCCGCACGGATCCGCTCGGCGGCGCGCATCCGCACCGACGCGGCCCGTGGGTTGGTCGTGGTCTCGTCGCCGGACGGCAGCTCCGCCCCGCGCGTCAGCAGCCGGAACCGCGGCGCGTGGTCGGGAAGCGGGATGGGCAGCTCCGGCGGCGTCGTGTCGGCGGTCTGCGCGGTGAGGACCTGCTTGGTGATGCGGTCCTCGAGCGAGTGGTAGCTGAGGACGACGACGCGGCCGCCGACCGGCAGCGCGTCGAGCGCGGCGGGCAGCGCCCGCCGCCAGGTGTCGAGTTCCCCGTTCACCTCGATGCGCAGCGCCTGGAAGGTCCGTTTAGCCGGGTTCCCGCCGGTGCGCCGCGTCGCGGCCGGGATGGAGGTGCGCACGAGGTCGGCGAGCCGGCGGGTCGAGTCGAGCGGGGCGCGCTCGCGCTCCCGGACGATCGCCGCGGCGATCCGCTGGGCGAACCGCTCCTCGCCGTACTCGCGCAGGATCCGGGCGAGCTCCGCCGGCGGGTAGCCGTTCACGACCTCCGCCGCGGTGAGGCTCTGGGTGCGGTCCATCCGCATGTCGAGGGGCGCGTCGTAGGAGTAGGCGAACCCGCGGTCGGCCTCGTCGAGCTGCGGGGAGGAGACGCCGAGGTCGAAAAGGGCGGCGTCGACGCGGTCGATGCCCGTGCGGGCGAGGACGTCGGGGAGCTCGTCGTAGACGGCGTGCACCAGCGTGACCCGGTCGCCGAACGGGGCGAGCCGCCCGGCGGAGCGCTCCAGCGCCACGGTGTCGCGGTCGAGGCCCAGGAGGCGCAGCCCCGGATGCGCGGCCAGCATCGCCTCCGCGTGGCCGCCCATGCCGAGCGTGGCGTCGAGATAGACCGGCGCGCGGCCGGTGACCCGCACGGCGGGCGCCAGAAGCTCCAGGACGCGACCGAGCATGACCGGTACGTGACCGGCCTCGGCAGCGTGGTCTCCCACGTTCATGGTCCACCCCCTGGTGTGCCACCTCGCTCGCGGACTGTGTGGCATCGTCGCGTCCGGACCGCCCCGCGCCCCCGGCGGCGGCCTCGCCCGGCCAGGTCCCCATCCGCTGCCCTGGAGGAAGTGCACCGCGTTGTCCGCGGAAGTCGCCGTCTGGCACCGGGGAAGCTGCGCCAGCTGGCTGGAGAGCGGCTGGAGACCTGGCCGAACGTGGGCCGTAGGCCGGTCGTCGGACCGACGAGTCGTCAGTTCAGAGGATCCCTGGCAACACCTCCTCCGAGACCTCGGCGAACGCCTGCTCCTCCTGCTCGAGGTAGGACTCCCAGGCCTTCGCGTCCCAGATCTCCAGGCGCGTGTTGGCGCCGATCACGGCGCACTCGCGGGTCAGGCCCGCGTAGGCGCGCAGCGGCGGCGGGATCGTGATGCGGCCCTGTTTGTCGGGGGCCTCGTCCGACGCGCTCGCGAAGAACACGCGGCTGTAGGCGCGGACCGCCTTCTCGGTGACCGGCGCGGCACGCAGAGCCTCGGTGATCCGCTGGAACTCCGCCATGGGGAAGACGTACAGGCAGCGCTCCTGGCCCTTCGTGATCACCAATCCCCCCGACAGCTCCTCGCGGTACTTCGCCGGCAGGAACAGCCGTCCCTTGTCGTCGAGGCGCGGTGAATGGGTGCCGAGGAACACCGGCCCCACCTCCCGCGCCGCATGGGGCGCTACCGCTCCCCACGGCGCCCCACTCTACTCCACTCTTCCCCACCGTCAACAAGGAAAACACGTTCCGCACGACAAGATCGACAGAAAAGACGCAGGTCAGACGGGGTGGTGCGGAGTGGGGCGGCGGACGCCCCCCGCGCCCCGCCCGGCGGCCCCCGGACGCCCCGGAACGCGCCGGACGACGGATCCGGGGCGGGCGGTGGGGGGAAGTGGTGTCCCGGCCGGTATGTGCACGGCGTCCCGGTGGAGCACAATGGGCACCCGTTCCCCGGGAACATCGCAGACGGCTTCCTGACGACGTACTGTCGTTCAGGCGGGCGATTCGATCGCCGAACCGGCTCGCGGAGGCGTCCTCGGGGCAGGCGACGGGCCCGGTACGGGCCGACGACACACCGCGCCGCCGGACGGCTGAGGAGGGTTTGGTGGCAGTAGGCACGCACGGCGATTCCTTCATGGAGACCGACCCCCCGCCGCACCGGGGCCCCGCCGCCCGGCGCGACCAGGGCGGGCGGGGCGGAGGCCGCGATCTCGACGGGCTCGCCCAGGTCGCCAACAAGATCAGGGACGCCGTCGAGTCCGTGATCGAGGGCAAGCCGAAGGTGGTGCGGCTCGCGCTGACCGTCCTGCTCGCCGAGGGGCACGTCCTCATCGAGGACGTCCCGGGCGTCGGCAAGACGATGCTCGCCAAGGCCCTCGCCCGTTCGGTCGACTGCTCGGTGCGGCGCGTCCAGTTCACCCCGGACCTCCTGCCGAGCGACATCACCGGGGTCAGCGCCTACAACCAGGAACTGCGCGAGTTCGAGTTCAAGCCGGGCCCGGTGTTCGCGAACATCGTCGTCGGCGACGAGATCAACCGGGCGTCCCCGAAGACGCAGTCGGCGCTGCTGGAGTGCATGGAGGAGCGCCAGGTCACGGTGGACGGCGTCACCTACGGGCTGGAGCGCCCGTTCATGGTGATCGCCACGCAGAACCCCATCGAGATGGAGGGCACCTACCCGCTGCCGGAGGCGCAGCGCGACCGGTTCACCGCCCGCATCTCCATGGGCTACCCCGACGCGTCCGCCGAGCTGGAGATGCTGGAGACCCACGGGCAGGCGTCCCCCCTCGACCGGCTCGCCCCCGTCGCGCACGCCGAGGACGTCCGCGAGCTCATCGACGTGGTGCGGCGCCAGCACGTCGCCGCGCCCGTCAAGCAGTACGCGGTGGACCTCGTCGCCGCCACCCGAACCCATCCCGACCTGCGGCTCGGCGCCTCCCCCCGGGCCACCCTGCACCTGGTGCGGGCGGCCCGCGCGTACGCGGCGCTCGACGACCGCGACTACGTCGTGCCCGACGACGTCCAGGACCTCGCCGTCCCGGTCCTCGCCCACCGCCTCCTCCCGACGGCGGAGGCGCAGGTGGAGCGGCGCCACCCCGAGCACGTCGTCGCCGACCTCGTGCGGCGGCTGCCGGTCCCCGGCCCCGGGAAGTGACCGGTTGAGGCGCGCGCTGGCCGGGCTGACCACCCGCGGACGGTCCTTCGTCGCCGCCGGGGCGACCGCGATCGTCTGCGCGTTCGTGCTCGGCGAGCGCGACCTGCTGCGCGCCGGCGTGCTCGTCCTCGTGCTGCCGCTGCTGTGCACCCTCGCCGTGTCGCGGACCCGGTACCGGCTGGCGTGCGCGCGCCGGCTCGACCCGGCGCGGCTGCCGGTCGGCCACGAGGCCCGCGTCGACCTGCGGCTGGAGAACGTGTCGCTGCTGCCGAGCGGGCTGTTGATGGTGGAGGACCGGGTGCCGTACGCGCTCGGCGGCCGGGCCCGGTTCGTCCTGGAGCGCATCCATCCGCGCGCGCACCGGGAGATCGGCTACCGGATCCGCTCCGACGTGCGGGGCCGGTTCCGGGTGGGGCCGCTCGTCGTCCGGCTGACCGACCCGTTCGGGATGGTGGAGCTGGTCCGCTCGTTCAGCCTGTCCGACACGCTCACCGTCACGCCCGAGATCGTGCCGCTGCCCGCCGGGCGGCTCGCCGGCGCCTGGACCGGCGGCGGCGACAGCCTCGCGCACGCCGTGTCGGCCGCCGGGGAGGACGACGTCGCGCCCCGCGAGTACCGGCACGGCGACGACCTGCGGCGCGTCCACTGGCGGTCGACCGCCAGGCGCGGCGAGCTGATGGTGCGGCGCGAGGAGCAGCACCGGCAGAGCAGCGGGACGCTGTTCCTCGACACGCGGCGCTCCGCGCACTGGGGCGACGGGCCCTCGGGCTCGTTCGAGCAGGCGGTGTCGGCCGCCGCGTCCGTGGGGAGCCACCTCGTCCGGACGGGCATGAACCTGCGGTACGTCACCGACAAGGGCGAGATCCTCTCCCCCGCCGCCTCGCTGGACGGCGCGTTCGAAGGACTGCTGCTGGACGCTCTCGCCGTCGTCCGCCGCTCCGGGGAGCGGACGCTGGCCCGCGGGCTGGGCGCGCTGCGCGGCCCCCTCGGCCCGGGGCAGGCCGCGGCCGGGCTGGTCGTCGCGGTCTTCGGCACGCTGACGGCGGACGAGGCGCGCACGGTGGCGTCCGCCCGGCGCGGCGGCGCCGCCTGCATCGCGGTACTGGTCGGCCCGGCCGCGGACGAGGAGGCGGCGGGCCTGCTGCGCGCGGGCGGCTGGCGTGTCGTGACCGTCCGGTCGGCGGCGGAACTCGCCGCCGCCTGGGCCGGCACGGGCCGCCCCGCGGACACCGCGGCTCCGGGCGGCCACGCCCCGGTCCGGGACGGGTCGGGGGTCGGGCCGGGAACCGGGGGCGCCGTATGAGGACGCGGATGACGGTCATGGCCGGGGTCGCGACGTTCACCGGCGCGGTCGGCCTCTACCCCCTGTTCGCGGAAGGCGGCTGGCTCTGGGGGGCGCTCGGCTCCGTGATCGCCGTGGGGGGCGGCGGGATGCTCGCGCGGCGGCTGCGGCTGCCGGCCGTCCTGAACCCGCTGCTGGGGCTCGCCGCCCTGCTCCTCTACCTGAACGCCGTGCACGCGGGAGCCCAGTCCTGGCTCGGGATCATCCCCTCGCCCGCGTCGCTGCGGTACCTCGGCGAGGTCGCGGCGGACGGCTGGCACGCCGCGAACCGGTACGCGGCCCCGGTGCCGCTGGTCCCCGGGATCGCGCTGCTCGCCGCCGGCGGGGTCGGCCTGGTCGCCGTCCTGGTCGACCTCCTCGCCGTCCGGCTGCGGCGCGCCGCGCCCGCCGGGCTGCCGCTGCTCGCCATGTACAGCGTGCCCGCCGCGGTCCGCGAGGACGGCGCCGGCTGGGCCGCGTTCGGCCTCGGCGCGCTCGGCTTCCTCGCGCTGCTGATGGCGGACGCGCGCGAGCAGGTCGGCGGCTGGGGCAGGCTCGTCGGGTCCGCCCCCTGGTCCGGCGACGTCCCGATGGCGGGCACGGAGCCGGAAGAGCCGCCCGCCGCCGGGCCGCGGGGAGGCGGGCTCGCCGCGCGCGGGTGGCGGATCGCGTGCGCCGCCGTCGCCGTCGCGGTCCTGGTGCCCGCCCTGGTCCCCGGGCTCCAGCCGCGCGGGATGTTCGGGCTGGGCGGCGACGGCGAGGGAGGCGGCGGCGCGCAGACCGTGACGACCCCCGATCCGCTCGTCAGCCTGAAGCGGGAGCTGACCCGGCTGGACGACTCCATCGTCCTCACCTACCGCAGTGACGACCCCGACGGTCCCGACTACCTGCGGCTGTACGCCCTGGACCGGTTCGACGGCGACCGCTGGACCTACAGCGCCCTGAAGAGCAGCGGCAAGGACCGCCTTCGCGGCCGGGCGCTGCCGCGCCCGCCGGGGCTGGGGCTGGTGCGGACCCGGCAGGTGACGACGCGGGTGCGGGTGCGGCCGGAGGTGCGGAACATGACGTTCCTGCCGCTGCCGTACGCGCCCGAGCGGGTCTCGGTCGAGGGCGACTGGCGCGTGCACGCCCCGTCCAGGATGGTGTACTCGCTGCGCGACTCGGCGGGCGGCCGCTCCTACACGGTGCGCAGCGTCCGGGCGCGGCCGACGGCGGGCGACCTCGCCACCGCCGGGAACTACCCGGCGGAGATCGTGTCGCTGTACACTGCGGTGCCGCGGAACGTCCCGCCGGAGATCCGCGCCCTGGCGGGCGACATCACGGCGGACGCCGCGACCGCGCACGGCCAGGCCGTCGCGCTGCAGCGCTGGTTCACCGAGACCGGCGGCTTCCTCTACGACCTGTCGGCGCCCGCCCCGCAGCACGGCAGCGACCTGGCCGACTTCCTGCTGCGCGGCAGGCGCGGCTACTGCGAGCAGTTCGCCGCGTCGTTCGCGCTGATGGCGCGGCTCCTCGGCATCCCGTCACGGGTGGCGATGGGCTACACGCCGGGGACGCAGGTCCGGCCCGGCGAGTGGGTGGTCCGGTCGCGGGACGCGCACGCGTGGCCGGAGCTGTACTTCGAGGGGTCCGGCTGGGTGCGGTTCGAGCCGACGCCCGCCGGCACGGCCGGGCAGGGCACCGCCGTCGCGCCGCCCTACAGCCGCCCCGCCACCGGGTCGGGCGCGCAGCAGCCCGACGCGGGCTCCATCGAGCCCGGCGCGCCCGGTCCCGAGGACGAGCCGACGGCGGCGCCGGGCGCGTCCGCAGATCCGCGCCGCGACGGCGGCGGCGACACCGGCCCGGCGGGCGTGCGGGATGAGGGCGACGACGGGTTCGCGATGGTGCCGTGGCTCGCGGCCGGGGTGCTGCTCGCGCTGCTGGCCGCCGCGCCCATGGTGGTGCGGGCGCTGACCCGGCGGCGCCGCTGGGCCGTGCTCGCCCCGTCCGGGACGGGCGGGACGCCCGGCGCGGTCTCTCCGGCCCCGGCGGTCGCGGCGCACGCGGCCTGGCGGGAGATGCGCGCCGACGCCCTCGACCACGGCTTCGAATGGCGGGCGAGCGACTCGCCCAGGGCGGCGGCCCGCCGGCTCGGCGAGCTGCTGGAGCTGGACGAGGAGGGGACGCGGGCGCTCGGCCGGATCGCCCGTGCGGAGGAGCTGGCCCGCTACTCCCGGACGCGCCCGGCCGAGCCCGCCGAGCGGCTCAGGACGGACGTCCGGACGGTGCGGGAGGCGTTCGCGGCGTCCGTGGGCCGCCGGACGCGGTGGCGGGCGCGGCTGCTGCCGCCCTCGACGGTCGCGCAGACTCGGGAGTCGGCGCGCGGCGCCGCCGACCGGGCGGCGCGGATCGGCGAGCGGGCCGGGGCCGCGGCACGGCGGCTCGGCGGCCTCGCCGACCGCGTGAACGCGCTGCCGGGCCGCCTGCGCCGCCGTCCCTGACGTGGTCCGACCGGGGGGTCAGCCCTCTTCGCTGCGGCGGCGCCAGCGCTCTTCCATGCGCTCCATGAACCCCGCCTTCTGGCGGGGCGGGCGGCCGGCGCGCGGCGCGGCGGGCTCGTTCCCGATGCCGGCCATGCGCTTCCAGCTCGTGAGCGCCCAGACGCACGACGCGACCATCAGCAGGAACCCGGTCACGCTGACCGCGATCGTGACGGTGCCGGCGTTCAGCACGAGGCCGGTCATCAGCACCCCGACGCCCAGCACGAATCCGAAGGCGGCCTTGACGACCCGGCGCTTGTAATGGATCTGGGGGTTGGTCGAGCGGACCGCGTGCGCGAACTTCGGATCTTCGGCGTACAACGCCTGCTCGATCTGCTCGAGCATGCGCTGCTCGTGCTCAGAGAGCGGCACGGCGCCTCCCAACGACAGCCCCGCGACGGGGTATCCGGTGCAGGACGGGAACCTCAACGGTGATATGCCCAGAATACGAGCCCTGACAAGCGTACGAAAGCGAACGGCCGACCGCGGCTCGCATGCCGGTTGTCACACCTGCCCCTCTCATCGTCTCCCGTCCTCCCCATCACTACCCTCACCGCCGCGCCCGGCGGGCCCGCCGGGCGTCCCCTCGTCCGGGCGCCGCACCAGCGCCGCGGGCCGCACGGCGCCGCGCCCGAACCGGTGCGTGACCCGGTCGATCGCCCGCTCCGCCTCGCGCCAGCCGGTCTCCGGCTCGTCGAAGGCGAGCTGCCGGGGCGCCTCGCCGGCCGGGACCAGATTCTCCACCCGGACTCCGACCAGCCGGAGTCGTACCCGTTCGAGGCCCGCCCCCTCGTACAGCTCGCACGCTGTGACATAGATCACACGGGCGAGATCGGTCGGCTCCCGGAGCGTCCGGGACCGGGTGATCGTCTTGAAGCTCGCCATCCGCAGCTTCACGCTGACCGTGCGGCCCTCGTGCCCGGCCGCCCGCAGCCGCGCGCCGACCTTCTCCGCCAGCCGCAGCAGCTCCCGGCGGATGACCTCCGGGTCGTCGACGTCGGTGCCGAAGGTCTCCTCGGCGCCGATGCTCTTGTCGGGCGTGTGCGGGACGACCTCGCGCGGGTCCCGGCCGTGCGCCAGCGCGTGCAGATGCGCCCCGAGGGCGCCGCCCAGCTCCCGCTGGAGCGTGCTCAGCGGCACCTGGGCGAGCTGCCCGACCGTCCGGAGGCCCAGCCGCGCCAGCGCCTCCTCCGTCCGCTCCCCCACGCCCCACAGGGACGCGACGGGCAGCGGGTGCAGGAACCCGGCGACGCCGTCCGGCGGGACGACGAGGAGCCCGTCGGGCTTGCAGCGGGTCGAGGCCATCTTCGCGATGAACTTGGTGTTCGCGACGCCGACCGAGCAGGTGATGCCCTGCTGGGCCCGGACCTGCTCCCGGATCAGCGCGGCGATCTCGGCGGGCCGGCCGAGCCGCCGCCCGGCGCCCGCCACGTCCAGGAACGCCTCGTCCAGGGACAGGCCCTCGACCAGCGGGGTGATCGAGCGGAAGATCGCGAACACGCCCGCGGACACCCGCGCGTACCGCTCCCCGCGCACCGGCAGGATCACCGCCTGCGGGCAGAGCCGCCGGGCGCGGGTGATCGGCATCGCCGAGTGCACCCCGAACGTCCGCGCCTCGTAGGACGCCGCCGACACCACGCCCCGGGGCCCGTCATGGCCGACGATCACGGGCCGCCCGCGCAGCTCCGGGCGGTCGAGCAGCTCGACGCTGACGAAGAAGGCGTCCATGTCGACGTGCAGGATGGGGCAGCCGGTGTCATCGGCGGGCGGGCCGGGCTGCGGGCCCGGCCGGTGCAGCTGCTGCTTGCGGCTCATCGTCGCCGGCTCAGGGGCCCGGCTTGTCGGCCACCAGGTGGAGCTGGGTCGCGAGGTCGCGCAGGACGGGATGGCCCGCCGCGGCGGACTCCAGCGCGATCAGCGCGTCCGCGGAGGCGGCGTCCGCGTCGAGCGTCCCGCCCGGGACCAGATCAGCGAAGATCCGGACCCCGTGCAGCTCGGCGACCCGCAGGCCGGCCCCCGCGGCCAGCTCCGACAGGCTCTCGCGGGTGAACCGGCGGGGCATCCGGTCGCCCTCGCCCCACCGTCCGGCCGGGTCGGCGAGCAGCCGGGCCGCGTCGTCGAAGTGCCCGGCGATCGCGCGGTGCAGCACCGCCGCGATCTTCCCCGAGGTGAGCAGGCTGACCGCCCCGCCGGGCCGGACGGCCTGGGCGAGCGCGGCCATCGCCGCGGCCGGATCGTCCACGTACTCCAGGACGCTGTGGCACAGCACGAGGTCGGCGGCGCCGGGCCCGAGCAGGTCGGGCAGGTCGGCGGCGTCGCCCTGGACGGCCCGCACCCGCACCCCGGCCTCGGCGGCGCGGCGCTCCAGCGCGGCCAGCGCGTCGGGGCTCGCGTCCACCACGGTGACCCGGTGGCCGAGCTCCGCGAGCGGCACCGCGAACCCGCCGGTGCCGCCGCCCACGTCCACGACGGCGGACGGGCCGCCGCCGGGCGCGATGCGGACGAGGACGCCGCGCAGCACCTCCCACAGGACCGCGCTGCGCACCCGGGTGCTTCCGCGCACCCGCTTAAGCTGCCGGCCTTCCACCGCCACTCCTTCGACCTCGCTCATCGCTCCCCACACTAGCCGGGCGCCGCGGCGGAACGGGCCACTACAACGACAGGGAGGGCTTCAGCTGCTGCAGGCGGGAGAGCAGCCCGTTGACGAACCGCGGGGACTCGTCCGTCGACAGCTCGGTGGCGAGCCCGACCGCCTCGCTGACCGCGACGCCGTCGGGGACGTCGTCGACCCACAGCAGCTCGTAGGCGCCCATCCGCAGGATGTTGCGGTCGACGACCGGCATCCGCTCCAGCGTCCACCCTGTCGCGTAGGTCGCGATCAGCTCGTCGATCCGCTCCCGGTGCTCCTGGACGCCCTCGATCAGCCGCACCGCGTGCGGGTACTCCGCGAGCTCGCCCTGGTTCGGGCGGCCCCGCGCGGCGAGGACCGCGGTGGGGAGCTCCTCGCGCAGCTCGGCCGCGAAGAGGATGTCGAGCGCGAGCTTGCGGGCCTTGGTGCGAGCGGACATCAGCCGCGGCCGAGGTACTCGCCGGAGCGGGTGTCGACCTTGACCTTCTCGCCCGTGGTGATGAACAGCGGCACCTGGATCTGCGCGCCGGTCTCGAGCGTGGCGGGCTTGCTGCCGCCGGTGGAGCGGTCGCCCTGGAGGCCCGGCTCGGTCTCGGTGATCTCCAGCACGACCGCGGCGGGCAGCTCGACGTACAGCGGGTTGTCGTCGTTGAACGCGATCACGGCGTTCTGCTCGGGGAGCAGGTAGTTCGCGGCGTCGCCGACGACGGCCGCCGGGATGTGCGGCTGGTCGTAGGTCTCGGTGTCCATGAAGACGAAGTCCTCGCCCTCGCGGTAGAGATACTGCATCTCGCGCTTGTCCACGCTGGCCACGTCGACCTTGGTGCCGGCGTTGAAGGTCTTGTCGACCACCTTGCCGGACATGACGTTCTTGAGCTTGGTGCGGACGAACGCGCCGCCCTTGCCGGGCTTGACGTGCTGGAACTCCTGGACGGTCCACAGCTGGCCGTCGATGTTCAGCGTCATGCCGTTCTTCAGGTCGTTCGTCGTCGCCACAGCGATGTTCTCCCGGTCGCGGACCAGCGCTCAGAGGGCGAGCAGGTCCTTGGTCGTCATGGTGAGGAGCTCCGGGCCGTCCGCGCGGACGACGAGCGTGTCCTCGATGCGCACCCCGCCGCGGCCCGTGAGGTAGACCCCCGGCTCCGCGGTGATCGGAACCCGATCCATCAGCTTACCGGTCTCCTCGTACCCCATGAGCGGTGCCTCGTGGATCTCCAGGCCCACGCCGTGCCCGAGTCCGTGGGTGAACGCGTCGCCGTACCCCGCCGCCGCGATGAGGTCCCGGGCGGCGGCGTCGACGGACCCGGTCCCCGCGCCCGGGACGGCGGCGTCGATCGCGGCCTGCTGGGCCGCCCTGACCAGCTCGTACACGTCCCGCTGCCAGCCGGAGGGCGCGCCGATCGCCACGGTGCGGGTCATGTCGGCGTGGTAGCCGCCGTACCGGGCGCCGAAGTCCATGGTGACGAGGTCGCCGGTCCGGATCTCCCGGTCGCCCGGGTGGTGGTGCGGGACGGCGCCGTTCGGGCCGGACGCGACGATCGAGTCGAACGCGGGCGCCTCGGCGCCGAGGTCGACCATGGCCCGCTCCAGCGCGATCGCGACGGCCCGCTCGGTGAGACCGGGGCGCAGGGTGGGCAGGACGGCGTCGAACGCGCGGTCGGTGATCGCGCACGCCTCGCGGAGCAGGGCGATCTCGTCCTCGTCCTTGGTCCGGCGCAGCTCCTCGACGGGGTGCCCGGCCGGGACGAGCTCGCCGCTCACGTGCTCGGCGAGGGCGGCGTGCTCCTCGACGGTGAGGCCGTGCGGCTCGAAGCCGAGCCGGCCGAGGCCCTGCCCGGCGGCGTGCTCTCCCAGGGCCTTCAGGTGGCGCCGGTCCACGAGGACGGGCAGTTCCGGGCAGACCGCCGCGGCCATGCCCGCGTAGCGGCCGTCGGTGGCGAGGACGGCGGGCCCGTCGGCCGGGACGAGCAGTGCCGCCCGCGAGCTGTCGAGGCCGGTCAGGTACCGGACGTTCACCAGCCGCGTGACGAGCAGTGCGGCGATGTCCCGGGCGGCAAGGTCCGCGGCGAGCCTGCGGCGCCGCGCGATGTGCGTCTCCCCCATGAAACGGACTCTAGGCCACGGGCCGGGCGGGCCTCGTCTCGGAGCGGTCTCAGAACATGAGGAACTCTCGACTTACCCCGGGGTACGGCCTACCGTGCAGCGCGAATGATCATTCATCCCGCGCCCTGGAGGGATTCCCCTTGACCGGAGTCACCCGCCGCAGACTGCTCGGTAAAGGCGCCATCGCCGCCGCCGCGGGCGCCGCGGGCGCCGCTGCGTCCGCCGTCCCCGCCTCCGCCGCGTCCGCCCGCACGACCCCCGCCGCGGCGCCCGCCGCCCCGTCCGCGCCCGCCGCCGCGACCGCCTCCGCCGACGTCGTCATCGTGGGCGCCGGGCTGTCCGGGCTGACCGCCGCCCGCGACCTGGTCGCGGCCGGCCGCTCCGTGATCGTCCTGGAGGCGCGGGAGCGCCCCGGCGGCCGCGTCCACGGCCTGCCGCTCGGCGACGGGACCACCAGCGAGGGCGGCGCCGAGTTCATCGGCCCGACCCAGGACCGCATCGCCGCCCTCACCGCCGAGATGGGCGTGCAGACCTTCCCGACCTACAACACGGGCAAGAACGTCTACTACCGCAACGGCAAGCGCTCCCTGTACGCCACGGACGGGCTGCTCGGTTCCGTCCCGCCGGACTGGGGCGTCATCGACCTCCAGCTCGCGCTGACCTCGCTGGGCACCATGGCCGGGCAGGTGCCCGTAGGCGAGCCGTGGAAGGCCGCGAAGGCCGAGGAGTGGGACAGCCAGACGTTCCACACCTGGTCGCGGTCCAACTCCCTGAGCTCCGGCGCGCGCTTCCTGATGGACGCCTTCATCAGCTCGACGCTGTCGGTGCGGTCGCGCGACATCTCGCTGCTGTACGTCCTGCACTACATCGCCGCGGCGGGCAACGCGTCCAGCCCCGGCAACGTCGACCGGCTCATCAACACCAGGAACGGCGCGCAGGAGACCCGGTTCGAGGGCGGGTCCGAGCAGGTGCCGATCCGGCTCGCGCAGCGCCTCGGCGACCGCATCCGCTACAACGCGCCCGTCCGGGCGATCGACGCGTCCGGGTCCGGGGTCACGGTCACGGCCGACGGGATCACGGTGACGGCCAGGCGGGCGGTGGTCGCGATGTCCCCCGCGATCGCCGGGAGGATCGACTACGCGCAGGGCCTGCCGGCGGGCCGCGCGCAGCTGATGCAGCGCTACCCGATGGGGTCGATCGCCAAGTTCGTCGCCGTCTACGACACGCCGTTCTGGCGGGCCGACGGCCTCACCGGCCAGTCCGTCGCCGACAGCGGCGCGATCGACGCGACGTTCGACAACAGTCCCTCGGACGGGTCGCGCGGCATCCTGATGGGCTTCATCAACCAGACCAACATCCGGCGGCTGGACGGGGCGCCGGAGGACCAGGTCCGCGCCGCCGGCCTCGACTCGTTCGTGAAGCTGTTCGGCGCGAAGGCGGCGAACCCCGTCCGGACCGCGATGATGCGCTGGGACAACGAGACGTGGAGCGGCGGCGGCCCGGTGGGCATCGCTCCCCCGGGCGTCCTGCTCGACTACGGCTCCGCGCTGCGGCAGCCGTGCGGGCCGATCCACTGGGCGGGCACCGAGACGTCCGACTACTGGACGGGCTACATGGACGGCGCCGTGCGCTCCGGCGAACGCGTCGCCAGGGAGGTCCACGCGGCCCTGTGACCATCGGCTCGCGGCGTGTGGCGCCCATCGGCGCCGCCCGGGGCGCCACACGCGGCGGGTCGACGGGTCAGAGGTCGGCGGCCATCTGCTTGACCTTCTCGATCAGGGCGAGGCGGCCCTTGTGGTCGCCGGCGATCGGGGCGACGTTGAGGGTCGTGACGCCGGACTCCTTCATCGCGGCCAGGCGCTCGCGGACGTGGCCCTCGGAGCCGATGAGCGACATCTTCTCCAGGAGCTCCTGCGGGACCTTCGCCGCGGCCTCGTCCTTCTTGCCGTCGAGGTAGAGGTCCTGGATCTCCTCGGCCTCCCGCTCGAAACCGTAGCGGCGGGCCAGGTCGTTGTAGAAGTTCTTGCCCTTGGCGCCCATGCCGCCGATGTAGAGCGCGGCCATCGGGCGGCCGAACTCCAGGAAGCCCTGGACGTCGTCGCCGATCGCGAGCGGCGCCTGGCCGACCACGTCCAGCTCGCCGAGGCCCGGGTCGCGCTTGGCCTTGCCGGCCGCGAGGGACGGGCCCCACACGTCGGCGGCCTTCTCCGGCATGTAGAAGATCGGCTCCCAGCCGTTGGCGAGCTCGGCGGTGAGCTCGACGTTCTTCGGGCCGATCGCGGCGACCAGGATCGGGATGTCGGCGCGCACCGGGTGGTTGATGATCTTCAGGGCCTTGCCGAGGCCGGTGCCCTGCCCCTCGGGCAGCGGCACCTTGTAGTACTTGCCGTCGTACTGGAGCTTCTCGCGGCGCCACACCTGGCGGCAGATCTCGATGACCTCGCGGGTGCGGCCGAGCGGCGCGCTGTAGGGCACCCCGTGGAAGCCCTCGATGACCTGCGGGCCGGACGCCCCGATGCCGAGGGTGAACCGGCCGTCGGAGACGTAGTCGAGCCCGGCGGCGGTCTGCGCGAGCGCGGCGGGCGTCCGGGAGTAGATGTTGAGGATGCCGGAGGCGATCTCCAGGCGCTCCGTCTTCGCGGCGATGTAGCCCATCTGGCTCACCCCGTCGAAGCTGTATGCCTCGGCGACGTAGACGATGTCGAGGCCGGCCTTCTCGTAGTCGGCCAGCTCGGCGACGGTCTCCTTGAAACCGCCCGAGTAGCTGAGAGCCATCCCGATGCGCATCGGCATCCTTTCTAAGACCGAATCGGATTCTGATTCGCGCTGCGACGCCAACCTAGCGGACGGCTCCGCCGCCGCCCAGCGTCAGGGCAGCGCGGGGCCGCGAAGCGCAGCCAGCACGTGCCTGTACATGTCGGAACGGATCACGCCGAGCGCGCGGCCGTTCTTGGGGGCCATCCCGGCGGCCAGCTCGACGGCCCGCGGCAGCACGTCCGCCTCGGCCGCCGTGTGCTGGACGATCCCGGCCGCCTTCGCCTCCTCGGCGGTGTACCGGCGTCCGGTGATCATGGCCTCGTGCGCCACCGGCTTGGTGAGCCTGCCCGTGATCAGGGCGGTCATCCCGGGGGTGAAGCGCATCCCGAGGTCGACCTCGGGGAGGCAGAAGTAGCCCCGGTCGGTGCGCATGACGGCGAAGTCGTGCGCGAGCGCGAGCATCCCGCCGCCCGCGAACGCGTGCCCGTTGAGCGCCGCGACCGTCGGGACCGGCAGCTCCAGGAACCGCGCGAACGTCCCGTTCACCCGGGCCAGGTACTCCTCGAACCTGTCGGAGTTCGCCGACAGCCAGTCGAGGTCGAGGCCGTTGGAGTAGAACTTGCCGGTGCCGGTGGTCACCAGGGCGCCGGGGCCCTCGTTCTTCTCCACCTCGTCCAGTGCGCCGTCGAGCGCGTCGAGGAAGTCGGGGCCGAAACGGTTCTCTCCGTGGTCGAAGCGGAGGACGAACACGTCTCCGTCGCGCTGGAGGTCGATCACAAGGGTCTCCTTCGTGCGGTGCCTGCGGGCGACCTTACTCGCCGGTAGGGGCGGGCAGCACGAGACACGTCGTCGTGCCGTGCGCGACGAGCCTGCCGTCCTCGTTCGTGATGCGGCCCTCCGCCGTCGCGACCCTGCGCCCGAGGTGGACGATCGTCCCCTCGCACAGCAGCCGGCCCCCGTCGAGCGGGACGCCGCGCACGAAGTTCACCTTGAGCTCCAGCGTCGTGTACGCCGCTCCCTCGGGGAGCGAGGTGTGCACCGCGCAGCCCATCGACGAGTCGAGCAGCGTGGACAGGATGCCGCCGTGCACCGTCCCGAGCGGGTTGCTGAAGTCCGCGCGCGGGACCAGCCCGAACACCACGCGGCCGGGCTCCAGCACCTCGGCGGTCATGCCGAGGAGCCCGCCGACTCCGATGCCCTTCTCCACGCCCAGGTTGATCAGCTGCTTGAGCTGCTCGAGCCCGGCGGTCGTCGCGCCCTCGCCCATGCCCCGCCCTCCCATGTATGACGTCCGTCATAACCACGTTCGGCTATGACATCCGTCATGGTCAAGGCGCGATGCTTATGATGAATGTCATAATCGGGGCATGGGGACCGACAGCCGCGAACGCATGGTGCGCAGCGCCGCCTACCTGTTCCGCGAACGCGGGTACAGCGGCACGGCCTTCCGGGACGTCATCGCGCACAGCGGCGCCCCGCGCGGATCGATCTACCACCACTTCCCCGAGGGCAAGACCCAGCTCGCCGAGGAGGCCGTCCGGTACGCGGGCGAGTTCCTCAACGCCGGGATCCTCGCCGCCACCGAGAGCGGCGACGCGGCGTCCGCCGTGGACGCGTTCGTCGGCTGGTGGCGCACCGTCCTGATCAAGAGCGGGTTCCGGGCGGGCTGCCCGGTCGTCGCCGTCACCATCGAGGCCAACGACGACGCGCCGCAGCTCGCCGCGGCCGCCGCCGCCGCGTTCGGCCGCTGGCAGGACACCCTCGCGACCGGGCTGGAGAACGCGGGCGTCCCGGCCGGCCGGGCGTCCCGCCTGGCGCGGCTCATCGTCGCGGCCGTCGAGGGCGCGACCGTGCTGTGCCGCGCGCACCGCGACGTCGCCCCGCTCGACGACGTCGTCGCCGAGCTGAAGGACCTCGCCCGCGCCGCCGTGACCGACGGTTAGACCCGCTCCTCCGCGAGGAGTTCGGCGACCGCCTGCAGGGCCAGGACGTACGACATCACGCCGAACCCGGCGATCGTGCCGGTGGCGACGCCCGCGACCACGGACGTGTGCCGGAACTCCTCCCGCGCCGCCGGGTTCGAGATGTGCACCTCGACCAGCGGCGCGGTGCGCTGCGCGAGGGCGTCCCGCAGCGCGTACGAGTAGTGCGTGAACGCCGCCGGGTTCAGCACGATCGGCAGCCGCGCGTCGGCCGCCTCGTGCACCCAGCGGATCATCTCGGCCTCGTCGTCGGTCTGCCGGACCTCGACGTGCAGGTCGAGGCGGCGCCCGGCGTCCCGGCACAGCGCCGCGAGGTCGTCGAAGGTGGCGGACCCGTACACGTCGGGCTCGCGCGTGCCGAGCCGGCGCAGGTTCGGGCCGTTCAGGACGAGGACGCGCGAGCTCACCGGCCCACCTCCCGGTAGGCGGCGGCCAGCAGTTCCTCGTCCGGCCCCTCGAGGCGGCCGGGCGCGGCCAGCCCGTCCAGGACGACGAAGCGCAGCGTGGCGCCGCGGGACTTCTTGTCGATCGTCATCGTGGCCCGCAGCTCGGGCCAGGCGTCGGCCCGGTACCCGGTCGGCAGCCCCACGGACGCGAGGATCTTGCGGTGCCGGGCGACCGCGTCGGCGCCGAGCCGCCCGGCCAGCCGCGCCAGCTCCGCCGCGTACACCATGCCGATCGCCACGGCGTGGCCGTGCCGGAACCGGTAGTCCTCGGCCTTCTCGATCGCGTGCGCGAGCGTGTGGCCGTAGTTGAGGATCTCCCGGAGCCCGCTCTCCTTCAGGTCGGCGGTCACCACGCCCGCCTTGACGCGGATCGCCCGCTCGACGAGCTCCCTGGTGTGGGGGCCGGCCGGGGACGCGGCGCCCTCCGGGTCGTCCTCCACCAGCTCGAGGATCACCGGGTCGGCGATGAACCCGGCCTTGATGATCTCGGCGAGGCCGCTGACGTAGTCCTCGCGCGGCATCGTGACGAGCGTCGCGAGGTCGCACAGCACCCCGGCGGGCGGGTGGAACGCCCCGACGAGGTTCTTGCCCTCCGGGACGTTGATGCCGGTCTTGCCGCCGACCGCCGCGTCCACCATCCCGAGCAGCGTCGTCGGGACGAGCACGCACCGCACGCCCCGCAGCCACGACGCGGCCGCGAACCCGGCGAGGTCGGTGGTGGCGCCGCCGCCGACGCCCACGACGACGTCCGAGCGCGTCATGCCGGCCTGCGCGAACGCCGACCACAGCCCGGCGAGGACGCCCACCTCCTTGGCGGCCTCCCCGTCCGGGACGGGCAGCGCCAGCACCCGGTGGCCGGCCTTCTCCAGCGCCCCGCACACCGGCCGGGCGATCTCGGGCAGGCCCTCGGCGTGGACGACCGCGACCGTGCCGGCGCGGTCGCCGACCAGCGGCGGGAGATCCGCGAGGATCCCCGTCCCGATGACGACGTCGTAGGGGTCGGCGCCCCCGACGCGAACGCGCGACTCGGTCACGGCAGCTCCTTGACGATCTCGTCGACGATCTCGGCGGGCTCGCGGCCGTCGGTGTCGACGTGCAGCGTCCCGACCCGCTCGTAGATCGGCAGCCGCTCCTCCAGCAGCCGGCGCATCTGGCTGCGCGGGTTCAGCACGAGCAGCGGCCGCGCCGACGCGAGCCCCACCCGCTTGATCGCCTCGGACAGCCCGACCTTCAGGTAGACGACCGTGTGCCCGGCGAGCAGGTCCTGCGTGGCGGGCGCGAGGACGGCGCCGCCGCCGAGCGCGAGGACGCCGTCGTGCCCGGCGAGGGCCGCCGCGACGGCCTCGCGTTCGAGTTCGCGGAAGCGCTCCTCGCCGTCGTCGATGAAGATGTCGGAGATCGGCTTGCCCGCCGCGGCCTCGATGTCGGCGTCGGTGTCGCGCAGCGCCACCCCGAGCCGCCGCGCGAGCGCGGCGCCGATCGTCGTCTTGCCGGAGCCCGGCGCCCCGATGAGGACTGCCTTCGGTCGCGTCATGGGTCCGCTCGTTTCAGGGGATCACTTGATCGTCAGGGCGTCGAGGTAGCCGCGCGCGTTGCGGGCGGTCTCCGCCACGGAGTCGCCGCCGAACTTCTCCACCGCCGCGTCGGCGAGGACGAGGGCGACCATCGCCTCGGCGACCACGCCCGCGGCGGGCACGGCGGTGACGTCGCTGCGCTGGTTGATGGCCTTGGCGGGCTCGCCCGTCCGCACGTCGATGGTGTCGAGCCGCCGCGGGACCGTCGAGATCGGTTTCATCGCCGCCCGCACCCGCAGCGGCTCGCCGGTGGTCATGCCGCCCTCGACGCCGCCGGCGCGGTTCGTCCGGCGGCGGACGCCCTCGGGGGTGCCGTCGATCTCGTCGTGCGCGCGGGACCCGGGGCGCCGCGCGGTGGTGAACCCGTCGCCGACCTCGACGCCCTTGATGGCCTGGATGCCCATGAGGATGCCCGCGAGCCGCGCGTCGAGGCGCCGGTCCCAGTGGACATGGCTGCCGAGGCCCGGCGGCAGGCCGTAGGCGACCACCTCGACGACCCCGCCGATGGTGTCGCCCGCCTTCTTGAGCTCGTCGACGTGCTTCACCATCGCGTCGGACGCGGCGGCGTCGAAGCACCGCACGGGGCTCTCGTCGACGGCCGCGAGATCGCCGGGGCCGGGCAGGACACCCTCGGGGGCGTCCACCTCGCCGAGCGCGATGACGTGGCTGAGCACGTCCACACCGAGGGCCTGCTTGAGGAACGCCTTCGCGACCGTGCCGAGCGCGACCCGCGCGGCGGTCTCCCGCGCGCTGGCGCGCTCCAGGATCGGGCGGGCGTCGTCGAACCCGTACTTCTGCATGCCGACCAGGTCGGCGTGGCCCGGCCGCGGCTGCGACAGCGGCGCGTTCCGCGCCTGCGCGGCGAGGACGTCGGCGTCCACGGGGTCGGCCGACATGACCGTCTCCCACTTGGGCCACTCGGTGTTCCCGACCTGGATCGCGACGGGGCCGCCGAGCGTCAGCCCGTGCCGGACCCCGCCGAGGATCGTCACCTCGTCCAGCTCGAACTTCATACGGGCGCCCCGCCCATGCCCGAGCCGCCGGCGGCGCAGCTCCTCGGCGATGTCGGCCGAGGTCACGCGCACGCCGGCCGGAACACCCTCAACGATCGCGGTGAGGGCCGGGCCATGGGACTCCCCCGCGGTCAACCAGCGCAGCATGCACCCGATCCTATTGACTCCGCGCGGGTCCTCGGGTACCCGTCCACCATCTGAGAGCGGATCAGCCGCGCAGGCCCCGGTCGATGGCGGCCCGGACGGGGGACGCCTCCGGCAGCGGGCCGGACGGGATCAGGGGCGGCTGCGCCAGGAACCGGGGCTCCGTCCCGTGGTGCTCCTGCGCCGCGTGCACCAGGAACGGGTGGCACAGGTACACGTCCCCGGCGCGGCCGGTGGCGTGCGCGACCGGGCGGTGCTCCGTCGCCGGAACGGCCCGCTCCGCCAGCTCCATGAAGGCGAGCCCGGCCTCACCCGCCGGTGCCAGGATCGGCGGGACGTCCAGGTGCGAGCCGACGCGGATGCGGGTCGGCCCGTCGTCGTCCCCGACGTCCGAGAACAGGAACAGCATCAGCAGCGCCCGGCCCTTCGACGCCAGGTTCGCCCGGTACGTCATGAAGTCGGCGGGGTCGTCGCCGGGGAAGCTCGTATCGATGTGCCATCCGTCGTCGCCGGGCGGCTCGTCGCTCGGGAACCGCACCGGGAACGTCCCCATGGCCCGGCACGGCGCCCACGCGCCCTCGCCCACGAGCTCGTCGAACGCACCGTGCAACTCCGGCGTGTTCGCGGCGGCCTGGAACGGCTCCTGGACGTAGTGGGCGAGGCGGATCACCGGCTTGGTCCACGTCGCCGGATCCGCGGGGTCGCAGCCGGTGTCGCGCCACAGGATCGCCCGGCACTCGGCGGCGAGATCGCGGGGGAACGCCCCTTCCAGCCGGATGAAACCGTCACGGATGAAAGCGTCGGAATCGAGCATGCGGCCAGCATGGCGGGCGGCCCCGCCGGGCGCGAGCGAATTTACCGGCGGACGATGCTCAGCTCTACGCCGCCGACGACACGGCCGCGCAGCGCCTCGGCGAGGCGGCCGGACACCCGCTGGACGGTGTCGCGCTCGTCGTGGCCCGGCGCGACGCTGAACCGGACGGCGAGTTCGGCGGCGCTGCCCTGCGTGACGCGGACGCCGGTGACGGACCGGTCGGAGCCGAGCGCGGCCTCGACGGCGGCGAGGACGCCCGGGTCCTCGTGCGGCGCCGGGATCGGGCGGCCCTCGGCCAGCAGGTCCAGGCGCGGCCCGTCCACGGCGAACGAGACCGGGCCGGCGACGTCGACGACCAGGGCGTCCGCGCCCTCGTCGAGCGCCGCCCGGCACGCCTGCCCGGCGGTCACCGCGACCGGCCGGGCGTCCTCCCGCCACGCCTTCATGGTCTCCATGCAGGTGAAGCCGAGCACGCCGCGCCGGCCGTCCGCGCCGATCAGGGTGGGCACCGCCATGTCGCTCGACTTCTCGCGGCGCAGCTCGCCCGGCGCGACGTCCTCCTCCTCGGTGAGGATCGCCACGACCGGCACGAGGAGCCGCGCGCCCCGCAGCCGCCGCAGCACGTCGTGCTCCGCGGTGCGCCCCGCCGCGTACCCGGCGAGCGCCTCGCACAGCCCGGGGTCGGCGCCGCCGTCGTCGTCGGGGAACTGAGGCTCGGGAATGGTCAGACCGGACACGGTGGGAAGGTTATAGCCTTTGACGACCACCGTGGGCACTCATCCGGATACCCTCCGTCGCGGTCGGTGTCAGCGGAGCCGGGAGAGCCTTGCCACGGCCTCGTCGATGACCTCGTCCTTCTTGCAGAAGGCGAACCGGAGGAAGTGCGCGCCCGCTTCGGGGTGGTCGTAGAACACCTGCGTGGGGATCGCGACGACGCCCGCCTTGCCGGGCAGGGCGCGCGCGAGCTCCATCCCGCCCGTGAATCCGAGGGGGCGGATGTCGGCCTGCACGAAGTAGGTGCCCTGCGGCCGGTACGTCGTGAACCCGGCGGACTCCAGGCCGGTTATCAGCCGGTCGCGCTTCGCCTGGAGCGATGCGCGGAGCTCCTCCACCCACGGGATCTCGTTGCCGAGGGCGTAGGCGACGGCCCGCTGGTAGGGGGCGCTGGTCGCGAAGGTGAGGAACTGCTTCACGGTCTGGACGGCCCTGATGTACGGGGCGGGGGCCGTGACCCAGCCGGTCTTCCATCCGGTGACGGAGAAGGTCTTGCCCGCCGACGACACCGTCACGGTCCGCTCGCGCATCCGGTCGAGGGTGGCGAGCGGGATGTGCTCGGTGCCGTCGAAGGTGAGGTACTCGTACACCTCGTCGGTCACGGCCGTCAGGTCGTGCTCGCGGCAGACCGCCGCGATCTCTTCCAGCTCGCTGCGGGTGAACACCGTTCCGGCCGGGTTGTGCGGCGAGTTCACCAGGATGAGGCGCGTGCGGGACGTGACCGCGGCGCGCAGCTCGTCCGGGTCGAACGTGAACCGGCCCTCGACCGGACGCAGCGTCACCGCCCGCCGCTCCGCCCCGGCGAGGGCGATCGTCGCGGCGTACGAGTCGTAGTACGGCTCGAACACGATGACCTCGTCGCCCGGCCCGGCGAGCGCGAGCACGGACGCGGCGACGCCCTCCGTCGCGCCGACCGTGACGAACACCTCGGTCGCCGGGTCGTACTCCAGCCCGTACCGCCCCAGCCGCTGCGCCGCCACGGCCGCCCTGAGCTCGGGAATGCCGGGTCCGGGCGGATACTGGCACTCCCCCGCCCGGATGGTGTCCACAGCGGTCTCCAGCATCCGTGTGGGACCGTCGCTGTCCGGAAAGCCCTGCCCCAGATTGATCGCACCGGTCCGGACGGCGAGAGCCGACATCTCCGCGAAGACGGTTTCGCCGAATTCGCGCATGCG
This sequence comes from Spirillospora albida, assembly GCF_000718255.1. GTDB lineage: Bacteria > Actinomycetota > Actinomycetes > Streptosporangiales > Streptosporangiaceae > Spirillospora > Spirillospora albida. The sequence continues at coordinate 228,329 of NZ_JOFJ01000001.1, forward strand.
CTCGACCAGTGGCTCAGTCACGGCCACAGCCTAGGGGCCCATCCCCACGTGCGTGGGGAGCATGCTGCTCACAGCGGCCGATACGCATCACAGCAGCCGAGACGCAGCGCGTTGTGGTCAGATCCAGCCCATCTCCTGGGCGGCGCGGACGGCGGCGAAGCGGGACGACTCGCCGAGCTTCGACATCGCGGTCGAAAGGTAGTTGCGGACGGTGCCCTCGGACAGGTGGAGCAGCTCGGCGATCCGGGCGGTCTCGGTGCCGGCGCCGATGAGGCGGAGGATCTCGCGCTCGCGGGCCGTGAGGGGATTGTCGCCGGCGGCCATGGCGCTCGCGGCGAGCTCGGCGTCCAGGTAGCGGCCGCCCGCGTGGACCTTGCGGATGGCGGCGGCCAGCTCCTCGGTGGGGGCGTCCTTGGCGACGAAGCCGCGGACGCCCGCCGCCATCGCGCGGCGCAGGTAGCCGGGGCGGCCGAAGCTCGTCAGGATGCAGATCGAGCAGCGGGCGCCGGCCGCGGCGAGCTCCTCGGCGACGGTGAGGCCGTCGGCGCCGGGCATGTCGATGTCGAGGACGGCGACGTCCGGATCGTACGCGGCGACGGCCGCGGCGACCTCGTCGCCGCGGCCGACCTCGGCGGCGACCTCGAGGTCGGCCTCCAGGCCGAGGAGCGCGGCGACGGCGCCGCGGATGAGGTGCTCGTCGTCCGCGAGCAGGACGCGGATCACGCGGGGCTCCCGGCGGTGACCGCACCGCTGTCGATGCGGCAGGGCACGACGGCGCGCAGCAGGAATCCGTCGCGGCCGTGGCGGCCCGCGGTGAGCTCGCCGCCGACGACGGCGACCCGCTCGCGCAGGCCGGTCAGGCCCGAGCCGTCGCCGGGCCCGTCGCCGCGCACCCCGTCGTTGCTCATCTCCAGGACGACCGACCCGCCGTGCCCGGTGACGGCGATGCCGCAGCGGCGGGCGTCGCTGTGCTTGAGGACGTTCGTGGCGCCCTCCCGGATCACCCAGGCGAGGACGGCCCGGACGTCCGGCGGCAGCCCGTCCGGCGGCACCTCGATGTCGCAGCGCACCCCAGCGGCCTCCAGGACGGCGCGGACCCCGGCGAGCTCGGCGTCCAGCTCGACGGCCCGGTACCCGTGCACGGCGGCGCGGACCTCGCGGAGCGCGCCGCGCGCCGCGCTGCGGACGTCGGCCATCTCGGCGGCCGCGCGGACGGGTTCGCTCTCGGCCATCCGCAGCGCGAGCTCGCTCTTGACGGCGATGAGCGAGAGGCTGTGGCCGAGGAGGTCGTGCAGGTCGCGGGAGAACCGGAGCCGCTCCTCGGTGACGGCGAGGCGGGCGAGCGCGTCGCGCGCGGCGTACGCCTCCTGGTGCAGGTCCCACATGCGGCGCTGGGTGACGTTGATGTACGCGGTGAACGCGCACGTCGCCGTGTAGATCGCGGTGAGGATCGTCAGGATGCCGTACCAGGGCATGTCGGGGGCGTCCTCGTGGCGCAGCGCCGCGACCGTGGCGACCGCGCCGCAGACCGTCCCGGTGGCGAGGCAGAGGGCGGCGATGGCGCGCCGGCTCAGCGGGGACAGCACCACCGCCGACACCCAGAACACGGGGACGACGCTCATCAGCGGGTCGACGAGGACGAACAGGGCGAGGACCGCGGCGACGGCGGCGCTGCCGGCGATGTCGCGGCGGGACGCGCCGCCCGCCAGCCCCGTCCGGACGAGCCGGAGGTAGCACCAGAGCAGGGCGCCGAGCCCGGCGGTGCCCGCGAGGGCGAGCGGGAGCCCGATCTCGCCGTCGCCGTAGGGCGTCCACACGGCCATGGCGCCGGGCCCGAGGAAGCCGAAGGCGGCGAACAGGAACGAGCGGTGCGTGACCTTGCGGTACCGCTCCAGCCGCCGCCTGTCCTGCTTCTCCAGGTCCGCGGTGGTCGCGACAGACATGTGACGTTCCTCCCCCAGACGGCACTCTAGCGACCCGGTCAGCCACGCCGCGGTTCCCAGCGGAACAGCCGCCCCGCGAGGTACCGGCCGACGACGATCCAGGCGGCGAGGACGGCGAACGCGTACAGGCTGTGGGACCAGCCGTCGAGGAGACCGACGGCGGCGCCGTCGGCGTCCTCGCCGAAGTACGCGGTGCGGGTGATCTCCACGACCGGGCTGAGCGGCAGCCACCGCGCCGCCTCCCGGAGTCCGTCCGGCAGCTCGTCGAGGGGGAACATCACCCCGGAGCCCGCCATGCAGGCGAACATGACCGGCAGCGTCGTCAGCCCCGCCATCTCGGCGTTCGGCGTCACGCCCGACAGGGCGAACGCGAGCAGCGCGAACACGGCGGCGCCGCCCGCCAGCCCGGCGGTCAGCAGCAGGGGGTCGGCCGGGAACCGGCCGTCCAGCGCCGCGCCCAGCAGGACGAGCAGCCCGAGGACCTGCGCCGCGTACATGCCGACGGCGGTCAGGACGCTGCCGCCGAGCAGTTCGGCGTCCGACAGGGCGGTGCCCCGCATCCGCTTGAGCGTGCGCTCCTCGCGGCGGGCGGTGAACACCGAGACCAGGTTCATGAAGACCGCGAAGATGAGGAAGAAGCCGAGGTGCCCGGTGCCCTGGACGAGCGCGGCGCTCCGGCCGTCGATCTCCTCACCGCGCGCGGGCAGCAGCAGCGCCGCGAACATCAGCGGCAGGCCGGCGGCGGTGAACAGGGCGGTCCGGTTGCGCCACAGCAGGCGGACGTCGAGGCGCACGACGGCGAGGACCGGGGCAGCGCGGCGGGAGAGGGCGGCGTTCACGCGGCGGCTCCTTCGGCGGTGGAGAGGAAGACGTCCTCGAGGGAGGCGTTGCGGGCGTTCAGCCCGTCGAGTGCGACGCGGTGCTCGTCGGCCCAGCGCAGCAGCTCGTACAGGACGGGCTGGAGCCCGCCGCCGCCGACCGTGTAGGTGACGACGGTGCGCCCGCCGGTGACGGCGAGGTCCGGGACGGCGCCGCGCGGCGCGGGCAGCTCGGCGACCGGCAGGCCCTCGGGCAGCCGGAACGCGATGCGGTCGCCGTGCCCGGCGACGACCTCGGCGACCGTCCCGGACGTCCCGATCCTGCCCCGGTGCATGAGGGCGAGCCGGTCGGCGAGGTGCTCGGCCTCCTCGAGGTAGTGGGTCGTCAGCACGACGGTCGTGCCGCCGTCGACGAGGTCCCGGACGATCCGCCAGGTCGCGTGCCGGGCGGCGGGGTCCATGCCGGTGGTCGGCTCGTCCAGGAAGAGGACCTCGGGGTGGCCGAGCAGGGCGAGCGCGAGGTCGAGGCGGCGTTTCTGGCCGCCGGACAGCTGCCGCACCCGCACGGCCGTCCTGTCCTCCAGCCCGGCGAGCCCGATGACCTCGTCCGCGGGGCGCGGGCGGGGCGTGAAGCCGCGCCAGTGCGCGACGGTCTCCGCGACGGTGAGGTCGCCGAAGAACCCGCCGTCCTGCAGCATGATCCCGATGCGGGGGCGGACGGCGCGGCGGTCGGCGTGCGGGTCGTGGCCGAGCACGCGGACCGTTCCACCATGGGCGGGCCGGTAGCCCTCCAGCGTCTCCAGCGTGGTCGTCTTGCCCGCGCCGTTCGTGCCGAGGAGGGCGAAGAGCTCTCCGGCGCCCACCTCGAACGAGACGCCGGCGACGGCCTCGAAGTCCCCGTACCGCCGGCGGAGCCCCTCGACATGGATCACGGGTTCGCTGTTCATGCCCCCAGCCTCGCGGGACGGCCGTGCCCGCCGGTAGGGGCGCGTGTCACCGGACTGGGCGGCGGCCGTCATGTCCCGCGCATGACAGGTGTCACACCGGGATCCGATGGTTGCGCCGGCGTCACCGTGGGTAGCTTCGCTCGCTGCATGGACACGTACGCAGCATCGGAGGAACGGAGCCGCATGGAGGCACCGCAGCCGCCGCCCGGGACGCCCGCCCTGGAGGCGGGCACCGACCCGCCCGCGGTGTGCGGGTTCGTCGCGGCGGAGGCGGCGCGGCACGGCGTCCTCGGCAACCGCGCGGCACTGCTCGTCATCGCGGCCGGGGAGGTGGCGACCGCGCTCGCGCGGACCGGCGCGGCCGGCACGGTCGTCCGGGTGTGGCCGCTGGCGGAGGCGCTGGTCTGCACGTTCCAGGCGCCTCCGGGGCACGCGGCGCCCAGCGCCCCGGCGCGGCGGCTCCGCGGCCGCGTCGAGACGACGACGTCCGGGACGGTGACGACGCTGCGGGTCCCGCTGAAGCTCTAGAGGTCGCGCAGCAGGGGCTTGACGACCTTGCCCATGGCGTTGCGCGGCAGTTCCTCCACGAACCGGACGGCGCGGGGGCGCTTGTGGGCGGAGAGCCGCTCGGCGACGAACGCGATGAGGTCGCCCTCCGTGACGCCGTCGGCGACGACGAACGCGGTGACCTGCTCGCCGAGATCGGCGTGCGGGGTGCCGAGGACGGCCGCCTCCCGGACGGCGGGGTGGCCGAGCAGCGCGTCCTCGATCTCGCCCGCGCCGATGCGGTAGCCGCCGCTCTTGATGAGGTCCGTGGACGCGCGGCCCACGATGCGGTGCCGGCCGTCCGGGGCGATCGCGGCGATGTCGCCCGTGCGGAACCAGCCGTCCGGGGTGAACGCCGCCGCGGTCGCCTCGGGCCGGTTCAGGTAGCCCGTGAAGAGGAACGGAGCCCGGACGTGCAGCTCGCCGGGGGTCTCGCCGTCGCGCGCGACGGGCGCGCCGTCCTCCGCGGCGAGCCGCGTCCCGACGCCCGGCAGCGGGGTGCCGACGCAGCCGGGGCGGCGGTCGCCGGACGCGCGGGCGCTGACGGTGATGAGCGTCTCCGTCATCCCGTACCGCTCGACGGGCCGGTGCCCGGTCAGCGCGTGCAGCCGCTCGAAGACGGGGACGGGCAGCGGGGCGCTTCCGGACACCAGCAGCCGCGCGCCCCGCAGCGCCTCGGCGGACGCGGGGTCGTCCGCCATCCGCGACCAGACGGTGGGGACGCCGAAGAACAGGCTGCCGCCGTCGTCGCGCGCGGCGGCGGCGTACCGGTCGGGGCGGGGACGCCCGGTGTGGACGAGCGGCGACCCGGCCCGCAGCGGCCCCAGCACCCCGAGGACGAGCCCGTGCACGTGGAACATCGGCAGCCCGTGGACGAGGACGTCGCCGGCCGTCCACTCCCACGCCTCAGCGAGGGCGTCGAGGCCGGCGGCGACCGCGCCGCGCGAGATCGGCACGCCCTTCGGGGGGCCGGTCGTGCCACTGGTGTAGAGGATCAGCGCGGTGGCGCCGGGCGCGACCGGGGCGGGGGCGGCCGCGGAGCCCTGCGGCAGCGCGTCGACCGGGACGAACGGCGGGCCGCCGTCGGGGGCCGCGCCGCGCGCGCCGAGGAGCAGGGCCGATCCCGAGTCGCCGAGGATGTGGGCGCGTTCGTCCGGACCCGAATCGGGCGGCAGGGGGACGACCGGGACACCCGCGAGGAGCCCGCCGACGACCGCGACGACCGTCTCGGCGGACGCGGTGGCGTGCACCGCGACGGTGCCCGCGCCCGCGATCTCGGCGGCGACGGCCGAGGCCCGGCCGAGCAGTTCGTCGCGGGAGAGCTCACGGCCGTCGATGCGCAGGGAGCCGCCCTCGGCGCCGAACAGATCGTCCATCACGCGTCCCTCTCCTCGAGCTCGTCGAGCCAGGCCATGACCGTGTCGTTATGCTCGCCCAGCAGCGGCGGCGCGGTGTGGGCGCGGGGTTCGGCGCCGTCGAAGCGCAGCGGCGGCCCGGGCAGCTCGATCGGGCCGAGCACCGGGTGGTCGACCTCGATGACCAGGCCCTGGGAGCGGGTCTGGTCCCATTCGTAGACCTCGTCGATGGAGCGGATCGAACCGGCGGGGACGCCCGCGTCGTCGAGGCGCTTCAGCCACTCGGCGCGGGTGCCGTCCGCGAGGGCGGCCTCGACCGCGGCGGTCAGTTCGGCGCGGCGCGCGGCGCGGTCGGGCACGGTGGCGTAGCGGGGGTCGTCGGGGTCGAGGCCGACGAGCGGCGCGAACGTGCGCCACAGGCCCTGGTTCGCGACGCCGATCTGGATCTGGCCGTCGGCGCAGCGGAACGTCCCGTACGGGGCGATGGACGGGTGGTCGTTCCCGACGGACTCGGGGACGTCCTTCGCGACCGTCCACCGCGTCCCCTGGAACATGTGGGCGCCGACGACCGACGCCAGCAGCGACGTGCGGACGACCGTCCCGCGCCCGGTCCGCGCCCGCTCGTACAGCGCGGCGAGGACGCCGGCGACGCCGTTCTGCGCGGCGAGGATGTCGGCGATCGACAGGCCGACCTTGCTGGGCGTGCCCGGCGGACCGGTGACGCTCATGATCCCCGCCTCGCCCTGCACGATCGCGTCGTAGCCCGGACGGCCGCCCTCCGGCCCGTCGTGCCCGAACCCGGTGATCGACAGGACGACCAGGCGCGGGTTCAGCTCGTGCAGCCGCGCCACCGGGAGCCCGAGCCGGTCCATGACGCCGGTGCGGAAGTTCTCCACCAGGACGTCGGCGTGCCGGACGAGCCGCTCAAGGGTCGCCCTGCCCTCGTCCGACTTGAGGTCGAGGGCGACCGACTCCTTGTTCCGGTTGATCGACAGGTAGTAGGTGCTGACGCCGTCCGCGAACGGCGGCCCCCAGCCGCGCGTCTCGTCCCCGGTGCCGGGCCGCTCCACCTTGATCACCCGAGCGCCGAGGTCGGCGAGCGCCTGGGTCGCGTGCGGCCCGGCGACGACCCGGCTGAGGTCGACGATCACGACGCCTTCGAGCGGTCCGGGCAACGGCGTCCTCCTTCGGGGGTGGTCGACTGGCAGTATGCCGTCCGTGTCCGGCGCCCCGACGACCTACCCCGCGCTCGCCGAGCGGCTGCGCGCGCTGCCGCCGTCCTGCGGGGCGGTGCGGCTCGTGGCGGTGGACGGGCCGTCCGGCGCCGGCAAGTCGACGTTCGCCGACCGGCTCGCGGACGCGCTCGGCGGGGCGCCGGTGGTGCGGTCGGACGACTTCCGCGTCCCCTGGGACGCCGACCCGCTGACCTGGTGGGACCCCTTTCTCGCGGCCGTTCTCGCCCCCCTCCGCGCGGGCCGTCCGGCGGTTGTGCGGCGATACGACTGGCGTCGTGACCGGTACGGGGAGGAAGAGGAGATCCCGCCCGTCGCGGTGCTGGTGGTGGAGGGCGTGGGCGCGTCGTGGGCGGGGTCGCCCGCCGCGTTCCGGATCTGGGTGGACGCCCCGCGCGCCCTCCGCCGCCGGCGCGCCCTGGAGCGCGACGGCGCCGAGTACGCGGGCGCCTGGGACGCGTGGTCGGCGCGCGAGGCCGCCCTGTTCGCGGCGGACGGGACGCGGTCCCGCGCGGACCTGGCGGTCGACGGAGCGGTGGACGGGGCGGCGCTCGGCGGCGGCGACACCCTGCCGTTAGGCTGAGTCGCGTTCGACCGATTCCATCCACGACCTGGAGCCCGTTCATGGCGCTTGAACGCCCCGAGATCGACTTCCCCGAGGGCCGGCCACCGGCGCACCTCGACATCACCGACATCCAGCAGGGCGACGGCGCGGAGGCCACCAAGGGCTCGACCGTCTCCATGCACTACGTCGGCGTGTCCTGGTCGACCGGGGAGGAGTTCGACGCGTCCTGGAACCGCGGGAGCACGCTCGACTTCCCGCTCGGTACCGGCCGCGTCATCAAGGGCTGGGACATGGGGATCGTCGGCATGAAGGTCGGCGGGCGGCGCAAGCTCGTCATCCCGCCGCACCTCGCCTACGGCGACCGCAGCCCCAGCCCGGCCATCAAGCCGGGCGAGACCCTGATCTTCGTCGTCGACCTCGTCGACGTGAAGTAGGACCCGCGGACGTACCGGGCGGCCTCCGCGCACGCGGGGGCCGCCCGCCGGTTCTCCCCCCCGGAACCGCACCCGGTCGAAAGCGCCACGCGTTTCGGGAAGATGTCCGTTAGGTACGGTGAGGCGCGCGAACTCCCGCAGGTGATCGCGCGTCAACCGATGCGGACACCCATCTCCATCCCCCCGAACGAAACGGAGAACGCGGCCGATGCGAGGGAAGACGCCCGTGATCGCCATGGTGGCCGCCGGAGCGCTCGGCGTGGCCGCGGGCGGCTGGCCCGTCCTGCGGGCCCAGGCGGGCGGCACCGAGGCGCCCCTGCGCGGCGAGCTCAGCGCGGTGCTCGCCGACACGACATGGCCGGCGCCGAAGCCCGGCTCCTGGACGCCGCCTCAGCCGTCCCCGGACGGCCTTCCGCCCGTCGTCCGGAACATCCAGACCCAGGACAGGGTCGTGTTCCTCACCATCGACGACGGCTACACCTACGACGCCGAGTTCGTGAACCTCGTCCGCAAGGAGAGGGTCCCGATCCTGACGTTCCTGACGTCCACCTACATCAAGGGCAACGGGCAGTACTTCTGGGCGCTGCGCAACGCGGGCTCCAAGATGGAGAACCACACGGTGTCGCACCCGAACATGGTCACCCTGCCGCCGGAGGGGCAGAAGCGGCAGATCTGCGGCGCGTCCGACGAGATCGCGAAGCAGTACGGGTACCGGCCGCAGATCTTCCGGCCGCCGTTCGGCAGCTTCAACGACACGACCCGCCAGGTGGCGAGGGACTGCGGCATCAAGTCGTTCCTGATGTGGAACACGGAGTTCTACAACGGGACGTCCGGGCCGGGCGTCGGGTTCAACGGGTTCGCGCGCGGGGACGGGTCGGGCAAGAACTTCCAGCCGGGCGACATCGTCCTGATGCACTACCGCAAGGGGCTCGCCGAGCAGTTCAAGACGATCCTGGGCTGGATCAGGCAGCAGGGGTTCCGCCCGGCGGCGGTGGAGAACTACCTGCCGAGGGCACTCGGCGGCAACGCGCCCGACAAGCCCGGCAAGCCCGCCTGAGCGGGCCGTCCGCACCAAAGGCGACCTTCCGGGAGGATTCCCTGATCAGCGGCCCGGCGGGCCCGTCCGGCGCTAGGTTCGGGACGTCGGCGGGGCCGTGGTTCGCACCGCTCCCTGAGCGGCCCCGCCGGCATCCACGCCGGCTCAGGCGGTCCGGTCGCCGGGCTCGCCGGTCTGCCGCCGCACCGGCCCGCCGATCTCCCGTTCCCGCGGCGCGATTATCCCGCCGCCGGTCTCCTCCGGCCCGCGCGCGGACCGCGACACCCCGTTCAGGACGTGGTAGCCGACCAGGACGGCGATCGTGATGCCCTGAAGCGGGAAGTCGTCGGTGACCCGCAGCGTCACGTTCCCGATCGCGAGGATGATCCCGGCCGCGACCGGCGGACCACCTCGCCCGGCGGCGGCGTCCCGCCGTCGCCGTGCAGCCTCCAGCCGAGTCCCATGGGGCCCTCCCTGCCGTGATGATCGTGCGCGGGAGACCCTACCGGTGGAACCGGCGGCCGCTCATATCCCCCTCATCCGAAGAACGTGCAGGGCGAGGGTGAGGTTGAGCCGCAGATGCGCGTCCTCGGTGAACGCGCCGAGCATCCGCTCGAGCTTCCCGATCCGGTAGCGGAGGGTGTTGTAGTGGAAGTGGAGGCGCCGCGCGGTCTCCGCCACGTTGAGGTTCGTCTCCAGCAGCACCTGGAGGGTGCGGCGCAGGTCGAGCAGCTCGGGCTCGTCGTCGGAGGCGAGCGCCCCGAGCGTCTCCCGGACGAACGCGTGCAGCTCCTCCGGATCCGACACCAGGCTCAGCAGCCGGTACACGCCGAGCTGGTCGAAGTGCGCGCGGGCACCGTCGCCGTGCAGCTGCCGCCCCACCCGCACGGCCTTCACCGCCTGCTCGTACGCCTCGGGCAGCGCCGCGGGCGACGCCACGGTGCGGCTGATGCCGGTGGAGAACGTCCGGCGGGACGGGACGTGCTCGGCGAACACCGCCCCCGCCTCCCTGATCATCGCCTGCACCGGCCCCGGCGGCAGCCCCGGGGGCTGGTCGGGATCGGGCGACGGGCGCGGCGGCGGGACGGCCGCGTCCCCCGCCGGGGGCTCGGCGCCGATGACGGCGACGACCTCGTGCGCGAAGCTCACCACGGCGGCGCCCGGGTCGTGCCGCCGGACGGCGGCCGTCCACGCGGCGGCGAGGCGCTCCTGGGCGGACCGCTCGTCGGCGCCGCGCCCGCCGCGCGCCCCGCGCTCGCCGCGCTCGCCGTCGCGCCTGGCGTCCTGGGCGGCCTGTTTGGCGTCGGCGGCGCGGGGACGTCCGTCCAGTTCCGCGACGACCACCATCACGGGGCGGTCGAGGTTCCAGCCGAACCCGTCGCAGTGCGCGACGACGCGGTCGTCGCCGCCGGCGCGGCCGGCGAGGATGTCGCGCAGGAAGTCGGCCCGGTACTTGCTCTCCACTGCCGCGACGGCCTGCTGCTTCGTCACCACCAGTGCGGCGACGGTCGCGGCCCGCTCCAGGATGCCGAGGTCGGTGCCGCGCAGCGTGCCGCCGGGGCTGACCGCGATGATCCGGCCGTGGTCGAAGCCGCCCGCCATCACCGGCACGGCCAGGTGGTTCCCGGCGCCGGGCGCCCCGCCGGACGCGCGCAGCGCCCGGACGTGCTCCTCCGGTCCGGCGGCGGCGAGCACCCTCCGCTCCCCGTCCTGCACCGCGACCGTGACGTCGAGCAGCGCCGCCAGCTCGTCCACGACCTCCTGGAGGCCGCCGCCGCACAGCACGATCTGCACGAGCGCCCGGTGCACCTCCTCGGTGCGGGCGAGCACGGCCGCCTGCCGGTTCAGGATGTCGGTCAGGACCTGGTTCAGGATGTCGTCGAAGCCGACGTCGTCCGGCAGCAGGATGAGCGGGAAGCCGCGCCGGTCGGCCTGCGCGATCATCTCGGCGGGCGGCGCGTCCAGATAGCGGCCCAGCTTGATCGCCAGGGCGGCCACCCCGCGCTCGTCGAGGTCGGCGACCAGGCCGCCGAGCGACTGCGGGGTGTTCCGCAGCGGGTAGCCGGTCGTCAGCAGCAGCTCGTTCGGTTTGACCCACGACAGGATGTCGGGGACCTCCATCACGTTGAGCCGCTGGACGATCCGGTCCAGCCCGGCCCGGCCCGCGATGAGCCGCGCGCCGTGCAGGGTGGAGACGCCGAGGACCTCGCCGACCGAGAGGCCGTAGGTCAGTGTTCCGGTACTCGCGAGCCGGAGGGCCGGTAGGCCCGGGTCCGCGCTGATGTAACTCATGCCAGGGGTCACCTCGCCTTTGGTGCGTACATCGCCCGTACCGGCGTGATCGCTACCGGGTCCTGATCAACACTGACAACAAAGGCCAACGCTGACAACCGTCCTTTGGCAGCTTTCCCCATACGTCCGCCGCGGCGCCCGTTCTACGGTCGCCGCAGGGACCGGTACCTCCGCGCGCGCACGCACACGGCTCCCCGACGCCGGTCCCGGGAGGATCAGTGACCCCGCTCGTCCGCGACACCCCGGCGCCCCCCGGCCGGCCGCTCCCCGCCACGGCCCCCCGGGCCGCCGTCGGCGCCGCCCCACCGACCATCGGCGCGGCCCCACCGGCCGTACCGGCCATCGCCGGGGCGGCGAGCCTCGCGCTGCGCCCGCTGCTCGAGCCCCCGCGCCGCCCGGCCCGGGTCGCCGCCGTGTTCCCGTCCGCCGTCCTCGTGGAGGCGCGCGGCGGCCCCGAGCCCCGCGTCCTCGCCCTCGTCGCCTCCGACGCGGGACGGCCGCCGAACGCGGTGGTGATCGCGGCGCCGCGCCGGGACCGCCCGTTCCAGGACGTGCGGGAGGGCGCGGACGCGGCGCTCGGCGAGGGAAGGGCCGACATCGGCGGGCTGCACGTCCGGATCCGCCGCTGGTGGGACCCGCGGCCCGCGCTCGGCCCGCTGCCGCCCGCCGTGCTGGCGCGGGGCGTCCGGGCGCTGGAGACCGCGCTCACCGCGGCCGGGATGACCGGCGGCGGCCTCGCCGGGCACCCCGACCCGCTGCTGCTCGCCGACCGGTGCGCCGCCGGCGACCTCGCGGGCGCCGTGGAGGCGGCCGAGCGGATCGTCGGCCTCGGCCCCGGCCTCACCCCGAGCGGCGACGACGTCCTCGCGGGGCTGCTGCTCGCGCTGCGGCACGTCGGCGGCGCGGTGCGCGGCGGCGGGGACACCGCCCGGTGGCTCGCGGACTGGCTCGGCGCCGCCGTCACCGCCGACGCCGGCACCCGGACGACGGCGCCCGCCGCGACCCTGCTGCACTGCGCGGCGGCGGGCGGCGCGGGCGCGGAGGTCGCCGCGGTGCTGCGCGGCGTCGCCGGGTCCGAGGCGCCCTCCGCCGCCGCCCGGCGGCTGCTCGCCGTCGGGCGCACCTCGGGCGCCGACCTGGCCTGGGGCGTCCTCGCCGGGTGCCGCGCGGCGCTCGCCCTGGCCCGCCGCCCCGGCGCGGGACGCGTGCCCGCCTAGCCGCCCCGGGACGGGTAACGTCCCGGACATGACCGAGCCGATCACCGGAGTGCAGCACGCCCTCGCCGCCGGGCCGTACCGGGCCGTCGTCACGGAGGCGGGGGCGAGCCTGCGGGAGCTGGCGCACCGGGACCGGCCGCTGATCCTCTCGCACGGCGCCGACGAGCCCGCCCCCGCCGCGTACGGGCAGCTGCTGATCCCGTGGCCGAACCGGGTCGACCGCGGCCGGTACGCGTACGGCGGGCGCGAGCACCGCCTCGCCATCACCGAACCCGGCCGCGACTGCGCGATCCACGGCCTGGTCCGGACGGCGCCCTGATCCACCTCGAACCGGGCGCACATTTCACCGCCACTTGGGGGATCATGGCGGGGTGAACCTCAGCGTCTCCTCGTTCGACGACCTTTCCGCGCGCATCGCCGCCGTCCGCGAGCGGCATGCCGAGCGCCGCCCCGGGACCGCCGAAGGCCGCCAGCCGGTGCACACCGTGTACGTCCCGGCCGACCGGTTCTCCCGGTCGACGCCCGCCGACTACGGCGCCGAGGCGCTGCGGCTGCTCAACACCCACACGCCCGGCGCCGGGTCGTTCGGCGCCGCGTTCGGCCTCGACCCCGAGATCGCCGCGCCGGTCCGGGAGCGGGTCGCGGCCAAGCTCGCGGCCGAACCGGTGGAGGACGTCCGGATCGACTTCGCGGACGGGTACGGCACCCGCTCCGACGACGAGGAGGACGCGCACATCGCGCAGGTCGTCGAGGCCGTCGGCGCCGCCTACCAGGTGAAGTCCCTCCCCCACTACTGGGGCGTCCGGGTCAAGTCGTTCGGCGGCGGCGGCCACGACCGCGCGATGCGCACCCTCGACGGGTTCCTCACCGCCCTGCGCGACCGGCTCGGCCGGCTCCCCGGCGGGTTCACGATCGCGCTCCCGGACGTCCTGGACGAGCACGTCCCCCTGTTCACCGAGTACCTGGAGCGCCTGGAGACCGCGCTCGGCCTGCCCGCGGGCATCCTGCGGTTCGAGATCCAGGTGGAGTCCCCCCACATGATCATCGATGGGGAGGGCCGCTGCCCGCTGCCCGGCGTCGTCGCCGCCGCGTCCGGCCGGCTCACCGCCGTGCACTTCGGCGTCCCCGCCTACACCGCCGCGCTCGGCCTGCCGCCGGAGGAGCGGCGCCTGGACCACCCGTCCTGCGACTTCGCCCGGCACACCCTCCAGGTCTCCCTCGCGGGCACAGGGGTGCGGCTCGCGGACGGCGGCACCGAGGTCATGCCCCGCAACGACGGCCCCGACGAGGTCAACGCCGCCTGGGCGGTCCATGCCGGGCACGTCCGGCACTCGCTGCGGCACGGCTTCTACCAGGGCTGGGACCTGCACCCGGCGCACCTGCCGTCCCGGTACGCCGCCGTCTACGCCTACCACCTCACCGGCGTGGACGACGTGATCGGCCGCGTCCGCGCCTGGCGCGAGCACGCGGGGACCGCCGCGCCCGAGCCGCCCGCGGTCGCCGCGCTCACGGCCCGGCTCCGGCGCGGCGTCGACTGCGGCGCCCTGGACGAGAGCGTCCTGCCCGCCGGGTAGGACGCCGCGCGGGTCAGGGCTCGAAGCTCTCGTAGGCGATGAGGTCGGCGGGGGTGTCGATGTCGTCCGGCGACGCGACGTCCCCGCACTCGACGAGCGTGACGAGCTCCGGGTGGGCGCGCAGGAGGTCGCGGGCGCCCCTGTCGCCGGTGGCCGCCTCGGCGGCGGCGGCGAAATGCTCCTTGGCGAACAGGACGGGATTGCGCGGCGCGCCCCCGTACGCCGCCACGGCGATCGAGGCGCCGTCGCGGTGGGCGGCGACGAGGCGGCCCACGGCGGCGGCCGTCACCCCCGGCTGATCGACGAGCGCCACGACGACGGCGGGGCACCCGGGCGGCAGCGCGGCGAGGCCGGCGCGCAGCGACGACCCCATGCCGTCCCGCCAGTCCGGGTTCGGGACGACCACGGCGCCGATCACCTCGACCGGCGCGGCGCCCGTCACCACGAGGACCGGGGCGCAGCCGCCGTCCCGGAGCGTCCGGACGCCGCGGTCCACGAACCGCTCCCCGGCCACCTCCAGCAGCGCCTTCGGGCCGCCCAGGCGGCGGCCCGCCCCGGCGGCGAGCAGCAGCCCCGCCGGTGAGTCCCCGTGCCGCATCATCATCTCCCGAGGTTAGCCCGCCCGCCCCGCGTCGGCGTGGATGCGGCCGGTGGTGTCGGTCAGCGGCCGGCCCGACCCGCCCCAGCGCAGCTGGACGAGCTCCGCCGCGATCGACACGGCGGTCTCCTCCGGCGTCCGGGCGCCGAGGTCGAGCCCGATCGGGGACCGCAGCCGCGCCAGCTCGGCATCGGTGAGACCCGCCTCGCGGAGACGGGCCAGCCGGTCGTCATGCGTGCGCCGGGACCCCATCGCCCCCACGTATCCGGCGGGGGTGCGGAGCGCGATCTCCAGCAGCGGGACGTCGAACTTGGGGTCGTGGGTGAGGACGCACACGGCGGTGCGCTCGTCGATGACCGTGCCGGGATCGGCCAGATAGGTGTGCGGCCATCTCACGACGACCTCGTCGGCGTCGGGGAAGCGCTTCGGGGTCGCGAAGACGGGCCGGGCGTCGCACACCGTCACGTGGTAGCCGAGGAACTTCCCTATGCGGGCGACGGCGGCGGCGAAGTCGATCGCTCCGAACACCAGCAGGCGCGGCGGCGGCGCGAAGGAATGAACGAACACGGTCAGCTCGTCGAGCCGCCGCTCCCCCTCCCTGCCGTAGCGGCGCCGACCGGTCAGCCCCTGCGCGAGCATGCCGCGCGCGTCGTCGTCGACGGCGGCGTCCAGGCGGGCGGCGTGCCCCTCGCCGGGGGCGAGGCTCCCGGCGGCGCGGTCCGGCCAGATGACGCGGCGGGCGCCGAGGCGTCCCGGGCCGTCCAGCACCGTCGCGACGGCGACCGGCTCGTGCGCCTCGATCGCGGCGGCGACCTCCGCGAACTCGGGGAACGTCGCGGGCGACACCGGCTCGACCAGGACGTCCAGGACGCCGCCGCAGGTCAGGCCGACCGCGAACGCGTCGTCGTCGGCGACCCCGTACCGCCGCACCACCGGCTCGCCGCTCGCCATCACCGCCTGCGCGAGGTCGTACACGGCACCTTCCACGCAGCCGCCGGACACGCTGCCCGCCACCTCTCCGGACGGCGACACCGCCATCGCGGCGCCCGCCGGGCGCGGCGCGCTGCGGAAGGTGTGCACGACGGTCGCGAGACCGAACGTCTCGCCCTCCGCGTACCAGCCGGAGATGTCACCGAGGACGTCGCGCATGGGGCCTCCCCTTGATCAGGTGCGCCAGGGCCGCCAGGGCACCGAGGCTGTGCCCGGACGTGAAGTCGTCGACGTGCGGCAGCGCCGCCGCCATCCCCGCCGTCAGCGGCGCGTACCCGGGCCGCGCCCGGTGCGGGTTCGCCCAGATCACCCGGTGCGCGAGCCTGCGCAGCCGCGCCATCTGCTCCCCCAGCAGCGCGGCGTCCCCGCGCTCCCAGCCGTCGGACGCGACCACCACGATCGCGCCCCGCGCGAGACCCCGCTGCCCGAACCGGTCGAGGAACTCCTCCAGCTCCTCGCCGAGGCGGGTGCCGCCGCTCCAGTCGGGGATCGCCGCGGACGCCGCCGCCATCGCCGCGTCCGGGTCGCGGAACCGCAGTTCGCGGGTGAGGCGGGTCAGGCGCGTCCCGGCGCTGAAGACCTCGACGCCGCGTCCGCCGGAGCGGGCGGCCGCGTGCGCGAACCGCAGCAGCGCGTCGGCGTAGGGCGACATGGAGCCGCTGACGTCCACGATGATCACGACCCGCCGGGGGCGGGTGCGCCGGGTCCGGCGCAGCGGCGCGATCTCTCCGCCGCGCCGCAGGGTCTCCCGGACGGTGCGGGCGGGGTCGATCCGCCCGCCCGGCGCGGGGGCGAACCGGCGCGACGGCCGGTGCTCGGCACCGGCGTCCAGGACCGCGATGAGCCGCGCCACCTCGGCGCGCTCGGCGGCGGTGAGCCGCCCGACGTCCCGGTCACGGAGGACCTCGACCGTACTGGACGCGGCGGAACGCAGCGCCCGGCCATCGCCGCCCTCCCCGTCACCGGGCCGGGGCGAGGCGGCGCGCCGCACGACGACCGGCGGCGCCTTCCGTCCCGGGCGAGGCGTCGCGCCGGAGAAGTAGGCGGCGAAGCAGCGGTCGTACCGCTCGATGTCGGCGGGGCCGGCGCACAGCGCCAGCCGCCCCGCCCAGTACACGTCGCCGGGATCGAGGACGTCGAGGTGGCCGACGGCCTCCAGCATCGTCTGCACGCGCTGCGGGTCGGCGGGGCCGCCCGCGGCCCGCAGGGTCCGCGCGAACCCGACCATCGTCTCGGTGACGTCCCGCATCGGCTCATGCCCCGCCGAGGAGGGCGTCGAGCCCGCCGGCCAGGACGCGCTGCTGGTCCTCGCGGTACTTGAGCACCGCGCCCAGCGTCACGGCGGCCGTCCCGGGATCCAGGTCGCGGGCGCCGAGCGCGACGAGCGCCTCCGTCCAGTCGATCGTCTCGGCCACCCCGGGAGGTTTCAGCAGGTCGCGCTCGCGGAGCCGCTGCGCCGCGCGGGCGACCCGGCCGGCGAGCCGCTCCGCCGCGTCCGGCAGCCGCCGCCGGATGATCGCGACCTCCCGCTCGAACGACGGGTGCTCCAGCCAGTGGTACAGGCACCGCCGCTTCAGCGCGTCGTGGACCTCGCGGGTGCGGTTGGACGTGACCACGACGACGGGCGGCGCCTCGGCCCGGATCGTCCCGAGCTCCGGCACCGTGATCGTGAAGTCGGAGAGCACTTCGAGCAGGAACGCCTCGAACTCGTCGTCGGCGCGGTCGACCTCGTCCACCAGAAGGACGCTCGGCGACGTCTCCAGAGCCTGGAGAAGGGGCCGCGCGAGCAGGAACCGCCGGTCGTACAGCTCCCCCTCCAGCCGCGCCACGTCCGCGACGCCCGCCGCCTCGGCGGCCCGCAGGTGCAGGAGCTGGCGCGGGAAGTCCCAGTCGTAGAGGGCCTGCGACGCGTCCAGCCCCTCGTGGCACTGCAGGCGGATCAGCGGCGCCCCGAGCACCCGCGCGAGGGTCTTGGCCAGCTCGGTCTTTCCGACCCCCGCCTCCCCTTCCAGGAACAGCGGGCGGCCCATCCGCAGCGCGAGGAAGCACGCCGTGGCGAGCCCGTCGTCGGTGAGGTAGGCATGCCGCTCGAGAAGACCCGCCAGTTCATCCGGAGACGCGGCGTTCAGCCCTGTGTGCCCCACGTCCCACAGGCTACTCAGCGGCGCGCCGCCCTCCCAGCCCTCGCGCCTGGTTCGACCTCGACCGCCTCTGAGCCGCGGCCCTGCCGGGCGCCGGAACGATCACCTGGCGGCCGCCGTCTGACGCCCGCCGCCCGCACGCGAGCGCCGTCATGCCGGGTCAGTGGGGGTCGGGGGTCTCGCCCTTGGCGTGGAGGAGGGCTTCGAGCTCGGCCAGCTGGCGGGCGGCGAGGGCCTTCTCGGTGGCGTTGATGCCCATGGCGCTGATGGACGTGCCGTCGGCGAGGTCGAGGGTGGGCCAGGGCTCGCCCTCGCTCATCGTGACGTCGAGGACCTCGGGCCATTCGAGGCGGCGGGTCGCGAACGCGTTCACGACCGTGAGGCCCGTCTCGTCGGCGGTGACGCGGCACCGCGCCAGCATGTGCAGGATCCACGCGATGAACAGGCCGAAGGCCACCATCAGCAGGCGGTCGGTCAGCTTGAAGGTGGACGCCACCACCACGGCGAGCACGATCATGCCGAGCACGATCACGCCCGCCGTGGCGTAGGCGACGAGCCGGGTGGTGCGGGGGCGCCACACGGTCGGCAGGGCGGGCGTGTCAGTCAACGATCTTCGAAATGGGGATCTCGAGGATGTCGTGGGCGCCCGCCGCCTTCAGGGCGGGGATGAGCGTGTTCACGCCGCGCTTGGCCACCACGGACTCGACGGCGTTGGACGCGCCGCCCGCGAGCGAGGTCACCGTGGGCGAGGACATCGACGGCATGATGTCAAGGACGCCCTGCAGGTTCTCCTGCGCGACGTTCAGCTTGAGCAGGACGTTGCCGCGGGCGCGGATCGCGCCCTGCAGCAGGAGGGAGACGTCCTCCATGGCGGCGCGCTTGTCGGGGTCCTCGTAGGCCTCGCGGTTCGCGACCAGCTCGGTGTAGCTGGTCAGGAGGGTGTCGAGGATGCGCAGGCCGTTCTTGCGGAGCGACGAGCCGGTCTCGGTGAGGTCGACGATCACGTCCACGATGTCGGGCACCTTCGCCTCGGTCGCGCCGTAGGACGGGACGACCTTCGCCTTCACGCCGTGCCGGTCGAGGAACCGCTTGGTCATGGCGGGGAACTCGGTGGAGATCCGCACGCCCTCCGGCAGGTCGGACACCGTCTGCCAGGGCGCGTCTACCGGCACCGCCATGATGACGCGGACGGGGTTCGAGGTGGCCTTGGAGTACTTCAGCTCCCCGAGGCTGACCACGTCGGAGTCGGTCTCGGTGATCCAGTCGCGGCCGGTGATGCCGAGGTCGAACAGGCCCTGCTCGAGGTAGGTCGGGATCTCCTGCGGGCGCAGGACCCGGACCCGGTCGATGCGGGGGTCGTCGATGGAGGCGCGGTAGTCGCGGTCGGACGTGCGCCGGACGGTGAGGTCCGCGGCGTCGAACAGCGACATGGTCGCCTTCTCCAGGGACCCCTTGGGCAGGACGAGAGACAGCACGAAATGACCCTTTCAGATGGGATGAGTTCGGGAAGTCCGGGGACGCTCAGGAGCCCAGATGCTCCGGGCCGTGCCCGGCGTGACCGTGATGCCGGCGACCTCGCGGGGTCGGTGCCGTAGCGGTCACAGTCGCCTCCTCATCCCTGTCGTGCTCCGTCGTGCCGCGCGCGGACCGCGCGCGGACCGCGTCCGGCGCCGTTCAGATCCTACGCGGTCCGCGCGGCGAGGTCAGGCCGACCCCGTCATCGGTGGAAGCCGCTCCGCTGCCCCTGGGCGGGTTTGCGCAGGTTGCGGAGGGTCAGCGCGGTGTCGAGGGCCGCGACCGTCGCCTCCCAGCCCTTGTCCTCGTGCCCGCCGGGGACGCCGCTGCGGTCCACGGCCTGCTCCAGGGTGTCGCAGGTGAGGACGCCGTTGCCGACGGGCGTCGCCTCGTCCAGCGCGATGCGGGTCACGCCGGCGGTGACGGAGTCGCACACGTGGTCGAAGTGCGCGGTCTCGCCGCGGATCACCGCGCCGAGGCAGACCACGGCGTCGAGGTCGCGGGCGAGCTGCTGCGCGACGACGGGCAGCTCCAGCGCGCCGGCGACGCGGACGACGACGGGCGCGTCCACGCCGCACGCCTTCGCGGCGGCCTCGGCGCGCTCCAGCAGCCGGTCGGTGATCCGCCCGTGCCAGCGGGTGCAGACGATGCCGAGCGTGAGCCCGGACGCGTCGACGGTGGTGTCCTCGGGCCGTCCGGCGCCGCTCATGCCAGTCCCTCGATCTCGTGTCCGAGACGGTCGCGCTTGACCGTCAGGTAGCGCCGGTTGTGCTCGGTGACGACGACCGGCATGGCCTCGCGGCCCCGCACCTCCAGCCCGAAGCCCTCCAGGCCCTTGAGCTTCAGCGGGTTGTTGGTGAGCACCCGGACCGACCCGACGCCGAGCTCCCGCAGCATGTGGGCGGCGTTGGAGTACTCGCGGGCGTCGGCGGGCAGGCCGAGCTCCAGGTTGGCGTCCACGGTGTCGGAGCCGTTGTCCTGCAGCGCGTAGGCGCGGAGCTTCGCGAGCAGGCCGATGCCGCGCCCCTCGTGGCCGCGCAGGTAGAGGACGACGCCGCGGCCCTCTTGCGCGATGCGCTCCATGGCGGCGTCGAGCTGGGTGCCGCAGTCGCAGCGCTCGGAGTGCAGGACGTCGCCGGTGAGGCACTCGGAGTGCGCCCGGACGAGGACGTCCTCCCCGTCGCCGAGATCGCCGAGGACGAGGGCGACGTGCTCGCCGCCGTCGATGGCGCTGGAGAACCCGACGGCGCGCCACATCCCGTACCGGTTCGGCAGCCGCGTCTCGACGACCCGCGTCACCATCGCCTCGGTGCGGCGCCGGTACTCGACGAGCTGCTCGATGGAGATCAGCTTGAGGCCGTGCTCCTTGGCGAACACCTGGAGCTCGGGCAGCCGGGCCATCGTGCCGTCGTCGTTGACGACCTCCGCGAGGACGCCGGCGGGGGTGAGCCCCGCCATCCGGGCGAGGTCGACGGCGGCCTCGGTGTGGCCGCGCCGCCGCAGCACGCCGCCCTCGCGGTAGCGCAGCGGGAAGATGTGACCGGGCCGCACCAGGTCGCGCGGCTCGGACGCCGAGTCGCACAGCGTCCGGATCGTCCTCGCGCGGTCGGCGGCGGAGATGCCGGTGGTGACGTCGTGCCGGGCGTCCACGCTGATCGTGTACGCGGTGCGCATCCGCTCGGTGTTCTGCGCCGTCATCAGGGGGATCTGCAGCCGGTCGAGGTCCGCGCCCTCCATCGGGACGCAGATCACGCCGCTGGTGTAGCGGATCGTGAACGCGAGCAGCTCCGGCGTCGCCTTGGACGCGGCGAAGATGATGTCGCCCTCGTTCTCGCGGTCCTCGTCGTCCACGACCACGACGGGCCTGCCCGCCGCGATGTCGGCGACGGCCGACTCGATCGAATCGAAGATCCCGTTGTCGTTGCCGCTCACGCGGTCACCGCCTTTCTGGGGGTTGGGACGGCCTGGGACTCGCGGAGCCAGTTGCGGAAACCGGCCAGCACCATGACGAAGAAGATCCCGTAGACCGCGCCGGACACGTACAGGCCCGACTTGAGCGCCAGGGGGACGCCGACCAGGTCGACGAGCACCCAGACGATCCAGAAGTCGACGAGGGCGCGGCTCTGCGCGAACGTCGCGACCGCGCTGCCGACGAAGATGTAGGCGTTCGCCCACGGGGACCACGCCACCTGGAGCCAGTCCAGATGGGTGAACAGCTGCGCCACGACGGCCGTCCCGACCACCAGCACGGCGAGCAGGGCGATCCGCTCCCGGGCGGTCGCCTCCCGGACGGCCAGGCCCCGCTCCTCGCGGCGGCCGCGGGTCCACATCGTCCAGCCGTAGGCGGCGAGGGCGAGGAAGAGCACCTGCTTGAGGGCGTTGCCCGGGACGGCGGCGTGCAGCGACGCGGCGAGCAGCAGCAGGGCGCCCGCGAGCTGGACGGGCCACGTCCAGATGGTCCTGCGCATCGCGAGCCACACGACGGCGAGCGACAGGACGTTGCCGACGAGGTCGGTCCAGAGGATGTGCTCCCCGAAGACCTCGAAGCCGGCGCCGAGCCAGTTCATGCCCGGTCACCGAACATGCGCTCGACGTACTTGCCGACGATGTCCACTTCGAGGTTCACGGGGTCGCCGGCCTTCTTGTGGCCGAGGGTCGTGAGGGCGAGCGTGGTGGGGATGAGGGCGACGCTGAACCGGTCGTCCTTCGCCTCGACCACGGTGAGGCTGATGCCGTCGACGGTGATGGAGCCCTTGTCGACCAGATAGCGGCTCAGGTCGGGCGGCAGGGAGATCGTCACGACGTCCCACCGCTCCCCCGGCTCGCGGGACAGGATCGCGCCGACGCCGTCGACGTGACCCTGGACGAGGTGCCCGCCGAGGCGGTCGGACAGCCGGACCGGCCGCTCCAGGTTCACCCGGGAGCCGGGTTCGAGGGCGCCGAGGCTCGACTTGTCGAGCGTCTCCTTGATGGCGTCGGCGGTGAAGACCCCGTCGGCGACGTCCACGACCGTGAGACAGACCCCGTTGACCGCGATGGACGCGCCGTGCACGGCGTCCTGCGTCACGACCGGTCCGCGGATCGTGAGGGTGGCCGAGTCGCCTGCGGACTCGATCGCCACGATCTCGCCGAGCTCCTCGACGATGCCGGTGAACATTCCCCGGGCCTCCTACTCGAAAGGCTCCGGGGATCGTGCATGAAACGACGGCACGCCCCTTCACAGGGGCGAGGTTGCGCGCTGCCTCCCATCCGGACTTTCACCGTCGGTCCCGGAGTTCCACCGGGTCAACCGGCCGATGGCTTCGGCCGGGTCGCGGACTGTCACCGCCGGTTCGGAATTGCACCGACCCCGGAGCACGCGTTCACTGCTGGCAACCAGTGTGCCATGCGTTCTGTTCCCCGTTGCTGTGACGAAGACCACCGTCGGCCGGATGACGGAGGTTCGACGACCTTGGGCCGAGGGTGGACGGCGGGTCTCGGCCCCCTGTTCGGCTGACGTCGCCCCGCTCGGACGCGGCACGTCAGGCGGGGATCACCAGGACGCCGCGGCCGTGGCGTCCACGGCCTGGGCCTTCAGCCTCCGCACGGCCTCGTCCGGGTCCTCGGCGCCGTAGACGGCGCTGCCCGCGACGAACACGTCCGCGCCCGCCTCGGCGCAGCGCTCGATCGTCTCCGCGCTGACGCCGCCGTCCACCTGGAGCCAGACGGGCAGGTCGCGGCCCTTGATCAGCTCGCGGGCGCGGCGGACCTTCGGCAGGACGACGTCCAGGAACCTCTGGCCGCCGAACCCGGGCTCGACCGTCATCAGCAGGAGCATGTCGATCTCGCCGAGGAGGTCCTCGTAGGGTTCGACGGGGGTCGCCGGGTTGATCCCGAGGCCCGCGCGGGCACCGGCGGCGCGGATGGTGCGGAGCGTGCGGATGGGGGCCTTCGCGGCCTCGGCGTGGATGGTGACGCTGCCCGCGCCCGCCTCCGCGTACTGCGGGGCCCAGCGGTCCGGGTCCTCGATCATGAGGTGGCAGTCGAGGGGCAGGGCGCTGTGCTTCAGCAGCGCCTCGACGATGGGGAGCCCGAGGGTCAGGTTGGGCACGAAGTGGTTGTCCATGACGTCGACATGGACCCAGTCGGCGGAGTCGGAGATGAGCGCGACGTCCTCGGCCAGGCGGGCGAAGTCGGCGGACAGGATGCTGGGTGAGATCTGCGGAGCCATGATGCCCCGAGTCTATTGCCGCCCCGCCGTCCGGCCCTCACCCGCCCGGGCGGCAGGGCGGGGGGCGCGTTCCGCCAGGCCGAGGCGGACGAACGCCTCGGGCGCGCCGAAGGTCGACCAGAGGCCGAGCGACGCCTGCACCACGAAGATCGCGAATGGGTGGCCGCCGATGAACAGGTCGGGGAGGGCGAGGACGGCCGCCCCGGCCGCGCCGACCGGCAGCCGGGCCAGGCGCCGCCCCCGCGTCCCGCCCGGGTCGAACCAGCCGCGGGACGCCAGCAGGCACACGCCGGAGACCAGGCCGAAGAGCCCGCCGGTCGCCGCCGCGGCCTGCTCGAGGTCGATCGGCCGGGTGTCGCCGCCCGCGCGGACGATGGCGTCCGCCCAGGCCTGCGGCCACGTCCAGTCCTGGAGGGAGTGGACGGCGACCCAGGCGACGCCGAGCGGAACCAGGGAGACGGCGAGGGCCATCGCGATCTGGAGCGGCAGGGGCCGGGCCGCCCACCAGGGCACGACCTTCGGTTCCAGCACCAGCGCGGCCGCCAGCAGCCCGGCGCCGATCGCCCAGCCCACCATGACCTGCCCGGCCGAGTGCACCCCCAGCTGGACGCGGGAGACGCCGATCAGGACGATCACCAGGAGCGGGGCCGGCCACAGGGCGCGGCGGGCCCGCGTGGCGAGGAAGCCCCAGACGGCCACGGCGTTCTGGGCGTGGCCGGACGGCATACCGAACGACTCGATCGGCTCGTGACCCTTGACGGACGGGTCCGTCCAGTACGGGCGGGGGTCGTGGAACACCAGCTTCAGGACGGTGTTCACGACCGAGCTCAGCGACAGGATCACCGTCAGGCGGGCGGCCAGGCGCGGGTCGACGCACCAGTACAGGACGGCGATCAACGGCAGGTAGAACGCGGCGCTGCCGATGGCGGACATCAGATGCATGAAGCCCGTCAGCACAGCGTCAGTCCGTGCGCCGGAGCAGGGCCAGGAACATCGCGTCGGTTCCGTGGCGGTGCGGCCAGAACTGCGCGTAGGGGCCGTCGCCCAGGCCGGTGAGCCCGTGCGCCGCGGACCCGAGGACGGACGGGGCGTCCAGGGGCTCGGCCTTGCGGTCCCGCAGGACGTCGTCCACGACCACCCGGGTCTCCGCCATGTGCGGGGAGCACGTCACGTACGCGACGACCCCGCCGGGGCGGACGGACTCCAGCGCGGACGCCAGCAGCCGCCTCTGCAGCGGCCCCAGCTCCGCGACCGACTCCGGGCCGCGGCGCCAGCGGGCCTCCGGGCGGCGGCGGAGCGCCCCCAGCCCGGTGCAGGGGGCGTCGACCATGACGCGGTCGAACGAGCCGGGCCGCCACGCGGGGACCGTGCCGTCGGCGGTGATCACTCCGGCGCGGTCGTCGACGGTGCGGAGCACGAGGCCCGCCCGGTGGGGCTGGACATCGGACGCGAGGAGCCGCGCGCCCCTCTCGGTGGCGAGCGCGGACAGCAGCCCGGCCTTGCCTCCGGGTCCGGCGCAGAGATCCGCCCAGCGGGCGTCGCGTCCGTCGAGCGGGGCGGCGGCCAGGGCGAGGGCGACCATCTGGCTCGCCTCGTCCTGCACGGCGGCGCGTCCCTCGCGGACGGCCGCGATCGCCGCCGGATCACCCTCCGGCAGGACCGCCGCGTAAGGCGAGTAGGGCGCGGGATCCGCGCCGGCGGCGTACAGCTCCTCCAGCGTGGCGCGGCCGGGGCGAGCCACCAGCGTCACGCGCGGGCGCTCGTTGTCGGCGGCGAGGAGATCGGCGATCTCGTCCGGGCCGACCGCGTCCCGCAGGGCGGACACGATCCACTTCGGGTGGCTGTGCGCGACCGACAGGCGCGTCACCGGGTCGGCGTCCGCCGGGGCGACGATGCCGAGCCAGGCGTCCAGGCTCCGCCCCGCGACCTTGCGCAGGACGGCGTTGGCGAACTTCGCCTGCCCCGGCCCGGACACGGAGTGCGCGAGCTCCACGGCCGTGCCCACGGCGGCGTGCGGCGGGATGCGTGTCGCGAGGACCTGGTGGGCGCCGAGGCGCAGGACGTCCAGCAGCGGCCCGTCGATGCGGCGCAGCTCGCGGTCGCTGCACAGCGCCAGGACGGCGTCGTAGAGGCCGCGCCCCCGCAGCGTGCCGTAGGTGAGCTCGGTGGCGAGGGCGGCGTCGCGTCCGGTGAGGCCGCGGTCGCGCAGCCGCGCCGGCAGCAGGAGGTTCGCGTAGGCGTCGCGGGTCTCGACGGCGCGGATCACGTCGAACGCGGTGCGCCGGACGAGGTCCTGAGGACGCCCCGTTCTCCGGGGTCCCCCGGGTCTGCGGTTCCGATCATGGTGGTTCCGGGCGGGTGGCATCAGTGGAACATGTCCTTTTCGGAGAGATCGATGCCACGGATCCAGTCGGCGGCCGACATTCGGCGCCTTCCCTGCGGCTGCACCTCGCCGAGGACGACCGGGTGCGTGGCGGTGCCGACCCTGACCTCTTTCCTGCCGGGACGGATCTCGCCCGGCGCCGGCCGCTCCGCTCCCGCCGCCGGACGCACCGGCCCGAGCTTCACGCGCGTGTCGCGGAAGGTCGTCCACGCGCCCGGCGCGGGCGTGCACGCCCGGACCAGCCGGTCGACGTGGTGGGCGGGGGCCGACCAGGAGACGCGCGCGTCCTCCGGGGTGAGCTTGGCGGCGTGGGAGACGCCCTCGTCCGGCTGGGGACGCGGCTCCAGGACACCGGCCTCGATGCCGTTCATGGTGTCGAGCAGCAGCGTCGCGCCCGCGACGGCGAGCCGGCCCAGGAGGTCGCCGGACGTGTCGTCCGGGCGGATGGGCTCGGTGAGGACGCCGTACACCGGCCCGGTGTCGAGGCCCTCCTCGATCTGGAACGTGGCGGCGCCCGTCACGTCGTCCCCGTGCAGGATGGCGCGCTGCACCGGGGCGGCGCCGCGCCACGCGGGCAGCAGCGAGAAATGGAGGTTCACCCACCCGTGCCGGGGGATGCCGAGGGCCGCCGGCGGCAGCAGCGCGCCGTACGCGACGACGGGGCAGCAGTCCGGCGCGATCTCCGCCAGCCGCGCGAGGAACTCCGGATCACGGGCCTTGGCGGGCTTGAGCACCTCGACGCCCGCCGCCGCCGCGCGCTCGGCGACCGGCGACGCCACCAGGCGCCGGCCGCGCCCGGCGGGCGCGTCCGGGCGGGTCACGACCGCGACGACCTCGTGCCCGGACGCCAGCAGGGCGTCCAGGGACGGCAGGGCCGTCTCCGGCGTCCCGGCGAACACCAGCCGCACTACAGGGCCTTCCCGAGCGTGCGGTGCGGGGACTCCTTGACGACCGGTGCGGGCTCGCCGAACCACTCGGCCTCGCGGATCGCCTTCATCGCGGCCTTGCGCTGGTCCGCGTCCATCCGGTCGATGAAGATGATCCCGTCCAGGTGGTCGGTCTCGTGCTGGACGCAGCGCGCCAGCAGGTGCGTGCCCTCCAGCGTGACGGGCTCGCCGTGCATGTTGAAGCCCTTGGCCACGACGCCGACCGAGCGCGGCGTCGGGAACGCCAGGCCCGGCAGGGACAGGCAGCCCTCGTCGTCGGTCTCCTGCTCGTCCGTCAGGTCCAGGGTGGGGTTCACCAGGTGCCCGAGCCGGTCGTCGACGTAGTAGGCGAACACCCGCAGTCCGACGCCGAGCTGGGGCGCGGCCAGCCCGGCGCCCGGCGCGTCGATCATCGTGTCGGTGAGGTCCTTGACGAGCCTGCGCAGCTCCTTGTCGAAATCCTTCACCGGCTCCGCCGGCGTGCGCAGCACGGGGTCGCCGAAGAGGCGGATGGGCTTGACGGCCAACGAAGGGCTCCGTTCCTGCGGGCGGGGTGCTTGTGCTCCCCAGTCTAGGGACGCCCGGACGCGGACCGCGCCTTGTACGCGGCCGTCCGGGCCGCCTTGGCCGTCGCCCTGTCCGGATGGTGCCCGCCCAGCGCCTCCAGGACGCCGACCACGTCGTCGTGGTCGGTGCGCCACAGCTCACCGACCATGCCGCGCATGTCGGCACCGGAAGGGGCGTCGGCGATCGCGGCCGCGACCGCCTCGGCGGGCTCCGCCGTCTCCAGCATCGCGGCGACCGTGTCGACGAACACCCACAGGTACTCGTCGCGGCTCAGGTCGCGGCCGGACGGGTCGCCGGCGGCCCGCAGCCACAGCGCCGCGTACGGCGAGACCAGCGTGTGCTCGCTCGCGGCCCGCACCACGGGGGCCGCCTCCGGGCCGATCCGGTTCAGCACGGCGGCGGCGAGGCCGCGGGCGCCCGGCCCGGCCGTGCGCATGACGTCGAGGACGTCGGCGGCGGCGTCCTTGGCGTCGCGGCCCGCCAGCCAGCCGTCGATCTCCTCGTCGGCGGTGTCCGGCCGGTGCAGCGTGAGCCCCATGACCAGCTCGGCGGCGGACGCGGAGGCCAGCTCCCCGACGGCCGGGGCGGCGAACCCGTCCGCGCGGAGCAGCTCCCGCACCGCCCACACGCCGAGGGGGGTGAGCGCGCGGCCGCCGTCCCCGGCGGGCTCGACGATGCCCCACTCCTCGAGCGTCTCCAGCTCGAGGGCGAACGCGTCCGCGACGGTCCGCGCCACCGTCGCCTGGTCGGACACGTCGTAGACCTCCGCGACGTGGTCCAGGAGCGCCTGCGCGAGGGCGTCCGGCGGGGTCGGCTCCTCCTGCTCGTACAGCTGGATGAGGACGCCGGTCAGCTCGTTCTGGACGAGCTCCATCCCGTCCAGCCCGAGGTCGGGATCGTGGTCGGGCACGACGAGGGAGTCGAACGCCTCCAGCCAGACCGCAAGGAACGCCCCGTCGTCGGCGGAGCGGAACGCCTCCAGCGCCGGCCCCGGCCCGGCCCGCCCCTCCCCGACGGAGAGGATCTTCGATTCGACCGCCGCCCACCACAGCCGCTCGAACGCGGTGTCGTCCCGCGTCTCGCCGGACCGGCGCGACACGTCCAGCCCCAGGGCGCGCGCGCCCTCCGCCGTCTCGGCGTCGACGGGGTAGTCGTACTCGCCGAGCGCCCGCTCTCCCGCCCAGTCGACCAGCGCCCGGAGCCGTCCGGTCAGCGGCGACCGGCGCGCCGCCGCCGCGACCTCCGCCTCCGGCGCCACCCGGACGGGCGGCACCGCGCGCCGCTCCATCCGCGCCAGGTACTCCTCGGTGAGGGCGAACCGCTCCTCCTCGGGCAGCGCCTCGAACTCGCCCACCCAGCGGGCGACGGCCTCCTCGTCGCCGAGCGGGACGCCGTCGTCGGCCATCATCCCGCCGATCACCTCGGCGGCGAGCCGCCGCTCGGCGCGGTCGGCCTCCTCGACGACCTTGGTGAACTCGGGCGCGATCCGGTCGACCTCGGCCGCCAGCTCCGCCGCGCGGGACGCGGGCACGCCGCCGGTGCCGCCCAGGTGCGCGACGACCGCGCGGACGGTCGCGAGGACGGCGGGCACCTCGTCGGCCGCGGCGATCACCGTTTCGGGGAAGACCTCCAGCAGCAGCTCGCGCAGGACGTCCGGCGCCAGGCCCTCCGGACCGGTGACGCCCAGCTC
Organism: Spirillospora albida; assembly: GCF_000718255.1. Taxonomy (GTDB): domain Bacteria; phylum Actinomycetota; class Actinomycetes; order Streptosporangiales; family Streptosporangiaceae; genus Spirillospora; species Spirillospora albida. The sequence continues at coordinate 257,308 of NZ_JOFJ01000001.1, forward strand.
GTCCCGGGCCAGTTCGAGCAGCAGCGCCGCGCCGGCCGCGTCGACCGCCTCGCCGCGCTCGTCCGAACGGATCCGCAGGTCGGTGCAGAGGCTCTCCACCCAGTTCTCGTCCACACGGGGAGCCTATGGCTTAGATGAGCTCCAGGGGGTCGATCTGAACACGAACGGTCTCCGCCGCCTTGCGCGCGCTGCGCACGCCCTGCGCCTCCTTGAGCGCGCGCGCGAGGGCGAGCGCCTCGCCGGACGGGACCCGGACGAGGGCGCGCTCTCGTTCCGGCCCGTCCCCGCCGGGCGGAGCGGGCACCGGGACGGGCCCGAGGACCTCCGCGCCGGGCGGCAGCCGGGCGTCCGCCAGCAGCTCGCGGATGGCGGCCGGGGAGGCGGTGAGGGACGCCATGCGGGCCGCCGGGGGGAACCCCACCTCCCGCCTCTCCGCCAGCTCCCGCTCTGCGTACGTGACCGGGTCCCACCGGACGAGGGCCTGGACGGCCGGCAGCGACCCCTCCGCCGACACGACCACCGGCCCCCCGGGGCGGACGAGCGCCGCCGCGTTCATCCAGCGCCGCAGCGTCTCCTCCCCCGCGCGCAGGTCGGGGCGGCCGAGCAGGACCCAGCCGTCCAGCAGCAGCGCCGCCGCGTACCCGCCGTCTGCGGGCGGCTCCGCGCCGGGCGTGCACACCACCAGGGCGCGCTCGCCGCCGACCCGGTCGAGGACCGCGTCGCGGCCCGACGTGCGCACCGGGACGCCGGGGAAGGCCCGGCCGAGCTCCTCGGCGGTCCGCTTCGCGCCCACCACCACCGCCCGCACCTGGAGGAACCCGCACTCCGCGCAGGACCAGCCGCCCGCGACGCGCCCGCACCAGCGGCAGTGCGGCGCCGCGTGCGACGACGGCAGCGTGAGCGGCCCCTGGCACTCGGCGCAGCGCGCCGGCGCGCGGCACCGGCCGCACGCCAGCCCAGGCACGTACCCGCGGCGCGGCACCTGCACGAGCACCGGGCCGTCGGCCAGCGCGCCCCGCGCCGCCTCGAACGCCACGTTCGGCAGCCGGGCGGTGCGGGCGGCGGCGTCCCGGGCGAGCTGCCCGTCCTCCCCCACGTACCGGACGTGCGGCATCGCCTCCCGGACGCGCGGCCGGCCGCCGCCGAGGGCGTGCGCCCAGCCCGTCTCGACGAGCCGGGTCGCCTCCGTCGTCCGGGTGAACCCGCCGATCAGCGCGGCGGCCCCCGACCGGTGCGCGCGCAGCGCGAGCACCTCCCGGGCGTGCGGATAGGGGGCGTGGGGCTCGGCGTGGACGTCGTCGCCGTCGTCCCAGAGCACGACGAGCCCGAGATCGGCGACCGGCGCGAACATCGCCGCCCGGGTGCCGACCACCGCCCGCGCGGATCCGCGCCGGACGGCCAGCCACCGCCGGTACCGCTCGGCCGGCCCCGGCTCCGCCGTCAGCGCGACGTGCCGCCCCTCCCCCAGCTCCGCCGTGAGGACGGCGTCGAGCCGCGCGACGTCGCGCCCGTCGGCGACCACGACGAGCGCTCCCCGCCCGGCGTCCAGGGTGACGGCCACGGCTCGGGCGACGGCCTCCATCCAGCCGGGGCCGGGCAGGGCCGTCCACACCGCGCGAGGTGCCCGCCCGGCCTCCAGCGCCCCGAGGAACGATGCCCCCGCCGGGTACCGCCCCCACTCCCCGGCCCCCCGCCCGGGGGCCTGCTGAGGCTCCGGCGCCGGTTTCCGGGGCTCGGCCTCGACCCGGGCGTGGCGGGGCGGGACGGCCAGGCGGACGACGTCCGCGAAGGTACCCGCGTAGCGGTCGGCGACCTCCCGCACCAGGGCGGCGATCCCGGGGGCCAGGACCGGTTCGGGCGAGGTGACCCGCTCGAGGAACAGCAGGCGCCCGTCGTGGCCGGTCTCGGTGACGCGCTCCAGGAGGAATCCGTCCACGAGCTGGCCCGCGAACCGGACCCGGACGCGGCAGCCCGGCACCGCCCGCGCGTCCAGGTCGGCGGGCACCAGGTAGTCGAACGGGCGGTCCAGATGCGGGAGCGGCACGTCGACCGCGATCCGCGCGACCGGAAGATCCTCCGCCGGGCTCTTCGCCCCCTTGCGGGGCGGTCTCCTCCCGGCCGCGGGGCGCGTGGCGGCGGGCGGGGGCAGATCGTCCAGCCCTGGAATGGATTCGGCTCCCCCGGCGTCCTTGACCACGTGCTTGTCCTACCAGATCCGTCCGACGCCCCCGCGCCGCGCTAGGCTGAGGCCCGTCCCATCCCGGGCGCGCGTCCGGCCGGCACGCTCCCGATGCCGCCGCGCCCGCGACGCCCGACGAGCCCCCTGCAGGCCAAGTGACCACAGCGCAATCCCCCGAACGGACGGACGCCCCGGCCCCGCAGGGATCTCCGAGCCGTCCCCCCGCGCCGGCCCGCCCCGCGTGGCGGCGCAGGCCGCGCCTCCGGCATCCCGTCGTGGCGGCGTCCCTGGCGTCCGCCGCCATGCACCTCGTCTGGGCGCTGTACCTGGCGACGGAGGGCGGCGACCTCGCCGCCCAGGCCGCGTGGACCGACTTCGTCTGGGAGAACCCCGGCGCCGCGTACAACTTCGCCTGGTACGGGGGAATGCACCCGGCCTCCTACAGCGTCGTGTCGCCCTACCTGATGGCGCTGTGCGGCATCCGCACGGTCGCCGTCATCACGGGCACGCTGTCCGCGGCCCTCACCGCGCACCTGCTGATGCGCTTCAAGGCGCGCATGGCGCTCCCGGCGGCCCTGTGGGCCGCGTTCGCGCTCGTCTGCAACACCGCGTCAGGACGGGTGACGTTCGGGCTGGGCCTGGTGTTCGCGCTCGCCGCGGCCGTCGTCGCGTTCGGCGGGCGCGGCACCCCGGCGCGGCGGATCGCCGGCATGATCGCGCTCGGCCTCGCCGCCACCCTCGCCAGCCCCGTCGCGGGCCTGTTCCTCCTGGTCCTGGCCGCCGCGCTGCTCCTCACCGGCCGCCGCGCCGACGGGATCGCGCTCGCACTGCCCCTGCCGGTCGTGTCCGGGACGACGAGCCTGCTGTTCCCCTTCACCGGCGTCCAGCCCATCTCCTTCACCACGATCGTGCTGCCCGCCGTCACCAGCGTGATCGCGATGGCGCTGTGCGCGCCGAGGGAGTGGCGGCTGATCCGGACCGGAGCCGCGGTGTACCTGCTCGGCATCGCGCTGACGTGGCTGATCCCGTCCCCGGTGGGCAGCAACGTCGAGCGGCTCGCCCTGCTGTTCGGCGGGATGTTCCTGCTGACCGCCGTGGCGCGGGCGCAGGGGGCCGCCCGGATCGCCGTGCTGTCGCTCGCGTTCATCGTCACGGCGTCCTGGCAGGTGGTGAAGCCCGTCGACGACGTGATCCACACCGAGCCGGCGCAGGCGGCCGCCCGGCACGGCCGCGCGCTCATCGAGAAGCTGGACGCGCTGGAGGCCGACCGGGCGCGGATCGAGGTCGTCCCGCTGCGGTCCCACTGGGAGTCGTCCGGCCTCAGCCGCGACTTCATCCTGGCGCGCGGCTGGAACCGCCAGGTGGACGCCGAGCGCAATCCCCTGTTCTACGAGGAGGGCGCGCTCACCGCCGCGTCCTACCGCGAATGGCTGCGCCGCTGGGCCGTCCACTACGTCGTCCTGCCCGAGCAGGAGCCCGACTGGGCGGCGCAGGAGGAGGCCGCCCTGGTCGCGAAGGGCCTGCCGTACCTGACGGAGGTCTGGCGGGACGACCACTGGCGCGTCTTCCGCGTCGCCGGCCAGGTCCCGGTCGTGGACGACCCGGGCGCGGTCCACCGCTTCGAGTCGGCGAAGCTGGTCGTCGACATGCGGCGTCCGGGCTCGGCCCTGGCCCGCGTGGCCTGGTCGCCCTGGCTGACCGTCACGGGCCCGGACGCCGGGGCCTGCCTGTCCCGGGACGGCGAGTTCGTCCGGCTGCACACCCGGCGTCCGGGCCGCTACACCGTCGAGGCCCGCTACGCCCTGTCCCGCGGGGATCGGTGCCCTCAGCCCTGAACCCGCGAACGGCGCGCGCGACGGCATGAGGGGCGGGCGCCGGGCGCCCGCCCCTCATGCCGTTGCGATGACTACAGACCGGCGGCCTTCGCCAGGGCCTTGGCGCGGTCGGTGGACTCCCAGGAGAAGTCGGGCTCGGGACGGCCGAAGTGGCCGTAGGCGGCCGTCTGCTGGTAGATCGGGCGGAGCAGGTCGAGGTCGCGGACGATCGCGGCGGGGCGCAGGTCGAAGACCTCCAGGACCGCCTCCTGGATCTTGGCGACGGGCAGCTTCTCGGTGCCGAACGTCTCGACGAACACGCCGACGGGCTTGGCCTTGCCGATCGCGTACGCGACCTGGACCTCGGCGCGGTCGGCGAGCTCGGCGGCCACGATGTTCTTGGCGACCCAGCGCATCGCGTACGCGGCGGACCGGTCGACCTTGGACGGGTCCTTGCCGGAGAAGGCGCCGCCGCCGTGCCGGGCCATGCCGCCGTAGGTGTCCACAATGATCTTGCGGCCGGTGAGGCCGGCGTCGCCCATCGGGCCGCCGATCTCGAAGCGGCCGGTCGGGTTCACCAGGAGGCGGTAGCCGTCGGTGTCGAGGTCGAACTCGGCGAGCACCGGGTCGACGACGTGCTCCTTGATGTCCGGGGTGAGCAGCTCGCGCAGGTCGATGTCGGGCGCGTGCTGGCTGGACAGGACGACGGTGTCGAGGCGGACGGCGCGGTCGCCGTCGTACTCGATCGTGACCTGGGTCTTGCCGTCGGGGCGCAGGTAGGGCACCACGCCGCCCTTGCGGACCGCGGACAGGCGGTGCGCGAGCCTGTGCGCGATGGTGATCGGCAGCGGCATGAGGTCGGCGGTCTCGTTGCTGGCGTAGCCGAACATGAGGCCCTGGTCGCCGGCGCCCTGGCGGTCGAGGTCGTCGCGCCCCTCGCCCTCGCGGGTCTCGTAGGCGTCGTCGACGCCCTGCGCGATGTCGGGCGACTGGGCGCCGATGGACACCGACACGCCGCAGGAGTGCCCGTCGAAGCCCTTCTTGGACGAGTCGTAGCCGATCTCGAGGATCTTCTCCCGGATCAGGGCGGGGATGTCCACGTAGGTCTCGGTGGTGACCTCACCGGCCACGTGCACCTGACCCGTCGTGATCATGGTCTCGACGGCGACCCGGCTCTTCGGGTCGTCCTTGAGCATCGCGTCGAGGATCGCGTCACTGATCTGGTCCGCGATCTTGTCCGGGTGTCCTTCGGTGACGGACTCGGAGGTGAACAGGCGGCGAGACACGTACGTGAACTCCTTGCAGCGGCTGCTGACTGACGTCGCAGGGCGGATGTATTCGGTCTGGCAGGGGCCGCCCCCCGCCGGTTTCCCGAGGGCTAGGCCGGAAGTCTAGCCGGACCGGGGCCGGACGGCGGTACACCCGGCGCGACCGGACCGACCTCCCGCGGGATGTCAGGCGGTCGCGTCCGGCTTCAGACGGGCGTTCACGAGATCCCACACGACGCCCGCGAGCGCCTCCTTGGTGCCGTGCGGGACGTCCGTGGACGTGCCGTCGGCGCCGAGGACCACGGCCTCGTTGTCGGGACTGCCGAAGGTGAGGTTCTCTCCCACCTGGTTAACGACGAGAAGGTCGCATCCCTTCCGCGCGAGCTTGGCGCGTCCGTTGGCGAGGACGTCGTCGGTCTCGGCGGCGAACCCGACGATCACCTGGCCGGGGCGCCGGAGGGTGCCCAGCTCGGCCAGGATGTCGGGGTTCTTGACGAGCCGGATCGGCTCCGGCTCCGCCCCCTCGGCCTTCTTGATCTTCGAGGCGCGGTAGCCGGACGGCCGGAAGTCGGCGACGGCCGCGGCCATCACGACCGCGTCGGCGCCGGCCGAGGCGTCCAGCACGGCCTCCCGCATCTCGACCGCCGACCCGACGCGGACGACGGTGACGCCGGCGGGGTCGGGCAGCGCGGTGTTCGCGGCGACGAGCGTCACGCGGGCGCCGCGGGCCGCGGCCGTCCGGGCGAGGGCGTAGCCCTGGAGGCCGGACGAGCGGTTTCCGAGGAACCGGACCGGGTCGATGGCCTCGCGGGTGCCGCCGGCCGAGACGACGACGTGCCGCCCGGCGAGATCATCGCCGCCGCCCGCGAGGACCCGGCGGGCGATCTCGAACAGCTCGGCGGGGTCGGGCAGCCGGCCGGGGCCGGTGTCCCTGCCGGTGAGGCGGCCGGAGGCGGGCTCCACCACGATCGCGCCGCGCGAGCGGAGCGTCGCGACGTTCGCGCGCGTCGCCGGGTGCTCCCACATCTCGGTGTGCATGGCGGGGGCGAACACGACCGGACATCGGGCGGTGAGCAGGGTGTTGGTCAGCAGGTCCCCGGCCAGGCCGTGCGCCGCCTTGGCGAGCAGGTCGGCGGTGGCGGGGGCGACGAACACCAGGTCGGCCTCCTGGCCGAGGCGGACGTGCGGCACCTCGCAGACCCCGTCCCACACTTCGCTGGAGACGGGATGGCCGGACAGCGCGGCCCATGTCGGCTCGCCGACGAACCGCAGCGCCTCGGCGGTGGGGACGACGCGGACGTCGTGCCCCGACTCGGTGAGCCGCCGCAGCAGCTCGCACACCTTGTACGCGGCGATGCCGGCGCCCACGCCGAGGACCACGCGGGGCTTGAGGGAGGTCATGGGGCCCACTCTGCCATCGGGCGCCGGGCCCCGGACGCCCGGGGCCGGGCCGGTCAGCCCTCGATCGGCTCGGCGTTGAGGAGGCCCTCGCGGGTCTCGCGGAGCGCGATCGACAGGGGCTTCTCCTGCACCTGCGTCTCGACGAGGGGGCCGACGTACTCCAGCAGGCCCTCGCCGAGCTGGGCGTAGTAGGCGTTGATCTGCCGGGCGCGCTTGGCCGCGATGCTCACGAGGCCGTACTTGGTGTCGACGACCTCCAGGAGCTCGTCGATCGACGGGTTGGTGATGCCTTCGCTGCTGGTCGCCACTCGGTGGCCTTCCACTCGTAAACGCTACTGACGAACAGCCATCAAGGTTAGCAGCTCGTCGCACACGCCCTGAACGGACGTGTTGACGAGGGTGACGTCGAACTCCTTCTCGGCGGCCAGTTCGATCCGGGCGGCGTCGAGGCGGCGCTCGATGACGTCGGGGGGCTCGGTGCCGCGGCCGGTGAGGCGGCGGACGAGCTCCTCCCAGGAGGGCGGGGCGAGGAACACGAGCTGCGCGTCGGGCATCGACCGGCGCACCTGGCGGGCGCCCTGCAGGTCGATCTCCAGCAGCACGGGCTCGCCGCGGGCGAGCCGTTCCTGGACGGGGCGGCGGGGCGTGCCGTAGCGGTTGCCGGCGAACTCCGCCCATTCGAGGAGCTCCCCCTCGTCGACGAGCCGGTCGAAACCGGCGTCGTCGACGAAGAAGTACTGCACGCCGTCGGTCTCACCCGGGCGGGGGGCCCGGGTGGTCACCGAGACCGACAGCCACACCCGGGGGTGTGAGCGCCGGATCTCGGCGACGACCGTGCTCTTGCCGACGCCCGACGGCCCGGAGAGGACCGTCAGCCGCCGTGCGAGGGCGCCGTGCGGGATGGAGCCGTCCGGCGCAGTCATGGGTGCGCCGGAGCCGGACGGGATGGTGCCGGGCCGGGGCTGCGAGAGTGCAGGCCCCTGCCCGGCCGCGGCGTCGCCGCCGCGCCCGCCCGTGAGTCGCGCGTCAGCGGTTCGCACTTCCGCCGAACTCACTCTCCAGGGAGGCGCGCTGGTTCGTGCCGAGACCCCGCACACGGCGGGACTCGGCGATGCCCAGACGCTCCATGATCTGCTTCGCACGGACCTTGCCCACGCCGGGCAGGGACTCCAGGAGGGCCGACACCTTCATCTTCCCGATGACGTCGTCGGACTGACCCTCCTTGAGAACCTCCGCAAGGGAGGTTCCCCCGTGCTTGAGCCGGTTCTTAACCTCGGCCCGCTCCTTGCGGGCCTTGGCAGCCTTCTCCAGGGCTGCGGCGCGCTGTTCGGGGGTTAGGGGCGGAAGAGCCACGCCGGGTCACCTCAGGTTTCCACTCGACGGAGTCGGACGGGTTGGGAAACTAGCGAGTTCACGCCCCATAAGGCAACGTGAAGTGCCGTTTGGCCCGCCACAAAATCACGAAAATCACTCCCCGAAGTGTCCTGAATACAGAGTGTACCCAACTCGGGCGGTGCGGCGGGGCATCCCCGCGCCTTGCAGGACTTTCACATGATCGTGAAAAAGTCCCTGCGGCGACCCACTTTGCGGCACTTTGTGCCCACGCGTCCCGGCGGTCCCACGGCCCGGAGCGCCGCCCGCCCGCGATCCCGCCGGAGACCGGAGAGGCCGCCGGGACGGTTGTGATCTCGGGCACAGGGCGGCCCCGGCCCGCCTCCGCGGCGTGACGCTCATCACGCCGGACGGGTTCCGGACACCCTCGGCGGCCCCGGGCTGCCATCCTCTCCGACAGTCCCCCGCCAAGATCGTCACGTACCCCGTCCGGAACCGCCCCGACTTCTGCTCCCCGCGGCGAACCGCCGCCCGCACACGAACACGCGCACACGAACACCGGCACGATTCCCGTCGAACGTCCGGCGCCCGGAATCCGTTCCGGTACCGCCGAACCCGGTCCGGTTCGGCGCCTGCCGCAATGCGGAAGACGCCCCCGCCTATTCGCAATGCGAGGAAAACCACAAAGGGCGTTCCGGCGCGCTCCAGTTCGCACCGGCATCCGCCATACCGGGAATGAAATCCGGCACGGCGGCGCACCGGAACCCCGCGCGTTCCGCCCGCACCGTCGCCGAGCGCGCCCGTGAGGGCCCGCCGGGACCGCTAGGAGGCGTCGGTGGACGTGCGGCGGAGCGCGGCGGCGATCGCGGCCGCCGCGGCGCCCGGGTCGGGGGCACCGGTGATCGGGCGCCCGATGACGAGCAGGTCGGCGCCTGCGGCGAGGGCGGCCTCGGGGGTGGCGACGCGGGCCTGGTCCTGCGTGGCGGCCCCGGCGGGCCGCACGCCGGGCGTGATCAGCGTGATGTCCGGCCCCACCTCGGCGCGGACGGCGGCGGCCTCCTGCGGCGAGCACACCAGCGCCTGGGCGCCCGCCTCGACCGCGATGACGGCGAGCCGCCGGACGGCGTCCGGCGCGGGCCCGGCCAGCCCGACCCGAGCGAGGTCGGCGTCGTTCAGGGAGGTCAGCACGGTCACCGCCGCGATCGTGGTGGACGGCGCCGCCTCCACCGCCTCACGGATCATCGCCGAGCCGCCGGAGGCGTGCACGGTCAGGTAGGCGGGCTTGAGCCGGGCGACCGCGCGGGCGGCGCCGCGAACCGTCGCGGGGATGTCGTGCAGCTTCAGGTCCAGGAAGACCTGGACGCGGCTCGCGCCCCGGACGCTCGCGACCACGTCCGGGCCGTAGCGCAGGTACAGCTCCAGGCCGACCTTCACGGTGCTGACGTGCGGGGTGACCAGGGTGGCCCAGCGCGCGGCCGTCTCCAGGTCCGGTGCGTCCAGCGCGACGGCGATGGGGGCGGCGGTCACGGCGTCCTCTCCTTCTCGGGCTCGTGCGGGCGCACCTGGGGCGGCACGAAGCCGGCCGGCCGGTGCGCGAGGCCGACGGCGTCGGCGAGCCGCTCGATGCGGCGCGCCGCCAGCGCCTCCTCCAGCTCCCGCAGGACGCGGGGCACCGCCAGGGGGTCGTGGAACAGGGCGGTGCCGACGGCGACCGCCGACGCGCCGGCCAGGATGAGCTCCAGGGCGTCCAGGCCCGTCGCGACGCCGCCGGTGCCGATGATCGGGGTGTGCGGAAGCGCGGCGTGGACCTGGTAGACGCAGCGGACGGCGACCGGCCGCAGCGCGGGCCCCGACAGCCCGCCGGACACGCCGGTGAGGGCGGGCCTGAGGGTGCCGGTGTCGATCGCCATCCCCTCCATCGTGTTGATCAGGGTGAGGCCGTCGGCGCCGGCGTCCACGCAGGCGAGCGCGATCGTGACGATGTCGGTGGCGTCGGGGGCGAGCTTGGCGAGCACCGGCGTGCCGGGCCGGGTGCCGTCCCGGACGGCGCGGATCGCGGCGGCGGCGGCCGCCGGATGCCGGGCGAACATGCGGCCCCGGTCGGCGACGTTGGGGCAGGCCACGTTGACCTCGACCGCGGCGACGCCGGGCACGCCGCGCAGCCGGTGCGCGAGCTCGGCGAACTCCTCGACGCTGTGCCCGGCGAGCGACACGATCGTCCGGACGTCCTGCTCCACCAGCCAGGGCAGGTCGCGCTCGAGGAACGTCTCGATGCCGGGGCCGGGCATGCCCATGGCGGTGAGGAGCCCGCTGGGGGTCTCCGCGACGCGGGGCGTGGGGCGGCCCGCGCGCGGCTGCGCGGTCACCGACGTGGTGGTGAACGCGCCGAGCCGGCCGAGATCGAAGAACGGGGCGAGCTCGCGGCCCGTCCCGCCGCAGCCGGCGGCCGTCAGGACGGGGCTGGGCAGCTCCAGGGGACCGAGGGCGGTCCGGACCCGGTCGCTCACCGGGAACCCCCCTCCGTGACGCTCAGGACGCGCGGGGCGCCCAGGGCGTCGAACGGGATGGTGCCGAGATCGCTCCAGCGGACCCGGTCGCCGCGCAGGACGGGCCCGTCCGCGCAGGCGCGCACCATGCGGGTCACGCCGTCCTCGCCGTGGACGGGGAGCATGCAGGTCATGCACAGGCCCGTCCCGCAGGCGCCGGTCCGCTGGAGGAACTCCTCCACCGACACCTGGGACGGCAGCCCGAGCTCCCCGGCGATCTGGGTGATGGTGCGGAGCAGGTCGGTGGGCCCGCACCCGTAGACGACGTCCGCGCCCGTCTCCTGCAGGACGCGCGGCAGGACGTCGTCGAGGGTGCCCTCCTCCCCCACCGACCCGTCCTCCGTCACGATCGCGGCGGTGTCGCCGACGCGCTGCGCCATGCGGCTGCCGAACACCTGCCGGGCGGACGGCCCGGCCAGCACGAAGTGCACCTTGCAGCCGCGCCGCAGCAGCGTGTCGGCGAGCGCGAACAGCGAGGCGGCGCCGGGGCCGCCGCCGGTCAGCACGCAGCCGACGGGGTCGCGGGGCAGCCGGAACGGCCGCCCCAGCGGCCCCACCAGGTCGAGCTGGTCGCGGGAGCGGAGCCCGGCCAGCCAGCCGGTGCCGGGCTCGGTGTCGGCGAAGACGACCTCGACGGTGCCGCCGTAGTCGGACTTCACCTCGTGCACGCCGAAGCAGCGGCGGACCAGCCGGGCGGTGTGCGCGCCGCCGACGGCGGCCGCCACGAACTGCCCCGGCCGGAACCGCTCGGCGATCGCCGGCGCCACCAGCGTCATCGCGTGGTAGTCCTGGACCTGGCGGACCGTCAGGACGGTCGCCGACGTCTGGACCGGCGTGTCGGACACCGTCTCCCTCTTCTCGTCTCGCGTGCCGCAGCCCGCTCCGTCAGCCCGCCCCGTCCTCCGGGGCCGCCTGGAGGCCCAGCCGGCCGTGCGCCCCGCGGAGCCGCTCGGCGTGCTCCTGGAGGGAGCGGACGCCGACCTGGCCTCCCGCGATGGCCTCGATGCCCTGGACGGCGGCGGCGAGTCCCTGCACGGTCGTCACGCACGGCACGCCCCGCAGCACGGCCGCGGTGCGGATCTCGTAGCCGTCGAGCCGGGGCCCCGACTGGCCGGGGCTTCCGAAGGGAGTATTGACGATGAGGTCCACCTCGCCGTCGAGGACGCGCCGCACGATCGTGGGCTCGCCGTCCGGTCCGGGGCCCGCGCTGTGCTTACGGACGATCTTGGCACGGACGCCGTTGCGGCGCAGGATCTCGGCGGTGCCCTCGGTGGCGAGGATCTCGAATCCCAGGTCGGCGAGGCGCTTGACCGGGAACACCATGTGCCGCTTGTCGCGGTTCGCGACCGAGACGAACGCACGTCCCTTGACCGGGAGCGAGCCGTAGGCGGCCTGCTGCGACTTCGCGAACGCCGTGCCGAACACCTCGTCGATGCCCATGACCTCGCCGGTGGAGCGCATCTCGGGGCCGAGCACGATGTCGACGCCCTGCCCGCGGGTGTTGCGGAACCGGTCGAACGGAAGCACGGCCTCCTTCACCGCGATCGGCGCGTCCAGCGGCAGGGAGCCGCCGTCGCCCTGGTCGGGCAGCAGTCCCTCGGCGCGGAGCTCGGAGATGCTCGCGCCCATCATGACGCGGGCCGCGGCCTTGGCGAGCTGCACCGCGGTCGCCTTGGACACGAACGGGACCGTCCGGGACGCGCGCGGGTTGGCCTCCAGCACATACAGGACCCCCGCGGACAGGGCGTACTGGACGTTCATGAGACCGCGCACCCCGATGCCCTCGGCGAGCGCCTCGGTCGCCTCGCGGATGCGGCGGATGTCGTCGTGCCCCAGCGTGATCGGCGGGAGCGCGCACGCCGAGTCGCCGGAGTGGATGCCGGCCTCCTCGATGTGCTCCATGACGCCGCCGAGGTACAGGTCCTTTCCGTCGTAGAGGGCGTCCACGTCGATCTCGATGGCCTCGTCGAGGAACCGGTCGACCAGGACGGGGTGCTCCGGGCTCGCCTCGGTGGCGCGCGCCATGTACGACTCCAGCGTGACGTCGTCGTACACGATCTCCATGCCGCGTCCGCCGAGCACGTAGGACGGGCGGACGAGGACGGGGTAGCCGATCTCGGCGGCGATCTCCAGGGCCTCCTCGTAGGAGGTGGCGGTGCCGTGCTTGGGCGCGAGCAGCCCGGCCCGGTGCAGGACGCGCCCGAACGCGCCCCGCTCCTCGGCGAGGTGGATGCTCTCCGGGGAGGTGCCCACGATCGGCACCCCGGCGTCCTTCAGCTTCTGGGCGAGGCCGAGGGGGGTCTGGCCGCCCAGCTGGACGATGACGCCCGCGACCTCGCCCGACCGCTGCTCGGCGTACACGACCTCGAGGACGTCCTCCAGCGTGAGGGGCTCGAAGTAGAGGCGGTCGGAGGTGTCGTAGTCCGTCGAGACGGTCTCGGGGTTGCAGTTGACCATGACGGTCTCGTAGCCCGCCTCGGCGAGGGCGAAGGACGCGTGGACGCACGAGTAGTCGAACTCGACGCCCTGCCCGATGCGGTTGGGGCCGCTGCCGAGGATCAGCACCTTGGGCCTGGTCCCCGGCGGGACCTCCGTCTCCTCGTCGTAGGACGAGTACAGGTACGGGGTCTGGGCGGCGAACTCGGCCGCGCACGTGTCGACCGTGAGGTACACGGGGCGGACGCCGAGGGCGTGCCGCAGTTCCCGGACGACCTCCTCCGACAGGCCCCGCAGCTCGCCGATCTGCGCGTCGGAGAACCCGTGCCGCTTCGCGCGCAGCAGCTTGTCGGCGGTCAGCGCGTCGTCGGCGGTGCGGATCCCGTCGGCGATCTCGTTGATGGCGACGATCTGGTCGAGGAACCAGGGGTCGATGCCGGTCGCGTCGTACACCTCCTGGACGCTCGCCCCGGCCCAGAGGGCGCGCTGGACGTCGCGCAGGCGGCCGTCGTGGGGCAGGCGCGCCGACTCCAGCATCGCGTCCCGGTCGACCTCCCCGGCCCACGAGAACGACGAGCCCTTCTGCTCCAGCGACCTCAGCGCCTTCTGCAGCGCCTCGGTGAAGCACCGCCCGATGGCCATGGCCTCGCCGACGGACTTCATGTGCGTCGTCAGCGTCCGGTCGGCGCCCGGGAACTTCTCGAACGCGAACCGCGGCACCTTCACCACCACGTAGTCGAGCGTCGGCTCGAACGAGGCGGGCGTCTCGGCGGTGATGTCGTTCGGGATCTCGTCGAGCGTGTACCCGATGGCCAGCTTCGCGGCGATCTTCGCGATGGGGAAGCCGGTGGCCTTGGACGCGAGCGCCGACGACCGCGACACGCGCGGGTTCATCTCGATGACGATCATCCGGCCGGTGCCGGGGTTCACCGCGAACTGGATGTTGCAGCCGCCGGTGTCGACCCCGACCTCGCGGATCACCGCGATCGCGACGTCCCGCATGTTCTGGTACTCGCGGTCGGTCAGCGTCATCGCCGGCGCCACCGTGATCGAGTCGCCGGTGTGCACGCCCATCGGGTCGAGGTTCTCGATGGAGCAGACGATCACGACGTTGTCGGCGCGGTCGCGCATGACCTCGAGCTCGTACTCCTTCCAGCCGAGGATCGACTCCTCCAGGAGCACCTCGCTGGTCGGGGACGCGTCGAGCCCGGCGCCCGCGATGCGGCGCAGGTCGGCCTCGTCGTGCGCGAAGCCTGACCCGCGGCCGCCCATCGTGAACGACGGGCGGACGACGACCGGGTAGCCGAGCTCGGCCGCCGCCGCCGTGCACTCGTCCATCGTGTGGCAGATGACCGACCTCGCCGACTCGGCGTTGAGGCCCTGCTCGCGGGCGACCTTGGCGACGATCTCCTTGAACATCTCGCGGTTCTCGCCGGCCTGGATCGCGTCCACGTCCGCGCCGATCAGCTCGACGTCGTACTTGGCGAGCACACCGCTCTCGTAGAGCTCGATCGCGGTGTTCAGGGCGGTCTGGCCGCCGAGCGTCGGCAGCAGCGCGTCCGGCCGCTCCTTCGCGATGATCTTCTCGACGACCTCGGGGGTGATCGGCTCGACGTAGGTCGCGTCGGCGAACTCCGGGTCGGTCATGATCGTGGCGGGGTTGCTGTTGACCAGCGTCACCCGCAGGCCCTCGGCCCGCAGCACGCGGCACGCCTGCGTGCCGGAGTAGTCGAACTCGCACGCCTGGCCGATGACGATCGGCCCGGAGCCGATGACCAGGACGGACTTCAGGTCTTCGCGGCGCGGCATTACCTCGACCCCTCCATCATCTCGCAGAAACGGTCGAACAGGCCGGACGCGTCGTGCGGGCCGGCCGCGGCCTCGGGGTGGTACTGGACGCTGAACCCGGGCCGGTCGAGGAGCCGCAGCCCCTCCACGCATCCGTCGTTCAGGTTGACGTGGCTGACCTCCGCGCGCCCGTAGGGGGTGTCGAAGGGGCCGTCGGTGGGGGCGTCCACGGCGAACCCGTGGTTGTGCGCCGAGACGTCCACCTTGCCCGTCGACCTGTCCTGGACGGGCTGGTTGATCCCCCGGTGCCCGAACCGCAGCTTGTACGTGCCGAGGCCGAGGGCGCGCCCGAAGATCTGGTTGCCGAAGCAGATGCCGAAGAACGGCTTGCCGGCGTCGAGGACGCCCTTCAGCGCGTCCACGGCGTAGCCGGCGGCGGCGGGGTCGCCGGGGCCGTTGGAGAAGAACACGCCGTCCGGGTCCAGGGCGAGGATGTCCTGCGCGGTGCTGGAGGCCGGCAGGACGTGGACCTCGCATCCGCGCTCCGCCATCCGGTACGGCGTCATGGACTTGATGCCGAGGTCGACGGCCGCGACGGTGTAGCGCTTCTCGCCGTGCGCGGGGATCACGTACGCCTCGTCCGTGGACACGTCCCGGGCGAGGTCGGCGCCCTCCATCGTGGGGCTCCGCCGGACGCGCTCGACGAGCGCGTCCACCCCCTGCGCGGCGGCGTCCGGGCCGCTGAAGACGCCGGCGCGCATCGCGCCCTTGTCGCGCAGGTGGCGGGTCAGCGCCCGCGTCCCGGGGATCGCGATGCCCACGATCCCCTGCTCGCGCAGCGCCGAGCCCAGCGAGCCGGTGGCGCGCCAGTTGGACGCCACGCGGGCGGGCTCGCGCACCACGTACCCGGCGACCTGGATCCGGCGGGACTCGGGGTCCTCGCCGTTCACGCCGGTGTTCCCGATGTGCGGGGACGTCATGGCCACGATCTGGCGGGCGTACGAGGGGTCGGTGAGGGTCTCCTGGTAGCCGGTCATGCCGGTGTTGAAGACCATCTCGCCGAAGGCCTCCCCCTCGGCCCCGTACGCGACCCCGCGGAAGACCCTGCCGTCTTCCAGGACGAGCAGCGCGGGATTCGGTGCAGGGTTCACTGGAGCTTCCCTTCCAGGACGGTCGGCCGGCCGCGCAGGAACGTCGCGACGACCCGGCCCGGCAGCTCCAGCCCCGCGAAGGGGGTGTTGCGGCTCTTGGAGGTCATCGCGGACGGGTCCACAGCGCGGCGCGCCGACGGGTCGTACAGCGTGATGTTGGCGGGCGAACCCGCCTCCAGCGGACGACCCTGTCCGGAGAGGCGGCCGATGCGGGCGGGCTTGTACGACATGCGGTCGGCGACCCCGGCCCAGTCGAGCAGCCCGGTCTCGACCATGGCCTCCTGGACGACCGGCAGCGCGGTCTCCAGGCCGATCATGCCCATGGCGGCCTCCGCCCACTCGGTCTCCTTCGCCTCGACCGGGTGCGGGGCGTGGTCGGTGGCGACGCAGTCGATGGTCCCGTCCGCGAGGGCGTGCCGGAGCGCGGCGACGTCGTCGCCGGTGCGCAGCGGCGGATTGACCTTGAAGATCGGGTCGTAGCCGCCGCAGCGGTCATCGGTGAGCAGCAGGTGGTGCGGGGTGACCTCGGCGGTCACCGGGCAGCCCTTGCTCTTCGCCCACCGGATGATCTCCACGGACCCGGCGGTGGACACGTGGCACACGTGCAGCCGCGACCCCACGTGCTGGGCGAGCAGGACGTCCCGGGCGATGATCGCCTCCTCGGCGACCGCGGGCCAGCCGCGCAGCCCGAGCGCGGCCGACATCTCGCCCTCGTTCATCTGCGCGCCCTCGGTGAGCCGCGGCTCCTGGGCGTGCTGCGCGACGACGCCGTCGAACGCCTTCACGTACTCCAGCGCCCGCCGCATGATCACCGCGTCGGAGACGCAGTGCCCGTCGTCGGAGAACACCCGGACGCGCGCCGCCGAGTCGGCCATCGCGCCGAGCTCGGCGAGCTGCTCCCCCGCGATCCCGCGGGTCACCGCGCCGACCGGCTGCACATCGCAGTACCCGGCCTCGCGGCCGAGCCGCCACACCTGCTCGACCACGCCCGCCGTGTCGGCGACCGGGTCGGTGTTCGCCATCGCGTGCACGGCCGTGAAGCCGCCCATCGCCGCGGACCTCGTGCCGGACCCGACGGTCTCGGCGTCCTCGCGTCCGGGCTCGCGCAGGTGCGTGTGCAGGTCGACCAGGCCCGGCAGGGCGATCAGGCCCCCGGCCTCCACGACCTCGGCGCCGCCGGCGTCCAGGCCGGCGCCGACCGCGGCGATCCCCTCGTCCCGTACCAGGATGTCGGCGGCCTCCCCGCCGAGCACCCGCGCGCCCTTGATCAGGTAACTCATTCGGACACTCCCTTGCCGATGGCGGGCTCGGAGCCTCCGAGCAGCAGGTACAGGACGGCCATGCGCGCGCTGACGCCGTTGGCCACCTGCTCGACGATCGTGGACCGGACGGAGTCGGCCACCTCCGCGGCGATCTCCACGCCGCGGTTCATCGGGCCGGGGTGCATGACGATGGCGTGCTCCGGGAGCTGCGCCATGCGGTCGCCGTCCAGCCCGTACCGGCGGCTGTACTCCCGCACGCTCGGGAAGTACGCGGCGTTCATCCGCTCCTGCTGGACGCGCAGCATCATCACCACGTCGCTCTTCGGGAGCACCGCGTCCAGGTCGTAGGAGACCGAGCACGGCCAGGTGCCGACCGCGACCGGCACCAGCGTCGGCGGGGCGACGAGCGTCACGTCCGCGCCGAGCGTGTGCAGCAGCAGCACGTTGGATCGTGCCACCCGGCTGTGCAGGACGTCGCCGACGATCGTGACCTTCCGGCCCTCCAGGTCGCCGAGCCGCCGCCGCATCGTGAAGGCGTCCAGCAGCGCCTGCGTCGGGTGCTCGTGCGTCCCGTCGCCGGCGTTCACGACGCTGCCCCGCACCCAGCCGGCCAGCCGGTGCGGCGCGCCCGAGGCGCCGTGCCGGATCACGACCCCGTCGGCGCCCATGGCCTCCAGCGTCAGCGCCGTGTCCTTCAGGCTCTCGCCCTTGGAGACGCTCGACCCCTTCGCGGAGAAGTTGATGACGTCCGCGCTCAGCCGCTTCGCGGCCGCCTCGAACGAGATCCGCGTGCGGGTGGAGTCCTCGAAGAACAGGTTCACGACCGTCCGGCCGCGCAGCGTCGGCAGCTTCTTGATGGACCGGTCGGCGATCTGCGCGAGCTCCTCCGCGGTGTCCAGGACGAGCAGCGCGTCGTCCCGGCTCAGGTCCGCGGCCGAGATCAGATGGCGGTTCACTTCGCACCCCCCGTCGGGCCGAGCAGGACGGCGTCACGGCCGTCGTTCTCGGCCAGCAGGACCTTCACGTTCTCCCGCATCGACGTCGGGAGGTTCTTGCCGACGTAGTCCGCGCGGATCGGCAGCTCGCGGTGCCCGCGGTCCACCAGGACCGCGAGCTGGACGGCGCGCGGCCGGCCGAGGTCGTTCAGCGCGTCCAGCGCGGCCCGCACGGTGCGGCCGGAGAAGAGCACGTCGTCGACGAGGACGACCACCCGGTCGTCGACCCCCTCGGGCGGCACCTCGGTGCGGCCCAGCGCCCGCGCGGGACGCAGCCGCAGATCGTCGCGGTACATGGTCACGTCGAGCGACCCCCAGGGCACCGGGCGGCCCTCGACCTCGCGCAGCGCGCCCGCCAGCCGTTCGGCCAGCGTCACCCCGCGCGTCTGGATGCCGAGGAGCAGCACGTCGTGCCCGCCCTTCGTGCGCTCGAGGATCTCGTGCGCGATGCGGGTCAGCGCGCGCCGGATGTCGGGACCTTCCAGAACGGCCTTGGGCCGGGGGTCACCGTCCGCCACGCGCACCTCCACCGGCTCGTCCGGCCGGGAGGCAGCATTCACCACCTGAACCTCCTTTCCCGCCTCACGGGACGGGTCTTAAAGGACGCCTTGCCTCCCACACGGTAGCAGTCCGCGCACCGTGCACCACACCGGCCCCTAGCACGTCTTCCCAGGTGAGAGGGGTCACATTCGGACGGGCTCCGGAGCTGTGACGGTGCGGACACGCCCTGCCCGCGCGGCGTTCCCGCGTTCCGGACGGCCCGCCCGGACGGCTGCGGATTCGACCGCTTTTTTCCAATCGGCTTGACCTGGGGCCTTCCCCGTTTTACCGTCACTGTCCGTAACCATCCCTGGAGACGGAAGGCTGAGGCCCGCGGGCCCCGGAATCCCGTCTCCCCCCGGCGCCGCCGGGGGATCGCGACGACGAAAGTGAGCCTGGGGGGCCGAGAATGCCGTCTGAATACGCTAAGGCTCTCGGCGCGCGCCTGCGCGCCATCCGCACTCAGCAGGGCCTGTCCCTGCACGGTGTGGAGGAGAAGTCACGAGGCCGCTGGAAGGCCGTCGTCGTGGGTTCGTACGAGCGGGGCGACCGCGCCGTCACCGTTCAGAAGCTGGCCGAGCTCGCCGATTTCTACGGCGTGCCGGTTTCCGAGTTGCTGCCCGGCGGAGCCGCGCCGAGCCCGCTCGGGCCTACACCCAAGCTCGTGATCGACCTCGAGCGGTTGCAGCAGCTTCCGAAGGACAAGGCCGGTCCCCTCGCGCGCTACGCCGCGACGATCCAGAGCCAGCGGGGAGACTACAACGGAAAGGTTTTGTCCATCCGCCAGGAGGACCTGCGCTCCCTTGCGGTGATCTATGACAAGTCCCCGACCGAGCTGACCGAGGAGCTCATCACCTGGGGCGTCCTGGACCCGGAGGCGCGCCGCGCCGTCGAGTCCTTCTGACGACACCCCGAGCATCCGGGGGCCTGGCATGGAACGCGCCAGGCCCCCCGCTCATGCCCGGTCGCCCGCCGGGACGGCCTCCCGGCACCGCCCGGTGAGCGCCTTCCGGCGCCGGCCGGGCGCGAGCAGCGCCACCGGCACCACGGCCGCCGCCGCGACCGCGGCGACGGCGAACCCGGTGATGTAGCCGCGCTCCCCCGGCAGCGCCACCAGGAGGGTCGCGCTGACCTGCGTGCCGAGCGACGCGCCGACCGTACGCAGGAGGGTGTTGATCCCGGTGGCGACGCCCGTCTCCTCCTGCCGGACCGCCGCGACCACCAGGTTCGCCACGGCGGCGTAGGCGAGCCCGAGCCCCACGCCCCGCAGGATCCCACCCGCGTAGAGCTGCCACATCGCGTCGTGCCGGACGGCGACGAACGCGTACCCGGCACCCGTCATGACCGTCCCGGCGAGGAGCACGGCGCGCGACCCGGCCCGCCGGTCGAGCAGCCCGGCCGCCAGCCCGGCGGCCGTCATCCCGGCGCTCGCGGGCAGCTGCAGCATCGCGGCCTCCGTCGCCGTGCCGCCGAACCCGTGTCCGGTGGCCGCCGGCAGCTGGACGAGGAGGGGGAACAGCAGGCCGCCCGCCATCAGCGCGTATCCGGACAGCAGCGAGGCGGCGTTGGCCGTCCACACGCCCCGCACGCGCATGAGCCGCAGGTCGACGAGCGGCTCGGCCACCCGCGTCTCGACCCGCGCCCAGACCGCGGCGGTCAGGGCGGACACCGCGAGCAGCCCGAGGACGCCGGGAGACGTCCAGCCCCACGCCATCGCCTGGGTGAGGGCGGCGAGCGCGGCCACGAGCCATCCCGCGAACAGCGCGGCGCCCCACCAGTCGACCCTCGCGGCGGGCGCGGGGGCCGCGCGCGGAACGATCCACCAGGCGAGGACGAGCCCCGGCACGAGCCCGGCCACCGGCACCCACAGCAGCCACCGCCACCCGAGCAGGTCGATGACCGGCCCGGCGACGCACCACGCCACCGCTCCGCCGAGCCCCAGCATCGACGACATCAGTCCCACCGCCGACGCCGTCCGCGCGGGCGGGATCACGTCCCGGATGATCGTGTAGGCGAGCGGGAAGACCCCGCCGCCGATCCCGCCGAGGACCCTTCCCGCCAGCATCACCGGCAGCGTCGGCGCCGCCGCGGCGATCACCATCCCCACCGTCGCGGTCGCCAGCACCGCGAGCAGCACCCGGCGCGGCCCGTGGAGGTCCCCCAGCCGCCCCACGACGGGGGTGGCGACGGCCGCCGACAAGGTCATGGCCGTCAGCGCCCACGCGGCCCCGGCGGGCGACGTCCGCAGCCCCTCCTGCACCTGCGGCAGCGCGGGCGTCATCACCGCCATCGACAGCGAGTAGGCCATGACCCCGAGGAACGCCAGCAGCGCGACAAGCCCCCGCTCGCCCCGCACCGCCACCGCCCCTCCTCGCCCGGACCGCCCCAACGATCCCACGCGGACGGAACCGGCCCCTCCCCCGGGTCACGCCGTCCGCCCCGGGTATTCGCCGACCCCACCGGAGCACCTGACCGGCCGGAACGGCATGCGCACCGCGGTGGCAAGGACCCGCCGATCCGCCACAAGGCCGCGGCGCGATGCCGCTCGCGTTCGCATCGCAAGGGGTACGGGACCGCGCCGGTGGGGTCGGCTCGGGGGGTGCGGCCCCACCGGCGCGATCGTTCGGGGGCCGGAGGCCGGGCCGCCGCGCAGGGGGACGCGGCGGCCCGGCCTCCGCTTCGGCCACGCCCGGGGAGGGGGAGGCGGCCGCGGGTGATCGGTCAGCTGGCCTCGGGGACGGGGAGGGTCGGCTGGCTCGTGATGCCCAGCGTGTCCTCGACGAGGGTGACGAAGACCTCGGCGTCGTGGAGGAGTTCGTCGGATTCGCGGGGGGTGACGGCGCGGGGCAGGCCCGCTTCGGCGGCGGCGCGCTTGTCGGCGCCGGCGGCGAAGAAGGCCGCCCACTCTCGGAGGGCGGGCTCGGCCTCGGGCAGCAGGACCCAGACACTGCGGGGACGGCCCCGGCGATGCGTCTCCAGGGGCTCCTTGGCCGCCAGGACGGCGGCGGCCGCGCGGAGGGCGGCCAGGTGGGCGCAGACGTAGCGGACGGCGGGCGAGGTCGCCTCGGCGGCCTCGGCGAGGCCCATCCGGGCGGCGTGCAGCTGGCCGACGGCCGTGTGCGCCGGGCGTGCGGGCAGCGGACGGGGGCGCGGGCTCGGCGCGTCGAAGCGGGCCGCGGAGTGGACTCCGCGGGCGGTGATCGTTCCGGACATGACTGCCTCCTTCCGGGGCTCGGGCCGGCCGGGCGGAGAGCTTCCCCTCACTCCGCCCGGCCGCCGTTCCCGCCGGGAGCGCGCGCTGCCACCCGCCGGGGACGTTGCCCGGTGCGGGCCGCGAGTCCCGCACGAGTCGAACATAAGTTCGACCTGCCTCCAGTAAACCGCCCTGACGGCGATTCGTCAACGTGTTCGAACCAGTGTCGCGACCGGGTACGACGGTCCCGCGAGCCTGCCCGGCGTGCCCCGCTTCGGGCCCTCCCGGAGCCGCGCGAACCGTAGAGTGCTGGCATGCATCCGAATGCCGAACTCGTGGCGGACGCCCTCAAGGAGCGGGGCGCGGCCGGCGCGATCGTTGAACTGCCCGACTCGGCGCGGACGGCGCAGGCCGCGGCCGACCAGCTGGGCTGCGAGGTGGGCGCGATCGCCAACAGCCTGGTCTTCGCGGCGGACGGCGCGCCGCTGCTCGTGCTGACCAGCGGCGCGCACCGCGTCGACACCGATCGGGTCGCCGCGCTCATCGGGGCGGAGAAGGTCGGCCGGGCCACGCCGGAGTTCGTCCGGGAGGCCACGGGCCAGCCGATCGGGGGTGTCGCCCCGGTGGGGCACCCGGCGCCGATCCGCACGCTCGTGGACGTGTGGCTGCGGAGGTACGACGAGGTGTGGGCGGCGGGCGGGCATCCGCACACGGTGTTCCCCACGTCCTACGACGAGCTGCTGAGGATCACCGGGGGAACCCCGGCGGAGGTGGGATGACGATGGAGATCTGGCACAACCCGCGCTGCTCCAAGAGCCGCGCCGCGAAGGCCGCCCTGGACGAGGCCGGCGTCGAGTACACCGAGCGGCGGTACCTGGACGAGCCGCCGACGGCGGAGGAGTTCGACGCCGTGTTGAAGGGCATCGGCGCGGAGCCGTGGGACGTGGCGCGCCTGAGCGAGCCGCTCGCGAAGGAGCTCGGGCTCAAGGAGATGGAGCGCGACCGCGCGCGCTGGATCGAGGTCATGGTGGCGAACCCGGTGCTGATCCAGCGGCCGATCGTGGTGGGCGGCGCGGGCGCGGTGGTCGCGCGCGACCCCGAATCGGTCCGCAAGGCCCTCGACAGCGCGTGATGCGGATGTGAGTCTGGGTGACCGAACCACGACCTGCGGAGGGGCGATGACCGCGCAGATGCGCACGGGTCCGGCGGCGCGCGACGCGGAGTTCCGCGGGATCGACCCGCCCGCCCTCGACCGGCTGATCCGGCAGGTGCAGGACGCGCAGAACGCGATCCGGGCGTGGCTGGACGGGCACCGGCCGCCGCCGGGGGTTCCGGCGGCGGGGTACAGGCAGGCGGACCAGGTGGGGCGGTGGGCCGCCGACCAGCTCGGGATGCTGATGCGCCGGTACAACTTCGCGATCACGCATCCGGACGGCGGGGCGATGGACGCGCCCCCCGCGCCGGCGCCCCGGCCGCGCACGGGAGGCGCGCCGGTGCGCCCGTCGGACCCGCCGCGCACGGTCGCGCCCGCGCCGCGCCGGACGACCCCGCGAGGCGCCGGCGACCTGGGCGGGTTCCCCGACCGCCCCGCGGCGGTCAAGGCCGCGCGGGCGGACGCCCTCGCCGTCGCGGCCGCGATCCAGGACGGCAGGCCCGTCCCCGAGTCGGTGTGGCGGCATCTGGGGGCCAACGCAGGCGACCCGGACTACACCGAGAAGCTGTACGAGCGCCTCGGCCCGGCCGCGACCGCCGATCTGCTCAAGGCGGCGGGCGGGAGCGAGGCGCGGCTGAAGGTGATCGAGAAGTCGCTCGCGACGGCGAGCCACCACATGGCGATGGACGTGAAGTGGCTGCGGGCGTTCCTGGCGGAGGCCGACCGCGCGGGCGTGCACCCGGTCGCCGTCCAGGTGCTCCTGGGGGCCGATCTGGCCCCGAAGGTGCGCGCCGCCGTCGCGAAGCTCGAACTGAAGACGACATAGCGAGGTCCCATGGCCGCTCCGCCCCCTCCCGGGAGCCTGCCGCCGCCGCTGGACGCGCCGGCGGCCGCGAAGCTGTCCCCCACCGAGCAGCCCAACCCGGAGTACCGGACGCTCTACCAGGCGTACGCGGACGCGTACGGCAGCATCGACCGCCTCCGCCAGGCCCTGGACGCCCCCGTCCGGACGCTCAACGGCACCGACGCGTGGCTCGGCCCGGAGGCGCGGCGGTGGGGCGGCCTCCTCGACGAGAACCGCGACACGCTCCGCAAGGCGGCCGACCGCATCCTCTGGGACATCTACGACCGCCTCTCGGCGACCCAGCGCACCATCGCCCGGGTCTGAGCCGGCGTCACAGCCGCCTCGGCCACCGCGCGCCGCCGGGAACGGTCACGAAGCGAGCGCGGGCGAGCGGAGAGGCCCGGTCGCGGATCCGGCACGGTCTAGTCTTTCCCGGGTGAGGGAGCCGAGGCTGCGGGAGATCGACCATCGTGCGTTCCTGCGCAGGCTGGAGCCGATGCTGGACGTGTACGCGGCGGCGATGCGGCCGCCGCCGGAGCAGCTGCCGGGCCGGCACACGATCATGGAGCGGCATGCGGCGTGCCCGGACTTCCGGGCGTTCGTGGCGGAGCGGCGGGGGCCGCTGCCGGGGCTCGGCGGGCAGGTCCGGGGGTTCGCGTACGGGTTCCGCGGGGTGCCGGGCCAGTGGTGGCACGACGTGGTGTTCCAGGCCCTGTCGGACCTGGCGGGGGCGGCGCACGCGGAGGCGTGGCTGGACGACTCGTTCGAGGTGGCGGAGCTGCACGTCCATCCGGAGGCGCAGGGGCGGGGGCTCGGCCGGGGGCTGCTGGCCGCGTTGTGCGAGGGCAGGCCGGAGCGGACGGTGGTGCTGTCGACGCTGGACCGGAGGCCCGACACGGCGGCGCGGCGGCTCTACCGGTCGGTCGGCATGGTCGATCTGCTGACCGGGTTCGAGTTCCCGGGCGGGGGCCCGCCCTACGCGATCATGGGCGGGACGCTGCCGCTGGCGCCGTACCCGCCGGCGTCGAGCAGCTCGTAGACCTCGCGCGTCGCGGTGGACTGGTTGAACGTGATGAAGTGGATGCCGGGCGCGTCCTGTTCGAGGAGCTCGGCGCACAGTTCGGCGGCGTGCTCGATGCCGAGGCGCCGGACGGCCTCGGGGTCGTCGGCGACGGCGTCGAAGCGGGCCTTCACCTCGGGCGGGAACGGCGCGCCGGACAGCTGCTCGGACCGCTCGATCGTGCTCATCTTCGTGACCGGCATGATGCCCGGGATGATCGGGACGTCGCAGCCGGCGGCCGAGACGCGGTCGCGCAGGCCGAAGTAGTCCTCGGCGCGGAAGAACATCTGCGTGATCGCGTAGTCGGCGCCGGCGCGGCACTTGGCGACGAAGTGGCGGGTGTCGCTCTCGATGTCGGCCGAGCGCGGGTGCTTGTAGGGGAACGCGGCGACGCCGACGCTGAAGTCGCCGTAGGAGCGGATCATCTCGACGAGTTCGGCCGCGTAGGCGACGCCGTCCGGGTGCCGGACCCACTCGCCCATGGGGTCGCCGGGCGGGTCGCCGCGCAGCGCGAGGACGTTGCGGACCCCGACGGACGCGAACCGGCCGATGAGGTGGCGCAGTTCCGCCTGGGAGTGGTTCACGGCGGTGAAGTGCGCGACGGGGGTGAGGGTGGTGTCGGTGGCGATGCGCTCGACGATGTCGACGGTCGTGTCGCGGGTGCCGCCGCCGGCGCCGTAGGTCACCGACACGAACGTCGGGTGGAGGGGTTCCAGCTCGCGGATGGTGCGCCACAGGGTCCGCGCGCCCTGGGGGGTCTTGGGCGGGAAGAACTCGAACGAGAAGGACCGGGTGCCCGAGGCGAGGAGCTCTCGGACGGTCGGGGTCCGCTCGGGGCGTGCGCGCTGCATCCCCCCAGACTACCGAGTCCGGGCCCGGCCGCCCCTCCGGCGGGGCGGGCGGGCGCGTGATCTGCCGCATCCCGGCGAACCGCCCCCGTAGGCACGGCGGATCGTCCCGGACTGGATACGATCTCGGCATGTCGACGAGCCGCATCCGCAAGGAGGTCGACGAGGCGCTGCACGCCTTCGTCGATCACCGGCGCCCCGTCCTGGCCGCCATCGGCGATGATCTCGCCCCGCTGATGGCCGCGCTGGACGCCCTGCTCGCGGGGGGCAAGCGGCTGCGTCCGGCGTTCTGCTACTGGGGGTGGCGCGCGGCGGGCGGCGCGCCGGACGACCCGGGGCTGGTCGCGGCGGCGGCGTCGCTGGAGCTGCTGCAGGCGAGCGCGCTGATCCACGACGACGTGATGGACTCCAGCGACACCCGGCGGGGGCAGCCGTCGGTGCACCGCCGGTTCGAGGCGCTGCACCGGGCGGAGGGCTGGCCGGGCGCGGCGGGCCCGTTCGGGGAGGGCACCGCGATCCTGCTCGGCGACCTCTGCCTGTCCTGGTCGGGTGAGATGTTCGAGGGCTGCGGGCTGGACGAGGAGCGCCGGGCGCGCGGCCGGGCGGTCTACGACCTGATGCGCACCGAGGTCATGTGCGGCCAGTACCTGGACATGCTGGTCGGGACGCGGGGGCACGCGTCGGCGCGGGACGCGCTGCGGGTCGTCGAGTTCAAGAGCGCGAAGTACACGATCGAGCGCCCGCTGCACCTGGGCGCGGCCCTGGCCGGCGCGGGCGAGGACGTCATGTCGGCGCTGACCGGGTACGGCCTGCCGGTCGGCATCGCGTTCCAGCTGCGCGACGACGTGCTGGGCGTGTTCGGCGACCCGGCCGAGACGGGCAAGCCGGCGGGCGACGACCTGCGCGAGGGCAAGCGGACGGCGCTGATCGCGCTGACGCTGGAGCGCGCCACGGCGGCGGAGGCGGCGGTGCTGGAGCGGCGGCTCGGCGATCCGGGCCTGGACGGGGCGGGCGTGGACGAGCTGCGCGGCATCATCACGGGCAGCGGCGGGCTCGCGGCCTGCGAGGAGATGATCGACCGGTTCGCCGGCGACGCGCGCGCGGCGCTGGCGGCGGCGCCGATCGACGAGGCGGCCCGGCACGCGCTGGGCGAGCTCGCGGTCGCGGCGATCGCCCGCCGCACCTGACGCACGCCGCACCCGACGCACCCCGTACCCGGAACGCCGGCGCGGGCCGGCCGTGCTCACCGTTGACGAAGTGTCGAATGTGACACGATCCGGCCAATCTCGCGCGGCGGGGTAGCACCATCCCACCATTTGGTGGCAGAAATGTCGGCATGTGCGCCGACAACCCCGGAAGCCGCGTCCCCCGCATCGCCCCCCTCCCCGAGGAGGAGTGGGACGACGTCCTCAAGGCGGTGGCCGCGACCACCGGACCGCTCCACGTCTTCACCACGCTCGGCCGGCACCGCGAGCTGTTCAACGCGTGGATCGGCTTCGGGTCGATGATGCTGCTGCAGGGCTCGCTGGGCGCCCGCGACCGGGAGCTCGCGATCCTCCGGGTGGCGCACCAGCGCGGGTGCGACTACGAGTGGGGCCACCATCGCCGGCTCGGCCTGGAGGCGGGGCTCACCGAGAGGGAGATCGCCGCGCTCCGGCTGGACCTCGAGGCCCACGGCTGGAGCGAGGACGACCGGATGGTCCTCGCCGCCGCCGACGAGCTGCACGCGCACGGCACGGTCACCGACGCGACGTGGAACGCGCTGGCGACCCGGTTCGGGGAGCGGGAGCTGATCGAGCTGGTGATGCTCGTCGGCCAGTACCACATGCTCGCGTTCGCGCTGAACGCGCTGCGCGTGCAGCCCGACGAGGAGCCGTGATGCGCCGCGTCCTCACGGCGGCCGGCGCGGCGGCGGCGCTGGCGGGGGCGGCGCTCGTCCCGGCGGGCGCGGCGGCGGCGCCGTCCCGCTGCGGCGATCCCGTCCAGCGCCCCTGGTGCCGGACGGACCTGACCCCGGACCGGCGAACGACGCTGCTGCTGGCGAGGATGACCGAGGACGAGAAGATCGGCCTGCTCTCGTCGGACGATCCGCTCGGCGGCCCGCTCGGCGGGTTCATGGAGACGGCGCACGCCGACACCAACGCGGGCGTCCCCCGGCTCGGCGTCCCGCCGCTCTACATGACGGACGGCCCGGCGGGCGTCCGGCAGGGCAGGGCGACGGCGCTGCCCGCCCCGATCGCGCTCGCCGCCGGGTTCGACCCGGCGCTGGCGCGCAGGTACGGGGGGACCGTCGGCTGGGAGGCGCGGCACCGCGGCAACGACCTGGTCTTCGGCCCGACCGTGGACGTGCTCCGCACCCCCCGCAACGGCCGGACGTTCGAGGGGTTCGGCGAGGACCCCCACCTGTCGGCGGGGCTCGGCGCGTCCTGGATCCGGGGCGCGCAGGAGCAGGGCGTCATGGCGTCGGTGAAGCACCTCGCCGTGTACGCGCAGGAGACCGACCGGCTGTCGCTCAGCATGAGGGTCGACGCCCGCACGCTCCGGGAGATCTACCTGGTGCCGTTCGAGGCCGCGGTGACACAGGGGCGCACCGCGACCGTGATGTGCGGGTTCGGCAGGCTGAACGGCCGCTGGGCGTGCGAGGACGGCTCGGTCCTCAACCGGATCCTGCGGGGCGAGTGGGGCTTCACGGGATTCGTGCCGTCCGACCACACGGCCGTGCACGACGCGGTCGCGGCGGCGAACGGCGGGCTCGACATGGAGCTGCCGATCGGCATGAAGTACAACGCTTTCCTGCTGAAGCGGGCCGTCCGCGACGGGACGGTGGCGCAGGCGACGGTCGACGGGCACGTCCGCAACATCCTGCGGACGATGTTCGCCTTCGGGGTCTTCGACCGGCCCGCGTACGCCAACGACCTCACGGGCATCGACCGGTCGGCGAGCGAGGCGACGGCCCGGCAGGTCGCCGAGGGCGGCATGACGCTGCTGAGGAACGAGGGCGGAATCCTGCCGCTGGCGGCGCCGGCGTCGATCGCCGTGATCGGGAGGGCCGCCGAGCAGGCGCAGAGCGGGTTCGGGTCGGCGAACGTCGTGCCGTTCACGGCCGTGAGCGCGCGGGACGCGCTCGCCCGCCGGGCCGGCGCCGGGACGAGGATCACCTACCGGGACGGCGGGAACGCGGACGACGCGGTCGCGGCGGCGCGCGGCGCCGAGGTCGCGATCGTGTTCGCGACCGACGCGCAGGGCGAGTTCTTCGACAAGTCGTGCCTGACGCTGAACTGCGGTGATCCGCTGCGCGGCGACCAGGACGGGCTGATCTCCCGGGTGGCGGCGGCGAACCCGAACACGGTCGTGGTGCTGCAGACGGGCGGCCCCGTCCTCACCCCCTGGGCGGGGAGGGTGAAGGGCATCGTCGAGGCGTGGTACCCGGGACAGCAGGGCGGCGACGCGCTGGCCCGCGTCCTGTACGGCGACGCGGACCCGGGCGGGCGGCTCCCGGTGACGTTCCCCGCCGCCGAGGGCGACGCCCCCGCGGCCGGGAACCCGGCGCAGTACCCGGGAGTGAACAAGACGACGACGTTCTCCGAGGGCGTCCTGGTCGGCTACCGGCACTACGACCGGAAGGGGCTGACGCCCGCCTTCCCGTTCGGGCACGGCCTGTCGTACACGACGTTCGGCTACGGCGGGCTGAAGGTCTCGTCCACGGCCGTCCAGGTGACCGTGACGAACACGGGCGCGCGGACGGGGACCGCCGTCCCGCAGCTCTATCTCGGGCTGCCGTCGCCGCGCGCCGGGGTCGTGCAGCCGCCGAGGCAGCTGAAGGGCTACGCGAAGGTCACGCTCGCCCCGGGGCAGAGCACGCGGGTGACGTTCCCCCTGACGTCCCGGTCGTTCGCCTACTGGGACACGGCGTCGGACGCGTGGAGGGTCGCCCCGGGCTGCCACCGGGTCATGGTCGGCACCTCGTCACGGCGGATCGTCCAGGCGGGCACCCTGGGAACCTGCCGGTAACAGGGGGAACGTGTGAAAAATGGGGTTCCGCTGCCCTTGCCGGATGTGGCGCGGTACAAAGGAGGCATTCTTCGTCCGTCCCCGCCGAGTCGGAGTCCCACGTGCCGAACGACACCTCCCGAGGGAGGGTGAACACCCATCCCCCGCGTCCCGCCCACCCGGTCGGCGCGGGCCGGACGGCGCCGCGCGGCGAGCGGGGCGAGACGCCGCTGCGCCCCGGCGACCCGGACCGGATCGGCGGCTACCCGCTGATCGGCCGGCTCGGCGAGGGCGGGCAGGGCGTGGTGTACCTCGGCCGGGACGCCGAGGGCGGGCTCGTCACCGTCAAGGTGCTGCGGAGCGGCGCCGCGTCCGGGCGGCGGGCCCGCGAGCGCCTCGCCCGGGAGGCGGACGCGGCGCTCCAGGTCGCCGGGCGGCACACGGCCCGGGTGCTGGACGCCGACGTCGCCGCCGACGACCCCTACCTGGTCAGCGAGTTCGTCGACGGACCGCCGCTGCAGCGGGTCGTGGCCGAGCGCGGGCGGCTGCCCGGCCCGCAGCTCCGCAAGATGGCGCTGCGCACCGCCGCGGCGCTCGCCGCGATCCACCGGGCCGGCATCGTGCACCGCGACTTCACCCCGGCCAACGTCGTCCTCGGCCCGGACGGCGCGAAGGTCATCGACTTCGGCATCGCCCGCGTGCCGGACGCGGCGCCGCTGACCACGAGCCCCATCGGCACGCCCGCCTACATGGCGCCCGAGCAGATCGAGGACGAACCGGTCGGACCGCCCGCCGACGTGTTCGCCTGGGGCGCGACGCTGGTGTTCGCCGCGACCGGGCGCCCGCCGTTCGGGACGGGCCCGAGCGCGGCGGTGATGCGGCGGGTCACCACCCGGCGCCCCGACCTCGGCGACATGGAGGGCCCGCTGCGCGAGCTCGCGGCCCGCTGCCTGGACAAGAACCCGTCGGCGCGTCCGACGGCGCGCCAGCTCGTCCGCGCCCTGCGGGACGGGCAGGAGCCCGCGCCGAAGCCGAAGCCGACCCGGATCCCCCGCTACCGCTGGCGGATGATGGTGGCCCTGCTCGGCGTGATCGTGGCGGGGTTCGCGCTCGGCGTCCTCGTCTGAGCGCCGCGCCGGGTCACCAGTGCGGCGGACGGTCCTCGATCAGCCGCGTGTCGTCGTCGGGCTCGCCGCGCCACTCGCCCCAGCCGCCGTCGGTGTCGTCGGACGTCTGGTCGGGCAGGAGGGCCGGTTCGTCGTCCAGGTCGACGTGCCGGTCGTCATCGGGTCCCACGGTCATGATCCCATTCTCGCCTAGAGGGGGAGCTCCGCGAGCCGCCGGGAGAACGCGGCGGCGGCCGCGCCCGGATCGTCCGCCTCGGTGATCGCGCGGACGACCACGACGCGGCGCGCGCCCGCGGCGAGGACCTCGTCCAGGTTCGCCAGGTCGATGCCGCCGATCGCGAACCACGGCCGGGATCCGCGCCGCCCCGCCACGTGCTCGATCAGCTTCAGGCCGGGCGCGGGACGGCCCGGCTTGGTCGGCGTCGGCCACACCGGGCCGGCGCAGAAGTAGTCGACGCCGGGCTCGGAGGCGGCGGCGTCCGCCTCCGTGTCGGCGTGCGTGGACCGCCCGATGAGGAGGTCGCCGCCCGCGATCTCCCGGGCGGCGGGCACCGGCAGGTCGTCCTGCCCGAGGTGCAGGACGTCCGCGCGGACGGTGTGCGCGATGTCGGCCCGGTCGTTGACGGCGAGGAGCGCGCCGTGCCGGTCGCACGCGTCCCGGAACACCTCCAGGTACGCCATCTCCTGCCGTGCCTCCAGGCCCTTCTGGCGCAGCTGGACGAGGTCGACGCCGCCGGCCAGCGCCGCGTCCAGGAACTCCGGCAGGTCGCCCTGCCGCTCCCTCGCGTCCGTGCAGAGGTACAGCCGCGCCCGGGCGAGGCGGGAGCGCAGCGCGACGGCGCGTTCGGTGGGGATGTGCCTGGACACGGCGGCGGGAGTTCCTTCCAGAGTCGGAGGCCGGGGTCACGGACGTGACCCCGGCCGCGGTGAGCCGAGAGCTAGAACGCCAGGGCCTGGGCGCGGCGCCGGACCTCGGTGCCGCGGTTCTCGCTCAGGGCCTGGACGGGCGTGCCGGGCAGGGTGTCGTCGGGGGTGAAGAGCCACCGGAGGGTCTCCACCTCGTCGAACCCCGCGTCCGACAGGAGCGTGAGCGTGCCGGACAGTCCCTTGACGACCTGGCCTTCCTTGATGAACGCGGCGGGCACCATGGGCTCTCCCCCGCGGCGCACGGCGAGCAGCCTGCGCTCGCTGAGGAGCTGCTTGATCCGGTTGGTCTTGAGCCCGAGCCGGTCGGCCGTCTCCCGGAGGGAGAGCCACTCGCCGGCGAGGGCGTCGGTCCGGGGGTCGAGGGCGCTGTCGACGGTTGCGTGCATCTGCGTCACGCCACCTGCCTACCACTCCTTCGGAAGCCGCAAACCCGTTCGGCGCCCGATAGGCCCCACTGTGCTGCGCTATGGGCGAACGGCCTGCCGGATGGCGACGTCCGGATCGGCGATCAGGCCGGGGTCGACGGGGGTGCCCGCGCCGATCACGCGCCGGGCCTGCGCGAGGTCGCGCGGCCGGTCGACGGCGAGGATCGCGTCGAGCCGGTCACCGGTCAGCCACGCCACCGACCATTTCGCGCCGGACGGGTCGCCGCGGTGCACGAGCCGCTCGGACGCCGCGTGGTTCCCGGCGTACTGGACCATCCGGCCGAACTGCTCCGACCAGAAGTAGGGGGCGGCGTCGTACTCCGCGTCCTGCCCGAGGAGGGTCGCGGCGGCGGTCTCGGGGGCGTTGAGGGCGGTGTCCCAGTGCTCGACGAGCAGGCGCCGCCCGTACCGCCCGGACCACCACTCGGCGCAGTCGCCGACCGCGACGACGTCGGGACGCGCCTCCCCCGCCGTGCCCGGCTCGGCGCCCTCCCGCACGGTGCGGCACGCGCCGTCGGTGACCACGCCGCGCTCCAGCAGCAGACCGGACCCGGCGAGCCAGTCCAGGACGGGCCGCACGCCGATCCCGACGACGACCTCGTCGGCGTCGATCCGGCCGCCGCCGGCGAGCGCGAGGCCGCCGGAGTCGACCTCGGCGACCTTCACGCCGGTGCGCAGCGCCACGCCCGCCTCCGCGTACCAGGGGACGGTGAGGCGCCCGATCTCGGGACCGAGCGCGTGGGCGAGGGGCGCGTCGGCGGCCTCGACGACCGTCACCTCGCAGCCCTTCTTCGCGGCGGTCGTCGCGACCTCGGCGCCGATCCAGCCCGCGCCGACGATCGCCACGCGGGTGCCTTCGACGAGGCGTCCGCGCAGGTCGCGGGCGTCGTCGATGGTGCGCAGGATGTGCTGCCGGCCGTCCCCCGGGAGGGTGACGGGGGCGGCGCCGGTCGCGATGACGAGCCCGTCGAACGGCATGTCGCCGGCCGTCGTGGCGAGGACGCCGCCGCGGCCCGGCGCGTCCAGCCGCAGGCCGGTGGCGCGCTCGCCGAGCCGCAGCTCGCAGCGCAGGGCGTCCCAGTCCGCGTCGACCGTGGTGTCGTCGGTCTCACCGGCGATGACGGCCTTCGACAGCGGCGGCCGGTCGTACGGCCGGTGCCGCTCGGCCGACACGAGCGACAGCGCGCCCGCGTACCCCTTGCCACGCAGGGCCTCGACGGCGCGCACGCCGGCCAGCCCGCCACCCACGACGATCACTCGGTCCATGGGATACCACCCTATCCGGGGACGAACCGGGCCTTGTAGACGAGTGTCCAGACAGTAGGACATCTCACGGTGGCCGTATGGTGGGAGCGTAGAGCGCGGGAGTCCGGTGCGACCGGGCTGAGAGGGCGGCTGGACGGGCCGCCGACCGCCTGACCTGATCCGGATCATGCCGGCGAAGGGAGCGCGCATGGACATCGCCATCATCGGGGCGGGCGCCATCGGTCTCGCGACCGCCTGGAAGGCCGCCGAGGGCGGCGCCGCCGTCACCCTCATCGACCCCGCCCCGGGGAGCGGCGCCACGCACGTCGCGGCGGGGATGCTGACCCCGGTCAGCGAGCTGACCTACGGCGAGGAGCCGCTGCTCCGCCTCGGTCTGGCGTCCCGCGAGCGGTACCCGTCGTTCGTCGCCGAACTGGAGGAGCTGACCGGTCTCGGCACCGGCCGCCGCACCGACGGCATCCTGCTCGTCGCGTTCGACTCCGACGACCTCCGGTACGTGGACGATCTGCGCCGGTTCCAGGAGTCGCTCGGCATCCCGTCCGAGGCCCTGACCGGACGCGAGGCCCGGCGGCTGGAGCCGATGCTCGCGCCCGGCGTCCGGGGCGGCCTCCTCGCCCCCGAGGACGGCTCCATCGACCCGCGCAGGCTCACCGCCGCGCTGCTCGCCGCCACCGAGCGGACCGGCGTGCGGCTCGTCCGGCGCAGGGCCGCCGGGATCGTCGTCGAGCGGGACGCGGCGGCGGGCGTCCGACTCGACGACGGCACGGAGGTCCGCGCCGACCGGGTGCTGCTGGCCGCGGGCCCCTGGTCGGGCGACCTCGACGGCCTCCCTCCCGGGACCGTTCCATCCGTCCGGCCGGTCAAGGGCCAGGTGATCCGTCTCCGCACCCGCGCGCCGTTCCTCGGCCGCACCGTCCGGGGGCTCGTCAAGGGCTCCCACGTTTACCTGGTCCCCCGCGCGGACGGCGAGATCGTCGTCGGCGCCACCCAGGAGGAGCTCGGCTTCGACACCCGCGTCACCGCGGGCGGCCTCTGGGAGCTCCTGCGGGACGCCCGGGAACTGCTGCCCGGCATCACCGAACTCGACTTCGCCGAGGTCACCGCCGGTCTGCGCCCCGGCTCCCCGGACAACGCGCCCATGATGGGCGCGACCGGCCTGCCCGGCCTCCTCCTCGGCACGGGCCACTTCCGCAACGGGATCCTGCTCACCCCCGTCAGCGCCGACATCCTCTCGGCACTGCTGCTGGACCGCCCCGTCCCGGACATCGCCGCCGCCTTCACCCCCGACCGCTTCACCGCCGACCGCTTCACCGCCGAGGTGTCCCAGTGAACGTCATCGTCAACGGCGAGGCCCGCGACCTGCCCGCGGGCGCCAGCGTCGCCGACGCGGTCGCGGCCGTCACCGCCGCCCCGTCCGGCGTCGCCGCCGCGCTCAACGACGAGGTCGTGACCCGGTCCGCGTGGGCCGCGACACCGCTCCGCGAGGCCGACCGCCTCGAAGTGCTCACCGCCGTCCAGGGAGGCTGACCATGACCGATACGGGCGCCGACCCCCTCGTCATCGCCGGGGAGGAGTTCGGCTCGCGGCTGATCATGGGAACCGGCGGCGCGCCCAGCATGCACGTCCTGCGGGAGGCGCTCACCGCCTCCGGCACCGAGCTCACCACGGTCGCGATGCGCCGGGTCGACCCGTCCGCGCGCGGCTCGGTCCTGGACGTCCTCGCCGCCTGCGGCATCCGCGTCCTGCCGAACACCGCAGGCTGCTTCACGGCGGGCGAGGCGGTGCTGACCGCGAAGCTCGCCCGCGAGGCGCTCGGCACGAACTGGGTGAAGCTCGAGGTCATCGCGGACGAGCACACCCTGCTGCCCGACCCCGTCGAGCTCCTCGACGCCGCCGAGCAGCTCGTCGCCGACGGCTTCGTCGTCCTGCCCTACACCAGCGACGACCCGGTCCTGGCGCGCCGGCTGGAGCAGGCCGGCTGCGCGGCGGTGATGCCGCTGGGCTCCCCCATCGGCTCCGGCCTCGGCATCCGCAATCCGCACAACATCGAGCTGATCGTCGAGCGGGCCGACGTGCCGGTCATCCTGGACGCGGGTCTCGGCACGGCCAGCGACGCCGCCCTGGCCATGGAGCTGGGCTGCGACGCCGTCCTCCTGGCGACCGCCGTGACCCGGGCGCAGTCCCCCGCGACGATGGCCGCGGCGATGCGCCACGCGGTGGAGGCGGGCCGCCTCGCGAGGCGGGCGGGGCGCATCCCCATGCGCCGCTACGCGCAGGCGTCCTCCCCCTTCGAGGGCCTGGCGTCCGGCCGGGCAAATCTATAGCGATACTTACATGTCGGGTATAGAGATATTAACTGGACCTGGACGATGAGCGCCGCACAGACTGCGTGACATGCGCGAACAGACGATCGACCGGCTTGCGGTCGCGGCGGCCTCGGTGACGGTCCTGCTCTGGGCGTCCGCCTTCGTGTCGATCCGCTCGGCCGGCGAGGAATACAGCCCCGGCGCCCTGGCCTTGGGCCGCCTCCTATGCGGCACGATCGTCCTCGGCGCGATCTGGCTGGCCCGGCGCGAGGGCCTGCCGCCGAGGGCCGCCTGGCCCGGCATCGCGACGGCGGGCCTGCTCTGGTTCGGCGCGTACATGGTCGCCCTGAACTGGGGCGAGCGCCTGGTGGACGCGGGCACCGCCGCCCTGGTCGTCAACATCGGCCCGATCCTGATCGCCCTGCTCGGCGGCTGGCTCCTGAACGAGGGCTTCGCCCCCCGCCTCATGGCGGGGATGGCGGTCTCCTTCGCGGGCGCGGTCGTCGTTGGCCTCTCGATGTCGGGCGAGGGGACGTCCTCGGTCCTCGGCGTGGTGCTGTGCGTGGTCGCGGCCGTCACGTACGCGTGCGGCGTGGTCAGCCAGAAGCCGGCGCTGCGGCACGCGTCCGCCCTGCAGTTCACCACGTTCGCCTGCGCGATCGGCACCGTCGCGTGCCTGCCGTTCGCCGGGCGGCTGATCGGCGAGGCGGGGGACGCCTCCGCCGGCGCGACCCTGAACATGGTCTACCTGGGCGTCTTCCCCACCGCCCTGGCGTTCACCACATGGGGGTACGCGCTGGCCCGCACGTCGGCGGGCAAGATGGGCGCCACGACCTATGCCGTCCCCGCCCTGGTGGTGGCGATGTCGTGGCTGTTCCTGGGCGAGATCCCCGGCCTGGTCACCCTCGCGGGCGGCATCCTGTGCCTTGCGGGCGTGGCGGTCTCCCGCAGCAGGGGAGACGCGCCGGCCACCCCCGTGACACCCGACCCTGCGGCACCATTGATGGATGCTCATACTCGGGACTGATGAGATTCATGGCAAATCACCTTTAAACTTCGCGTGATGGACACGTCGGTCGCAGATCCACTCGTCGGGCAGGTGCTCGACGGGCGCTACCGCATTGAGTCCCGGGTGGCGCGCGGCGGCATGGCGACGGTGTACGAGGCCCGCGACCTGAGGCTCGACCGCACCGTCGCGATCAAGGTGATGCACGCGGCGCTGGCCGCCGACGAGGGCTTCGTGGCGCGCTTCATCGGCGAGGCGAAGGCCGCCGCGGCGCTGTCGCACCCGAACGTCGTCGCGGTCTACGACCAGCGCACCGACAGCGAGCACGTCTTCCTCGTGATGGAGTACGTCGCCGGCCGCAACCTGCGCGACGTCCTCGACGAGCACGGCCGGCTGGGCCCGCGCGCCGCGCTGGAGATCATGCAGCCGGTGCTGGCCGCCCTGGGCGCCGCGCACCGGGCCGGCCTGGTGCACCGCGACGTCAAGCCGGAGAACGTCCTCATCGCCGAGGACGGCCAGGCGAAGGTCGCCGACTTCGGCCTCGCCCGCGCCGAGGCGTCCAGCGGCATGACCAGGACCGGCATGATCATCGGCACGGTCGGGTACCTCGCGCCCGAGCAGGTCCTGAACGGCACCGCCGACATCCGCTCGGACGTGTACGCCGCCGGGATCATGCTGTACGAGATGCTCACCGGCGAGCCCCCGCACCGCGGCGACACCCCCCTCGCGGTCGCCTACAAGCACGTGAACGAGACCGTCCCGCCGCCGTCGGCGGCGGTCCCCGGCCTCCCGCACCAGGTCGACGCACTGGTCACCCGCGCGACCAGCCGCGACCCCGACCACCGCCAGCAGGACGCGAACCGGTTCCTGGCGGAGGTCGCCGAGGTCTTCGGCGGTCTCCCCCGCGACTTCGACCGCCGCCTGGAGGAGTCGACCCGCGTCCGGCACACGGCGCTGCTGCCGCCGCCGCGCGCTGGCCACACCGCCGTCCTGGACCCGCGGGAGTACCCGGCACGTCCGGCGCAGGAGGAACGATCGAACCGCGCCGTCGGCATATGGGCCGTCACCGCCGTGGGTGTGGTCGCGGCGATCGTCCTCGGGTGGGCGGTGTGGTACCAGACGTACGGCCAGTACGACCACGTCCCGGACGACATCATCGGGATGAGGGTGGCGGACGCCCGCGAGCGGCTGGAGGACGGCGGCCTGGTGGTCCGCGTCGCCGACCGCCAGTACAGCGACCGCGTCCGCAAGGGCGAGGTGGCCAAGTCGGACCCTCCGGCGGGCGCCCGCGTGGCGAAGGGGCATACGGTCGTCCTGACCCCGTCCGCGGGCCGGGCGCCGCGCGAGGTCCCGGACGTCACGGGCAAGTCCCTGGGCGACGCGCGGAAGACCCTCCAGAAGGAGGGTTTCACCGTGGGCCGGGAGAGCAGCACCCCCTCCCAGACCGTCGCGAAGGGCAAGGTCGTCCAGACCGCCCCCGAGGCCGGCCGGAAGCACTCCCCGGACGACCCCGTCGACATCGTCGTGAGCACGGGCATGTCGATGCCCGACCTCGTGGGCGACGACGGCGACGACGCCGCGAACCGCCTGCGCTCCATGGGCCTGGACGTCAAGGTCGAGAAGAAGCAGGTGGGCGGCAAGCCCCCGGGCAGCGTCATCAGCCAGAACCCGGCGCCCGGTACCGGCGTGTCCGGCGGCGACGACGTCACGATCGTCGTGAACAAGCGGGACTGCCTGGTCGACGCGGGCCCGATCCAGATCGGCTGCGACGACGGAGACAACAGCAGGATCCCCGTGCCCGACGTGACGGGCCGCACCGTGGAGGACGCGTCCCGCGTGCTCCGCGACTCCGGCTTCCAGGTGAACGTGACGGGCTTCGGCGGGAACATCGTCCGCTTCCAGAGCCCGAGCAACGGCCGGGCGCCCCGCGGCTCCACCGTCACGATCGTCAAGGGACCCTGACCCAGCGGATACTCTGAACGCCTTATGACCTCAGCGAACAACCCCGTGGGCGCGCACGTGCCCGTGGCCGGCGGCCTCGCCACCGGCGGCCTGAAGTACGCCGCCGAGATCGGCGCCGAGGCGGTCCAGGTCTTCGTGTCGAATCCGCGCGGCTGGGCCCTGCCCGACGGCAAGGCGGCGGAGGACGAGAAGCTCCGCGCCGCCGGCCTCCCGGTCTACGTCCACGCCCCGTACCTGGTGAACTTCGGCTCTCCCAGCGAGGAGACCCTGGAGAAGTCCCTCGCCACGGTCCGCCACTCCCTCACCCGGGGCCGGGCGATAGGCGCCCGCGGCGTCGTGGTCCACACCGGTTCCGCGGTGAGCCAGACCTACGACGAGGCGATGGCGCAGATCCACGAGCATGTCCTCCCCCTCCTCGAGGAGATCCCGGAGGACGGCCCGCACCTCCTCCTGGAGCCGATGGCGGGCCAGGGCAAGATGCTCTGCGCCAAGGTCCAGGACCTCGGCGGCTTCTTCGAGAGGCTGGAGCACCACCCGAAGCTGGGCGTCTGCCTGGACACCTGCCACGCCTGGGCCGCGGGCCACGACCTGACCGCCCCGGGCGGCGTCAAGGAGACGCTGGACGCCCTGGCGGCGACGGTGGGCCAGGGCCGCCTGAAGCTGATCCACGCCAACGACTCCAAGGACCCCTGCGCCTCCGCGAAGGACCGCCACGAGAACATCGGCGCCGGCGAGATCGGCGAGCGCCCCTTCGCCGACCTCTTCCGCCACCCGGAGACGAAGGGCGTCCCCCTCATCATCGAGACCCCGGGCCGGGCCCCCGAACCCCACGCGAAGGACATAGAGACCCTGAAGAGGCTGAGGGACGCCTGAGGCTCGGATGGCCCGCACGCCCGGAGGGTCTGAGAACGCAAAAGACTCGGGCGCCGATGCACAACCCCCCGACTGTGCAGCGGCGCCCGAGCCACAGGTCGCCTGATCCCACCCCCCCGGTACGGGATCGGGCGACTCACGACCCAGTGCGCGCAGTGCGGCACCGGGTCCCCGGTTTTGCTGTTGTGGGAGGTTTCGCGGTGGTGGCCGCCCGCCCCTCCGTGGGCGGTGTGGCGTGTGGTGCCACTGAGAACACTAGAGGCCGGGGGGCGCCGGGGGTACCGTGATGACGCCACCCTCGCTGAACGGTATGTAGTCAACGATATGCGTTCGGTAGTCGTACGTCGAGTGGTCGGTTTCGCGGGACGAACGGCTTCCAGGCCGCTCCGGGCGGTCGTGATTTTCTTACCGTGAGTTCGTCGCCGTACTGGTCAGGCATGCTTTTCAGGGAGATGGAGCCGGGCCAGGGCGCGTTCGGCGGCCTGCGGCGGACGGGTGCCCCGGGACACCGCGACCATGGTCGCGAAGGCCAGCGGGACGGCGAGCAGGGCGGGCTGCCCGATGATCGCGGCGGGCCAGCCCGTCCCGGCGCCGCCGAGCAGCCGGACGATCCCGGCCGCCACGGCCAGGCCGCCGCCGGCGAGCAGGCCCGCGGCGGCGCCGGCGGCGGTGAGGCCGCGCCACCAGATACCGAGGACGAGCAGCGGGCAGAGCGAGCACGCGGAGACGGTGAGGGCGGTCGTGAGGAGCAGGGCGGCGCCCTCGGCGCCGATCCGAGGGACGACCGTGAGCGGGGCCGCCAGCGCGAGCACCGCGCAAAGCCGGAACGCGGTGACGCCGCCGCCGCGCCGCATGCGCTGCGAGAGCGTGCCGGCGATAGCGACGACGATCGCGCAGGCGGTGGAGATGAAGGCGGCGAACGCGCCGGCCGCGACCAGGCCGGTCAGCAGCGCGCCGGGGGCGCCGGGCAGCATCCGCTGCGGGAGCAGCAGGACCGTCGCGTCCATGTCGCCGGTCACGAGGAGCTCGGGCGTGTAGAGGCGCCCGAGCATCCCGTGGACGGCGGGGAACAGGGAGAACAGCGCGAGGAAGGCGGGGATGTAGGCGGCCGTCCGGCGGGCGGCGGCGCCGCTCGTATTGGTGTAGAAGCGGGTCAGGATGTGCGGGAGCCCCATCGTGCCGAGCA
Source organism: Spirillospora albida (assembly GCF_000718255.1). Lineage (GTDB taxonomy): Bacteria > Actinomycetota > Actinomycetes > Streptosporangiales > Streptosporangiaceae > Spirillospora > Spirillospora albida. Next base: position 298,186 of record NZ_JOFJ01000001.1, read on the forward strand.
GGACGCCGAGCAGGGCCGAGAAGGTGCCGTACAGGGCGTGGGAGTGGGCGCCGCCGAAGGGGGTCGCCCAGGTGGCGCCGTCCTTGACCGGCAGCCGTTCGGCGTGCGGGACGACCGCGCCGGCCGGGAATGCGAGTTCGGTGCCCTTCCCCACGGTGTGCCGTCCGGACGACAGGGTGAGGCCGCCGCCGTCATGGCGGACCCCGTCGACGCGTCCGCGCACGGTGACGGCGACGTCCGCGGGGACCGTCAAGGCCGCCGGAGCGCTGACCCGCACGACCGTGTCGCGGGGGAAGTGCGGCAGCCGGTCCGCCGCCGGGTCGGGGGCGCCGTCGAGGCGCCACATCGCGAGCAGCGCCACGGCGGGCACGGCGACCGCGACGAGCTTCAGCCAGAACCGGGCGCCGCGCAGGCCGCCGGCCCCGGCCAGGGCGAGCGCCGCGCCGACGACGACCGCCCAGCCGGCCTCCTCGGGGGCGCCGGTCAGCACGCGGAGCGTCACGCCCGCGCCGTGGAACTGGGGCAGCAGGGAGAACCAGCCGACGAAGCAGACGCAGCCGGTGACGATCCGCCGCACCGCGCACGAGCCGAGGCGCCACTCGGCGAAGTCGGACAGCGTGTAGGCGCCGGAGCGGCGCAGCGGCGCGGTGACGAGCGCGAGCAGCAGGACGTGACCGGCCGTGGCGGCGAGCGGCAGCCACAGCATGTCGGCGCCGTGGACGAGGACGAGTCCGGCGGTGCCGAGGAACACGGCGGCGCAGACGCACTCGCCGCCGATCGCGGTCGCGTTCCGCACGGGGCCGACCCCCCGGGACGCGGCGAGCAGGTCGGACGTGGTGCGGGCCCGGTTGCGGGCGTGCGCACCGAGCAGCGCGGTCACCGCCGGCACCACGACGAGCACGGTGAGCGCGGCCGCGACGGCCGGCACGGTCACCGGGTGTCCATGCCGGCGCGGTACGCGTTCTCGGCGCGTTCGGCGTGCCGGAGCTGCCGCAGCGCCACGATGATGCAGAGGGGCTGGACGCCGAGCGCCAGCAGCGGCCAGACCAGCGGCACCCCTCCGATCCGGAGGTCGCCGAGGCCCGGGACGAGGACGAGCAGCAGCGGCGGCACCGCGACGACCGCGAGCACGACCGCGCAGGTGCCGAGCGCGATGCGGAGCTGGACGCGGATGAGGGCGCGGCTCGCGGCCACCTCCTCCGGCCGCACACCGGACCGGAACACGACCGGACCCGAACACCGCGGACGCGGTACGCCCCCCGAGGGCCGGCGGACGGCCTCCACACGGCCGACCCGCCCCACACGACGGACCGGTTCCGCACCGTCGCCCGGCTCCGCGCGGTAGGGCGGCTCTGGGCCGTCGACCGGTTTCGGGCGGTCGTCAGGCATGGCGTCCGTTCCGGGGGCGGGCGCCCGGCTGTGCGGGGACCGGCTGCGGGTGGGCCGGCTGCGGATGGGCCGGCTGGGTACGGGTCGGCTGCTGGCGGGTCGCCTGGGTGTGGGTGGGCTGGGTGTGGGTGGGCTGGTTGTGGAAGCGGCGGACGAACAGGTCGCGGACCTCGCGGGTGTGGCGCCGGCTCACCTGCAGCAGCTCGTCGCCGATCTGGACGGACGCGCGGCCGCCGTTGAAGCGCAGCTCGGTGATGTGCGCGGAGGCGACCAGGGTGCTCCGGTGGATCCGGATGAACCCGGCGGCCTCCCAGCGTTTGGACAGCGCGGACAGCGGCATCCGGACCAGGTAGCCCCCCTCGGCGGTGTGCAGCCGGACGTAGTCGCCCTGCGCCTCGACGTGCGTCACCGACCGGCGCGAGACGAGCCGGGTGCGGCCGCCGAGCTCGACCGGGATCATCTCGTCCTCGGGGTCGGCGCCGGCCGCGGGCGGCGCGTCCCGCCGCGCGGCCTCCGCGACCCGCCGCACCGCCTCGCCGAGCCGCTCGGGCCGGACGGGCTTCAGCAGGTAGTCGAGGGCGCCGAGCTCGAACGCCGTGACGGCGCAGTCGTCGTGCGCGGTGACGAACACGACGTGCGGGGGCGCGGCGAACGCGGTGAGCAGCCGGGTGAAGTCGAGGCCGTCCAGCCCCGGCATGCGGACGTCGAGGAAGACCGCGTCGAGCCGCTCGCCGTCCGCGACCATCCGGCTGAGGTCGCGCAGGGCGGCGGGCGCGTCCTGCGCACCGGACACCTCCCCGATGCGCGGATCCCTGCGGAGCAGGTAGATCAGCTCTTCCAGTGCGGGGCGTTCATCGTCGACGGCGAGGACGCGAAGCATAGGGCGACTTTGCCGCGATTACCGGCTGTCCGCAATCGGTTTCGCAATGTGTGCGGCGTGTCGTGGTCGGCGCGTCAATCCGGGAAGATCCCCGGACGGCACTTCGGAACCCGCAGCCGCACCTTCGTCCCGGCGCCGAGGGCGGTCTCCACGGTGAGCCCGTACTCGTCGCCGTAGACCTGCCGCATCCGCTCGTCGACGTTGGCGAGGCCGATCCCGGGGCCCGCCTCCCCGCCCGGCCGCTCACCGCCCCCGAAGCTGCCCCAGCCGGTCGGGCCGGGCCGTCCGAGCGGTGCGGACAGGAGCTCCCGGAGCCGGTCGGGGTCCATGCCGACGCCGTCGTCCTCGACGCTGATCGCGGCCTCGGTGCCCGCGTCGCGGGCGGTGATCGAGATGTGGAACGCCTCGCGGGCGTCGCGCATGCCGTGCCGGACGGCGTTCTCGACGAGCGGCTGGAGCGCCAGGAACGGGACGGCGACCGGCAGCACCTCGGGGGCGACCTCGACGCGGAAGCGCAGGCGGTCGCCGAACCGGGCCCGTTCGAGCAGCAGGTACCGGTCGACGGAGCGGAGCTCCTCCGCGAGCGTGGTGAAGTCGCGCGGGTTGCGGAAGGAGTAGCGGGCGAAGTCGGCGAAGTCGAGGACCAGCTCCCTGGCCCGGTCCGGGTCGGTGCGGACGAACGACGCGATCGTCGTCAGCGAGTTGTAGACGAAGTGCGGGGAGATCTGGGCGCGCAGGGCCCGCACCTCCGCCTCGGCGAGCCGGGCGCGCAGCGCGTCCCGCTCGGCGAGCTCGAGCTGCCCGGCGGCGCACAGCGCGACGTCGCCGACGGCCCGGACCCGCGCCGCGGACGGATGGTCCCAGTACGCGGAGAAGGCGCCCACGACGCGCCCCTCGACGGTCAGCGGCGCGACCATCGCGACGCGGACGGGGCAGCGCGGGTCGGGGCAGGGCGGCGGGTCGAGCGCGAGCATCCGGGGCCGGCCGGTGGCGAGCACCGGCAGGGCGTGCGGGACGGCGTCGCCGGAGTGGTGGCCGCGTCCCGCGCCGTCCCAGGCGAGCAGGCACCCGGCCGGGTCGGCCACGCCGCCCGGCACCGGGCCGGGGTCGGCGACGGCGATCAGCGCGACCGCCCGCGCGCCGAGCAGGGCGCGCAGGTGCCGGGCGGCCGGACGGGCCGCCTCGCCATTGAGCCCGCCGCGCAGCGGCCGCGCGGCGCGGGCGATCGCGTGCAGCGCGGTGAACGCGACCTCCTCGCCGGGGCCCGCGGGGCGCCGGCGCCCGATCCGGCTCCAGGGGCGTCCCCACGCGGCCCTGCGGCCGGGGAGCAGGCCGCGGGGCGGGGGGATGCGCCGGCGTGCGGGGCGGGCGCCGGGAACGGTCGCGGTGGCGGCGGACGCCGCAACGGACGGTAGGTCCATGACGACTTACGGTAATGGATTACCCGTGCCCGGGTCATCCCCTCGGCGGTTTGCCGGGAAGGCCGGTGGACCGGCCGGACGCGGCGCGGCTCAGAGCGGCGGGGTCTCCCCGTCCTCCTCCTGGTAGGAGTACCGCTGCTCCCGCCACGGGTCGGCCACGTTGTGGTAGCCGCGCTCCTCCCAGAAGCCGCGGCGGTCCTCCACCAGGTACTCGATGCCGCGAACCCACTTCACGCTCTTCCACGCGTACAGGTGCGGGACGACGAGGCGGAGCGGGAAGCCGTGGTCGGGGCTGAGGCGCTCGCCGTCGCGGTGCGTGGCGAACATCGTCCCGTCGGCGAGGAGGTCGCTCAGCCGGATATTGGCGCTGTAGCCGTACTCGGCCCACACCATCACGTGCGTGGCGTCCGGGGCGGGCGGCGCCAGCTCGGCGATCGCCGAGCCGGGGACGCCCTCCCACGCGTTGTCGGGGACCGTGAACTTGGTGACGCAGTGGAAGTCGGCGACGGCGGTGGCGCGGGGCAGCGCCTCGAACGCGGGCCAGTCCCAGCGGTGCGGCTCCGCCGACGCGGTGGCCCCGAACACCCGGAAATCCCAATCCGTGGGACGGAACTTCGGGACGGGGCCGTAGTGGAGCACCGGCCATCCGCGGGGGACGTACTGGCCGGGCGGGAGCTCCCGGGGCTTCGGTGCGGGCTCTTCGGGTGGGGACATGACGCGGGCCATCCTGCCACCCGGCGTGAGCTGAGCCATATTCGGGGGGCGTGCGGGCGCCCGGCGTCCCGCGTCGGCTACTGTGACCCCATGCGCAACCTCGTCTATTTCTTTCGGTACGACCGGCCCGGGAGGCTGGTCTGCCAGGCGTTGCGCTGACAGACCACAGGCGAGGAGCCCCGGGCCGGAAGGCCCGGGGCTCTTCGCGTTCCAGGGGATGATCCGCGGGACCCTCCCGGTTCCCGCGCGGCAGAGGAGAGGCAGCACAGCATGGTCGTCGTCATGGCCCCGGAGGCCACCGAAGCGGATATCAAGGCCGTCGTCTCACTGGTCGAGACGGCGGGGGGCGAGGCCTTCGTCAGCAGCGGCGTGGAGCGCACCATCGTCGGGCTGATCGGGGACGTCCAGCAGTTCGGCTCGCTGAACCTGCGCGGCATGCGCGGGGTCACCGACGTCCTCCGCATCTCGGCGCCCTACAAGCTGGTGAGCCGCGAGAACCACGCCGAGCGCTCCGTCGTCCGCGTCGGCGGCGTGCCGATCGGCCCCGGCACGATGACGCTGATCGCCGGCCCCTGCGCGGTGGAGACCCCCGAGCAGACGCTGCAGGCCGCGCTGATGGCGAAGGCGGCCGGGGCGACCCTGCTGCGCGGCGGCGCGTTCAAGCCCCGCACGTCCCCGTACGCGTTCCAGGGGCTCGGCGAGGCCGGGTTGCGCATCCTCGCCGACGTCCGCGCGGAGACCGGCATGCCGGTCGTCACGGAGGTCGTGGACGCCGCCGACGTCGAGCTCGTCGCGTCGTACGCCGACATGCTGCAGATCGGCACGCGCAACGCGCAGAACTTCGCGCTGCTGCAGGCCGCGGGAGAGGCGGGCCGGCCGGTCATGCTGAAGCGCGGCATGAACGGGACGATCGAGGAGTGGCTGATGGCGGCGGAGTACGTCGCGCAGCGCGGGAACCTCGACATCGTGCTGTGCGAGCGGGGCATCCGGACGTTCGAGACCGCCACCCGCAACACGCTCGACATCTCCGCCGTGCCGGTGGCCCAGCGCCTCTCCCACCTGCCGGTGATCGTCGACCCGTCGCACTCGGGCGGCAGCCGCGACCTCGTCCTGCCGCTGACCCGCGCGGCGATCGCGATCGGCGCCGACGGCGTGATCATCGATGTGCACCCGCACCCGGAGACCGCCCTGTGCGACGGCCCCCAGGCGCTCGTGGACGGCGACCTGCGCGACCTCGCCCGGCTGGTCCGCGAACTGCCGCCGATCGTCGGCCGCGCGCTGACCGGGGTCCCCGACGCCGACGCCGTTCCGGCCTGACCGGCGTGAGGTAGGGTCGGCCCGTGGCTTACTGGACGGCGAACTGCGGGCCGCCCCGCTCCTGACGGGGCGCGGCACCTCCTCTGCGACCATCGGGCCGGCGCGATAACGCGCCCGGCCAGGTTCTCCTGCGCCCCGAATCCGGATCATCTTCCTTCCGATTCGCGTTCAGGAGCGTTCTTCCGTGTCTGTGAACACGCACGTCGACATCTCTTCCGGACGGTCGTCCGGTTCCCGTCCGTCCCGCCGACCGGCGCCGGGCGGCGCCGACATCCTCGCGGCCGCGTGCCTGTGGGGCACGACCGGCACCGTCCGCACCTTCGCGGACGGTGCGTCCGACCTGTCGGTCGCCGCCGTCCGCATCGTCGTCGGCGGGGCGGTGCTGCTCGCCCTCGCCGCCCTCACCCGCGGCGCGGACCTGCGCCGGCTGCTGTGCCGCCGCGCGTCCTGGCCGGCGCTGGCCCTCGGCGCGGCCGCGATCGCGGTGTACCAGACGGCCTTCTTCGCCGCCGTGGCCCGCACCGGGGTCGCGGCCGGGACCGTCGTCACGATCGGCAGCGCGCCCGCGTTCGCCGGGCTGATCGCGGTGCTGTCCCGCCGGTCCGCGCCGTCCGGGCGGTGGCTGCTCGCCACCGCCGGGGCCGTCGCGGGATGCGCCGCGCTCGCCGGCGGCGGACGGGACGCGGGCGTCGAGCCCGCCGGGATCCTGCTCGCCCTGCTGTCCGGATCGGCGTACGCGGTGTACGCGAGCGTCGCGTCCGGGCTCATCACCCGCGGCGGGCACGACCGGGCGGTCGCGGCGGCGCTGTTCGGCGCCGCGGCCGTCCTGCTGCTGCCGGTGCTCGCGCTGACACCGGCCGGCTGGGCCGCCACCGGAACCGGCGTGCTCATCGCCTGCTACCTCGGCGTCCTCACCACGGGCGGCGGCTACCTGCTGTTCGCCCGGGGCCTGCGCACCACACCCGCCACGACGGCGACCACGCTGACGCTGGCGGAGCCGGCGGTGGCGGCGGTGCTCGGCGTCGCCGTCCTCGGCGAACGGCTCGGCGCGGTCGCGGCCGGGGGGCTGGCCCTGATGGCGGCGAGCCTGCTGCTGCTCGTCATGCCGGCCCGGCCGCGCCGATGAAATTGGTCTGAACCACTCGCCAGACGAGGGCGCGGCGGGGATGATGTTCGGCATGACGATGGGCGAGGGCGACGCCGGCGGACGGCTGTTCCCGAGGGGCCTGGACGGTGTCGATCCGATCACCGCGGTACTGCTGGCGGACGCGCGCCGCGCCCTCGCCGCCTACCCGGAGCTCGTCGGGGCGGGCGCGCTGTTCACGTCCGCCGAGGAGGTCCCCGGCGGCTGGCGGCTCGTCCGCCCCCTCGATCCCCTGCCGCAGGGGGCCCGGGAGCTGCTCGCCGGCCTCCTGGACGACGAGGCCCTCGTGGCCTCGCCCGACGCGGCGGGCGAGCTGCGCGCGGCGGCGCGGGAGCTGCGGCGGCGGCCCGCCGACGAGGTGAGCGCGGCCGGGCGCCGGTTCCGGATCGTGCGCGTCGAGCAGCTCATCCGGACCGGCCCGGACGGCCCCGAGCCGCCGCGACCGACCGACCTCGACACGGGCGACGCGCGGCCCCACGCGCCCGACCTCCTGCCGGTGGACGGCCCGCCGCCCGATCTCGCCGCCGAGCTGCTGTGCCAGGTGCTGGACGCGGGCACGGAGGCGGGGCGCGAGCCGTCCGGCGACCACCTCACGCCCGTCACGCTCGCGCCCGCGTTCACGCTCGCCGAGCGGAACGGGGGCCGCTGGCGCCCCGCCGGGCGGCTGCACGCCGCGCCCGAGGCCGCCAGGGAGGCGCTGGTGACGTACCTGCGGCATGTCGTCCCGGTCGTCGAGGACCCCGACCCCGCCGACGCCGCCGCCTACGCGGAGGCCGCCGACCTGATGGCCGACGGCACCCGCCGCAACGGTGTCGCCGCCGCCGGGCGCCGGTTCCGCGTCGTGCGGATCGAGCGCGTCACCCTGCTCGGCCCGGACGGCCCCGAGCCCCCGCGCCCGGCCGACGTCGACGCCCGCTGACGACGGCCCGGCCCGGAAGAAGGGCTCATCCCTCCGGCCGTTCTCGGGCGGGCGCGGTATCGCTTCGCGGTCCGGCCGGGAAGCGCCCGCGCGACGGCTGAGGCGGCTTCGGAGCCGGCTCGTGCTAGCTCGCGTCGCCGTAGACGGGGCGGTGCTCCTGCACCGAGGCGGCGAGCTGGTCTGCGAGCTCGCCGATGTCCAGGCGCTTCTCGATCTGCCGCAGGTCGTCGATCTTGGCCCTGGTCTCGGCGCGGCGCGGGGCGAGGAGGGTGCAGCAGTCCTCGTCCGGCAGCTCGGAGATCGACAGCGTCCGGATCCGGCGCGCCTGGTCCATGATCTCGATCTTGTCCATGCCGACGAGGGGCCGCAGGATCGGCAGCTCGACCGCGTCGTCCAGCGCGGTGATGTTGGTGAGGGTCTGGCTGCTGACCTGGCCGAGCGCGTCGCCGGTGATCAGCGTGGCGCCCTTCAGCCGGCGCGCCAGCACCTCGCCGGTGCGCAGCATCAGCCGGCGCTGCGCGATCACGGCGAGCCGGTCCGCGCCGGACGACTTGATCTGCTGCTGCGCCTTGCCGAACGGGACGACGAACAGCCGGGAGCCGCCCTGGAACTTGTCCAGCTCGCGGACCAGCGCGTACGCCTTGTAGATCGACTCGGGGCCGGTGAACGGCATCCCGGAGAAGTGCAGGTAGTCGACGCGCAGGCCGCGGCGCATCATCCGGTACGCGGCGACCGGCGAGTCGATGCCGCCGGACATCAGCACGAGGCCCCGGCCGCTCATCCCGACGGGCAGCCCGCCCTGGCCGGGGAGGCCGCCGGAGAACACGAACACCTCGTCGCGGTCGACCTCGATCGACAGCGTGTGGTCGGGGTTCCTCAGCCTGACCGGCTGCCCGTAGCGCTCGCTGAGGAGGGTGCCGATGTGCCGGTCGAGCTCGGTGGAGGTCATCGGGAACCGCTTGTCGCGGCGCCTCGACCGGACCGCGAACGTGCCCGTCCGGCCCGCCATGAGCTCCAGGGCGGCCCGCTCGACGCTCGCGAGGTCCTTGCCGACGCGCCAGGCGCGGTGCGCCCACACGATGCCCATCACGTCCGTGATGCGCATCGCGATGCGGTCGACGACCTCGGCCGTGGCGTCCTTGGTGCGGACGATGAAGACGCCGTGCCGCCTGATCACGTCCACGCGCGCGATGGGCCGGACGGCCAGCCGCACGTTGTCGGCGAGGCGCCGCTCGAAGAGCTCTCGGTTCTTGCCCTTCAGCACCACCTCGCCCAGCTTCAGCAGGACGCACGGCTCACCGTCGACCGGCGGCTGCTCCTGGGCGTCCGCGGGCGCGGTGTCGAGCGTGGTCATGCGTGATCCTCCTGGCGGGAACCGGTTGGGGCGCTTCTAGTGTGGCCCAGAGCCGCGACCACCGCGAACCACTATCCGGCCCCCGCCCGGGGGACGACTCAGCCGAAGAAGACCTCCGCCTCGGAGTACCGCTCCAGCGGCACGGTCTTCAGCTCCTCGGTCGCCTCGTCCAGGCCCACGCGGACGATGTCGGTGCCCCGCAGCGCGACCATTTTGCCGTAGTCGCCGGCGCTGACCGCGTCGATCGCCTGCAGGCCGAACCTGGTCGCGAGGACGCGGTCGAACGCGGTGGGCGTGCCGCCGCGCTGGATGTGGCCGAGGACGGTGGCGCGCGCCTCCTTGCCGGTGCGCTTCTCGATCTCGTCGGCGAGCTGCTGCCCGATGCCGCCGAGCCGGACGTGCCCGAACGCGTCGAGCGCGCCGGTCTGCAGCTCCATCTGCCCGTCGACCGGGTGGGCGCCCTCGGACACCACGATGATCGGCGCGTAGCGGGTCTTGAACCGGCTCTCCACGTACTCGACGACCTTGTCCATGTCGAACGGCCGCTCCGGGATCAGGATCACGTTGGCGCCCGCGGCCATGCCCGCGTGCAGCGCGATCCAGCCCGCGTGCCGGCCCATGACCTCGCAGATCAGCGCGCGGTGGTGGCTCTCGGCCGTGGTGTGCAGCCGGTCGATGGCCTCCATCGCGATGTTCACGGCCGTGTCGAAGCCGAAGGTGTAGTCGGTGGCGTTCAGGTCGTTGTCGATCGTCTTGGGGACGCCGACGACCTTGACGCCGTGCGAGTGCAGCTCGCGGGCCACGCCGAGGGTGTCCTCGCCGCCGATGGCGATCAGCGCGTCCACGCCGAGGCCGGCCAGATTGTCCTTGATCCGCTCGACGCCGCCCTCGACCTTGATCGGGTTGGTCCGGGACGAGCCGAGGATCGTCCCGCCGCGCGGCAGGATCCCCCGCACCGCCTGCACGTCCAGGGCGATGGTGTCGCCTTCGAGCGGGCCGCGCCAGCCCGACCGGAAGCCCACGAACTCGTAGCCGTAGACCTGCACCCCCTTGCGGACGACCGCGCGGATCACCGCGTTCAGGCCGGGGCAGTCCCCGCCACCGGTCAGCACCCCGACGCGCATGCCGTCACCCTCTTCCGCCACAGGGCTCCTCCCTCGTATCTCGCCGCCAGGCTAGTTCGCGGCACGCCCCCGCCCCGGGCATTCGCCGGGCGTCGGGCGTGGCGCCATTGGTCTAGACCATAGCCGCCGGAGGCCGCCCCCGGCATCCTGTTCGGCGGGATCCGCGGAGACCGTCAGGAGCCGGGCGGGGAGAACTCCGGCGCCTCGGCGGAGCCGAGGAGGGCCCGGCCGCCTCGCTGAGCGCCGGGGTCACCGCCGCGCACCAGCTTCGCGGGGACGCGTCGCGGATCGGACTCAGGAAGATCATCGCGCGTCACGGAGGCGGCGGGAACGAACGGCCCGTTGCGGCCTACTCGTCCTCCTGGTCGAGGCCCTTCTCGATGGCGTAGCGGACGAGCTCCACGCGGTTGTGGAGCTGGAGCTTGCGGAGCGTGTTCTGCACGTGGTTCTGGACCGTCCGGTGGGACAGGACGAGACGGGCCGCGATCTGCTTGTAGCCGAGGCCCTTGGCGACGAGCCGCAGGACCTCGGTCTCGCGTTCGGTCAGGCGGGGCGCGTCGTCGTCCTCGCGGGCGGGGGCCGCGGCGAGGCGGCGGTACTCCCCGAGGACGAGGCCGGCCAGCCCGGGGGTGAAGACGGCGTCGCCCGCGCCGGTCCGCCGGACGGCGTCCAGGAACTCCTCGCGGGCCGCGGACTTCAGCAGGTAGCCGGTGGCGCCCGCCTTCACGGCCTCCAGGACGTCCTGCTGCTCGCCGCTGGCCGACAGGACCAGCACGCGGACGGGCGGGTCGGCGGCGACCAGGCGGCGGGTCACCTCGACGCCGCTGATGTCGGGCAGCCGAAGGTCGACGACCGCGACCTCGGGGCGCGCTGCGGCGGAGATGCGGACGGCGGTGCGGCCGTCCCCGGCGGTCGCGACGACCTCGTGCCCCGCCTCGGCGAGGTCGCGGGCGACGGCCTCGCGCCACATCGGGTGGTCGTCCACCACCATGACCCTGAGAGGTGACTCGCTCACATGACCACCCTACGGCGCGGGACCGTCAGCTCGATCTCGGTGCCCTCGCCCGGCGCGGACACGATCGCGACGTCGCCGCCGAGATCGCGGACCCGGCCCCGGATCGACTGGGCGACGCCGAGCCGGCCGTCCGCGGCGGCCGCCTCCAGCCGGCCGGGCGGCATGCCGGGGCCGTCGTCGCGGACGCTGACGGTGATCGCGCCCGTGCCGTCGTCCTCCAGCAGGACCCAGGCCCGGGTGCCCTCGGGGCAGTGCCGCCGGACGTTGTCGAGCGCCGCCGCGACCGCCGCCGCGACCTCGCGCGCCGCGTGCTCGGGCAGCTCCACGGGCGTCGCCGGGGTGGACACCGTCACGATCGTGGACGCGAGGGCGTTGAGGAGCGGGCGCAGGTCCTCGTCCTGGCCGGAACCGGACGGCCGGGGCGCCGGGCCGGTCCCGATCAGCGCCCGCAGCGCCGCCTCCTGCTCCCCCGCCAGCCGGCCCAGGTCGGCCGCCTCGCCGCCGAGCTCGCCGCCGCGCCGGCGCACCATCGCCAGGACCTGCAGCACCGAGTCGTGGATGTCTCGGGCGAGCCGCTCCCGCTCCCGGGTGGCCGACTCCAGCTGCACCGCCCGCGCGAGCCGCGCCTCCGCCGCCCGCGCGAGCCGCACCACGTGCCCGACGACGAACCCGGCGAGGAACAGCAGGACGATCCCGTTGACCGTGCCGCCGGTCATCCCGTCCGCCGTGCCGGCGATCGCGTGCACGGCGAGGTTGGACGCGGCGAGCACGGTCGCGGCGGCCAGGCCCCAGCGGCGCCCGCCCGCGACCGCCCACGCCAGCACGGCCGCGGCGACCCACGACACCGGCAGGGTCGGACGGCCCTCCGCGATCCCGGCGTGCGTCTCCACCCACGCGGTCGTAAGGACGCAGCCGGCCGCGACGGCGAGGTCGGCGGCCAGCAGCGGCCGTCCCCGGCGGCGCGGGTCGCGGAACGCCGCCACGGCCCACACCGTCCAGGCCGTCATGACGCCGAGGACGGCCCAGCCGCCCACCGGGTGCGCGTACCCGCCGGCGTTCTTCGCGATCATGACGGCGGCGTAGAGCAGCGCGATGCCGCGGTACACGGCGACGGCGCGCCACAGCGCCGCCTCCAGTCCCAGCGCGTCACCGCCGGCCCCGTCGGCGCCCACGACCGCCCGCGTGCTACCGCCCGTGGCTCAGTCCTCCTCGTCGTCCACCGGGCGGACCGCCTTGCCCGCCATCTCCGCCTTCACCTCGGCGGCGTACCGGTCGACGTACTCCTGCCCGGACAGGTCCCTGATCGCCTGCATGATCTCGTCGGTGATCGCGCGGAGCACCTCGCGGTCGTCCTCGCGGCCGTAGTGGCGGGAGAAGTCCAGCGGCTTCCCGAACCGGACGCCCGGACGGACGCCCAGCCGCGGCAGCCGCCGTCCGGCCGGCATCAGCTCGAACGTGTTGATCATGGCCATCGGGATCACCGGGACGCGGGACTGCAGCGCCAGCCGCGCCACCCCCGTCTTCCCCCGGTACAGCCGGTTGTCGGGGGCTCGGGTGCCCTCCGGGTAGATCCCGAGCAGCTTGCCCTCCGCCAGGATCCGCAGGCCCGTCCGGAGCGCCGCCTCCGACGCCGACCCGCCGGTCCGGTCGACCGGCACCACGCCCACGCCGGTGAAGAACGCCTTGCTGATCAGGCCCTTGAGTCCCTTGCCGGTGAAGTACTCGCCCTTGCCGATGAAGAAGATCGGGCGCATCAGGGGCAGCGGCCCGAAGAAGTGGTCGGCGAACGACAGGTGGTTGCTGACCATCAGGGCCGGGCCGCGCTTCGGCACGTTGCGCATCCCCCGGTTCCGCGGCCGCCACAGCAGGTACATGACGGGCGACAGGACGATCCTCAGCAGGATCCAGAACCACAGCATGCCGACGCCTTCCTCCGGCCGCGGGTGCGGCGCGCTCAGGTCCCCGTCCGTGCCGGGGAGACGATGGGACATCTTCCCATCCCCCGCCCGGCCCGCCCACCGCCGCCCTCGGGTCGTCCCGTCCCGGCGGCGCCGGGCGCGGGTTGACCGTAGGCTCGGGGAAGCAATGTGAATCGGGTGTGCCCGGGGGCTTGTACCGGGCGGCGCAGCGAATACCGTGGGACACACGTTTCGGGGTGTCCGGAGTGCCGCCGGTGCCCGGGCACATGTCAGAGGGGGAGCGGAGGCCGCCATGCCGGTGCAGCCGGAGTCGTCGAGGGAGCCGGCCCCGTGAACCGCCGCGGCAACGGGCTGACAGCGGACGACTACGCCCCGCTGGCCGACCTCGCCCCGCATCTCGCCGACGCGATGCTCACCGCGCTCGGCGAGGCCGGTGTGGCGGCGTACGCGGCCTCGCCGCCGGGGGCCGACGAGCCCGGCGACGACCTCGACCGCCTGTACGTGGACGCGGCGATGAAGCCGGCCGCCGAGGGCATCCTGCGCAACCACCTCACCCGGCTGCGGGACGCGGCCGGGCGCGGCGAGGGCGCGGACCGCGCCGACGCCGACGCCGACCTCCCCGACATCGACGTGAACGACCCGGCCGCACCCGGCCACGCCCAGGAGCGGGGCGCCGACTCGGCGCCGGGCCTCGCCGAGCGCGACGAGGACGCGATCTGGGCCGAGATCGTCGCCGGCTTCGACACCGCGCCCGAGGGCGACGAGGTCCCCTGGCCCGACCAGGAGAACATCGACGAGCCCGCCGCGCCGCCGCGCGAGGGCGACGACCGCACCGGCCGCCTCCCCGCCGCCCGCGTCATCCGCCCCGCCGACACCCACGGGATCCCGCCGGACGAGGACGATGAGGGCCACTACCTCCCCCCGCCGCCTCCGCCGCTCCCGGCGGCCGACCCGCTGACGAAGGGCGCGTGGATCGCGCTCGTCGGCGGGCCGGTGTACCTTCTGGTCACGGTCATCCTCGACTGGGAGGTACCCGGCTGGGCCGCGTTCCTCGCGGTCGCCGCGTTCATCGGCGGTTTCGTGACGCTGGTGCTCCGGATGGGCGACGAGCCCCGAGACCCGGACGACGGCGCCGTCGTCTAGGCCCTCCCCCGCGAAGTCAGGGCGCGGGGACAGGGGGCCACCGGCGCGGCCCGCGGCCGGGCGTCCTCAGCGCGCGGCCTCGTCCGGGCCGGGGAGGCGCAGGTCGGCCACGACCGGTCGGTGGTCGGTGGCCAGCACGTAGTCCGGCTCGAGCGCTCCGTCGCCGACCGGGACCCCGCAGCCGATGACCTCCACGTTCCGGTCCGCGAAGACTCCGTCGATGCGCCTGTGCGGGTTCCGCGCGCTGAACGTCGGCGCCGCGCCCGCGGGGGCCACCGCGTGGGCGTCCTGGAAGACCGAGGTCAGAAGGGTCCAGGACGGCCCGCCCGGCTCCTCGTTGATGTCGCCCTGCAGGACCACCGGGGCGCCGTAGCGGGCCCTGGCGCGGTCGAGGCGGGTGAGGATCTCCCCCACATGGCGCCGGCGGGGGTCCGGCATCAGGTCCAGGTGGGTGCTCGCCGCGATCAGGCGGGTGCCGTGGATCTCCAGCGCCGCCAGGGCGAGGGCGCGGCGGTGCAGGCCCGGCGCGCGGCTGAGCAGGTGGAACTCGCCGCGGACGCGCTCCAAGTGCGGGGCCGCGAGCACGGCCAGGCCGCAGGCGCGGCGGCCCGCGACCACGCGCATCCCCACGGCGCGGGCGAGGCGGCGGCGCTGGACCCGCCAGGTGCGGAAGCGGGGGACCTCCTGGAGGCACAGGACGTCCGGGGCGATCGCCCGGACGACCCGGGCCACCGCGGCCGGGTCGTCCCGCAGCGACCGGATGTTGTAGCCGAGCAGGCGGACCGGGGGCACGTCAGCCCGTCGCGGGCCGGGCGCGGGCCAGGTCGGCGGCGCCGACGATGCCCGCGGCGGAGCCGAGCTCGGCGATGCGGATGTCGGGCAGGGGGCGGTGGCCGCGTCCGGTCAGGGCCGACTCGAACGCGGCGCGGACCGGGTCGAGCAGCAGGTCGCCGGCGTCCGAGAGGCCGCCGCCGATGATGAAAGCGCCCGGGTCGAGGATCGCGCTGAGGTCGGCGAGGCCCTGGCCGGTCCAGTGGGCGACCGTCCGGAAGCACTCCAGCGCCGCGGTGTCGCCCTCCCGGGCGGCCTGCGTGACCTCCGGCCCGCTGATCCCCTCGGGGCGGCCGTCGCCGAGCTCCAGCAGGCGGCCCGCCATCGCGGGCGCGACCCGCGCCAGCTCCCGCGCCTCGTGGACGAGGGCGTTCCCGCTCGCGTACTGCTCCCAGCAGCCGCGGTTGCCGCATCCGCAGCGCCGCCCGTCCGGGACGACGCGGACGTGGCCCACCTCGGCCCCGATCCCGAACCGGCCCCGGTACAGCTCGCCGTTGATGATGATCCCGGCGCCGATCCCGGTGCCGAGGGTGACCAGCACGAGGAAGTTCTCGCCCCGTCCGGCACCGAACCGCGCCTCGCCCCAGGCGGTGGCGTTGCCGTCGTTCTCGACGACGACCGGCAGCCCGACCCGGCTCTCGACCTTCTCCTTGATCGGCTCGTCCCGCCACGCGAGGTTCGGGGCGAACAGGACGGTGGAACGCGTCTCGTCGACGAACCCGGCCGTGCCGAGGCCGACCGCCGACACCTCCTCGAACTTGCCCTTCAGCAGGTCGACGACCTCGGCGATGACGTCGGCGGTCTCCTTGGGGTTGGTCGAGGGAGTCGGCCGGCGGACCTTCTCCAGGATCGTCCCCCGGTCGTCGACGACCCCGGCGGCGACCTTCGTGCCGCCCACATCAACGCCGATCGTCAGGGCCATGTAACGCTTCCTCCTCCTTGGTCCGCCCGGGTGCGGCCCGGTCCGCTCAGCTTTCGACGTGCTTCTTGAGGCCCTTGAGCGCCGAGTCGATGATCCGCTTCTCGCCCTTGCGCTTGACCATGCCGATCATGGGGACGCGCACGTCCACGGCGAGCTCGTAGGTGACCTCGGTGCCGCCGGGGGCGTCGTCCAGGCGGTAGGAGCCGTGCAGGCCGGTGACGACGGAGCCCTTGTCGACCAGTTCCCACGTGACCTGCTCGTCGCCCTCCCACGTGTAGGCGAGGCCGACGGTGTCGCTGAACGGGCCGCCGTCGAACGTCAGCCGGGCGCGGACGGCGCGGCCGTCGGCGGCGCGATCCTCGACGGTGATCTCACGGATCCCGCTGGCCCAGTCCGGATAGGCCTCCAGGTCGGCGATCACCGCCATGATCTCGGCCTTCCCGGCCTTGACGGCGATGGAAGAACTCGTGCGGTCCGCCATGTGCGTTTCCCTCCGGCTCTCCGTTGGTCCTCCTGAAGTATCTTGCACACCGGCCCGGCGGTGTCACACCGACAGGACGTACGGCACGCCGCCCGCCCGGAAGTGGCCGACGTTCACGCATTCCGTGCGTCCGATCCGGATCCGGCGGGCGAGCGGCTGGTGCACGTGCCCGAAAAGGACGTACCTCGGCTGCGTCCGGTGAATCGCGTCCAGCACCGCCTCGCTGCCCCGCTCGAACCGGCGGGCGACGGTGTCGTAGAGGAGCTCGGGGACGGCGGGCGGGATGTGGCAGCACAGCACGTCGACCGCGCCGACGGCCTCGACCTTCGCCGCGTACTCGTCGTCGTCGATCTCGTAGGGGGTGCGGTACTCGGTGCGCAGGCCGCCGCCGACGAACCCGAAGCGCAGGCCCCCGATCTCGGCGACCTCGCCGTCCAGGACCCGGTGCCCCTCCCGCAGGTGCGAGCCCCACCTGTGCGGGACGTCGACGTTCCCGTACGTCAGGTAGGCGGGGGCGGGCATGGCCGCGAACAGCTCGGCGTACTGGCGGTCGACGGCCCGCTCGATGTGCGACCACGCGTCCCCGCCGAGGGACGCCCACATGCTCCTGGAGAACGCCCGCGCCTCCTCGAACCGCCGCGCGGTGCGCAGCGCGATGAACCGGTCGGCGTTCTCCTGCCCGAACAGGTCGGCGAAGATGCCCTGGCCGTGGTCCTCGTAGTCGATGAACAGGATCAGGTCGCCGAGGCAGATGAACACGTCGGCGCCGTCCGCCGCGCCCTTCAACGCGTCCGCGCGGCCGTGGACGTCGCTCACCACGTGGATCCTCATGAAACGACTCTAATGGGACACCGTGCCCCCAACCACTGCACCGCCGCGGGCCGTCCTCAGCCGGTGGCGGCGGACACGAGCGTGCGCCACTCCCGGACGAGGTCGGGGTCGATCGGCTCGTCCCAGTCGCCGGCGTGCCGGACGGCCGTCCCGACGTGGAAGGCGTCGACCCCGGCGGCGGCGAGCACCGCGACGTGCCGGCGGCGCAGCCCTCCGCCCGCCATGATCATCGAGGCCGGCGCCGGCCCCTCGGCGGCCCGCCGGACGAGGGTGTCGAGCCCCGCGTCCACGCCCCGGGCGGCACCCGCGGTGAGGACGGTGTCGAGGCCCGCGTCGAGCCCCGCGCCGAGGTCGCGGACGGCCCGCCACGCCTGGGCGGGGTCGGCGGCGTGGTCCACCGCCCGGTGGAACGTCCACGGCAGCGCGCCGGCGGTCGCGGCGAGCTTGCCGGTGGCGCCCGCGTCGATGTGCCCGGACGGGTCGAGGAACCCGAACACGAAGCCGTCCGCGCCGGCGGCGGCGAGATCGGAGGCGGCGGCGCAGAGCCGGTCGAGTTCGGCGCCGGTGGTGCGGAACCCGGCGTTGGCCCGCAGCATCACCCGCATCGGCAGGGTGGTGGCCGCCCGTATCGCCTCGACCACGTGCGGGTCGGGGGTGAGCCCGTCGGCCGCCATGTCGGCGACGACCTCGATCCGGTCGGCGCCGCCGTCCTGCGCTGCCCGCGCGTCATCGGCGGTCAGCGCGATCACCTCGAGCAGCGACATGCGTCCCCCGAATTCCCGTGCGTGGCGGCCGGTGTGCGCCCAGCGTAGGCGAGGCCCCGCCGGCCGGTGGGAGCCGACCCGGCCGTCTTTGCACAGCCTTAACCGGCCTGTCCCCCGGACCACCGCGGATGTGGCGAACGGGAGGGTCTGCCGTTTTACCTACCGATGGGTATCATTCACCCACTGGAGAAGCGCTCGTCGACTTCCCCGCCGTCCCTGAGAAGAACCGAGGAGTGGGCCGTGCGCGAATTCAGCGTCCCCGCGATGGTGGAGGTCAGCGACTCCGCCAACCTGACCGACGCGCCCTTCGACCGCGCCGCCGAGAACCCCGGCGCCGTCGTGCTGCGCCGCAAGAGCGGCGACGCCTGGAGCGCCGTCACCGCGGCCGAGTTCGCGGCCGAGGTCGCGGGGGTGGCCAAGGGCCTCGTCGCGGCCGGGATCGAGCCCGGCGACCGCGTCGGCCTGCTGTCGCGGACCCGCTACGAGTGGACCGTCCTCGACTACGCCATCTGGGCGGCCGGCGCCGTCGTGGTGCCGATCTACGAGACGTCCTCCGCCGAGCAGATCGAGTGGATCCTCGGCGACTCCGGAGCCAAGGGCGTGTTCGCCGAGACGGCCCAGCACGTCGCGGACGTCGAGAGCGTGGCGGGGAGCCTGCCCGACCTGGCCCACGTCTGGGGCATCGACGCGGGCGCCGTCGCGGCGGTGACCGCGAACGGCGCGGACCTGCCGGGCGACGTGGTGGCCGAGCGCCGCCACTCCCGGGGCGGCTCCGACATCGCCACCCTCGTCTACACCTCCGGCACCACCGGCCGGCCCAAGGGCTGCGAGATCACCCACGGGAACCTGGTGGCGACGGCCCGCAACGCGATCCAGGGCGCGATCGCCGAGGTGGCGGTGGACGGCAGCGCCACGCTGCTGTTCCTGCCGCTCGCGCACGTGTTCGCGCGGCTGATCGAGGTGGCCTGCGTCGAGGGCGGCATCATCCTCGGCCACAGCGACATCCCGAACCTGCTGCCCGACCTCGCGACCTACAAGCCGACGTTCCTGCTCGCCGTCCCGCGCGTGTTCGAGAAGGTCTACAACGGCGCCGAGCAGAAGGCCGCCGCCGCCGGCAAGGGCAGGATCTTCGCGAAGGCCGCCGACACCGCCGTCGCCTACAGCCGCTCGCTCGACACGGGCGGACCGGGGCTCGGCCTCAAGATCAAGCACAGGCTCTTCGACGTGCTCGTCTACGGCAAGCTGCGCGAGGCCGTCGGCGGGCACGTCCAGTACGCGGTCTCGGGCGGCGCCGCGCTCGGGGAGCGGCTCGGCCACTTCTTCCGCGGCGTCGGCATCATCATCCTGGAGGGCTACGGCCTGACCGAGACCACCGCGCCCGCCGCGGTCAACCGGCCCGGCGCCCTCAAGATCGGCACGGTCGGGCAGCCCATTCCGGGCGTGGACATCAGGATCGCCGAGGACGGCGAGGTGCTCGTCCGGGGCATCAACGTCCTGCGCGGCTACTGGAACAACGAGGCCGCCACCAAGGAGGCCATCGAGGACGGCTGGTTCCGCACCGGCGACCTCGGCGCGCTCGACGCGGACGGCTTCCTGAAGATCACCGGCCGGAAGAAGGAGATCCTCGTCACCGCGGCCGGCAAGAACGTCGCACCCGCCCCGCTCGAGGACCGGCTGCGCGCCCACCCGCTGATCAGCCAGTGCCTGGTCGTCGGCGACGGCCGCAAGTTCATCAGCGCCCTCGTCACGCTGGACGAGGAGGCGCTCGGCCCGTGGAAGGAGCGGCACGGCAAGCCCGCCGCGATGTCGGTGGACGAACTGCGCCGCGACCCCGAACTGATCGCCGAGATCGAGGGCGCGGTCGCGAACGCGAACAAGTCCGTCAGCCACGCCGAGGCCATCAAGAAGCACGTGATCCTCGGCGTCGACTTCACCGAGGAGGCCGGGCACATGACCCCGAGCCTGAAGGTGAAGCGCAACGTGGTCATGAAGGACTTCGCAGACGAGATCGAGGCCCTCTACACCTGATCCACGCGGGCACCGCATGCGGACGGCGTGCCGCCCCGGGGAGCGATCCCCGGGGCGGCACGCCGCTTTCGTTCCGGGTGCGGGTCAGCAGCGGCGCCCGGAGTTGATGCAGTTCACC
Organism: Spirillospora albida; assembly: GCF_000718255.1. Lineage (GTDB taxonomy): Bacteria > Actinomycetota > Actinomycetes > Streptosporangiales > Streptosporangiaceae > Spirillospora > Spirillospora albida. Next base: position 318,500 of record NZ_JOFJ01000001.1, read on the forward strand.
GCGCGCTGCATCAGGCCCTCCGACATCACGTTGACGAAGTCGGCGTGGTCGGTCACCGGGTCGTGCCCCTGCTCGGGGAACGTGTCCAGCGCGAACGCCAGCGCCCGCGCCGGGACGCGGTAGGACAGCGTCAGCCGCAGCTGCGGCACCGCGCGGGTGCCCTGCGGGCAGGCGCCGTTCGCGCCCGGGAACACGATGTGCGTGCGGTGGTTCGCGCTGTCGGTGTTCTGGCCGTCCCAGCAGCTCGGGAAGGTCAGCGTCCGGGTCACCTGGCTGCCGCGCGGGCACAGCGGGTACTTGTCGGTGAACGCCCGTCCGGGCACGCCGGAGCAGCCCCAGGACGCCTTCGCGTTGGCGAGGCCGTTCGTGCCGGCCTTCGCGTCGCCCATGATGACCCGCAGGAACCGCGGCATCGCGACGACCTTGCCGCGCGGGTTCCCGAGGAACTGGATGCGGGCGGACGACGGCGTGACGATCGAGCCGACGTTGCCGTCGGCCTTGCTCTGCTCGGCCCGCTCCGAGCCGTCCTGCCCGTCGCGGAGCCGGACGACCGGCCAGTAGTAGGTGGACTTGTCACCGTTGCTGCAGGTCGTCCCGGACGCGGCGAGGCTCTCGTCGGTGGAGAACGCGTCCGCGGTCAGGTTCCCGACGTAGTCGTGGATGTGGTGCGCGCCGTTCTGGACGCCCGGCGCCACGATGAAGTTGTCGGGGTTGCTGTGCCGCTGCCCCGCGTTCACCCCGCAGCGCGACGTGAACCGGCCGGTGGAGGCCCGGCGGCTGCTCCGCGGCACCTGGACGCGGGGGGCGCGGCGGATGCTGACGAACTGCTCCGGCGTCGGCCCCGGCTTGATCACCGACGGGGGCGGCTGCTCCTGCCCGGCGTCGCCGCCCTCGTTCTGCCCGTCGTCCGGGGGCTGCGAGGGGTCGGCGGTCTGCCCGTCGCCCGGCGGCTGCGAGGGGTCGGCCGTCTGCCCGTCGCCCGGCGGCTGCGACGGATCGGCCGTCTGCCCGCCGCCCGGGTCCTGCGACGGCGGGGCCGTCCCGTCGCCGGGCGCGCCCGGCGCGCCGCCGTCCGGCGGCCGGGACGGATCCGCCGGGGCGGTGAGCAGGTAGGGGGCGGCGGCCCCGGCCGGCGTCGTCCCGGCCGCCGAGACGGCCAGCGCCAGCGCCGGGGCGAGCACCGCGAACGCTATTCTCTTTCTTTCCATGGAAACTCCCTGTGCGGGGTGTTGCGCCGTCAGGAAAGGGCCTGCCGGGTGACCAGACCGGTGCTTTCGAGCAGCGTCATGTGAGTGTTGACGAATTTCAGGCACCGCTCGGCGAACGCGCGGATCTCACTGTTCTCGGTCTGCGCGCGCACCTTGGCGATGACGGTGAAGACCTGGCCGTGGGCCTCGCGCAGCCGGTGCACGAACGTCCGGTCGAAATCGGCTCCGAACTTGCCCGACATCTCGCGGAGCCAGGCCTTCTGGCCGTTGCCCGGCTCGTTGGGCAGCAGGACGCCGAGCTTCTGCGCGGTGACCCGGGTGTCGGCGTCCAGCGTCATGTGCTGCTGCATGATCATGTCGCCGACCTCCTTCACCCGGGCGCTGGACGCGCGCTGCTGCGCCTGCTGGCCGGCGGGCATCTCCCACAGGCCGGCCTGCCTGACCTTGACGAGCAGCTGGCGGTCCAGGGCGCTCAGCCGGCCCCAGCGGGTGCCGACGGTGCCGCCCTTGGAGGCCCCGTCGGCGGGCGCGACGGCGCCCGCGGGGCTGAGGACGACCACGACGGCCGCCAGGGCGGCGGCCGCCGCCGCGACGACCAGGAGGAGTCGGCCACGTCCCGGCCTGCGGAACGTGCGCGTCTCGGCGCTGCCGTACGGCTTCCTCAACGGAACTTCTGCCTCCTTCCGGAAAGGCTCGGTGACGAGCCCGGCGCGGGTCGAGGGGTAATACGTGACGCCCATCGACCCGGTTCACCGATTTCCGCTCGATTTCCATTTTCTTGGATGCCTGGGAATTGCGGGCAGGCTCCCGCCTGCCATTCCTTCGACACGGGCATGAGAGGACGTTCAGGAACGGCGGACGGGACTTCCCGGGATTCCGCCGACGACGCGCAGCGCGAGGGCCGGGCACATCGCCACCGCCCGCTGCACGTCCTTCTCCATCCAGGACGGGATGTCGGTGCCCAGCACGACGGGGAAGCCGTAGCGGTCCAGCTGGATCAGCTCCGGGACGAGGTACGCGCACAGCCCGTGCCCGTCGCAGCGGCTCCAGTCGATCGCGACCCGGGCCTCCGAGCCGTCCGGCACCGGCAGCGGCAGCACCCCGTAGGTCGACCGGCCGCAGCCGCCGCCGAACCGGTGCAGCTCGATGTCCTCCGCGAACGCCTCCATCGCCGACAGCACGAACTTCGCGGTGCCGTCGGGATGCGTGCACGCCCCCCGGCCCCGGCCGATGCCGGCGGCGCGGCGGACGTCCTCCACGGTCCCCGACCCCTCGGTGAGGGCGTTGAGCGCACGGACGACGTCGGGCAGCCCGAGCCGGCACGGCCCGCACTGCCCGGCCGACTGCGCCGCGAGGTAGGACGCGATCCGGGTGGCCTCGCCGAGCGGGCAGGTGCCCTGGCCGAGCGGCAGGATGATCCCGGCGCCGACCGTCCCGCCGACCTTGCGCATCCCGGCGCGCGACAGGACGGCCCGCGTCACGGCCGCCTCGTCCAGCCACATGCCGTGGTAGCCGCCGACCAGGACGCCCTGGCCCGGCGGTACGTCGCAGTGGTCGAGGACGGCCCGCAGCGAGGTGCCGAGCGGCGCCTCGACGACCTTCGTCCCGCCGATCGTGAGCAGTGTCGTGCCCGGTTCGTCGTCCGTCCCGGCCGAGGCGTACAGATCGGGGCCCAGCGACGTCAGGACGGCGAGCTGCGCGAACGTCTCGGTGTTGGACAGCAGCGTCGGGCAGCCGTCCACGCCCGACTCCGCGGCGCGGACCTTCACCCCCGGCGGGATCGGGAACTCCCCGTTGACGGCGCGGACCACCGCGCCGCTCTCGCCGGAGATGAACCGCTCGGTCAGCCGGACGACCCGGGCCGGCATCCGCCGCTCGCTGATCGCGGCGCGCACCGACCGGGCCGCCTCGTCGCTCTCCACGGCCACGACGATCCGCTGCGTGCCGAGCGCGGTCGCGGCGATCTGCGCGCCGTCCAGCACCAGGTGCGGAGCGCGGCCGAGCAGCACCTTGTCCTTCATGCTGCCGGGCTCGCCCTCGGCGCCGTTCACCACGACGACGACGTCCTCGCTGGAGCGCCGCGCCTCCTCCTCACCGGGCAGCAGCGGGAGCCGGTCGGAGCCCGGACGCCGGACCCGCGCCGCCACCGCCATCAGTTTCCGCGCGAACGGGAACCCGGCGCCGCCGCGCCCCCGCATGTCGACCTGCTCCGCCATCCGGGCGAGGTCGTCCAGTTCGGGGGTGCGGAGCTTGCCGTGCACGGCGAGGTGCCGGTCGAGGTCCAGCCGGTCGAACCGGTCGAACCCGAGGGTGAGGCGGGGGCCGCCGATGTTGGAGACGGCGATGGTCGAGGTCATCGGAGCCGATCACCGCCGTGCGGCCCGATCACCGGGATCCCGCTGCCGTCGGTGACGGTCGACCGCGGGTCCCGGGACCGGAACGCGTCCCGCGGGCCGCCCCCGCCGCGCGGATCGCGGCGCCCGCCGTCGTCCGGGGCGTCGAACGCGCCGCGGGCATCGGTCGCCTCGAAGAGGTCGCGCGTGTCGAAGGGGTCGCGCGTGTCGAAGGGGTCGCGGCCGCCGCGGGACGCGCGCGCCGCCGCCATCTCCTCCTCGCGGAGCTCGGCCCCCGCCCGCTCGCGGGCCCGGACGGCGTCGCGCGCCCCGGCCCGGGCGCGGGCGACCTCCCGCTCGCCGAAGTCGTCGCCGGCGCGCCGGACGTCCCGCGGCTTGATCACCACGATCATCCGGACGATCAGCGCCAGCACCACGCCGACGACGCTGAGCAGGTAGCTGAGGACGACCCAGTTCGCGGCCGGGCGCCCGGCGGTGAGGCCGTGCGTGATGCCGATCGGCCACGCCAGGTAGGCGACCGCGTGCAGCGAGCGCCACATCCACGGGTTGCCCCGCGACACGAACCGCGGCCGCAGCATCCCGGTGACCGCCACGAGCACCATCAGCTCGAACGCGACCGTGCCGAGGCCGACCGCGTCCAGGCCCGGCACCACGGCCTGCAGGGGCTGCGCCAGCCCGCCCAGGATCTTCACCAGCAGGTGCGCGACCACCATCGTCAGCGCCAGCACGGCCGCCGCTCGGTGCACCGCCTGCGCCAGCACTCTGTGCCGGATCTGCAGAATCAGCCGCTCCGTCGCGAGCAACCCGAAGATCACCGCCGTGGTCAGCGCGATCAGCGTGAAGACGCCCGCGAAGTACGAGAGGAAGTACTGGACGTTCGCGGTGGCGACGGCGCCCTGCGGGGTCGCCGCACCGATCATGACCAGGACCGCGCCCGCCAGGACGAGGCGCAGCGCCCACGCCGGGACCACGGGATCATCACTGTTGCGTACTCGCACCGGTCGGACTCCTCTACTTTTTCGCGGAAGGCGCCGGGTCGTCCGGCTTCGGTTCGGCGGAGGGCGAGGTCTCCGGCTTCTTCGGGTCGTCCTCGGAGTCGTCCGCCGGGGGCAGCGCGCCGAGGTTGGCCAGCAGCCCCCCGGTGAGGACCTGGAGGTCACCGCGCTCGGCGTAGCCGAGCAGCGGCCGGGCGCGCTCGCGGAACGTCCAGCCGCCGATCACGGCGCCGTCGAGGGGCACCTCCTCGGCACCCCGGCGCAGGTCGAACTCCACCTCGGGGCGGGGCGAGGGCGCCCCGCCGCACGGCCGGTCGGTGCCGGTCGTCCCGAGGGGGGCGCCGCGCCGGACGACGCCGCCGTCCCGCAGCCGCGGCACCGACCGCAGCCGGTAGTAGACGCTGGCGACGCCGCTCGGGTGGACGACCATGACCAGCGCGCGGCCGGCGGCGTCGCCGCAGAACCGGTACATGCGTCCCGCCCCGGCGGCGCGGACACGGCCGTCGCCGCCCCAGAACGACAGGTTGCCGAGCGGCCGGGGCGCGTCCTCGCCCGCGGCGCCCATCGCCCATGCCGCGCCGGTCCGCCACGGGAGCACGAGCCCGTCGCCGACGCGGGTGCCGTTGACGGCCGCCGCGGCCTGCTCGGCGGTCACCGCGCCGAAGCGGCGGAGCACGCGCCGCTCGTCCGCCGACATGAGCGAGGCGGGCATCGCCCCCAGCAGCGCGCCGAACGCGGTGCCGCCGGACAGCCCGGCCTGCCAGCGGCCGCCGCGCCAGCGGGCCGCGAACAGCGCGATCTCGGGGGTGGCGGCGCTGCCGTCCGGGACGGGGATCGCGGTGGTGCCGAACGCCCACGTCCGGTCGGCACTGGTCCGCGTCGTGGTGACGAGCGGCGCCGCGGCGGGGGCGGTGCCATAGGCCTCGCGGGCGGCGCCGCCCCGCTCGTCCAGCGTGAGCTTCCGGATCTGCGCGGTGAGCGCCTGCGCGTCGGGCCGCGCGACCGGGGCGGGCGCACCCGACCGGACGGGCCGCGCACGGGGCGTCACCGGGGTCTCGGGCCGGGGCGGCGCCTGCGGCCGCCGGACCCGGTCGCGCGCGCCCGCCGCGTCACCGCTCGCGATCGGCCCGCCGTCCAGGAGGGCCCGCTCGACGATCCCGAGCAGCGAGAGCCCGACGACCCCGGACAGCACGAGCGCGAAGACGCTCAGCCGGTCGGCCGGCCGCCGCGCCCGCGCCGCCGCCGGCCTGCGCCGCGCGACGGGCGGCCGCTCGGGACCGCCCCGTCCGCCCTTGACCGCACGCCCCTTGCCCGCACGCCCCTTCCGCGCACGGCCCTTCCGCCCGGCGCCGGAACCCCGCCGGCGGACGTCCCGGTCGTCGAGGGAACGCCACTCGGAACCCGCGCTCGCGTGGGCCCGGGAAGCGGACCATTCCACCTCGGAGGGGCGCCGCCCGCCACCGGCCGGCCCGGCGAACTCGCGGGCGTCGTATTCCCGCCGACCCGGCCCGCCACGCGCCCGGCCCTCCGGGCCGGAGTTCCGCGCATCGCCGGGGCCGCGTCCAGGGTCGCTTCGCCTGCCGCCCTGCCGAACGGGATCCCCGGCGTCGTAGGGACGCCGATCCGGGATCCCGGGCGCACCGCCCCGGCGCGCGGGGCGGGGACGGCTCTTGGGCGGCCGGGCGTCGGATCGCTCGGGGCGCTCTCGTGCGCCGCGGTCGGTCCAGCCGGGCTGCTCCGCCCACCAGGACCCTTCGGGCCACATTGGGGCATGCGCGTTGTTCCGGGACGCATGCCTGGTGTCGCGTCGCACCATGCCCTCTCCTGTGGAGGAGACGGAGTGCGCGGCGGACGCCGGCGGTTCCGGAGGTCCTGCTGAGACATGGGGATCGCGGCCGCGGGAGCCCGCTCGCTCCCAGCCGTTCACCCCGGACGGATCCGTGCGGATCCGCTCGATCACCCCGGAGCATACGCCCGGAGGGGGGCCCGATGTGAATTGGTGCCGAAAAATCGCTTCAATCTGGGTAGGGCGCTGTACCGCCCATCTGTCCAAGTACGCATCGAACGCCCGACACGTTCAGTTCGTTCGCGCGTCTCTCTCCAGCGGGTCGTCAGCGCAGGAAGCGGGCCGCGAGGGGCGCCGCCACCTTCGGGCCCGAGCCGCCGTCCGGGACGAGGACGGCGAACGCGACGTCGCCCTTGTAGCCGATGAACCAGGCGTGGGACCCACCGCCGCCGAACTCGGCGGTGCCGGTCTTGCCCGCCGTGCCCGGCGGCAGCCCGGCGCCCGCGGCGGTGCCCTCCGCGACCACCGCCCGCATCATCGTGCGGAGCGCGGCGGCGCCCGGCACCGCGCGGGGCGCGGGGCGGTCCTCGTCGATCAGCTTGGCGGCGACCAGCCGGGGCGCGCGCCACGTGCCGTCCCGGACCGCCGCCGCGACCGACGCCATCAGCAGCGGGCTCGCCAGCACGCGGCCCTGCCCGATCGCGGCCTCCGCCAGCTCGGCGCCGCTCTCCGGCACCGGGAAGCTCCCGGTCGCGGCCTGGACGCCGGGCGCGAGGTCCGCTCCGAACCCGAACCGGCGGGCGCTCTCCCCCAGCCGCGCGGCGCCGAGGCCCTCGACGGCGAGCCGGGAGAACGTCGTGTTGCACGACTGGGCGAACGCGTTGCGCAGGTCGGTCCGGCCGAGCGACTCCCCGTCGTGGTTGCGGATCGTCCGCTGCGCGGTGACGACCTGCGCCGGGCAGTCGGCGCCGGTGCCGGGACCGGCGCCGCCGGCGAGCAGCGCGCCCGCGGTCACCGCCTTGAACGTGGAGCCGGGCGGGTACATCCCGATGAACGCGCCGAGGCCGCCGAGCCCGTCCGCGACGGCGAGGACCTCGCCGGTGCCGGGGCGGATCGCGACGAGCGCGGCCTGCCGGCCGGAGCCCTCGACCGCCTTCTCGGCCGCGGCCTGCATCCTCCGGTCGATGGTCGTCTTGATCTTCCGGCCGTCCTTGACGCCGAACAGTTTCACCCGGCGCGGCGGCGCGCCGCGCTCGGTCAGCTCGACGGCCCAGCCGTCGCCGCCCGCGTCCTCGTCGCCGAGCCGGTCGGCGAGGGCCGAGACGTAGGGCTCGAGCGTCCCGTCCTTGGCGAGCGGCTCGCCGTCCCGCGCGGTGAGGGTGACGGCGGGCACCTCGACCTGCTTCAGCGCCCAGGTGCCTCCGGTCCGCGTCCCGGGATACAGCGTGGACGGCGTCCAGCTCACCCGCCACCGGTCATCGGCCCGGACGAGCCGCAGCGCCGAGCGGAACCGCCACTCGCCGTGGTAGGCGATCCCCCGGGTGACGGTGAAGTCGGCGCGCGCCCCGTCCGCACCGGACTGGACGACGGGACGCGGCTCCAGGCGGACCCAGGTGACGGTGAGCCCCCGGGACAGCGCGCGGTGCTGCTCGGCGAAGTCGGCGGGCGGGCCGTCGACGAGCGCGCGCATCGCCTCGAGGTCGCCGCTCCCCCAGGCGGCGAAGTACGCGTCCGCGATGTCCTGCGGTGACCGGCGGGCCTCCGCGCCGTGCACCCGCCAGAGCGAGAAGAGGCCGATGACCAGGGTGGCCCCCACCAGCACCGCGAGCACCACGAGACCCCGTGAGCGCATTCCGCCTCCGTACCGCGACCGACCGGACGCTTGATCATCCCAGCGAATGAAATGCCGTGTATACGGTGGTTGATGATTGCTTCTCGCTCGATGACTTAGCGGTGGGTGAGCCGTCCCTTAAGCCCGGTTTAACGCGGTTCCCCGGGGCCGTCCGGCCGCCTAGCGTCGCAGACGTCAACGACCGCGAAACACCGCACAGCGGACGGGAGGTGCCCCGCCATGGAAGGGCGATCCGTACCCGGCCCCCGCGGGGCGGCCCACCCCTCCCGCGCGGTCGCGCCGGGTGGGCACGCACCCCACCCCGGCCGGGGCCCCGCCCCGTTCCCGTCCACGCGCACTCGATCCGCCGCAGGGAAGCGATCCGGCTCCCCCGGCACGCCCGAACTCCAGGTTCTCCCCCACCGGGCGCGGGGACCGGCAGGCGGCGGATCGCTCCCCCATCCTCGGCAGGGGCACATGCGTGGAAATGGTCTCCGGGAACGGGGCGCGGCCCCCTGGCGAGCCGGCCGCGGGCCGGCCCGGAGGGCTTCCAGGCGGACCGCCGCGCGCGCGGTCAGGCGAGGAGTTCGCCAAGGCGGGCCGCCTGGATCTCCCACCGCCACTCACGCTCCACCCAGGCGCGCCCCTTCTCGCCCATCGCGCGCGCCCGCGCCGGGTCGCTGAGCAGCCCCGCGACCTCCGCGGCGATCCGCGCCACCGAGCGGCCGGGCACGACGACCCCCGTCTCGCCGGCCAGCACCGCGTCCGGCGCGCCGCCCGAATCGCCCGCGACGACCGGCAGGCCGGTGGCGGACGCCTCCAGGTAGACGATCCCGAGGCCCTCCACGTCCAGGCCGCGGCGGCGCGTCCGGCACGGCATCGCGAACACGTCGCCCGCGTCGTAGTGGGCGGGCAGCTCCTCCCACGGCACCCCGCCGGTGATCACGACGGACGAGCCGAACGGCGCCGCCATCCGCTCCAGCTCGGCGCGGTACGGGCCGCCGCCGACCAGCAGCAGCGCCGCGTCCGGAACCTGCTCCAGGACGCGCGGCCACGCGTGCAGCAGGGCGTCCTGCCCCTTGCGCGGGACGAGCCGCGACACGCACACCGCGACCGGCCGGCCGGTCAGGCCGTACCGCCGGCGGATCTCCTCGCCGCCCGCGCCGCGCCGGAACACCGTCTCGTCGACGCCGGGCGCGAGCCGCGCCATCCGGGTGCCGGGTGACAGCGCCCGCGCCATCCGCGTCCGCGTGTACTCGCCCAGGTAGGTGAGGACGTCGACACCGTCCCCGACGCGGCGCAGCAGCGTCCGCGCGCCCGGCAGCGCCGCCCAGCCCGCCTCGTGCCCGTGCGTGATCCCGACGAGCCGCTCGACGCCCCGCCGCCGCAGCGCCGGGGCCAGCAGCCCGAGCGGCGCAGCGGCGCCGAACACCACCGAGTCGCAGCCCTCGGCACCGGCGATGTCGGCCGCGCGGCGCAGCACCCGCGGCTCCGGCAGCATCAGCGACCCGGGATGCCGGACGACCGGGAACGGCTGCGCGGCGTCGAACGCGGCGTCGCCCTTCCACGCGGGCGCGTACACCACGATCGAACCGGCCGGTCGGCGCAGTGCGAGCCCGTGCACGAACGCCTGGATGCCGCCCGGACGCGGCGGGAAGTCATTGGTGACAACAAGGGTCTTCGTCATCGCCCGCCCCAGCATAGGGCGCGGAGACGGGGCGGGCCCGCCACCGGTGATCCGGTGGCGGGCCCGCCCTGTCGAGACATCGGGGACGTCCGGCTCAGTGCCGCGCCGTCTCCTTGTCGCCCTCGAGCTCCGCGTGGCCGTTCTCGGCGTGCTCCTCCACGGGGACGTCATCGAACTGCCATGCCCGGTTGAGCCGCGAACGCAGGTGCCCCAGCGGGCCCTTTGCACCCGGCGCCGGGACGCCGCGGGCGTCCACGGCGGGCGCCTCGGGACGGGCGTTCTCCTTCGACAGGAGCACCACCCGCTCCTCCTCGCGCGCCGGCTCGTGCCGCTCCGTGAACCGCCCTTCCGGCGACATCAGGATGATGCCGCTCTCCACGCCGTGGCCGATCACGTCGGCGTCCTTGCGCTGGAGGCCGAGGCAGATCCGCTTGGTGACGATGAACGCCAGGACCGGGCCGAGGAACACCGCGAACCGGAAGAACCAGGTCGTCGCGAACAGCGACACGCTGAACCGGTCCGCGACCACGTCGTTCGCTCCGGCGATCCACAGCAGGCCGTAGAAGGTGACGGCGGCCATGCCGGTGGCGGTGCGGACCGGGGCGTTGCGCGGACGGGTGTTCACGTGGTGGTGCCGCTTGTCGCCCGTCACCCACTGCTCGATGAACGGCCACGCGGCCGCGCCGCCGAACACGATGCCGAGCGGCAGCAGCGCCGGGATCAGCACGTTCAGGCTGAGCGTGTGGCCCCAGGCGGTGATCTCCCAGTTCGGCATGATGCGCAGGGAGCCCTCCAGGACGCCCATGTACCAGTCGGGCTGGGAGGCCGACGAGATCGCGCCCGGGTCGTACGGGCCGAACAGCCAGATCGGGTTGATCTGCGCGAACGCGCCGAGCAGCGCCAGCACGCCGAACGTGAACAGGAAGTAGGCGCCCGTCTTGGCCATGAAGACCGGGTAGAACGGGTAGCCGTACACCTGCTGCTCGGTCTGGTGCTGGGTCGGCATCGCGGTGTGCTTCTGATGCCACATGATCATCATGTGCGCGGTGATCAGGCCCAGGATCAGGCCGGGGATCAGCAGGATGTGCAGCATGTACATCCGGGGCACGATGTCCGTGCCGGGGAACTCCCCGCCGAACAGGAACATGTAGATGTACGTGCCGACCAGCGGGATCGACTCCGCCACGCCCTGCGTGATGCGCAGGCCGGTGCCCGACAGCAGGTCGTCCGGCAGCGAGTAGCCGAACAGGCCCTCCAGCATGCCCATGGTGAACATGCCGATGCCGATGAGCCAGTTCAGCTCGCGCGGCTTGCGGTACGCGCCGGTGAAGAACACCCGCAGCATGTGCGCCAGGATCGACGCCATGAACAGGATCGCCGCCCAGTGGTGGATCTGCCGCATGAGCAGGCCGCCGCGGACGTCGAAGCTGATGTGCAGTGTCGAGGCGTACGCCTCGGACATCTTCACGCCCTGCAGCTTCGTGTACGACCCGTCGTACACGACCTCCACCATGCTGGGCTTGAACCAGAGCGTCAGGAACGTCCCGGTCAGCAGCAGGATGATGAAGGAGTACAGGGCGATCTCGCCCAGCATGAAGGACCAGTGGTCCGGAAAGACCTTCTTCATGTTCCGCTTGAAGAAGGTGGTGGAGCCGAGGCGGTCGTCGAGGAAGTTCAGCGGGGCCTCGACCGCCTTCGGGGCTGTCGACTCGCTCATCCGCGCTCCCAGAAGCTCGGGCCGATCGGTTCGGGGAAGTCACCCGTCGCGACCAGGTAGCCGTCCTCGACGTCCAGCGGCAGCTGCGGCAGCGGACGGGCGGCCGGCCCGAACACGACCTTGGCCGCGTCCGTCGCGTCGAACGTCGACTGGTGACACGGGCACAGGATGTGGTGCGTGGTCTGCTCGTACAGGGCCGCGGGGCAGCCGACGTGCGTGCAGATCTTGGAGTACGCCACGATCCCGTTGACGTGCCAGTTCTCCCGTCCCTCGGCGGGCTTGAACTTCTCCTCGGGCACGTTGATCAGGATGGTGACGGCCTTCGCGACCTGGGTGAGGACCTGGTCGTGCGGGACGTCCTCCTCGATGCCCTCCGGCAGCACCGTGATCATCGACCCCACCTGGGCGAAGTCGGTGACCTTCAGCGGCCGGTGGGTGCCGTCCACGACGAGCCGGACGCCCTTCTTGCCCTGGCGCTTCGCCTTCTCGACGGCGTCGCCCCAGTGCGTGGAGCGAAGCCGCTTCTCCGGCAGCGGGCCGAGGTCGCGCAGCAGCACCAGCGGGGCGAGCCCGAGCGGCGCGGCGGCCAGCAGCAGCGTGCGGCGCAGCAGCGGCCGCTTGGTGAGGCCGCTGTCCTCGGCGCCCGCCATGAAGTCCTCGGCGAACACCGCCCGGCTCTGCGGGTCGGCCGCGAACTCGTGGCGCTCCTGGATGATCGGCTTGCTCGCCATGAGCCGCCGCACCCAGATCGTCACGCCGGCGGCCATCGCCAGGAACGACAGCGCCATCGTGCCGCCGAGCCAGAAGTTCGACTCGCGGGCCCGCAGGACGCCGTGCATGCCGCCGTCGCGGCCGCTCCACCCGATGTAGTAGGCGATGAACGCCACGCTGCCGGCGAAGGCGAGCAGGAAGAACAGCGCGACGATGCGCTCGGCTCGCTTGGCCGACGCCTCGTCCAGCTGCTCGCCGGCGCCCGCCGGGGCCGACATGTCGCCGTCGGCGAGGAGCGCCTTGTCGCGCGCCGGCGACGGCGTGCCGATCACGCGCTCGCGGGGCTCCTGGGCGCCCGCGGTTTCCTTGTTCTCGTCGCTCATGACTTCTTCAGCTTCTTCGGCTTCTTCGCGGTGATCCACATCGCGGCCAGCACCAGCAGGCCGATCCCGATCAGCCAGCCGGCGAGACCCTCCGACACCGGGCCGATCCGGCCGAGGCCGTTGCCGCCCGGGTTGGGCTCCTCGCGGATCTGGACGATGTAGGCGATGATCGCCTGCTTCTCCTCGGCCGTGAGCGTGGTGTCGTTGAACACCGGCATCGCCTGCGGGCCGGTCAGCATGGCCTCGTAGATCTGGGTGGGCGTGACGTCGTCGTTGGACAGCGGCGGCGCGTACTTACCGCCGGTCAGCGCCCCGCCCTGGCCGGTGAAGCTGTGGCACTGGGCGCAGTTCGTGCGGAACAGCTTGCCGCCGAGCGCGACGTCGCCCTTCTTCGGGTCGACCGCCGACGCCGGGGGAACCTCCGGGCCGCCGCCCAGCGAGGCGATGTACGCCCGGAGGTCGGCCAGGTTCTTCTCCGCCTGCGCCTTCTGCTTCTCGGCCGCCGCCCGCTCCTCCGGGTCCTCGTGATCGGTCTTGATCGAGGTGTCGAAGGCGGGGATCGGCCTCTTGCGCGGCATCTGCGCACCCGGGTTCATCGCGGGCATGCGGCCCGTGCTGACCTGGAAGTCGACGGATGCGGCGCCGACGCCGATGAGGCTCGGCGAGATCGGCTTGCCCTCGGCGTCCTTGGTGCCCTCGGCGTTCAGGCCGTGGCAGCTCGCGCAGTTCTGGTTGAACAGCGCCTTGCCGTTCGCCAGGTCGGGCGCGGCCTGGGCGGAGTTCGCCGCCTCGGCGCGGTCGGTCCGCGGCGAGAAGCCGGCGTAGATGACGCCGATCGCCGCCAGGGCCGCCAGCACGACGGCGTAGCCCGCCCAGGGGCGCCGTCGCCATGCGGTGAACCTTTTCACGGAAATCCCCGTTCGGGTCATTGTCGTCTGGTGGGGTGGAACTGGTTACAGGTCGAGCAGGTAGATCGCGGCGAACAGGCCGATCCACACCACGTCGACGAAGTGCCAGTAGTAGGACACGACGATCGCGCTGGTGGCCTGCTCGTGCGTCCACCGCTTGGCCGCGTACGTCCGTCCGAGGACGAACAGGAACGCGATCAGCCCGCCGGTGACGTGCAGGCCGTGGAAGCCGGTGGTCAGGTAGAAGACCGACCCGTAGGCGGAGGACGAGAGGGTGAGCCCGTCGTGCGTCACGAGGTTGTAGTACTCGAACGCCTGGCCGCCCACGAAGTAGGCGCCCATGAGGAACGACAGCACGTACCACTCGCGCAGTCCCCAGCGCATGAAGTTGAACAGGCCGCCGTCCCGGCCGACCTTGCCGGCCTCGGCCTTGAACACGCCCATCTGGCACGTCACCGAGGACAGCACGAGGATCGTCGTGTTCACCGCCGACAGCGGCAGGTCGAGCGGGGCCCCCGGCCATGCGTCTGCACCGTGCTGGCCGATCGTCACAGAGCGGATCGTGAAGTACATCGCGAACAGCGCCGCGAAGAACATCAGCTCGGACGACAGCCAGACGATCGTCCCCACGCTGACCAGATTGGGACGGTTCGCCCGAGCGTGAGGTGTTGTCTCTATCGCGGTTGCTGTTGCCACGGGCAGCATTATTGCGCCCCTGTCGGGCGACCGGCGCATGACCCCCCGTGTAGCGCGTCCAAACCCGCTCAACGGGAGACGTCCGCAGCCCCGGAAAGGTTCCCGCGGACCCTGGCGGCCCAGGTGTCGCGGCCCCCGGAACGCCCCGCCGCCAGGGGGCCTCGTGCTCGTGGCCGCCGAACCGGTAGCCTCACGTGCATGAGCACCGCTCCGGAGCCGATGAAGGTTCTCGTCTACAGCGACGACGCCAGCACCCGCGCCCAGATCCGCATGGCGATCGGGCGCCGCCCCGCCGCGGACCTCCCGCGCGTGGAGTTCGAGGAGTGCGCCACCCAGCCCGCCGTCGTGGCGCGCCTCGACGAAGGCGGCGTCGACGTCCTCATCGCGGACGGGGAGGCCCAGCCGGCCGGCGGCCTCGGCGTGTGCCGCCAGGCCAAGGACGAGGTGTACGACTGCCCGCCGGTCCTCGCGATCATCGGGCGCCGGGACGACTCCTGGCTCGCGGCCTGGTCGGGCGCCGACGCCGTGGTGAGCCTGCCGCTCGACCCGATCGCGCTGGCGAACACGCTCGCCGGGCTGATGCGCACCCGTCTCGAGAACCGCACCCCGGCCCTGTAGATGGACGCGCGCACCAGCTGGCCCGCGCTGCTCAACGCCCTGCTCGCGGGCGACTCGCTCACCGGCGAGGAGACCGCCTGGGCGATGAACCGCATCATGTCCGGCGAGGCCACCGACGTGCAGATCGCGGGCTTCGCCATCGCGATGCGCGCCAAGGGCGAGACCGTCGACGAGGTCGCGGGCCTCGCCCAGGGCATGATGGACAACGCCACCCCGATCTCCGTCGGGGGCCGGATCGCCGATCTCGTCGGGACCGGCGGCGACCGCGCCCACACCGTCAACATCTCCACGATGGCGGCGGTCGTGGCGGCGGCGGCCGGGGTGAAGGTCGTCAAGCACGGCAACCGGGCCGCGTCGTCGTCCTGCGGCGCCGCCGACCTGCTGGAGGAGCTCGGCGTCGCGATCGACCTGCCGCCGGCGGCCACCGCCCGCGTCGCCGAGGAACTCGGCATCACGTTCTGCTTCGCGCCGCTGTACCACCCGGCCCTGAAGTACGCCGGGAAGGCCCGCTCCGAGCTCGGCACCCCCACGGTGTTCAACTTCCTCGGCCCGCTGACGAACCCGGCGCGTCCCGCGTCGCAGGCCGTCGGCGTGTTCCATCCCCGCATGGCGGGCGTCATCGCCGGGGTGTTCGCGTCGCGCGGCTGCTCGTCCCTGGTGTTCCGGGGCGACGACGGCCTCGACGAGCTGACCACCACCGGCACCTCGACGGTGTGGGTCGTCCGGGACGGGACTGCGACGGAGACGACGTTCGACCCGGCCGATCTCGGCATCCCTCCGGCGCGGCCGGACGACCTGCGCGGCGCCGACGCCGCGTTCAACGCCCGGGTGGCCCGCGACCTGTTCGACGGCCGGACCGGGCCCGTCCGCGACATGGTGCTGCTGAACGCCGCCGCGCTGATGGCCGCCTACGACGGCGCGCCGTCCCCGGACGCGCTCACCGAGGCGCTGCGGGGCGCGTTCGGCCGGGCCGCCGAGGCGGTCGACTCCGGCGCGGCCCGCGCGCTGCTGGACCGCTGGGTCGAGACCTCCCGGTCCCTGCGCGCCTAGAGACCCGCGCGGCCGGCGACCGGCGCGCCTCGGCGGCCCGCGCACCTGACCGGCCGGATCGTCCGGGCTCCCGGGACCGGCGGCCGGGCCTCGGGGGCGCTCAGTCGGCGTCGGGCAGGCCCAGGGCGAACGCGGCCTCCAGGTCGTGCTGGGAGTACGTGCGGAACGCGATGTGGGTCTCGGTGCCGACGATGCCGGGGACCTGGTTGATCCGGCCGGGGATCACGTCGTTGAGCTCCTCGTGGCCTCGTACGCGCACCATCACGACGAGGTCGTTCTCGCCCGTGGTCGAGTAGACCTCGCTGACGCCGTCCAGGGCGGCGATCGTCTCGGCCACCTCGTGGATCCGCGCGACGTCGCACTTCACGAACACGATCGCCGTGACCATGGCGCCTCCCCCTCGCTCTTCGACTCCCCGCACTCTATCGGGGGCGCCGGTCAGCCCCGGCTGAGGGCGGCCGGGCGCCGGGCGGGACCGGCGCGGCGAGCGAGGAGCGCGAACAGCATCCCGGCCGCGAACCCGTAGATGTGGGCGGTGTAGGCGACGTTGCTGTCGTCGTCGCCGAGCGACAGCCACTGCAGGACGAACCAGTACCCGAGCACCACCCAGACCGGGAGCCGGATCACGATGACCGGCGGCACCAGGCTGACCACCCGGCCGCGCGGGTTGAGGATCAGGTAGGCGCCGAGGACCCCGGCGATGGCGCCGGACGCGCCGATCAGCGGGATCATGGAGTCCGGTGACGTCCAGGCGAACCCGTACACGGCGACCAGCCCGAACAGCACGTAGCTGAGCAGGTACCGGAGCCGGCCGAGACGGTCCTCGACGCCCATGCCGATGACGAACAGCGCGACGATGTTGCCCAGCAGGTGCAGCGCGTTCGAGTGCAGGAACATCGAGGTGAACGCGGCCGTCCAGGGCGCCTTGTCGAACGCGGCGGGCCCGCAGCGGTCGGCGACCGGGGCGGGCAGCGGCTGCTGCTCGGTGCTCGTCAGCTCCTTCGGGACGGCCCCGTACTCGTACGCGAAGTGCGCCGCCCGGCACTCCCGCACCTCGCCCTCGCCGTACCAGACGGCGAAGTTCGACATGGGGGTGAGCAGGAAGACCAGGACGTTCGCCGCCACCAGCAGGTACGTCACCCACGGCACGCGCCGGACCGGCTGGCTGTCGTAGAGGGGCAGGGCCATTCGGGGGGACGGTCCTCTCCGCGCGGTGGGGCCGCGCCGGGGGGCGGCTCGGTGCTGCCACCCTAATGCGCGCCGGGGAGGTCGGCGCTCGCGTAGGCGTTGTCGATCCATGCGCGCAACCCCTCGGCGCCGTGCGCGGGGCACGTCCAGGCGCCCTCGACCTCGACGAGGCGGACGCCCGGCAGGTCGAGCCAGCGCAGCACGCACTCCATCTCCTCCGCGGTCGCGCCCGCGGAGGACGGGGCGCCGGGCGGGACTCCGCCGGGGGCGCCGCCGGCGGGCGGGAACACCGTCTCGGCGGTCGCGATCAGGGCGTCGACGTAGGGGCGGGGGCGGGCGCGCGGCGGGACCGTCCCGGCGGCGGCGAGCCGCCCGTACCGGACGACCGACAGCTCCCAGCCGCCGTCGAACGCGGGCCGGGCGGCGACCAGCTCCGGCAGGCGCGCGAGGGCGGTGAGCCGCTGGCCGCGCGCGGCGGCCCGGACGAACGCGGCGAGCCGGTCGCGCTGCGCGGCGGCCTCCTCGTAGCGCAGCTCCGCCGTGAGCCGGTCGATGCGGACCTGCGCGGCGGCGACGACCGGCCGGACGTCGCCCGCCATGACGGCGCGGGCCGTCGCGGCGTGCACGGCGTAGTCGCCGGCGGACTCCCGCCCGTCGCACGGCGCCCCGCACCGGCCGATCTCGGCGAGCGTGCAGGCGCGGGCCCCGCCCCGCTCGATGAGCCTGAGGGTGAGCCGCTGGGTGCACTGCCGCAGCGGGACGGCCTCGTGCAGCGCCGCCCGCGCCTCCTCCGCCTGCCGCGGCGACGGGACGGGCCCGAGGTAGGACGCGCCGTCGTCGCGGCACTCCCGGACGATCGACAGCCGGGGGAACGGCTCGGCGGTCAGCTTCAGCCAGATCGCCCGCTCGGGGAACTTGGAGCGGCGGTTGTAGCGGGGCTTGTGCGCGGCGATCAGCCGCAGCTCCCGGACCTCGGCCTCCAGCCCGGTCGCGCACTCGATCGTCCGGACCCGCTCGGCGATCCCGACCATCTCGCGGACGCGGGGCCGGGTCTCCGAGCCGGTGAAGTAGCCGCGGACCCGGGACCGCAGGTCGCCGCTCTTGCCGACGTAGAGGATCTCGCCCCCGGCGTCCTCGAACAGGTAGACGCCCGGGACGCTGGGGACGCCGTCGGCGAGGTGCCTCTTGCGGCGCTGCTCGGGCGTCGGCGCCTTCGCGAACCCCTTCATCTCCTCCAGCGACGTGACGCCGAACGAGCCGAGCCGCTCGATCAGGCCGTGCAGGACCTCCACGGTGGCGCGGGCGTCGGCGAGGGCCCGGTGGGTCGGCTCGGTGCCCGTCCGGAAGAACCGGGCGAGGGTGGCGAGCTTGCAGTTGGGCACCTCGTCCTTGGACAGGACGCGGCGGGCCAGGTCGACCGTGTCGACCACGGGGAACGCGGGCCAGGCGTAGCCGTGCCGGGCGCACGCGGCCTTGAGGAAGCCGATGTCGAAGGGGGCGTTGTGGGCGACCAGCACGCAGCCGCGGGCGAACTCCAGGAAAGCGGGAAGCACTGAGTCCATCCGGGGGGCGGCCGTCACCATCGCGGTCGTGATGCCGGTCAGCGCCGTGATGAACGGCGGGACGGGGCCGCCCGGATCGACCAGGGTGCCGAGTTCGCCGAGCTCGCGCCCGCCGCGCACCTTCACGGCGCCGATCTCGGTGACGGCGTCCTCGGCCGCCGATCCCCCCGTGGTCTCCAGGTCGACCACCACGAACGTGACCTCCGCCAAGGGCGTCCCGAGGTCGTCCAGGGTCCCCTGGACGTGTGGGGCAGTCATGTAGCGGGACCGTAGACGACACCTCTGACAGACCCGGGCGGCGCCCGGCTCGCCGGGGGCGCGACCTTCCCCAGGCAGATAGGGTTGCCGGACGACCGAAATGGTGGCTCGGCCCGGAGGGAGCGGATCATCGACGGCGGCCCCGAAGCGAATCCGGGCGGCCCGCGGCGGCCGCTGCCCGAGGCCGTCCGGCAGCGGGTCGTGGAGACGGCGGCCGAGGTGCTCGGCGCGCTGCCCGGCGACGAGGTCCCGGCGCCGCTGCGGCGGTTCGCCCGGTTCGAGCGGCGCAAGCGCGCCAAGCTCGCCGGCCCGCACATCGCGGCGCTGCTGGAGAAGGACGACGCCTTCCGGCAGCGGGTCGCCGGGGCCCTGCGGGACGCGCACGCCGACCTGGTGACGGCGGTCGAGTCCGGTGCCGTGCCGCCCGCCGCGGATCCGGTCCAGGTCGCGGTGCTGGGCTACCTGCTGCGCCCGGACGGCTGGACCGACCTCGTGGAGGCGGCCCGCGCGGAGCTGGAGCGGTCGGCGTCGGCGTCGGAGGGCGAGGCCGCCGAGCGGCGGCTCGCCGCCCTGCGGGAGGAGCTCGCGGCGGCCCGGTCTGCCCGTTCCGCGGAGCTGGAGAAGGTCAGGGCGGAGCTGCGCGACACCAAGGCCGAGGTGGCGGAGCTGCGCCGCAAGCTGCACGACGCCCGCACGAAGTACCGGGCGGCGCAGGACCGCGCGGACGCGCTGGCCGCCGAGGCCGACCGGGAGCTGCAGGCGGCGCGGGAGCAGAGCGGCGCGTCCGAGAAGGAGCTGCGCAGGCTGCGCGCCCGCGTCACGGCGGCGGAGGCCGCGGCGGAGACGGCCAAGCGCGCCGCCCGCGAGGGCCGCAACGTGGACGACGTCCGGCTGCGGATGCTGCTCGACACGCTGATGGACGCGGCCCGCGGCGTGGGGCGGGAGCTGGCGCTGCCGTCGACGATCGGGCGGCCCGCCGACACGGTCGGCGGCGTGGAGCCGGGCCTGGAGCACCGGGCGCTGCCGGGGCGGGCGCTGTCGGACGCCGACCCGCAGCTGCTCGACCGGCTGCTCACGCTGCCGCGGGTGCATCTGATCGTGGACGGCTACAACGTCACGAAGACCGGGTACGGGGAGCTGCCGCTGTCGGACCAGCGCCGCCGCCTGCTGTCGGGGCTCGGCGGCCTGGCCGCGCAGACGCGCGCCGAGGTGACCTGCGTGTTCGACGGGGCCGAGCTGGAGGGCCCGGTCGCGACCGGCGCGCCTCGCGGTGTCCGGGTGCTGTTCAGCGACCCGGGGCGGACGGCGGACGAGCTGATCGGGGAGCTGGTGCGGGCCGAGCCGGACGGCCGGGCCGTGGTGGTCGTGTCGTCGGACCGGGAGGTCGCGGACGCGGCGCGCCGCGCGGGGGCCCGGCCGGTGCCCTCTCCCCTGCTGCTGCGCCGGCTGGCCCGAGCATGAGAGGTCCACCGGGATCCACCTGCTTTGACTTCAAAATGTCAACACGCGGATACATAACGTGATTTCCCGTCGGAAAGCCGCTCAATAAGTGACGAATCGGTTGTGACGGGTGTCGCCTATCGCTAATGTCGTCCGCTGATGACGTGGACGAGAGGGGCGAATTCGATCGTGGCCAGTGTTCCCAGCGAGACCCCGGCGTCCCCCGGCGCCGGACGGGGCGTCCCGCGCAGGCGGAGTGTCTCCCGCCGCCTTGCGGCCACGACCTGCCTGGTCGTGGCCACCTCCGTCGCCCTCCCCCCGGTCTCGGCGCTCGCGGCCCCCACCGCACCGAGCGCACCGAAGCCGAGCGCGGCGGAGGTTCGCAAGAAACTGACCAAGCTGAACGAAGAGGTCGATCAGCTGGTCGAGAAGTACAACCAGATCGGCGAGCAGCTCAAGATCGCCAAGCGGAAGCTGAACGCGGCCAAGAAGGCCAGCAAGGCCGAGGAGACCGCGTTCGAGCAGCAGCGCACCCGGATCGCGCAGATGGCGGCGGAGGCGTACAAGAACGGCGACTCGGACGTGACGGGCTTCGTCAGCAGCGACGACCCGCAGGCCATCCTGGACCAGGCGGCGGTGTTCTCCCACCTGTCGCGCGAGCGCAGCTCCTCCCTGACCCAGTTCCTCGCCACCGCCCAGCGGCTCCGCCGCGAGCAGGCGCAGGCCCAGGCGTCCTACAACGAGGTCGCCGCCAAGGCCAAGGAGCTGAAGGACCAGAAGGCCAAGATCGACAAGTCGATCGGGCTGCAGAAGAGGCTGCTGGCCAAGCTCGGCGAGAAGGCCGACACCCCGAACCGGGGCGGCGGAGGCACCTACAACGGCCCGGCGAGCGGCAGCGCCCGCACCGCGCTGAACTACGCCTACGCCCAGCTCGGCAAGCCGTACGTGTACGGGGCCGAGGGGCCGGACTCCTTCGACTGCTCCGGGCTGACGATGCGCGCCTGGGGCGCCGCGGGCGTCGGCATCACCCGCACCACCAACTCGCAGTACGCGGCGACCAAGCGGGTCGACAAGAGCGCGCTGCAGCCGGGCGACCTGGTGTTCTTCCGGAGCCTCGGCCACGTCGGCCTGTACATCGGCGGCGGCAAGATGATCCACGCGCCCCGCACCGGCAAGAACGTCGAGATCGTGTCCATCACGTCCGGCTACTACCTGTCGAACTACTACGGGGCGGGGCGTCCCTGACGCCCCACGCGCTTCCCCCCGGGCAACGGACCAGGCCCCGGCCTGGTCCGTTGCCGTTTCCCGGGCATGCGCGGGGGCGCAATAGGATCGCGCGCATGGACGACGGTCCCGGCCAGGACGAGGACGACGCCGCGGCGGACGCGGCGCCGGGCGCGCCGCTGACGCGCCGCGGGGCCCTCCTCCTGGCCGCGGGCGGGGCGGCGGTGCTCGCCGCCGCCGGCGCGGGCCTGACCGCGGCGCGCTCGGACGGGTCCGGGCAGGGGTCCGCCGAGGACGCCGGGGCCGCCGCCGAACCGGCGGCGCGGTTCGATCCGCGCGCCGCCGCGTCCGTCCTGGCCGCGCGCGCCGCCGCCGTACGGGACGGCGACCGGACGGCGTTCCTCGCCACGGTCGGCACCGCCCCCGCCGCCTTCCAGGAGGCCCAGAGCCGCCTCTATGACAATCTGCGCGCACTGCCGCTGGACGGCTGGCGGGAACGGCTGGCCGGCACCCGCGCCGCCGGGCCCGGCGCGGTGGTCGCGCGCGTCGAGACCGGCTACCGGCTGCGCGGCTTCGACCGGACCGGCGTGGTCCGCACCCGCCACCTCGCGTTCGCGCCCCGCTCCGGCACCTGGACGATCGTGGGCGACGGCACCGCCCACGGCCTGACCGACGACGCCGACATCGTCGACGGCGGCGCGCTGACCGTCGTCCGGGGCCGCTCCTGCCTCGTCATCGGCGACACGTCCGGGCTGCACGCGATCGCCCGGCGGATCGACGCCGCGGTCCCCGCGGTCAGCGGGGTCGTCGGCACGGACTGGGCCCGGCGCGCGGTGGCCCTCGTCCCGGCCGCGCCCCGGCTCGCGGCGGCGCTCGCCGGCCAGGGGCCCGACCTCGGCTCCATCGCCGCCCTCGCCACCGTCACCCCGGGCCCGGACGGCCCCGGCCGGGGCGAGGACCGCGTCATCGTCTCCCCCGCGACCTTCGCGCGCCTGAACGGCCTGGGCCGCGACGTCGTCCTCACCCACGAGCTCACCCACGTCGCGACCGGGGGCGCCCGCGACCGCACCACACCGCTGTGGCTCATCGAGGGCCTCGCCGACTACGTCGGGTACCGCGGCGCCAAGGTGAGCGTGCGGTCGGCGGCCCGCGAGCTGCGCCGCGAGGTCGCCGCGGGCCGCCCGCCCACCGCCCTGCCGACGGCCGAGGCGTTCGCCGGGACGTCCGGACGCCTCTCCCAGTCCTACCAGGAGGCCTGGCTGGCCTGCCGGATGATCGCCGACCGGTACGGTGAGACGACGCTCGTCCGCCTCTACCGCGCCGCCGGCCGGGCCTCCGAACCGGCCGCCCTCCGGGACGTCCTGGGCCTCACCAAGGCCGCGCTGACCACCATGTGGCGCGACTACGTCAAGGAGGAGCTCGCATGACGGCCGCCGGCACGTCCGGGACCACCCCCGGCGCCCCCCGCCTTCCGGCACCCGCCCGCCAGGTCTTCGCCCGCGTGCGGCGCGACCGTCCGAGCGGGGGGCTCGCGTGAGCGCCGCGGACGCGGGCGCGAGCCGGGCCCCGCGCACCGCCGCCGCGGTGACGGGAGCCGCGCTGTTCGCGGGGGTCGGGGTCGTGCTGGCGCTCACAACGCCGTGGACCCCCCTGCCGGGAGACGTCCCCGGCGGGGCGGCCGAGGCCGATCCCGCCGCCGACTTCACGGCCGCCGAGATCGCCCGGTCGCGCGCGTTCGACGCGGCGATCAATCCGCCCGCCTACGCCGGCCTCGTCGCCGGGCTGGCGGTGCTCCTGGTCCTCGGGCTCACCCCGGCCGGTGCGCGGTTCCTCGGCTGGGCCACCGCACGCGTCCGGCGGTGGCCGCTGCGCGTCGCCGTCGCGTCGGCCGCGCTGGCCACGCTGCTGCGGGCCGCGGGGCTGCCGTTCGACATCTGGGGCGAGTCCGTCCTGCGGCGCTACGGGCTGTCCACCCAGACGCACGCGGCCTGGCTCGCCGACCAGGCGAAGTCGCTCGCCGTCACCTGGGTGATCTCCACGATCGCGCTGCTGCTGCTCTACGCGGTGATGCGGCGCTTCCCGCGGTACTGGTGGACGGGCGCCGCCGCGGGCGGGTTCGGGCTCGTCGTCACCGTGTCGTTCCTGTACCCGGTCGCGATCGAGCCGGTCTTCAACGAGTTCCGGCCCATGCCGGCCGGGCGGCTCCGCACGGACCTGCTCGCGATGGCCGAGCGGGACGGCGTCCCGGTGCAGGACATCCTCGTCGCCGACGCCTCCCGCCGCACCACCGCGCTCAACGCCTACGTCTCGGGATTCGGCTCGACACGCCGCATCGTCCTGTACGACACGCTCGAGGGGGCCGCCCCGGCTAAGATCAAGGCGATCGTCGCGCACGAGCTGGGACATGCCGAGCGGGGCGACGTGCTGTGGGGGACACTGGTCGGCGCGATGGGCGTCGCCGGGGCGATCTGCCTGCTGTACCCGCTGCTGACCTCGCGCCGCCTCCTGCGGCGCGCGGGGGTCGACGGGGAGGGCGGCGCGGCCGACCCGCGATCGCTCGCGCTGCTGCTCGCCCTCGTGGCGGTGGCGACGCAGCTCGCCGCGCCCGTCCAGCACGCCGTCAGCCGGCATGTCGAGGCGCGCGCCGACGCGCACGCGCTGGACCTCACGCGCGACCCGGCCGGGTTCGCGCAGATGCAGCGCGAGCTGTCCGTCCGCAACATCTCCGACCTGTCACCGGACGCACTGGAGTACCTGCTGTGGCTGTCGCACCCGCCCGGACCGTCGCGGATCGCGATGGCCCGCGACTGGGCGCGGCAGAACCGCGTGGCCGAGCCGCCGCCGCTGCGCCGTCCCTAGTCCCGCCGGGCCGTCGTCGGCATCGCGCCGGGGCCCGTTCGGGAGGTCAGCGTCGCCACGTCACCGAGCGGCCCGGTGGTCACCGAGCGACCCAGCGCGCTGCCCTTGACCCAGTCGTCCCAGCCCAGCTGCCAGTAGCCCCAGCCGTTCTGCGGCTCGAGCTCCCGGCTCGTCCCCGTCACCGTCACCGGGTCGCCCCGCTGGGACAGCTTGTAGAACCAGCGGGCGTTCGACGGGCTGAGGTTGATGCAGCCGTGGCTGACGTTCGCGCGGCCCTGCGAGCCGACCGACCAGGGCGCGCTGTGCACGTACTCGCCGCTGTCGGACACCCGGACGGCCGAGTACACCGTCAGCCGGTAGTAGTCGGGGCAGCCCTTCGGGCAGCCGACCGTGCTGGAGTCCATGATGACGGGGCTGCCCTTGTCCATCGTCAGATGGTGGCCGTTGGTCGTGGTGTACTTGCGGACGCCGCCCTTGCCCATGCTGGTCGGCATCGTCCGGATCTTCCGGCCGTTCACCCGCACCGTCATCGTGTGCCGGTTCTCGCTGATCGTGGAGACGTGCGCTCTCCCGACGGTGAAGTCGACGGAGTGGTTGCGCCCGAAGTACCGGTTCCTCCCGGCGTCCACGCCGCTGAGGTGGGCGCGGAAGCTGACCTTCGTGTTCGCGGGCCAGTGCGCCTTCGTCCGGAAGACGGCCTCATGCGGCAGCCCGTCACCGCCGAACCAGTGCCAGGCGCCCTCGACCGGCTTGTCCGCGCGGACCTCCAGGGCGCGTTCCACGGCCGCCCGGTCCGTCACCTCGCGGTCGAACGTCATGATGATCGGCATGCCGACGCCGACGGTCTCACCGTCGTACGGGGCCTCCAGCGCCATCTCGATCCGCGGCTTCACCCGCGCCGTGCTGAACGTGCTCGTGACGGTCTCCGTCCGGCCGTCGGCGCCGACGGCCGTCGCCCGGACGGTGTAGGCACGGCCCGGATCGAGTGACCAGCGGGACCGCCAGAGCGTCCGGTCGGCGCTCAGCTCGCCCTCGACGGGCGTGCCCTTCGTCGCCACGCTCACGTTCTCGATCGTGCCGCCGGCCGCCTGGACCGTGATCGGGACGTCCGGCCGCAGCCCCGAGCCGCCCGGCGCCGGCGCCACCGCAAGCCGGACCGGCTCGCCGCGCGGGGGCTCCGGCCCCCGCGAGCAACCCGCTCCGCCGGCCGCCACGGCCGCGCCCGCGGCCAGTGCCGCGATCCCCTTCCCCCGCCGTCCCGGTCCCGAGCACGCTCGTCCCATGTGGCCCCCTGTCCGTCGGCCGGGCGCGTGATGGTCCGGGCCGGCTCGGTCGCCGGCCCCCCGCCCGGTACAAAGGGCCGGTACCCGCGCAGAGCGCGGATACCGGCCCCCGGTAGGGATCCTTTACCTGATCAGTGGGCGAAATGACCCCGGTAGTACTCGAAAACCAGGCCGATGGTCGACATGATGCAGGCCGACACGCCGAGGAACACCAGCCACCACCCGAACACCATTCCCAGCGAGATCGAAGCCGCCGACAGCCCGACGAACAGCGGCCACCAGCTGTGCGGGCTGAAGAAGCCCAGCTCGCCGGCCGCGTCCGCGATCTCACCGTCCGGGTCGTCCTCGTACAGCGGGCCCTGGTTGGCCCGCTCGAGGCGCCGGATCGTGAAGTGGACGTAGAACCCGATCAGGCCGGCGAGGCCGACCGCCAGGGCGAGCGCCGTGGTCCCGGTCCAGTCCTCCGACCAGAGCCAGTAGACGATGTCGGTCACGAGGAAGAAGATCGCGCAACCGTAGAACATGAACGCCTGGACGCGCATCGGCTACTCCCCCTTCGCCCCGGCGAGTTCGCCCTTGGCACCCACGTGCGGGTGGTGCAGGTCGAACGCCGGCCGCTCGGAACGGATCCTCGGAATCGAGTTGAAGTTGTGCCGCGGCGGCGGGCAGGACGTCGCCCACTCCAGCGACGCGCCGTACCCCCACGGGTCGTCGACCTCGACGCGGCGGCCCTTCTTCGCCGTGATGTACACGTTGTAGAAGAACGGCAGCAGCGACACGCCCAGGATGAACGAGAAGACCGTCGAAACCTGGTTCATCCCGGTGAACTCGCTGGCGTAGTCGGGGTACCGGCGCGGCATGCCCGCGGCGCCCAGCCAGTGCTGGATCAGGAAGGTGCCGTGGAAGCCGATGAACAGCAGCCAGAAGTGCACCTTGCCGAGGCGGTCGTTGAGCATCTTTCCGGTGAACTTCGGCCACCAGAAGTAGAAGCCCGCGAACATCGCGAACACGACGGTGCCGAACACGACGTAGTGGAAGTGCGCCACCACGAAGTAGGAGTCCGACAGCTGGAAGTCCATCGGCGGCGAGGCCAGGATGACGCCGGTGAGCCCGCCGAACAGGAACGTCACGAGGAAGCCCAGTGACCACAGCATCGGCGACTCGAACGTCAGTTGCCCTCGCCAGATGGTTCCCACCCAGTTGAAGAACTTCACCCCCGTGGGCACGGCGATGAGGAACGTCATGAAGGAGAAGAACGGCAGCAGGACCTGGCCGGTCACGAACATGTGGTGCGCCCACACGGTGATGGACAGGCCGGCGATGCTGATGGTCGCGAACACCAGGCCGATGTAGCCGAACACCGGCTTGCGGCTGAACACCGGCAGGATCTCCGTCACGATGCCGAAGAACGGCAAGGCGATGATGTACACCTCGGGATGTCCGAAGAACCAGAACAGGTGCTGCCATAGCAGCGCCCCGCCGTGCGAGGCGTCGAAGATGTGCGCGCCGAACTTGCGGTCGGCCTCCAGCGCCAGCAGCGCGGCCGCCAGCGGCGGGAACGCGAGCAGCACCAGGATGGAGGTCAGCAGGATGTTCCAGGTGAAGATCGGCATCCGGAACATGGTCATGCCCGGCGCCCGCATGCACAGGATCGTGGTGATGAAGTTGACGGCGCCCAGGATCGTGCCGAGGCCGGACAGGGTCAGGCCCATCACCCACAGGTCGCCGCCGACACCGGGCGAGCGCACCGCGTCCGACAGCGGGGCGTAGGCGAACCAGCCGAAGCTGGCCGCGCCGCCCGGCGTCAGGAAGCCGCTCAGCGCGATCAGGCTGCCGAACAGGAAGAACCAGAACGCCAGCATGTTCATGCGCGGGAACGCGACGTCCGGAGCGCCGATCTGCAGCGGCATGATGACGTTGGCGAACCCCGCGAACAGCGGCGTCGCGAACATCAGCAGCATGACCGTGCCGTGCATGGTGAACAGCTGGTTGAACTGCTCGTTGCTGACGATCTGGAGTCCCGGATCGAACAGCTCGGCGCGCATGACGAGCGCCATCACGCCGCCGAACAGGAACATGAAGAACGACGTGATCAGGTACAGGTAGCCGATCACCTTGTGGTCGGTGGACGAGAGCCACTTGGCGGCGATCCGCCCCTTGCTCGTCCGCGACGCGGCGAGCGGTGCGCTCGGCGCGTGACTGGTCGCCGTCACTGGGCACCCCCCGTGGCCTTGGCCTTGGCCTCGGCCATGAATGTGGCGTACTGCTCGGGCGTGACGACCTTCAGCTGGAACAGCATCCGGCTGTGGTCGACGCCGCAGAGCTCTGCGCAGCGGCCCTCATAGGTGCCGAGCTTCGTCGCCGTGAACTCGAACTCGTTCGTGTAGCCCGGCATGACGTCCTTCTTGTACAGGAGCGCCGGAACCCAGAACGAGTGGATGACGTCGTTGGTGTGCAGCCGGATGCGGACCGTCTTGCCCGACGGGATCACCATGACGGGCTTGCCGGCGGCCGGTCCGTTCGGAGCGACCGGGACACCGACCACGGTGGCGACGGTCTTCTCCGCGCCGGCGACCTTCTCCTTGTAGTCGAACTGCCAGCTCCACTGGTACCCGGTCACGTCGATGGTGACCGCCGGGTTGGCGGTCGTCTTCTCGACGAACTCCTCGTCCCGGGCGGTGAAGTAGAACAGGACCGCGATGATGACGAACGGGACCGCCGTATAGAGGATCTCGATCGGCATGTTGTAGCGGACCTGCGGCGGCAGGTCGTCGGAGCGCTTGCGGTGGAACAGCACCGCCCAGATGATGAGGCCCCAGACGACGCCCCCGACCGCGAACGCCGCGATCCAGGAGCCCTGCCAGAGCTGGAGCATGCGCTCGGCCTGCACGCTGATCGGCTCGGGCATGCCAAGGCGCTCGCCGCTGCACGCGGTGGCGGTCAGCGCCAGCAGCCCCAGCGCGCCGGCGCCTTTCGATGCGCGGCGACTGCGCACAGGCGTACGCCGCTCCCTAGAGCGGGTCGGACTCACGGAATGCCTTCCCCACGGATGAAAGCCCGGTCGGCCGGGCGGGTGAGATCAGTTGTTACACGTGTGGTGGACACCCTAGCGCGAGGGTCGCGGGAACCCCCGATCGGGTGCCCGTTTAGAGTTCTGGCGTGGCTGAATCCACCGCATCCGGAACCTACTTCGACGCCGCGTCGACCGAGCCAGCGCATCCCGCGGCGCGGGCGGCGCTGCTGGACGCGCTGGAGTCCGGCTGGGCCGACCCCGCGCGGCTGTACGGCCGGGCGCGGAGCGCGCGGATGCTGCTGGACCGTTCCCGCGCGCGGGTCGCCGAGGTGCTCGGCGCGCGCCCCGACGAGGTGTCGTTCACGGCGTCCGGGACCCAGGCGGTGCACCTCGCCGTGCTCGGCGGGCTGAGCGCGCGGCGGCGCGTCGGCCGCCATCTCGTGGTGGGCGCGGTAGAGCACTCCAGCGTCCTGCACGCGGCCGAGCTGCACGAGCAGGACGGCGGCGAGGTCACGGCCGTCGGCGTCGACCGGCTGGGGCGCGTCGACGCCGACGCCTTCGCGGCGGCGCTGCGCCCCGACACGGCGCTCGCCTGCCTTCAGTCCGCGAACCACGAGGTCGGGACCGTGCAGCCGGTCGCGGAGGTCGCCGAGCGGTGCCGCGCGGCCGGGGTGCCGCTGTTCGTGGACGCCGCGCAGTCCGCCGGCCGGGCGGACGTCCCCGCGGGCTGGTCGTTCCTCGCGGCGAGCGCCCACAAGTGGGGCGGCCCGGCGGGCGTCGGGGTCCTCGCGGTCCGCAAGGGCACCCGGTGGCGCTCCCCGCTGCCCGCCGACGAGCGGGAGGGGCGGCGCGTCCCCGGCTTCGAGAACGTGCCCGCGATCGCCGCGGCGGCCGCCGCGCTGGAGGCGTACCGGGCCGACATGGCGGACGAGGCGCCCCGGCTGTCGTCGCTCGTCGACCGGATCCGCGCCGAGGTGCCGCGCACCGTCCCGGACGTCGAGGTCGTCGGCGACCCGGTGCACCGCCTGCCCCACCTCGTCACGTTCTCCTGCCTCTACGTCGAGGGCGAGGCGCTCCTCACCGAACTGGACCGGCTCGGTTTCGCGGTTTCGTCCGGAAGCTCGTGCACGGCGGATACGCTGCGACCAAGCCATGTACTCGAGGCGATGGGGGTGCTCACCCATGGGAACGTGCGGGTGTCGCTTCCGCGCGGCGCGGACGCGTCCGGGGTCGAGCGGTTTCTCGCCGTGCTCCCCGGCGTCGTGGCGGATCTGCGCCGGACGGCCGGGGTGATCCCCGGATGAACGGCGGCGGGGTCGAGCGCAGCGACAGGGGCAAGCGCACAGAAAGGCGGTCGCGCCGATGAGGTTCCGAGGCCGCGCGAAGCACGCCGCGCCCCCCGCCGAGAGCACGCCGCCGCCCCCCGCCGGGCCGCCGCCCGCGCTGGTCATCGACGCGCTGGGCCGCAAGTGCCCCATCCCGATCATCATGCTGGCGGAGCGGATCCGGGAGGTGCCGGTCGGCGAGGTCGTCGCCGTCCTCGCCGACGACGCCGCCGCCCGCACCGACGTCCCGGCCTGGTGCCGGATGAAGTCGCAGGAGTTCGTGCGGGAGGAGACCCTCCCGCAGGGCGGCTGGGGCTTCCACATCCGCAGGAACTACTGACAAGCGGCTGTGTTCATGCGATCCCGGCCCGGGGCACGCGCCCGGCGGCTCGCGCCCTGACCGTTCTCGGGCCGGTGCGGCATCGCTTCGCGATCCGGCCGGTGAGGCTCGCCTCCGGCGTCGCCTCACCGGCCGGGCATCGCGCTCGCGCGACGGCGGACGCCCCTACGGGGTGGGGCAGGTGATGTGGGGCTCGATCTCGGCGACGGCGTCGGCTCCGAAGGCGTCGCCGAAGCGGTCGAGGAACGCCCGGCGGGCGAGGGTGTACTCCTGCGGGCCGGCGGCCTCCAGCGCGTAGGCCGCGACGGTGTTGCCGACCTGCGCGGCGCGCTCCAGGGACAGGCCCCACGACAGCGTCGACAGGAACCCGGCGCGGAACGCGTCGCCGACGCCGGTCGGGTCGACGACCTTCTGGACCTCGACGCACGGCACGTGCACGCCCTCCTCGCCCGCGCGGTCGATGACGACGCCCTTCGCGCCGAGCGTGGTGACGCGGACGCCGACGCGGGACAGGATCTCCTCGCCCGTCCAGCCGGTCTTCTCCTCGCAGAGGGCCTTCTCGTACTCGTTGCTGAACAGGTACGCGGCGCCGTCGATGAGGCGGCGGACATCGGTGCCGTCCATCCGGGCGAGCTGCTGGGACGGGTCGGCCGCGAACGGGAACGCGCGGGTGCGGCACTCGTCGGTGTGCCGGAGCATCGCCTCGGGGTCGTTCGGGCTGATCATGACGAGGTCGAGGCCGCCGATCCGGTCGGCGACCGGCTTCAGCTCGATCGACCGGGCCTCGCTCATCGCGCCGGCGTAGAACGTGGCGATCTGGTTCTGGTCCTGGTCGGTGGTGCACAGGAACCGCGCGGTGTGGTGGATCTCCGAGACGTGCACGGACTCGGTGTCGACGCCGTGGCGCTCCAGCCAGGAACGGTAGTCCGCGAAGTCGGCGCCGACGGCGCCGACGAGGACCGACTCCTTGCCGAGGCTGCCCATGCCGAAGCAGATGTTCGGGGCGATGCCCCCGCGGCGGATCTGCAGCTCGTCCACCAGGAACGACAGCGACACCTGAGCGAGCTGGTCGGGCAGGAGCTGGTCGGCGAACCTTCCCGGGAAGGTCATCAGATGGTCGGTGGCGATGGATCCGGTCACGGCGATGCGCACGGCGTCGCTCTCCTCAAGGTGTGGCGTCCGGCTGTTCACCGGCTGTTTCGAACCCCGAAAGCCTACTTCCCATCGGACCGTGGAGGGGGCCGCACCGGCGGAGGAGGGAACGGAAGACGCACCCCCGGGCAGCGCGAAAGGGCGGCCGGTGCCCGGCCGCCCCCTCGGAACGTCTTAGTTGAAGGAGTCGCCGCAGGCGCAGGAGCCGGACGCGTTCGGGTTGTCGATCGTGAAGCCCTGCTTCTCGATGGAGTCCACGAAGTCGATCGTGGCGCCGCCGAGGTAGGGGGCGCTCATCCGGTCGACGCGGACCGACAGCCCGTCGAAGTCCTGGACCTGGTCGCCGTCCATCTCCCGCTCGTCGAAGAAGAGCTGGTAGATCAGGCCGGAGCAGCCGCCCGGCTGCACGGCGACACGCAGCGCAAGGTCATCGCGGCCCTCCTGCTCGAGCAGGCCCTTGGCCTTCTCGGCGGCGGCGTCCGTGAGAATGACGCCCTGCTGCGTGGTCTCCTGCGTGGTCTCGCCTGAAACCGTCATGTGTTCAGCTCCCGGGTCTCGCAGCGCCGCGGGGTGCGGCTGACTGTCGCTTGTCCTCGAGGACGCGTACGCCTCTCCGTAGGACAACGTACCTCTCCGGACACCCATTCCGCGTATCGCGCGGGAGCACACCGGCCCCCGGTGCGTTCTAGGTCACACGCCGTCCCCGGCCCGCCTGTGACATGATTAGTCGTCAAAGCGACGATAAGCCGCGTCGCCAGGAGGGAGACTCCCGTGACCACCCCCGTGCAGGACCTTCCACTGCTGCTGCTCGGCCGGGGCGCCGATCCCGGCAGCGAGCGCGGTGTGGACTGTCCCGGCGAGCTGCCGCCCGCCTCCGATCCCGCGCTGGTCGAGCGGGCGCGGGCCGCCAAGGCCGCCCTCGGCGATTCCGTGTTCGTCCTCGGCCACCACTACCAGCGCGACGAGGTCATCCGGTTCGCGGACGTGACCGGCGACTCGTTCAAGCTGGCCCAGCAGGCCGCCGCCCGTCCGGACGCCCCCTTCGTGGTGTTCTGCGGCGTCCACTTCATGGCGGAGTCGGCCGACATCCTGACCGCCGACCACCAGCAGGTGATCCTCCCGGACCTGGCCGCCGGCTGCTCCATGGCCGACATGGCCACGTTCGACCAGGTCGAGGAGTGCTGGGACGTCCTGGAGGACGCCGGCGTCGCCGACGACGTCGTCCCGGTCACGTACATGAACTCCTCCGCCGACATCAAGGCGTTCGTCGGGCGGCACGGCGGCGTCGTGTGCACCTCCTCCAACGCCAAGCGCGCCCTCGACTGGGCGTACGCCAAGGGGAAGAAGGTGCTGTTCCTGCCCGACCAGCACCTCGGCCGCAACACCGCCGTCCTCGACATGGGCTTCTCCCTCGACGACTGCGTCGTCTACAGCCCGCACCGCCGCGAGGGCGGCCTCGGCCCGCGGCAGCTGCGCGACGCGAAGATGATCCTCTGGCGGGGCCACTGCTCGGTGCACGGCCGGTTCACCGTGGAGTCGGTGAACGACGTGCGCGAGCGCGTCCCCGGCGTGAACGTCCTCGTGCACCCCGAATGCCGGCACGAGGTCGTCGCGTCCGCCGACCTCATCGGCTCGACCGAGTTCATCATCAGGACGCTGGACGCGGCGGAGCCCGGGTCGTCCTGGGCGATCGGCACCGAGCTGAACCTCGTCCGGCGCCTCGCGAACGCCCACCCGGACAAGAACGTCATGTTCCTCGACAAGACGGTCTGCTACTGCTCCACCATGAACCGCATCGACCTGCCGCATCTGGTGCTCTCGCTGGAGAACCTGGTCGCGGGCAAGGTGGAGAACGTCATCCGGGTGGACGAGGAGACC
Organism: Spirillospora albida; assembly: GCF_000718255.1. GTDB lineage: Bacteria > Actinomycetota > Actinomycetes > Streptosporangiales > Streptosporangiaceae > Spirillospora > Spirillospora albida. The sequence continues at coordinate 351,966 of NZ_JOFJ01000001.1, forward strand.
GCGCACTACGCCCGCGCGGCCCTCGACCAGATGCTCGCGCTGCCCTAGCGGGCGCGGCCGTCAGAGGGCGGAGTTCTCCACCCAGTGGACGAGCAGGTCGTCGTCCCCGGAGAACTCCAGGTGGGGGTCGCCGAGCTTGCGGCGGCCCCAGAGGAAGAGGAACACGTCCGACACCCCGCCCCGCACCACGGCGTCGGCCCGCGGTGCGGGGTCGTCCGCCCGGGTCCATTCGAAGCGGTCGGGCAGGAGCCGCAGCAGCCAGCGTCCCTCGGGGGCGGCGAACAGCAGCGTCTCGCCGTCCCCGCGCAGGTTCTCGATCTTGGGGGCGAACGCGGCGGCGGACTCCAGGTTGCCGAGCAGCTCGTCGATCCCGTCGGCGGCGCCCTCGGGCGCGACGACCGGCGGGCGGCCGAGCGCGAGGTCGAGGTCGCAGCGGTGCACCGCGGTCTCGTGCAGCATCCGCCGCGACCAGAAGCGGACGTGCCGGTCGGTGCCCCACGTCCAGACGGGCGCGTCCGGATCGGCGGCGCGCAGGATCGCGAGCAGCCGCCCGGCCCCCTCGGCGAACCACTCCGCGTGGTCGCCCGCGACGACGGGGAACGACACCCCGATCTCGCGGAGGCTGAGGCGGCGGGGGGCGCCGACGCGCACCGTCCCCGACGCCCAGCGGTGGATCCCGCCGAGATGCCGGACGAGGTCGCCGACCGACCAGCCGGGGCAGGACGGGACCGGCTCGTCCAGATCCCCCTCGGCGAAGCCGGCGGCGAACGCCGCGTTCTCCGCCTCCAGCGCGGCGCAGAAGCGGCCGTGGTCCCAGGGCACGTGTCAGTCCGGGAGGAGGCCCTCGTCGCCGAGCATCGAGCGGACCTCGTCGATGTGGGCGTCGGCCGGGGGCAGGATCAGCTCGGACGGCTCCAGGCTGTCGGCCGGGAGCGGCCTGCCGACCTTCCGCACGTTCTCCAGCAGGGCGTGCAGGGCGGCGCGGAAGGCGCTCTCGTCCCCGGCGTCGATCGCCGCCTCCAGCTCGGAGTCGAGCGCGTTGAGGGCGCTGAGGTCGTCGGCCGCGACGTCCAGCTGGCCCTCGCCCATCAGCCGGACGATCACTGGGCACCCCCGGGCCGCTGCGGCCACTCGGCCTGCTGGGGGGTGTCCTGCTGCTGCGCCGCCGGAGCGCCCTGGTTCAGCTCCTTCGGCGCGGGCGCCTGCCCGAGCTCGGCCTTGAGCCGCTCCAGCTCCACGTCGACGCCGGGGCCCTGGCCCATGCGGTCGAGCTCGGCCTGGATGTCGTCCTTCGGACCGGAGAAGTCCTCCAGGGCACCGGACGCCAGCAGTTCGTCGATCGCGCCGGCCCGCGCCTTCATGTTCTCGGTCTTCTCCTCGGCGCGCTGGATCGCGAGGCCGACGTCGCCCATCTCCTCGGAGATGCCGGAGAACGCCTCGTTGATCTTGGTCTGCGCCTCGGCGGCCGTGTAGGTCGCCTTGATCGTCTCCTTGCGGGTGCGGAAGGAGTCGACCTTGGCCTGCAGCCGCTGGGAGGCGAGCGTCAGCTTCTCCTCCTCGCCCTGGAGCTGCTGGTACTGCGCGCGCAGGTCGGTCAGCTGCCCGTCCAGGCCGGCCCGGCGGGTCAGGGCCTCCCGGGCGAGGTCCTCGCGGCCCACCTGCAGCGCCTTCTTGCCCTGCTCGGTCAGCTTGTTCTGCTGCTGCTCCAGCTGGTTGATCTGGAGTTCCAGACGCTTGCGCGAGGTGGCGACGTCCGCGACACCGCGCCGGACCTTCTGCAGCATCTCCAGCTGGCGCTGGTAGGAGTAGTCGAGCGTCTCGCGAGGATCCTCCATGCGGTCCAGCGCCCTGTTCGCCTTGGACTTGAAGATCATTGACATTCGCTTCATCACGCTCATCGCGCGGCGCCGGTCCCTTCGTGCTGTCGCCTCAGTCGTGAACTGGGCTCAATGACCACTGCTGGGGTTCTTATCACCCTACGCGTTAACGCGCGAGGCAGCCACGATGTTCGCAGCCGGTAGGCTGAACCTCGTGTTCAAGCGTCGTACCCAGGAAGCCCCCGCGGATCCTCCTCAGGTAGTAACCAAGCCCGGAGGAAAGGGCCGTCCCACTCCGAAGCGCAGCGAGGCCGAGAAGGCCCGGCGCCGGCCGATCACGGCTCCGTCCAGCCGCAAGGAGGCGTACCGGCGCGTCCGGGAGCGGCAGGCGTCCGAGCGCGTCAAGGCCCGTGAGGGAATGGCCAAGGGCGACCAGAAGTACCTCCTCAAGCGCGACCGCGGCCCGGTGCGCAAGCTGGCCCGCGACTACGTCGACTCCCGCCGCACCATCGGCTCGTACCTGATGTACGCGATGTTCGCGCTGGTCGTCCTCAGCCTGCTGCCGATCACGGCGGCCCGGCTGCTGATGCTGTTCGCGCCGCCCCTGCTGCTGCTCGCGGTGTTCGGCGAGGGCCTCATGCTCAGCCGCGGCGTCAAGCGGCTGGCCGCCGAGCGGTACCCCGACGAGGACCGCAAGGGCCTCGGCATGTACGCGGCGATGCGCGCCATGCAGATCCGCCGCCTGCGCGTCCCCGCCCCCCAGGTCGGCATCGGGGACAAGGACGACGTCTGACGGGACGCGCCGGGCGCGTCCGCCGGGTGGGGCTCTCATGATCTTACGCCGGTTAGGGTCGGAGGCATGGAGTTCCGCAATCTGGGCCGGAGCGGCCTGAAGGTCAGCGAGATCGCATACGGCAACTGGCTCACCCACGGTTCCCAGGTCGAGGAGGACGCGGCGCACGCCTGCGTCCGGGCGGCCCTCGACGAGGGGATCACGACGTTCGACACCGCCGACGTGTACGCCGGCACGCGCGCCGAGGAGGTCCTCGGCCGCGCGCTGAAGGGGCGGCGGCGCGAGGGACTGGAGATCTTCACGAAGGTCTACTGGCCGACGGGACCGGGCCCGAACGACCGGGGCCTGTCCCGCAAGCACATCATGGAGTCGATCAACGCGTCGCTGCGCCGCCTGGAGACCGACTACGTCGACCTGTACCAGGCGCACCGCTTCGACTACGAGACGCCGCTGGAGGAGACGCTCCGCGCGTTCGACGACATCGTCCGGCAGGGAAAGGCGCTGTACATCGGCGTGTCCGAGTGGCGGGCGGAGGAGATCCGGCGCGCGCTGGAGATCGCCGACGAGATGGGGTTCGACCGGATCGTGTCGAGCCAGCCGCAGTACTCGATGCTGTGGCGGGTCATCGAGGGCGAGGTCGTCCCGCTGTGCGAGCGGGAGGGCATCGGGCAGATCGTCTGGTCGCCGATCGGGCAGGGCGTCCTCACCGGCAAGTACAAGCCGGGGCAGCCGCTGCCCGAGGGGTCGCGCGCGACGGACGACAAGGGCGGCGCGGACTTCATCAAGCGCATGCTGAACGACGACCTGCTGACCCGCGTGCAGAACCTCCGGCCGATCGCGGACGAGCACGGCCTGACGATGGCGCAGCTCGCCGTCGCCTGGACGCTGCAGAACCCGAACGTGTCGGCGGCGATCGTGGGGGCGTCGCGTCCGGAGCAGGTCCGCGACAACGTGAAGGCGGCGGGCGTGAAGCTGGACGCCGACGTCATGCGGCGGATCGACGACGTGCTCGGCGACGCGGTCGTCACCGACCCGGCGAAGACGGTCAGCCCGCCCGGCCGCCCGTGAACCGGTGGGCCGCGGGGACCGCGCGGTCCCCGCGGCCCGCCGCTCATTCGGGGTCGTGCAGGCTCATCGCGTAGACGGTGTCCTCCTCGTTCAGGAGGGTCACCTTGTCGATCTCGTCGGCGCGGAGGCCCCGCCAGTTCTCGCCCAGCCAGCTCTCCGCGTCGGCCTGGGTCGAGAAGGACTCCTCCGACATGCCGACGGTCCGCCCGTCGGCCGTCTCCAAACGCCAGCTCCACGTCATCGCTCGACCTCCCTCGTCCCGGCGAGACTAACGGCTTGATCAGCCGGCGGCCTCGATCGCGCGGCGCAGGGCCTCCGCGCTCGCCGTCTCGCTCTGCGTGAGCAGGCGGCCGTTCACGCGCGCCGCGGGCGTTCCCTGCAGGCCGTCCGCGAGGTAGCGCCGGCTGACCTCCAGGACCGAGGCCGCGTGCCGCTGCGACCGGACGCACTCGCCGAAGTCGTCGCCGGTGAGGCCGAACCCGGCGCCGTACGAGACGAGTTCGGACGTGGTGTAGCCCTCGACGTCGAGGCTCGGCGGCTGGTGCGCGTAGAGGGCGTCCTGGTAGGAGAGCCACCGGGCGCCGTCGCCGACGCACCGCATCGCGGCGGCGGCGCGCAGCGCGTTGCCGTGGGCGGGCTGCCGCGTGGCGGCGAAGACGACCATCGGCCGGAAGATCACCTTGGCCCGCCCGGACACCGCGAGCTCCTTCAGCATCGGGTCGTGCATCCGGTCGAACGCGCCGCAGTGCGGGCACGCGAAGTCCTCGTAGATCTCGACGAGGGGGGCGGTGACGCCGGGCCGCGCCATGGTGAGGCTGCCGTCCGGGTTCGGGACGGCCTCGGCGCCGCCCGCGATCTGCCCGGCCCGCGCCGGCGGGCCCTCGCCTCCTCCTCCGTCGCCGCCGTCGCGCATGGCGAACACGGCGAACGCGGCGACGGCCAGCAGGAGGACGGTGAACCCGACCCCGGCGAGGACCGCGATGAGGACGCCCGGCCCCCTGCGCGGCGGCGGCGGCATCGGCGGCCCGTACGGGTACCCCGGTCCCGGTTGCTGGGGCCACGGGCTGTTCGGGGGGTTGCCCACCGGCGTCTCCTTCGCGTACGGCCATAAGGTCTGGGTTCGATGAACATTGAAACCCATGGCCCGCACCGGACGCTCCTGCTGGGCGGCATCAGGTCGGGCAAGTCGGCGGAGGCGGAACGGCGCCTGGCTGCGTACCCCGCCGTGACCTACGTGGCGACGGCCGCGCGGCGCGACGGCGACGCGGACTGGGCGTCCCGGATCGAGGCGCACCGGCGGCGGCGCCCGCCCGGCTGGACGACCGTCGAGACGGCCGACCTCGCGGCCGTGCTCGGTTCCGCGAACGGACCGGTGCTCGTGGACGGCGTCGGCGGCTGGCTCACCGCCGCCATGGACCGCACCGGCGCCTGGGACGCCCCGGAGCGCGTCCATGGGGAGGTGGACGCGCTCGTGGCCGCCTGGCGGGACACCGCCGCGCGGGTCGTGGCCGTCTCCGAGGAGGTCGGTCTGGCGCTGGTGCCGACGACCCGCGCCGGACGCCTGTTCGCCGACGCGCTGGGCCTGCTCAACCAGCGGCTCGCCGCCCACGCCGACGCGGTCGCCCTGGTCGTGGCGGGCCGTGTCCTGGACCTGCCGTGACCGGCGGTGCCCGGCCCGCCGCCATCCCCCTCCCGCAGCGTGTCGCGGAGGGGCCGTGATGGGGGGCGTGCGGCTGGCGGTCACGCTGCTCACGGTCGTCCCGCTGCGGACGCCCGAACGGGTGGATCGCGGGACGGCGCGTGCCGCGATGCTCGCCGCGCCCGGCGTGGGGCTGGTCCCCGGCGGCGCGGCGGCCCTGGTGCTGCTCGCGGCGGACGCGGCGGGGCTGTCGGCGCTGCTGGGCGCGGCGCTCGCCGTCGCGGCGACCGCCGCCGTCACGCGGGCCCTGCATCTGGACGGGCTCGCCGATCTCGCCGACGGGCTGGGCAGCGGGAGGCCCGCCGACGAGGCCCTCGCGATCATGAAGCGGTCGGACATCGGGCCGTTCGGCGTCGTGACCCTGCTCTGCACGCTGCTCATCCAGGTGGCCGCGCTGTCGTCGGCCGCGCACCCGGCGGCCGCCGTGCTCATCGCGGCCGTGACCGGACGGCTCGTCCTGCCGTGGGCCTGCCGCGCCGCCGTTCCCTCGGCCCGGCCGGGCGGCCTCGGCGGCCTGGTGGCGGGCACCGTGCCGACCGGCGCCGCCGCGGCGGCCACGGGCGCGGTGCTGGCCGCCGCGGCGGGCGCGGGACTCCTCGCGGCGGGTCCCGGCGGCGCCCTGCAGGCGGCGCTCGCGGTCGCGGCCGGGCTCGGCGCGGCGCTGCCGGTGCTGCGCCGCGCCGTCCGGCGCCTCGGCGGCGTCACCGGGGACGTGCTGGGCGCCCTGGTGGAGACCGCAGCGACCGCCGCGCTCATCGTGCTGGCGTGCCGGCCTCCCTCGGGCTGGTGAGCGCCCGCCGGGCGCAGGCCCGCACGCCGAAATCGCGGGCGAGCCCGGTCTCGGGCGGCAGCGCGCCGTTGCGCGGCTCGCCGTACGGGACCTGGCGGCCCAGCGCGTCGGCGACCTGCCGGGCGCGGTCGGCGCGGAGCCGGCGGGCGTCCTGGAGGGTGAGGGTGTCGGTGCTGGTCACGGACATTGACCTGCCAAGTCGGTCGGAATAGGGGAATAGCGCCCCGCTCCACCACCGAGTCCGGCCGCGATCTCCCGGTGACCAGCGGCGCCGCGTCCCGGACGCGCCGTTCCGCCACCCGCCGCCGCGTTCTGGCCGGGTAAGGCTTGTTCCATAAGGGCGAAACCGGTCAGGCGGGAGGACTAACATCGGACTACGTGACGACCATCAGCCTTGACAGCGCAGACCTGGCCAGCCTCGACGTCGACGCCATCGTCATCGGCGTCGCACCGGACGGCGACGGCGTCGCTCCGAACGCCGCGGCCGCCGGCCTCGACACGGCACTGCGCGGCGGGCTCGCGGCCGCGCTGGGCGCGCTCGGCGCCACCGGCAAGGCCGGGGAGATCACCAAGCTGCCCACCCTCGGGGCCGTTCCCGCCCCCCTCGTCGTCGCCGCCGGGCTCGGGGACAAGCCGTCCGCCGAGGACCTCCGCCGCGCCGCGGGCGCCGCCGCGCGCGCCCTCGCGGGCACCGCCCGCGTCGCGGTCGCGCTGCCGGCCGCGACCGCCGGGGACGTCGAGGCCGTCGCGCTCGGCACCCTGCTCGGCGCCTACTCCTTCGACTCCTTCCGCACCGGCGAGCGCAAGGAGCCCGTCGACGTCGTCCGGCTCGTCGCGCCCGCCGCCGGGGACGCCGCGGGCGAGGCGGCCGTGGAGCGCGCCCGGATCCTCGCGTCGTCGGTCAACCTCGTCCGCGACCTGGTCAACACCCCGCCGTCGCACCTGTGCCCCGAGGACTTCGCCGGCGAGGCCGAGCGGGTCGCCGCGGAGACCGGCCTCGCGGTCGAGATCCTGGACGAGAAGGAGCTCGTCGAGGGCGGCTTCGGCGGGATCGCGGGCGTCGGGCAGGGCTCGGTCAACCCGCCCCGGCTCGTCCGCCTCGCCTACCGGCACGCCGACGCGACGGCGACGCTCGCGCTCGTCGGCAAGGGCATCACGTTCGACTCCGGCGGCCTGTCGCTGAAGCCGACCGACTCCATGGACTGGATGAAGTCCGACATGGGCGGCGCGGGCGCCGTGCTCGGCGCGCTCGCCGCGATCGCCAAGCTCGGCCCGAAGGTCAACGTCGTCGGCTACCTCGCGCTCGCCGAGAACATGCCGTCCGGCACCGCGCAGCGCCCGTCCGACGTCCTGAGCGTCTACGGCGGCACGACCGTCGAGGTCCTCAACACCGACGCCGAGGGGCGCCTCGTCCTCGCCGACGCCCTGGTGCGCGCCGCCGAGGACGAGCCCGACCTCATCGTGGACGTCGCCACGCTGACCGGCGCGCAGATGGTCGCGCTCGGCACCCGCACCACGGGCGTCATGGCCAACGACGACGAGCTCCGGGAGAAGGTCGTCGCCGCCGCGGACCGCGCCGGCGAGCCGTCCTGGGGCATGCCGCTGCCGGCGGAGCTGCGCAAGGGCCTCGACTCCGCGGTCGCCGACATCGCCAACATCAGCGGCGACCGCTGGGGCGGCATGCTCGTCGCGGGCGTCTTCCTCAAGGAGTTCGTCCCGGACGGCGTCAGGTGGGCGCACCTCGACATCGCCGGCCCGTCCTTCCATAAGGGCGAGCCCTATGGGTACACCCCCAAGGGCGGCACCGGCGCGGCCACCCGCACGCTCGTCCAGATCGCCGAGGACCTCGCCGCGGGCTCGCTGTGAACCCCCCGCCCCGTGCGACCGGGCGGAGAAGAGAATAGGTTTCTCGTGGCGGGGGTCCGCGATCCGGTACGCCCCGCCGCGCCCAGGGCGCCGCGAACCACGCGGCGCCGGAAACGGGAAAGGGAGCGTCCAGTGGTCGACAACGGCCCCTACGACATCGTGGTCCTGGGAGCCGGCAGCGGCGGGTACGCGTGCGCGCTGCGCGCCGCCGAGCTCGGCAGGAGGGTCGCGCTCATCGAGCGGGACGACACCCTCGGCGGCACCTGCCTGAACCGGGGCTGCATCCCCACCAAGGCGCTGCTGCACGCGGCCGAGGTGGCGGACCAGACCCGCGAGGCCGCCGCGTTCGGCGTCCGGGCGACGTTCGAGGGCATCGACATCGCCGCCGTCAACGCCTACAAGGACAAGATCGTCTCCACCACGGTCAAGGGCCTCACCGGGCTCGTCAAGTCCCGGGGCATCGAGATCGTCCAGGGCACCGGCCGGCTGACCGGCCCGACGACCGTCGAGGTCGCCCTGGCCGGCGGCGGCGCCCGGACGCTGGAGGGCGCGCACATCGTGCTCGGCACCGGCTCGGCCCCGAAGTCGCTGCCCGGACTGGAGATCGACGGTGAGCGCGTCATCTCCAGCGACCACGCGCTGCGGCTGGAGCACGTCCCCGGCTCCGTCGTCATCCTCGGCGGCGGCGTCATCGGAGTCGAGTTCGCCAGCGTGTGGCGCTCTTTCGGCGCCGAGGTCACGATCGTCGAGGCGCTGCCCCGCCTCCTGCCGCTGGAGGAGGAGTCCAGCAGCAAGCGGCTGGAGCGCGCCTTCCGCAAGCGCGGCATCAAGTACGAGACGGGCACCCGCTTCGAGGCCGTCAAGCCGACCCAGGGCGGCGTCGCCGTCACCCTGGAGGGCGGCAAGACCATCGACGCGGAGATCCTGCTCGTCGCGGTCGGCCGCGGACCCGTCTCGGACGGCATCGGCCTCGCCGAGGCCGGCGTCGAGACCGAGCGCGGCTTCGTCAAGGTCGACGCGTACTGCCGGACGAACGTCCCCACCATCTCCGCGGTCGGCGACCTGATCCCGACCCCGCAGCTCGCGCACGTCGGGTTCGCCGAGGGCATCCTCGTCGCCGAGCGGCTCGCCGGGCTCGACCCGGTCCCGATCGACTACGACGGCGTCCCGCGCATCACCTACTCCGACCCGGAGGTCGCCTCGGTGGGCATCACCACCGCGACGGCGCGCGAGCGCGGACACGAGGTCAAGGAGTTCACCTACGACCTCGCGGGGAACCCCAAGAGCAAGATCCTGGGGACGCAGGGCGAGGTCAAGGTGATCTCGGCCGTGGACGGTCCCGTCCTCGGCATCCACATGGTCGGCGCCCGCGTCGGGGAGCTCATCGCGGAGGGCCAGCTCATCTACAACTGGGAGGCCCTGCCCGGCGAGGTCGCCCAGCTGATCCATCCCCATCCGACACAGTCCGAGGCCGTCGGCGAGGCGCATCTCGCGCTCGCCGGCAAGCCACTGCACGTGCACGGCTGAACGCCGGCACCGTTCCATTCTCGAAGGAGTCGCTGAGAGCCATGCCGGTCTCCGTCACCATGCCCCAGCTCGGCGAGAGCGTCACCGAGGGCACCGTCACCCGCTGGCTGAAGAAGGAGGGTGAGCGCGTCGAGACCGACGAGCCGCTGCTCGAGGTGTCGACCGACAAGGTCGACACCGAGATCCCTTCGCCCGCCTCGGGCATCCTGACCAGCATCACCGTCGCCGAGGACGAGACCGTCGAGGTCGGCGCCGAACTCGCCGTCATCGGGGACGAGGGCGACGCCCCGTCCGGCGGTGGCGCCCCGTCCGCGCAGCAGGAGGAGGAGCCTCAGCAGGAGGAGCAGCAGCAGGCGCCGGCGCAGCCCGCCGCGCAGCAGGCTCAGCCCGACGCGCAGCAGGCTCAGCCGTCCGCGCCGCAGGCGCCGCCGCCCGCCGCGTGGCCGCCGCCCGCCCAGCAGCAGCCGCCCGCGCCGCCCCAGCCGCCCGCGCCCGCGCCCCCGGCCCCCGCTCCCGCGCCCGCCGCGCAGGAGCGTCCGGCCGCCCCCGCCGAGGACACCGCGTCCGGCGAGGGCCCGTACGTGACGCCGCTGGTGCGCAAGCTCGCCACCGAGCACGGGGTCGACCTCGGCTCGGTGCAGGGCACCGGCGTCGGCGGCCGCATCCGCAAGCAGGACGTCCTGGAGGCGGCCCGCGCCGCCCAGGCCGCCCAGCAGCAGGCTGCGCCCGCCGCCCCGGCCCCGGCCGCCGCCGCCCCGGCCGCGGCACCCGCCGGCCGGCACGCCGCCCCGGCACCCGCCGGCGCGCCCGCCGAGCAGCTCGCGCTGCGCGGCAAGACCGAGAAGATGAGCCGCATCCGGCAGACGATCGCCCGCCGGATGGTGGAGTCGCTGCAGGTGTCCGCGCAGCTCACCACCGTGGTCGAGGTGGACATCACCAAGATCGCTCGGCTGCGGGACCGGGCCAAGGCCGACTTTCATGCCCGCACCGGCGTCAAACTGTCGTTCCTGCCGTTCTTCGCGCTCGCGGCGGTCGAGGCGCTCAAGGACCACCCGAAGCTGAACGCCGTCATCGACAGCGCGAACAGCGAGGTCACCTACCACGACGTCGAGAACCTCGGCATCGCGGTGGACGTGCCCGAGCGGGGCCTCATGGTCCCGGTCGTGCACAACGCGGGCCAGCTCAACCTCGGCGGCCTCGCGCAGCGCATCGCCGACCTCGCCGACCGCACCCGCACGAACAAGCTCAGCCCGGACGAGCTCGCGGGCGGCACGTTCACGCTGACCAACACCGGCAGCCGCGGCGCGCTGTTCGACACGCCGATCCTCAACCAGCCGCAGGTCGGCATGCTCGGCACCGGCGCCGTCGTGAAGCGCCCCGCCGTCATCGACGACCCGCAGCTGGGCGAGGTCATCGCCGTCCGGTCCATGGTCTACCTGGCACTGACCTACGACCACCGCCTCATCGACGGCGCCGACGCGGCCCGATTCCTCGGCACCATCAAGCACCGCCTGGAGGAGGGCAACTTCGAGGCCGACCTCGGTCTGTGACCTCACCGGTCACCGGCCCCGACCACCGCGCTCGCGAGCGTGGCCGGGTCGGGGCCGGGCGAGGCTGAGAAGCTGATCGCGTAGCGAGCCGGAGCGACGCGCGATCGCACGCGGTGGCCCCGGCGTCAGGCGTCCACCGCCCGGCGCCGGGGCCACCGCCATGAGCACGGCACCGCCTTTGCTCCGTGGAAACCCGGAACGGGGTGGGATTTTCACCGTAGGTGGCTCGCCCGTCCTACTGTGTATCCATGAGGGTCACCGTGACCGGGAGTTCGGGGCTGATCGGGTCGGCGCTCGTGCGGTCGCTGCGGGACGACGGCCACGAGGTCGTCCGGCTGGTCCGGCGGGAGCCCGAACGTCCCGACGAGGCGCGCTGGTCCCCCGCCGACGGATGCCTGGAGGCGCGGGCGATCGAGGGCGCCGACGCCGTCGTCCACCTCGCCGGCGCGGGCGTGGGCGACCGGCCGTGGACGCGCGCGCACAAGCGCCGGATCCGCGACAGCCGGCTGCTCGGCACCCGCACCCTCGCCGAGGCGATCGCGTCCGCCGGCGACCGGCCGCCCGTCCTCGTGTGCGGGTCGGCGATCGGCTACTACGGCGACACCGGCGGCCGCGAGGTCGACGAGAAGGGGCCGATGGGCTCCGGGTTCCTGGCGGAGGTCGTGCGCGACTGGGAGGCGGCGGCACGGCCCGCGCGGGACGCGGGCGTCCGGGTCGTCCATCCGCGGACGGGCATCGTCCTGGCCCGGCACGGGGGCCTGCTCGGCCGGACGCTGCCGCTGTTCCGGCTCGGCCTCGGCGGACGGCTCGGCGACGGCCGGCAGTGGATGAGCTGGATCTCGCTGCCCGACCAGATCGCGGCGCTGCGGCTCCTCATCGCCGACGATATCGCCGGGCCGGTCAACCTGACCGCGCCCGCCCCGGTCACGAACGCCGAGTTCACCCGCGCGCTCGCGCGGGCCCTGCACCGGCCCGCGCCGCTGCGCGTCCCGCGGATCGCGCTGCGGGCGGCGCTGCGCGGCTTCGCCGACGAGGGCCCGCTGATCAGCCAGCGCGTCCGGCCGGCGCGCCTGGAGGAGGCCGGGTTCCGGTTCGCCCACCCGGACCTCGACACGGCCCTCGCGGGTCTCCTGTAGCGGCCAAGAAACGTCAAAGTCCCGTACGTTCGGCATCCGCCGCCATACGGTGACAATGAGACAGCGTGAGCCATGGAGGGTGAATGAGCACCGACGGACAGCCGCACATCCTCGCGATCGGCGGGGGCACGTTCGTCCCGGACGGCCGGGAGGGCCTCGCGCCGAGCCCGCTGCTCCGCTACGCGTGCGACCTCACCGGCCAGGACCGGCCGAAGATCTGCTTCCTCACCACGGCGGTCGGCGACGGCTCCGAGTACATCGCCCGCTTCTACGCGGCGTTCGGCCGGCTCGACGCCGAGGTGTCGCACCTGGCGCTGTTCCCGATGCCGAACCTCCAGGACATGCGCGGGCACCTGCTCCAGCAGGACCTCGTCTACGTGTCGGGCGGCAGCGTCGAGAACCTCCTGGCGCTGTGGCGGCTCCACGGGCTGGACGAGATCCTGCACGAGGCGTGGCAGGCGGGCGTCGTCATGTCCGGGCAGAGCGCGGGCGCCCTGTGCTGGCACGTGGGCGGCAACACCGACTCCTTCGGCCCTCAGCTGCGGCCCATGACCGACGGTCTCGGCTTCCTGCCGTACTCGTGCGGCGTCCACTACGACTGCGACCGGCAGCGCCGCCCGCTGCTGCAGCAGCTCGTCGGGGAGGGCGCGCTGCCCGACGGGTACGCCGCCGACGAGGGCGTCGGGCTGCACTACGTCGGGACGGAGTTCGTCCAGGCCGTGTCGTACCGGCGTACCGGCGCGGCCTACCGGATCGAGCCGGACGCGCCGGGCACGGCGAAGGAGTCCCGGCTGGAGCCGCGGCTGCTGGCGGAGCTCTGACCGCTACCGGCGGGTCACCCAGGAGCGGGCATAAGCTGGCGACGTGACCGACACAGAGGTACGCGAAACGCCCACCGCGGTCACCGCCGCCGGGCGGCTGGTGATCGTCCACGCCGGGTTCGGGACGGACGCCGTCCCCTACACCGACGGCTGGGACCTGCAGAAACGCACGCACGCGCGGCGCGTGGACGACCTGATCCCCGACACGGTGCTGCTGCTGGAGCACGAGCCCGTCTACACCGCGGGCAAGCGCACCGAACCGCTGGACCGCCCGTTCGGCGACCCGGGCGCCCCCGTCGTCGACGTGGACCGGGGCGGCAAGATCACCTGGCACGGGCCGGGGCAGCTGACCGGCTACCCGATCGTCCGGCTGCCCGACCCCGTCGACGTGGTCGCCTACGTGCGCCTGCTGGAGCGCATGATGATGGACGTGTGCGCCGAGCTGGGCCTCGCCACCACGACCGTCGAGGGACGCAGCGGCCTCTGGGTGCCCGGCACGCCGGACCGCAAGATCGGCTCGATCGGCATCCGCGTCGCGCGCGGCGTGACGATGCACGGATTCATGCTGAACTGCGACCCCGACATGTCATGGTTCGACCGCATCGTCCCGTGCGGCATCCGCGACGCGGGCTCCACCAGCCTCAGCCTCGAACTCGGCCGCAGGGTCACCGTCGCCGAGGTCACCCCCCTGGTCGAACGCCGCCTCGCCGCCATCCTGGGCGCGACGGAGACCCTTCACCGCACCACCGCGCAGCTCGCCGACTGACGTCCGCTATCTGGGCGCTGCCATGACCTTGTAGACGGCCTGGCCCTCGGTCGCCGCGGCGCGGAAGAACGCCGTCAGGCCCGCGTGGGCGGGCCTGAAGACCCGGTCGCGGGCCGCGGCGTCCAGGCGGCCCGCGTCCTGAACGCCCGACGACACCATCGCCGCCGGGTCGAAGCGGGCGGCGACCTGCTCGAACGGCGTCGCGGCCAGGAAGTCGGCGACGGGCTTCACCCGCTCGGGGGCCAGGTAGATGATGTCCATGCCGAGTTCCTCGGCGCCGTCCTCGGTGAGGAGGCGGCCGCCGCACACCACGTCCGCCTGCGGCGCGCGGCCCTCCCAGGCGTCCCCGGTCAGCAGGTAGTGCATCGCCTGCCAGGCGCGGCCGAGCTCGAAGGGCTCCGCCGCGGCCCGGCGGCGCCAGTCGGGCGCGCCGAAGATGCGGCGGGCGGCCCGGCCGGGGTCCGGCTCCCCCGCCAGCACCGGCGGCACCCTGAGGTACGACATTGCCAGGCCCACTGCGGTCCTCCTGCTGAGCAAATACGTGACGACAGGGAGTCACCTTAAAGAGATCCGCATCCGTACACGTCGGGAACACACGAATCTTCGCAGCGAAACACCTGTTGTCACATGTTCGAGATCGCTCCGATACGGCATTGAGCCCGGGACCGTCCGATGTGCCGCCGGCGATGACCGCGACGTACTCTGGACCGGTGACGACGGCGACACCCGAGGGGCGCAAGCTTCTCCGCATCGAGGCCCGCAACAGCCAGACCCCCATCGAGCGCAAGCCCGACTGGATCAAGACGCGGCTGAAGATGGGCCCCCAGTACCGGGAGCTCAGCGGGCTGGTGAAGTCCGAGGGCCTGCACACCGTGTGCCAGGAGGCCGGCTGCCCCAACATCTTCGAATGCTGGGAGGACCGCGAAGCCACCTTCCTCATCGGCGGCGACCAGTGCACCCGGCGCTGCGACTTCTGCCAGATCGACACCGGGAAGCCCGCCGCGCTCGACCGCGACGAGCCGCGCCGCGTCGCCGAGTCCGTCACGAAGATGGGCCTGAAGTACGCGACCGTCACCGGCGTCGCCCGCGACGACCTGGAGGACGGCGGCGCCTGGCTGTACGCCGAGACCGTCCGGCAGATCCACGCGGCCGTGCCCGGCTGCGGCGTCGAGCTGCTCATCCCCGACTTCAACGCGATCCCCGAGCAGCTCGCCGAGGTGTTCTCGGCCCGGCCCGAGGTCCTCGCCCACAACGTCGAGACCGTCCCGCGCATCTTCAAGCGGATCCGGCCCGGGTTCCGCTACGAGCGCTCCCTCGACGTCATCACGCAGGCCCGCGCGGACGGCCTCGTCACCAAGTCGAACCTCATCCTCGGCATGGGCGAGACGCGCGAGGAGGTCTCGCAAGCGCTGCGCGACCTGCACGAGGCGGGCTGCGAGCTCATCACGATCACCCAGTACCTGCGGCCGACGCCCCGCCACCACCCCGTCGAGCGCTGGGTGAAGCCGGAGGAGTTCGTCGAGCTGTCCGCCGAGGCGGAGGAGATCGGCTTCGCGGGCGTCATGTCCGGTCCGCTCGTCCGGTCGAGCTACCGCGCCGGCCGCCTCTACCGGCAGGCGGTCGACGCGCGCCGGATCTGACCGCCGCCGGGGGTGTCCGGCGACGGCCCCGTCGCGACTATCCTTGGGCGCATGTCGAAAAAGCCCGCTGACGGGGTCCAGGAGCGTCCGGGCCGCCTGAAGCAGATCCGCATGGTCGCCCAGGTGGTCCGCCAGGCCGACCCCAAGGCCCTCCCGATCACGTTCGCGTCCGCGTTCGGGACGCTCGTCGTGATGATCCTGATCGGGCTGCTGATCGGCCAGCTGTGGTTCTTCATCCCGCTCGGCGTCCTCGCCGCGTTCGCCGTCGGAATGATCGTCTTCGGGCAGCTGGCGCAGCGCGCGCAGTACAAGATGATCGCGGGGCAGCCGGGCGCCGCCGCCGCGATCCTGAAGAACATGCGCGGCGGCTGGACGGTCACCGAGGCCGTCAGCGGCAACCGGAACCTCGACATGGTGCACCGCGCGGTCGGCCGGCCGGGCGTCGTCCTCGTGTCGGAGGGCCCGCGCAGCCGGGTCGGGCAGCTGCTCGGCGCGGAGAAGAAGCGCATCTCCCGCGCCGCCCAGCAGGTCCCCATCTACGACATCCAGGTCGGGGACGAGGAGGGCCAGATCCCGGTCGGCAAGCTCCAGCGCCACCTGATGAAGCTCCCCCGCAACCTCAGCAAGGCGCAGGTCGCCGAGCTGAACGACCGGCTCCAGGCGCTCCCCCGCGCCATGCAGATGCCGAAGGGCCCGATGCCGAAGGGCGCGAAGATGCCCAAGGGCCCGAAGCCCAAGATGCGCTGACACGGCGAACGCCCCCGGATCCCCGGGGGCGTTTCCATTTCCGGCCTGCTCAGACGTTGACGACGACCGTGTTCGCGGCGCGGTCGTGGAGGCCGCGGTAGTCGCGGTCCCAGATGAGGGCAGGGACGACCAGGACCAGCAGGGCGCTGCGGGCCAGTGCCCAGCCGAACCCGACGCGCCGGCCGTCCGGCCGCACCACCCGGATGCCGCACAGCCGCTTGCCCATCGTGGTGCCGATCAGGGCGGTCAGCAGCCACGCCTGGATCCCGAAGACGACCAGCGTCGCCGTGCTGCGGCCGGCGGGCGTCCAGTCGAACGAGCGGGCCAGCAGGCTCGCGACGAGCATCGACAGGCCCCAGTCGACGAACAGCGCGACGAGCCGCCGCCCGTAGCTCGCGACCGCGCCGGGACCGTGCTCGGGCAGCCCGAACCGCGCACCCGGCGCCCCGAGGTCGGCGCCCGCCGCGCGGGCGCCGCTCAGCCACGTCTGGGTCCACCGCGGGCCGGCCGCCGCCCGCTCCTTGCCACTGCTCATGCGCCTACGCTATCCGGTCCCCCGCGGGGTTCCGACGCGGCTCCGGAGGGCACGGGTGACAGGGGCCACGGGGAGCGGCGACGCATCGCGCAGAGTGATGCGTAACACAGCCGAAACATTCGGGACACGGCTGGGAAACGGCTTCCCCGTACCCTGATCGAAGCCCAAAAAGCGCCCCAAGGAGGCTGGATGTTCAGCAGCGCCGAAGAGGTCCTGAGCTACCTCAGGAACGAAGGTGTGCGATTCGTCGACTGCCGTTTCGTGGACCTGCCGGGCAAGATGCAGCACTTCACCTTCCCCGTCGAGAACTTCGGCGAGAGCGTCTTCACCGACGGCCTCATGTTCGACGGGTCGTCCGTCCGCGGATTCCAGGAGATCCACGAGTCGGACATGCTGCTCCTCCCGGACCCCGCGACCGCCGTCCTGGACCCGTTCCGCCAGCACAAGACGCTGATCATCAACTTCTTCGTGCACGACCCGCTGACGGGCGAGCCCTACAGCCGCGACCCCCGCAACATCGCGAAGAAGGCGCAGGACTACCTGCGCGGCACCGGCATCGCCGACACGGTCTTCTGCGGTCCCGAGGCCGAGTTCTACATCTTCGACGACGTCCGCTTCGAGACGCGGGAGAACGCCGGCTACTACTACCTCGACTCGATCGAGGGCGCGTGGAACACCGGCCGCGAGGAGCCCGGCGGCAACCTCGGCGCGAAGCCCCCCTACAAGGGCGGCTACTTCCCCGTACCGCCGATGGACCACTACACCGACCTGCGGTCGGAGATGGTCGCGCAGCTCATCGAGTCCGGCATCGCGGTCGAGATGCAGCACCACGAGGTCGGCACCGCCGGCCAGGCCGAGATCGACTTCCGCTTCGACACGCTGCTGAAGACGGCCGACAACCTGATGCTCTACAAGTACATCGTGAAGAGCGTCGCGCGGAACGCCGGCAAGAGCGTCACGTTCATGCCGAAGCCCATCTTCGGTGACAACGGCTCCGGCATGCACGTCCACCAGTCCCTCTGGAAGGACGGCTCGCCGCTCTTCTACGACGAGGTCGGCTACGCGGGCCTGTCGGACACCGCCCGCTACTACATCGGCGGCCTCCTCAGGCACGCGCCGTCCCTCCTCGCCTTCACGAACCCGACGGTGAACAGCTACCACCGCCTGGTCCCCGGCTTCGAGGCCCCGGTCAACCTGGTCTACTCGCAGCGCAACCGCTCCGCCTGCATCCGGGTCCCCATCACCGGGTCGAACCCGAAGGCGAAGCGCATCGAGTTCCGCGTGCCCGACCCGTCCTGCAACCCCTACCTCGCCTTCTCGGCGATGCTGATGGCGGGCCTGGACGGAATCAAGAACAAGATCGAGCCGCCGGAGCCGATCGACAAGGACCTCTACGAGCTGCCCCCGGAGGAGGCCCGCGCGATCCCGCAGGTCCCGGGCTCGCTCCCCGAGGTCCTCGCGGCCCTGGAGGCCGACCACGACTACCTGCTCGAAGGCGGCGTCTTCACCCCGGACCTCATCGAGACCTACATCTCGATGAAGAACGAGTTCGAGATCGACCCCATCCGCCTCCGCCCGCACCCCCACGAGTTCGAGCTGTACTACGACGTGTGAGGCGTCCTGCGTGCGGGCCCGGCGGCGACCGCCGGGCCCGCATCCGTTCTCACGCCAGCGGGTGGCCGTGCTCCGCGGCCAGTCCCGTCAGGTCCGGCTCGCCGTAGCGGGCGACCAGGGCGCGGAAGCGGGCCACCTTGGCTTCGCCGCGGCGGCGCAGGCGGGTCGCGAACGAGTCGGCGGTCAGGAAGACGGGCGGCTCCGCCTTGGTGTGGAACTTGTCGGCGTACATGACCAGTTCCTCCTCCGGCGACTCCGGCAGGTAGTCGTCCACCGGGATCGGGAGGCGCTGCTCGACCACGTCGGCGCGGGTGATGCCCACGCCGACGTGGCGGGAGCAGAAGCGGCAGAGGACCTCGGGGAAGCCCGCCTCGTCCAGCAGCCCGTGACCCAGCACGCCGTGCCGCACGTAGCCCGTCTCCTCGGGGCGGCCGTCCGTCCAGGCGAGCCGGTACACGCCGATGTCGTGCAGCAGGCACCCGGCCCGGACCAGGTCGGCGTCCCCGTCGAACCGGGTCCGCTCCATGATGCGCTCGGCGATCTCGCACACGATCCGGCAGTGCGTGTGGACGAGGTCGAACGCCTCCTCGGAGGGGGCGTGCGCCTCGTGCAGGGCCCGGATCTCGTCGTCGGTGGGGATGTCCACGCGTCAAGCCTAGGGGCGGCGCACACTGAGGGCGGTCCGGTGGTGGCGCGGCGCCTCGGCCTCGTCGACGAGCGCGATGGCGAAGTCCTCATAGGTGATGCCGGCGTCCCTGTCCGCGTGGTCCGCGACCTGGTAGCGGCCGGTGGGGGCGCCGTCGTGGTCGAAGTCGCCGGACGGGGCGATGTACGCCCAGTCGAGCGTGCCGTCCCGGAGCGCCTGCAAGCCCGCCGCGTGGCCCAGGTAGAACGCGCGGTACTCGTTCGGGTAGCCGGGCTCGTCCATGAGCGGTATACCGGACGATCCCGGCAGGATGGACGCGAGCCCCGCGACCACCAGCCGGCGCACGCCCGCCCGGGTGAGGCCGGTGTCCAGCGCGCGGGACGCCCCGGCGAAGAAGCCGCGGGCGTCCGCCGCCAGGTCGACGGCGGTGCTGATGGCCGCGTCGTGGCCCGCGGCGGCCTTCGCGATGCTCGCCGCGTCGGTGGCATCACCCGCCACCGCGTCCCGCAGGTCGTGCCGCGCGGGGTCTCGCACCACGGGGGTGACGCGGTGGCCCCGCTTCCGCGCCTCGGCGACGGCCCGCCTCCCCGCTCGCCCGCCCGCGCCGAACACCACGATGTCCATACCGGTCACCTCTCGCCCCGGGCCGGACGCCGCGTCCGGCCGCTCGGCGGGAAGCTATCCGGGGCCCCGGTTACCGCACGGATACCGGATATCGTCGAGCCCATGAGGGAGCCCCTGCCCGCCGACATGTTCGACGAGCTGTGCCCGTCCACGCTCAACCCGATCCGGTTCGGCGACAAGTGGGCGGCGCTGATCATCAGGTGCCTCGAAGGCGGCCCGCGCCGCTTCTCCGAGCTGCGCCTGCCGCTGAGCCGGGTGACGCCGAAGGTCCTCACCACGTCCCTGCGGAACCTGGAACGCGACGGCCTGGTCACCCGCACGGTCCTCCGGGGCGCCCACGTCGAGTACACGCTCACCCCCTTGGGCCGCTCCCTGCTGGAACCCCTGGACGCCGCCTGCACCTGGGCGGAGGAGCACTGGGACGAACTCCTCGACGCCCGCGAATCCCATCAAGCGTCCTGACCCCGGCACCGCGGCGCCGCGGGCCTCGTCTGCCCGCCGGATCGTCCGGCATGGGTGCCGCGTCGCCTCCCGCGCGAGGGGCGGCACCGGCGGTGTGCGGCCGGTTCAGAAGGCGATCGCGTCCGGGAAGATGCGGGGGGACGGGGACGTTGTCCGGCTGACGATCAAAGGAGATGGCGATGGCCGAGGTCAGGGTGGAGCGCACCGAGGACGGGTTCCGGGCGGTCAACGCGCGGGGGGCGGAGGTCGCCATCGGTGACGGGGAGACCGACCGGGTGTTCACGCCCGTCGAGCTGATGCTGGCCGCGCTCGGGGGGTGTGAACTGGTGACGGTGGAGCCCCTGACCGCGAAGCGGGGGCATCGGATGGTGCGGCTCGCGGCGAGCGTCGCGGCCGAGAAGGTGGACCGCAGCAGGCTCGGGACGATCACCGTCACGTACGACGTCGAGTTGCCCGAGGGGGACGACAAGGCCGACGAGGTGCTGCGGGCGGTGGCGAAGCGCGTGTCCGACGGCTACTGCACGGTGGGGCTGGCGCTCAAGGCTCCGATGGACGTGGTGCAGGTCATCCCGGAGGGTTAGTCGCAGGTGGTGCCCTTCGCCGGGACCTTGCCGTCCAGAAGGTAGGACTGGACGGCCTTCCGCACGCACGCGTTCCCGGTGTCGTAGGCGCCGTGGCCCTCTCCCTTGAGGGTGAGGAGCGTGGCCTTGCCTCCGAGTTCCCTGGTGAGGGCGGGCGCCCACGCGTAGGGGGTGGCGGGGTCGCCGGTGTTGCCGATCACGAGGATCGGCGCGGCGGACGGGGCGGACACCTCACCGGCGTCGTCGTCGCCCTTCACCGGCCAGTCCGTGCACTGGATAAGGCCCCACGCCATCCAGGGGCCGAAGACCGGGGACGCCCTGCGGAAGCGCGGCAGTTCGCGGTGGACGTCCGCGGCGGTGTACCGGGCGGCGCCGTCCGCGCAGCCGATGGCGGTGTTGGCGGGCGTGAGGTTGCTGTAGGTGCCGTCCTCGCGGCGGCCGCTGAGCAGGTCGGCGAGCATGAGCAGGGTGTTGCCGGTGCGCCGCCGGGTCGCCTCCGTGAGGCCCTGGATCAGGACGGGCCACGCCTCCTTGGAGTAGAGGGCGGCGGCGACGCCGGACGCGGCGAGGCTCTGGGTCAGCTCGCGGCCGGACGCGGCGGGCAGCGGCCGGGCGTCCAGTGCGTCGAGGAGGCGGCCGACGGACGCGACGATCTCGCCGGCGTCGGCGCCGAGAGGGCAGAGGGCGGCGCCTCGCGCGGCGCAGCTCTTCGCGAAGTCGCCGAGGGCGCGCTGGAACGCGGCGGCCTGCTGGAGGCCGAGGTCCACGTCGTCGATCCGGGTGTCGACGGCTCCGTCGAGGACGGCGCGGCCGACGTTGGCCGGGTACTGGTGGGCGTAGCTCGCGCCGAGCTGCGTCCCGTAGGAGATGCCGAAGTAGTGCAGCTTGGCGTCGCCGAGGGCCGCCCGGAGGACGTCCATGTCACGTGCGGCGCTGACGGTGCCGACATGCGGGAGGACCCGTCCGGAGCGGGTCTGGCAGGCGCGGGCGAACTCGCCGATCTCCCGGAGGAGCCCCCTCTCCTCGGCGGCGTCGTCGGGCGACCCCTCGGAGGCGGCGAGCTCGTCCATCCTCTTGTCGTCGACGCAGGTGACGGGCGCGCTGCGGCCGACGCCGCGGGGGTCGAACCCGATGAGGTCGTAGCGGGTGTTGAGCTCCCTGTACTGGCCGTACGCCTGGTAGAGAGTGTCGACGCCGTCTCCGCCGGGGCCTCCGAAGTTGAAGAGCAGCGACCCGATGCGGCCCTCCCGCCTCGTGGCGGGGAAGCGGATCAGGGCGAGGTCGATGGTGTCTCCGGACGGTTTGTCGTAGTCGAGTGGTACCTTCACCGTTCCGCATCGGAACCCTGAGGGCGGCTCAGGGGCGCCGGGCGGTCGCCGAGGGAGGTTCCTGCAGTCGGTCCAGTC
The DNA here is from genome assembly GCF_000718255.1 of Spirillospora albida. Classification (GTDB taxonomy): domain Bacteria; phylum Actinomycetota; class Actinomycetes; order Streptosporangiales; family Streptosporangiaceae; genus Spirillospora; species Spirillospora albida. The sequence goes on from NZ_JOFJ01000001.1 coordinate 374,054, forward strand.
GGGCTTCCGGGCGGCGAGCGTCGTCGCGGACGGTGTGGGGCGGGGCTCGTCCGAGCCTCCGCTGCACGCGGCCAGACCGGAAACGGCCAGAGTTAGGACGGTAAATGATGCGATGCCGGATTTCGACGGGCTCCGGGGCATGTGTCCCTCCGGGTGGGCGCGCGCGAGCGGTCGGGACCTACCCGTCCCCGCCTATGCTGATGCATGATCGGCTTAACGGGCGCCCCGCGGGGGAAGCCCCTCCCCCGCAAGTCCGGATACCGCATCAGGGTCGTACTACTCAAGGCTGAGATGAAGACCATTCGTCGCGGTGATCTCAACGAGGTGGCCACGAGGCAAAGATAGGTAGCATGGCCCAATCCGCCCCCCCAGCAGCCCGTCGGGAACCGGAACCCCGGTCCCCCGCGGGCGAGCCGCGACGGCCGGCCGCGACGATGCGGCACCGGGTACTCGCCGCACCGCCGGTGTGGCGCGAGCTCCTGCTCATCGCCCTCTTCTACACCGGATATACGCTCACCCGGATCGTCCTGGTTCAGGACGGGACGGCCCCCGCGTTCCGGCACGCCTACGACATCCTTCGCTTCGAGCGGCTCCTCGGCCTGGACGTCGAGCTCGGCCTGAACCAGACGCTGCTGCAGGTGCCCTGGCTCGCCCGCACCGCCAACGTCTTCTACGCCACCGCCCACTTCGGGGTGACGCTCGGCATCGTCGTATGGCTGTACCGGTTCCGGCCGCAGGAGTACCGCTGGCTCCGCACGTCCATCATGGTCTCGACGGGTGTCGCGCTGGTCGGCTTCTGGCTGTACCCGCTCGCCCCGCCGCGCTTCCTGCACAGCGAGGGCTTCGTCGACCCGGTGACCGCCCTGCACTCGCTCGGCCTGTACGCGAGCGACGCGTCCGGCAGCCTGACGAACCAGTACGCGGCGATGCCGTCGATGCACGCCGGCTGGGCGCTGTGGTGCGGGTTCGTGCTGGTCAAGCTGGCGGCGCGGCGGTGGGCGCAGGCCCTCGGGCTGCTCTACCCGGCGACGACCGTGCTGGTGATCCTCGCGACCGCCAACCACTACGTGCTGGACGCGGTGGTCGGCATGGCGCTGGTCGGCGGCACGCTGTGGACGTCCTGGCTGCTGTACGTGCGGCGCCCGGAACCGCTCGTCGCCTTCCAGGCACGGGCCGCACGGCTCGTCGCCGCGCGGATCGGCCGCTCCCCCGGCACCGACACCGCGAACTAGCCGGCCCAGCCGGCGTCGCCGCCGTAGAAGACGCGCTCGACGACGGCGCGGGCGCGGCGGGCGTGCCTGCGGTAGTCCTCCAGCAGGTCACCGCCGCCGTTGTAGCCGAGCACGCGGGTGACGGCGCTGCGCTCGCGGTGGTGGTCGCTCGGCAGCAGGTCGGACGCCCGCCCCCGCACCAGCATGATCGCGCCGCGGATCCGGGTGGCGAGGCACCACGCCTCCTCCAGGACCGCGGCGTCGTCGGCGGCGAGGAGGTCGGCGCCGGCGGCCGCCTCCAGCGCCACGAGGGTCCGGGTGGTGCGCAGGCCCGGAACCTCGTGGGCGTGCCGGAGCTGCAGCAGCTGCGCGACCCACTCCACGTCCGACAGGCCGCCGGGGCCGAGCTTGATGTGCTGCCGGGGCTCGACGCCGCGCGGCAGCCGCTCCGACTCCATCCGCGCCTTCAGCCGCCTGATCTGCCGGACGGCGTCGTCGCCGACGCCGTCCGCGGGCCACCGGATCGGGTCGATGACCTCGCGGAAGCGCGCGCGCAGCCCCGCGTCCCCGATGAGGGGGTCGGCGCGCAGCAGCGCCTGCGCCTCCCATGGCTGCGACCAGCGGGCGTAGTACGCGGCGTACGAGGCGAGCGTCCGGACGAGGGGCCCCTGGCGGCCCTCCGGGCGCAGGTTCGGGTCGATGTCGAGCGGCGGGTCGGGGGCGGGCAGCGCGAGCAGGCGGCGCAGCTCCTCCGCGACGGCGTGCGCGGCTCGGCTCGCGGCCCGCTCGTCGGCGCCGGGGTGCGGGTCGTGGACGAACATGACGTCGGCGTCGCTGCCGTAGCCGAGTTCATGGCCGCCGAACCGGCCCATCGCGACGACCGCCATCCGGGTCGGGAGGGGGCCCCGCAGCTCCATCTCGACCTTGCCGACGGCGGCGCTCAGCGCGGCCTCGATCGTGACGGCGGCGATGTCGGTGAGCGCCTCCCCGACGGTCCGGACGTCCGCCATCCCGAGCAGGTCGGCGACCGCGACGCGGAACAGCTCGCGGCGCCGCAGCCCCCGGACGGCCCGGACCGCCTCCTCCGCCTGCATCGCCGGGCCGGTCGTGTCCGGGCCGGTGTGGCGGCGGACGCCGGCCAGCGCCTCCGAGCGGAGCGCCTCGTACGGGCGCGGCGACAGCTCCGCGGCGCTGCCGAGCATCGCGACCGCCTCGGGGGCCCGAAGCAGCAGGTCGGTGGCGTACCGGCTGGAGCCGAGCAGCCACGCCATCCGCTCCGCGACGATCACCTCGTCCCGCAGCAGCCGCAGATACCAGGGCGTCCGGCCGAGCGCGTCGCTGACCTGCCGGAACCCGAGCAGGCCGGAGTCCGGGTCGGGGGCGTCGGCGAACCAGCCGAGCATGACGGGCAGCAGCGTCCGCTGGATCGCTGCGCGCCGCGAGACCCCGGCGGTGAGCGCCTCGATGTGCCGGAGCGCGCCCGCCGGATCGCCGTAGCCGAGCGCCTCCAGCCGGACCCGCGCGGCCTGCGGGGTGAGGCGCGCCTCCTCGCCGGGGAGCCGGGCGACCGCGCGCAGCAGCGGCCGGTAGAAGAGCTTCTCGTGAATGCGGCGGACCTCGCGGGCGTGCCGCCGCCACCGCCCGGTGAACTCCCCGACCGGGTCGGGGCGCAGGCCGAGCGCGCGGCCGAGGCGCCGCAGCCCCGCCTCGTCGTCGGGGACGAGGTGGGTGCGGCGCAGCCGGTGCAGCTGGACGAGGTGCTCGACCCTCCGCAGGAACCGGTACGCGGAGCGGAGCGCGGCGGCGTCGTCGCGTCCGACGTATCCGCCGCGGGAGAGCGCGTCGAGGGCGTCGAGGGTGGCGGGGGCGCGCAGCTCGGGGTCGGCGCGGCCGTGGACGAGCTGGAGGAGCTGCACCGCGAACTCGACGTCGCGCAGGCCGCCGGGGCCGAGCTTCAGCTGCCGGTCGGCGTTGGCGCTGCGCCGGTCGAGGTCGGCCTCGACGCGGCGCCGCATGTCCTGGACGTCCTGGACGAACCCCTCCCCCTCGGCGGCCTGCCACACCATCGGGATGATCGCGTCCATGTACCGGGCGCCGAGGGCGGGGTCGCCGGCGACGGGACGGGCCTTCAGCAGCGCCTGGAACTCCCACGTCTTCGCCCAGCGCTCGTAGTAGGCGCGGTGGCTGGCGAGCGTCCGGACGAGCGGCCCGGCCTTGCCCTCGGGGCGGAGCGCCGCGTCGACCTCCCAGAGCGCGCCCTCCTCCGTGGACGCCGAGCAGGCCCGCATCATCGCCGACGCCATCCGGGTCGCGGCGCGCAGCGCGGCGTCCTCGGCCCCGCCCTCCCGCGCCTCGGCCACGAAGATCACATCGACGTCGCTGACGTAGTTCAGCTCGCGGGCGCCGCACTTGCCCATGCCGATCACCGCGAGGCGGCACAGGGCGTGCTCGGGGACCTCGGCGCGGGCGATCGCGAGCCCGGCCGCGAGCGCGGCGGCGGCGAGGTCGGCGAGCTCGGCGGCGACGTCCGCGACATCCGCCGCGCCGGCGAGGTCGCGTCCGGCGAGGTCGAGCAGCCGCCGCCGGTACGCGACGCGCAGCGCGGCGACGGCGCCGGGGGCGTCCGCGGCGACCGGCTCGTCGGCGGCGGGGTCGGCGCCGACGGCGGTGAGCAGGTCGGCGCGCAGCTCCGCCGCGCTCGGCCGGCCCGCGCCGTCCGAGCACAGCACCCGCCAGTGGCCGGGATGCCGGGCGAGGTGGTCGGCGAGGGCGGCGCTGACGCCGAGCACCGCGGGGAGCCGCTCGCAGACGGGCTCGTCGCCGGTGAGGGCGTCCCGCAGCTCCTTGCCGCACCCGGCGGCGTCGGCGGACGCGAGCAGCCGCAGCAGCCCGTCGAGCGCGAGGTCGGGGTCGGCGGTGCCGCCGAGGACGTCCAGGAGGTCGCCGGGCGGCGCCGAACCGTCCCGCTCCGCCTCGAGCAGGAGCCGCTCGGCGCGGCCCGCGTCGGTGAAGCCGAGCCGCGCGAGGCGCCCGGCGAGGCTGGGGCGCCGCTCCGGGCTCCAGGGCTCGCTCACGCCACCACCGTAGCCCGGCGGGGCCCTCAGAGGACGGGCATCAGGTGGCGGCGCTCGAACTCGGTCACCTGGCGGCGGTAGTCCTCCCACTCCTTGCGCTTGTTGCGCAGGAAGAAGTCGAAGACGTGCTCGCCGAGGACGTCGGCCATCAGCTCGCTGCGCTCCATCGCCCGGACCGCCTCGTCCAGGTTCTGCGGCAGCGGCTCGATGCCGAGGGCGCGCCGCTCGGCCGGGGTGAGGGCCCACACGTCGTCCTCGGCGCCCGGCGGGAGCTCGTAGCCCTCCTCGATGCCCTTGAGCCCGGCGCCGAGGATCGCCGCGTACGCGAGGTAGGGGTTGGCGGCGGTGTCCAGGGAGCGGAACTCGATGCGGGTCGAGTGCACCTTCTGCGGCTTGTACATCGGGACGCGGACGAGCGCGGACCGGTTGTTGTGGCCCCAGCAGATGTAGGACGGGGCCTCGCCCCCGGCGCCCGCCGCCGATCCGACGCCGCCCCAGAGCCGCTTGTAGGAGTTCACCCACTGGTTGCAGACGGCGGTGATCTCGGCGGAGTGGCGGAGCAGGCCCGCGATGAACGCGCGCCCGACCTTGGACAGCTGGAACTCCGCGCCCGGCTCGTAGAACGCGTTCCGGTCACCCTCGAACAGCGACATGTGGGTGTGCATCCCGGAGCCTGGGTGGTCGGTGAACGGCTTCGGCATGAAGGACGCGTACACGCCCTGCTCCAGCGCGACCTCCTTCATGACGAGCCGGAACGTCATGATGTTGTCGGCGGTGGTGAGCGCGTCCGCGTACCGGAGGTCGATCTCCTGCTGGCCCGGCGCGCCCTCGTGGTGGCTGAACTCGACGGAGATCCCCATCGACTCCAGCATCGTGATCGCGTTGCGGCGGAAGTCGTGCGCGGCGCTGTGCGGGGTGTGGTCGAAGTAGCCGCCCGCGTCCGCCGGCTCCGGCTCGCGCCCGTCCTCGGGGAGCCCGTTGACGAGGAAGAACTCGATCTCGGGATGGGTGTAGAAGGTGAACCCGAGGTCGGCGGCCCGCGCGAGGGCGCGCTTCAGGACATAGCGCGGGTCGGCGAAGCTGGGCGTCCCGTCCGGCATGAGGATGTCGCAGAACATGCGGCCGACGCCGGGCGCCTCCGAGCGCCACGGCAGCACCTGGAACGTGGACGGGTCCGGTTTGGCGATCATGTCGGCCTCGTAGACCCGGGCGAAGCCCTCGATCGCCGAGCCGTCGAAGCCGATGCCCTCGCCGAACGCGCCCTCCAGCTCGGCCGGGGCCACGGCCACCGACTTCAGGAAGCCGAGCACGTCGGTGAACCACAGCCGGATGAACCGGATGTCGCGCTCCTCCAGTGTGCGGAGCACGAATTCCTGCTGACGGTCCAATGCCCTCTCCCTCGGTGAGGCCGTATCGGCTGCCGGGCCGGCCGGTGCCGACACCTCTGGCTACTCTGCAGTATGCCCGTGCGCTGTTACCGCGACGTTACGGGCGCGGGGCCGGTGGCCCGAAGCCGCGTTCCGATCCGCCGGGTTCCGATCCATTGTGCGTGGATCCTGTCGTAGGTGCCGTCCGCCCTGGCCTGACCGAGCACCTGGTCAACGAGCCCGGCCAGCCGCGGGTTCCGGCCCTTCCTTACCCAGAACGCGTACCGCTCACCGGTGTCGACGGCCGCGATGACGGCGAGGCCCTTCCGGGCCGGATCCCGCAGGGCCTGCCGCACGACGGCCTCGTTCTGGACGATCACCGCGACGCGTCCCGCGCGCAGGGCGTCCAGCTGGGCTCCGGGGTCCGGGAGGACGGCGAAGTGGAGGTCCTCGCCGTCGGCCCACTCCTCGCCGGGCGTGTTCTCCTGGACGCCGATCGCGGGCTTCTCCGCACGCACGCCGTCCAACGACGTGATCGGGCTCCCGGCCCTCACCACCAGCGCCTGCCGGACGCCGAAGTACGGTTCGGTCGCGTCCATCGCGCCGGCGCGGGCCGGTGTGACCGCCATGGCGCCGAGGACGATGTCGCACTTCCCCGCGTCCAGCGCCGCGCCGCTCTTCAGCGTCTCGAACCCGGACCGGACGACCCGGTGCCGGACGCCGAGCCGCGCGGCGACCAGGTCGAGGAGGGCGACGTCGAAGCCGGTGATCCGCCCGTCCCGGACGAGGGCGAACGGTGCGGCCGAGGGGTCGGCGCACGAGGTCAGCGCGCCCTTCGCGACCAGCGGGACGCCCCGTGCGGTCGCGCCCCGTGCGGTCGCGCCCCGCGCGTCCCCGCAGCCGGCGGCGGAGACGGCCAGCGCGAGCGCGGCGAGGCCGGCGCCGAGCGCCCGGCGCGCCGTTGGTCGGGACACGCGCAGACCCCTTTCCGATTTCTTGATCAACGAACTATAGGCGCATTCCGGACGAGCATGTCGCCCACCGGCGTCCGGGCGTACAGGACGCGGCGGCCGAGCCGGTGCCCGGTGACGAGGCCGCAGTCGCGCAGCACCGCCAGATGCTGGCTGACGGCGCCGGGGGTCACCCCGAGCCGCCGCGCCAGGTCGGTCGTCGATGCGGGCGCGCCGAGGGCGGTGAGCAGGTCGGCGCGGCGGCGCCCGACCAGCGCGGCGAGCGCGCCGGGGCGGGAGGCGCGCGGCGCCTCCCACAGCGTCGCGACGCCGTTCGGCGGGTAGCTGAGCATCGCCTGGTACGGCGGCACCATGACCGACACCCCCGGCCAGACGAAGGCGCTCGGGACGAGCAGCAGGCCGCGCCCGCCGAGCCCGCCCCGGAAGCGCCAGCGGCGGTCGATCACCAGGGTTCCGGCCCGCCACGCGACGGCCTCGTGCAGGTCGCCGAACACCGCGGCGACGCCCGCGGTGGCGAGGGCGCCCGTGCGGCGCAGCACGTCTCCCTCCAGGAGGTCGCGGACGCGCGGCCAGAAGGGTTCCACGGCCGCCTCCCAGTAGCGCTCCAGCAGGCCGGCCACCAGAGCGAGCGTGCGCTCCGGGGCGTCCGCCATCGCCGCCGCTCCGGGCGACAGGAGGGGGTCGATCAGGCGGACCTCGGTGGCGACCACGCCGGGCGGGGTCGCCCGGACGATGCCCAGTTCGGCGGCGAAGTCCGGGAGGGGTGTCTCCGGCGGCGGGGTGAGGAAGTCCGGGATGTACCCGCCCGGGGGGACGAGCGCGTGCAGCGGCCCGAGATCGAGGCCGCGCAGCCGGGGCCGGACGGCCCGCACCCACGGCAGGTGCAGCGCGTGGCCCGAGGGGTCGGCGAGGACGCGCAGGCTCCGCACCAGCTCCCACAGCGGGGAGAACGCGAACCGCACGCGCGCCGCGTCGTCCGGGGCGAAGACGAACTCGATCATTTAGTCCAGACTAAATGATTCGTGCCCTCCTGGGCCTTCCCGGACCATCGTGGGATGACCGCCGTCGCCGATACCCCGTCCGCCGGACGGGTCGCCGCGTTCCTGCGCCCCCGCGTCGGCGGGTTCCCGCGGCCGTTCTGGGTGCTGTGGGCGGGCACGCTCCTCAACCGGCTCGGCACGATGGTGCAGCCGTTCCTCGGCCTGTACCTCACCACCGCCCGGGGGCTGTCGCTCACGGAGGCGGGCGTGGTCATGGCCGTCCTCGGCGCCGGCTCGTTCGCCGGGCAGATCGCCGGCGGGTGGCTCGCCGACCGGATCGGCCGCCGGGCCACGCTGACGCTCGCGACCGTCGGCACCGGCACCGCGATGCTCGGCCTCGGCCACGCCCGGGGCCTGCCCGCGATCCTCGCGGCGGCCGTGCTGCTCGGCCTGCTGCTCGACATGTACCGCCCGGCGGCGCAGGCGATGGTCGCCGACCTGGTCTCCCCCGCCGACCGGCCGCGCGCGTTCGGGCTGCTGTTCTGGGCGATCAACCTCGGCTGGGCCGTCGCGATGGTGCTCGGCGGGACGCTCGCCCGGCACGGCTTCCTCTGGCTGTTCTGGATCGACGCGCTCAGCTGCGCGGCGTTCGGCGTCCTGGTCTGGCGGGCCGTGCCGGAGACCCGGGCGCCGGCCGACGGGCCCGCGGCCGGCGGGGGCTTCGCGGACGTCCTGCGCGACCGCGTCATGGTCGCCTACGTGCTGATCACCCTCGTGTACACGTTCGTGCTGATGCAGGCCATGACGACGATGCCGCTCGCCATGGGGGCGGACGGCCTCACCGCCCGGGACTACGGCCTCGCCATCGCCGCCAACGGCGTCATGATCGTCCTGGTGCAGCCGCTCGTGAACGCGTGGCTGAGCCACCGCGACCACAGCCGGGTGATGGCCGCCGGGTTCGCCCTCGTCGGCGCGGGCCACCTCGCCACGCTGCTCGCGTCGTCCCTCGCCGGGTACACGGCGGCGATCCTGGTCTGGACGGCCGGCGAGATCACGGCGGCGGCCGTCCTGCAGGCCGTGGTCGCCGACCTCGCCCCGGCCCATCTGCGCGGCCGGTACAACGGCGTCTACGGCATGGCCTGGTCCGGCGCGTTCCTGCTGGCGCCGCTCGGCGGCACCTGGCTGCTCGGCCACGGCGGCCCGCCCGCGCTGTGGGTGACGTCGGGCACCCTCGGCCTGGCGGCCGCAGCCGCTCAGCTGGCGCTGGCCCCGGCGATCCGGCGGCGCTCACTTCTCGTCAGAATGACGAAACCTCTCCCGGGGAACTAGGCTGGACGCGTGGCACAGCTCAGGATCGCTCTCGCGCAGGTGGACCCGACCGTCGGCGACCTCGCCGGCAACGCCGACCTCATCGTGGAATGGACGAGGCGGGCCGCCGACGCCGGCGCGCACCTCGTCGCCTTCCCCGAGATGATGCTGACCGGCTACCCGGTCGAGGACCTGGCGCTGCGCGCGTCGTTCGTCCAGGCGTCCCAGCGCGCCCTGGAGGACACCGCCCGGCGCCTCGCCGACGAGGGACTCGGCGGCATCGCGGTCGTCACCGGCCACCTCGACCGCCGCACGGTCGGCCTCGTCCGCTCCGGCCAGCCCGCCGGATCCCCGCTGAACGCCGCCGCGTGGCTGCACGGCGGCGAGGTCGTGGTGCGCTCCGCGAAGCACCACCTGCCCAACTACGGGGTGTTCGACGAGTACCGGATCTTCGTCCGCGGCGACCGGCTCCCCGTCGTCCGCCTGCACGGGGTCGACGTCGCCACCGCCGTCTGCGAGGACCTCTGGCAGGACGGCGGGCCCGTCAGCGTCACGGGAACCGCGGGCGCGGGCCTGCTGCTCGTCCTGAACGCGTCCCCGTACGAGTGCGAGAAGGACGACGTCCGCCTCGCCCTGTGCGCCGAGCGCGCCCGCGAGGCCGGCTGCGCCCTCGCCTACGTCAACATGGTCGGCGGCCAGGACGAGCTCGTCTTCGACGGCGACTCCCTCATCGTCGGCCCGGACGGCTCCGTCCTCGCCCGCGCGCCCCAGTTCGCCGAGCACCTCCTCGTCGCCGACCTGGCCCTGCCCGCCGCCGACCCCGCGACCGGCCCCGGCCGCACCCCCGTCGACGCGCTCGACGGCACCACGATCACGATCGACCGCCACACCCTCTCCGCCGACCCGGTGCCCGCCTACGCGGTCGCCCCCCAGGCCGTCGCCGAACCCCTGGACGACCTCGCCGGCGTGTACGCGGCCCTGGTCCTCGGCACCCGCGACTACGTCCGCAAGAACGGCTTCCGCTCGGTCATCCTCGGCCTGTCCGGCGGCATCGACTCCGCGCTCGTCACGACCATCGCCTCGGACGCGATCGGCCCCGAGAACGTCCACGTCGTGATGCTTCCGAGCCGCTACTCCTCGGAAGGCTCGGTCACCGACGCCGAGGAGCTCGTCAAGCGCCAGGGCGTCGCGTCCCGAGTCGTCCCCATCGGCCCCATGGTCGACGCGTTCGAGGCGCACCTCGACCTGCACGGCCTCGCCGCCGAGAACCTCCAGGCCCGCGTCCGCGCCAACGTCTGGATGGCGCTCTCCAACGAGGAGGGCCACCTCGTCCTCACCGGCGGCAACAAGAGCGAGCTGGCCACCGGCTACTCCACCCTCTACGGCGACTCCGCGGGCGGCTTCGGCCCCATCAAGGACGTCACGAAGACGATGGTCTGGAACCTCGCCCGCTGGCGGAACGCCCAGGTCGGCGCGGACCTGCCCTTCCTGCACCCGTTCGACCGCGAGCCGATCCCCGAGGAGATCATCACCAAGGAGCCATCGGCCGAGCTCCGCCCCGGCCAGCGCGACAGCGACTCGCTCCCGCCCTACTCCGTCCTGGACCCGCTCCTCACCGACTACGTGGAGCGCGACCGGGGCCACGACGCCCTCATCGCCGCGGGCCACGACCCCGCCCTGGTCGAGCGCGTGATCCGCCTGGTCGACCTGGCCGAGTACAAGCGCCGCCAGTACCCCCCGGGCCCCAAGATCACCCCGAAGAACTTCGGCCGGGACCGCCGCGTCCCCATCACGAACGCCTGGCGGGAATAGTCCCGAAGCACGCCGCAAGGCATGCCCCCGGCTTGGGCCGACGTCCCAGCCGTCAACGACCGGAACCGTCGCGATCGCGAGCGAAGCCGGATTCGAGCGGAGCAAGAATCCGATCGCGCAGCGAGCCCCTGGGCGAGCCGGAGCGATGCAGCGATCGCACGCAGTGCCCGTAGAAGGAAGGCGCTCAGCGCCTGACGCCAAGGGGACTGCACATCGACACAGCGTCATCCCCGGTGGTGCGACTCCCCCGGCCAGTTGGACTCCGTCTCGGCGGCGGGGTCGGGGTCGACGCCGGGGATGGTCTGCTCGCACCAGACGACCTTGCCCGCGGCGGTGCGGCGGGTGCCCCAGCGGTGGGCGAGCTGGCTCACCACGAAGAGCCCCCGGCCGTTCTCGTCGTCGTCCGCGGCGTGGCGGAGGCGCGGGAGGGCGGCGGAGCGGTCCAGGACCTCGCAGACGAGCGTGCGCTCCAGGAGGAGTCGCAGCTCCACGCCGCCGGGCGCGTAGCGGAGGGCGTTCGTGATGAGCTCCGACGCCAGCAGCTCGGTGGTGTAGGCCAGGTCGTCCAGGCCCCACTCGGCCAGGCGGGCGCGGACGAGGCCGCGGGCGCGGCGGACGGCCGCCGGCTCCGACGGCAGCGCCCACGAGGCGCAGCGGTCGTCGGGCAGGCGGCGCAGGCGCGCGATGAGGACGGCGATGTCGTCGCGGTGGTGGTCGCCGTAGACCCCCGCGAGGGTGGCCTTGGCCATGTCCTCCATGGGCCGGGTGGCGATGTCGGCGCCGAAGATCCCGCGCAGGCGCTCCAGGCCGTCGTCGATGTCGCGGCCGCGGTTCTCGACGAGGCCGTCGGTGTAGATGACGAAGACGCTGCCGTCCTCGACGCTGAACTCCCGGCTCTCGATCGAGGCGCCGCCCGCGACGCCGAGCGGCGGGGCGGGCGGGATCTCCAGGTAGCCGCCGTCTCCGGCGGGACCGACCAGCAGCGGCGGGAGATGGCCCGCGGACGCGATCTCGATCGTGCCGGACGTGGCGTCGTACACGGCGTAGACGCACGTGGCGAAGTGGGGCTCCTGCTCGCCGAGCTCGATCATCAGCTCGTGCATGACGTGCAGCGCGTCGGCGGGCGGCAGCTCGAGGTTGGCCAGCGTGTGCAGCGCGGTGCGCAGGCGGCCCATGGTGACGGCGGCCTTGACGCCGTGGCCGGCGACGTCGCCGACGATGAGGGCGACGCGGGCGCCGGGCAGGGCGATCGACTCGTACCAGTCGCCGCCGACCTCGACGAGCTTGCTGCCCGGCAGGTAGCGGTGCCTGACCTCGACCGGGGACGGCGCGGTCAGGCGGTTCGGCAGCAGGCTGCGCTGGAGGGCGAGCGCGGTCGCGCGCTCGCGGCTGAAGCGGCGGGCGTTGTCGATGACGATCGCGGCGCGGGAGGCGAACTCCATGCCGATCTCGACGTCGTAGGCGTCGAAGCGCCGGAAGCCGGGGATGCGGGTGCAGGCGATGAAGCCGAGAAGGGTGTCGTGGGCGATGAGCGGCAGCAGCACCATCGACACGTCGCTGAGCAGGTCGCCCGCGGGGCCGCGGCGCCAGCGGCTCGCGATGTCGCCGGCGGCGCCGCCGTCGACGTGCGGCAGGTGGACCGGACGCGCCGTCTCCAGCACTTCGCGGTAGGGGGTGCCCTCCGGGTAGACGAGGACCTCGCCGACCGGGAACGTCGCGGTCCACATGGGGTCGCCGTCGTCGGAGGTGACGGCGAGGCGGCGCAGCACCGCGCCGCCGGACTCGGTGTGGACCTCGTCGGCGGCGACGAGGCTCTCCAGCACGAGGACGGACGCGGCGGTGCAGTAGTGCGGCACGACCACGTCGACGAGGCCGCGGGCGGTCTGGTCGAGGTCGAGGGAGGCGCCGAACCGGGTGAGCGGGTCGTCCATGAGGGCGCGGCGCATGAGGGCCGGGTCCTGGTAGCGCTCGCTCGGCGGCAGCGCCACCCGGACGAACAGCAGCCCGGCGGCGGCGCCGGTGCCGCCGACCATGGGCTGGGCGGTCACGACGGCGTCGCAGGGGGCGCGGCCGCCGCCGCGGGCGACGGCGAGCACGGCGGTGCGCTCCTGCCCGGCGGCGAACGCCTCGAGGAGGGTCTCGAGCTCGGCCTTGGCCTCGTCCACGACGAGGCCGGCGGCGGGGCCGCCGATGAGCTCCCGCGGCTCGCGGCCGAGGACGGTCCACACGTTGGGCCCGCACTGGACGATCAGCCCCGCCGCGTCCACGCCCACGACGAGCAGGCGGGCCGCGGAATCGGTGGCCGGCGCATCGCCTTGCGGCGCCATCACGGATCTCACCTGACGCGCTCCCAGAACAGCCGGTCGTCCTCCCACTCCCAGCGACAGTATGGGGCATCGCCCGTGATCCGGGAGAGAAGATCGCACTTACCGTCTGACTTGGCGGACGATGTCCGTTTCATTCGGTGGCGATCCCGCGCAACAGGGTGTCCACGACGGTGTCGGCGTAGCCGTCCGGCAGCTCTTCCATGGGCGTCTTGGTGGCCAGCGAGCCGACGATCATCGAGATCGCGACGTCGACGTCCAGGTCGGCGCGGACCTCGCCGCGCTCGATCCCGCGCCGCAGCACTGCGCGGATCACCGCGCGGCGCGGCTCGATGACGACCTGGCGGTAGCGCGCGTACAGCTCGGGGTGCTTCTCGGCGCCGCCGACGACGTTCCAGAAGCACCGCGCGTGCTTCCGGCCGCGCTCGTCCCGCATCGTCCGCGCGATCGCGAGGAGGTCGTCGCGGACGGACGCGCCGGCCGGGTCGTGCAGCGGCGTCTTCACGGCGGCGAGCGCCTCGACGATCAGGCCCTCCTTGTTGGGCCAGCGGCGGTAGATGGTGGTCTTGCCGACGCCGGCCCGCGCCGCGACCGCCTCGATCGAGACGCCCGCGACCCCGGACTCGGCGGCGAGCAGGTCCAGCGTCGCCTCGATGATCGCCTTCTCGGCCCGCTCGCTGCGGGGGCGCCCGGGCGTGCGGGCCGTCGCTCTGGTCATGGCAGGGTCACGGTCTCATACCTTCGCGGTCTCCTGCGCCGCGGGCTCCGCGGCGGGCGCCGCCCCGGCGAGGGGCCCGGTACGGCCGGGCATCCACTTCAGGACGACCATGGCTCCGAGGAAAGCGACGACCGCGGCGGCGACCGACGCGGTGTGCATGGCGTGCACGAACGCGGTGTCGGCGGCGCGGGCGAGGGCGGGCCCGGCGGCGCCCATCCGGTCCGCGACGGCGTGCGCCCCCGCGATGGACTCGCCGGCGGCCTCGCGGGCGCCGGCGGGCAGGGCGGCGAGGCGGCCGTGCAGCTCGTCCCGGTAGATCGAGGCGATGACGGAACCGAGCACCGCGACGCCCATCGCGACCGCGACCTGACGGGCGGTGTTGTTGATCGCCGACCCGGCGCCGGCCTTCTCGCGGGGCAGCGCGGACATGACCGCCTCGGTGGCGGGCGGCATGACGTTGGCCATCCCGGCGCCCTGCACGAAGAAGATCACGCCGAGCACCCACAGCGGGGTGTCGGTGCCGACGAACCGGTACCCGGCGAGCGCGGCGCACACGAGCAGCAGCCCGGTGGTGCAGACGGCCTTGGCGCCGAACCGGCGCACCATCGCGGCGCTGCGCGGCGAGAACAGCAGCTGGGCCGCCGCGAACGGCAGCAGCATCGCGCCGGACGCCAGCGCGGACAGGTCCCGGACGGACTGCATGTAGAAGTTGGTGAAGAAGAACACGCCGGCGGCGGCGAAGAAGCAGAGGGCGATGGCGGCCACGGACGCCGACATCCGTGGGTCCCGGAACAGCCGGACGTCGAACGCCGGGGAGTCGGTGCGGGCCTCGTGCCAGGCGAACAGGGCCAGCAGGGCGATCCCGCCCGCGATGGATCCGAGGACGACGGGGGCCGCCCAGTCGCCCGTCTCCCCGCCCCGGATGATCCCGTAGGACAGGGCGATGAGGCCGGCGATCGACAGCAGGACGCCGGCGGGGTCCAGCCGTCCGGGCGCGGGGTTGCGGGACTCGGGGACGAGCCGCACCATCAGGACGATCCCGGCGGTGATGATCGGGACGTTGATCAGGAAGACGGAGCCCCACCAGAAGTGGGCGAGCAGCAGCCCGCCGGTGATGGGGCCGACGGCGACGGCGATGCCGACGGCGCCCGCCCAGATGCCGATGGCGCGGGGGCGCTCCTGCGGCTCGAACACGTTCGTGATGATCGACAGCGTCTGCGGCATGATCGCCGCGCCGCCGAGGCCCATCAGGGCGCGGGCCCAGATCAGCTGCTCGGGGGTCTGCGAGTAGGCGGAGGCGAGCGAGGCGGCGGCGAACACCGCCATGCCGCCGACGAGGACGCGCTTGCGGCCGAACCGGTCGCCGATGACGCCGAAGGTGAACAGCAGCCCGGCGAACACGAGCGTGTAGGAGTTGATCGACCACTCCAGCTCGCTCTGCGTCGCGCCCAGCCCCTGCTCCGGGTCGGCGATCGTCTTGAGCGCCACGTTGAGGATCGTGTTGTCGAGCACGACGACGAGCAGGCTCATGGTCAGCACGCCGAGGATGTACCAGCGGCGGCGGTGGATGGTCTGTGGGTGCACGGAGCTCCTCGGGGGAATGTCGTGCGATACGGGAACGTTTCGTAAATCAGCGTAGAGCCGGGTTAAGCGATACGCAACCGTATCGTTTCGTAAATACCCCCCTGCCGCGTCCGGCCCCGAGATCGGGAATCGCCGGGGGTATCCGAATCGTTCCGGAAGTGGCACCATCGGATCCGTCCGGGTACGCCGCCGTGGCGCCTCGAGACCGGAGGTTCGCATGACTTCATCAGCCGCGTCCGCACAGCCGACCGCACTCTACGGCGGTACGGGAGGACGGCGCGTCACCGTGCGCGACATCGCCGCCGCCAAGGAGCGGCGCGAGAAGTGGCCCATGCTCACCGCGTACGACGCCACCACCGCGCGCGTCCTCGACCAGGCCGGGATCCCGGTCCTGCTCGTCGGCGACTCCGCCGCGATGGTCGTCTACGGCTACGACTCCACGATCCCCGTGACGGTCGACGACCTCATCCCGCTCACCGCCGCCGTCGTCCGCGGCTCCAAGCGCGCCATGGTCGTCGCCGACCTCCCGTTCGGCTCCTACCAGGCGAGCGTGGAGGAGGGCCTGCGCACCGCGACCCGCTTCCTCAAGGAGACCGGCGCCCACGCCGTCAAGCTCGAGGGCGGGCGCCGCGTCCTGCCGCAGGCCGAGGCGATGGTCGCGGCCGGCATCCCGGTGATGGGCCACCTCGGCCTCACCCCGCAGTCGGTGAACGTCTTCGGCGGCTACCGCGTGCAGGGCCGCGGCCAGGCCGGCGACGAGCTGATGGCGGACGCCAAGGCCCTCGAGGCCGCCGGCGCCTTCGCCGTCGTCCTCGAATGCGTCCCGGAGGACCTCGCCGCCCGCGTCACCGCGTCACTGTCGATCCCCACGATCGGCATCGGCGCCGGCAGCGGGACGGACGCGCAGGTCCTCGTCTGGCAGGACATGGCGGGCCTCACCCCGCACGTCGCCAAGTTCGTCAAGAAGTACGCCGACCTCGACACCCAGCTCGGCGACGCGGCCCGCCGGTTCGCCGAAGAGGTCGCCGGCGGCGTCTACCCCGCGCCGGAGCACTCCTACCGCTGATCACCTGTCCGGGTCGGCGCGGGCGAGCTCGGGAGCGGGCTCGCCCGTCCGGCCGTTGCGGGGCGCGGGGACGCCGCGCGGGCGGCCGTCGGCGGTGATCTCGTCGCGGAGGGTGTCGACGGCCGAGCGCAGGACGTCCGGTCCCGCCACGTTCATCAGGAGCAGGCCGAGGTTCAGCGCCATCTGGCCGTCGGTCATCTCGCTGCCCGCCAGGGCGTCGACGGCCGTGCGGAGGTCGGCCTGGTCCTCGGCGGAGACGTTCTGGAGCAGGCCGAGGCAGTAGGTCGGCAGGGCGAGGCGCGACTTCGCGAACGACACGCCCCGCATGATCTCGCCCGCCTCGTGGGCGCGGGTCTTGGCCTGCATCCGGTCGACGCCCCGGTCGGCGGCGGCCAGCAGCGACGTCAGCAGCGTGCTGGGGCCGACCGCGACGTCCTCGTCGCCGACCCGGACGGTGAAGATCGCGCTGCGGAACACCATCATCGAGCCGAGGCTCGCGACGAGCACCTGCGTCGCTGCCACCACGTCCTTCGACTGGACGCCGAACCTCCAGTCGAACGTGTGCAGCATGAGCAGCGACCCGGCGCCCGCGCCACCGTTGATCAGCACGTACGCCCAGGTGCTCGGCACCCGCACCAGCGTGGTCGGACGGTCGCGGTAGCGGCTGACCAGCTCGGCGATGCCGACGAGGCAGCTCAGCGAGACCGTGACCAGGTACCCGATCATCCGGTGCCGCTCGTCACGCCGGGCCGTCCGCCAGCCGGACGATCTCGTCGACCTCCCGCTCGACCCGGACCAGCCCGCGGTCGCGCAGGGTCTCGACGGCGTCGGCGACCTCGAGCAGGCCCAGCCGGGTGCCGCGCCTGAGCTGCTCCAGCGACAGCGGGGACCGCGCGTCGCGCAGCCGCCCGAGGACACGACGGCACGCGTCCTCGGCACCGGACGCGGCCTGGACGGAGATGTCCGGACGGGCCCGGTGCCCGTCCTCGGACCGGCCCGGGGGCCGCAGGAAACTGCTCCACGGATCGGCGGATCGGATCTGTCTCATCTTCACCTGCCCTGTCGGCTTCCGATCCTAATCGGACGCGCCGGAGGCGGCCACCGCTCCGCGCGCGGCGGAGAAATCCCTCACCCGTCCGTGAGGCTCCTAGACATCCGTGATCCGAATACCGGCGTGCGCCTTGTAGCGGCGGTTCATCGAGATGAGGTTCGCGGTGAAAGCCTCGACCTGGTGGGCGTTGTGCAGGCGGCCGCCGTAGACGCCGCGCATGCCGGGGATGCGGCCGGCGAGCGCCTGGACGAGGTCGGTCGCCTCGCGGTCGTCGCCGAGGACGAGGACGTCCAGCTCCATCGCGTCGACCTCGGGGTCGAGCAGCAGCTTCGCGGACACGTGGTGGAACGCGGCGACGACCCGGCTGTCCGGCAGGACGGCGGCGGCCTGCTGGGCGGCGCTGCCCTCCTCGACCGTCAGCGCGAAGGCGCCCTTGCCCTTCTCGAAGCCGAGCGGGTTGACGCAGTCCACGACGATCTTCCCGGCGAGCTCGGCCCGCAGCGACTCCAGGGTGGCCTTGTGGCCGTCCCACGGCACGGCGACGACGACGACGTCGGCGCCGCTCGCGGCCACGGGGTTCTCCGCCCCGGACACCGGCAGGCCGGCGCCGAGGTCCGCGGCCGCCTCCTGCGCCCGGTCCGCCTTCCGCGACCCGATGACGACGCGGTGGCCGGCCAGCGCGAACCGGCGGGCGAGGCCCTTGCCCTGGTCACCGGTGCCGCCGAGGATGCCGATGGTGAGGCCGCTCACGTCCGGCAGGTCGTAGGGGGTCTTCTGCTGTTCGGTCATGCCGCCGAGTCTGCCAGGCCGGTGTCGGCGCCCTGCCGACCGGCCCCGTCCCGCCGGAACGCGCATGCGCGGGGCCGGGCGTGCGGCACCATGGGGGCGTGCAGGCCGAGCAGATCACGATGTTGCGCGAGGTGCTCGCGGCCACCGGCTGGCTGGAGCGGACCGACGCGTTCGGCCGGGCGCTGCGCGCGACGTCCCGCACCCCCGGCGGGCTGCTGCTGGTCGGGACGCCCGCGGGCGACCCCTGGCATCTGGCCGCCCATCTGGACGACGAGAGCCGGCTCGGCGGCGCGCCGGGCCTCGCGCCGACGCTGGTGCGCTGGTCGCCGCCGCCGGGCGGGCCGCCGCACCTGCGGGTCGGGCTGGAGCGGCTGGAGGCGGCGGCGCGCGGCGAGACGCTGTTCGTGGTCGCCGAGGAGGGGGCGCCCGCCCCGCTGCTGGAGCGGGTGGACGACGCGCGCCGGGTCGGCGCGACCGTCCTGGCGCTGGAGTCCGGCGACCGGGAGCTGCGGGGGCTGGCGCACGAGGCGCTGAGCGTCCCGCCGGACGAGCCGCTGGTGTCGTTCGACGGCGCGCAGCACCTGGTGAGCGCCGCCGCGGGGGCGGAGCCGGGCTCGTCCCGGCGCGGCCTGCGGGCCCGCCTCGCGCGCTTCCTGGACGCGGTCAGCGGCCCCGCCGTGACCGACTGAGCGGGGGCCTCAGTCCGCGTCCTGCGCCCGCCACGCCTCGTTGCGCTCGCGCGCCAGGGCCAGCGCGTCCGACGCGTCGGCCTGCGAGCCGTAGGGGCCCATCCGGTCCTTGTTCGGGCAGCCCGCGCCGTGCTCGGCCTTCATGTGCTTGAGGCAGAACCACCAGTCGCCGCCGCCCTGTGAGCCGCTGTCCACCACCGGCACTCCTTTCGATCGCCGGGTCACGAGGGGGTCGTGCCCCGATCCCGCTGACTACACTCTTCCACCATGACGACCCAGCTCCTCCGGCCCGGCAACATCTCCCCCACGCGGAAGGTTCCCGCCCACATCCCGCGCCCGGAGTACGTCGGGAAGAAGCGTCCGAAGACGGGCGAACCCGACGTGAAGTCCCCGGAGACCATCGAGCTGATGCGGGTGGCGGGACGGATCGCCGGACAGGCGCTCCGGGAGGTGGGGTCGCACGTCCGTCCCGGGATCACGACGGACGAGCTCGACCGGATCGGGCACGAGTTCCTCCTCGACCACGACGCCTACCCGTCCACGCTGGGGTACCGGGGCTATCCGAAGTCGCTGTGCACCTCGATCAACGAGGTGATCTGCCACGGCATCCCGGACGACACGGTGCTGCGGGACGGCGACATCGTCAACGTCGACATCACCGCGTTCATCGGCGGTGTGCACGGCGACACCGACGCGACGTTCCTGTGCGGGGACGTCGACGAGGAGTCGCGGCTGCTGGTGGAGCGCACCCGCGAGGCGATGGATCGGGGCATCCGCGCGGTGAAGCCAGGCCGGGCGCTGAACGTGGTGGGCCGCGTCATCGAGTCGTACGCGAAGCGGTTCGGGTACGGGGTGGTGCGCGACTTCACCGGCCACGGGATCGGGACGACGTTCCACTCGGGCCTGGTCGTGCCGCACTACGACGACCCGAACGCGACCACGGTCATCGAGCCGGGGATGACGTTCACGATCGAGCCGATGCTGACGCTCGGCACGCACGAGTACGACATGTGGGACGACGGCTGGACGGTCGTCACCAAGGACCGCAGGCGGACGGCCCAGTTCGAGCACACGATCCTGGTGACGGACGACGGCCATGAGATCCTCACCCTGCCGTGAGCACGATGCCGATCTAGAGCCCGATTCGCCCTACACCTGCCGGGAGAGTCGCTGGATATGAACGCGCCGGCGCCGTACGAGCCGAGGGTCCCCTCCGACAGCATGCCGCCCGGCCGGGCGGCGCTGAGCGTGACCTGGGCGGCGCTGCCGTTCCTCACGCTCGGCTACGCCACCCCCTTCACGTTCGCGGCGGCCGCGTTGTGGCGGCGCAGCGCGCACCTGCTGGTGTCGGCCGCCGCCTACATCGGGGTCTTCGCGGGGGTGCTGTACCTGCTGCCCGGCATCGGGGAGCGGGACGGCACCGAGGGCACGGTCGGGATCCTGCTGTTCATCCTCGCGGTCATCGGGTGCGGCCACGCGTTCCTCATCCGCCGCCGCGTCTTCGACCCGCACGGCCTGTCGGGCGTCGACAACGACGCCGTGGTGGAGCGGGTGCGGCGGCAGCGGCTGCTGCGCGACAAGGCCCGCGAGCTCGCCGCGTCCGATCCGAGGCTCGCCAGGGAGCTCCGGATCGGACGGCCCGACCTGCCGCGCGAGTACAACGACGGCGGCCTCGTCGACGTGAACCACGCGCCGGCGGAGGCGCTCACGCTGCTGCCCGGCATCACGCCCGAGCTGGCGCTGCGGATCGAGCGGGTGCGCGCGGAGACGGGCGGTTTCGTGTCGCCCGAGGAGCTGTCCGCGCTGGCCGGGCTGCCGCCCGCGCTGACCTCCGACATCGCCGACCACGCCGTGTTCATCCGCTGAACCGAACACCACCTCTTCCCCGTCAAAAGGACACAACACCCGCATCGGCGCGTCTTCTCTGAAAACGATCATTTGCGGGCTAGAGTCCCGGCGATGCGATCATTTCGGCCGATCGCTCCGGAAGGGCGGAACCGCGCTTGACATCCTCCCTGCCCTCAAGGGCGGGGATTCCCTTGGTCGCCCTCGGGTGTTCCTGTTTCACCGCCGACCGCCCCGTCCGGGAGGAGTCCCGTTGAGGTCTTACACCGGCTCCGCAGGCGGACACCGCCAGCCCGGCGGCCAGAATGTTGCGCGCCGCGTTCACGTCACGGTCGTGGACGGCGCCGCACCGGCACGTCCACGCGCGTACGTTCAGCGGCATCTCCTCAGCGAGCGCGCCGCACGCCGAGCAGGTCTTGGACGAGGGGAACCAGCGGTCGATCACCACCAGGTCCCGGCCGTACCAGCCGGCCTTGTACTCCAGCATCCTCCGCAGCTCCCGCCAGGCCGCGTCACTGATCGAGCGGGCCAGCGAGTGGTTCTTGACCATGTTGCCGACGGGCAGGTCCTCGATCACGAGCGTTTGGTTCTCACGCACGAGCCGAGTCGACAGTTTATGCAGGTGATCCCGGCGCCGGTCGGCGATCCGGGCATGGATGCGAGCCACCTTGAGGCGGGCCTTGGCCCGGTTCGCCGACCCCTTCTCCTTACGCGCCAGATTCCGCTGCGCGCGGGCGAGCCGTTCCCGGTCGGCGCGTTCGTGCCGGGGGTTGGTCACCTTCTCCCCGGTCGGCAGCGTCACCAGGTGGTTCAGGCCGGCGTCGATACCGACCGCGTTCCCGGTCGCGGGGAAGGGTTCGATGGTGTCCTGGCAGAGCAGGGACACCCACCAGCGGCCCGCGCTGTCGCGCGACACCGTCACCGTGGACGGGGCCTGCCCGCCGGGCAGCGGCCGCGACCACACGATGTCCAGCGGCTCGGCCATCTTCGCCAGCGTGAGCCGCCCCTCCCTCCACCGGAACGCCGAGGGGGTGAACTCCGCCGACGCCCGCGACTTGCGCTTGGACTTGAACCGCGGGTAGCGGGCGCGCTTGTCGAAGAACGCGGTGAACGCGGCCTGCAAGTGCCGCAGCGTCTGCTGCAGCGGCACGCAGGAGACCTCGTTGAGGAAGGCCAGGTCCTCGGTCTTCTTCCACGCGGTCAGCATCGCGCTGGTGGCGTTGTAACCCACCCGCTCTTGGTGCTGAGACCACGCCATGCTGCGGGCTTCCAGGGCCAGGTTGTAGACCTTGCGCACACACCCGAACGTCCGGTTCAGCAGATCCGCCTGCTCCCGGGTCGGGTAGAAGCGGCACTTGAACGCCCGCTGCACACGCCTGGTCACACCCGGCAAGATAGCACACCTGTTCGACCCGGGACCTGGTTTCCCAAGATACACCGCCGGTCCGCCCCGGCCGGCGAACCGGCCACCCTGACCTGCTCCGCAGGAGTTCCGTTTCCTCCCCTGCCTGCAGGCAGGGGTATCCACGGAAGGAAATAGTCTGATGATGGGACGGACGCACGCGCTCAGCGGCGCGCTCGCGTGGCTGGCCGCGGTACCGGTGATCGCGCAGGAGCGGCTGATCGGCGAGTTCGCGGTGGACCTGTCCGTGGAGCAGATCGCGGCGGGCGCGGTCGTCACCGCGGGCGCGGCGATCCTGCCGGACATCGACCACCACAACGGCCGCATCGCGAACACCTTCGGCCCGATCACCAAGCACATGTGCAAGTGGGTCTGCAAGCTGTCGGGCGGGCATCGGCAGGCGACCCACTCGATCCTGTTCGCCATCGGCATCGCCCTGGCCATGGACCTGCTCGCGACCCATGTCGTGTACGCCTGGTGGGCCTGCCTCTTCATGATCGTCGGCTTGGGGCTGCGGGGCGTCGGCCTCGACTTCGAGGGCAAGGAGCCCCAGTCGGCCCTCGCCGACTGCGCGCTCGCGCTCATCGCCGTCTGGCTGATGCACGACCTCGACATGAGCTTCGTGGGGTTCGCGATCGGGCTCGGCTGCCTCGCCCACGTCGCCGGCGACTGCCTCACGCCCCGGGGGTGCCCCGTGTTCTGGCCGATGAAATGGCGGACCAGCGTCCCGGTCATCCCGCGGACCGACGGGAAGGTCGAGCGCTGGATCGTCATGCCGGTGCTCAGCCTCGGGATCGCCATCCTCGCCGTCCGGTCCGTGCTCGGCGACGTCACCACGACCTGGCTCACCAAAGGCTGATCACGGCCGCAGATCGTCGAATTCCGCACAGCTCAGCGGCCGGGGACGCGGTTCCCGCGCACCACGACCCGCCGGACGCCGGGCAGCGCCTCCGCCGTGCAGGCGACCTGGGCCAGGGCCGTCCGCGTCCAGTCCTTCCGCTCGCCGGTCACGTCGACGACCAGCGTCGAGCCGCCGGTCGGCCGCACCACGCAGCCCGCGACGGTGAGCACGGCGGCGCGCGGCGCGATGCGTGCTGGGGTCGGTCGTCCTGCTCTGCGGGACGGGGGTGTGGGTCGCTACGTACGCGGGCGACCGGCTGCGCAGCCACGCGTTCATCGCCTTCGACTTCCCGGAGACGTCGTTCCTCACCGGCGACCGGACGGCGCTGCACTTGGCGGCCGCGTCCACGGCGGCGGCCGGGCTGCTCGCCGCGTTCCTCCTGTTGGCGCGGCTGCCGCGCCGGGGGCTCGTGCTCGCCGCCGGGCTGGCCGCCGTCAACACGGCCGCGCTGGCGTTCGCGATGGGCCCGGCACCCGAACGCGTCCGGCCCGTCCCGCCCGTCTCCGGGCCGACGACCGGCGGAATGATCGCGGACGCGTCGCTCGACTGGCGCGTCAAAACCATGCTGCTGTACCCGGTGTGGTGGACCCGCATCGAGTTCACCGGCGTCCGGAGCGTGCCGCCCGGGGTGTGCACGGCCGTGGTGCCGTGGCCGGGCGGGACGCCCGCCGCCGCCACGTGGCCCGCGCGCCCGGCCGGGTGGGTGCCCGAGCAGGGCCGTGCCGGGGCACTCCGGTGGGTGGCCTGGACGACCCTGCCTGCGGCTAGAAGCGCGTGACCAGTGCGATGCGGTCGTGGTCGATGAGGAAGCCGTCCGACACGAAGGTCACCTCGCCGCCGTACTCCAGCACGGTCTCGATGACGTTGTCGACGGCGTCGTCGACGACGTCCGCGCCGTGCAGGACGCCCGGCATGCCGTCCACGGGGACGAGGTGGCCGTCGCCCTTCACGGCGGGCGCGTAGTAGCCGCGCTCCACCACGAGGTGCTCGCCGCGGCCCTGCTCGGCGAGACCGGTCACCTCCACCAGGCCGCACGCGTACCGCTGGATGCCGCGCGCCGCCTCCAGTTCGGCGAGGACGGCGACCTCGCGGAGGTCCTCGTAGGCCGCCAGCGCGGGCCGGACCGCCTCCGCCAGCGCGCCCGGAGTCGCCCCCTCGTAGCTGCCGTCCACCCGGCCCGCGATCGTGATCTGCGGCCCGGCCAGCTCGTCGAAGAACGCCTGGTGCCGGGTGACCCCGGCGACGACCACGGGCCGGCGGTCGGCGGCCAGGACCCGGTCGAGGGCCGCGACGATCTCCCGCATCGTCCGCCGGTACCGCTCGCCCTCGCCGCCCTGCGCGCCGCGGCGGGACTGGCGTCCGGTCGCGGTCTCGTCGACGGGCTCCGGCGCGATCGGGAACCCGCCGCCGGTGTGCTCGGACAGCTCCGGCCCGTGCCCGTCCCACAGCCGGGACTGCTGGTCCGACAGCGACAGCAGCCAGTAGCGCGGGGTGCGGGTGAAGTCGGCGACGAGGTCGCGGGTCGCGAACCCGGAGTCCACGATGACGCGCTCGTCCACATGCTGCCCGACCGTGTAGGCGTGGTGCTCGCCGCCCGGCGCGGCGAACAGCACGAGCCCGTCCGACGGGTGCCGCAGGTCGGCCTCCGCCGCCGCGGCCTCCAGCCCCCGGACGACGTTCTCCGCGGTGTCCGGCGGGACGAGGGGGTCCTCGCTGAGGCGCCGACGGACGGTCGAGAGCAGGTTGCGGAGCCGGATGGGGTCCTCGCGGTTCCCGGGCTCGGCCCGGTGCGTCGGCATCAGCACCGACACCGCCGGATAGGTTCGCGGCTTGCGCAGCTCGGACAGCGTGACTGCGTCCATGTTCCCCCGATCGGTGTGCTTTCTCGTCCGCCTTCCTGTCTACATAGCCGCAGGTAAACGACATGTAAGTCGTCGGCCCGGATCAGGCAGGGGTGATGAAGGCGGTCTCGTAGGCGAGGATCACCGCCTGGGTCCGGTCGCGGGCCTGGAGCTTGGCGAGGATGTTCCCGACATGGGTCTTGACCGTCTGCGGGCTGACGAACAGCTCCCCGGCGATCTCCGCGTTCGAATGCCCCTTGGCCATGAGGCGCAGGACGTCCGCCTCCCGCTCGGTGAGCCGCCCGTGCCAGGGGGCGCCCCGCCCGCCGGACGCGCCGTACTCGGCGGCGAGCGCCCGGA
Source organism: Spirillospora albida (assembly GCF_000718255.1). Classification (GTDB taxonomy): domain Bacteria; phylum Actinomycetota; class Actinomycetes; order Streptosporangiales; family Streptosporangiaceae; genus Spirillospora; species Spirillospora albida. The sequence continues at coordinate 399,347 of NZ_JOFJ01000001.1, forward strand.
TCGCGGCCGGGAACAGCAGGCTGTCGCCGCCCGCCACCAGCCGGATGGCCTGCATGATCTCCTCCGGGCGCGTCCGCTTCAGCAGGAAGCCGTGCGCGCCCGCCTTGAGGGCCTCATAGACGTACTCGTCGTTCTCGAACGTGGTGACGACGATGATCCGGGGCGGTTCCGGCAGCGCGGACAGCAGGTGCCGGGTGGCCTGGATGCCGTCGAGCCGCGGCATCCGCACGTCCATGAGGACGACGTCCGGGTGCAGCCGCGCGACCGCGTCCGGCACCTCGGCGCCGTCGGCGGCCTCGCCCACCACGGCGAGGTCCGGCTCCGCATTGATGATCGCGGCGAGCCCGGCCCGGATGAGGCGCTCGTCGTCCACCAGCAGCACCTTGATCGTCATATTCCGGACCCTAGCGGGAGGGACACCACGACGCGCCAGGTATCGCCGTCGGGGCCGGCGGACATGGCGCCGCGCAGCACGAGGACGCGCTCGCGGATGCCGTCGAGCCCCCGGCCGCCGCCGACCAGCCCGGACGCCTCGCCGGCACGGGCGGCGAGGGGGTTGCTGACCTCCATCTCCAGGCGCCCCCCGGACACGCCGAGCCGCAGCCGCACCGGCACCTTCCCGGCGTGCCGGAGCGCGTTCGTCAGGCCCTCCTGGACGATCCGGTACGCCTCCCGCGACACCGCCGCCGGGACCCGCCCTACCTCCGGCGCGACCCGGGCGTCCAGGCGGACCCCGGCGATGCGCGTCTGGTCCAGCAGCCGGTCCAGGTCGGCGAGGGTGGGCTGCGGAGCCGTCCGGGACGGGTCGTCCCGCAGCAGTCCGAGGACGTGGTCGAGGTCGGCGAGCGCGGCGCGGGCCGACTCCTCGATCGCGCCCAGCGCCTCCCGCGCGAACGCCGGGTCGGCGTCGAGGACCCGGCCGGCGGCGGCGGCCTGGAGGGTCACGACGCTGAGCGCGTGGCCGACCGAGTCGTGCAGCTCGCGGGCCAGCCGGTTGCGCTGCGCGAGCCGGACGGCCCGCGCCTCCACGTCGGCGAGCCGCTCGCCCGCGGACGGCCCGAGGAACACCGGGGCGAGCCGGGCCAGCAGCGCGCCCGCGCCGACGATCAGCGCGAGCAGCGCGGCCAGCGACGCGAAGCCGGCGGCGGGCGCGAATCCCTGGCTCACCTCCGGAGGCCAGTTCCAGGGCTTGAGGAACGTCTCGTCCCAGGACACGAACGGCGCGCAGATGAGGACGACGGCGAACGGCGGCACCGCCAGGCTGACGCCGCTCACGACCACGCCGACGCCGAGGTGCAGCGCGAACCAGGCGCCCGAGCGAAGCCGGCTCTCCCACGAGTGGGCGGGCGCGGGGACGAGCGCCTCGGCGCGTCCGCCGAGCAGTTCGCGGGCGAGGGAGCCCTGCAGCAGCCGCGCCGTCGGGACGAGCCCGGTCACGAACGTCGCCACCGCGGGGACGAGCAGCATCGCGACCGCGCCGAGCACCCACACCCCGCCGCCGATCGGCAGCAGGGGCGTCAGCGCCATCGACAGGAACCAGTACGGCATCAGCAGCGCGCCGCCCACCACCAGGTGGGACCAGCGTCGCCAGGTCGTCCGGTCGACCAGCGGCCGGAGGAGGAAGGTCACCCCCCGATCCTCGCAGAACGGGGCATCGCGCCCCTCCCCCGCGTGGGGGACCTCAGGACCGCGGGCCGCCGCGCCGCTCCCGCGCGTCCCGCTCGGCGAGTTTGGCCAGGCGGGCGTTGTAGACGGCGAGATCGTCGTCCTCGGGACGGCCCTCGCCGCGCGCGGCGCGGTCGGCGCGGCGGTCCAGCCGGCGGGCCCGCCGCCGGTCGTCGAAGTACCACTGGAACGCGAGGACGAGCAGGACGATGAACGTCGGTATCTCGCCGAAGCCCCAGGCGAGGGCGCCGCCGGTGTGCTGGTCCTTGAGGATCGTGGTGCCCCAGGGCGGGTCGACCGCGGTGTACCAGCCGGCGGCGAGTGGCTCACCGAGGTTCATGATCGCGATGCCGAAGAACGCGTGGAAGGGCATCGTGACGAACAGCAGCAGGAGGCGTGCGGGGTAGGGCAGCCGGTGCGGCGCCGGGTCGACGCCGAGCAGCACCCAGAAGAACAGGCCGCCCGCCGCGAGGAAGTGCACCGTCATCGCGATGTGCCCCAGGTGGTTGCGCATCGCGGCCTCGAACAGCGACGTGAAGTACAGGACGAACGTGCTCGCCACGAACAGGATCGTCGCGATCGCGGGATGGCCCATGAACGCGGCGTACCGGCTGTGCAGCGCCGCCGTCAGCCATTCGCGGGGGCCGCGGTCGCCGCGGACCCGGACGGGCTTCAGGGCCCGCAGCGCGAGCGTCAGCGGCGCACCGACGACCAGGAAGATCGGCGTCAGCATGTTCAGCACCATGTGCTGCGCCATGTGCACGCTGAACAGGACAGGCGCGTACCGGGCGACGCCCGTCTGCGTGACGATCACGAGGGACAGCACGCCGGTGAACCAGAACGCCGTGCGGACGAGCGACCAGGAGTCGCCGCGCCGCCGCAGCCGGACCACGGCGGCCAGGTAGAGGCCGCCGAGGGCGAGCGCCAGGACCGCGAAGAAGAGGTCGAACGTCCACAGGGACGCGAGCCGGCCGGGGGTGACGGGCGGCGGCATGTCGAAGCCGAGCAGCGCCCGCACGGCCGTCTCCGACTCGGTGGGCGGGGGCGGCCCGGTCCGGGCCAGCGCGACCGCGAGGCCGGTCGCGGCGGCCATGACCGCCGCCTCGGCGGTGGCGAACCGGGCGAACGCGCGGGGGCGGCCGTCGGCGAGGTCGGTGAGCGTCCGGCCCCGGTGCCACCAGCCGAACCAGCCGAGCACCGCGAACAGGACGATCTTGCCCAGCGCCAGCCGCCCGTACTCCGTGCCGACCAGCTCGGCCGGGTCGGGCAGCTGGACGATGACGTTGGCGATGCCGCTGGCGCCGACGATGACGAAGCACCACAGGGCCATCCGGCTGAACCGCTCCGCCATGACGGGGAGCCGGTCGCGGCGCAGCAGCGCGTGCGCGCCGGTGAGCGCGAGCCCGCCGACCCACGGGGCGACCGCGGCCACGTGCAGGGCCACGGCCGTGACGGCGACGGCGTGGTTGCCCTCGGACGCGGCGTGCCCGGTGAGCGAGGGCGGCAGCAGCGCGATCCCGGCGAGCGCCAGCAGCCCGAGGGCGCCGGCGGGCGACTCGGTGGTGCGGGCGAGCAGCGCGACGACGACGGCCAGCAGCACCACGATCATCATGGCGGTGCCCTGCGGCAGCGTCCCGACGTAGCCGCTCAGCTCGTTGCCGGTGACGACCTCCCCGACGGGCTTGCCGAGAAGGTCCGCGACGGTGAAGACGAGGGTGGCCGCGGCGGCGGCGGCCCAGGCGGCGGCGCACCAGGACGCGGCCCGGACGTAGCCGATCGCGTCCGGGCCGAGGCCGGCGTCCCGGCCCCGGCCGCCGCCGGTGAGGGGCAGCAGCGCGGCGGCGGCCAGGAGCGCGCCGACCGTCAGGGCGGACGCGAGATGCGCGACCGCCCGGGAGACCGGCAGGCCCCAGCGCGTGACGGCGCCGGCGTCGCCGAGCGCGAGCCCGGGGACGACCTGCTCGTTGACCGATCCGCCGAGGACGAGACCGGCCACCAGGACGGTCAGCGCCGCGGCCGCCGCGATCGCGGCGGCCCGCCCGACGCCGCGGCTGCCCTCACTCACCGCTGCCGGACGCCTTCGCGGTCTCCGGCTCGCCGGCCGGGCGGGCGGCGGACGGCCGCGCCCTGCGCTTGGCGCGCAGCACGATCGCGACGCCGATGCCGATGCCGACCAGGGCGCCGGCGCCGACGAGGATCCAGACGATCATGCCGGAGCCGGACTCGTCCTTCTCCTCGGCGTCCTTGACGTCCTGCGGGAGGGGCTGCTCGTCCTTGGTGGCGGCGTCGCCGGTCTGCTGGTCGGACACCGGGCCGCCGCCCGCGGTCGGCTCGGCGGACGGGTCGGCGGCCGGGACGGTGCTCACCTGCGCGGTGCCGGCGAGCGCCGGGGCGACGGCGGCGGCGCCGACCGCCGTGCCGAAGACGGTGGTGAGGGCGGCGACGGCGGCGAGGCGGTGCAGCGGCCGGGCGGTGCGGATGCTCATGGTCGACGGACTTTCCAGTGGACGTCAGGGGGGCGCTCCTACCCTACTGACGCCCCGCCGCTGCCACGTCCGGGGTCGCGAAGTCCGGCGCGGCCGGTCACACCCCGACGCACGTCAGGGCGCGGCGGTAGGCGGCCATCCGGGGCTCCTCGTCCAGGCCCGCCTCGCCGAGGATCTCGGCGAGGTCGAACCATGCCTGCGCGGCCTCGCGGGACGACTCCATCTCCTCCAGGCACGTCGCGGCCCGGGTGAGCACCTCCACCGCCCGCTCGCGGCGGCCGAGCCGCACGCACGCCTCGCCCAGCACGGTCAGCGCCCCGGCAGCGGCCCGGCGCGGCGCGTCCCCGAGCAGCTCCAGGGCCTCCTCGGCGAGCGCGACCGCCTCCGCCGGGCGGCCGAGGACGGTCTCGGCGCGGGCCAGCTCCGTCAGGCACCAGGCGACGTCGATCTCCGCCGCGGCGCCCGCGTTGATCTCGGCCCGGACGCGGGTCAGCAGGTCGCGGGCGCGGGCGGCCTGCCCCGGCCGGGCCCGCAGCAGCAGCCCGGCGTAGGTGACGCGGAGCCGGTTGAGGTCGCGCGGGTCGTCGCCGTCGCCCGCCAGCATCAGCGCCCGCTCGGCGAGCAGCACGCCCTCCTCGTACTCGCCGCGGACCTCGGCGACATAGGCGGCCTCCCAGTAGGCGGTCATCCGGACGCCGGGCGCGCCGATCCGCTCGGCCCGCTCCACCAGCTGCCCGGCGAGCTGCCCGGCCCGCACCAGGTCGCCCCGCTCGATGAACGCGGCGAGCAGCGCCGCGCCCAGCCGGACGGCCGCGCCGGTCGCGTCGGCACCGGTCGCGGTCAGGTGCCGCAGCGCGTTCTCGGCGGTCTCCACGCCCGCGCTGATGTCGCCGCGCTCGCGCAGGCAGCGGGCGAGCGCGACGTGCACCCCCGCCCAGTGGTCGAGGTCGGACTCGGCGGACGCCTCGTCGGTGAGCTCCCGCAGCCCGGCGATCGCGGCCTCCAGCTCGCCGGCCGCCTCCAGCGCGAGGGCGTGCCCCCACCGGGCCTGGTGCAGCATGTCGGGCAGCGCGACGGCGTCCGCGTTGGCGAGCACCTCCGCGAACCGGGCCCGCGCCTCCGCCGCCGCGCCGTTGCGCAGGGCGATCTCGGCGTAGTCGAGGGTGACGCGCAGCTCGTCCACGACGTCCTCGCTGACACCGCTGACCAGGTACGTGGCCGAGCAGTTGAGCTTCGCGGCGAGCAGGTCGACCACGCTCGGCGCGGGCACCCGCTTGTCGCTTTCGATCAGCGAGATGTAGCTGTCGGAGAGCTCGGGGAAGGCGAGCTGGGCCTGGCTCACGCCCTGCCGGATCCGCAGCGCGCGGATCCGCTGCCCCAGCGTCTCCCGATCCATGGTCTGACCCCGCTCCATCGTGTGACCCCGATCTTCCATGTGACCGCCTACAGGGTGCTCGCCGGACGCGTCGCGCGCAGGGCGAGGAAGAAGTCGACTCGGTCCTCCAGTGTGCCGAGGTCGCGTCCCGTCAGGGCCTCGATTCGGCGGATCCGGTACCGAAGCGTGTTGACATGGACGTGCAGCCTGGTCGCCGTCCGGTTCCAGGAGCCCGAGCAGGTGAGGAAGACCTCCAGCGTGTGGAGGAGTTCGGCCTGGCGGCTGCGGTCGTACTCCTCCAGCGGGCCGAGCAGCCGCGCGCGGAAGGACGAGCGCGTCCCCTCGGGGACGGAGGCGAGCAGCCGCGCGTACGAGTCCGCGCCGCGTTCGCCGCGGGGCTCCGGGCCGGGCTCCGCCCGCTCCCCCGGCGCGGCCGCGTCCACCGAGTCTCGCATTCGCACCAGGGCAGGCTATAGCGGACCGTTCCCGTCACGCAGCGCCCGCCCGGTCTCACTTTGGGAAACGCGCCGCCCGGTCGCCGGGCCGGCGCGCCGGGCGGCTAGCCTGTGCTCGCCTCTTTCGAAAAACGCAGCTTGAAGCGGAGCGCCCCGCCATGTCCGACTCCACCACCGCCACGACCGCCGATTCCCCGCCGGGAGGCGGCCGGGGGCCGCTGGACCGGCTCTTCGACCTCTCCGGCCGCGGCACGACGGTCGCGCGGGAGCTGCGCGGCGGCGTCACCACGTTCTTCGCGATGGCCTACATCATCCTGCTGAACCCGATCATCCTCGGCGGGGCGAAGGACGTCACCGGCGCGACGCTGTCGATTCCGCAGCTCACCACGATGACCGCGCTGTCGGCCGCGGTCGCCACGGTGCTGATGGGCCTGGTCGGCAACGCACCGCTCGCGCTGGCGGCGGGCCTCGGCATCAACGCGGTGGTGGCGTTCCAGGCCGCGCCGGTGATGACCTGGCCGCAGGCGATGGGCCTGGTGGTGATCGAGGGCCTCGTCATCGTATTGCTCGCGCTCACCGGGATCCGGGAGCGGATCATGAACTCGATCCCGCTCGCGCTCAAGCACGCGATCGCGGTCGGCATCGGCGCGTTCATCGCGCTGGTCGGCCTGTACGACGCCGGTTTCGTCTCCTCCAGCGAGACCGCCCCGCCGCTGGCGCTCGGCACCGGCGGCCACCTCGCGACCTGGCCGTCGCTGGTGTTCGCCCTGACCCTGCTGCTGATGATCGTCCTGTACGTGCGGCGGGTGCCGGGCGCGATCCTGATCGGCATCGTCGCCGGGACGGCCGGCGCGGTGCTCATCGAGGCGAACGCGTCCGTGCCGAAGAACGGCTGGGGCATCGTCACGCCCGACATGCCCGACAAGCTGTTCGCCGCGCCCGACTTCGGGCTGTTCGGCGAGGTCGACCTGTTCGGCGGGTTCGGCCGGGCCGGGTTCATCACCGCGCTGGTCGTGCTGTTCACGCTGGTGCTGTCCGGGTTCTTCGACGCGATGGGCACGATCCTCGGGATCACCGACGAGGCCGGCCTGCTGGACGAGCGCGGCCAGGTGCCGCGGCTCGGCCGGATCCTGTCGGTGGACGGCGTCTCCGCCGCGTTCGGCGGCATCACCAGCTCGTCCGCCAACACGGTGTTCGTGGAGTCGGCGGCGGGCGTCGGCGAGGGCGCCAAGACGGGCCTCGCCAACATCGCGACCGGCGCGCTGTTCGCCGCGACCCTGTTCCTCACTCCGCTCGCCGCGGTCGTGCCCGCGCAGGCCGCCGCGCCCGCCCTGGTGGTCGTCGGCGCGCTGATGATGGCGCAGGTCGCCAAGGTCGACTGGGACGACCTGGACATCGCGATCCCGTCGTTCCTCGCGATCGTGCTCATGCCGTTCACCTACTCGATCACGATCGGGATCGGGGCCGGGCTGGTCTCGTTCGCGGTGATCAAGTTGGCGAAGGGGCGGCTCCGCGAGGTGTCGGTCTGGCTGTGGCCCGTGGTGGTGCTGTTCCTGCTGTTCTTCGCGATCTACCCGATCGAGCTCTGGCTCGGCGTGAAGTAGCGCGGATCCGAGAGAATCTCCGCCGAAACGAGAGTCCCGACCGCGGTCCCGGGTGTCAAATAGTGCCGTCATGGCGTAAGCAGAAGGTAGGGCTTCACCCCCGGAGTGAAAGGCGTGGCTCTGGTGTCCGCGGACTCACCCCCCGACGCGTCCCCGCCCGGTCACGTGCTGCTCGCGCCGGGGCGGTTCGCGGGGGCGCTCTCCGCGGCGGGGGTGGCCCGCCATCTCTCGGCCGGGCTGCGCCGCGTCCGGCCGGACGTGCCGCTGGTCGAACTGCCCGTCCCGGACGGCGGCGACGGCACCGTCGAGGCCGCGGTCGCCGCGGGCTGGCGGGAGGTCGAGGTGGAGGTCTGCGGGCCGACCGGGCGCCCGGTCACGGCGCGGCTGGCGCTGCGGGGCCGGCACGCGGTGGTGGAGCTCGCCGAGGCGTCCGGGATGCGCCGGCTGCCCGGCGGCAAGCCGCGCCCCCTCACCGCGTCCAGCCTCGGGACCGGGCAGCTCCTCGCGCACGCGGTGCGGCTCGGCGCCCGCCGGATCGTGCTGGCCCCCGGCGGCGGCGCCTGCGCGGACGGCGGCGCCGGGCTGGTCCGGGGGCTCGGCGGGCGGCTGCTGGACGCGCTCGGCAAGGAACTGCCGCCCGGCGGGGCGGCGCTGCGCTCGCTGCACGCCCTCGACCTGCGCGGCCTGCCGGACCTGTCGGACGTCCAGGTGGTGGTCGCGGGCGACGGGGCGGGGCCGCTGCTCGGCCGCACCGGCGCCGCCGCCGCGACCGGGCCGCCGCACGGGCCCGCGCGGGGGGCGACCCGCGAGGAGATCCGGATGCTGGACGCCGGGCTGCGCCGCTGGGCCGATCTCGCCGAGGCGGCGTCCCGCACGGCGGTCCGCGACCTGCCCGGCGCGGGCACCGCGGGCGGGGTCGGGTTCGCGGCCCTCGCGTTCCTCGGCGCCACGATCGAGCCGGGCCCGTCCGTGCTGCTCGGGCTGCTCGGATTCGCGGAGCGGGCGCGCGGCGCCCGCCTCGTGGTGACGGGCGACGGCACGCTGGACGCCCGGTCGCTGCGCGGCGCCGCCCCCGCCGGGGTGGCGCGGGCCGCCGCCCGCGCCGGCGCCCCCGTGATCGCGGTGACGGGGCGGCGGGCGCTGACCGGCGAGCAGCTCCGCAAGGCCCGCATCCAGGCCGCCTACGCCCTGGACGGCCTCGAGCCGGACACCGAGCGCCGCGTCCGGCGCGCCGGGCCGCTGCTCGAGCAGCTGGCGGTCGCGATCGCCGACGAGTGGCTGCCGCGCCGCCCCTGATCGGCTTTACATCTCGTCAGCATGGACGTCCATGCCTTTACACGCTGCAGATGGGCACGCGGGTGTGACCGGCCGCACGCTGGGGACATCATCCAGGTCGGCGTTGACGGAGGACCCCGTGAAGATCGGCGTACCCCGAGAGATCAAGAACCACGAGTACCGCGTGGCCATCACCCCGGCGGGGGTCCACGAGCTGACCCGCCACGACCACGAGGTTTTCGTCGAGCGCGGCGCGGGCCTCGGGTCGGCGATCCCGGACGACGACTACACCGCGGCCGGGGCGAAGATCCTCGACGGCCCGGACGAGGTGTGGGCCGAGGGCGACCTCATCCTCAAGGTGAAGGAGCCCATCAAGCTCGAATACCACCGCATGCGCGAGGGCCAGACCCTGTTCACCTACCTGCACCTGGCGGCGTCCCGTCCCTGCACGGACGCGCTGCTCGAGGCGGGCGTGACCGCGATCGCGTACGAGACCGTCCAGCTCCCGGACGGGTCGCTGCCGCTCCTCGCCCCCATGTCGGAGGTCGCCGGGCGGCTCGCGGCGCAGGTCGGCGCCTACAACCTCATGGCGTTCAACGGCGGGCGAGGGGTGCTGCCGGGCGGCGTGCCGGGCGTCCTGCCCGCGAAGGTCCTCGTGATCGGCGGCGGCGTCGCGGGGCTGAACGCGGCCCAGATCGCCGCCGGGATGGGCGCGGAGGTCACCGTCCTGGACGTGCACGTCGAGCGGCTCCGCCACATCGACGCGATCTACCGGGGCCGCATCCGGACGCTCGTGTCCAGCGCCTACACGGTCGAGCACGAGGCCCGTGCCGCCGATTTGGTGATCGGGGCGGTACTGATCCCGGGCGCCCGCGCGCCCAAGCTGATCAGCAGCGACCTGGTCGCCGGGATGAAGGCCGGTTCCGTGCTCGTCGACATCGCGATCGACCAGGGCGGCTGCTTCGAGGACTCCCGCCCCACCACGCACGACGACCCGACCTACCGCGTGCGCGACTCGGTGTTCTACTGCGTGGCGAACATGCCGGGCTCCGTCCCGAACACCTCGACGTACGCGCTCACCGGCGTCACCCTGCCCTACGCGGTCGCGCTCGCCGACAAGGGCTGGCGGCGCGCCCTGCGCGAGGACGCGGCGCTCGCGGGCGGCCTCAACACCCACGCGGGCGAGGTCGTCCACACCCAGGTCGCCGAGGCCCACGGGCTGCCGGGCACGTCCCTCGCCGAGATCCTCGGCTGAGCCGGGCCGCTCCCGGGGGAGCCGCCCGTAGAGTGGCCCGCATGGGCCAGCTGATCATCGTGCGGCACGGAGAGACCGAGTGGAGCCGGGCGCGCCGGCACACCGGGCGGACCGATCTGCCGCTGACGGCGCGCGGCGAGGAGCAGGCGCGGGCACTGGCGGGGCCGCTGGCGGGCCGGCGGTTCGTCCGGACGGTGTCCAGCCCCGCCGAGCGCGCGCTGCGGACGGCCGAGCTCGCGGGCCTCGCCGTGGACGCCAGGGACCCCGACCTGTGGGAGTGGGACTACGGCGGCTACGAGGGCATCACGTCGGCGCGGATCCGCGAGGACCGGCCAGGGTGGTACCTGTGGACCGACGGCGTGGTCCCCGGTGACGCCGATCATCCGGGTGAGAGCATCGAGAGCGTCGGCGCCCGGGTCGACGCGGCCCTGGACCGGGTCCGCCCGCTGCTCGACGAGGGGGACGTCGCGGTGGTGGCGCACGGGCACCTGCTGCGGATCCTGACCGCCCGGTGGCTCGGCCTCGAACCGGCGCTCGGCCGCCTGTTCCGCCTCGACACCGGCACCGTGTCGAGCCTCGGCACCGAGTACGACCGGCCGGTGATCCTGTCCTGGAACGTCCCGGCGCCGTGAACGCGACCGGTGGCGCGTCCCGTCCGTCCGTATAACATACCCCCAGGGGGGTTTGCCTCCCGGGGTGCACGCCCCCGATGATCACGGAGGACGGAGATGGCGACCAGCGAGACCCCTGTCCGCGGCTACACCGCCACGAAGGACCAGCTCCAGACCCGGCTGCGCCGGATCGAGGGGCAGGTGCGCGGCATCGAGCGGATGGTCGAGGACGACCGGTACTGCATCGACGTGCTCACCCAGATCAGCGCCGTCCAGGCCGCCCTGGACAAGGTGGCGCTGGGCCTGCTGGACGGGCACGTCCGGCACTGCGTCGCCGAGGGCGCCGAGGAGGGCAAGGGCGACCGGATGTCGACCGAGCTGATGGCCGCCGTCGGCAGGCTGATGCGCCGCGGGTGACGGGCCCCGGCCCGGGAGGGGCGGCTCAGGAGGCGACGGCCCAGGTGGCGAGGTCGGCCTCGTGCTCGCGTGTGAGCCGCAGCGCCCGCCGCGCGTCCGGCGAGTAGCGGTACCGCTCCGGCACGGCGTGCGACGTCCGGTACAGGGTCTTGAGGGCCAGCGTCGCGGCGAGGTCGGACGTCGGCAGCCCCGGCAGGCCGTACATGCGGCGCGCCCAGCGCGGCAGCGTGGACACGACCAGCGTCCCGAGGGCGGGGGCGGCGAGCTTGAGCGGCATCAGATGGGCGGGGACCGCCGGGCTGAACATGCGGCGCAGGCCCTCCCTGGCCTCCCGGCACGCCCAGATGCCCTCCCGCATGCCGGCGTAATAGTCGCGCATCTCGGCGACGGACCCCGGCACGGTGGCGGGGTCGAGGCCGACGACCTCGGCGGCGCGGCGCTGCTCGGCCACGAACGCGTCGGCGTCGGCGCCGGTGAGCGGCACCCCGGCGCGGCGCGCGACGTCCAGGTACGAGTCGACCTCGCCCATGTGGACCCACAGGAGGTTCTCGGGCTCGTCGACGCGGAACGTCTCGCCGGTGCGCATGTCCAGGCCGGTCAGCTTGGAGTGCAGCTTGCGGACGCGCCGCCCGACCCGCTCGACCTCCGCCTCGGTCCCGTAGGTGCGGACGCTCACGAACTGGACGGTCCGGGCGAGCCGTCCCCAGGCGGCCGCCGGGTCCATCAGCTCGGAGTTCTGCGCGGTGCCCCACATGGTCCGGGGATGCAGCGCCTGGAGCAGCAGGGCCCGGATCCCGCCGACGAACAGGACCGGCTCGCCCATGACCCGCCAGGTCACCGAGCCGGGGCCGAAGAGACCGTGTTCCGCACCCATGGGACCGCCTTCCGTTCCGGGGGGCGTGCGGGGCACGCCCGTCCGGAGTAACTTAAGGCTTATTTCCCGCAAATGGTGCAGGTCACACCGATTTTCCCGTCAGGCTCCCGTCCCGCTGTCGGCGTCCTCGTCCGGATCGGCGGGCTCGGTCTGCTCGGCGACCCAGGCGAGGTAGTCCATGCTGCCCGCCACCACCGACGTCGCGATGATCTCCGGTGTGTCGTAGGAGTGACCCTCGGTGATCAGCGAGGCGAGCTCGTCGAACCGGTCGGCGGTCGTCTTGAACACGACGATCCACTCCTCCGCCGACTCGATCTCGCCCTCCCACCAGTAGGTGCTCGCGATCGGGCCGACCAGCTGCGCGCACGCCGCGAGCCGCTCCGCCACCGCCGACTTGGCGAGCTCGGCCGCCTCCGACCGCGCGTCCGTGGTCGTCGTCACCTGAACGTAAGACCGCGCCATGGCACGACTCCTTCCCCCTCGAACGATCGTAACCGGGCCGTCGCCGTCCGCTACTTCACGGGGTGGACGACGAGCGCGCTGCCGCCACCGCGCCGGACCGGCTCGGCGACCGCCTGGACCAGCCCCGGCCGCAGCACCTCCAGCGCCGTCGCGGCGCCGATCACACCCTGCGGCGGGCCGGGGAACACCCCGAACCGGTGGCCGCGCGCGGTGAGCGGCGTCCCGTACCGGTCGAGGAACCCCTGCTCCGCGAAGACGAGCGGGGTGTTGCGCTGCGTCGCACGCGGGGCGGCGACCGCCTCGGGCAGCGTCATCCCGAGATCGACGCGGTTCAGCAGGATCTGCAGCACCGTCGTGATGATGGTGGACCCGCCGGGCGTGCCGAGCGCGTACTTGGGCCGGCCGTCCTTCAGGACGATCGTCGGCGCCATGCTGCTGCGGGGCCGCTTGTGCGGGCCGGGCAGGTTCGGGTCGGGACGCGAGCCGGCCGGGGGCGGCTGCAGGGTGAAGTCGGTCAGCTCGTTATTCAGCAGGAACCCGCGCCCGGGGACGGTGATGCCGCTGCCGCCGAACTGCTCGATCGTCACGTTGTAGGCGACGACGTTCCCGTACCTGTCGGCGACCACGAGGTGGGTGGTCTGCGGCCCCTCGTAGGCGAGGGCGCCGGTCGCGCCGCCGGGCGGGACGCAGGGGTCGTAGCGCCCGTCCGGGGAACCGGGCGCGACGGGCGCCTCGGCGGCCCGCGCGGGGTCGATCAGGCAGGCGCGCTCGCGGGCGAACCCGCGCGACAGCATCTCCTTCAGCGGCACCCGCACGTGGGCGGGGTCGCCGACATGGGCGCCGCGGTCGGCGTAGGCGAGCTTCGACGCCTCCAGGTACAGGTGCAGCGCGCCGACCGGGTCCTTCGTGTCCAGGCGGAAGCCGCCGAGGATGTTCAGCGCCTCGCCGACGGTGGACCCGCCGGACGAGGACGGCGGCTCCCCGTACACGTCCAGCCCGCGGTAGGCGACGTGCGTCGGCGTGCGCTGCTGCGCCCGGTACTCGCCGAGGTCGTCCATCCGCATCAGGCCCGGCCGGACGTTGCGCGTCGCGGCCGGGTCGACGGGCGGCCTCCGGACGGTCCGCACGACCTCGCGGCCCAGACCGCCCTCGTACAGCCACCCGGGGCCGCGCCGCGCCAGCTCCCGGTAGGTGCGGGCGAGGTCGGGGTTGCGGAACACGGAGCCGACCGCCGGGACCTCGCCGCCGGGCAGGAACAGCTCGCGGGTCGGGACGATGTCGCGGAACCGCGCCTCGTTCACGGCGGTCTGGTCGTGGAACTCCTGGTCGACGACGAAGCCGCGCTCGGCGGTCCGGATGGCGGGCCGCAGCAGCGTGGCGAGGTCGCGGGTGCCGAACCGGCGCAGCGCGAGGTCCCACTGGGCGAGCGTGCCGGGGACGCCGACGCCGAGGCCGCTGGTGACGGCCTCGGCGAACGGGATCGCCGCGCCGGTCGCGGGGTCGACGAAGGAGTCGGCGCGCATCGCCCGGGGCGCGTACTCGCGGCCGTCGAAGGCGTGCACCCGGCGGGTCCGCGCGTCGTAGTGGACGATGTACCCGCCGCCGCCGATCGCGGCCACGTAGGGCTCGGTGACACCGAGGACGGCGCCCGCCGCGACCGCCGCGTCCATCGCGTTGCCGCCCCGCCGCAGGACGTCGAGGGCGGCGCGGCTGGCGTCGGGGTCGACGGTCGACACGGCGCCGCCGTAGCCGGTGGCGACGTGCCGCTTCGGCGGCGCGAAGCCGGTGCCCGGCTGGGTCGCGCCCGCGGCGCCGGGGACGGTCAGCGCGGCGGCCGTCGCGAGGGCGGCCAGCAGCGCCGTGCCCGGCGCGCGGCGGCGGCCCGCGAACCGGCCGGGGAGGGTCGTGGGCGGCTGGGAGCGACGGATCACCGGACCTCCTGAGAACGCGGCGTCCCCACCGTCGCACCGATCCCGCCCGGACGCCACCATCGGCGCGCGGCCGACCCCGGACGCGGGAGGCCGTCCGGATGCGCCGGAGAGGTGGGAGCGCGACCATTCCGAAGAGATCCCAATGTCGAGCCGGGCTCATTCGTCGCGACATGACAACGTCGATGGCAATCCACAGGAAATCATTGCGAATTGGGTCATACCTGGTGAATTCTTAGGGGCTTCCACGGCCCTCCCGCGCAAACACGGCGCGCACGCGGGCCCGCGACCGCGACCGATCGACCTGGGACCCCCCATGAGCACCACCATGTTCCGGCGCCTCCCCGTCGAGCACGCGACGGGCCGGCTGTACGGCGGGCGGCACCGGCTCCGCGTCGTGTACCGGACGCGCGACCTCATCGTGCTCGGCCTCGGCGTGATGATCGGCGCCGGCATCTTCAAGATCTCCGGCGAGCAGGCCGCGACCACCGCCGGCCCCGCCGTGATCGCCTCCTTCCTGATCGCGGGCGCGGTGTGCCTGCTCGCCGCCCTCTCCTACGCCGAACTGTCGTCGATCATCCCGGTGGCGGGCAGCGCCTACTCCTTCAGCTACGTCGCCTTCGGCGAGGTGTGGGCGTGGGTGGTGGGCTGGGCGCTCATCCTGGAACTGCTGCTCGCCGCGTCCGTCGTCGCCCGCGCCTGGTCCCTGTACGCGACGCAGGCGCTCGCCGACTTCGGCGTGCCCGTCCCGTCCCGGCTCGCCGGGATCATCGGCCAGGAGAAGGGCTTCGACCTCTTCGCGCTCGGCATCCTGCTGCTGCTCATCCTCATGCTCGCCACCGGCAGCCGGATGAGCCTGAAGAGCCTCTGGTTCATGGTGACGGCCAAGCTCATCGTCATCGGGCTCGTCATCGCCACCGGCCTGAAGTTCTTCTCCCCCGGCAACCTCACCCCGTTCGTCCCGCCCGCCCGCGAGGCGCCCGAGGACTCCCGGTCCGTGCTGGACGCGCTGCTCGGCGCCGTCGGCGGCGGCGCCCCCGAGGTGTTCGGGATCTGGGGGATCTTCGCCGCCGCGCCCGCGATCGCGTTCGCCTACATCGGCTTCGACCTGATCGCCACCGCGTCCGAGGAGACCGACGACGCGCCCCGCAAGGTGCCGCGCGGCATGCTGGCGAGCCTGCTCATCGCCGTCGTCCTGTACGTCGGCGTCGCCGTCGCCATGGTCGGGATGGTCTCCTACGGGGACCGCGGAACGTCCACGCCGCTGCTCGCCGACGCGTTCGAGCTCGTCGGCGCCGACTCCATGGGGAAGATCATCGATGTGGGCGCGGTGCTCGGGCTCACCACCGTGATCCTGGTGGTGCTGATCAGCCTGACCCGGGTCGTGTTCTCGATGTCCCGCGACGGGCTGCTGCCCCGCCCGATCGCCGGGATGAGCCGCTACCGCGTCCCGTCCCGCGCCACGCTCGTCGCGGGCGGCGCCGCCGTGGTCATGTCGCAGACCGTCGACGTGCTGACGCTGGAGCAGATGGTCGTCATCGGGACGCTGTTCGCGTTCCTGTTCGTCGCCGCGTCCGTCCTCGCGCTGCGCAGGGACCAGCCCGACCTGCACCGCCCGTTCCGCGTGCCCGCCGCCCCGCTCACCGCGATCGTGACGATCCTCGCGACCGGCTGGCTGATGCTGAACCTCAAGGTGCAGACCTGGGGCTACTTCACCATCTGGATGGCCGCCGGGCTCGTCGTCTACCTCGTCTACGGGCGCCGTCGCAGCGAGCTGCGGGCGCTGCTGGAGGCCCCGCCGCCGGAACGCCCGGTCGCCGCGCCGATGGCCCCCGCCCCGCCGCCGGGCGCCGTGCCGTTCCCCGGCGCCTGGGGCGCGCCGCCGCCCGACCCGCACCGGGTGCCACCCCCCGACACCCCGTACCCGACGGGGCGGTACTCGTCCGCGCCCCGTCCCCCGGACCGCCGGGACGACAGCGGCGCCTTCTCCCCTGCCCCGTACGAACCCGCCCCCCGCCCGCCGCGCCCGGACGAGGAATGGCCACCCCAGCAGGGCGGCGGCCGCCACCGCCGCTGAGGCCCGTGGCTCCGCGGTGGCTCCCGCTCCGCCCCCGCCGCTAAGATGACGACCGGCACACCCCCGATCACCAGGCGTCCGGCACCGGGGGAACGCCTCGGGGCGGTAGCTCAGCTGGTCAGAGCAGGAGACTCATAATCTCCCGGTCGTGGGTTCGAGCCCCACCCGCCCTACGGCCGGGCCGGCGCGCCCGCCGAGCTCGGCTCGCCCGCACCGTGGCCGCCCTCTCCGGGAGCCGCCGCGGGGGCCGGGGCGTCGTTCACGTCCGGGTGTGCGCCGCCTGCGGGATGGCCTCACCGTTCTGGGGCACCGCCCTCAGTTTCTGGAGCAGGCGCTGGCCCTGGCGGGGGCTCAGGTGGAGGCGGCGGCCCAGCTCCGCGCCCGTGATGTCGGGCTCCTTGTTCAGGACGACCAGGGCGCGGGCCTCGATGTCCGCCGTGACCTTGGCGGGGGGCTTCTTCGGCTGCGGTTCCGGACGGAGTTCCGGCATCGGCCGCACGGGCTCTTCGGCCCGGGGCTCCCGTATCGGAGCGGGGGCCTGTATCGGAGCGGGGGCCTGTATCGGAACGGGGTCCGGTTCGGGCGGCGGGGCCGTCAGGGCCGTCACGCGGGCCAGGGCCTCGTCCAGCATGACGCCGTCACGGAGCATCCAGACGACGTCGGCGGGGGCCTGCGACCTCCAGCGCCGGCCGTAGCGGGCGGTCAGCAGGGCCAGGGCGTGGCGGCGGCGCTGCTCGGCCTCGAGCGCCCGCGGATAGGACGTGATCTGCCACAGGACCATGCGGCGCCACAGGCGGAACGTCGAGAAGGGCGCCAGCAGCCAGCGGGCCGCGGGGACGCCCTCCCGGACGAGGCCCGCGGCGATCCCGGCGCGGCGGCGGATCGCGTGCCGGACGGCCTCCACGAACATCACGAACAGGACCGGCATCGCGGCGTGCATCACGATGCCGGTCGGATCGCCGTGCGCGGCGGAGACGTTCAGCCACACCGTCGCCGCCGTGAAGGCGAAGGCCGTCCAGCGCAGCGCGGGCATCGGCATCGCCAGCCACTCCAGCAGGAGCGCGACCGCCACGAGCGCCAGGATGCCGAGGTCGACGCCGGCCGGCACGATCCACGCCCGGTCCCCGAACCAGGGCTCGGCGACCTCCCGGACGGACGCGAACGACCCATAGCCGCCGAGCGCGGCGAGCCCGGCGAAGAACAGCCCGCCCACGGCGGCCAGGATGCGTTGGGCGCGGGTCAGCGGCTGGTCCACGGTGCTCTCCTCAGGTGATCTCCACGGGACGGTAGCGCGAGAAGTCGCCCATCGCGCCCGAAACCCCCCGAAGATGTGCATCGGACGGGTGCGACAGGGGGGATCGGGCGGGATTGTGTCGTAGGCGCGGCGTACCGTTGTCGGGTCCACGGACGAGGGGGGACGGCCTTGAAACTGCTCACCGCCACCGACTCCAGCCAGGGATTCCGCGACAACGACTTCGACTGGTGCGTCGAGGGCGAGCTCGTGCACATCGGCGCCGTGTGCGACCGCGACGGCGACGACCCCGACGGCGGATGCGGCTGCGGCCGCGCCTTCGCCGGGCTGAACTCGCATCGCGCGACGACGACCGCGATGGTGCGCGAGGTCCCGGGGTTCACCGACGCCGACTACGTGGAGGCGATCCGCTCCAGCCTCGAGCAGCAGGGCTGCGACCCCACGTTCGCCGAGCACGAGGCGGCGCTGCTGCGCTGCCTCGTCCGCGACTGGCCGGTGGGCGCCGTCGTCGAGCGGCGGCTGAACGAGATCGTCGTCCGGCGCGTCGTGGTGTGACGCCCGCGTCCCCCTGCGGGATGAGGCCGCATCAGACCTGACGCGGAGTGACGCGTGCACAGGGGCGTCGGTAGGGTCCGCCTATGTTCAGACGCATCCTGGCCCTCGCCCCGCTGTCCCTGGCACTCGTGGCGACCGGTGCCTGCAGCGGCGACGGCGGCGACGGCGGCACCAAGGCGGACTTCGACGCCGCCCAGGTGGTCCAGCGGTCGGCGACCGCGATGGGGAACCTGAAGAGCGTCGGGTTCACGGTGTCGTCCGACGGCACGACCCCGATCATGGTCAAGGGCGCCGACATGAAGCTGCTCCGCGGCGGGGACGCGCAGGGCACGCTCACCATCGAGCGGTCCGGCCAGAACGTCGAGATGAAGGTCGTCGCGCTGGGGCCGGTCATCTACCTGAACCCCGGGACGGGCGGCTGGCAGCGGCTGCCGAAGGCCCTCGCCGCCGGCACCTACGACCCGTCGGCGGTCCTCGACCCCGAGCGCGGCATCGCCAAGCTGCTGGGCTCGGTGACCGGGCCCAGGGCCGAGGCCGAGGAGAAGGTGAACGGCAAGGAGACCTACCGGGTCGGCGTGACGCTGCCGAAGGACCGGATCGCGGGGCTCGTCCCCGGCATCGACAGCGACCTGCGCGGCCGGCTCTGGGTGAACAAGGCCGACAACCGCCTCGTGAAGGTGCGCGGGCAGTTCCCCGACGGCAAGGGCGCGGTGGTCATCGACTGCACCGAGTTCGACGTCCCCTACAAGATCAGCGCGCCGAGGTGAGCCGCCGCCGGGTCGCGATCGGGGCCGGCGGCGCGGTGGTGCTGCTGGCCGCGCTGGACGCCTACGTCGTCACCACCGTGCTGCTGCCGATCATCAAGGACCTCGGCATCCCGGTCAACCGGCTGGAGCGGGTGACCCCCGTCCTCACCGGCTTCCTGCTGGGCTACGTGGCGGCGATGCCGCTGATCGGGCAGCTGTCGGACCGGTTCGGCCGGCGGGCGCCGCTGCAGGCGTGCCTGTTCTTCTTCGCGGCCGGGTCGGCGGTGACGGCGCTCGCGCACGGCGTCCCGCTCCTGACGGCCGGACGCGTCGTCCAGGGCATCGCGGGCGGCGCCCTCCTGCCGGTCACGATGGCCCTCGCGGGCGACCTGTGGGACGAGCGGCAGCGGCCGGTCGTGCTCGGCGCGGTCGGGGCGGCGCAGGAGCTCGGCAGCGTGCTCGGCCCGCTGTACGGCGCCGGCATCGCGGCCGTCATGGACTGGCGGGCCATCTTCTGGATCAACCTGCCGCTGAGCGCGGTCGCGATGGTCGCCGTCTGGTACGCGGTGCCGGGCGGGCGGGGCGAGGGGCCGCGTCCGGGCGTGGACGTCGTCGGCGGCCTGCTGCTCGCCCTGGGCCTCGGGCTGCTGGTCGGCGGCGTCTACAACCCGGAGCCGCAGGAGTCGGCCCTGCCACCGTGGGGCGCTCCGCTGCTGGCGGCGGGCGCCGCGGCGCTGGTGGTGTTCGTGCTCTGGGAGCTGCGGGCGAGGACGCGGCTGTTCGACCTCACCGGTGTGCGGCGCGGCCCGCTGCTGGCCACGCTGGGCGTGAGCCTGCTGTCGGGCGCGGCGCTGATGGTGACGCTCGTCGACGTGGTGCTCGTGGCGAAGACCGTCCTGCGCAAGGACGACCTGGACGGCGCGCTCCTGCTGACCCGGTTCCTCGTGGCGCTGCCGATCGCGGCGATCGCGGGCGGCCTCATCGCCCGCCGGTACGGCGAGCGGTGGCCGATGGCCGCCGGGATGGCGGTCTCGGCGGGCGGCTACCTGCTGATCGCGGGCTGGCCCGCCGACCTGGCGGACGCGTCGTACGGCCCGCTCCCCCGGATGGACGTCGACCTCGTCGTGACCGGCTTCGGGCTGGGCCTCGTCATCGCGCCGGTGTCGTCGGCGGTGCTGGCGTTCGTCCCGGCGGCACGGCACGGCGTCGCGTCGGCGGCCGTCGTCGTCGCGCGCATGATGGGGATGCTGCTCGGCGTGTCGGCCCTGTCGGCGTGGGGGTTCCACCGGTTCCACGTGCTGACCGCCGACCTGCGCCCGCCGCTGCCGTTCGGGATGCCCGACGCCGAGTTCGAGCGCCGCATGAAGATCTACAACGCGGCGCTGGACGAGGCGCTGCGCCGCGAGTACCAGGAGATCTTCTGGATCACGGCGGCGCTGTGCGCGCTGGGTGCGCTGCTCGCACTGACCGTGACCGCCGGGCGGAACGGGGACGTTCCGGCTCCCGCGTCCCGGGACGAACTCTTGACACGCTGATCACCCGGGTTGCAGGATCCCCCCAGCCCCGCGCCGCCATTGGGCGGGCCGGGGCCGAGGGGAGAACGCCGATGAACCCGGTGATCGAGCAGCGTCCGGGCGCCACCGTCCGGGCCCGGCTGACCGCGCAAGGCCTGCGGGCCACGGTGGGTCCCCTGCTGAACTACTGGCCGCTGAGCAGGCACGGGCTGCGGCCCGCGTTCGCGATCGACGCGGCGGCGCCGCTGGCGCTGCCCGCGCCGCGCTGGGCGCGAGTCGAGAAGGTGGCGTTCCCCGGCTTCCACGCCGAGTGGGTGCGGGCCCCGCAGGCCGACCCCGACCAGGTCGTCCTGTACTTCCACGGCGGCGGGTTCTTCTCCTGCGGGCTGCGGACGCACCGCCGGATGGTCGCCCGGATCTCCGCCGCGTCCGGCGCGTCGGTGCTGTCGGTCGCGTACCGGCAGCTCCCGGCGGCGCCGCTCGCGACGTCGGTCGCGGACTGCGCGGACGCCTACCGGTGGCTGCTGGACGAGGGGTACGACGCGTCCCGGATCGCGATCGCGGGCGACTCGGCGGGCGGCTTCCTGGCGTTCGCGGCGACGCTGAACGCCCTCGCGGACGGGCTGCCGTCCCCGGCGGCGCTGGTCGCGCTGGCGCCGCTCACCGACCTCGACCACACCACGAAGGTCGGGCACGCGAACGCGGCGCTGGACGCCTACCTGCCGGCCGCGCGGGTCGAGCGGCTCGCGACGCTGCTCACCGAGGGCGCCGTCCCCCTCGACCCGATGCTGTCGCCGGTGAACGCGAGCCTCGCCGGCCTGCCGCCCGTCCTGATCCAGGTGGGGTCGACGGAGATGCTGCTGCCGGACGCGGAGCTGATGGCGCACCGCCTCGCCGACGCGGGCGTGCCGTGCCGGCTGCAGATCTGGGAGCGGCAGGTGCACGTCTTCCAGGTGTTCGCCGACCTGATTCCGGAGGGGCTGGCGGCGCTGCACGAGGTCGGCGCGTTCGTGCGCGAGCATACCGCCGGAGCGGCGCGGCGCGATTCGATCGCCGCCTGAGCACGCCGGTGGTCCCCTGACAACCATCCCGTCCGGTTCGGGCCGTTGATTCCCTCTGTCCGATTGGACGGGGCATCGGCGGGGAGTGGTTAGGAATCCCCCGGTGAGGACAGGACGGTGCGACCGTGCAGGACGACCACATGGAGCGGATGAGCGGGCTCGACGCGGGTTTCTTCTTCGCGGAGTCGGAGACGACCCCGTTGCACATCGCGTCGGTGACGGTCTTCGAGGGACCGGCGCCCACCTACGGCGAGGTGGTGCGGGCGGTGGTCGCGAAACTGCCGCGCGTGCCCCGCTACCGGCAGCGGGTCCGGACCGTGCCGCTGAACCTCGGGCGGCCCGTGTGGGTGGACGACCCGCACTTCCAGATCCTCTACCACGTCCGCCACACGGCCGTCCCGGCGCCCGGCGACCCGGAGCAGCTCCGCAACCTGGCCGGGCGGGTGCTGTCCCAGCGGCTCGACAAGGCGAAGCCGCTGTGGGAGGTCTGGCTGGTCGAGGGCCTCGCCGACGGCCGCTGGGCACTGATCACCAAGGTGCACCACTGCGTCGTGGACGGCGTCGGCGGCGTCGACCTGCTGACCACGCTGTTCGATCTCGAGCGCGAACCGGAGCCGCCGGAGGAGCCCGCGGAGCTGCCCAAGGCGGCGGCCGCCCCCTCCTCGGCGGCGCTGCTCGCCTCCGGGCTCCGCGACCAGGTCGCGGGCCCGCTGCGGCAGGTCGCCCGCGCCCCGGAACTCGCCCGCGGGCTGATCAGCGGCCGGACGCTGCGCACCGTCGGCGTCGAGTTCCCGCGCGCCCTCGGCCGCATCGCCCGCCCGACCACGGGATCGCTGAACGGCCCGCTCGGACCGCACCGCCGCTGGATGTGGACGCACGCGGACCTGGACGAGATCCGCCGCATCCGGAAGGCGTTCGGCGGCACCGTCAACGACGTGATCCTCGCGGCGGTCACCGCCGGGTTCCGGCGGGTGCTGGCGGAGCGCGGCGAGCTGGCGGGCGGCACCCTCGTCCGGACCCTCGTGCCCGTCTCCGTCCGGACCGGCGACCAGCACGGCGAGGTCGGCAACCGGGTGTCGGGCGTCCTCGTCAACCTCCCCGCGGGCGAGGAGGACCCGCGCCGCCGCCTGTTCCAGATCCGCCGCCAGATGAACGACGTGAAGCGCACCCACCAGGCGGTGGGCGGGGAGGTCCTCGCCGGGCTCGCCGGGTTCGCGCCGACGCTCCTGGCGCTCGGCTCCCGGTACGCGCTGAGCCATGCCCAGCCGCTCGTGCAGACCGTCGTGACGAACGTCCCCGGCCCGCCCTTCCCGCTGTACGTGCTGGGGCGGCGGCTGGAGGGCCTGTACCCGTTCGTTCCGCTCGCCGCCGGCGTCCGCGCCGGGGTGGCGATCTTCTCCTACGAGGGGCGGCTGACGTTCGGGCTCACCGGCGACTTCGACGGCATGCCCGACCTGGACGTCCTCGCCGACGGGATCCGGGCCGGGTTCGGCGAGCTGGCCGGGCTCGCCGACGGCGACTGACCAAGAGAGGTGATCCCCCCGTGCATCGCATGAGCGGCCTCGACGCCAGTTTCTTCCTCCTCGAAGACGAGAACACCCCCCTGCACGTCGCCTCGGTCTTCGTGTTCGACGGGCCCGCCCCGTCCTACGGCGACCTCGTGCGCGCCATCGTCGCGAAGCTGCCCCTGGTGCCGCGGTACCGGCAGCGGGTCCGCGGCGTCCCCCTGCATCTCGGGCGGCCCGTGTGGGTGGACGACCCGCACTTCCAGATCCTCTACCACGTCCGCCACACGGCGCTGCCCGCGCCGGGCACGGCCGAGCAGCTCCGCAACCTGTCCGGCCGCGTCCTGGCCCAGCGGCTCGACCCGGGCAAGCCGCTGTGGGAGCTGTGGCTGGTCGAGGGCCTGGAGGAGGGCCGCTGGGCGCTGATCGCCAAGGTGCACCACTGCATGGTGGACGGTGTCGCCGGCATGGACCTCGCGACCGTCATGTTCGACCTCACACCCGACTACGTCCCGCCGGGCGAACCCGAGCCGTGGGAGGCCGAGCCCGAGCCGTCCGACCCGTACCTGCTCGTGGATTCGGCGCGCCGCGCCGTCACCCGGCCGCTCGCCCAGATCACGGACGCGGCGCGCGGCGCCGGGGTGCTCCGCGAGGC
This sequence comes from Spirillospora albida, assembly GCF_000718255.1. GTDB lineage: Bacteria > Actinomycetota > Actinomycetes > Streptosporangiales > Streptosporangiaceae > Spirillospora > Spirillospora albida. The sequence continues at coordinate 423,119 of NZ_JOFJ01000001.1, forward strand.
GGGCCGGATCCGGGACTTCGCGCTCGGGCTGGGCCGCACGACCGCCCGGTTCACCACGCCGTCCGCCGGGTCGCTGAACGGGCCGATCGGCCCGCACCGCCGATGGTGCTGGCAGGACCTGCCGCTCGCCGAGGTCAAGCGGGTGCGGGCGGCGCTCGGCGGCACGGTGAACGACATCGTCCTCGCCGCCGCCACGGCGGGGTACCGGGACCTGCTGAACGGGCGCGGCGGCGTCACCGAGGACACCGTCGTCCGCTCCGCGGTGCCGGTGTCCGTCCGCGGCACCGGCGAGGAGGGCGGCAACCGCGTCGCGGCCGTGTTCGTCAACCTCCCGGTGGGCGTCGACGACCCGCTGGAGCGGCTGCGGCGGATCAGGGAGCAGACCGACGACGTGAAGCGCACCGACCAGGCCGCCGGCACCAAGACGATCACCCGCCTCACCGACACGGCCGTCGCGCCCGCGCTCCTGTCGCTCGGGACCCGGATCCCCGTCAGGCTCCGGCAGGATCTCGTGCAGACCGTGACGACGAACGTCCCCGGGCCCGACTTCCCGCTCTACGTGATGGGGCGCAGGCTGCTGGGAATGCACCCGTACGTGCCGCTCACCGGGGGGATCCGCATCGTCACCGCGATCGTCTCCTACTGCGGGACGCTGCATTTCGGGCTGACCGCCGACTTCGACGCCGTCCCGGACCTCGACGTCCTCGGCAAGGGCGTGCGGAGTGGCCTGGACGAACTGCTGCGCGCGGCGGAGAAGGCCTCCGCGCCCTCGCACGCCTGACCGGTTACGGACATCCGCCCGGCATACGGCCTCCGGATCCGGCCGATTCGGACAGGACCCGCGTGCCGATCGGGGAACTCCGGAATATCCTGGACCTCGGCGGTCACGAACCTCTTGCCGGGAGCTTCCGGGGAGGTGACGCGGGTGGGCAGGTTCGGCATCGGACCCGGCCCCGGCGCCGTCCGGCGCGGCGGGCCGTGCCTGCGCCTGCGCAGGCGCTGGGGCCTGGAGCACAACGACCTGCGCCGCCGCGTCGACCGCGTCCAGCGCGCCGTCGCGCTCTCGCTGCTGGTCCTGCTGGTGTGCACCGCCCCGCCGCTCGCCGCCTCCGCGGCCGCCTGGTCCTACCGGGCGGGCACGCAGGCCGAGCGGGCCGAGCACGCGGCCCGCCACCGCGCGACCGCCACGGTCGTCTCGATGGGCGGCCCCGGCTCCGGCGACCGCTACATCCACGAGACCGTCCGGGCCACGTGGACGGACGCGCGGGGCCAGGCGCACAGCGGCACCCTGCCCAGCTGGAAGAACGCGAAGACGGGCGCCACCCGCGCCATCTGGGTCGACCGCGACGGCGCCCCGACGATCCGTCCCCGCCCGCACAGCCGCACCGTCACCGACGCGGTGTACGCGGGTACCGCCACCGTCATCGGCTGCGCGATGCCCGCCCTCCTCCTTTACGCCCTGGTCCGCCGCCAGTGCGACCGCCGCCGCGACGCCGCCTGGGACGCCGCCTGGGCCCGCATGGACGCTGCGTTGAATTGAAGTCCCGGCTCAGGGCCGCGCCTTCGGCGAACGCGACATCGCTTCGCGATCTGCCCGGTGCGGCTCGCCTGCGGCTTCGCCGCACCGGCCAGGTCACGCGTTCGCGCCGGCTGAGGCCCGTCCGGGGGTGACGGCGAGCCTGGCGAGTGCGGTCCCTGCTCAGGCGTTGTCTTTGAGCAGGCGGTTGGCCTCCAGAGCCAGGGTCAGCTCGACGACGTCCCTCGGGCGCTGCAGGGAGCGGGACGTCAGCTGCTCCAGGCGGCGGAGGCGGTTGAAGACCGTGTTGCGGTGGCAGTACAGGCGGCCGGCGGTGCGCATGGCGGAGCCGTCGCACTCCAGCCAGGTGCGGAGCGTCTCCAGGAGGACCTCGCGGTCGGCGGCGTCGAGGGCGGCGAGGGGACCGAGGACGCCGGCGCTGAGCAGGCCGCCGAGCTCCGGCTGGGCGGCGACGAGGGCGGTCGGCAGGCGCTCGTCCAGCCGGACCAGCCCGCGTTCCCCGGGGCGGCAGGTGGCGAGGGCGATCTCGGCGAGCCAGCGGGCCCGGCCGAGTCCGGCGAGGCCATCGACGACGGTGCTGAGGCCCGCCTCGCCCTTCACGAGCGGCCCGAGCGCGGCGAGGACCTCGTCCGTGCCCGCGGCGCCCAGGGAGATGACGGCGACCTCGGCGTCGGTGCGGGTCCGCCACACGAACCGCAGGCCCGACAGCTCCTCGGGGCGCTCGGCGAACCCCGGGGCCTGGCGGGGGGTGCGGACCACGGCGACCGCGTACCGGCCGTGCTCGGGCAGGTCGAGGGCCGCCGCGGCGGCCTGGGCGAGGCCCCCGTCGGCGCCGCGCCCCTCCAGCAGCGCGTCCAGCAGGGCCTGGACGCGCTCGCCGCTGCGCTTCAGCAGCTCCGACTCTGTGCGCCGGTACACCTCGGAGACGACCGTCGACTGCCGCTCGATCGTGTGCCACACCGTGCTGGCGTAGCGGAGCAGGACGGGCAGCGCGTCGGGGTCGTCCTCGGCGACGACCTCGATGAGGGCCTCCCAGACGATCCGGCCGCCGATCCGGTAGCAGCGCAGCAGCGACTCCAGCGGCAGGCCCTGCTCGGCGCGGCGCCGGCCGATCCGCTCGGCGACCGACAGGTCGGGGCGCTGACCGCGGACGCGGCGCGCCATCGACTCGATGCCGGCGTCCAGGCTGTCGCGCACCGACTCCCAGAAGTCGTCGCGGGAGACGAACTCGGTGAAGACGGGGTCCTCGGCGAGCACGTCGGCGACGAGCCGGTCGGCGAGCTCGGGGAGCCGTTCGCGCAGCCGGCCGGACGCCGCCTTGGCCAGCCGGGCGGCCTCGCGGTCCGCCGACACGGGGACCGACGCGGTTGACGGCATTGGGCGACCTCCGAGGTGATGCAGCTCACGTGGCGCTTCAGTGTCGGCGACGCGCGTCGATGCTCGCAACGCCCCGACCCGGCACTGTGCGCCCACACAACCCGAATACGGTTCGATTGGACCCCCGCCCCGTCTTGCCCGCCGCCCGTAGACGCTGCCGACCGGCCCGTGTTGTGGTGCCTGCCACACGATGCACGCTGTGGTGCCTGCCACACGATGCGGATGGAGGCGCCCATGGCGAACGGGACCCTGGCGGTCCGCGATCTTTCGGTGAGCTACGGACGGGCCGTTCAGGCCCTGCACCAGGTGTCGCTGGACGTCCCCGCGGGTTCGGTCACGGCCGTGCTCGGCGCGAACGGGGCGGGCAAGACGACGCTGCTCCGGGCGATCTCGGGCACGCTCCCGTTCCATCGCGGCGCGGTGGAGGCGGGCACCGTCCACCTCGGCGACCGGCCGCTGACCGGGCTGTCCCCGGCCGCGGTCGTCAAGGCCGGGGTGGTGCAGGTGCCGGAGGGCCGCCGGGTGTTCGGCCGGCTCACCGTCGCGGACAACCTGCGGGCCGGCGCGCTCGGCGCGCGGAGCCGCAAGGAGATCGCGGCCTCGCGCGAGCGGGTCCTGGAGCTGTTCCCCGTGCTGGCGGAGCGGGCCGGGCAGCGGGCGGGCCTGATGTCGGGCGGCGAGCAGCAGATGCTGGCGATCGGCCGGGCGCTGATGGCGCGCCCGGCGGTACTGCTGCTGGACGAGCCGACGCTCGGCCTCGCGCCGCTGATGGCGGAGCGGATCGCCGACACGGTCCGGGAGATCAACATGCAGGGGACCTCGATCCTGCTGATCGAGCAGAACGCGGCCCTGGCGCTGGAGCTGTCGTCCACGGCGCACGTCCTGGAGGTCGGCTCGGTCGCTCTGCACGGCCCGTCCCCCGAGCTGGCCGCGAGCGACGAGATCCGGCGCCGGTACCTCGGCGTCACCGACGAGCCGGAGGTCGTCCCGGAGGCGCACCTGCGCGGGCCGGTGCTGGAGAGGTGGGCCGGGTGAGGGACGAGCTGATCGTCAGCGGGCTGACCGTCCGGTTCGCCGGGCTGACCGCCCTGGACGACGTCGGGTTCACCGTCGCGCCCGGCAGCGTGCACGCCGTCATCGGGCCGAACGGCGCGGGCAAGTCGACGTGCTTCAACGTCCTGTCCGGCGTGTACCGGGCGACCGAGGGGAGCGTGACGTTCGGCGGGACGGAGCTGACGACGCTGGCACCGCACCGCATCGCGGCGCTCGGCATCGCGCGGACGTTCCAGAACATCGCGCTGTCGCGGCACCTGTCCGTCGAGGACAACCTCATGCTGGGCCGGCACCGGCTCACGAAGGCCGGGTTCCTGTCGGCGGGGCTGCGGCTCCCGCGCGCCCGCCGCGAGGACGCCCGGCACCGCGCCCGGGTGCGCGACATCGCCGAGTTCGTCGGTGTCGGCGACCACCTGGCCGCCCCCGTCGGGATGCTGCCGTACGGCGTCCAGAAGCGGATCGAGCTGGCCCGCGGCCTGGCGATGGAGCCGCGGCTCCTCCTGCTGGACGAGCCGGTCGCCGGCATGAACGGCACCGAGCGGCAGCGGATGGCGGACGTGATCGTCCGGGCCCGCGCCGACCTCGGGATCTCCATCCTGCTCGTCGAGCACGACATGGGCATGGTGATGCGGCTCGCCGACGAGGTGACCGTCCTGGACTTCGGCAAGCGGATCGCGGGCGGCCCGCCCGCGGACGTCCAGCGCGATCCGGCCGTGCTGCGCGCCTACCTGGGCGCGGCGCACGAACCCACCGCCGGCACGGCCACGGCCACGGAAGAGGAAGAACGGGAGCGGGCTTGAGCACCTTCATCGAGCTGGTGGTCAACGGGGTCGCGTCGGGATCGGTGTACGCGCTGATCGCCCTCGGCTTCGTGATCATCTTCAAGGCCACCGAGGTGGTGAACTTCGCGCACGCGTCGCTGCTGCTCGTCGGCGGCTACCTGACGGCCGTCCTGCACGACGACATCGGCTTCCTGCCCGCGCTCGCCGCCGGCATCGCGGGCGCCGCGGCCATCGGCGCCCTCGTGGAGCTGCTGGTGCTGCGCCGCGCCAACGTGGAGAACCACGCCGTCCTCGCGATCGTCACGATCGGCGTCGACATCGTGCTCACCACCGAGCTGACCCGGCGGATCGGCACCGAGGTGATGTCGCTCGGCGACCCCTGGCAGAACGAGATCCTGACCGTGGGCGGCGTCAGCATCCCGCACACCCGGATCGCGGCCCTGGTCGTCGCGGCCGTCCTGATCACCGCGTTCCTGCTGGCGTTCCGCTACACCTCGTGGGGCGTCGCGATGCGGGCGGCCGCCGAGGACGGCGAGGCCGCCGCGCTGATGGGCATCCGGCTGTCGCGGGTGTCGCTCGGCGCCTGGGCCGTCGCGGGCGGGCTCGCCGCCGTCGCCGCGCTGTTCCTCACGGTCTTCCCGACGCCCGGCCTCGACCGCAGCACCTCGTTCGCGGCGATGAAGGCGTTCCCGGCGGCGATCCTCGGCGGGCTCGACTCCACGACGGGCGCGCTGGTCGGCGGGCTGATCATCGGGCTGACCGAGTCGCTCGTCACCGGCTACCAGGGCGATCTCACGTTCCTCGGCCGCGGCGCCGGCGACGTCGCCCCGTTCCTGGTGATGTTCGCGATCCTGCTGATCCGCCCGGCCGGGCTGTTCGGGACGAGGGAGCTGACCCGTGTCTGAAACGCTGCGGCGGCCCGCGTTCTGGGCGCTGGCGGGCGGCACCGCGCTGCTGCTGGCACTCCCCTTCTACCTGGACGCGTTCTGGCTCCAGACCGGCCTGTTCGCGATCTCCGCGGCGATCGGCGCGATCGGCCTCAACCTGCTGACCGGCGCGACCGGGCAGCTGTCGATGGGGCACGCGTTCTTCCTCGCGGTCGGCGCGTACGGGTACGTCTACCTGGCGTCCGACGACGGCGCGCACGTCAGCGGGCTCGGCGTCCCGACACCGCTGGCGTTCGTCGGCGCGGTGGTCCTGGCGGGCGTCGCGGGCGGGCTGTTCTCGCCGATCGCGGGACGGCTGCGCGGTACCTACCTCGGCATCGCCTCGCTCGCGCTGATCTTCGTCGGGCAGCACCTGCTGATGAACGTCGAGGGCGTGACCGGCGGCTTCAACGGACGGGACGTCCCGCCGCTGGAGCTGTTCGGCCTCCGCTTCGACGACTCGCCCGACCTCGTCGTGTTCAACATCCCGCTGGGCGCGCTGGAGCGGCTGTGGTTCCTCGCCGTGGCGCTGCTGATCCCGGCCGCCTGGATCGCGCGCGGCATCGTGCGCGGGCGGCCCGGCCGGGCCATGAACACGATCCGCGACCACGAGGTGGCGGCGTCCGTCATGGGCGTCCCGGTGGCGCGCTACCGGGCGGGCGTGTTCGTCCTGTCGTCGATGTACGCGGGAGCGGCGGGCGCGCTGCTGGCCCTCGTGTTCCGCCGGACCGTCCCGGAGTACTTCGGGATGTTCCTGTCCCTCGACTACCTCGCCATGATCGTCATCGGCGGTCTCGGCACCGCCGCGGGGGCGATCGCGGGCGCGGTGTTCGTCTCCGTCCTGCCCCAGCTTCTGACCCGGTTCGGGGGCGAGCTCCCGCTCGTCTCCGCGCCCGGCACGGGCGGCGTCTCGCCCGCCGAGGCGGCCCGGATCCTGTACGGCGCCGCCGTCGTCGCCGTCGTCCTGTTCCTTCCCGGCGGGCTCGTCGGCCTGTGGACGCGGCTGCGGCTGCGGATCACGGCCCGGCGGCGCCCGCCCGCACCGCTCACCCGACTCGACAACAAGGAGCAACCAGCATGAAACTGACGGCGCGCGCCACGGCCGCGGCCGCCCTCGCCCTGGCCATGGGCGTCACGGCGGCGGGATGCAGCGGCAAGGCCACCGGCGGGTCCGGCGGCACGGACTCCAAGGGCGTGAAGACCGGCCCCGGCGTCACCGACTCCACCATCAAGATCGGCGTGGAGACCGACCTGACCGGCGTGTACGCGCCGCTCGGCAAGAGCCTCACGCAGGCCCAGCAGCTGTACGTCGAGGAGGCCAACGCCGCCGGCGGCGTCTGCGGCCGCAAGCTGGAGCTGGTCGTCCGCGACCACGGGTACGACCCGCAGCGCGCCGCGTCCGCCTACAGCGAGCTGCAGCCGAACGTCATCGGCCTCGCCCAGTTCGTCGGGTCGCCGATGGTGACCGCGCTCAAGTCGCGGATCACGTCCGACAAGATGTTCACGATCCCGAACGCGTGGGCGACCGGCCTGCTCGGCACCGAGCAGATCCAGGTGACCGGCACGACCTACGACATCGACATGATCAACGGCCTGGAGTGGCTGACCAAGGAGAAGGGGATCAAGAAGGGCGACAAGGTCGGGCACGTCTACTTCGAGGGCGACTACGGCGAGAGCGCCCTCACCGGCTCCAAGTACGCCGCGGGCAAGCTCGGCCTGACCCTCGTCGAGCAGAAGATCAAGGCGACGGACAACGACATGTCCGCGCAGGTCGCCGCGCTGAAGAGCGCCGGGGTCACCGCGATCCTGATGAGCGCCGGGCCGCGCCAGTCGGCGTCCCTCGCGGGCGTCGCCCGCGCCAAGGGCATCATGGTGCCGATCCTCGCGAGCAACTCCGGGTTCTCCCCGGCGCTGCTCGGCACCCCCGCCGCGCCGGCGCTGCTCAACGACTTCTACCTGACGTCCGCGGGCGCCCCGATCTCGTCCGACCTGCCGGCGATCAAGAAGCTGGCCGACGCGTACGCCAAGAAGTACCCGAACCAGCCGCGCGACAACGCGGTCGTCAACGGCTACACCAATGCCGCGATCTTCGTCGACGCCCTCAAGAAGGCGTGCGAGTCGAAGGACCTGACCCGCGAGGGCCTCATCAAGGCGCACCGCTCCGCGAGCAGCTACGACGGCGGCTACGGCACGCCGCAGAACTTCTCGCACTTCGACAAGCCGGCGACGCTCCGCACCTACATCCTGCGGACCGACGCCAAGGCCGTCGGCGGGCTCGTCGTCGAGAAGGGCGCCGCCGAGTCCGAGCTGGTCAAGAACTACAAGGCCCCGGCCGCGGGCTGATCCCCGCCCCCCGCACGGCAGCGCCCGCCGGATCCCACCCACCCGGCGGGCGCTCGCCATGTCCCGGGGTCATCCGGGGACGGCGGTCCTCCCGCGGGCGGACGGGACGACCAGCGGGGAGCCGGTCTCCGGGCACGGGATGACCGTGCAGGGCAGCCCGAACACCCGCTCCACCAGGCCGGCGGTGACGACGTCGCCGGGCGCGCCCTCCGCGACGACGCTCCCCCGCCGCATCGCGATCATGTGGGTGGCGTAGCGGGCCGCGTGGTTCAGGTCGTGCAGGACGGCGACGATCGTGCGGCCCTCCTCGTGGAGGCGGGCGCACAGGTCCAGGACCTCCATCTGGTGGGCGATGTCGAGGTAGGTGGTCGGCTCGTCCAGCAGCAGGATCGGGGTCTCCTGGGCGAGCGCCATCGCGATCCACACCCGCTGCCGCTGCCCGCCGGACAGCTCGTCCACCGTCCGGTCGGCGAGGTCGGCGACGCCCGTCGCGGCCATCGACTCCCGGACGACCCGCTCGTCCTCCCGGGACCACTGCCGCAGCAAGCCCTGGTGGGGGTAGCGGCCGCGCGCCACCAGGTCGGCGACCGTGATGCCCTCCGGCGCGATGGACGACTGGGGCAGCAGCCCGAGCGTCCGGGCCAGCCTCTTCGCGGGCCAGCCCGCGATGGGCTCCCCGTCCAGGACGATCGTGCCCGCGGCGGGCTTCAGGATGCGCGCGAGCGCCCGCAGCAGCGTCGACTTGCCGCACGCGTTGGGGCCGACGATCACGGTGAAGGAGCCGTCGGGGATCGCCACGTCCAGGCCGGACGCGACGGTCCGCCGGTCGTAGGCCAGGGTGAGCCCGGCGCCGGTCAGCCGTGCGTCGCTTGCCGCCATCGTCAGATCCGTCCCGTCTTGCGTTGGGTCACGAGAAGCCAGACCAGGTATCCGCCGCCGACCAGGCCGGTCACGACGCCCACGGGGAGGCCACGGTCGCCGAAGGCGTGCTGCGCGATCCAGTCGGCGGCGACGAGCAGCGCGGCGCCCGTGCAGGCCGCGGGCAGCAGGTTCGGGCCGTGCGCCCGGGTGAGGCGGCGGGCGACCTGCGGCGCGGTCAGCGCGACGAACGCGACCGGCCCGGCCGCCGCCGCGGCGAACGCGGTGAGCAGCACCGCCGCCGCGAGCAGCAGCGTCCGGACCCGCTCGATCGGGACGCCGAGGCCGTGCGCGGCGTCGTCGCCCATCTCCAGCATCCGCACCGCCCGCCCGCAGCCGATCATGATGAGCGGGCCGAGCACCGCGAGGGCGATCAGCAGCGGGCCGGAGTCGCCGAAGTCCCGGCCGTCCAGGCTGCCGGTGAGCCACAGCACCGCGCGCGCCGCGTCGACGATCTCCGCCTTGGTGAGCAGGTAGCCGTTCACTCCGGTGAGGATCGCGGTGAAACCGACCCCGACCAGGATGAGCCGCTGCCCGTGCAGGCCGTCCCGGCCCGCGACGAGGAAGATCAGCGCGCCGGTGGCCACGCCGCCGGCGACCGCGCCCGCCGAGGCCGCCGCGGTGCCGCCGCCGAACAGCACGATGGCGGTGAGGACGCCCGTGGACGCGCCGGACGTGAAGCCGAGGACGTCGGGGCTGCCGAGCTCGTTGCGGGTCAGCGACTGGAAGACCGCCCCGGCGAGGCCGAGCGCCGCGCCGACCGCGAGCGCGGTCGCGGCGCGGGGCAGCCGGATCTCGTTGACGATCAGCGAGTCGGCGGGCGTGCCCTGCCCGGCGAGCGTCCGGATGACGTCGGCGGGGCTCATCGGGAAGTCCCCGCTGCCGATCAGCGCGACGGCGAGCCCCGCCGCGACGAGCGCGCAGAGGGCGGACACGGCGACGGCGCGCGGCTGGAACCGCAGCGACAGCAGCGGCGTCCGGAGGACGGAGGACCTGCTCACGCCGCCTCCCCGGTGGGGCGCCGCCGCGAGCCGAGCCCGCCCGGCCGCCGCACGACGTAGAGGAACAGGGGGCCGCCGAGCACGACCATCACCACCCCGACCTGGAGTTCGGACGGACGCACGACGACGCGTCCGATGACGTCCGCCGCCAGCATGACCGCCGGTGACAGCACCGCGCAGTACGGCAGCATCCACCGCATGTCGGGGCCGGTCAGCGCCTTCACGACGTGCGGCACCATCAGCCCGACGAACACGATCGGGCCGCAGGCGGCGGTGGCGGCGCCGCACAGCAGCGTCACCGAGACGATCGCGACGCCCTTCGCGCGCTCCGGCCGGGCACCGAGCGCGCGCGCCGCGTCCTCGCCCATCGCCATGGCGTTCAGCGGGCGCGCCAGCAGCAGCGCCAGCGCCGTCCCGGCCAGGACGAACGGCGCGACCCGCACGACCGTGGACGGCTGCGCCGCCGCGAGCGATCCGACGACCCAGAACCGCATCTGGTCGAGGGCGGCGGTGTCGAGGATCTGGACGGCGCTGACGTAGGAGTACAGCGCGGCGTTCAGCGCGGACCCGGCGAGCGCGAGCCGCGCCGGGGTCGCGCCGCGCCCGCCGCCGACCGCGTACAGCAGCACCGCGACGACGCCGGCCCCCGCGAAGGCGAACCAGACGAACCCGGCGAACGAGGTGATGCCGAGGAACGAGATCGCGGAGACGACGGCGGCGGAGGCGCCCGCGTTGATGCCGAGGATGCCGGGGTCGGCGAGCGGGTTGCGGGTCAGCGACTGGAGGACCCCGCCGGCGAGGCCGAGGGCCGTCCCGGCGAGCAGGCCGAGCAGGGTCCGGGGCAGCCGCATCTCGTGGACGATCGTGTAGGAGTCCGCGTTTCGGTCCATCAGCCCGGCCCACGCCTCGGGCACCGACAGGGGCCGCGCGCCGACCGCGAGGCTCAGCACGAGGACCGCCAGCAGCGCCGCGGCGGCGGCGAGCAACCCGCCCGCGCGGGCGGACCGCCCGCGGCCGCGGCCCGAAGGCGGCGCCGTGGCCTGCGGTCTTTCGGTCATCGTCACGGACGGGCTCCGGGGGGACGGGCGGGGACCGGACTCCCCCGCCTCTGGACAAATACTTAGGTTAGGTTAACCTAAGCCCCCATCGGGCCGGAATACCGGCTGTCACGAACGAACGGAAGAAGCATCCCAAAATGGCGAACACCGGTGCTGGCCACCTCACCCGCCGCGGCCTCCTGGGCGCCGGCGGCGCCCTCGCCCTCGGCGCCCTCCTCACCGCCTGCGGCGGCGACGACGGCAAGGACGGCGGCACCGCGTCCGGCGGGCCGTGGACCTACACCGACGACCGCGGCACGAAGATCGACCTGAAGAAGCGCCCCGAGCGGATCGTCGCCTACTCCGCCGCCGCCGCGGCCCTCTACGACTTCGGCGTGGACGAGCAGCTCGTCGGCGTCTACGGCCCGAGCAGGCTCAAGGACGGCAGCCGCGACCCGCAGGCGGGCGACCTGCCCGTCGAACGGCTCACGAGCATCGGCAACGCCTACGGCGAGTTCAACATCGAGAAGTACGCCGCGCTCCGGCCCGACCTGCTGATCGACAACATGTTCATCAAGCCGAACCTGTTCTACGTCCCCGAAGAGAGCAAGGACAAGATCTTCGCGCTGGCGCCCAGCATCGGCATCCTGGCCGGCGACGTCCCGCTGCCGAAGCCGATCGAGCGCACCGCCGCGCTCGCCGCCGCCCTCGGCGCCGACCCGAAATCCGTCAAGGTCACCGAGGCCAAGGCCCGGTTCGACAGGGCCGTCGAGGCCGTCCGCGCCGCCGCGAAGGCCAACCCGGTCAAGGTCCTCGCCGCGTCCGCCGCGCCGGACCTGTTCTACGCGTCCAGCCCGAAGCGCAACACCGACCTCATGTACTTCAAGGAGCTCGGCGTCGACCTCGTCGAGCCGGCCAAGCTCGACGACGCCGGCTACTTCGAGTCGCTGAGCTGGGAGAACGCCGACAGGTACAAGGCGGACCTCATCATCCTCGACAGCCGCACCCAGGCCCTCCAGCCGAAGGACCTCGGCGGCAAGCCGTCCTGGAAGGACCTGCCCGCCGTGAAGGCCGGCCAGGTCATCGGCTGGAACCCCGAGCCCCGCTTCTCCTACGCGGGCTGCGCTCCGGTGCTTGAGGAGCTGGCGAAGGCGATCCGGTCCGCGAAGAAGCTCTGAGGAAGGCTCCCCCCATGACGAACCCGTCCGACCCCTACGACCTGTTCGACCTGCACGTCCTGCGGACCGAGCGGCTCGGGCCGTCCATGGTCAGGGTCACCTTCGGCGTGCCGGACGGGTTCGTCTCCGCCGGCCGCGACCAGCGGATCAAGCTGTTCTTCCCGCACCCCCACCAGGACGAGCCGCTCCTCCCCCGCGACTCCACCCCCGACAGCTGGTTCCTCGACTGGCGCGCCATGGACCCGGCGGAACGCGGCATCATGCGGACCTACACCGTCCGGGCCCGGCGCCCCGGCGAGCTCGACGTCGACTTCGCCCTGCACGAGGGCGCCACCGGCCCGGCCGCGACCTGGGCCGCCCACGCCGCCCCCGGCGCCCGCATCGCCACCCTCGGCCCGACCGGCCCCGACAACGGCGGCTGGGACTTCCAGCCTCCGGCGGACGCTCCCGTCGTCATCGCCGGGGACCTGACGGCCCTGCCCGCGATCGCGGGCAACCTCGCATCCCTCCCCGCCGGCGTCGACGTCCAGGCATGGATCGAGATCCCCCACCCCGAGGACCGCCAGGACCTGCCCACGAAGGCCGACGCGTCCATCACCTGGGTCGCCCCGGGCGACCTCCTGGAGACCGTCCGCGCCGCCGCCTTCCCGGACACGGCCTACGCCTGGATCGCGGGCGAATCGTCCCAGGTCAAGGCGCTGCGCCGCCACCTGGTGAACGACCGTGGCCTGAACCGCCGCGCCGTCACCTTCACCGGCTACTGGCGCCGCGGCGCCTCCGAGGAGGATCTCCTCGCCGAGGCCTTCGCGGGCGGCAGCCCCGCCACGGAGGAGTGACCCCGTCCTCCACCGCGACGACGGGGCTCATCGGACCGGCACGTCAGGAGGGCTTCACGTCCAGCCACTGCAGGATCGCCGGCGTCACCGGGTCGACGGCGTCGCCGAACTCCTCATGCCTCTTCACGAACTTGGCCACGTACGGGCAGACGGCCACGAGCCGCAGGCCGGCGGCCCGCGCGTCGGTCAGCGCCTCCCGCACGAGGACGCCGGCGAGCCCCTTGCCGGCGAAGGCGTCGTCGATCTCCGTGTGGTAGAACACCCGCTGCCGTTCACGGTCGCGGTACGCGACGAACCCGGCGCGCCGCCCCTCGACGGAGATCTCGTACCGGTTCTCGGCGTCGTCGCGCTCGACGGCCGGAGCGGCGGGCCGGGTCATGGTGTCCCCTTCGGTGACGGGTTGCCCCGCGGCTTGATGGTGGCGTTCGGCAGGGCGGGGGCCGGGAGCCGGTCCCCGTCGTATCCCTCGACGGAACCGAACCGCGCGGAAGCGTCCTGCCATTCCCGCCGCGCCCGGACGATGTCGTCATGGCTGCGGCCGACGAAGTTCCACCACATCACGATCTGCTCCTCGAACGGCGTCCCGCCGAGGAGGACCAGCCGGGCCGCGGTGTCCGACGCGTTGGTCAGCGTCAGCGCGTCGGCGCCCATGCCGAGGTAGCCGAGTTCGCTCGGACGCAGCACGGTCTCGCGGACGCGCACCTCACCGGTGTCGACCAGGACACCGTGCTCGAAACCCTCGTCCACCGCGAGCGTGATCTCAGCGCGCGGCTCCAGGGTGATCTCGGCGCCGAGCAGGGGCGTGAAGGTCGGGACCGGGGAGGTGTCCCCGGCCAGCGACCCGAGGAACACCCGTGCCTCCCCGCCGTCCAGCGGAACCGGGCTCGGTACGTGATGCCGGAAGTCGCGTCCGGCGTCCCGATGCTCACCGGGCAGCGCCACCCACAGCTGAACGCCGTGCAGGATCGTGGTGCGGGACGTCGAGACCTCCGAGTGGCAGATCCCGTGGCCGCCTGTCATGAGGTTGAGCTCGCCGGGCCGCACCATCGCGTGGACGCCCAGGCTGTCGCGGTGCTCGATCTCCCCGCTGAACAGCCAGCTCACCGTCTGCAGCCCGGTGTGCGGATGCGGCGCCACGTCCATGCCGCCCGTCGCGGTCACGTCGTCGGGGCCGTAGTGGTCGGCGAAGCACCACGCCCCGATCAGGGTCCGCGCCCGCTGCGGCAGCGTCCGCCGCACCGTCATCGCCCGCGGCCCGCCGAGCGGGACATCGCGTGCGGTGAGGACCTCGACACCGGACGGCGGCCGCCGCGGCTCGTCCACCACACCCCCGCACCGCATCTCGGCGGGATTCCTATCGGTGTTGCTCACGCGCGATGCCCCCTCACCGACGATCAAGGCCGATGATAGGCGTCGCCGTCCGGCGTCACGGCCACCGCCCTTCGACGAACGCCGCCGGCCTGGCTCGCGGACACCTGACGGATCCCTCGAACGGCCGACAGCGGCCCAGGCTCGGCCAGTGGAGATCGGCTTCAAAGCGTCCGGAGCGAAATGGTCTCGCGGGCCGGGTCCCATCCCCGCCCGGCGGCTAGGATCGGCGTCCGGTGGCTGTGGGAGGGGACGGGATCGTGGGTGCTGACCACGTGCACGGCGGCGACACGGAGATGCCCCGGTCGCGGACGACCGTGCGGGCCGTGCTGGCGATCATCGTGCCGCTTGCGGTCGCGACGCTGGTCGCGCTGATCTGGATGTGGCCGGCCGAGCCCGCGAAGAAGGCGCCCGGCGGCGGCCAGCTGACCAAGGTCAGCGGCACCGTCACGCGGATCCACCTCAAGCCGTGCCCCGAGGCCGCCGGGACGGACGGCGCGCCCGTGGACGTGCGGGGCCTCGACCCGGGCGCGTCCAGCAAGACCGATCCGCGCCGCTGCGGAACCGCCGCCGTCGAGATCACCTCGGGTGACGCGAAGGGACGGGTCGTCTCCGCGGAGCTGCCGTCCGGGCCGGGCGGACGGGTGTTCAGCGAGGGCGACGACGTCACGCTGACGCACGCGCCCGGCGGCCCCGGTGGAGCGCAGTACCTGCTGTCCGACCACGATCGTTCATCGGCGCTGTGGCTGGTGGCGGCGGCGTTCGCGCTGGCGGTCATCGCGTTCGGACGCTGGCGCGGCGTGACGGCTCTCGCGGGCCTCGCGGTGACGTTCGCGCTGCTGCTGCTGTTCCTGATACCGGCGATCCTGGAGGGGCGTCCGCCGCTGCTGGTCGCCATCGTCTGCGCGTCCGCGATCATGCTGGCGGTGCTGTACCTGACGCACGGGTTCCGGGTCACCACGTCCATCGCGGTGATCGGCACAATGGCCAGCCTCCTGCTCACCGGAGCTCTGGCGACGGCGGCGATCAGCCTCACGCACCTGACCGGCATCACCGACGACAGCTCGTTCTACCTGGACTACAGCTACCACATCAACACGCAGGGCCTGCTGCTGGCGAGCATCATCATCGGCTCCCTCGGCGTCCTGGACGACGTGACCGTCACGCAGGTCGCGACCGTCGCCGAACTGGCCCACGCCAACCCCTCCAGCGGCTTCCGCAAGCTCTACCGTGCCGCCGCCCGCGTCGGCCGCGCCCACATCGCCTCGGTGATCAACACGATCGTCCTCGCGTACGCGGGCGCCTCGCTACCGCTGCTGCTGCTGTTCACCATCGCGGACCAGCCGCTCGGCGACGTCCTGACGAACCCGGCCGTCGCCCAGGAGATCGTCCGAAGCGTCGCCGGCACCCTCGGCCTGATAGCCGCCGTCCCGATCACCACGGCCCTGGCCGCCCTGGCCGTCCGCCCGGCGCAGTCCGGCGGGGACGAGCCGGACGGCCGCGGCGACCACCCACGCCGCCCGGCGCCCGCGGAATTCCCCGACCCCCTGACCGACCGCTCCTACTTCTGAGCGGACGAGGGCCCGTCGGCCTGTGAATTTCGGCTACGTCCCGGCGCCGGGCAGGGCCACCCGCATGACGATCTCGGCCACGCGCTCCGCCGTCTCCTCGGCCGGGGCCACCGGCTGGACGATATGGCTGACCGTGATCCGGACGACCGTTTCGATGGCCAGGCTCCGTGACAGCGGGTCGATCCGCGGCCACGCGTCGGACACGTAACCGTCGAGCGCGTCCTGGGCCGTCCGCAGCAGCTGGTCGGATCGGACGGCGACGAGCGCGAGCAGGTCCTCGTTCCCGCCGCGCGCGCTGGTGAAGATGCTCTTGAGCAGGTGGTTGTCGGCCGCCTCCCGGAGGGTGAAGGCGACCCCGGCGACGGTCGCGGCGGCGAGGTCGTCGCGGTTGGCGTCGAGCTGCTCCTGGATCCCGACCAGGAAGCGCTCCACCTCGCGCATGACGAGCGCCTCGCCGATCGCGTCCTTGCTGCCGAATTCGGTGTAGACGGTCTGCCTGCTGACCCCGGCGCGGGAGGCGAGGTGCGTCATGCGCATGCCGCCCCACCCGCCCGGGGCGACCAGTTCGTAGGCCGCGTCGAGCAGGCGGTCGCGGAGCAGGGAGCGGACGGTCTCTCGGAAGGGCGTCATCTCACCGCCATCGTAAAGGGCCCGCCTGATCTCGATGATCCATCACGTCACCGACGACCGGCCGCACCGTGTATGACCCGAATCACAATTGACACTACACGAAAGACTGTCAAGCTTCTGGACAGAATCATCCTTTATGTAAGGCGGTGGTGGTCGTGGTGACGACCGAACAGGCGGGCGGCGCGCCCGCCGGCCGGATCGAGGACAACTGGACGGACCCCAAGCGGTACTGGTGGCTGCTCGGCCTGCTCGTGCCCGCGATCCCGTTCGGCGCGTGGGGCCTGGTCGGCCTCACCGGCCTGGACGTCTTCTGGTGGCTCGGCCCCGTCCTGATCTTCGCGGTCTTCCCGGTCTTCGACCTGCTCTTCGGCGAGGACCCCACCAACCCGCCGGAGAGCGCGATGCCCCGGCTCGCCAGGGACCGCTTCTACATGTGGGCGAACGTCCTCTACATTCCGATCCAGTACGCGTCGCTGATCGTCGGCAGCGCGGTCCTGGTGCGCGAGTCGATGTCCCTGGTCGACCGGATCGGCTTCGCCACCACGATCGGCACGGTGGGCGGCATCGCCATCGCGGCCGCGCACGAGATGGGCCACCGCAGGGAGAAGGTCGAGGTCTTCCTCGCCAAGGTGACGCTCGCGCAGACCGGCTACGGCCACTTCGTCGTCGAGCACAACCGCGGCCACCACGCGCGCGTCGCCACCCCGGAGGACCCCGCCACCGCCCGCATGGGCGAGTCGTTCTACCGCTTCCTGCCAAGGACGGTCCTCGGCGGCATCCGGTCCTGCTGGCGGCTGGAGAAGGGCCGCCTGGCCAGGCAGGGCAAGGGGCCGCTGACGCCGCGCAACAACGTCCTCCAGGGCTGGCTCGTCACCGCCGCGCTGTTCGCGGCGCTGACCGCCGCCTTCGGGCTCGAGCTGCTGCCCTACCTGTTCCTGCAGGCGGTCCTCGGCTTCATGATGCTGGAGGTCGTCAACTACCTCGAGCACTACGGCCTGCTCCGGCAGAAGACGCCGGAGGGCGGCTACGTGCGCACGGCGCCCGAGCACAGCTGGAACAGCAACCGGGTCGCGTCCAACGTTCTGCTCTACAACCTGCAGCGGCACTCCGACCACCACGCGAATCCCGGACGTCGCTACCAGATGCTGCGCGACTTCCCGGAGGCCCCGCAGCTGCCGGCGGGCTACGCGACGATGATCCTGCGCGCCGTCGTCCCGCCGTGGTGGTTCCGCGTCATGGACAAGAAGCTGCTGGAGCACTACGACGGCGACGTCACCCGCTGCAACATCCACCCGGCCAAGCGCGCGAAACTCCTCGCCCGCCACGGCGCCGCCACCGGCTGAGACTCTCGACCCGGCGGCCGGAGCCCCGTGCCGCCGGGCTCAGCCTCCACGCAGAGCCGAGTCCACGTCCCGCTCGTCGACGGGCTCCATGAGGTCCCAGTAGGGACGGGCCGCGTTGAGCTTGGCGGTCATCGAGGCGACGAGCTGCCGCTCCGGATACGGGTAGGGGCCGCCCTTCGCGAAGAGCTGGGAGTACCGGACGGAGTCGACGATCGCCGACTTGATCCGCTCATGCGTGAGGTAGCCGTCGAGGTCCCGCTCCCACCCGGCGGTGTGCTCGGACGGCATGGCGGCGAGCCAGCGGGTGATGAGGGCGTCCCGCTCGTCCGGCAGGTAACCCATCTTGTGGATGTGGACGGCCAGGTCGTAGACGGGGTCACCCCACAGGGCGAGCTCCCAGTCGAGGAAGGTGGTCGACTCCTCACGGACGATCATGTTCCGGCGGTGCACGTCGGCATGGACGCACGCGAACGGACGGGGCGTGAGGCCGCGCCACAGGTCGTTTACCGGCGCGAGCGGCTCGGCCGGGATCGCCAGGGCCGCGAAGAGGTCCGCGAAGTCAGGACCGTAGGTGACGTGGACTCGGTGCGTCAGCGCGGAGAGCAGGTGCGCGAACGCGGTCGTGTCGCCGTCCGCCGGCCACCCGTCCGGAGTGTCAGGAAGTCGAGGCACGTCGGTGAGCTGGACGAAGAGACGTACGACGTCGTCCAGAACATGAGGCGGGACGGCCACGCCGCGCGGCGCCACCTCGTTGAGGACGTCCCCCGCGATGAACTCGTGAACCTGGAACCGCGGATCCTCCGAAGACAGCAGAAGCCGCGGCGCGTCCCGGACGTAAGGCGCGATCGCGGCGAGCACGCGGTCCTCCCGCCAAGGCCGCAGATCCATCATGTCGGCCCCATGAATAGGAATCCGGACGATGACCGGTCCGTCAGCTGTGTCCACCCGGACGTTGTCGTTGTAATAGCCCGCTGCCGCGTCGCCGTTGGCTCGCGCCCGCTCGTACAGTTCCCGCCCGTTCATGCGTCCTCCAGCATGGCCGTGACCAGCGCGCGCGCCCTGGTGTCCAGTGATGGCAGCAGGTGCGCCGGCCGGATCTGTGCCCGAGCGCGGGTCGTGATCTCCGAGGTGCGTTCATCGGACGCGCCGAGGACGTCGAGGAGGTAGCCGGCGACCATGAGGAGGGTGGGGTAGACCTCCGCGGCGACCAACTCGGAGACGGCCCAGCGGGTCGACGCCACCGCCGCACCGGTATGGCCGACCCTGGCGTGCAGGAAGCCGCGGAACAGCTCAGCACGGGCACGGCCCGATCGGTAGCGTGCCCGCTCCAATGCCTCTGCGGCGGTCTGGAAGGACACCGCCGCCGGGCCGTGCTGGCCAAGGCGCAACTGCGCGATCGCCAAGGCGGTGAAGGCCTTGCCGATCTCGTGATGGGCGCCCAGGTCGAGCTGGGCATCGACGGCCTCCCCGGCGGCGGTGATGGCGCGGGACGGATCCGTCCAGGCGAGCAGTTCGGCGCGGTTCGTCGCGATGTTGGCCTGCTCTGGGGCCGTGCCCGCCCGAGCATAGAGAGCGGCGGCCATCTCCAGGCAGCGGTGGGACGCGTCCAGATCGAACGCGAACCGGTGGCCGAGATGCTGGAGCCGGACGGCATCACCACGCAGCACGAAGTCATCGGGTGGGGCGTCGGCGAGGATCTGGTCGGCGATGGCGAGTGCGTCACCGAATCGGCCTTGGCACATGTCCAGGTCCGCGATGCAGAAGCCGGCCCGCAGCCGCACGGTACCGGAGTGGCTGTTCCAGACCTGCCGGAAGATGTGCTGCGCCTCGCTGGTGGCCCCGGCGATGCGGCGGCCATGCGCGGCGGCGATCCCGAGACGGGCACCCGGTGTGTCGTTCAGGGACCAGTCGACGGACGGGGTGAGGCGCGTGGCGGTCTCCGCGTCCCCGAGAAGGACGGCGGATTCGGCTTCCAGGCAGCGGGCCGTCAAGGCAAGGTCGGCGTCTCCGGCGCCGGCGGCCAGGTAGTCGCGGAGGTCTTGGGCCACGCCGTCCACGCCCTGCCTTCCGCCGTGGCACATGGCACGGTCCGCGTAGGCCAGGATGTCCGTGCCGTCGAGGGTCCCGGCGTGCAGGCCGCAGAACGCCGCCTCCCGAACGGCGCGCGCCCGGATGGCGACCCCGTTCTCAGCCGCGTCGTCCCGCGCGGCGCGTGCGTCCCATACGTGGCGCAGAAGGCTTTGGACGTCCCGGATCGTCTCCTCGGACAGCCGCTGGTGCAGCGCCGCGCGCATGAGCTGGTGGAGGCGCCTGCCGTGCGCGCCCGCCGGGTAGACGAACGAGTAGGCGGTCAGCGACTCCCACGCCATGCGGTGCCGGGGCAGGTCGAACGCGTCCGCGACCGCCTGAAAGATGTCGAAGTCGAAGACCCGGGCGATGCTCAGCAGCTCCAGGGTGCGGATCTCGTCGGTGGCCACGTGGGCGAGGAAGCGCTGCAGGATCTCCTCGGACGAGACGGCGGCGGCCTGGCGGGCCGTCGTGCGCGTGTCCACGGCCAGGTGGAGGTAGAACGGCAGCCCTTGGCTGGCGGTCGCGATCGCCTGCTGGGCCGCGCGGTCGGTGATGCCGCCGCCTTCGAGGAGTTCGAGCCGGGCCTCCATCGGTAGGCCGTCCACGCGCTGACGGTGGATGGCCTCCATCCAGCCGGGGTCATGCGTCCCCCACGGGAGCGGCTCGCGGCTGGCCATGACGACCACACCCCGGTCGAGCTGTGCGATCAGGTCTCGGAGCCAGACGTCCTGGGCGATCCCTCTGCCGGACGTGGGCAGCAGCGCCTCATAGGCGTCCACGAAGATCACGTAGGGGCGGTCTGAGCCCTCCCGCAGGTCCTCGGCGAACAGGTAGGTGACCGCATCGGCGAGTTCGGCGTTGGTCAGGTCGTCCAGCTGCTGCAACGTCTCATCGGCCTTGATCTTCTGCCGCTGCCGCATTCCGGTCGTGGCCTTGCCCAGCAGCCGCAGCAACCCAACACCGGTACCGAACACCGGCACCCCGGCCGCGCCGTCGATGATCTGGGTGAGGGCCTCGCTCTCCTCAACGAACGGCAGCTCCTTCCGCGAAAGCCGCAGGTGCGGATGGAGCCGCTGCCAGAGGACGGCGTAGGCGATGTCGAAGCGATCGAACCGCACGCCTTGCCGGCCGAGTTCCACGCGCAGAACGGCGAGGGCGTCCTCCTGCTGCCGCATGGCGGGAACCTGGAGGTCGAGTGTCGCCGTCCGATGCGTGTCGGTGCGGCGACGGCAGAGCTCCTGCAACAGCCGCGACTTCCCGATGCCGCCCACTCCCACGACGTTGAACACGTACGGGGAGTTCCGCTGCGCGCGCAGGGCCTCGTCGAAGGCTGCGATCACCGGTTCCCGGTCCACGAACGGACGGTGGAAAGCGGACACCCGCCGGAATCGGGGTTCGAGGGGCATCGCGCATCTCCCGTGGGCATGGCGGTTTTTGCCGTCCAACGCGAAGCGGACGGTAACAGGTTCCACCCCGACCATAACGGTCCCGAACCCGACGAAGCACGGCCCGCCGGATCACGTTCGGCGGGCCGTGCTGATTCGGGCACCGGTTCAGGGCCGGTCGAACACCCCACCCTTGATCAAGCGGAGCAGCTCCCCGAACCTGTCACCGGGGATCGTCAGCCGCTCGCCGTCCGGATCCTTAGAATCCCTGACCCCGACTCCTGTCGGCAAGCACGCCACTTCGACGCACGCCTCGTCGGTCGCACTCCCGCTACGGGTGCTCTTCCGCCAGTTGATCGTCATAGGCAGCCCTTCATGATCTCCGTGAGGAAGCTCCTGGACGCGTCCTCGCTCAGCGCCTTCGCCCCGATCAGCTCAAAATCTACGGCGAGTTCCCGTACCTCTACAGGATCTTGGACCAATCGGCCGCCGTGGAAGGCCCCGACGTAGGCGACATCCGACTCACGAGTCATCACCTGGAACGGCCCGTTGAGACCGATGTGCGCCCCGACTGACCTCGGGATGACTCGAAGGATCACGTCCGGGCGTTCCCCGCTGTCGAGAAGGTGCTGGAGCTGCGCCGCCATCACCTCACGCCCACCCACTGGACGATCGAGCGCGTCCTGATCCAGCAGGATGATCAGTACGGGGGGATGCGGGCGGTCGAAGATCGCGCCTTGCCGGGCGACCCGTCCCGCCAGCGCGCGGTCGATGTTCTTGACCCCGGCCACCGATAGGAAGGCCCGAGCGTAGTCCTCGGTCTGCAGCGGGACCGGTATGACCTGCCCTTGGTAGATCCGGATGATTTCGGCCGCCGATTCGTATTCGGTGTACTGCCGAAACCAGTCCGGATCATGCGACGTATTCGCGAAGTACATCAGCAGCTCGAACAGTTGCGGGGTGTTGTACCTGGCGTCCAGCTTTCTCGCCTGGTCTTCGCCCAGCCTCAGCCTGCCCGCCTCGATGTTGGAAACAGTGGAGCGCGCGGCATTGATGATCTGGCCGCACTGAGCCAGGGACAGACCATGCTTCTCGCGCTCGAACCGCAGAGCGTAGGCCAGGAAATGCCACAGCGAGATCTTGGGGTCGAGGGGGTCTCTGACGCGAGCCACAGCACCTCCATGTTTCCGATTACCACGGATACAGAAGACGCTAATTGAAGCCGGTCATCCTTTGGAGGGAAACAAGGAAACAGACCACGGAGGTTTCCGAGATGATCACAACGCCCGACTGCATGGTGATCGCCATGCTGGCGTCGAAGGCTGCACCCGGTCTGGCGCGCACTTTGACGCGAAGCCGCCTGGACAAATGGGGCTACACGCATATTTCGGACGACGCATTCCTTATCGCGTCGGAACTGATTGCGAACGCCTCGACGGCCACGCCCGGCCAGCAGATCCGCTTCCAGTGCAGCCGCGACACCGCCGGCGTCCTCATCGCCGTGTGGGACGCCAGCCCGGCCCAGCCCCAGGCCCGCCCGGTCGTCGAGATGACGCCCGAGACGCTCGATCTCTCGGAGGAGAACTGGGATCGCAACGGCGGGTGGGGCCTCCCCATCGTCGCGGCGCTCGCGGCCGACTGCGGCCACTGCCCCGACCCGTCCGGTGGCAAGTGGATCTGGGCACGCCTCATCCCCTGACAGCGACCAAGTGAGTTCGGCCCACAGAGCACGCCAAGGCCGGGCCTTCTCAACGGCGACCACCTTGAGAACGGGACGGGATGAACCGGGCCGAGCAAGCAGCAGTACACCTCCAGCGCGTCCGCCAGCAGGCCGAGGAACACGGCCCCGCCCTCAAACGCCGAACTTCTCAAAGCCGAACAGCACATCACCCACAACGCCCTCGCCGGGGTCAACGCCTTCCTCAGCACCCCCAGGCGCAAGCCACCCCTGCAAGCCGCCTGGAACGCCCAGTTCCACCACTTCCTCCCCGGCGTCGCGACGGGCACCAAAGACCTCGGGCTGATGAGCCTGGCCTACAACCCCGTCACGGCCCCGGTCTACTACACCCTCAACCGCGACAGCTGGATGAACCGCGGCCCGGCCGGCCAGGCCAAAACCCTCTATCAGGCCGTCCAGCACCCCGGCCTCTTCCTCAAGTCCCTCATCGACTGGGAACAATGGAAGACAGACCCGATGAGGGCCTACGGCGAAACCGTCCCCTCCCTCATCATCGCCGCCGCCACCATGGGCACCGGCGCCGGCAGCGGCATCACCTCCCGCTTCACCACCCTCCTCCGCCGCGAACAAAAGCCTGCAACCCCCGTCGCCAACACTCAAAAATCCGCCCGCTCTCTCAATGAAGCCGCAGAACAGTCGCCCAAGACGGCAGGGCTCGGCGGACAGGACCGACGAGCAGGACCGCCGTCAGTCGGGTCATCGGCTGCGACGAGGTCACAGGCCCCCGATCTTCACGGCACATCACAACCTAAAGCCGGAGGACCCGCACACGGATCCTCTCCCGGGAATGGCCAGATCGACGCGTACCGGGGCTCATCTCAAAGAACTCCTGGCGGCAAACAAGGACCGCCAGGGCGACTAATTTACGGCAACAGCCCGTACAACCCGGACGGCAAACCCAAGCTCGACCCAAACGGGAAACCGTTAATTCAAATTTCAGATGAAGGACTATCCAGCATTGAGCACGCGGTAAGAACACCGTTTCACGAGAGCCGGCATCAGCGCAATCTCGCAGAACGAGGCGTCCCTGGGATCGAAAGAGAAGCCGATAAGTACGAGGAACAAGTGTACCGCGAGTTCGTTCGCAAGCAGAGGGGAAGAGTTGAATGACACGAAGAACGCCATGGCGGGGATACAGCTCTGACGAGATCGAATCACTGGCGGACTGGAACATTTTCAATGATGCTCCAAGGGAGCGAGAATGTCCACATTGCCACGAGAATGGCCTGCGTATATATATGCACAAGTCCCAGTACACCGATAGCCTGGGAACGCAGATATGGTGCCATATCTGCCATAGCTACTCCGGATGGTCGGGGCCGTTCCCGCATAACTTGAAGTTGACCGATCCACTATCCGCGCTTTCCGAGGAGGAACTGTCGAAACTAAATCAGGATGAGGATAGCTTGTTCGGATACCTGGACACCCTGTGGGATTCGGGAATTCTGCCCCAGAACATCGTCCAGCAATAGCTAAGGCAGGGCATCTGCGACTGCGGACTTTCGCATCCACTGGATCGTCTTCACGACCTCGGCGCGGTTCTTGGCCGATTTGATCCAGGCGGGTAGGCGTTCCAGGACGCTCGTCGCTCCGTAGGGTTCGACATCACCGCGTTCGCGCAGGCTGGCCGCAACGTAGGCCTCCATCAGGTCCAGATGGCGAACGCTGTGGCCCAGGATGTTCTTTCGACAGTTCGCCTGGAGCCAGAGTGGGTGAAATACGGGTCGATGGGAGCTCCGATGACGACACGGCGGAACTCCGCGTCCTTGGCATGGCCGCATGCACCACATCGGAGACGGCGATGGGGACTATAGGCGCTCACGGCGCGCTCCTGCTCACCACCGGGTAGGACGACGGCGCATCCATCACACGACGGGCACTGCACCAGCACCTCTCCAACCAGGTCGTGCACCCGCTTGCGCGGGTCCCAAAACGCTTCCCGCCACTCATGTCGATCCGGAAGGCCTGCCCGTTTCGCTGTGAATCCGCGAACCGCTTCCGGGCATCCAGCGTGTTACGTGCAGGCCGGCCCTGGCTCGGTGGAGCGGGGCCGTCAGGGGTTGGTGGCTGCGGCCATGAAGAGCGGGACGGCGGCGAAGAGGCGGTCGGTCCGGGCGCGTTCTTGCTGGTCGGCGATCCATGCTTCCGCTTCCGCCGCAGTGATCGCGCCGTGCTCGCGGCAGGTCTCGGCGAGATTGGTGAGGACGGGCAGGAACGAGTCGTCGGTGAACACCGCCGTGTGGACCTCCACCGTGACATCGCGGAAGCCGGCGTCCAGGAGGAGGTTGCGGTACCGGCGCGCGGCGCGCGGTGACGGCACCAGGTCGGCGCGTCTGTGCACGATGGTTCGGGTGAGCTCCGGGTCGGTCGAGTCGATCACGAACGTGTCCCAGTCCTGCCCGCACAGGACGATGCGTCCGTCCGGAGCCAGGACGCGGCGCGCTTCGGCGAGCGCCCGCCCCGGGTCGGGAAGGGCGTGGATGACCTTGTCGGCCCGGTATCCGGTGGCCTGCCCGTCCCGCAGCGGCAGGGCGCAGGCGTCCCCGCCGTGGAACTCACCGTGCGGCCACCGCTGTCGCGCCAGCGCGATCATCTGGTCGCTGACGTCGATCCCGGTCGCCCGCGCACCCCGGTCGGCCAGTTCGGCGACGGCCCGTCCGGTACCGCAGCCGACGTCGACCACCAATCCATCCGGGAGGGGACGCAGCAGCTCATAGGAGCGGGCGCGCAGCGCGTCGGCGCCGGGACTGCCGTCGACGACGTCGAGCTGCGCGATCAGGGCCTCGATCGTTTCGTTGGACATGTCTCCCATGCTGCGACTTAATGTCGACATGAAGTCAAGCGCGACCATGGGCATCGGCGAGGTGGCCGCCCGCTTCGGCCTGGCCACGCACGTCCTGCGCCACTGGGAGACCATGGGCCTGCTCTCGCCCGCGCGGGCGGCCGGAGGGCGCCGCCGATACGGCAACTCGGACCTCTACCGGGTCGCGAGCATCCTGCTGGCCAAGGAGGCGGGACTGGGACTGACCGACATCCGCGACATCCTGACGACCGCCGACGTCGAGCAGCGCCGCACGATCCAGCGCCGCCACCGCGATGACCTGTTCCGGCGAATGGACGAGATCCAGGCCGCCCTGACCCTCATCGAAGGCGGCCTGACCTGCGACCACGAGGACCTGACCGCGTGCCCCACCTTCCGGTCCCTGGTCGCCGCCCGAGTGGACATGCACCGCTCTTGAAAGACAGCGCTGTTCGGGCTCGGCTCAGGCCTTGACCGATCGTCCGGGACGAGCAGACGGGGGTCATCGACGCGGGGGCGATGCGTCGCCGGGCGGCAGGGCCGCGCGCATGCGCTTGATCGTCTTCAGGACCTCGGTGCGGTGCTTCGCCGACGTCACCGACGCGGGGAGGCGCTCCAGGAGGCTCTTAGGCCCGAAGGGGCCCAGTTCGCGGTGAGTCGGCAGGGACGCGCACCCTCTGATCGTCGCGCAGGGCACCGCCGGGCCTGGCGACGTGCTGCACAGGCCGGTGGGGAGCACGTCGATCCGCCACCTGTTATCGATCTGTGACCTTATTTTCCTTTTTCTCTCAGTCGCTCCTCAGCCGTGCCGATGGGTGGTGCAACGGCGGGTCAGCCAGACCGGCCGAACTGAGAAGGGGTAGAAGGTTGCGTCGTAGCGGAATCATGGTCACGGGTGTCGTCGCAGGTCTGGTGCTGGGGGCCTCCCCGGCGGTCGCAGAGACGGGAGCCGTCCAGGGCCCGGTACACAGGCCCGCCAAGGGCAAGCTCATCTCGGACCAGTACATCGTCGTCCTCAAGAACGACAAGAGCACCGACACCGCCGGCGAGGTCCGCAAGGAGGCCGCCGAGCTGACCTCCGACCGCGGCGGTGACGTCGGCCGCACGTTCGCGGGCGGCATCAAGGGCTTCACCGTCAAGGCGTCCGAGACCGAGGCCCGCCGCCTCGCCGGCGCTCCCGACGTCGCGTACGTCGAGCAGGACGCCGTCATGTACGCCAGCGAAACGCAGAGCAACGCCACGTGGGGCCTGGACCGCATGGACCAGCGCACCCGCACCCTGAACGGCTCCTACAGCTACTCCACCACCGCCTCCAACGTGGACGTCTACGTTGTGGACACCGGTGTTCGCGCCGCCCACTCCGAGTTCGGCGGCCGGGTCGCCACCGGGTACGACGCCATCCGCGACGGCCGCGGCACCGACGACTGCCAGGGCCACGGCACGCACGTCGCCGGCACCATCGCGGGCGCGAAGTACGGCATGGCCAAGGCCGCCCGCATCTTCCCGGTGCGCGTCCTGAGCTGCACCGGCAGCGGCGCCACCTCGGGCATCATCGCCGGAGTCGACTGGGTGACCAGCAACCGCAAGGCCACCGGACGCCCGTCCGTCGCCAACCTGAGCCTGGGCGGCAGCGCCAGCACCGCCCTGGACGACGCCGTCCGGCGTTCGATCTCCGCCGGTGTGAGCTACGTCGTCGCCGCGGGCAACAGCAACGTCGACGCGTCCACGACGTCCCCGGCCCGGGTCCCCGAGGCCCTGACCATCGGCGCGACCTCCAACACCGACGCCCGCGCCGACTTCTCCAACTTCGGCAGCAGCCTGGACCTCTTCGCGCCGGGCGTGAACATCGTGTCCGCCTCGAACGCGAGCAACACCGGCACCGCCACGATGAGCGGCACCTCTATGGCGGCTCCGCACGTGGCCGGCGCCGTGGCGCTGCGCCTGTCCGCGACGCCGTCCGCGACGCCGTCCCAGATCGCCGCGGCCATGGTCGAGAGCGCCACCGCCGGCATCGTCGGCAGCCCGGGCAGCGGCTCGCCGAACCGCCTGGCCTACGCGGACCCGAGCGGGCAGGCGGCCCCGGCCCCGGCGCCCGCCCCGGCTCCGGCGCCCGAAGAGGAGCAGCCGGTCGAGACCGAGCCGGCGCCGAGCACCGGGACCTTCACCAGCACCGAGAACGTCGCCCTGAAGCAGTGGGGCACGACCTACAGCGCCCTGGGCGTGGCGAACGCGCCGGCCGGCACCCGGACCGCCACCATCAACGTGTCGCTCAAGCGCGCGCGGAGCGCCGGTGTGGTCATCGACCTGATCCTGCCGAGCGGTGCGACGGCGACGGTGTTCAACGCCGGTTCCACCGAGTACGGCAGTGACCTCCAGGCCACCCGCACCTTCTCCGTCGGGACCCAGCCCCTCAACGGCACCTGGAGGATCGCGGTCCGCACCAACAGCCCGCTGAGCGACAACGGCTACATCGACGCCTGGAGCATCCGCTTCGCCAGCTGATCCGAACACCGCCCCCGCATCAGGGGCATCCGCGGGGCCGCCACACATGTGTGGCGGCCCCGCAGTCGTATACCAGCGCGAAGACCACCCGAAACAGCGGACGGACCCCGAATAGGCGGGGGTGTAGGGGCGGAGCCCCACAAAGAACCGCAACCCGGCAAGGCCGAAACCCAACGGCGAACCGTAACCGGCAAGGGGTGTAGGGGCGGAGCCCCACGAAAGACCGCAAGCCACAGAGACCGAACCCACCGGGCAGACCGCAACCACAAAGGGGCGTGGGGGCGGAGCCCCCACATCGGGGGTTCCAGGGGGTCGTCCCCCTGGGCAAACGAAAGGGGGCCATCCGGCGAAGCCGAGCAAAGCTCGGCGAGCAGGTAGCCCCCATGGCTCCCGCGAGTGGACTCGAACCACTAACCTGCCGGTTAACAGCCGGCTGCTCTGCCGATTGAGCTACGCGGGATCGTTCGGCGCCGGCCGGGTCAGGCCCTGCCAGCGCGTCTAGATTAGCGCATGTGGAGAGCGGTTCGCGCACGCATATCCGGGGCCGGGATGGTTGACGCCCGGTGGATGGGTATGGGGTGGGCACGATTCCTCTGCACCCGGGGGTTGGGTCTATGAAGCACCGTTCCATGTTCCTCGCCGGCGCCGCGATCGGTTACGTGTTCGGCACGAAGGCCGGGCGGGAGCGCTACGAGCAGATCAAGCGGGTCTCGCGGCAGATGTCGGAGAACCCGAACGTCCAGGAGGCCGCCGAGAAGCTGCGCAACAAGGGCGGTGAGTTCGCCGGGGTCGCGAAGGAGCGGGCCGGGGGGCTCGCGTCGTCGGCCAAGCAGAAGATGCCGGAGCAGATGCCGGGCCGGCACAAGGCGGACGACCAGTTGGCGGCGCGGCGTCCGAGCGAGGAGCCGATCGTCCGGCCCGGTTAGAGCCCGGTCCGGCGGCGGAGATCTTCGAGGGCCTGTTCGGCCTGGGCCCGCAGGCCCGGGTCGGACGGGTCCATGCCTGTTTCGAACACGAACGTCCAGCGGACGTCTCCGCCGGTGGCGGGGCGGCGGCCCGCGATGCGGACCTTGCCGCCGCCGGGCAGGGTCGCCTGGTGCGTGACGGCGATCGTGGACGTGACGCGCTCGCGCACGGTTTCGGGGACGGAGCCCGCTTCGGTCAGCCGGACGTGATGGTCGGTCTTCTCCTGGACGTGGAGCCAGCCGTCCTTCCATGAGGCGTTCTCGACGTGGTCCCAGGGGATGCGGGTGAAGCCGCCCGAGCCGTCCGGGATGTGGAGCGCTGTGGTGGTCGCGACGACGTGGGAGCCGCCTCGGGTGGGGGCGACGGCGAGGGTGCGCTCGCCCTTCTCGAGGGTGACGCCGGACGGCGTGCGGCTGCGGAGGCGCATACCCACACCCTAAGTGAGGGCCCGGTGGGCGATCAGGCGGCCTGGGAGGCGCGGCGGGCCGCGAGCAGGTCGAGGACGAGGGCGGCGGACCAGGCGTAGTCGTGGCTGCCGCGGCCCGTCCCGTCGAAGGGGTCGAAGAACTCGCGGAAGCCGGACTGGCGGACGAGGCGCATGGTGGCGCCGTAGAGGAGGTCCGCGACGACGGGCAGG
Organism: Spirillospora albida; assembly: GCF_000718255.1. Lineage (GTDB taxonomy): Bacteria > Actinomycetota > Actinomycetes > Streptosporangiales > Streptosporangiaceae > Spirillospora > Spirillospora albida. Next base: position 453,117 of record NZ_JOFJ01000001.1, read on the forward strand.
CCGTGCAGGGTCGAGCCGTACCAGATGAGCCAGTTGGTGCTGATCCAGGTAGGTCCGCGCCAGTAACCGCCGCGGTCGAACGCGGGGGCCTGGATGTCGCAGGTGGGGACGGGATATCCGGCGGCGCCGGCGAAGCGGGACGACAGCAGCAGGTCGACGAGGTTCCGGACGACGGGGGCGGGCAGCTCGGGGTCGAGGAGCGGGCCGAAGGCGGCGGCGGTGATGACCGGCAGGAGCCGGTCGTCGCGCAGGTCGCGGGCGCGGAAGCTGCCGGTCTCGCGGTCCCAGAGCCGGGCGAGGAGGGCGCGGTGGACGCGGTCGGCGCGCTCGCGGTGCGGGACGGGGTCGGCGCCGACGATGACCGCGATCTCGGCGAGGGCGCGGGCGGACGCGAGGTAGGTGGCGTTGAAGAGGGGGTCCTCGACGGCGAAGGGGTGCTCGGCGCGCAGGTAGGCGGGGTCGTATCCGGCGTCGCGGTAGAGGGTGACGAGCCAGACGTAGCGGTCGTAGTCCTCTCCGGTCGGGAGTGTGCGGGGCGGGTGGCCGGGCGCGTAGGCGCTGGGCGGGAGCCGGATCGCGCCGAGCGGGCGGTCCCACGCGGGGCTGTTGTCGAGGCCCGACTCCCACGGGTGGCAGATCGCGACGAGCCCCGATCCGGACAGGTCGCGGGTGGTGGCGAGGTGGCGGTGCTGCGCGTCCAGCATCGGGTAGAGGCGGGCGAGGAACGCGCGGCCGGCGTCGCGGTCGGGGGCGGACGCGTGCAGGCGGAGCGCGGCGAGGGCGTGCAGCGGGGGCTGGAGGAGGCCGGAGGTCCGGACGCCGGCCGGCGCGGCGGGGTGGCGGTCGCTGCGCCACAGTTCGGGGCCTGGGAAGAAGGCGTGCCGGGCGAGGGTGGAGTTGAAGACGATGTGCGGCAGCATGCCGTCGGCCCACTGGCCGCGGAAGAGCGCGAGGAGTTCGGCTTCGGCGCGGTCGCGGCGGTGCCGGGCGAGGCCCATGCTGATGAAGGCGGCGTCCCAGCTCCACTGGTGGGGGTAGAGGCCGGGGGAGGCCGCGGTGGAGGTGCCGGTCCAGTTGGCGTCGAGGACGCGCGCCGCGGCCTGCCACAGCGCGGTCTCGTCGCCGGTCAGACGGGAGCTCATCTGCTCAGCGTGACCTCCCCCTCGCGTTCTGGCCACCCTTTCGTGGTGGCTCACCCGGATTGTGTCGCGCGGGCGGCGCGGCGGCGACCCTTTTTGGGGCCGGTCTTTTCTTCACCGATCGGCAGGGGGCGGCGGAATCACTCCGCCGCGCGGCGCGACAGCCAGGAAATGATCTCCTCGCCCGCGCGGACGCCGCGGGCGGCGGTGACGGCGGAGCCCGTCCAGCCGGTGTCGTGGAGCTCGCCGTGCGCGGGGCGGATCGCGGCGTTCGCCCATGCCAGGAGCTCGGTGTCGAGGAGCGAGTCGCCCGCGGCGAGGGTGGCGGCGGCGCCGGTGCGGGCGGCGACCTCGGCGGCCGCGGCGGCCTTGGTGAGGGACGCGGGCAGGCAGTACACCTTCCTGCCCTGCAGGGACGTGCGCCAGCCGCGCTCGGTGCACCAGCCGGTGAGGTCGTCGACCCAGCCCGCGGGGAGCGCGGCGCGGTCGACGACCGTGTAGGCGAACAGGTCGGACGCGGTGCGCCTCTTCAGGACGAAGTCGCCGCTCTGCCGGGTGAGGTGCTCCTGGACCTCGGTCAGCGGCGCGCACGCGGTGAGGCGTTCCCGGACGGCCCGTGACCAGGCGGGGTCGTCCTCCCCCGCGACGAGGATGTGGCCGCCGTTGGAGCAGATCGCGTAGGCGGGCGGCTTCTCGAGCAGGTGGACCCGGCGGTACTGCTCGGGTGTCCGAGTCGTCACCGGGACGAACGTCGTCTCGGCCGCGAGGACCTCCAGTGCGCGGGCCGCCGCCTCCGTCACGTAGGAGAGGGGCCTGCCGTCGTAGAACTCGACGCAGAGGAGGCGCGGCATCGTCTCGTCCGGGCCTTCCAGGGCGAACGCCGCCTGCGAGTAGATGAGGGTCCGGTCGAGGTCGGAGCACACGAGGACGGTCATTGCGCGGCTCCGTTGCGGAAGCGGGGGTGGATCAGGCCCATGCACGCGTACGGGATGTCGTCCACCTCTACTACGGGGACCCCGCGTTCGGCGGCCAGGAGACGGATGTGGGTGAGGTCGGCGGTCGCGTCGGGGCGCGCGAGGACCTTCCACGGGACGCGGCGGAGCAGTACCCGTGTCGTCTCGCCGACGCCCGGCTTGATGAGGTTGAGGTCATCGACGCCTTGCGTCTCCCCCACCCGGCGGACGGCTTCCCAGCCGGACCAGTCGGGGGCGCGGTCGGTGGACAACAGGTCGGGGGCGTCCTTCGCGACACGGTCGGCGACGGCGGGGAAGTGCGCGCAGACCGTGTCGAGGAACCTTGCGGACACGTCGTCGCCTGCCAGGTCGGCGTAGAACTTCGCACCGTGGAAGTCGTCCGGGCCGATGAGGTCCTTGTTGAGGACGGTCCGGCTGACGAGGCCCGACACCGTGGAGTTGAGGCAGGCGGAGGGGATGAGGAAGTCGTCGCGCGTCCCGTAGAGGTGGGTGCATCTGGCGGGGTCGGCGAGGACTGCGAGATCGGACGGGAAGGGGTGGTCTTCCAGGGCGGCGGTGAGTTCGCGGGTGATGGCGCCCTTGCCCGTCCACCCGTCCACGAACATGACGCGGGACGGGTCGTGACTCGCCGCCAGATAGCGGAGGGCGACGGTGTCGATGCCCCGTCCCCGGACGATGCTGATGGCGTAGTGGGGCAGGTCCAGGCCGTGGGCGAAACGCGCCCAGCGCCGCATGAGGATCCCCACCGGGGTCCCGGCACGCGCCAGGGAGACGAGGACGGCGTCGGGGCCGCGCTCGCCGAGGACGAGTTCCGTGATGAGGCCCGTGGCGTAGGCGAGCCGCTCGGCGGACGCGTCCAGGGCCTGGTGGAAGAGGCGCCGGTACTCGGGGCCGGGCTGGTACTCCACCGGCAGCGATTCTGCGTAGTGGGCACGGCCCGCCTGGATCGCCGCCTCCCGCTCCTCCGTGGGTGCCTCCAGCCGAACGTGCGAGAGGTCCTTCAGGAGCCATGTCACGTCGGCGGCGGCGTAGCTGCCGAACGCGGGGCCGTGCAGGGGCTTCATGCCGGCCTCCCGTAGGACGGGACGGTCACGGCGAGCACGGGGGCGAGTCCACGGAGCCGCGCCAGAAGGCCGTTCGTGAGCGCGTCAGTGTCACCGGCGCCGTCCACGACCAGGACGATCTGGTCGAACGCGGACGTCACGTTGTAGGCGTACCGCTCCCCCGGCCCGTCGGCGGGGTCGTCGTGGGACGGGAAGACGATGCGGGTCCTGATGGCGTATCCGGGGTCGTCCACGGCGAGAACGGGTGAACGCGTCGTGGTCGAGTAGCGGACGTCCGTGTCGGGCAGCGCGTCCGCGAGCGCCTCAGCCAGCCGGAGGGGCGCGTACATCAGTTCCTCGAACCCGAGGACGTGGACGCGGGAGACGCCATCGGAGAGCTCGGCGAGCACGGCGTCCGCCATGCGGGGCAGTTCCTTCTCCAGCTGGGCACGATCGGAGGGCGAGAAACCATGGCGGCCGCCGTCCGGGAGGCCCGGCGGCCAGTCGAGCACGAGCCGCCTCACCTCGTGATCCTCCCCGGCTTCCGTACCGGGGGCTCGTGCCGACAGCTCGTCCACCAGTGCCTGGCCGGTTTCCAGGATGTCGGACGGCAGTCGCACACTCCCCTGCGCGAGTGACACCGCGTCGATGCGCGCGCCCAGCCGCTCAGCGAGTTCGTCCACGCGCGCGAGGTCCGCCGGGCCCCGCATGTCCACCAGTGCCGCCAGCACGTAATGCCGGCGCGGACGGACCGCGTGCAGCGCCGCGATCGTGTTCAGGACCGTCTGCCCCGTGGAGAGCTCGTCGTCCACCAGGACGAACGGCACGTCCCTGTCGAGATCCGCGATGTCAGCGGGGAGGAGCAGATGGCTCGTGGCGTGGCTGTGCTCCTCCTCAAAACCCCCGTACGCCGCGAAACCCTCCACCGGACGCCGCGTCGAGTGCAGGTAGTGGGCACCGCCCAGAGCGTCCGCCACCGCGTGCCCCAGAGCCGTCGCCGTCTCCGCGTACCCGAGCACGATCGCGTCCACAGGCGGCACGGGCTCGCGCAGACGGTCGCGCAGCACGGCACACGAACCGCCGCGCAACGCCGCCCCCAGGAGCTCCCCCGCGTCCTCGGCGGCGGCGCCCAGGCGACCCCGCACGAGGTGTCCCAGGGCCAGCCCGGCCCCGTACACCAGGCGCGGGTCCGTCGGGACGTGCTTGCCCAGCACCGACGACACCAGCAGGTGCGCGCGGCGCGGATTCCGCCGCACGGCCAGGCCGACCAGGTCCGTCAGCAGGCCCTCGTCCGGCAGGCGCACTCCCAGCCGGGACGCGACCCACTCCCCCGGCCATATCCGGTCGCTCACCGGCTCCCCGCCGCTTCCAGTAACTCCACGAACGTCACGCCCTCCGCCGCGACACCGAACACGCGGGCGCGCAGCATCAGCCGTTCCGCCCACGCCCGGTGCGGTTTCGCCTCGTTCATCTTGTTCGCATAGGCGCTCGCCATGGCGCCCCCGCCGGTCACCCCGAGGATGTCGGCGGCGTCGCAGTACTCTTCGTGCGTCACGACGGAGAGGGCGTGGACGGCCGCCACATGGCTCGGATGGATGACGGTCTTGCCCAGCAGCCCGTTCGCCTTGTCCAGGTGCACCTCGCGGATCAGCCCGTCCAGGTCGGACGTGATGAGCCGCTGCCGCAGCGGCGCCGCCCGCTGCGCGTCGAACGGGGACTGCCGCAGCTGCGGCTTGAACATCCGCTCCCCCGCCGAGAAGTACTCCCAGACGGGGCCGGTCACGACGTACCCGCTGCCGTCGGCGCGGCCGAGGATGTTCACCACGTCGCTGATCGCCGCCGCGACCGGCCGGATGTCGTAGATCGTGAGATCCGGGGGGCGGCGCAGCCCGTAGGCCGCCGACATGTCGGTGGCGCCGAGCCGGACGGCGAGGACACGGGGACGGTGCTTGGCCAGCAGCCGCGCCACATCGTGCAGCATCTCGGTGCGGGTCTCCGCGTACACGGCCTCGCGGCTCTCGATCACCGGCATGGCGGCGAGCGGCAGCCCGGCGCGGGCGGCGGCCTCCTCGACCGCGTCCAGGTACGCGCCGCCCGACATCGCGGTGAACTTCGGCACCACGAACCCGCTGAGCAGTTCGGCGGCGGCGCCGAGCCGGGTCACGAGGTCGCCGATCTGCTCGGCCGTCCGGACCCGGACGAACAGCAGCGGCACCGCCTCGCCGCGGCCGTGCAGGGTCCGCAGCTGCGCGATGAGGTTGGCCTCGCCGGCCGCGACGTCGCCGTCGGCGATCGCGTCCTCCAGGCACACGACCATGCTCATCACGCCGTGCCGCGCGGCCTTGCCGATGGTGTCGGCGAGGCCCGGCCTGGTGGCCGGGCAGTACAGCGTCGCGCCGAGCGCCACCGCCAGCACGTCCGGCTCGTCGTGCCGGTCGAAGCCGCGCGGGTGCCGGTGGAACAGGGCCTTGCGGCGCGCGGTGTCGACGTGCTCGAAATGCCGCATGACCGGACGGTCAGCGCCGCACGACCGGGACACGCGCCGTCACAGGTGCGCCGCCACGGCCGGCAGCAGATGCTGGAACGTGCGCCCGGACGCGGTCGCGCCGATCGCGGTCATCGACCATCCCTGCCCGTCCCGCGTCACCTTCGCCATGATCTGCGCGTTGTGCTGACCGGCGCCGGTCAGCTCGTAGCGGGCGATCTCCTGCCCGGTCGTCTCGTCGACGAGCCGGCAGAACGCGTTCGCGATCTGGGAGAAGTCCTGCCCGGTGAAGGAGTTGACGGTGAACACGAGCTGGGTCACGTTCGCGGGGACGCTCTGCAGATCGACGTTGATGACCTCGTCGTCGCCCTCGCCCTCACCGGTCAGGTTGTCGCCGGTGTGCTGGACGGACCCGTCCTTGCTGCGCAGCTGCCGGAACCACACCTGGTCGGCGAGGTTGCCGGAGGCGTCGAACAGCAGGCAGGACGCGTCGAGGTCGATCGACTGCGGCTTGCCCTTGCCGAACAGGCCCTTCTTCGCGACGGCGTCCCAGCCGAGACCCATCCTGACGCGGCTGAGGGTGCCGCCGCCGGGCTTGGCGAGCGAGACCTTCTGGCCCTTCTGCAGCGAAATCGACATCATCGGCTCCTTCGGCGAGACGGGCGTGCCTAGACCTTCGTGGTGATGATCTTGTTGTCCTCGCCGCCGGACGGTTCGGCGGCGTCGTCGTCGGCGTCGTTGTTGCGGACGACCGAGCTGATGAACGCGGCGATGATCAGACCGGCCCCGAGCCCGCCGGTGATCCACTCGCTGACATGGTGGCCGATGCTGATCAGCATGCAGGCCGCCAGGGCGCCGATCGCCCAGTGCGCTCCGTGCTCCAGGTAGACGTACTCGTGCAGGGTGCCCTTGCGGACGAGGAACACCGTGAGGGACCGGATGTACATGGCGCCGATGCCGAGGCCGAGCGCGATGACGATCGGGTCGGTGCTGATGGCGAACGCTCCGATGACGCCGTCGAAGCTGAACGACGCGTCCAGGACCTCCAGGTAGAGGAAGAGGAAGAAGCCGGCCTTGCCGGTGGCGAGCGCGAGGCCGCTCGGGCCGGACCGGGCCGGGGCCTCGCCCTCCTCGCCCTCGATCATGTGCTCGCCCACCTCGGAGAACAGCTCACCGAGCCCGTTCACCAGGATGTAGACCACCATGCCGAGCACACCGGCGATCATGACCTCGCCGGGCTTGTCCGCCCAGACGCCCGAGACGAGCGCGAGGGAACCGCCGGCGACGACGACCGACAGCTGGTCGAGCTTGCCGATCCGCGCGAGCGGGCGCTCCAGCCACGGCAGCCACTTGTCGGCGCGCTCCTCGAACACGAAGTCGAGGAACAACATCAGAAGGAACATGCCGCCGAACGCCGCGATCGTCGGGTACGCCTCCTCCATCAGGTGCTTGTACCGGCTCTCGTCGTTCAGCGCGAGGTCGAACGCCTCCACCGGCCCCAGCTGCGCGGTGACGCCCACGATGACGAGGGGGAACACCAGCCGCATGCCGAACACCGCGATCGCGATGCCCACCGTCAGGAAGATCTTCTGCCAGAACGGGCTCATGCGGTCGAGGACCTTGGCGTTCACGACCGCGTTGTCGAACGACAGGGAGATTTCGAGGACGGCCAGCACCGCGACCAGGGCCAGCCCGGACCAGCTGCCATAGAAGAAGGCGGCGACGAGGCCGGCGGCCGTGACACCGAAGGACCACCCGAAGGTGCGAAGAATCATGCGCGTATCTCTGCTCGATGGGACATGGGGCCGGGACGGCCGCCATGGAGGCCGGGCTCACCCGGCCGGTGCGTCAGCCGACGTTGACGCCGAAATCCATGGCGATGCCCGCCAGACCGGAGGCGTACCCCTGGCCGACCGCCCGGAACTTCCATTCTCCCCCGTGCCGGTACAGCTCGCCGAACACCATGGCCGTCTCGGTGGACGCGTCCTCGGTGAGGTCGAAGCGGGCGAGCTCGTTGCCGTCACCCCGGTTGACGATGCGGATGAACGCGTTGCGGACCTGGCCGAAGTTCTGCCGCCGGTTGTCGGCGTCGTAGATCGACACGGGGAACACGATCCGCTCGCACTCGGCGGGCACCGCCGACAGGTCGACGTTGATCGACTCGTCGTCGCCCTCGCCCTCACCGGTCAGGTTGTCGCCGGTGTGCTCGACGGACCCCTCGGGGCTCTTCAGGTTGTTGAAGAACACGAAATGCCCGTCGGACATGACCTTGCCGTTCCCGCCCAGCATGAGCGCGGACGCGTCCAGGTCGAAATCGGCGCCGGTGCTGGCGCGCACGTCCCAGCCGAGCCCGACGGAGACGGCGGTGAGGTTCGGCGCGGCCTTCGTCAGCGAGACGTTGCCGCCCTTGGCGAGTGAGACGCCCATGTCCGGGCCACTTCCTTCCGGTGAGTCGCGGTGGGGGGTGTCGCGGTCAGAGGTTGACGCCGAAGTCGGTGGCGATGCCGGCGAGCCCGGAGGCGTAACCCTGGCCGACGGCGCGGAACTTCCATTCCGTCCCGGCCCGGTACAGCTCGCCGAAGACCATCGCGGTCTCCATGGACGCGTCCTCGGACAGGTCGTAGCGGGCGAGCTCGGTGCCGTCGCCCTGGTTCACGACGCGGATGAACGCGTTGCGGACCTGGCCGAAGCTCTGGCCGCGGGCGTCGGCCTCGTAGATGGACACGGCGAACGCGACCCGCTCGGCGGTGGCGGGCAGCGCGCCGAAGTTCACCTTGATCTGCTCGTCGTCGCCCTCGCCGGCACCGGTGGTGTTGTCGCCGGTGTGCTCGACACCGCCGTCCGGGGAGCGGAGGTTGTTGAAGAACACGAAGTGCTTGTCCGTGATGATCTTGCCGGTGCCGTCCACGACCAGGGCGGCGGCGTCCAGGTCGAAGTCGGTGCCGGTGGTCGTGCGCAGGTCCCAGCCGAGGCCGACGGTCACCGCCGACAGCCCGGGCGCCTGCTTGGTGAGCGAGACGTTGCCGCCCTTGCTGAGACTGACACCCATGCTCCGAGCCTCCAGAAGTCGCATGCCGTGGCGGGCGCCGGTGCCGGCACCCGCTATGACGACGTCAGAGCGATGCTATCCGTTCCCTCCATTGCCAACCCGTTACCCGCGGCGGTCCCGGCGGCGGGCGCCCCGCGAGGGCATCCCGCGCCGGACGCGCGGAACGGTCCCTTCTACGCCAGACTGGGCGGTGGGCACGAGAAGGGAGCCGGCGTTGCGGGGAGCGGGTGATCAGCGCGGGCGGGGCCGCGCGACGCAGGCGGCCGACGCGGCCCGCGCCGCGCGCGAGGAGGCCGCGGCCGCCTTCTACGACATGGACCAGGCGCAGAAGTACCTGGCCGGCCGGGTCACCGTCTTCGAGGACCTGGACGCGAGCGCGGCCGCGGCCGCCCGGCGTGAGTTCTCCGGCCTGTCCGACGCCGCGGACGCCGCGTCCCTCGCCTACATCACGGTCCTGGACGCGCACGACCTCGACCCCGCCGACGGCCGGGAGCGGACGCCCGCCCAGTACGACGCCGCCCGGCGCGCGTTCGTCGCGGCCACCGAGCGGCTCCGGCAGCACACGGGGAAGCTCAACGGGTTCGCCGAGCGGCTCGCCCCGGCGATGGCGCGGCTCGAGGCCGCGCTCGACCAGCTCCCGCCCAGGCTGACCGCGGCGCGGGACGCCGTCGCCGCCGCCCAGGCGGCCGTCGCGGAGGCCCGCGACGCGGGCCTCGACACCGACGACGCCGAGGCCGACCTCGCCCGCGCCCGGGACGGCCTCGCGCGCCTCGGCTCGCAGGGGCTCGGCGGCCTCGGGCTGGACGGCGCGCTCCGCACCGCCGACGAGGTCCGCGCCATCGCCGAGGGCGTCCGGGACGCCGCCGCCGAGCTGCCGAAGGCGGCCGAGAAGGTCCGGCACGCGCTCGCCTCGGTGAAGACCCGCGCGGACGTCGTCGCCGGTCGCGCCGATCCCGTCCGGGACGCGATGAAGATGCTGCTGCGCCGCTACTCGCAGCCCTGCTGGCAGGACCTGCGGGGCGCCCCGGAGGCGATCGAGGCGGGCGTCGTCCGCGCCCGGGAGCGGCTCGCCGAGGCGTCGGCGCACGCGTCCCGCGCCGAGTGGAAGGACGCGCAGCGCGCGCTGACCGCCGCCCGCACCGAGCTGTCCGCCGCCGACCGGCGCGCCGGCCAGGTCACCGGCCGCGTCGCGGAGCTGGAGGCCGTCGCCGCCGACCCGGGCGGGGCCGCCGAGGGCGCCCGCTTCGCCGTACGGGACGCGCAGCGCCTGGCGATGGCGCAGCCGGGCGGCGCCGCGCCGCACCACGCCCGCGCCCTGGACGCCCTCGTCGACCGCCTGGAGAAGGCCCCCGGGCGCCTCACCGGCGCGCACCCCGACTACTGGGCGTACCTGCGGGAGCTGGACGCGATCAAGACGGCCGCCGGCGACGTGGTCACCCGCATCCGCTCCGAGCGCGCCCAGCAGGGCTGACCGGGTCAGCGGGGGCGGTCGCCCAGGCCCATCGTGAGGTTGCGGGCGGCCATCGGGGGGCCGCTCGGCTGGGGGTCGCCGTAGGGCGGCGGCGGCGCGGGCTGGCCCGGCGGACGCTGCATCTGCGGGGCCTGGTCCCGGACAGGCTGCCGGCTCTGCGCCGCCTCGACCCACACGGCCGTGCCGTACGCGCAGACCTCGTACCCGCCGCCGGTGAGCGCGACCGTGTCGAACCGCATGCCGACCACGGTGTTCGCGCCCTTGCGGCGCGCCTCGTCGCGGAGCCGGTCCACCGCCTCGCGGCGAACGGCGCCGAGCCCGACGCCCTGCTGCTCCCCCGTGGAGACGCGGAACGTCCCGCTGCTCGGGGACCCGCCCGGCGCCGGCCGGCCCTGGTCGGTCTGGACGGCCGTCCCCACGACCTCGCCGAGCACGCTGCGGATCTCGTACCCCGCCAGGCCATCCGTCGTCACGATCAGCATGCGGTCAACGGTAATCCACCCGCCGGACGAAATGCACCGCTATGCCCGCCCCGGTGCGACACGGCGGAAGGCCGCCCCGTGCGAGGCGGCCTTCCGGTCGGAGCGGTTCGGCGGGACAGGGTCGTCAGTCGAGGTACTCCCGCAGCATCTGGGCACGTGACGGGTGCCGCAGTTTCGCGAGCGTCTTCGACTCGATCTGGCGGATCCGCTCCCGGGTCACCCCGAACTCGCGGCCCACCTCCTCCAGCGTCCGCGGATGGCCGTCGGTCAGGCCGAAGCGCAGCTGGATGATGCGCTGCTCCCGGTCCGACAGGGTGCCGAGGATGTCCTCCAGCTGGTCCTGCAGGAGGATGAACGCCGCGGCCTCGATGGGCACCACCGCGTCCGCGTCCTCGATGAAGTCGCCGAGGTCGGAGTCCTCCTCACCGATCGGCGACTGCAGCGACACCGGTTCCTGGGCGATGCGCTGGATCTCCACCACCCGCACCGGCGACAGGCCCATCTCCAGGCCGATCTCCTCCGGCACGGGCTCCCGGCCGAGGTCCTGGTGCAGCTGCCGCTGCACCCGGACCAGCTTGTTGATCGTCTCCACCATGTGCACCGGGATGCGGATCGTCCGCGCCTGGTCGGCGATGGCGCGGGTGATCGCCTGGCGGATCCACCAGGTCGCGTAGGTGGAGAACTTGAACCCCTTCGTGTAGTCGAATTTCTCGACCGCACGGATCAGTCCGAGATTCCCTTCCTGGATCAGGTCGAGGAACAGCATTCCCCGTCCGACATAGCGTTTCGCGATCGAGACCACCAGCCGCAGGTTGGCCTCGATCAGCCGTTGCTTCGCCCGCACCCCGTCGCGGGAGAGCTGTTCGAGGTCGAGCCGCCGATCGCGGGAGAGGATGGCGGTGTGCGCCAGTTTCTCCTCCGCGAACAGCCCCGCCTCGATCGTTTTCGCCAGTTCTACTTCATCTTCTGCCGTGAGAAGCGGTACGCGACCGATCTCTCTCAGATAGATCCGGACCAGGTCGCTCGTCGGCGCCCGCTTGCCGAGGTCTCCCTCATCCGCTCGCGTGACGTCCTCGGTCTCCTGCGGAGTCTCGAGGACCTCCACCCCCTGCTCTGCGAGCATCCGGACGACCTTTTCCAGGGAGTCGTCCGGCAAGTCCGAGCGATCGAGCGCGGCAGCGACGTCATCGACGGTCACACCGCCGCGCTCTCTGCCGCGTGCGACGAGGTCCGCCACCTGATCAACCGATGGCGCCTCGCTTGGCAGCACCGAAGGGCCCACGGAGACAGTTTGCTTCAGATGGGGCCTAGATCACAGGACCTATTTTGCGATCCCTTGACTCACTGTGACCCGAGACCGCGTTCCCGCAACACCCGTCGCTGCTGCTCAAGCGCGACAAGATCGCCGAATAGCCGGTGGTATTCGGTCCCGCTCTCGACCGGATTCAGCCGCCCGAGTTTAGATTTCACGTCCGCGATCATACGGGTGAGCTGGCGTTCCTGGATACGGGCGAGCAATTCCACCGCATAGCGGTCGTCCGATTCCTGTGCGGACCGTACCGGCTCGACTCCGAGCTTGGTGATCAGAGCCCTGACCTCGTCGTTCGGCGCGAGGTCGAGCAGAGCCCTGGCCCACTGGGCGGCGTCGAGCGCCGCCGTCACGCCGCCCGCCGCCGCGATGACCGCGCGGACCGCGGTGTGCGGCGGCGCGATGAACGCCTCAGCCGGGACCTCGTCGAACACCGGCCCGAGCAGCGCGGGCCGCTGCACGGCGAGCTTCAGCAGCTCCCGCTCGCGCTGCACCTCCGGATCGCGCGGATCCCAGGCGGGACGCTCCGCCGCGACCGGCCCGTTGCCCGCCGGGCCGCCGTCCTGGACGCGGCCATCGCCCTGCCCCCTGGCACCGCCCTGCGGCCTGCCCGCGCCCTGCGCCCGGCCGTTGCCGTGCCCCCGGCCGTGCGCCCGCGCGGCGAGCTCCCGGACGCGGCGCAGCACGAACTGCTCGTCCATGATGCCGAGCCAGCGGTCGAGGTTCACCGTGTACATGTGCCGGAGCGCGCGGTCCTTGATCGCCGCGACGACCGGCGCGGCGGCGTCGAGGGCGGCGAGCCGGCCCTCGGCGGTGTCGAGGTCGTGCCGCTGGATGGCGTCGCGGACCTTGAACTCGAACAGCGGCTGCCGGGACGCCACGAGGTCGCGGACCGCCGCCTCTCCGTTTCGGATCCGCAGGTCGCAGGGGTCGAGGCCGTCGGGCTGGATGGCCACGAACGTCTGCGTGACGAACTTCTGCTCGTCCTCGAACGCCCGCAGCGCCGCCTTCTGGCCGGCCGAGTCGCCGTCGAAGGTGAAGATCACCTCGCCGCGGAACTCGTCCTGGTCCATGAGCAGCCGGCGGAGGATCTTGATGTGGTCGTCGCCGAACGCCGTCCCGCACGTCGCGATGGCCGTCTCCACACCGGACAGGTGGCAGGCCATGACGTCGGTGTAGCCCTCGACCACCACCGCCTGCCGCCGCCGCGCGATCTCCTTCTTCGCGAGATCCGCCCCGTACAGGACAGAGCTCTTGTGGAACAGCGGCGACTCGGGGGTGTTCAGGTACTTGGGGCCGTCGTCGTCGTCGAACAGCTTGCGGGCGCCGAACCCGATGACGTCGCCGCCGAGGTCACGGATGGGCCACATCAGCCGGCCGCGGAACCGGTCCATCGGCCCGCGCCGGCCCTCCTTCGCCAGCCCGCCCGCGATGATCTCGCGGTCGGCGAACCCGCGGGACCGCAGGTGCCGGACGAGGCCCTCCCACTCGCGCGGCGCGAACCCGACACCGAACCGCTCCGCGTCGGCGGTCTCGAACCCGCGCCGCGCCAGGAACTCGCGGCCGGCCCGGCCGTCGGGGGAGGCGAGCCGCTCGGTGTAGAACTCGGCGGCGGCCCGGTGGGCGTCGATCAGCCGGGCGCGCTGCCCGCCGTCCTGGCGGGGGCCGCGGCCTCCGGGGCCGTCCTCGTAGCGGAGCTGGAGGCCCACCTGGGCGGCGAGCCGTTCCACCGCCTCCGAGAACGACAGGTGCTCGATCTCCTGGACGAACCGGATGACGTCCCCGCCCGCCTCGCACCCGAAGCAGAAGTACAGGCCCCGGGAGGGCGTCACGTTGAACGACGGTGACTTCTCGTCGTGGAAGGGGCACAGCCCCTTGAGGTTCCCGCCGCCCGCGCTGCGCAGCTGCAGGTACTCGCCGATCACGGCGTCGATGGACGACCGCTCCCGTACGAGCGCGATGTCCTCATTGCGAATCCGGCCTGCCACGATGACGGAGTCTACGGCCGCGCCCCGACATCCGGAGCATCACTCGGGCACCGGCCGTCCTGACGACGGGTCACCCGTCCGCGGGGGCCTTCGCGAGATACGCCGACGCCTGCAACCTGTTCGACGGCGAGGAGCTGCCCCGGAAGCTGGACGTCCTGCGCGGGCACTGCGAGCGGGAGGGCCGCGACTACGACGCGATCGAGAAGACGTCCCTGACGTTCCTGCCGGAGAACCCGTCCGTCGAGACCGTCGAACGGCTCGCCGGGCACGGCGTCGACCAGGTGATCTTCTCGCATCCAGCGGTCAGGACCTGGCGGGACTGCTGGGCGAGGCCCTGAGCCGGACCGAGAGGACCGTCCCGGCGGGTCGGCGAGGCTAGGCGGACGCGGTCGCCGGGGTGAACACCCACTTCTTGTACGACCAGTAGCGGAACGCCGAGCCGAGGCCCACCCCCGCCAGCAGGCCCGCGTTGTAGGCGACGCCGCCGTGCAGGCCGAGGGTGTAGTAGGTGAAACCGGTGCAGAGCACCTGGATGAGCAGCCCGACGCCGTTCAGCGCGAAGAAGATGACGACCTCGCGGCCCGAGCCGTCGCTGTCGCGGTGCCGGAACGTCCAGTGCCGGTTGGCGAGGTACGACGTGAGCGTGGACACCAGGGTGGGCACGATGACGCTGATCACGGGGCTGCCGCCGAACAGGATGTGCATCAGGTTGGCGCCGCCGACCATGATGAGCGTGCCGACGCTGCCCACGACTCCGAAGCTGAGGAGTTCGCGGACGAATCTCCGGTACGCGGGGGCGGCCGGGACCGTTTCCACGGGTCTCGGCCGCTGCAGGATGCTCACTCGCCCAGACCTTACCGGAGCAGGACATAAGCCACGGGCCCAACCCGGTGAAAAGATCACTGTTCGGCCGTCGCCGCCGCGGGCGCGAGTAGCGCGATGACGCCGACGAGGGCGACCGGGACGGCGAGCGCCCAGCCGAGCCCGACGCCCTGGGCGATGAAGCCGATGACCGGGGGCCCGCCGAGCAGGCCGAGGTAGCCGACACCGGTCACGCGCGAGATCCCGGCCGCCGCAGGGACGCCCGGGATGTTCCCGGCGGCGCTGAAGGTGACCGGCGCCACCACGGGGATGCCGCGCCCGGGGCCCGGCCGGTACGTCGTCCCTTTCCGGATGGTCGGGCAGGGCGTCCGCGGAGTGCCCGAGGAGCCCGCGGCAGCCGATCGCGACCGCGACGGCCAGCAGGCCGGACATCACCGCGAGGTGGGCCTGGACGGGAACGCGCGCGTGCGCGGCCCCGGCTCCGATCAGCGCCGCGGCCAGCGTCCCGATGCTGTACGCCCCGTGCAGCCCGGACATCAGCGGGCGGCCGTACGCCCGCTCGACCGCGACGCCCTGGGCGTTCATCGCCACGTCCATCAGCCCGAGCGCCCCGCCGAACAGGACGAGCGCCCCCATCAGCGCGGGCAGGTTCCACGCGAACGCGAGCGGAAGCAGGGACAGCGCCGCCGCGACGCCGGACACCAGGGTCGTCGCCCGGCTCCCCCGCGCCGCGATGACCGGCCCGGCGAACCGGACGGCGGCCACGACGCCGGCGGGGGCTCCGAGCAGCGCCACGCCCATCGTGCCCTCGCCGAGCCCGAGCCGCTCCTTGACCTGCGGGATCCGCGCCACCCAGGCGGCCGCGACCAGGCCGTGGGCGACGAACGCGACGGTCACCGCCTCGCGCGCCGCCCGTACCTCCGCCCCGCGCCTCAAGATCATCAAAGCCGGGCCTACGCGCTCCGCCCGGCCCCGGAGGCGGCCGTCACGAACCGGCGCCCGGGTCGCTCACCCGCGGCGTCCGGGCGCCGCGCGTCACAGCAGGTCGGACAGGGGCGTCTTCGTGTCGGCGAGGGCGTCCCGGTCCGGGCGGGCGGCGGACCGGATCAGGTTCTGGATGTCGCCCGTCACGTCCCAGACGTTGACGTTCATCCCCGCGACGACGCGGCCGTCCGACAGCCAGAACGCGATGAACTCGCGGGACGCGACATCGCCGCGGGTGACGACGGCGTCGTACTCCCCCGGGGCCGGGGCGCCCGACATCTCCATGCCGAGGTCGTACTGGTCGGTGTAGAAGTACGGGATCCGGTCGTAGGAGACGTCCCGGCCGAGCATGGCGCGGGCGGCGGCGGGGCCGCCGTTCAGGGCGTTCGCCCAGTGCTCTACCCGGATGCGGCGGCCGAGCAGGGGGTTGTAGGCGTTCGCGACGTCGCCCGCCGCGTAGATGTCGGGGTCGGAGGTGCGCAGCGACGCGTCCACGAGGACGCCGTCGGACACCTCCAGCCCGGCCTCCTCGGCGAGTCGGGTGTTGGGGCGGGCGCCGATGCCCACGATGACGACGTCCGCCGGGACCTCCGCGCCGCCGGACGTGACGACCGCCGACACCTGCCCGGCGCCCCAGAATCCGGCGACGCCCTGGTCGAGCCGCAGGTCGACGCCGTGCAGGCGGTGCAGGGCGGCGAACATCCCGCCCATCTCCGGGCCCAGCGCGGCGTGCAGCGGGACCGGCTCCGGGTCGATGACCGTGACGTCGTTGCGGTGGCCGCGCGCGGCGGCGGCCGTCTCCAGCCCGATCCAGCCCGCCCCGGCGATGACGACGCGGCGCCCGCCGGGGGCGAGGGCCCGCTTCAGTTCCGCGGCGTCCGCCATCGTGCGCAGGTAGTGGATGCCCTGGAGGGTCGCGCCCGGCACGTCGAGGCGCCGGGGAGAGGCGCCGGTGGCGAGCAGCAACCGGTCGTACCGGACGGATTCGCCGCTCGCGAGCCGCACCTCGTGCGCGGCCCGGTCGATCGCGGCGGCGGCCGTGCCGAGGCGCAGCTCGACGCGCTGCTCGCCGTACCAGCCCTCCTCGTGGAGGAACGCCTTCTCGCGGGGCTCGGCGCCGGTCAGGAAACCCTTGGAGAGCGGTGGCCGGTCGTAGGGACGTTCGGGCTCGTCGCCGATGAGGACCACCCGGCCCGCGAAGCCCTCCGCGCGGAGCGTTTCGGCGGCCTTGGCGCCGGCCAGGCTCGCGCCGACGATGACGAACGTCTCCTCGGGCATGACGGACCCTCCTGTAGGTGACCTTCTGCTATCCCTACAGCGGTGTCCGGGCGGAGACAAGTGCCCGTGTTCGGCGCGTCAGAGCCGTACCCGGTCGCTCAGCATCCGATGGCGCACCATCGCCGACATGTCGGTCAGCGACGCGATCTGGTCGACGACCGCGCGGAGCCGCGCGGCATCGTCGCCGGCGTCCAGGAACGCCTGCCGGAACCCCGGATCGAGCGTACCGGGTGCGCCCGCGAGCATCAGTTCGGCCAGCTCCATGATCAGCGTCCGCTGCTGCGCCCGGATCTCCTCGTGGCTGATCCACACGTAGTGCGCGGTGATGCCCTTGAGGAGCGCGTTCTCCAGCCGCTGCGCGCGCGGGACGATCAGGTCCGCGGTGTGCCGGGTGAGGGGCCGGTCGCCGTGGGCGGCGCGCGTGGCGTCCTCGGCGGCCAGGCAGAACCGGCCGATCAGCGTGCTGGTCAGGTTCTTCAGGGCGGCGAGCGTGCGCGGCGTGCCGTCGTAGCGGTCGGGCCAGTACGGCTGGGCGAGCAGCCCCGCGAACCGCTCCTCCAGCTCGGCGAGGTCGGCGTCCGCGCAGTAGAGCCTGCGGCACGTCTCGGCGACCAGCCGGCGCTCGGCGGGGTCGGCGAGCCGGGCGAAGTCGATGTGCCCGGCGACGATCGCGTCCTCCAGGTCGTGCACGGAGTAGGCGACGTCGTCGCTCCAGTCCATGACCTGGGCCTCGAAGCAGGTGCGGTCGCCCTCGGCGCCCTCCCGGACCCACCGCGCGACGTCGGCGTCGTCGGAGTACACGCCGAACTTGCCGCCGACGGCCTCGGACTGGGGCCACGGATACTTCATCGAGGCGTCCAGGACGGCGCGGGTCAGGTTGAGGCCGACGCTGCGGCCGTGCAGGGGCGGGCCGTCCGGCGCGAACGACTTCGGCTCCAGCCGGGTCAGGACGCGCAGGCTCTGCGCGTTCCCCTCGAATCCGCCGCAGGCGCGGGCCACCGCGTCGAGGGCGGCCTCGCCGTTGTGCCCGAACGGGGGGTGCCCGATGTCGTGGGCGAGGCAGGCCGTCTCGACGAGGTCGGGGTCGCAGCCGAGCGCCTTGCCGAGCTCGCGGCCGACCTGCGCGCACTCCAGCGAGTGGGTGAGGCGGGTGCGCAGCGACTGGACGGTGTCGGCGCCGGCGTCCGCGGCCGGGGAGGCCACCTGCGTCTTGGCCGCGAGCCGGCGGAGCGCGGCACTGTGCAGGACGCGGGCGCGGTCGCGTTCGAACGCGGTGCGGTCGCGGCGCTTGGGGGCCTCGGGCACCCATCTGCGGCGGTCGTGGTCGGAGTAGTCCGTCATCCCTGTCCAGGGTAAACGGCACGGGTGACCGTTCTCCCGCCCCGAGGGGGCGTCACGGCGTGGCCGGCGGCGGCGCGGGCGCCTGGCTCGGATCGCCGTGAATGACCTTGATCGTCTCGCGGGGCGTCTTCACGCTCTTGCCGAGCAGCACGTACGACAGGTATCCGCCCGTCTCCCGGACGATGTAGTTCAGCTGGGTGTCGCGCGTCTGCACGCTCGGCCCGCTGCGGGTCGGGGACGCGGCGGCCTCGATGCCGTTGTCCTCGGCCATCCGCTTCGAGCGCAGCCCGTGCCAGGGGTCGGTCACGATGACGCCGGACTTCCAGTTCCGCCGCTCGTACTCCCGGCCGACGGCCCGGAAGCTCTCCAGGGTGTCGCGCCCCACCGGCACCGCCACGACCTGCGCCGCGGGCACCCGGCCCTTCTCGATCAGCCACCTGCGGCCCGAGTCGGCCTCGGTGAAGTTGTCGCCGGGGGCCTTGCCGCCGACCGTGACGATCGTCGGGGCGACGCCCGCCCGCCACAGGTCGAGGGCGTGCTGGAGCCGCCATTTCAGGGTTGGGGACGGAACGCCGTTGTACTGCGCCGCGCCGAGCACGATGATCGCGTCGGACCGGGGCCGCTCGTCCTGCCGCGCCTGGTGCCAGACCCGCCCGCCGACGGCGAGCGGGGTCAGGACGGCGATCGCCAGCAGGGCCAGGAACACGGTCAGCGGGACCGTGATCCAGCGGGACCTCCGGCGCCGCCCCTTCCGGCCGCGCGGGGTCTTCTCCGTTTCGTCCGACTCGAGGTCCGGCAACTCCGCTTCCAGGGTCATCTCACGGGACACGTTAGTGAGATGGTCCGGCGGGGGCGGGAAGTTCACGGGAACGGCGTGTCCCTCCCGCTCGACCGCCGGTTCCGGGGCCGGTCCCGCCGCGCGGGACCGGCCCCGGAACCGGGTTCAGCGGCTGTCGCTGTCGGACGCCTCGATGGCGGCGCGCCCGGCCTCCAGGCGCGCCACGGGTACCCGGAACGGCGAGCAGGACACGTAGTCGAGCCCGACCTCGTGGCAGAAGTGCACCGAGTCGGGGTCGCCGCCGTGCTCGCCGCAGATGCCGAGCTTGATCCCCGGACGGGCCCTGCGGCCCTCCTCCGCGGCGATCCGGACGAGCCGCCCGACGCCGTCCCGGTCGAGGGTCTCGAACGGGGACACGCCGAAGATGCCGAGTTCCAGGTAGCGGGAGAAGAACGCCGCCTCGACGTCGTCGCGGGAGAAGCCCCACGTCGTCTGGGTGAGGTCGTTCGTCCCGAAGGAGAAGAACTCGGCGGCCTCGGCGATCTGCCCGGCGGTCAGCGCCGCCCGCGGCAGCTCGATCATGGTGCCGATCAGCGCGGAGACGTCCACGCCGGTCGCCGTCTTCACCCCGTCCAGGATCTTGAGGGCCTCCTCGCGGACGGCCTCCAGCTCCTGGACGGCGCCGACGAGCGGGATCATGATCTCCGGCCGGGGGTCGCCGCCCGCCGCCCGGCGCGCGGCGGCCGCCTCGGCGATCGCCCGCACCTGCATCGAGAACAGCCCGGGAATCACCAAACCGAGCCGCACGCCGCGCAGTCCCAACATAGGGTTCTGCTCGTGCAGCCGGTGGACCGCCTCGAGCAGCCTGCGGTCCTTCGGATCGGCGCCGTCGCCCGCGAGGGCGACCTTGACGGACAGCTCGGTGAGGTCGGGGAGGAATTCGTGCAGCGGCGGGTCGATCAGCCGGATGGTGACCGGCAGCCCGTCCATCGCCTCGAAGATGCCCTCGAAGTCCTCGCGCTGCAGCGGCGCCAGGGCGTCCAGCGCGTCCTGCCGCTCCTCGTCGCCCTCGGCGAGGATGAGCTGCTCGACGAGCCGGCGGCGGTCGCCGAGGAACATGTGCTCGGTGCGGCACAGCCCGATGCCCTGGGCGCCGAAGCGGCGGGCGCGCGCCGCGTCCTCCGGGTTGTCGGCGTTCGCGCGGACCTTCAGCGCGGCCTGCGCGTCGGCGTGCGCCATGATCCGGTCGACGGCGGTGACGAGCTCGTCGCCGTCCCCTGCGCTGCGCGTGCCCTCGAAGTACTGCACGACCGGGGAGTCCTCGACGGGCACCTCACCGAGGTACACGTCGCCGGACGTGCCGTCGATCGAGATGACGTCGCCCTCGCTCACGGTGACGCCGCCGGGGGCGGTGAAGCGCCCGGCCTTGACGTCGACGTCGAGCTCCTCGGCGCCGCACACGCAGGTCTTGCCCATGCCGCGGGCGACGACGGCCGCGTGCGAGGTCTTCCCGCCCCGGGACGTGAGGACGCCCTGCGCCGCCACCATCCCGGCGAGGTCGTCGGGGTTGGTCTCGCGGCGGACGAGGATGACGTCCTCGCCCCGCCCGGCGAGCTCCACGGCCCGCTCGGAGGTGAAGACGACCTTGCCCACGGCGGCGCCGGGGGAGGCGTTCATGCCCTTCGTCAGCTTCTTGCCCCCGTCGACCTTCGCGGCGAACCGGGGGAACATCAGCTGCGCGAGCTGGTCGCCGGTGACGCGGCGCGCGGCCTCGTCCAGGTCGATGAGGCCCTGGTCGAGGAGCTGGCAGGCGATCCGGAACGCGGCGGCGGCGGTGCGCTTGCCGACCCGTGTCTGGAGCATCCACAGCTTGCCGCGCTCGATCGTGAACTCGATGTCGCACATGTCGCGGTAGTGGTTCTCCAGCGTCTCCATGATCTCGAGAAGCCGGTCGTAGGACGCCTTGTCGATGCGCTCCAGGTCGAGCAGCGGCACCGTGTTGCGGATGCCGGCGACGACGTCCTCGCCCTGCGCGTTCTGCAGGTAGTCGCCGTACACGCCCTGCTGGCCGGACGCGGGGTCGCGGGTGAACGCGACGCCGGTGCCGGAGTCCATCCCGAGGTTGCCGAACACCATCGAGCAGATGTTGACGGCGGTGCCGAGGTCGACGGGGATGCGCTCCTGGCGGCGGTACAGGATCGCCCGGTCGGCGTTCCAGGAGTCGAACACGGCCTTGACCGCGAGGTCCATCTGCTCGCGCGGGTCGGTCGGGAACTCCCGGCCGGCCTCCTCGCGCACGATCGCCTTGAAGCGCTCCACCAGGCCCTTGACGTCCTCTGCCGTGAGGTCGACGTCGTTCTTGGTGCCGCGGGCCTCCTTGGCGGCCTCGATGGCCTCCTCGAACAGCTCGCCGTCGATGTCCAGCACGGTCTTGCCGAACATCTGGATGAGCCGGCGGTAGGAGTCCCACGCGAACCGCTCGTCGCCCGCCTGCGCGGCGAGGCCGTGCACGGAGTCGTCGTTCAGCCCGATGTTGAGGACGGTCTCCATCATCCCCGGCATGCTGAACTTCGCTCCGGAGCGGACGCTGACCAGCAGCGGGTCGTCGCTCTGCCCGAGCCGCTTGCCCATGGCGGACTCGAGCGCGCGCAGGTGCTCGTCCACCTCGTCCTGCAGGCCGGGCGGGACGCTCCCGTGCTCGAGGTAGTACCGGCATGCCTCCGTTGTGATCGTGAACCCGGGAGGAACGGGCAGACCGAGGTTGGTCATCTCGGCGAGGTTGGCGCCCTTGCCACCCAGCAGATCCTTGAGGTCCTTGTTTCCCTCAGTGAAGTCGTACACGAACTTCGGCACGGGGAGCTCCTTCTCGCTCCGACAACTCGCAAGTGCAGGACCGGTACGTCCCCTCTGGACGCGCGTCGTCACACGTCCGGACCGGTGACGGCCCGCTGCACTGTTTGCCGGGACTGTACCCGCGCCGCGGCGATCGCCTCGGCGCCCCGTCCACCCGACAGCATTTCCGCAGGTCAAGCCCACGATAGTGGTCTATTCCACCGGGTACCGACCGGTGTGCGGAAAATCACCGTGCGGTTACGGTGATCCGCCCCGTGGGCGCGGCCACTGCCGAGGAGAGGGAAAGATGGATCAAGGAGGTGAGGTTGTGAGGCCGAAGGTCGCCGGCGGCCGGGCGGGAGATCCGTTCGCCCCCATAGCCGATTTCGGATTCCTGTCCGACTGCGAGACGACCGCGCTGGTGGCGCCGAGCGGCAACATCGAGTGGATGTGCCTGCCCAAGATGGACTCACCGAGCGTGTTCGGCTCCATCCTGGACCGGGACGCGGGGTACTTCCGCGTCGGCCCGGCGGGCGTGGAGGTGCCCGCCGCGCAGCGCTACATCCCCGGCACCATGGTGATGGAGACCACCTGGTGGGTGCACGGCGGCTGGCTGGTGGTGACGGACGCCCTGCTGATGGGTCCGTGGCACCACGAAACGGAACGGTCCCACACGCACCGCCGGGCCCCCACGGACTACGACGCCGACCACGTGCTGCTGCGGATGGTGCGGTGCGTGAACGGCGCCGTTCAGGTCCGGCTCGACTGCATGCCCGTGTTCGACTACGGCCAGACGCCCGCCCGCTGGGAGCACAGCGGGTACGGCTACCACGAGGCCCTCGCCCGCGGGAACGGCATCGGGCTGCGGCTCACCACCGACATGAACGTCGGGTTCGAGGGCTCGCTCGCCACCGCCCGGACGCTGCTGAAGCAGGGCGAGTCCAGGTACGTGGCGCTGTCCTGGAGCGAGCACGCCGCGCCCGAGAGCTATCTGGAGGCGCAGGAACGGCTCGTCTGGACCGTCCACCACTGGCAGCACTGGCTGGACCGGGGCCGCTTCCCCGACCACCCGTGGCGCAGCCACCTGCAGCGCAGCGCCCTCACGCTGAAGGGCCTCACGTTCGCGCCGTCCGGGGCGGTGGCCGCCGCCGCGACGACGTCGCTGCCGGAGGCGCCGGGCGGGGACCGCAACTGGGACTACCGCTACACGTGGATCCGCGACTCCACGATGGCGCTGTGGGCGTTCTACACGCTCGGCTACGACTGGGAGGCCAACGACTTCTTCTACTTCATCACCGACGTGGCGGAGGCCGCCGAGGGCAAGCTCCAGATCATGTACGGGCTGGACGGCCGGGAGGAGCTGCCGGAGTCCACGCTCGACCACCTCAGCGGCTACGGCGACGCCCGTCCGGTGCGCATCGGCAACGAGGCGTACATGCAGGCGCAGCACGACGTGTGGGGCGCGATCATCGGGTCGATCTACCTGTTCGTGCGCAAGCGCGACCGGCTCGACGACCGGCTCTGGAAGATCGTCGTCAAGCAGGTGGAGGACGCCCTCGCGAACTGGCGCGCGCCCGACTGCGGCATGTGGGAGGTGCGCGGCGAGCCGCAGCACTTCACCTCGTCCAAGGTGTTCTGCTGGGTCGCCGCCGAGCGCGGCGCCCGCCTCGCCCGCATCCGCGGCGACCACGAGCGGGCGATCCGCTGGCAGAGCGCCGCCGACGAGATCCACGCGGACGTGCTGGCCAACGCGCTCGACGGGCGCGGCGTGTTCACCGCGCACTACGGCGCGACGGCGCTGGACGCGTCGGCGCTGCTGATCCCGCTGCTCGGGTTCCTGCCCGCCGACGACAAGCGGGTCCGGGAGACCGTCCTCGCGATCGCGGACGAGCTGTCGGAGGACGACCTCGTCCTGCGCTACCGGGCGGGCGAGACCGACGACGGGTTCGAGTCCGAGGAGGGCACCTTCACGATCTGCTCGTTCTGGCTGGTCAGCGCGCTGGTGATGGTCGGTGAGCTGGAGCGGGCGCGGGCGCTGTGCGAGAAGCTGCTGTCGTACGCGAGCCCGCTGCAGCTGTACGCCGAGGAGATCGACCCGCACACCGGGCGGCACCTCGGCAACTTCCCGCAGGCGTTCACCCATCTGGCGCTGATCAACGCGGTGATGCAGGTGATCCGGGCGGAGAACGACGAGCCGCAGCCGCCGCTGGCATGACCCCCGACCGGGCCGGAAACGTCCAGACCGTGGAGCGCCGCGTCGGCTGCCCGGCCGCCGGTGACGACCGCCGGCTGACCACGCCGTTCGCGGCCCCCTGAGCCGGCCGGGGCGCCGGTGCCCGCGCGAGGCGGGCACCGGCCACCCGCGCCGGCTCTCAGACGACCGCGCCGTGGTCGTCGGGAGACCGGCGGGCGGGCTTCGCCTTCGTCTTCGGCGCGGGCGACGGGGACTTCGCGTAGCGCTCCAGCACGACCGCGATCGGTGTCGCGGTGAACACGCTGGAGTACGTGCCGACGACGATGCCGATGAGCAGCGCGATCGCGAAGTCGGTCAGCGAGTCGCCGCCGAGGAAGGCGAGCGCCGCCAGGATGAACAGCGCGCCCATGCCGGTGTTGATGGTGCGCGGGACGGTCTGCAGCGTGCCCCGGTTGGCGATGTCGGCGAACCGGTCCTTGGGATGGGCGCCCCACAGCTCCCGGACGCGGTCGAAGACCACGACGGAGTCGTTCACCGAGTACCCGATGACGGTGAGCAGGGCCGCGAGGAAGACGCCGTCGATGGGCTTGCCGAGCCAGGCGAACACACCGGTGACGATCAGCACGTCGTGGAACATGGCGATGACGGAGCCCGCCGCGAACGTCCACCGGAACCGGAACGTCAGGTAGGCGAGCTGCGCGAGCAGCGCGACGCCGAGCGCGATGAGCGCCTTGGTGCGCAGTTCCTCACCGAGGCTCGGGCCGATCAGCTCGTCGCGCACCTTGGAGGCGCCCCCCGCCTTCGCCGCGAGCGCCTCCTTGATCTCCTCCACCTCGGCGTTGCCCAGGTCGGACGTCCGGACGGAGATGTCCTTCTCCCCCGAGGTCTGGACGACGGCGCGCGGGAAGCCCGCGTCCGCCACGGCCTGGCGGGCCGTGTCGATCTGCAGGGGATTGGTCGTCGAGTACTCGACGAGGCGCCCGCCGGTGAACTCGACGCCGTAGTTGAGGCCGCGCGTGAAGATCCCCGTGAGGGCGAGCACCACGGCGAGGCCGGAGAGCGCGAGCCAGAGCCGGCGGCGGCGCATCAGGTCGGGGCCGCTGGTCTCCAGCCAGGCCCGGATCCGCCCCGCGCCGCCGAGGCCGTTGAGGCCGGTGCGGCGGGCGATGCCGCGGCGCGACAGCGCCGCGTCGGTGAGGACGCGGCTGATCAGCATCGCCGACACCAGCGAGCCGAGGACACCGATGCACAGCGTCACACCGAAGCCCTTCACCGGCCCGGACGCGAGGAAGAACAGCAGCCCGGCGGCCAGCAGGGTGGTGACGGCCGAGTCGGCGATCGCGGACCACGCCTTGTTGAATCCGATGGCCAGGGCCTGGCGGGTGCCGCGTCCCGGTGCGAGGGCCTGCTCCTCCCGCGCCCGTTCGAACGCGAGGACGTTCGCGTCGATCGCCATGCCGATCGCGAGGACGAACCCGGCGAGGCCGGGCAGGGTCAGGGTCGCGCCGACGGCGACGAGCGCGGCGTAGGAGATCAGGGCGTATCCGGCGAGCGCGATGGTGGCGAGGAACCCGACGAGCCGGTAGACGGCGACGATGAACAGGCCGGTCAGGACGATGCCGATGACCGCTGCGCGGGCGCTGGCGTCGATGGCGGCGGCGCCGAGCGTCGGGCCGACCACCCGCTGCTCGATGATCTTCACGGGGACGGGCAGCGAGCCGCCCTGGATCAGCGCGGCGAGCTCCTTGGCCTCCTGCGCGCTGAAGCTGCCGGTGACCTGGGTGGACCCGCCGCCGATCCCGACACCGCAGGCCACGCTCTCGGTGACCGCGGGCGAGGAGATGACCTTGCCGTCCAGGACGATCGCGACGCGCCGGTCGTCGCCGGTCGCGCACGCCGCCTTCGCGGTGACCCGCTCCCAGATGCCTCCGCCCTTGCCCCGGAAGTCGATGGTGACGGCCCAGCCGCCCAGCTGCTGCGGATCGAACGTGGGGCTGGCGGACCCGATGCCCTCACCGGTGAGCGCGGCCGGGCCGATGAGGATCGGCTGGCCCTGCTCGTCCGGGATGACCTGCTCGCCCTTCTTCGGCTTGCCGTCGTTCGTCCGCACGGGGTGCGCGGTGAGCTGCGCGGTCTTGCCGAGGGCCGCGGTGGCGCGGGCCGGGTCCTGCACGTCCGGCAGCTCGACGATCAGCCGCCGGTCGCCCGACACGGTGATCGACGACTCGGCGACGCCGAGCGCGTTCACCCGGCGGAGCAGGACCTCCCGGGCGCGCTCGGTGGACTCCCGGTTCGCCTTCACGGTCGGCGAGTTCTGGGTCTCCAGGACGATCTGGGTGCCGCCCCGGAGGTCGAGGCCGAGGCGGGCGGGTTCGGACAGGGCGTAGAACACTGACAGGGCGAGCACGGCCAGGGCCAGTACCGCCCGCACCATGTTGGCGCGAGACAAGGGAACCTCCACAAGGACTTCGGCACCGCCGCCCCGGGGCGTGCGGCGCCGCGTACGGAAAACGTCAGACCTGGGAGGGGGGTGGTGCACGGCCGCGCGCCGCCCCGGAGGGAACGGCGGCGGGCGCGCGGCGCGCGGTGGTGCGGACGGCGATCCGGCCGCAGGACGGCCGGAGGGCGGGGGCGGTCGGGGGCGGGGCGGCGACGGCCGGCGCGGTCGCGCCGGCGAGTTCGCGGGACGAGGGGACGCCGGCGGCCTCGGTGCGGCCATGCCGGCCCGGACGCTGGTCGCGGCTCCGGGCGAGCGCGCCCTGCGCGGCCGCGCGGGCCGCCGCGGACACGGAGGGGACGGTCTGGCCCGTGGGCGCGGAGCGGGCGGACGCGGAATGCGGCGCCGCAGGCGCCGGGGCGGCGACGAATCCCAGCACGCCGAGGGCGAGGACGAGCAGCCGCGCGAGCCGGCTCCGCTTGGCGACGGAACCGCTGGTCAGGACCGAATTCGGGACGGGCGCGGAGAATCGGCGAGCGGTGGCCATTTCGGCGCCTCCCGTCGATCCGGATATCGGTCCCGTCCAACGTAGCCCAGGATGCGGATACCTCGGGCCCTGGCCTCAAGACACCAGAGAGTGTCCAGATTGGCCAGGGAACTGTCGCCGGAGCGTTCTGGACGGGTGAGCGAAAAGCGAATTACTTTCACAACGCCCACCCCGAACCGGACAAAGGAGCTTCCGGTGGCACGTATCAGACACGCCCTCGTCCTGGGGACGGCGACCGCCGCCGTCCTCACCGTGGCCGCGACCCCCGCCTCGGCCGCGACCACCACCATCCGGGCCGGCTCGGCGACCGCCGCCGCCTACGCCGGCAACGTCCAGGCCGACCTGCTCGGCACCGCCACCGTCTCCAGCTCGCTCGGCGGCGGGACCTGCGACGAGTCCACCATGACCGGCTCGATCCAGTCCAACGGCACCGGGCTGACCATCGCCAGCGCCTCCTTCAGCGGCCCCGGCGGCGGCCCCTGCGCCGGTGCCACGAGCTCCACCATCACCACCCAGAACCTGCCCTGGACGGGCGGCAACGTCACCTACGACCCGAACCACACCGGCGGCCGCGACGCCACGGTCACGATCGCGAACTTCCGGGTGCGCGCCGTCGTGAACCTCTTCGGCGGCATCACGTGCATCTACGGCGGGTCGCTCACCGCGAACGGCTACAACGGCGACAACGCGAACCGGCCCGACACCTCCAACGGCGAGGCGCAGGTCGGCGTGAACGGCGCCACGGTCAACAGGCAGTCCGGCAGCAACTTCTTCTGCCCGTCCACCGCCCAGGTCACCGCCACCTACCAGCTGCGCGGCGAGAGCACCCCGGGCTCCGGCACCTTCGACCAGTCCCTGTACGTCACCGGCTGACCCCGCCCGCCCCCGAGCTCCCAGCACACGAGGACTCGCTCCCAGGAAGAGGAACGGGCCGCCCCGGCACCGGGGCGGCCCGTTCCGCGTCTCCGCGTCTCAGCAGCCGACCAGCTGGGAGGCCAGGAAGGACTCCACCTGGCCGAGGCCGATGCGCTCCTGGCTCATCGAGTCGCGCTCCCGCACGGTCACCGCGTCGTCCTCGAGGGTGTCGAAGTCGACCGTGACGCAGAACGGCGTGCCGATCTCGTCCTGGCGGCGGTAGCGGCGGCCGATCGCGCCCGCGTCGTCGAAGTCCACGTTCCAGTTCCTGCGCAGGGCCGCCGCGAGGTCGCGGGCCTTCGGCGACAGGTCGGCGTTGCGCGACAGCGGCAGCACCGCGACCTTCACCGGGGCGAGCCGCCGGTCGAGGCGCATGACCGTGCGCTTCTCCAGCTTGCCCTTGGCGTTCGGCGCCTCGTCCTCGGCGTAGGCGTCCATCATGAACGTGAGCGTGCAGCGGTCGACGCCGGCCGCCGGCTCGATCACGAACGGCGTGAACCGGTCGCCGGACTCCTGGTCGAAGAACGACAGGTCGGTGCCGGACGCCTTGGAGTGCGTCGACAGGTCGTAGTCGGTGCGGTTGGCGACGCCCTCCAGCTCGCCCCACTCGCTGCCGACGAAGTCGAACCGGTACTCGATGTCGACCGTCCGCTTGGAGTAGTGCGACAGCTTGTCGGCGGGGTGCTCGTACAGCCGCAGGTTGTCCTTGCGGATGCCGAGGTCGACGTACCACTGGAGCCGCTCGTCGATCCAGTACTGGTGCCATTCCTCGTCGGTGCCCGGCTTGACGAAGAACTCCATCTCCATCTGCTCGAACTCGCGCGTCCGGAAGATGAAGTTGCCGGGGGTGATCTCGTTGCGGAACGACTTGCCGATCTGGCCGATGCCGAACGGCACCTTCCGCCGCGCGGACTGCTGCACGTTCAGGTAGTTGATGAAGATGCCCTGCGCCGTCTCGGGGCGCAGGTAGGCGAGGCCCGACTCACCCTCGACGGCGCCGAGGAAGGTCTTCAGCAGGCCGTTGAACATGCGCGGCTCGGTGAAGGAGCCCTTGTTGCCGCAGTTCGGGCAGCCGATGTCGGCGAGGCCGTTCGCGGGCGGCCGGCCGTGCTTCTCCTCGTAGGACTCCTCCAGGTGGTCGGCCCGGAAGCGCTTGTGGCAGGACTGGCACTCGGTCAGCGGGTCGACGAACGCGTTGACGTGGCCGCTGGCCTCCCAGACCTCCCGCGCCAGGATGACGCAGGAGTCGAGGCCGACGACGTCGTCGCGGCCCTGGACCATGGACTTCCACCACTGGCGCTTGACGTTGTTCTTCAGCTCCACGCCGAGGGGGCCGTAGTCCCAGGACGCGCGGAGGCCGCCGTAGATCTCGCTCGACGGGTAGACGAGCCCCCGGCGCTTCGCGAGGTTGACGATGGTGTCGAGCACATCGGAACGGCGTGCCATGTTCTATCTCCATCCGGCTGGCGGTCGGCGGGTCAGTGGAATCGCCCCGCCCCGCGCGTCCGGCGCGGGCGGCGGCGAGAATGATCCCCGTTGGGTGGTACAGCGTGACGGCCCCGGTGGGCGCGGCGCTCCGACGCCCCCGAGCCTTTTCCAGCTTAGGGCAACCGGCGGCGTCACCGCGCGGCATCGCCGCGGCCCCGGCCGAGACGGTCAGCGGGGCGGGCGGCCGGGCCGGGGACCGCGCGGCGGGCGGCTCGACGACGGCGACGGCGGACGACCGGGCATGGCCGGGAGATCACCCGGCGGCCGCCGGCGAAACCGGGCGGGCGGCTTCTTGGCGTCCGGTTGCCCGTTTCCGGACGCGATCAGGCGGACGTGACGACCTCGTAGGCGCCCGGCTCGTCGATGGCCATCGCGGCGAGGGGGATGAACGTCAGGCGCACCTCGTACGCGCCGAGCGCGCGACGGTAGAACCCGGCGCCGTCCCATTCGGTGACGAGGGCCCACAGGTCCGGGTCGTCCACGGTGCGGGCGAGCCGGCCGGAGCGGAAGCCGGGGCTGGCCGCGAGGGCCGCGAGCACGCCGTTCATCGACTCGGTGAACCCGTCGGCGCCGGCGCCGGGGACGCGGTACCGGGTAATCGCGATCATCCGTCCATCCTCGCAGTACCTTGGGGCGCGTGGAGACGCGAGGGCAGGCCCCGGCGCGCGGTGCGCGCGCGGCGGTCGAACGGTGGAGCGCGGCGCCGGTGGTGTTCCTGCACCGGCTGCCGAGGGTGGTGCTGCTGGCGGCGGTGTTCGCGCTGCTGGTCGCCGGAATGGCGGGAACGGGCATGGTCGCCGCCGCGGGCTTCCTGCTGCTCGCCGTGCTGCTCGGCTGGTTCGCCTATCTCAACTGGCCCCGGCTCGACGTCCAGGCCCGCCTGCTGCGCGCCGGCGCGGTCGCCCTCCTGGCGCTGCTCGCGGCGGGACACGCACTTGGTCGATTTTGACAATCATTTTCATACTCATCCATACTGGTCGTGTGCTGACCCTCCGTACCCCCCTGCGCCCCCTGTCGCTGACGGCCGCCGCCGTCCTGGCCCTCGGCGGCCTCGCCGCCTGCGGTGACGCCGACGCCGGCTCGTCCGGCGAGCCGGAGGTGATCGCGTCCTTCTACCCCGTCGCATGGCTGGCGGAGAGGGTCGGCGGCCCGGACGCCACCGTCCGGACGCTGACGAAGCCCGGCGCCGAGCCGCACGACCTGGAGCTCACCGCCCGCCAGATCGCGGACGTCGGCGAGGCCGACCTCACCTTCTACGTCAAGGGCGTCCAGCCCGCCGTCGACGACGCCGTCGGCAAGCACGGCAAGGGCAAGGCCCTCGACGCGGCGACCCTGGTCAAGACTTTGCCGCCGCCCGCCGAAGAGGAGCACGGCCAGGAGGAGGAGGAGCACGGGCACGAGGAGCACGAGTCCTCCCACGACCCGCACATCTGGCTCGACCCGAGCCGGATGGCCACCATCGCGACCGCGCTCGGCGACCGCCTGGCCTCCGTCGACGCCCCCCGCGCCGCCGCCTACAGGGAACGTGCCAAGACGCTCGCCGCCCAGCTCACCGCCCTCGACGGCCGGTACCGGGACGGGCTGAAGACCTGCAAGACGAAGTCGGTCGTCACCGCGCACGCCGCGTTCGGCTACCTCACCGACCGGTACGGGCTCCGCCAGATCTCCATCGCGGGCGTCGACCCCGCGAACGAGCCGTCGCCGAAGCGCCTCGCGGAGCTGACGCATGAGATCGAGGAGGCCGGCGCGACGACGGTGTTCACCGAGACTCTCGTCAGCCCGAAGGTCGCGCAGACCCTCGCGCGCGAGGCCGGCGTGAAGACCGCCGTGCTCGACCCCGTGGAGGGCATCGCCGCGGGCGCGTCCGGCGACTACCTGACGATCATGCAGAAGAACCTCGACACGCTGCGGCCCGCCCTGGGGTGCTCATGACCGGCCCGGGGGCGGCCGGGACGCAGCCGCCCCCGTTCGCGATGACCGGCGGGACGGTGCGGCGGGACGGCCGCGAGGTCCTGTCCGGCGTCGACCTGCGCGTCGGGTCCGGCGACGTGCTCGCCGTCCTCGGCCCCAACGGGGCGGGCAAGTCCACCCTCGTCAAGGCGCTGCTCGGGCTGATCCCCCTCGCCTCCGGCCGGACCGAGATCTACGGCGCGCCGCCCGCGCGGTTCCGCGACTGGCACCGGATCGGGTACGTCCCGCAGCGCCTGCCGATCGGCGGCGGCGTCCCGGCGACCGTCCGGGAGGTCGTGTCGTCCGGGCGGATCGCGCGGCGGTCGCGCTGGCGGCCCGCGCCGCGCCCCGGCGCCGCCGGCCGTACCGCCGTGGACGCCGCGCTCGCCGCGACCGGCCTCACCGGCCTCGCCCGCGAACCCGTCCACCAGCTGTCGGGCGGCCAGCAGCAGCGGGTGCTGATCGCCCGCGCGCTGGCGGGCGAACCCGACGCGTTCGTCCTCGACGAGCCGACCGCGGGCGTCGACGCCGACAGCCAGGCGGCGCTCGCCGGGACGCTCGGCGAGCTGGCCAGGGGCGGCCGGACGGTCGTGCTCGTCGCGCACGAGCTCGGCCCGATGGAGCCGCTCATCACCCGGACGATCGAACTGCGGCACGGCCGCGTCGTCCGCGACACGGCGGAGGCGTCCACATGATCGAGATGCTCCAGTACGACTTCATGCGGATCGCGCTCGTGATCGCGGTCCTGATCGGGCTGACCGCCCCGGCCGTCGGCACCTTCCTCGTCCAGCGGAGGCTGTCGCTGCTCGGCGACGGCATCGGCCACATCGCGCTGACCGGCATCGGCCTCGGGCTGCTGACCGGCTCGTCCCCCGTCCTCGGCGCGCTGGCCGTGTCCGTGCTCGGCGCCGTCGCGATCGAGGTCGTCCGGGCGCGCAGCCGCAGCGGCGGCGACGTCGCGCTCGCCCTGCTGTTCTACGGCGGCCTGGCGGGCGGCGTCCTCATGACGAGCGCGCAGGACGGCGGGACGAGCCTGCAGTCCTACCTGTTCGGCTCGATCAGCAGCGTCACGCCCGCCGACCTGTACGTGGTCGCCGCCCTCGCCGCCGTGGTGCTCGGCGTCATCGCCGTGTTCGGCCGGGAGCTGTTCCTGCTGTGCCAGGACGAGGACGTCGCGCGGGCGTCCGGGCTGCCGGTCCGGTTCCTCAGCGTGCTGATCGCCGCGACCGCCGCGGTCACCGTCGTCATCGCCATGCGGGCGATCGGGCTGCTGCTCGTCTCCGCCCTGATGATCATTCCGGTGGCGGCGGCGCAGCAGCTCACCCGCGGGTTCCTCGGCACGATGCTGAGCGCCATGGGCATCGGTGTACTGTCGGCCGTGGCGGGCCTGACCGGAGCGTTCGAGTACGATCTTCGCCCGGGCCCCACGATCGTGCTGCTGGCGCTGGCGGTGTTCGCGGTCGCGGTCGTCGGCGGCTCGGTCATGCGGCGCAGACGTGCGCGGGCGGGAGCGCGCGGGGAGGTCCTCCCCGCCGCGGCGCCCGCCAGGGATACCGGAGCGGAGGTGCTCAGCGGATGACGACGGCCCGCCGGGACGCTGTACGGCAGGCGCTGGCGCGCTGCGACGGGTTCCGCAGCGCGCAGGACCTTTACGCCGACCTGCGTTCGGATGGCTCGAAGATCGGCCTCACCACGGTGTACCGGGCGCTGCAGGCGCTCAGCGACTCCGGTGAGGTCGACGTGCTGCGCACCGACGAGGGCGAGGCCGTCTACCGCGCCTGCCAGACCGTGCAGCACCACCACCACCTGGTCTGCCGCGACTGCGGCAAGACGGTGGAGGTCGAGGGCCCCGCCGTGGAGAGCTGGGCCGACACCATCGGCGCCGAGCACGGCTTCGTCGACGTCACGCACACGGTCGAGGTCTTCGGCACCTGCGGCGGCTGCGCCAAGCCCTCCGCCTAGGAGGCCACCCGGCCCGTCCGCACCGGCCGCCGTCTCGGCCGTCGGCGGCCGGGATCATCGCGAGCGAAGCGGGACCCCGACCGCGCAGCGATCCTCAAGACGAGCCGGAGCGGTGCGGCGACCGCGGGTCAAGCACCGCCCGACGCCGTGGGGACCTCGTTGGGCACCGCTCCGCCGTAGCGGCGGTCGCGCGAGGCGTAGAGCTCGCAGGCGTGCCAGAAGTGGCGGCGGTCGAAGTCGGGCCAGAGGGTGTCGAGGAACACCATCTCCGCGTAGGCCGACTGCCAGAGCAGGAAGTTGGACGTGCGCTGCTCCCCCGACGACCGCAGGAACAGGTCGACGTCCGGGATGCCCGGTTCGTCGAGGTAGCGGGCGAAGACCTTCTCGGTGATCTTGTCGGGGTTGAGCCGCCCGTCCCGGACGTCCCTGGCGATGGCCGCCGCGGCGTCGGCGATCTCGGCGCGGCCCCCGTAGTTCACGCAGAACTGGAGCGTCAGGACCTTGTTGCCGCGGGTCATCTCCTCGGCCGTCTCCAGCTCGCTGATGACGCTGCGCCACAGCCGCGGCCGGCGGCCGGCCCACCGCACCCGGACGCCCATCGCGTTCAGCTGGTCGCGGCGGCGGCGGATGACGTCCCGGTTGAAGCCCATGAGGAAGCGCACCTCGTCCGGCGACCGCTTCCAGTTCTCGGTGGAGAACGCGTAAGCCGACAGGTAGGGGACGCCGAGCTCGATCGCGCCCATGACCACGTCGAAGAGCGAGTCCTCGCCGCGCTTGTGGCCCTCGGTGCGCGGCAGCCCGCGCTCCTTCGCCCACCGGCCGTTGCCGTCCATGACGATGGCGACGTGCCTCGGCACGAGGTCGGCCGGGATCGGCGGCGGGAGGGCCCCGTCGCGGTGCGGATCCGGCGGCGTGACGGCCCTGCTCAAACTGTCTCCCTGGTGATCGGTTCGTCGTCCGCGGCGGTGCCCGCCGGGTCGCCGGCGTCGTCCGGGCCGCGCTCGACGTGGCGCAGTGACCGGATGCCGTGCTCCAGATGCCATTGCAGGTACGCGGCGACGAGGCCGCTGCACTCGGCGCGGTAGCGGGCCTCGCTTCCGTCCGCGTACTCCCAGTCGCCGCGCAGCAGCGCCAGCATCAGCGCGAACGTGGGCGGCGCGGGGGTCGCGGCGCCGGGCTGGCGGCAGTTCGCGCAGACCGCGCCGCCCGCCGCGATCGCGAAGCCGCGCAGCCCGCCGCGCGTCCCGCAGCGGCAGCACTCGTCCAGCGCGGGGGCCCACCCGGCGACCGACAGCGACCGCAGCAGGAAGGCGTCCAGGACGAGCCGGGGGTCGTGGTCGCGCTCGGCGAGCGTGCGCAGGCCGCCCAGCAGCAGGAGGAACTGCCGCAGCGCGGGCTCGCCCTCCTCCGCGGTGAGCCTCTCGGCGGTCTCCAGCATCGCGGTGCCGGCCGTGTAGCGGGGGTAGTCGGTGACGAGCCGCTCGCCGTAGGGGCGGAGGGTCTCCGCCTGCGTGATCAGGTCGAGGGAGCGGCGCTCGTACAGCTGGAGGTCGACGTGGGTGAACGGTTCGAGGCGCGCGCCGAACCGCGACTTCGTCTTGCGGACCCCCTTGGCCGCGGCGCGGATCCGGCCGGTGCGCCGGGTCAGCACCGTCACGATCCGGTCGGCCTCGCCCAGCTTCTGGGTGCGCAGGACGATGCCTTCGTCGCGGTAGAGGGTCACCCGTTCATTCTCCCGCACGTCACGCCGTGCATCGGCGCCTCATCCGACATCTCCCCATAAACCACACACGTCCCGGCCGCGATGGCGGCACGTTGCGCGATCATCACGTAAGGTGACCGGAAGCGGACGCTCCGGCGGGGTGGAAATCGTGGCCTGGTCCACTCCGAGGTGGCAGCGTGGCGGCATGAGATGCACCATCGTGCCGCCGCACATGCTGGAGCGACTCGCCGGCGATGCCGCCGACCCCGCGCTGCGCGACCGCGCCCGGCACACGCTGGCCCTCACGTCCGCGCAGTTCACCGAGCGCCGAACGCTCGCGCCCGCGCCGCCCGCGCCCGCGGAGGACTTCGTCCCCCGCCGCACGATCCACGACGCGGAGCACCGGGAGGAGCTGCCCGGGCGCACCGTCCGCGCCGAGGGCGGCCCCGCCACCGGCGACGCCGACGTCGACCGGTCCTACGACTGGCTCGGCATCACCTTCGACTTCTTCGAGACCGTGTACCGGCGCAACTCCATCGACGGCGCCGGGCTGGAGATGATCTCGACCGTCCACTACGGCGACCGGTACCAGAACGCCTTCTGGAACGGCCGGCAGATGGTCTACGGCGACGGCGACGGCGTGATCTTCACCGCGTTCACCGGCCCGCTCGACGTCACCGGGCACGAGCTCGTCCACGGCATCACGCAGTACACCGCGAACCTGGAGTACTACGGGCAGTCCGGCGCGCTGAACGAGTCCATGTCGGACGTGTTCGGCTCGCTGATCAAGCAGCGGCACCTCGGCCACACCGCCGACCGGGCCGACTGGCTGATCGGCCAGGGCCTGCTCGCGGAGGGCGTCGCGGGGGTCGCGCTGCGGTCGCTGAAGGAGCCCGGGACGGCCTACGACGACCCGCGGATCGGCAAGGACCCGCAGCCCGGCCACATGGACGACTACGTCGAGACCTACCGCGACAACGGCGGCGTCCACATCAACTCGGGCATTCCCAACCGCGCCTTCCACCTCGCGGCCACGGCCATCGGCGGGAACGCGTGGGAGAAGGCCGGGCGCGTCTGGTACGACACGCTCACCGGGGGCGCCCTGAGCACGACCATCGAGTTCGCCGCGTTCGCCGCGGAGACCGTCCGGACCGCCGCGCGTCTCTACGGCGACACGGCGGCCGAGACGGAGGCGGTGCGGAACGCGTGGAGGGGGGTAGGCGTCATCAGGTGAAAGTCTCCATTGTCCGGACCGGCGGTTTCGCCGGGATCGAACGGCGCGCCCAGTCGGACAGCGCGGGCGACCCCCTGCTCGCCCGCCTCGTCGACAGGGTCGACCTCCGCGCGGTGCCGCCCCCCGGCCGGATCCCCGACCAGTTCCTGTACGAGATCGACATCGACGGCGAGTGCGCGGTCGTCGGCGAGGCCCAGCTCAGCGGCCCCCTCCGCGAACTGGTCCACCACGTCCTCGGCCGCGCCGGCTGACCCGAACGGCGCCGGCCCCGGCACGCGGTGCGCGCCGGGGCCGGTACGTCGCGTGCCTACTCGGCGGCGCGGGCCACCCGGTTCACGGCCGACAGGATCGCCTTCAGCGAGGCGGTGACGATGTTGCCGTCGATGCCGACGCCCCACACCGTGCGCCCGTCGACATCGCACTCGACGTAGGCGGCGGCGCGGGCGTCGCCGCCGGCGCTCAGCGCGTGCTCGGTGTAGTCCAGGACGCGGACGCCGATCCCCACGGACGCGAGCGCGTCGGTGAACGCGGACACCGGGCCGTTCCCGACACCGTCGATCTCGCGGATCTCCCCCGCCATCCGGACGTCGCAGCTGATCGCGTCCTTCTCGTCCACCCGCGAGGTGGAGCGGTGCGCGAGCAGCCCGACGCGCGGGCCGTTGGCCAGGAACTCCGACTCGAAGATCTCCCACATGCGCTCGGCGGTGACCTCGCCGCCCTCGCTGTCGGTGTGCTCCTGCACCACCCGGGAGAACTCGATCTGCAGTCGCCGCGGCAGCTCCAGCGAGTGCTCGGTCTTCATGATGTAGGCGACGCCGCCCTTGCCGGACTGGCTGTTCACCCGGATCACGGCCTCGTACGTCCGGCCGACGTCGTGCGGGTCGATCGGCAGGTACGGGACCTCCCAGCGGAAGTCCTCGACCGGGACGCCTGCCGCGGCGGCGTCCGCCTTCAGGTGGTCGAACCCCTTGTTGATGGCGTCCTGGTGCGACCCGGAGAACGCCGTGTAGACCAGGTCGCCGCCGTAGGGGTGGCGCTCGTGGACGGGCAGCTGGTTGCAGTACTCGACCGTCCGGCGGATCTCGTCGATGTCGGAGAAGTCGATCTGCGGGTCGACGCCCTGCGTGAACAGGTTCAGGCCGAGGGTGACCAGGCAGACGTTGCCGGTGCGCTCGCCGTTGCCGAACAGGCAGCCCTCGATGCGGTCGGCGCCCGCCTGGTAGCCCAGCTCGGCGGCGGCGACGGCGGTGCCGCGGTCGTTGTGCGGGTGCAGCGACAGAACGATGGAGTCCCGGTAGGCCAGGTTCCGGTTCATCCACTCGATCTGGTCGGCGTACACGTTCGGGGTCGCCATCTCCACCGTCGCCGGCAGGTTGACGATGACCTTCCGGTCCGGGGTGGGCTTCCACACCTCGTTGACGGCGTTGCAGACCTCGACGGCGTACTCCAGCTCCGTGCCGGTGAACGACTCGGGCGAGTACTCGAAGAAGATCTCGGTGTCGCCCATGTCCTCGGCGAGCTTGGCGCACAGCTTCGCGCCCTCCACCGCGATCGCGGTGATGCCGTCCCTGTCCTGCCCGAACACCACGCGCCGCTGCAACGTGCTGGTCGAGTTGTACAGGTGGACGATCGCCTGCTTCGCGCCGCGGACGGCCTCGAAGGTCCGCTCGATCAGCTCGGGCCGGGCCTGCGTCAGGACCTGGATGACGACGTCGTCCGGGACGCGGCCCTCGTCGATGATCTGCCGGACGAAGTCGTAGTCGGTCTGGCTGGCCGCCGGGAACCCGACCTCGATCTCCTTGTAGCCCATCCGTACCAGCAGCTCGAACATCTTGAGCTTGCGGTGGGAGTCCATCGGGTCGATCAGGGCCTGGTTGCCGTCCCGCAGGTCGACCGCGCACCAGCGCGGGGCCTCGGTGATCACCTTGTCGGGCCAGGTGCGGTCGGTCAGCGCGACCGGCTGGAACGCCCGGTAGCGCTGGAACGGCATGCCGGACGGTTGCTGCTGCGAAGACATCTCGGGGTGTGTCCCTCTGCTCGGAATCCTGCGGCCGACGTCCACGTCAAAGTCCCGCAGCGAGGGAGCCGACCTGTTTACAGGCCCCCGCTGCGGCCGCTAAGGAGGAGCAGCTCACGCGACACGCCTGCCAAGCTAACAGATGCCATCCGGGCTACGGAAACCGCATCCCGCATGCTGAGACGTCAACCGCCTCCCCCGTCTCTGGAACGATCCTCACCCTCCAGCGCATTCCTGAAACCCCGCCGCCCCCGGAGCCCCGGGGCGCCGCTGCCGGACGGCGGTGGGACGCACGATTAGGCTGGGGGCATGGCCGATGACCCCGGTCCCGGTGCGGACGCCGGACGTCCGCGACCGTCGTTCCTGCCGCCCGAGCAGGGACCGCCGCCCGCCGCCGGCGCGCACACCGCCCCCGCCGCCGCGCCGCCCCGGTCCGGCGGCGCCTGGGGCATCGCGATGATCCTCACGGCGACGGCGCTGCTCGTGTCGGCGTTCCTGCCGTGGGCCCGCGCCGAGATGGTCGTCGAGCTGCTCGGCCGGCCCGTCACCCGCGACCTCGGCAGCCTCGCCGGGATCGAGGCCGACGGCCTCGTCCTCGCCGTCCCCGTCCTCGCGGTCGTCGCCATCGGGCTCGCGTTCTGGGACACCGTCGTCCGGGACGCCCGCGTCGGGTCCCTCGCCGCCGTGCCCGGCGCCCTCGCGCTGCTCGCCTGCGGCCTGTTCGTGCTGCGGCTCGGCGACGTGCGGGACAACGCCCCCGGGCTCGGCCTGGAGGTCGGCTACCGGATCACCGTCCGGTACGGCTGGTACGCCGCGGTCGGCGCGTCGCTGGCGCTGATGGCGATCGCCCTCGCCCGCCCCCTCGCCGACCGCCTCACGCGCACCGGTCAGTCGTAGAACCCGAGCCGCCGCAGCTGCTTCGGATCGCGCTGCCAGTCGCGCAGCACGCTGACCCGCAGGTCCAGGAACACCTTCGTGCCGAGCAGCGCCTCGATCTGGCGCCGGGCCGCGGCGCCCACCTCCCGGAGCCGCGTCCCCTTGTGCCCGATGATGATGCCCTTCTGGCTGGGCCGCTCCACGTACAGGTGCGCGTACACGTCGACGAGGTCGTCCCTGCCCTCGCGCGGCGCCATCTCGTCCACGACGACGGCGATCGAGTGCGGCAGCTCGTCCCGGACGCCCTCCAGCGCCGCCTCGCGGATCAGCTCCGCGACGAGGACCTGCTCCGGCTCGTCCGTGAGGTCGCCCTCCGGGTAGAGGGCCATCCCCTCCGGCAGGTGCCCGATGAGCAGGTCGCCCACGAGGCCCACCTGGAAGCCGTCGGCCGCCGAACACGGCACGATGTCGGCGAACTCCCCCAGCCTCCCCACGGCGAGGAGCTGCTCCGCGATCTGCTCGGGCGACGCCAGGTCGGTCTTCGTGACGATCGCGACGACCGGTGTCCGCTTCACCCCCGCCAGCTCCCGCGCGATGTACCGGTCACCGGGCCCGACCGGCTGGTCGGCCGGCACGCAGAACCCGATCACGTCCACCTCGGTCAGCGTCGACCGCACCAGGCTGTCGAGCCGCTCCCCCAGCAGCGTCCGCGGCTTGTGCAGCCCCGGCGTGTCGACGACGACGAGCTGCGCGTCCGGCCGGTGCACGATGCCGCGGATCGTCCGCCGCGTCGTCTGCGGCCGGCTGCTGGTGATCGCCACCTTGGTCCCGACCAGCGCGTTCATCAACGTCGACTTGCCGACATTGGGCCGTCCGATGAAACAGGCGAACCCGGCACGATGGCCCTCTCCCAGCATGGTCACCGGTCAATTGTCGCCTACCCGCCACGGTGAACGAGCCCGTGACCGGCACGGCGACCGGGCACGCGCGCCGGGGGTCGCGGACGCGTCAGGCCGCCGCTCCCCGTACGCTGGGCGTCGTGAGCGAGCTGAACGCCGAGGACGCGAAGATCATTACTCTGGCGCGGTCGTCCCGGGCCCGGAACGGTGCCGCCGAGGGCGCCGCCGTCCGCGACGAGATGGGCCGCACCTACACCGCGACGAGCGTGGACCTGCCGTCCCTGAAGCTGTCGGCCCTCGCCGTCGCCGTCGCCATGGCCGTCTCGTCCGGCGCCGACGGCCTGGAGGCCGCCGCGCTCGTCACGACCGCCGGGACCGCCGACCCGGCCGACGTCGCCGCCGTCCGCGACCTGGGCCCGAAGGCCCCCGTGCTGGTGACCGCCCCCAACGGCGAACTCCAGACCGTCCTGCCCGCCTAGACCCTCCTGACGAGGACCGTCCCCACGCGGTTGCGGCGGCCGGCCATGGTCTCCGCCTCAAGGGTGAGGGCGGCGCCGTCCGTCCCGACCTCGGCCGTCGAGCCCGCGATGGGCACGCGCCCCAGGGCGTGGGCGAGGAGGCCGCCGACCGTCTCGACCTCTTCGGCGTCGAGCTCGACGCCGAACAGCTCGGCCAGGTCCTCCACGGGGAGGCGGGCGGTGACGCGCGCGGCCGTGCCCTCCTCCAGCCAGGTCACCGGCGGGGTCTCCACGTCGTACTCGTCGGTGATCTCGCCGACGATCTCCTCCAGGATGTCCTCGATCGTGACGAGCCCGGCCGTGCCGCCGTACTCGTCGATGACGATCGCGACATGGATCTGGCGCGCCTGCATCTCGCGCAGCAGCCCGTCGATCGGCTTGCTGTCCGGCACGTACGTCGCGGGGCGCATCACCGTGTCGACGGTCTCGACCGCCTCGCCCTCCCGGTGCTCCTGGCTGCGGCGCACGACGTCCTTCAGATAGGCGATGCCGACGACGTCGTCCTCGTTCTCGCCCACGACCGGAATGCGGGAGAAACCGCTGCGCAGCGCCAGCGTCATCGCCTGCCGCAGCGTCTTGTGCCGCTCGATGAACACGATGTCGGTGCGCGGCACCATCACCTCGCGGACGAGGGTGTCGCCCAGCTCGAACACCGAGTGGATCATTTGCCGCTCGCCGGGCTCGATCAGGCTCCGCTGCTCCGCCAGGTCGACAAGGTCGCGCAGCTCCGCCTCGGACGCGAACGGCCCCTCCCGGAACCCCTTGCCCGGCGTCAGCGCGTTCCCCAGCAGGATCAGCAGCCGCGGCAGCGGCCCGAACACCCGCGCGAGGGGATGGATCACCGCCGCGCCGGCCAGCGCGATGCGGTCCGCGTGCTGGATGCCCAGCGTCCGCGGCCCCACCCCGATCGCGACATAGCTGACCACGATCATGATCGCGGCGGCCGTCACGTACGCGCGCCACGTCTCGTCCAGCCACGCGATGCACAGATCCGCCACGATCACCGTGGCGACGAGCTCGCAGCCGATCCGCAGCAGCAGCACCAGGTTCACGTACCGGGCCGGGTCGGCGACGACCGCCGCGAGCCGCCGCGAACCGCGCCGCCCCTCCCGGACGATCTCGTCCACGGTCACCCGCGACACCCGGGCCAGCGCCGTCTCCGCGCTCGCCAGCAGCCCCGCCATGACCACGAGGCCCGCGGCGAACGCCGCCGGCCAGCCCTGCGCCCCCATCAGCGCCCCGTGGCGATCATGACCGGCCGCGCTTCTCCCGCCAGGAGTCCAGCAGCCCGGCCTGCAGGCCGAACATCTCCCTGTGCTCATCGGGCTCGGCGTGGTCGAATCCGAGCAGGTGCAGGATGCCGTGCGTGCACAGCAGCTCCAGCTCCGCCGCCGTGCCGTGCCCCGCCTCCAGGCCCTGCCGCTCCGCCACCGCCGGGCACAGCACGACGTCGCCCAGCAGCGCCGGATCGGTCTCGCCGTCCTCGTCGGCGCCGCCCGACATGTGGCCGGGTCGCAGCTCGTCCATCGGGAACGACAGCACGTCCGTCGGGCCGGGCTCGTCCATCCACTTCTCGTGCAGCGCCGCCATCGCGTCCTCGTCGACGAGGACCAGCGACAGCTCCGCGAGGGGATGCACCCGCATCCCGTCCAGGACGTGCCGGGCGAGGTCGGCGAGGGCCTTCTCGTCGACCCCCACCCCCGACTCGTTCAACACCTCGATGCTCATCTACCGCCCCCGTTTGCGGGACGCCCCGCGCCCCGCCGCGCCCTGCTTGATCTCCGGCACGCGCGACTCGTCCCACCGGTTGTACGCGTCCACGATGTCGGTGACGAGCTTGTGCCGCACGACGTCGTGGCTGTTCAGCCGGCAGAAGTGGATGTCGCTCACCCCTTCGAGGATGTCCTGGACGACCCGCAGCCCGCTGGTCTGCCCGCTCGGCAGGTCGACCTGCGTGACGTCCCCCGTCACGACGACCTTCGACCCGAACCCGAGCCGCGTCAGGAACATCTTCATCTGCTCGGCCGACGTGTTCTGCGCCTCGTCCAGGATGATGAACGAGTCGTTCAGCGTGTTGTGGGTCAGGAGGAAGTCCTCGGTGACGTACAGGGAGTCGGCCGCAGCCACCTGGATGCAGACCGCTTCCGCCGTGCCCTCAGGCTCGATGGAGTCGATGAATCGCATTGGGCGTCCACCAGCCGCATTGTACTTCTCCACCTTTCGCTGGAGCCTGAACGGTGCGAGGTTCGGCGGCAGACGGAGGTCGATGCAGAACGCGTCATGCCGATGACGCACGGCGCGTCCCCTGGCTCGTCCCGGCACCCGGCCCTGGGCCGACCGTACACGGCAGTATCCGACACCACCCAACGATCGCACGAGGAAGAGCATGTCGTCGCGGAGGCGAGGGGACGTCGTGACGTACTGGATGCGACATGTGCGGGAATCCTGGACCACAGGCCCGCCATCGGAGTCCAACAACCCTTGGAGCACTGCGAGCCGCACGTCTGCGGAGTTGTAGAGGTACTCCTCCGGAACGAACTTGGTCTCCGATCTGGCGCCGAACAGACCTAGTTCACGCAAGACCCCCGTGACCGGATTCTGAGTGGTGATGACCTGCCCGGGCTCGGCGATCCGGTTCAGCGTGTAGTCCGGCCCCTTCAGGTGCCGGACGCGGATGCCCGCCAGAGACTCCCCGAGAGCTTCCGCCAACTCAGGGTCATTTGTGGAGAAACTGGGCGTCGTCGAACCCGTAAGACACCCATCGCCCAGCAAAAGTCCGAGCGCATACCCGTCCATCGGAACATCCCGGGCGGGAAAGCACACCGGTTCGGCGAGGAGAGGCAGCTCATACCTGCGCGCATGTGCCGCGCGGAGGTTGCCTATCATTTCTCGCGTCTCGAGCACCCGGTGGGGCTTGTTCCTGCGGCGGTCCGCCCGCGTGCGCACCGACCAGAGGTGGTCGGCCGTGCACAGGGTCGATGCCCCGTCCTGTGCCGTCAGGCGGAAGATCTCCTTCTCACCCTGGGGGTAGACACCCAGGACAAGCGTCGGTTCGCCGTTCGAGCCGACGACGAGATCACCCACCGCCAGCTCACCGATGGGACGGAATCCGCCCGGAGTCAACACCTTTGTGGTGACCGGTTGCGCCCTGCCGCGCATGTACGCCAGGGGGGCGACCTCGATGGTGCCGGCGGCCATCAGGCGGGGGATCGAGTCGGGGTCGACCATGTCGTGCAGCGCGTCGTACAGGGGGCGCAGGTACGGGTCGATCTTCTCGTAGAGGGTGCCGGGGAGGAAGCCCAGCCGCTCGCCCGCCTCGACCGCGGGACGGGTCAGGATGATGCGGTTGACCTTCTTGTCCTGCAGCGCGCGGACGGCCTTCGCCATCGCCAGGTACGTCTTGCCGGTGCCGGCCGGGCCGATCCCGAACACGATCGTGTGCTTGTCGATCGCGTCGACGTAGCGGCGCTGGTTCAGGGTCTTCGGCCGGATCGTCCGGCCGCGGCTGGACAGCACGTCCAGCGTCAGGACCTCGGCGGGACGGGCGTCGCCCTCGCCGCGCAGCATCGCGACGCTGCGCTCGACGGCGTCGGGGGTGAGCTGCGCACCGCTCTTCATCAGCTCGAGCATCTCGGTGAACAGCCGGGAGACGAGGCCGGTCTCGTCCTCGGAGCCGGTCACGGTGATCTCGTTGCCGCGGACATGGATGTCGATGCCGCTGCCGATCGCGCGTTCGACGGCGTGGAGCAGCTCGTCACGGGAACCCAGAAGGCTCACCATCGAGTGGTCGTCCGGC
The DNA here is from genome assembly GCF_000718255.1 of Spirillospora albida. Classification (GTDB taxonomy): domain Bacteria; phylum Actinomycetota; class Actinomycetes; order Streptosporangiales; family Streptosporangiaceae; genus Spirillospora; species Spirillospora albida. Next base: position 497,627 of record NZ_JOFJ01000001.1, read on the forward strand.
ACCACGATCTTGATCTGGGAGCGCGCGCCCGCGTCGGCGCCGCGCGTCCGTTGCGTTGATTCGACCATCAGCTGGGCCTTGCGGCCTCTCCGACCTGCCTTCTGTCTGCTCCGGGGTGTCCGTGCCTTCCGCTTCCATGGTACCGACGCCCCATGACGGAACGCCTTTGTATTTCCGGCGGCCGATATATGTACCCGGCGGAACGCGTCCGTCCGGCGCGGCGTCAGCCGGGCGGCCAGTTCAGGCCACGGCCCCCCAGCACGTGGGCGTGCACGTGGAACACGGTCTGGCCGGCCTGCTCGCCGGTGTTGAACACGATCCGGTAGCCGGTTCCGGCGATGCCCTCGTCCTCGGCGACCCGGTGGGCCTCCACGAGGACCGCGGCGAGCAGCTCCGGATCGGCGGCGGCGAGCTCCGCGGCGGTCGGGTGGTGGTCCCTCGGAATGACCAGCACGTGCGTCGGCGCCTGCGGATTGATGTCGCGGAACGCCACCGCGCGGTCGCTCTCCCGGACGATCGTGGCGGGCACGTCCCCGGCCACGATCTTGCAGAACAGGCAGTCGGTCATCGTTCTCCCCTCCCGGACGGCCGTCCGGAATCCTAGCGGCCGGGCCCCCGCCGTGATCGGCGACGCTCCGGCCGGGGAGCGGGGGTCCCGCGGACCGCGCCTCCCCTTGTTGGGCCCCATTCCCCACGGCCCACTGGATAGGGTGTCAACCCAGGCGCACCCTCCGGGCCGTAAGGCGTTCCGGCACGCCCCGTTTCGGCGGAGCGCGTCCGGCCGCGCCATTCGGGCGACGGGCATCCGAATGGACGGGCGGGGGACGGCGAAGGCGGCGGACACGTGACCGGGACAAGACAGAAGATGGCCTTTCGTAAACCGGACGACGAGGGCGGGCGTCCCACTGACGTGACCGAGACCCTCGTGGCCAGGGGCGCGGCGGCGGCCGGCGCCGGAACCGGTGCCGTCACCGTCGCCTGGGACGCCGACCAGGCGGTGACCGCGCTCTACGCGGCCAACTACCGCGCGCTCGTGCGGCTCGCCGCCATGCTCGTCCGGGACTCCGGCACCGCCGAGGAGGTCGTGCAGGACGCGTTCGTCGCGATGCACGGCGGCTGGCGGCGGCTCCGCGATCCCGACAAGGCCCTGTCGTACCTGCGCCAGTCGGTCGTGAACCGGTCGCGGTCGGTGCTGCGGCACCGCGCCGTCGTCGAGAAGTACGCCCCCAAGGGGCTGCCCGACGCGCCGAGCGCGGAGGCCGGGGCGATCGGGGAGCTGGAGCGCTCCGCGGTCGTCGACGCCCTGCACGGGCTGCCCACCCGGCAGCGGGAGGCGCTCGTCCTGCGCTACTACGCCGACCTGTCCGAGGCGGAGATCGCCACGTCGATGGGGATCTCCCGCGGCGCCGTGAAGAGCCACACGGCGCGGGGTATGACCGCGCTGCGCAACGTCCTGGAGCAGTTCTCATGACCACCGACCCCCACGACGAGCTCGGCGAGATCCTGCGCCGCGCCCTGCACGCGGAGGCGGACTCGGTCATCCCCGCGGACGACGGACTCGACCGCATCCGCGCGCGGATCGCCGCCGGCGGCGGCCGGCGCCGGTTCGGCCTCGACCGGTTCGGCGCCGTGCTCGGCCTCGACCGGATCATGGTCGGCTGGACGCGGCCCATCCTCGCGATGGCCGCGGCGGTCGCGATCGCCGGTGTCGGCGTGACGGCGGGCCCGCAGACGATCGACCTCATCCAGCATTCGGTCGGCAGCGGCGGCCCGTCCGGCCAGGGCGACGGAGGCTCCGCCGACGGCGACGCCGTCAGCCCGCCGGGGCCCTCCGCGCATGACCCGGGCGCCGGCTCGGCGGGAGGCGGAGCGTCCCCGTCGCCGAGGACGCCCCAGCACCCCGCGGCGGCGACGTCCCCGGGCGGGGTCCCCTGCACTCCTGCCGCGGGCGGGACGCCGAGCGCGGCCGCCACCCCGGAGTCCCCGGCGACGACGGGCGCGACGCCCTGCCCGACCCCGTCCGAACCGACGTCCCCGTCGCCGTCCCCCTCGGTCAGCGAGACCCCGACGTCGCCCCCGCCGACGCAGCCCTCGACCCCGCCCTCGTCGGACGCCCCGCAGGACGGCGGCGCGGCGAACGGCGAGCAGCAGGGCGCGGCCGCGACCCCCTGACCCGGATTCCGGCACCGCCGCGCCCGGCACGGGCACGGCGGCGCCCGACGTGTCAGGCGCGGGTCACCAGCGGCCGGTGGCGGCCAGCAGGACCGCGGCGGCGGCCACACCGGCGGTCGAGGTGCGCAGGACGGTCGGGCCCAGGCGGGTCGGCCGCGCGCCCGCTTCGGCGAAGCGGTCCAGCTCCTCGGGGGCGATGCCGCCTTCGGGGCCGACGATCAGCACGATGTCGCCGTCGGCGGGCGGGCGGACGGCGCTGAGCGGCGCCTCCGCCTCCTCGTGCAGCACGAGCGCCAGGGACGCGTCGGCGACGCGGGCGGCGACGTCGGCGGTCGACGCCAGGTCGGCGACATCGGGGAAACGGCTGCGGCGGGCCTGCTTGCCCGCCTCGCGGGCGGTGCTCCGCCAGCGTCCGAGGGACTTGTCGCGGCGCTCCGGGCGCCACTGGGTGACGCAGCGGGCCGCCGACCACGGGACGATCACGTCGACGCCGACCTCGGTCATGGTCTCGACCGCGAGCTCGCCCCGGTCGCCCTTCGGCAGCGCCTGCACGACCACGATGCGGGGCGCCGGCGGCGGCCGGCGGTGCCGGACCGTCACGTCCAGCGTGAGGGACGCCTTGTCGGCGGCGGCCACGACGCACTCGGCCAGCAGACCCGCGCCGTCGGTGAGGTCGACGCGCTCACCGGGCCGGATCCGCCGGACGGCCGCCGCGTGCCGGCCCTCGGGGCCGCCGAGGACGACGCGGTCCCGCTCCAGGTCCGCGGTGTCGGCCAGGAAGACCGGCGCGCTCATCTGCTCGGTGCCGGCCTTCGCTCAGTGCTGGTTGAAGACGTCGCGTATGCGGGAGAACATGCCGCGCTGCCCGGGTGCGAACTTGCCCGGCGGCCGCTCCTCGCCGCGCAGCTTCGCGAGGCGGCGCAGCAGCTCCTCCTGCTCCGGGTCGAGCTTGTTCGGCGTCTCCACGTTCACGTGGATCATCAGGTCGCCGCGGCCGCTCTCGTTCAGATGCCGGACGCCCCGCCCGTACAGGGTGATGACCTGACCGGACTGCGTGCCCGGCTTGATGTCGATGTTCTCGGCGGCGTCCAGCGTCTCGACGACGACGCCGGTGCCGAGCGCCGCCGCGGTCATCGGGATCTCGACCGTGCAGTGCAGGTCGTCGCCTTCGCGTTCGAAGATCGCATGCGGCTTTTCGACGATCTCCAGGAACAGGTCGCCGGGCGGGCCTCCGCCGGGGCCGACCTCGCCCTCGCCCGCGAGCTGGATGTGGATGCCGTTCTCCACGCCCGCCGGGATCTTCACCTTGACGGTGCGCCGGGTGCGGACGCGGCCGTCGCCGGAGCACTCCGCGCACGGGTTGCGGATGACGGATCCGAACCCGCCGCACGCGGGGCACGGCCGGGCCGTCATGACCTGGCCGAGGAACGAGCGCTGCACCTGCTGCACCTCGCCGCGGCCGTGGCACGTCTCGCACGTGTCGGGGTGGGTGCCGGGCGCGCAGCCGGTCGCCTCGCAGACGGTGCAGGCGACGGCGGTGTCGATGGACAGCTCGCGGGTCGTCCCGAACGCGGTCTCGGACAGGTCGAGCTCGACCCGGAGCGTCGCGTTGCGGCCGCGCCGCGCGCGGGTGCGGGTGCGGGGCCCGCGGGAGGTGGCCGTGCCGAAGAAGGCGTCCATGATGTCGCTGAACGGGAACCCGGCGCCGCCGAAGCCGCCCGCGCCCGCGCCGCCGCCCGGCGCGAACGGGTCGGCGCCGAGGTCGTACATCTCCCGCTTCTTCGGGTCGGAGAGCACCTCGTAGGCCTGGGTGATCTCCTTGAACTTCTCCTGGGTCTCCGGATCCGGGTTGACGTCCGGGTGGAGTTCCCGGGCGAGCCGGCGGTAGGCCTTCTTGACCTCGTCCGGACTGGCGTCGCGCCGGACGCCGAGGGTCCCGTAGTAATCGTTCGCCACTACGACCCCGCCAGGATCTGTCCCACGTACCGTGCCACTGCCCGTACCGCTCCCATCGTGCTGGGGTAATCCATGCGTGTCGGCCCGAGCACACCCAGCCGGGCCAACGTCAGGTCGCCGACGCCGTAGTCGGCGACGACGACGGAGGTCGATCGGAGGCCCTCGTCGGGGTTCTCCGTGCCGATCCGAACCGTAACAGTAGAGGAGTCGCCGGTCTCGCCGAGCAACCGCATCAGGACGACCTGCTCCTCCAGCGCCACGAGGACGTCGCGGAGCGACTGGGAGAAGTCGACGGCGGCGAGGTTGGCCGCACCGGCGAAGACGATCTTCTCCTCGTGCTTCTCGACGAGCGTCTCCAGCAGCACCGACAGCACCGCTGCCGCGACCGGCCGGTCGGCCGGGGCGACCTTGTCGGGCAGGTCGGCCACGGCGGCGGGGACGTCGCCGAGGCCGAGCCCGTCCAGGCACGTGTTGAGCAGCGCCCGCAGATGGCCGATCGACTCCTCCGACACCCGCGCGTGCGTCTCGATGACGCGCTGCTCGACCCGCCCGGTGTCGGTGATCAGGACGAGCAGCAGCCGGCCCTCGGCGACGGGCACGAGCTCCACGTGCCGCACCGACGAGCGGCTCAGCGACGGGTACTGGACGACCGCGACCTGGCGGGTCAGCTGCGCGAGCAGCCGCACCGTCCGGGACACCACGTCGTCGAGGTCGAACGCGCCGGTCAGGAACGTCTCGATCGCGCGGCGCTCCGCGACCGACAGCGGCTTGATCGTCGACAGCCGGTCGACGAACAGCCGGTAGCCCTTGTCGGTGGGGACGCGTCCGGCGCTGGTGTGCGGCTGGGCGATGTAGCCCTGCTCCTCCAGCACCGCCATGTCGTTGCGGATCGTCGCCGGGGAGACCCCGAGGTTGTGCCGGTCGGTGAGCGCTTTGGAGCCCACCGGCTCGTTGGTGGAGACGTAGTCCTCGACGATGGCGCGCAGGACCGCGAGCTTCCGGTCATCGAGCACGTGATCACCTCCTCGCGTCGCCGCCGGGCCCCGGCCTGGCACTCAGTGCTCCTGAGTGCCAAGTGTACGACCCGGCGGCCGTGTTCTGGAGCGGGGCGCCACGCCGACGTGTCCGGGACCGTGCCCTCGCGGGCGGTCCGGCCGTTAATGTGCGGACCCGTGCGCAGTAGGGACTACGGAAACGACGTGCTGGCCGGAGACTGGAGGAGGCCCCGCAAGGGCCGGATCCCGGAGGTGCCGGCCGAGCCCGGGCTCGTCGCGGAGGATCCGGACAGCGGCTTTTGCGGCGCGGTCGTCGGCTGCGACAGGTTCGGCGTGACGCTGGAGGACCGGTTCGGCAAGCGCCGCGTGTTCCCGCTGGCCAAGGCGGGGTTCCTCATCGACGGCACACCGGTCACACTCGTCCGTCCCGCGGCGGCCCCGCGGGAGCCGGCCCGGTCGGCGTCCGGCTCGATCGCCGTGCGGGGGCTGCGCGCGCAGGTCGCGAAGGAGAGCCGCATCTACGTCGAGGGCGTCCACGACGCGGAGCTCGTCGAGAAGATCTGGGGGCACGACCTGCGGGTCGAGGGCGTCGTCGTCGAGTACCTGGAGGGCGTCGACGACCTGCCCGCCATCGTGGAGGAGTTCGCCCCGGACGAGGGGCGCCGGCTGGGCGTCCTCGTGGACCATCTCGTGGAGGGGTCCAAGGAGAGCCGGATCGCCGCCCGGGTGTCGTCCCCGCACGTCCTCGTCACGGGACATCCGTTCATCGACGTGTGGGAGGCCGTGAAACCCTCCACTGTGGGGATTTCCACCTGGCCGAGCGTCCCGCGCGGCGTACCCTGGAAAGAGGGGGTTCTCGCCGAACTGGGCTGGGGGAACGACGTGGGCGCGGCATGGAGGCGGATCCTCGGATCGGTGCGTTCCTTCACCGATCTGGAACCGGATCTGCTCGGGCGCGTCGAAGAACTGATCGATTTCGTGACGGCCCCCGCCACCTGACCCGGTTCGCCGGTACGAGAAGGAGCACGCGATGACCTACGGGCAGCCCGAGCAGCCGGGCTACGGACAGCAACCCGGCCAGCAGCCCGGCTACGGACAGCAGCCCGGCTACGGCCAGGCGCCGGGCTACGGGCAGGCCCCCGGGTACGGGCAGCCGGACTACGGGCAGCAGGGCTACGGCCAGCAGGACTACGGGAAGGCCGGATACGGCCAGCAGCCGGGCTACGGCGGCCAGATGCAGCCGTACGGCGTCCCCGGGCAGGTGACGTCGGACGAGCGGACCTGGGGCATGGCCGCCCATCTCGGCCAGCTCCTGCTCGGCTTCCTCGCCCCGCTGCTGGTCTACCTGATGAAGAAGGACGAGTCGCCGTTCCTGCGGCACCACGGCGCCCAGGGCCTCAACCTCGCCATCACCCAGTTCGTCTACATGATCATCAGCTTCGTGCTGATGTTCGTGCTGATCGGGTTCGTCACCTTCTTCGCGATGATCGTCGCGCAGCTGGTGTTCCTGATCATGGCGGGCGTCGCGGCCAACCGCGGCGAGTGGTACCGCTACCCGTCCTTCATGGCGTGGCCGATGGTGAGCTGAGCCGGCTCGGGGTCAGGCGAGCTCGCGGACGACGGCGTCCGCGAGCAGCCTGCCCCGCAAGGTCAGGACGGCGCGTCCCCGCTCGTACGGGCCGGGCTCCAGCAGCCCGTCACCGATCGCCCGCCGGACGGACGCGTCGTCCAGCGGCTCGACCGGGCAGCCCTCGGCGAGCCGCAGCTCCAGCATGATGCGCTCGACCCGGCGGTCCTCCGCGTCCAGGACCTCCCGGGCGTGCGCGGGGGTGACGCCCTCGGCGAGGCGGGCGGCGTGGGCGGCGGGATGCTTGACGTTCCACCAGCGCGTCCCGCCGACGTGGCTGTGCGCGCCGGGCCCGACGCCCCACCAGTCCGCGCCCGTCCAGTACAGGACGTTGTGGCGGCAGGCGGCGTCCGGCCCGGTGGCCCAGTTGGAGATCTCGTACCAGCTCAGGCCGTGCGCGCCGAGCAGCTCGTCGGCCATCAGGTAGCGGTCGGCCATCGCGTCGTCGTCGGGCGCGGTCAGCTCGCCCCGCCGCACGCGGGCGGCCAGCCGGGTGCCCTCCTCGACGATCAGCGCGTACGCCGACACGTGGTCGGGCTCGCACGCGAGGGCCGCCTCCAGGGACGCCCTCCAGTCGTCGTCCGTCTCGCCCGGCGTCCCGTAGATGAGGTCCAGATTGATGTGCTCGAAGCCGGCCTTGCGCGTCCAGTCCACGACCTGGGGGACGCGTCCGGGCGTGTGGGTGCGGTCCAGGACGGCGAGGACGTGCTCGCGCGCACTCTGCATCCCGTACGAGACACGGGTGAAACCGGCCTCGCGGAGCTTCGCCAGATACGCGTCGTCCACGGACTCGGGGTTGGCCTCCGTGGTGACCTCGGCACCGGGGGCGAGGCCGAACTCGGCGTCGATCGCGGCGAGCACGCGGCCCAGATCGTCCGGCGCCAGCAGCGTCGGCGTGCCGCCGCCCACGAAGACCGTCCGGGCCGGCAGATCGGCGTCGCCGAGGACGCGCCGCGCCATCCGGACCTCCGCGATCGCGGTGTCGGCGTAGGACTCGCGGCTCGCGCCCGGCCCCAGCTCGGCGGCCGTGTAGGTGTTGAAGTCGCAGTACCCGCACCGCGTCACGCAGAACGGTACGTGCACGTAGAACGCGAACGGACGCTCCCCCAGCCCCTCCAGGGCACTGCCGGGCAGCGCGCCGTCGGCCGGTACGGGATCACCATCGGGCAGGGTCGCGGGCACCCCTCAAGTCTGCCCGCCGCCCGGGGCTGCTCCGTCCATCTCGGCCGCCAGCCTGGCGCGCAGCCAGGCGGGGATGTTCTCGTCCGTCCGGGGGAAACGGTCGAGGTCCAGCGCGAACGCGGACCCGCTCAGCGGCGGCGTGAACTCGGGCTCGCCGTCGTAGTCGAACGCGGCGCTGAACCGGCCGGAACGCTCGACCTCCAGCCGGGCGGTGAACCAGGCGCCCTTCCCCCGGCGGTACATGACCCGGCGCAGCTCGTCCATCTTGCCGATCGCCTGCCCCGGCGGCAGCGCCGAGCGGCGCTCCCCGTCGGCGTCCTCCACCTCGAAGGAGGCGCTGTCGATCCCGACCGTCGCGCGGAACTCGAAGTCGAGCCGCTCCCAGCCGTCCGGAGCCGCCGAGCGCAGCGCCCGGACGGCGCCGTTCACCGTCTCCCGCTCCTCCGGCGAACGCAGGATCTGCTCCGAGTGGGTCACGCTCGAACCTCCGCGACGGCCTGCAACGCCCGCCGGGGCGGCGCCGCGCCGTCCCGGTCACTCTCCCCGACCGTACCCGCATATCCGCCGGGGTCGAGCAGCGATCGCCGTGTCGCGGCGAAACCCTGTCACCAGACGCCCACCATGGGATGAATCGGTCGGGTGGACGCGCGGAGACGGCCGGAACAGAGGATCTGCGGCCCTTTGGCCGGATAGGGTCGTCGGAATGCGGAACGAGGGGGCGGCGGACCGGGGGCGCACGCCGGCGCGGGTACTGCTGCGCGGCGAACCTGCCGGCTGGCACTGCGTGATCGTGGACGACGGCGGCACCGAACGGCGCACGGAACTCGGGGGAACCGGCACCCGCTGGCAGACCGGCGGCGGCGCCGGCTCCTCTGCCGACCCCGAACCCGCCTGGTGGCGCCGCCGCCTCACCACGACCGCCGAAGGCCTCCGCGAACTCGTCGGCGAGCGCCTCACCGACGCCACCTTCCGCGAACTCGGCGCCGAGGCGTCCATCACCTGGTTCGCCATCGACGACCCCGTCTCGTGGGAGGGCCTCGTCACCCTCCGCGAGCCCGACCCGGCCCGGTTCCCCGGCCGCATCCCCCCGTACGTGGTCACCCTGGAGCCGGGCCGCGGCGCCCGCCTCCCGGACGCCGACCTCTTCTTCTCCACCCTCGCGTCCGACGCCTGGGACGCCCTCACCGCCGTCGCCGACCGATGCCGCACCGCACCGCCCGCGGCGTCCCTCCTCTGCGGCTGGGCCGACCACCGCAGCATCCGCGTGGGCCGCGGCCGGCTCGCGCTCTCCACCGGCCGAGGCGCGGACGGCGTCGAACGCCTCGCCGAGATCTGCGGCACCCGCGCCCCCGGCTGGAGCGGCAACCCCGAGCTCCGCTTCCGCCTCGACGGCATCGACCTGCTGGACCAGCCCGCTCCCGGCGTGGTCGCCCTCCTCCGCGGCCTGGGCCACGACGTGGTCCGGCGCGGCCGGACCACCCACCTGCCCGCGCTCGGCCTGACGCTGCACGAACCGGACCCCCGGCTCGCCCTCCGGACGGCCCCGCACCCTCCCTCGGCCCACGGCCTCTTCACCGCGGCCTGTCTGCACCTCCCGCAGACCGAGCCCCGCCGCGCCACGGTCGCCCGCCCGCCGCTTCGCCGCCCCGCTCCCACCGACCACTGATCACGCGGCCCTCGCGCCCGCGTCCGGGTGAGCGCCGGTGAGCGGGCGCCGCTCTCGGCTGACCTCCGGTTTCCGGAAACCGGGCGAACTTTCGGGGCGTCCTAGGAGTCGTACACTTCGCGTACTCGCGTGCACGCCGCGCAGTGAACGTCGCGCAATGAAACTCGGAGAGGACACCCGCCATGGCCTACGGGCCTCCTCCATCATCCGGTCAGAACCCGCAGCAGGGCTGGCAGCAGCCCCAGCAGCAGGCACCCTGGCAGCAGCAGGGACAGCAGTCGCCGTGGCAGCAGCCGTCCGGCCCCGCCTGGCAGCAGCCCCCGCAGCCGCAGGGCGGCGGATGGCAGCAGCCTCCCGCCGGGGGCACGGCCCAGATACCGGGACATTTCGGCCCGGTCAGCGATGACGACAAGACGTGGGCGCTCATGGCCTATGTGGGCCAGTTCCTCGTCGGCGCCATCGCGCCCACCATCGTCTACTTCGGCAAGCCCGCGTCGGCGTTCGCCCGCCGGCACGCCGTCCAGGGCCTCAACATGGGGCTCGCCGCGATCGCCGTGTGGTTCGTCGGCGGGCTCCTGTCGCTGGCCCTCGAGGTGTTCATCTGGGTGCCGCTGCTGTTCACCGCGGCCGTGATGGTCTTCCTCGTGTACGCGGCGCGCGCCGCGAACCGGGGCGAGTTCCGCCGCGTCCCGCCCGCCGTCGCCTGGCCGCTGCTGAAGTGAACCCTCAGGGGGCCTCGCGCGGCCGCGGCATCTCCGCGACCGGCGCGGTCTCCGCCGGGCGGGGCCACTCCCCCGGGCCGGGCAGGATCGTCATCGTGCCCGGTTCCCCGGCCGGCTGGTCCAGCCGCACGACCCGCCCCGGATAGGCGCGCCGCGCGATCTCCACGTCGCGCTCGTCCCATTCGCCGTAGAAGACGGGGCAGCCGTCCCACAGCTCGACCTTCTCCGCGCCGGTCGGCCAGCGGTGCCCGAACGCGTCCAGGAGGATCGGGTCCTCGCAGTGCGGAAGGTCGGGGCCGGCGAAGGTGCGCTCGGCGACGACGACGTCCTCGAGCGCGGTCTCGGACGGCGCGGAATCGGCCGGCCGGGCGTTCTGCTCTGACATGCTGCCTCTTCTCGTCGGGACGATCCGGGCGGGCAGGGGATCGAAGATCTGCTTCGGCGCCAGCTCGATCGCGAACGGCTGGGAGAGCACGCGCGAGCCCTCCCACGGGATCGTCAGAGCCGCGTACCGCCCGGACGCGTCGAGCTCATGGACGATCAGTTCCGGCTCCGGCGCCACCACGTCGACGAGCCAGTACGACGGCACGCCGTACCGCTCGTACAGCGCCTTCTTGACCTCGAGGTCGGCCCGGCGCGACGCCTGCGACACGATCTCGACGGCCAGCAGCGGCGCGCCCCGGATGTACCACAGGTCGCTTTCCGCCTGCTCCTCGCGGAAGACCATCATGTCGGGCCGCAGCCAGGTGTCGTCCGAGAGCCGCGTCCCGAACGCCGTCAGGTACTCCTGGCCGGGGCCGTGCGCGAGCCCGACCGGAACCACGAGGTCCGACACGAGCATCTGGTGCAGCAGCGTATGACTCACAACGGACAGTCTCCACCGATGCGCGCTGCGTCACCACCGGTTCGGCGGGATTACTTGCCCTTGCCCTTGTCCTCGCCGCCGCCGGCCGTGGAGAGGGCCGCGACGAAGGCCTCCTGCGGAACGTCCACCCGCCCGATGGTCTTCATCCGCTTCTTGCCCTCCTTCTGCTTCTCCAGCAGCTTCCGCTTGCGCGAGATGTCGCCGCCGTAGCACTTGGCGAGAACGTCCTTGCGGATGGCGCGGATGTTCTCGCGCGCGATGATGCGCGCCCCGATCGCCGCCTGGATCGGCACCTCGTACTGCTGCCGCGGGATCAGCTCCTTGAGCTTCGCGGTCATCATCAGCCCGTACTCGCGCGACTTGTCCTTGTGGACGATCTGGCTGAACGCGTCCACCGACTCGCCCTGCAGCAGGATGTCGACCTTTACGAGGTCGGACCGCTGCTCGCCGCTCGGCTCGTAGTCGAGCGACGCGTACCCGCGCGTCCGCGACTTGAGCTGGTCGAAGAAGTCGAAGATGATCTCGGCGAGGGGCAGCGTGTAGCGGATCTCGACGCGGTCCTCCGACAGGTAGTCCATGCCCTGCAGCACGCCCCGCCGGCCCTGGCACAGCTCCATGATCGCGCCGATGTGCTCGGACGGGGACAGCAGCGTCGACTTCACGACCGGCTCGTACACCTCGCCGATCTTGCCCTCGGGGAACTCGCTGGGGTTGGTGACGGTGTGCTCCGTCCCGTCCTCCATCACGACGCGGTACACGACGTTCGGCGCGGTGGAGATCAGCGACAGGTTGAACTCGCGCTCCAGCCGCTCCCGGACGATCTCCATGTGCAGCAGCCCGAGGAACCCGCAGCGGAACCCGAACCCGAGCGCCGCCGACGTCTCCGGCTCGTAGACCAGCGCGGCGTCGTTCAGCCGCAGCTTGTCGAGCGCGTCCCGCAGCTCGGGGTACTGGTCGCCGTCCATCGGGTAGAGGCCGGAGAACACCATGGGCCTCGGGTCCCGGTACCCGCCGAGCGACTTGGGCGCCGGACGCGACGCGCCGGTGACGGTGTCGCCGACCCGGGCCTGCCGGACGTCCTTCACCCCGGTGATCAGATAGCCGACCTCGCCGACCCCGAGGCCCTGGACTGGCTTCGGCTCGGGCGAGATGACCCCGACCTCCAGGGTCTCGTGCGCGGCGCCCGTCGACATCATGAGGCTCTTCTCGCGCCGCGACAGGTGCCCGTCCACGATCCGGATGTAGGTGACGACGCCCCGGTAGGTGTCGTACACCGAGTCGAAGATCAGTGCCCGCGCCGGGCCGTCCGGGTCGCCGACCGGCGCCGGCACGTCCCGGACGATCTTGTCGAGCAGCTCCCGGACGCCCTCGCCCGTCTTGCCCGACACCTTCAGCACGTCGGAGGGGTCGCAGCCGATGATCCCGGCCAGCTCCTCCGCGTACTTCTCCGGCTGCGCCGCCGGCAGGTCGATCTTGTTGAGCACCGGGATCAGGTGCAGGTCCGCTTCCAGCGCCAGGTAGAGGTTCGCGAGCGTCTGCGCCTCGATGCCCTGCGCGGCGTCCACCAGCAGGACGGCGCCCTCGCACGCCGCCAGCGACCTCGACACCTCGTACGAGAAGTCCACGTGCCCGGGGGTGTCGATCAGGTTGAGGACGTAGCCGGTGCCCTCCGACGTCCACGGCAGCCGCACGGCCTGGCTCTTGATCGTGATGCCGCGCTCCCGCTCGATGTCCATCCGGTCGAGGTACTGCGCGCGCATCTGGCGCTCCTCGACGACACCCGTCAGCTGCAGCATCCTGTCGGCGAGCGTCGACTTGCCATGGTCGATGTGCGCGATGATGCAGAAGTTGCGGATGATCGCGGGATCGGTCTTGTTCGGCTCAGGCGCAGGCACCGGGGTCCGTTTCGCAAACTCACAGGTGGACAGGGATCTTCGCCTTCCATGGTCCCATGCCGGACGAGATGCTCTGTGCACGGACCGGTTTGGGCGATGGCCCCGGCGTTGGTAGGCTGTGCGACTGCGTGTGGCGTAGCGGCGTGCCCAGCGGGCACCGTCCCGCCCCCGTTCGGACGTTCATTCAGGAGCCTGCGCCCACCGCAGGCGAGGATCGCAACCAAGCTGAGGCTCTACGACGTGGCTAACATCAAGTCCCAGATCAAGCGCAACAAGCAGAACGAGAAGGCCCGGCTGCGCAACAAGGCCGTCAAGTCGGAGCTGAAGACGGCGATCCGCAAGTTCCGCGAGGCCGCCGACGCCGGCAACGTCGACGAGGCCGTCACCGCGCAGCAGCACGCCGCCCGCAAGCTGGACAAGGCCGTCAGCAAGGGCGTCATCCACAAGAACCAGGCCGCGAACCGCAAGTCGGCGATCGCCAAGCAGGCCGCCGCCCTGCAGGCCAAGTAGGACGCGGACGCCCGGGGCCGGCCCGCGGGCCGGCCCCGACGCATATCCCATGGACCAGCGCAGAGTCGTCAAAATCTCCAAGTACCTGTCCCGGCACCTCCGGCACGATCCGGGCCGCATCGGCCTGACGCTCGACGAGGCGGGCTGGGTCTTAGTCGACGTCCTCCTCGCGGCCATGGCGCGCAACGGCTTCGCGGTGACCCGCGCCGAACTCGAGCACGTCGTCGCCGTCAACGACAAGAAGCGCTTCGCCCTGGACGGCGACCGCATCCGGGCCGTCCAGGGGCATTCGATCCCGGTCGTCCTGGACCATCCCGTCGCGGACCCTCCGGAGTTCCTCTACCACGGCACGGTCTCCGCCTCTCTGGAGGCCATCCGCCGTGACGGCCTCCACCCCATGAACCGCCACGCCGTGCACCTCTCCCCCGACAGGGAGACCGCCCACCGCGTGGGCTCGCGGCGGGGCAGGCCGGTCATCCTCACCGTCGCCGCGGCCCGCATGGCCGCCGACGGCCACGAGTTCCAGCTGAGCCCCAACGGCGTCTGGCTGACGGCGACCGTCCCCCCGCAGTACCTGGACTGACGGCCGCGCGGCCGGGAGCCTCGCGCCGGACGCCGTCAGCGGCGGGCGGCGATGATCTCCGAGACCGCCTTCTCCAGCGCGTAGGCGGGGTCGGCCGCACCACCCTTGACCTGGGCGTCCGCTTCGGCGACCGCCGTCAGCGCGCGCGCGACGCCGTCCCCCGTCCAGCCGCGCAACTGGCGCTGCACCCGCTCGATCTTCCAGGGCGGCATCCCGAGCTCCTTGGCGAGGGAGGCCCCCCGCGCACCCCGCGGCGCCCCCCCGACCTTCGCGAGCCCCCGGACGCCCTGTGCGAGCGCGCTGACGATCAGCACGGGGGGCGTCCCTGTCGCCAGCGCCCACCGCAGCTGCTCCAGCGCCTCGGCCAGGCGCCCCTCGATGGCCTTGTCGGCCACCGTGAACCCGGAGACCTCCGCCCGCCCCTGGTAGTACCGCGCGATGGCGGCGTCGTCGACCTTCCCGCCCGTGTCGGAGACGAGCTGGCTGCACGCGGCCGCCAGCTCCCGCAAATCGTTCCCGACCGCCTCGAGCAGGCTCCGCGCGCCGTCCGCGGAGATCTTTCCGCCGGCCCGCCTGATCTCCGCCCGGACGAAGTCGATCCGCTCCCCCGCCTTCGTGACCTTGGGGCAGGCGATCTTCCGGCCGCCGAGTTTCACGAGCCCGTCCACGAGGGCCTTGCCCTTGGCGCCGCCATGATGGACGGCGACGAGCACGACATCGTCCGCGGGCGCCTTGGCGTACGCGAGGACCTGGGCCGTCAGATCCTTGCCGAGATCCTGCGCCGACCGCAGCACCAGCACCTTCGAGCCCCCGAACAGCGAGGGCGAGGTGAGCTCCGCCAGCCGCCCCGGCTCGAGCCCGCCGGGCGCCAGATCGATCACCTCGGTCTCGGGGTCGCCCGCCCGCACCGACGCGACGACGTCCCCGATCGCGCGCTCCACGAGCAGCTCTTCGTCACCGATGACCAGGATGATGGGCTCAACCGACACCCCAGCAGCATGCCACGCCCATCGGCCCCCAAGCCACGATCCCGCCCCCGCGGGCGGCGGGTCAGCGTCGGGGTACGGCGACGACGCCCATCGCCGTCCGGACCATCGCGATGTCTCCTTCCTGGTCGGTTCGGTGGACCTGGGTGTTCAGGCGGCGCAGCAGGGCGACCGTCGAGGGCGCGGGATGGCCGTAGTCGTTGTCCGCGCCCACGGAGATGAGGGAGACCGTCGCGCGCGCGGCGGCGAGAAAGCCCGGTGCCTGGTCGCGGGAGCCGTGGTGGGGGACCTTCAGGACGTCGACGGGTGGCACGCCGCCTTCGAGCGCCCGCTGGGCGTCGCTCTCGACGTCCCCGGTGAGGAGGGCGCTGAACCCGGGTGCGCGCGCCACGAGCACGATGCTCGCGTTGTTGATCGTCGTACCGTCGTCGCCGGGCAGGAGCGCGGGCGCGGCGCTGCTCGGGGCCAGCACCGAGAGCGCGAGGTCGCCGATACGCCAGACCTGGCCGCCGAGCGCCGGATGCGTGCCCAGACCTCCCGTGTGCCGTTGCTCGCGACCGGACGTCCGCGCCGTGGTGAGGACCGCGTGGACGGTGCGGCCGCGGCGGACGCCCGCGGTCCCACCGATGTGGTCGGCGTGTGGATGCGTCAGGACGAGCAGGGGGACGTCCGTGACGCCGAGCCGCGACAGGCATCCGTCGACGGGCGCGGGATCGGGGCCGGCGTCGACGACGACCGCACGCCCGGGACCCGCGGCCAGCGCCAGCGCATCGCCCTGGCCCACATCGCAGGCCACCATCCGCCAGCCGGCGGGAGGCCACCCCGGCGCCAGGACGCGCAGGGCGACGACCGCGATGAGGACGCCGCACATGGCGGCGGCCGCGACGAGACGGAGCCGGGCACTGCGCAGGATGAGCACGGCGACCCCGCCTGCGAGCAGGAGGGACACCGCGCCGAGCCCGCCACCGGGCCACGGCAGCGTCGCGTACGGGAGGCCCGCCGCGATGTCCGCGACTCGGATGATCCAGCCCACGGCGAGGCCGGCGGGCCAGACGACGATCCGCGCGGCCGGCACGGAGACGAGCGCGACCACGGCGCCGGCCGCGCCGAGCAGCGTGGCGGGCGCCACGGCCGGGGCGGCGAGAAGGTTGGCGAACACCGAGACCACCCCGATTTCCCCGGAGAGCATCACCAGCACGGGCGCCACGGCGACCTGCGCGGCCCCCGCCACGGCCAGCGCGTCCGCCACCGGGCCGGGCAGGCGGCGCGCGAGCCGCGCCCGCCACGCAGGCGCCAGCACCAGCAGTCCCGCCGTCGCGAGCACCGACAGCGTGAACCCGTACGACCTGGCCAGCGCCGGATCGATCAGGACGAGCAGGATGACGGCCGCGCCGAGTGCGGGGAGTCCCTGGCGCTGCCGGCCGGTGAACAGGGCGAGAAGGCCGATGAGCCCCATCACCGCCGCGCGGAGGACGCTCGGTTCCGGCCGCGCGATCACGACGAAGGCGCACACCGCCAGCACCGCGAACGGCGGCGCCCGGCGCCGTCCGAGGCCCGCGACCCGGCACAGCCACAGCACCGCGCCCACGACGATCGCCAGGTTCGCGCCCGATACGACCAGCAGGTGGGTGAGCCCTGCCTTCTTGAAGTCGTCGGCCACGGCGGGATTCATCCGGGAGGTGTCGCCGACGACCATGCCGGGCAGGACGCCCCGCTGGTCCGGCGGCAGGCCGGCCACCGCCGCGCGCAGTCGCGCCCGCACCCGTTCCGCGGCCCGCTGGATCGTGGACGGAGGCGACACCGCCGCGGGCGGGCCGCGCACGATGACCACGGCGGCGAGCAGCTCGGCGCGCTCGGGCACCGCGAACCGGCCGGTGAGCCGGACGCGCTGGCTCGGCACCAGCCGCGCCCACCTCGGATCCCCGGCGATGAGAAGCACGGGGACCCGGACCTTCGCTCCCGGCACCCCCTCCATCCGCGCACGGACCAGCAGCACGCGCCGCCCGGCCCCGTACCGCGGATCAGCGGTCACCACCGCCTCGGCGGTCGCGGTCGCGCGTTCCCGGGCCAGCTCCCGGACCGGCCCGGTACCGACCGCGGTCCCCCGCAGACCGACGCCCACCGAGGACGCCGCAGCACACACGAGCAGGACCCCACCGAGCCGCCGCCCACTCCACCCCCCTTCACCGCCGACTCCGGCCCCACCGAGCCGCCGACCGAGGCGGTGCACACCCCTCGCCCACCGTGAGACCGTTCGACCGACGTCTGCATCACTGATGGCGGCGGGCATCCGTCCGCGCACCCGAGCCCCCAGCAGGCCCGCCGCCGCCCGGCGTGCTGTGCCGGAGCGCGCAGCGGCCCGCCGCCAAGTCATCGCACCGGTCGTGCTACGCCCCGACCAGGCCGTGCGCAGCAGAACACAGGCACCTCCCGCCGCCATGGCGGCCAAGGTGTAGACCGCGGCCGCCGGTAGTCCGATGCTCACGGCCGCGGAGATCCACACGGCTAGATCGTTGATGGGGGTTTGCTGAACCGGCCGCGGGCATGGCGAAGGGCGCCCATGATCAGTGTGTGAAGACAAACCTGGACGCCCTTCTGACCGCA
>NZ_JOFJ01000002.1 GCF_000718255.1 Spirillospora albida
TGCGGTCAGAAGGGCGTCCAAGTCAGTTTTCACACACCGACCATGGGCGCCCTTCGCCGTGCCCGCACCCGATCCAGCAATTTCCCATCAACGATCTAGGCGTCACCGGGATCGCGTAGCGCGAGGGCGTCCGCTTCTCCGAGCCCCGCGCGCGCCGCCACCCGCCGCCGGACGCGGACCTCCGCGCTGGTGCGCGGCCGGTACTTCGGCTCCCGGCCACAGCCGCACGTCTGGAATCCCTCATATTTCAGGCCCGCTCCGAGAACGGCTTCGACGGCTGTCCATCCGCTGTCATCGGTCTTGCGGGGAGCGGCGAAGTCATGGCCGGCGAACACCATCGGGGCACGGCAACGCGTGCAGAGATGCTCGGCGCCGTCCCAGGCGTACTTGAAGCTCTGCCGGCACGGGACGCAGACGTAGTGGACTTTGTACGTGACCTCCGCGTACGTGCACATGACTTGAGGATAACCCCATGACGGATCCAGGATCCGCGGCATGATGAGGACCCGGAAGAAAGGCTCGTCCCATGACCGCCATTCGAGACTCGATCACCACGGTCTTCGACGATGTATGGACGCGCACCCGTGACCGGCTCAACGGCCTCACCGATGACGAGTATTTCTGGAAACCCGCCCCGAACGGCTGGACGCTGCGGCCCGATTCAACGGGCAGATGGCACATCGACGGGGAGGGCGGCGGAGGCCCCACGCCCGATCCCGTGCCTGTCGCCACCATCGCCTGGCGGATGGGTCATCTCGGACTGACGTTCACCGACTTCGGGACACGTCTGTTCCACGGACGCAACATCACTCTCGACGACGTCGACTTCTTCGGCACGGCGGCGGGCGGAGTGGAATTCCTGGAGAACGCCTACCGGGTCCATTGGCGCGAACCACTCGGCGCGATGCCGGACGAGCGGTGGCCGGAGCCGTCCGGCCCGGCCTTCTTCGCCTACGCCGACCATCCCGTGCTCGGCACGGTATTGCACGTCCTGGACGAGTTCGCGCACCACGCGGCGGAACTGGGCGTCCTGCGGGATCTGTATCCGCACCGCCCGCCGACCGGCTGACTCCTGCTGTTCGCCCTGTGACCGGGCACGCTACGGGCACGAGCCGTCTTCGAGGAGACGGCGGAGGCGACGGATGCTTCGCTCTCATGCTCACGTGAAGCGCACGTGGCACGCGAAGGGCGAGACCCCAGACCGGGACTTCGGTCTGGACCTGGGCTTTCGAGTGGGTGGAGCCTAGGGGATTCGAACCCCTGACACCCGGCTTGCAAAGCCGGTGCTCTACCAACTGAGCTAAGGCCCCTCGATCTCGGCCGTCTACCTGGGCCTACACCCGTGCGCCACGATCGGTGTCGATCGTACACCGTGGATCCGGGACGGACCTTCGGGTTTTCCGGCGCACGATCGTTGAGCCCTTTCGTCCGGCCGGGGAGATGGCCCGCTGGACGAGGGCGCGCTCAGAGCCCGGCGCGTTTCATGCGCCGGGTGGCGGTGTGCCGCGGAATGCCGTGCAACCTCCGCCGATCGCTCGGCGAGGTCGTGGACCCGGCGGGATCGAGGCAGGCGGTGCCTCGCTCACGCCGGGGCCTCTCGTCGTGCCTCAGCTGTCGGAGGACGTGGCCTCGGTCCAGAGGTCGAGCTCGGCGCGGTCCTGCTGGAGGCGGCGCCAGACGGCGAAGCCACCGAGGGCGACGACGGCGAGGATGAGAAGCTTCTTCACGGTGGGACCCCTTCACCTCAGTCTTATGAAGCGTCCAGGGAAGCGGATCTACGGCTCCCTGGGCTCTCCGAGCCTAGCAACCGATCCCGGGCGGTCCGCACCCACTCGCCGTTATCGGACCCTCCGTCCAATCGAAGGTGCCGACGCTGTCACGCCGCCGCCACCTCACCGGCCCGGGGCACGGCCGCATAATCCGGGGGACGGACCTTCCGGGAGTGCCGATGGCCGAGGACGACTTCGGACGGTGGGAGCGCGAACTGCGGTCGGGCGCGCCGGAGGAAGAGGCGTCCGGCGGCCGCGGAATGGTCCTGGTCGCCGGGGTGATCGCGGTGGTGTGCGCGGCGGCGATCGCACGGGGCGCGGTGCCGCTCGGGGCCGCGGGGCTGGTGCTGTCGTCGATCATCCTTCTGTTGTGGCGCGCCGGGATGTGATCTGATCTCCGGCATGGAGCTACGCGGAGCGAACATCCTGCTCACCGGGGCGACCGGCGGCATCGGCCGAGCGCTCGCCGAGGCCCTGGCCGCCCGAGGCGGGCACCTCGTGCTGACCGGCCGCCGCGCCGACGTCCTGCGGCCGCTCGCCGAACGCCTCGGCGGCCGCGCCATCGCCGCGGATCTCGCCGATCGCGACCGCACCGAGGCACTGCTGGACGAGGCGGGCGACATCGACGTCCTCGTGGCGAACGCCGCACTTCCGGCCTCCGGCCTGCTGTCCGACTATTCGGTCGAGGACATCGACCGTGCGCTGGACGTCAATCTGCGGGCGCCGATCGTGATGGCGAAGATCGCCGCCGAGCGGATGGCCGAACGTGGCCGCGGACACCTCGTCTTCATCTCCTCGCTCGCCGGCAAGACCGCGTCCGGCCAGGCGTCCCTCTACAACGCGACCAAGTTCGGCATGCGCGGCTTCGCGCTCGCCCTCCGCGAAGACCTCGGCCCGCACGGCATCGGCGTGTCCACCGTCTTCCCCGGCTTCATCCGGGACGCGGGCATGTTCGCGGACGCCGGCGTCATCCTGCCCCGCGGCGTCGGCACCCGCTCGCCCGCCGACGTCGCCCGCGCCACCGTCCGGGCCATCGAGCGGAACATCGCCGAGATCGACGTCGCGCCGCTGGGCCTTCGGCTGGGCGCCCGCCTCGGCGGCGTCGCGCCCGCCCTCTCGGCGGCCGTCCAGCGCCGGGCGGGCGGAGCCGAGATCTCCGCTGGACTCGCGGAGGGCCAGCGCGAGAAGCGCTGACCCCGCGACCTGGTGCGGTGACGGCCAACGCGGCAGCCCATCGCTCTCCGCGCGGGCCTGCGTCCGCTCAGCGGGGCCCGCCGGACGCGACGGAGGGGACCTCGGCGACCCCATCCCCGGCGTCCGGTGCGCGGTGGGCCGTCGCCAGGACGGAGCCACCGAGGATCAGCGCGAACGATGCCAGGATCGTCCCGTTCAGGGGCTCGTCGAGGAACACCACTCCTGCGGCGACCGCCACGGCCGGGTTCACGTAGGTGAACACCATGCCCCGGGACGTCCCGACCTCGCGGATGAGCTCGAAGAACACGATGAACGCGATCGCCGTGCACACGACGCCGAGGGCCGCCAACGCCACGAGGACGCGGCCGTCCGGCGGCGAACTCGGCCACGTCAGGGCCGCCGGCGCCGTGTAGGCGAGCGCGGCGAAGGCCAGGCAGGCCGCGGTGAGCTGGAGGGTCGGCACCTCCCCCAGCCGCCGCATGGCGATCATCGGTGCGATCGCGTAGCCGAGCGCGACCAGCATGACCTCGCCGATCGCCCACGCGCTGCCTCCGCCGAGATGCGGCGCGGCGAGGACCCCGACGCCGACCAGACCGATGAACAGCCCTGCCCAGCGCACCGGTCCGAGCCGCTCGGCGTCCCCCACCAGCATGCCGAGCACCACCGCGATGATCGGGACGGCCGCGACCAGCAGGCCCGTCATCGAGCTCGTCAGCCTGCGCTCGGCGTCCGAGAGGAGCGCCCACGGGCCGAGGATCTCCACGACGGCGAACACGAGCAGCGCCGGCCAGTGCCGCCGGACCGCCGTGCCGAACCCGCCCGCGCGCCAGGCGAGCGGCAGCAGGACGGCCGCGCCGATGGCGGTCCGCGCGAACACGAGGACGGGCACCGAGACGCCGTCCACGGCCACCTTGATCAACAGGTAGGGGATCCCCCACAGCACGCTCATCAGCGCGAACAGCACCCAGCCTCGGCGACTCACCATGACCTCCCGTCCGATCGGACCGGCCGCTCGACGGCCGCGCCCCCGGATTCCAGCCTGCGGAACGGCACCCACGGCCGTCTTGAACGCAATTGCGCACAATGCCCCGGAACAGCGCCGGACGCCCTCGCCCACCGCCACACCGTCCACCGGGGAGCGGCCGACGCTCAGAAGGTGGGGACGGGGGGATCGGTGGGGTGGACGCTGGTGCGGTAGGCGCCGGGGGTCACGCCCAGGACGCGGCGGAACCAGCGGGTCAGGTGGGCCTGGTCGGCGAAGCCGACGAGGGCCGCGGTCTCGGCCGGGCGGTGCCCCGCGTCGAGGAGCGCGCGCGCCCGCGACACCCGATGCTGGGCCAGCCACGCGTACGGCGGCATCCCGACCGCGTCGCGGAACGCGCGGAGCAGCTGGTAGCGCGACAGGTCGAGGTCGGCGGCCAGTTCGGCCAGCGTGGGCGGATCGCTCATCCGGTCCGCGAGCCGCTCGGAGGCGGCCTGGGCGATGCGGCGCGCGTGCGTCCCGTGGCGCGGTGCGTCCGGACGGGTGCCGCCGTGCCTCCGGACGAGGGCGCCGAGCGTCATCAGGAGGCGGCTCTCGCCTTCCAGGGGGTCGGCGCCCTGGCGGAGGGCGTGGTGGGCGAGGCGCAGCGCGTCGCCGAGCGGCCGGTCGTCGATGATCGCGTCACGGAAGTACGGCTCGCGGCCGTCCACCGAGCCGAGGAGGTCGGCGCCCGGGTAGAAGCACAGGTACTCGAACCCCTGCGGGTCGGCGGGGCCGCCGGTGTGGGTCTCGCCCGGCTCGACCACGACGACGCTTCCGGCGCCGGAGTAGACCCGCTCGCCGCGGTAGCGCATCGTCTCCGTGCCGCGGACGGTCACCCCGATGGCGTACTCGTCGTGGACGTGCGGTGCGTAGTGCCGGCTGTCGAAGCGGGCGCTCAGCAGGTCGAGCGGCCCGCCCTGCACGCCGTCGACGCGCGTCCAGACGACCCGTTCGCCGCCGCGCACGCCGTCAGGCGGGGAAGATATGGCGGAGCCGCCACCGGTCGTCGTCACGGCCGAGCTCGGCGATGACCATGCCCTCCGCGCCGGCGACACGAACGCGGTATACCCGTCTGTTCTGGGACGACCCGTACGTCTTGAGGACCTCGTCGACGGCGTAGCGCGAACCCCGCCACTCGTACGCGGTGAGCCGCCCCGCCGGGTCGTGCTCGGCGCGCACCGGTTCGTTCAGAAGGTGCCCCATGAGTCCGGGAGCCTAGCACGCATTCGAACTGGTGTTCGCAGGTCGGGGGCGGGTCGCGGCGTCCGGCGCAGCCATCGTAGGGCCGCGCGGCGTCGATGCGTGGAAGCCGCGCAGCGGGACGGCGTCGTGGTGCCCGGATCGCTGGAGCGGAGGGCCTTGGGCTCGATGACGGCCTCCGTCCACAGAGCCGCACTGTTGAATCCACAGCCTGTGGATAACTTTCGTGCACAGGAACGCGGTTCTGGGGATTGCGGTTGTCCACCGTCTGTCCCCAGGTTACTCACAGATCGTTTCATCGGCGGGTGTGCTGTGGATAGGCTGATGACCAGCGCCGACCTTGCCTCAATGGCTCGCCCAGAGCTCTTTGTGCACAGTCTGTGGGTAACCCCGCTCCACAGGGTGACCTTGTCGGTGGATGAAGTTACCCACCGACAATCCCCAGCTTCGTCCCCAGCCTGACGGGGACACCTCGACTCATCACGGAGGTGGCGCTCCGCATGGTGATCAAGAGGCTCGCCCGGATGCGATCCAGAGCCGCCCTATGATCACCGGGGCGGGGCGGCGGTATTACCGCAGGCCAACGCGGCCCACTGGTTATCCACAGGATGTGGAGAACGGATGGGTCCTGTTTCCACGGCCTGGTCAGCGGCATCAGCCGTCCGTTACCCACACCTGTGGATAACTCCATGCACAGGTGCTCGTCCACTGAAGGGCCGCCGCGCGGGTACACAGCGCGGCCGGAACCGGCTCCAGCGGGGAACAGAAGAACCCCCACCGGTGACCGGTGAGGGTTCCTTCATGCTGGTGGGCCTAGGAGGACTTGAACCTCCGGCCTCATCCTTATCAGGGATGCGCTCTAACCGACTGAGCTATAGGCCCGCACTTGCCGCCGCCCCGGCGGCGCAACGAGAGATTACCCCATCTGACGTGGCAACCGCGAATCGATTGGGCGGCGGCGGACGGCCCGCGCTACTCGGCCTCCTTCAAGGTGACCTCCACGCCGCCGACGAGGTCCGCGGCGAGGTTGTAGATCACGGAGCCGACCGTGGAGAGGGCGGTGATGAGAAGGACGTTCAGGGCGCCCACGAGGACCGTGTAGCCGAAGACGCGGAAGAACGAGAACCAGTTGTCGGCCTCGACGCCCCCGCCCGACTCGCCCTGGATCTTGGTGGCGCTGTTGATCGTGCCGCTGATCGCGTCGAACACGCCGAGCGCCGACAGGATCCCGTACAGGACGGTGACGGCGACGATGAGCACGACGAAGCAGACGACCGACATGACGAAGCTGAACTTCATCACCGACCACGGCTCGAGCCGGGCCAGCTGCAGCTGGGCCCTCCTGGCCGGCTTCGCGTCGCCGGACGGCTTCGTCGTGGCGGGCTTCAAATCCGGCTGGGCGGCCGGGCGGTCGTTCAGGACCGTCCCGGTGAACCCGCCGCTGGACGACGACGAGTTGCCCGTCGCCTCCTTGTGGACGACCGGCGTTTCCGTACGGTCCCTGGAGACGGACGAGGCGGGCTCGGCCGGCTTCGCCCAGTCCGGGCCGTCCGCGGCGTCCTTGGCCGGCTTCCCGGGCTTGTCCGCCTTCTCAGGCTCGGCCTCGGGCTCCGGTTCGGACGCCTCGTCGGCGGCGGTGTCCGGGGCGTCCTCGGCGGCGGAATCCGCCTTCTCGCCGAGCTCCACCAGGTCGACCCTGGTCTCGTCGGCCTCGTCACGGCCCGCCTTGTCCGGCGCGTCGGCCACCTTCGTGGCCGGCGCGCCGCCGGACTCCTGCGCGCCCTTCCCGGACCCGCCCTCGGTCTTGCCGGGCTCGGTGCTCACGTGTCCTCCTGGCCTAGCCGCATCGTGACGAGGTCGGGAGCGTCACTCACCCTCGCCCCCTTCGACGTCGGCGTCGTCGTCTGAGTCCTCGATGGACTCTACGTTCCTCGCGATGGCGACCACGCTGTCCCCGTCCGCGAGATTCATCAGGCGGACGCCCATGGTCTGCCTGCCGGACTGCTTGATCTCGGCTGCGGCGGTACGGATGACACCCCCGTTGGACGTCATCGCGAACACCTCGTCGTCCGGGCCGACCATCAGTGCCCCTACCAACTTGCCGCGGGTCTCCACGATCTTAGCGGTGAGGACCCCCTTACCCCCACGACCCTGCAGCGGATACTGGTCGACAGGGGTCCGCTTGGCGTAGCCGCCCTCGGTGGCGACCAGGACGTCGTCCCCGGCGTCCTGCACCACCAGCATGTTGAGGACCACCTGGTCGGGCTCCGCGAACCGCATGCCGATCACGCCGGACGTGGCGCGGCCCATGGGGCGGAGGGATTCGTCATCCGCGCGGAAGCGGATCGCCTGGGCGCCGGTGGACACCATGAGGAGGTTGTCCTCGGACGAGACCAGCCGCGCCGCGATGACCTCGTCGTCGTCCACGAGGTTGATGGCGATGATGCCGCCGGTGCGGGGCGAGTCGAAGTCGGTGAGGGACGTCTTCTTGACGCGGCCGTGCTTCGTCGCGAGGACGAGGTAGGGGGCGACCTGGTAGTCGCGAAGGTCCATCACCTGCGCGATGTGCTCGTCGGGCTGGAACGCGAGGAGGTTCGCGACGTGCTGGCCGCGCGAGTCGCGGCTGGTGTCCGGGAGTTCGTAGGCCTTGGCGCGGTAGACGCGGCCCTTGTTGGTGAAGAACAGGATCCAGTGGTGCGTCGTGGTGACGAAGAACTGGTCGACGATGTCGTCCTGCTTCAGCTGCGCGCCGCGGATGCCCTTGCCGCCGCGCCGCTGCGCGCGGTACAGGTCGGTCTTGGTGCGCTTGGCGTAGCCGCCGCGGGTGATGGTGACGACCACGTCCTCTTCGGCGATGAGGTCCTCGTAGGAGACGTCGCCGTCGAACGGCACGATCTGGGTGCGGCGCTCGTCGCCGAACTTGTCGACGATGGGGGCGAGTTCGTCGCCGACGATCCGGCGCTGCCGCTCGGGCGAGGCCAGGATGTCGTTGTAGTCGGCGATCTCCGCCATCAGCTTGTCGTACTCGTCCGTGATCTGCTGGCGCTCCAGGGCGGCGAGCTTGCGCAGCTGCATGTCGAGGATCGCCTGCGCCTGGATCTCGTCGATCTCCAGAAGGCCCATGAGGCCCTGCTGCGCCCGCTGCGCGGACGGGGACCGGCGGATGAGCGCGATCACCTCGTCGATCCGGTCGAGGGCCTTGAGCAGCGCGCGCAGGATGTGGGCGCGCTCCTCCGCCTTGCGGAGCAGGAACCGGGTGCGCCGGACGATGACGTCGATCTGGTGCGTCACCCAGTGCCGGACGAACTGGTCGACGCGGAGCGTCCGCGGCACGCCGTCCACGAGCGCGAGCATGTTCGCGCCGAACGTCTCCTGCAGCTGCGTGTGCTTGTAGAGGTTGTTGAGGACGACCTTCGCGACGGCGTCCCGCTTCAGCACGATGACCAGGCGCTGCCCTGTGCGCCCGGACGTCTCGTCGCGGACGTCGGCGATGCCGTCGAGCTTCCCGACCTTGACCAGCTCGGCGATCTTCTCGGCGAGGTTGTCCGGGTTGACCTGGTAGGGGAGTTCGGTGACGACGAGGCAGGCGCGGCCCTGGATCTCCTCGACCTCGACGACGGCCCGCATCGTGATGGAGCCGCGGCCGGTGCGGTAGGCGTCCTCGATGCCCTTGCGGCCCACGATCAGGCCGGCGGTCGGGAAGTCGGGGCCCTTGATGCGCTCGATGAGGGCCTCGAGGAGCTCCTCGTCGGACGCGCCGTAGTTGTCGAGGAACCACCGGACGCCGTCGGCGACCTCGCGCAGGTTGTGCGGCGGGATGTTGGTCGCCATGCCGACCGCGATGCCGGCGGACCCGTTCACCAGCAGGTTCGGGTACCGGGACGGCAGGACGTCCGGCTCCTGGGAGCGTCCGTCGTAGTTCGGGGAGAAGTCGACGGTCTCCTTGTCGATGTCGCGCAGCAGCTCCATCGACAGGGGCGCCATGCGGCACTCGGTGTACCGCATGGCGGCGGCGGGGTCGTTGCCGCGCGAGCCGAAGTTGCCGTTGCCGTCGACCAGGGGGTACCGCATCGCCCACGGCTGGGCGAGCCGGACGAGCGCGTCGTAGATGGGCGAGTCGCCGTGCGGGTGGTAGTTGCCCATGACGTCGCCGACGACGCGGGCGCACTTGAAGTAGCCGCGGTCGGGCCGGTAGCCGCCGTCGTACATCGCGTACATGACCCGCCGGTGCACCGGCTTGAGCCCGTCGCGGACGTCGGGCAGCGCCCGCGACACGATGACCGACATCGCGTAGTCGAGGTAGCTCTTCTGCATCTCGACCTGGATGTCGACGGGCTCGATGCGCTCGCCCGGATGCCCGCCCGCTGTGGTCACGTCCGTCACTCTCAAGACCTCTTCTGCTCAGTGGGGAAGGAAGCACGGCGGCCCCGGGCGGCGGCCCGGGGCGGTGCCTCAGATGTCGAGGAAGCGCACGTCCTTGGCGTTGCGCTGGATGAACTCCCGGCGGGGTTCGACCTCCTCGCCCATGAGCACGCTGAACAGCTCGTCGGCCTGGGCGGCGTCGTCCAGCTGGACCTGGAGCAGGACGCGGTTGTCGGGGTCCATCGTGGTGTCCCACAGCTCGTTGGCGTTCATCTCGCCGAGGCCCTTGAAGCGCTGCACCTGGTCGCGGGGGCGGGGGTCGCGCTTGCCGGCGGCGATCCCGGCCTCGATGAGCGCGTCGCGCTCGGCGTCGGAGTAGGCGTAGTCGGAGTCGGCGCCCCGGGCATCCCACTTGATCTTGTAGAGCGGGGGCTGGGACAGGTAGACGTGCCCCGCCTCGATCAGCGGCTTCATGAACCGGAACAGCAGCGTGAGCAGCAGCGTGTTGATGTGGTGGCCGTCGATGTCCGCGTCCGACATCAGGATGATCTTGTGATAGCGGAGCTTGGCGATGTCGAACTCGTCGTGCACGCCGGTGCCCAGCGCCGTGATGATCGCCTGGACCTCGTTGTTCTTGAGGATCCGGTCGATCCGGGCCTTCTCCACATTGAGGATCTTGCCGCGAATCGGGAGGATCGCCTGGAAGTGCGGGTTCCGCCCGCCCTTCGCCGAACCGCCCGCCGAGTCGCCCTCGACGATGTAGAGCTCGGACTTGGACGGGTCGGTGGACTGGCAGTCCGACAGCTTGCCGGGCAGCGACGTCGACTCCAGCAGGCTCTTGCGGCGGGTCAGGTCGCGCGCCTGCCGCGCCGCCACCCGCGCCCGCGCCGCCTGCGACGCCTTGCTGATGATCTCCTTGGCCTCGCCCGGGTTCTCCTCGAACCAGTCGCGAAGGTGCTCGTTGCAGGCCTTCTGGACGAACGACTTCGCCTCGGTGTTGCCGAGCTTGGTCTTCGTCTGGCCCTCGAACTGCGGGTCGGCCAGCTTGATGGAGATGATGGCGGTGAGGCCCTCGCGGACGTCCTCGCCGGTGAGGTTGTCGTCCTTGTCGCGGAGCAGGCCCTTGTCACGCGCGTACCGGTTGACGATCGTCGTGAGCGACGCGCGGAACCCCTCCTCGTGGGTGCCGCCCTCCGCCGTGTTGATCGTGTTGGCGAACGTGTGGACGGACTCGGCGTACGACGAGTTCCACTGCATCGCGATCTCGACGGACATGCCCTCGGTGTCGTCGCTGAAGTACACCACCGACTCGTGCGCGGCGTCCTTGCGGGCGTTGATGTACCGGACGAAGTCCTCGATGCCGCCCTCGTAGTGGTACTTGACCAGGCGGGGCTCGCCGTCGCCGTCGCCGTCGACATGGTCGGGGCGCTCGTCCTGGAGCGTGATGGACAGGCCCCGGTTGAGGAACGCCATCTCCTGCATGCGCCTGGAGAGCGTCTCGAAGTTCCACTCGAGGGTCTCGAAGATGGCGGCGTCCGGCCAGAACGTGATGCGAGTGCCGGTCTCGTCGGTCGGCTCGCCCTGCCGCAGCTCCGTCTCCGGGCCCTGCCACGTGTACGACTGGTACCAGAAGTGGCCGTCCGTCCTGACCTCGGCCTCGAGCCGCGTGGACAGCGCGTTCACGACCGCGGAGCCGACGCCGTGCAGGCCGCCGGACACCGCGTAGGACTTGCCGTCGAACTTGCCGCCCGCGTGCAGCGTGGTGAGGACCAGCTCGATGGCAGGGCGCTTCTCCACCGGGTGCTCGCCGACCGGGATGCCGCGGCCGTTGTCGACGACGCTCACACCGCCGTCGGCCCGCAACGTGACGACGATCTCGTCGGCGTACCCCGCCAGCGCCTCGTCCACCGAGTTGTCGACGATCTCGTAGACCAGGTGGTGGAGGCCGCGCTCACCGGTCGATCCGATGTACATGCCCGGGCGCTTGCGTACGGCCTCGAGCCCTTCAAGGACAGTGATCGAACTAGCGTCGTACGCCAAAGGAGATCCTCCTGCCGGGGATGGCCGTCCGCTCCGCGCCCGAGGGAGCGCGGTGTGCCCCGTAACACACATGAGGGACGCCCATAGTGCTCTTTCCGTGTTCACAGAGCCCTGGGCGACCCACGGCGGCGCAGCATCCTGAACCCGATTTCATTCTACCGGTTCGCGAAGCGAAAAGTGGCACTGGCGAGCGCTGTGCGCGCGTGTGGCGGCCCGATGGCCCTGGAGCCGCATCCCCCCATGGCCCCAGGGGGGTTCTCTGGCCTACGGCACGCTCGCCGCTGATCTCGTCGCATCGCATCCCGAACGGATGTTCTCACCCGGCACCGACAATCCGTCACAGCGAGCGACGACCCCCGCCGGCCCGCCGCCGGAGGGCCCCGCGGCCGCCGTCAGCGGACGCGCCAGGCGCCCGTGCGGCGGGGCCCGGACGCCGGGCCGACGACCTTCACGCGGGTGACCGTGCCGTGCCCGAGCTCCTCGTTCAGCCGACGGACCAGCGTCGACGACAGCAGGCGCAGCTGCGTCGCCCACGTGGTGGAGTCGGCGGCGACGGTCAGCTCGCCGTCCTCGAACCGCTCCGGGCGGGTGTGCTCGGCCAGCTCGGCGCCGACGATCCCCGGCCAGTTGCCGAAGACGCCGCCGACCGCCGCGCGCTGCTCCCAGCCGCGTGTCGCCAGGAGATCGCGGATCGCCGTACCGAACCGCTGGGGGTCGCCGCCGCGTCCGGGTTCGCGCACCCGAGGGCCGCGGGCGCCGTTCTGCCGCCTGCCGCTCCGGCCCGGGACGGTCCCCCGCTTGACCGCGTCCGCCTTCGCCTGGGCCAGGGCCTCGCGCGCGAGCTCGATACCCGTCTTGCCGGAGGGCGGCGGAACCTCGCCGGGCGCGGGGGAGCCGTCCACACCCTGTGGATCATCGCTCATGCGGGTCGCTCCTCCCTGTGGCCTTGCTGTGGATCCGCCGATCAATCCCGGACGACCTGCCCGTCCGCGACGCTGAACGAGCAGCCCGTCAGCTCGTCCGGGACGTCGGCCGGCACGGCGGCGGTGATGAGAACCTGCTCCGCCGGCGCGACCCGCTCGGCGAGGCGGCTGCGACGGCCCGCGTCCAGCTCGGCGAACACGTCGTCCAGGATCAGGACGGGGTCGTCGCCGTCCGCGCGCAGCAGGTCGAACGCCGCGAGCCGCAGGGCCAGGGCGAACGACCAGGATTCGCCGTGGCTGGCGTATCCGCGCGCGGGCATCTCCCCCAGGCTCAGGACGAGTTCGTCCCGATGGGGGCCGACCAGGCTGACGCCGCGTTCGAGCTCCTGTCTGCGGGAGTCGGCCACGCCCTTGAGGAGTTGGTCGGCGAGTTGTCCACGGTCTGTGGACAACCCGATGTCCCCCAGGGAGCTCTTGTACGCCAGATCCGCCGCGCCGCCGGCCGGGGCAAGGGCCGCGTACGCCTGCGCCACGAGAGGACGGAGCGCGGCCACGAGTTCGAGCCGCGCCGCCAGGAGCTCGGCCCCGCTGCGGGCCAGATGGGAGTCCCACACGTCCAGGGTGGCGAGGACCTCCGGACCGGGGGAGCGCCGGTGGGCGGCGGCCGACTTCAGGAGAGCGTTGCGCTGCTTCAGGATCCGCTCGTAGTCGGACCGCACCCCCGCGAAGCGCGGGGCCCGCGCGGTGAGCAGCTCGTCCAGAAAGCGCCGCCGCTCCCCCGGATCGCCCTTGACGAGCGTGAGGTCCTCGGGGGCGAACAGGACCGACCTGAGCATCCCCAGGATCTCGCGCGGCCTGGGGACGGGGGACCGGTTCAGCCTCGCCCGGTTCGCCCTGCCCGGGTTGATCTCGAGCTCGATCAGTGCCTTCCGGCCGTCCTTGACGATCCCGGCCCGCACGATCGCCCGCGGCGCGCCCTGCCGGACGAGCGGCGCGTCCGTCGCGGCCCGGTGGCTGCCGTGCGAGGCGACGTACCCGACGGCCTCCACCAGGTTCGTCTTGCCCTGCCCGTTCGGCCCCACGAAGGCGGTGACGCCCGGCTCCAGCGCGACCTCGGCGGTCGCGTAGGAGCGGAAGTCCTGCAGGGAGAGGTGGGCGACATGCACAGCAGGAGCGTAGAGCCTCCCACCGACTGCCGGCACCGCCCGGAACCCGGCGCCGCGGCGCCGCCGCCCGGCCGGCGGCGGACCGGCCGAACGGCGGGGCGTCGTCACACCGCCGGCGGCTCCACATCGGCGCCGGGGGAGTCCGCGCCCTTCGCGGATTCCACCGCATGGCCCCCGAACTGGTTGCGGAGCGCGGCGACGACCTTCATGGCGGGCGAGTCGTCCTGCCGTGACGCGAAGCGGGCGAACAGGGACGCGGTGATGGCCGGGAGGGGGACGGCGTGGTCCACGGCCGCCTGGACGGTCCAGCGCCCCTCACCGGAGTCGTTCGCGTAGCCGCGGATCTCGTCGAGCTCCGGATCGTCGGCCAGCGCGCGGTTCATCAGGTCCAGGAGCCACGACCGGATGACCGTGCCCTCCTGCCAGCTCCGGAACGTCTCCGGGACGTTCGTCACGATGTCGCTGGCCTCGATGAGCTCGTAGCCCTCCCCGAACGCCTGCATCATCGCGTACTCGATGCCGTTGTGGACCATCTTGACGAAGTGCCCGGCGCCGACCTTGCCGGAGTGGACGAATCCGAACTCGCCCTCCGGCTTCAGCGTCTCGAAGATCGGCATGAGGCGCTTCACGTCGGCCTCGTCCCCGCCGACCATGAGGGCGTAGCCGTTCTCCAGGCCCCAGACGCCGCCGCTCACCCCGCAGTCGACGAAGCCGATGCCGTGGGCGGCCAGCTCCTCGCCGTGCCGCTGGTCGTCCACATAGTGTGAATTACCGCCGTCCACAACCAGGTCGCCCCGCTCGAGGACCTCCCCCAGGCTGTTGATGGTGTCCTGGGTGGGCTTCCCCGCCGGCACCATCACCCACACGGCGCGCGGCGGGCTGAGCCGGTCCACCAGCTCTTGCAGCGAACCCACATCGCTGAGGGACGGGTCGCGGTCGTAGCCGATGACGGTGTGGCCGCCGCGGCGCAGCCGCTCGGCCATGTTGCCGCCCATCCTGCCCAGGCCGATGATCCCAAGCTCCATCTTCACTCCCCTGTGCGTCGCCGTGCGCGAGGGACGTCCCCCCCGTGCTGGGTTCGTCCCCCTGGTATGCCCTGAAAACGATCCTTACCCAGACAACCGCACCGGCATGATCAGGTAGCGGTAGTGGGGGTTCTCGCCGTCCTGCGGGGGCTTGCCGGTGAGGACCGCGGGCTTCGTCGCCGTCGTGAAGGACAGCCGCGCGACGTCCGAGCCGATCGCCGAGAGCCCGTCCAGGAGGAACGCGGGGTTGAACGCGATGTCGATGTCCTCGCCCTCCAGCGTGGCCTCCAGCGCCTCGACGGCCTGGGCCTCGTCCCCGGTCCCGGCCTCCAGGACGACCTCGCCCTGGCTGAACGAGAGCCGGACGGGGGTGTTCCGCTCGGCGACCAGCGACACGCGCTTGACGGCCTCGATGAACGGCGCCGTCTGGATCTCGGCCAGGCCGGCGTACTCGCTCGGCAGCAGCGACCGGTACTTCACGAAGTCGCCGTCCAGGAGGCGGGACGTCGTGCGGCGGCCGCCGCCCTCGAAACCGATCATGCCCTCGCCGGTGCCGCCCGCGCCGCCGAGCGCGATCGACACCTCCGCGCCGGCCGTCAGCGACTTGGCGGTGTCGGCGAGGGTCTTCGCCGGGACGAGCGCGACCGCGGAGAAGTCCGGGCGCTCCGGCTTCCAGTGCAGCTCGCGGACGGCGAGGCGGTACCGGTCGGTGGACGCGAGCGTGACGGTCTCGCCCTCGATCTCCACACGCACGCCCGTGAGCATGGGGATCGTGTCGTCCTTGCCCGCGGCGATCGCGACCTGCGCGACGGCGGCGGCGAACTCGTCACTGCCGACGGCGCCCGCGGCGGGCGGCATCTCCGGCAGCGTGGGGTAGTCCTCCACAGGCATCGTCAGGAGTGTGAACTTCGCGCTGCCGCACCGGAGCATGACCTTCGCCCCGTCGGTCGTCACCTCCACAGGGTGTGGAGGAAGGCTGCGCGAGATCTCAGCGAGGAGGCGGCCGGAGACGAGCGCCGTCCCCGGTTCCTCCACATCGATGTCGGTGGAGACCTGGGCGGAGACCTCGTAGTCGAACGCCGACAGCTTCAGCCGGTCACTCGCCTCGATGTGCATGCCCGCGAGCACCGGCACCGGAGGCCGGACGGGGAGCGTGCGAGCGGTCCAGGCCACGGCGTCGGCCAGGGCGTCTCTGTCGATGCGGAACTTCAAGGGGACCCGCCTCCTGCAGGTGTCGGACAAGGGTTCGGTCGGGCCGGCTCGGTCGGGGCGCTCGGGGCAGGTTGTCCCCAGGCCCTAACTTGAGTCGGAACTTTTCCTGGGTAGAGAAGTAGTGCAGTACCAGTAATAGGGGCTGTGGATACGGTGGACAACCGGTATCCGTGCAGGTGAGACGGCAAATCTTATCCACCGGGCCTGTGCATGGGCGGTGGACGACGCGGCGCCGCCTGGGGATGACGAAAACATCCCCACAGCTCATCCCCACCTCGTCCCCAGGTTTTCCACGGGTTATCCACGGGTTTTCCCCGTGTCCGCCGGGTGTGTGCGGCGGGCGGGCGCCGGCGTCGATGATCGGCGGCTCCGTCCACAGCTCGTCCCCAGGTCGTCCACAGGTTATCCACGGACTCGTCCCCAGGGGGGCGATCGGCCGTCCCCAGCCGATCCACAACCTGTCCACAGGTACTCCCCAGGTTATCCGCAGCTTTTCCACTGGTTCATCCACAGCCCATGTGGACGAACAATCGTTTCGGCGCGCGTTCCGCTGCCTTTTACATCGTTCCAATGGAAACTGGACAAGTCTCAATTCCGGCGATTCTCCCGAGCGGCGAAACGGATCACCAACGGCCGGCGCGGCCGTTCAGTGCTTGCGCGCCTGGTGCTTGATACGTCCGGTGAGCTCTGTGACCTGGTTGTATATCGCGCGGCGCTCCGCCATCAGCGACCTGATCTTGCGTTCGGCGTGCATCACGGTCGTGTGGTCGCGGCCGCCGAACTGCGCCCCGATCTTGGGAAGCGACAGATCCGTCAGCTCCCTGCACAGGTACATCGCGATCTGCCGGGCCGTGACGAGCATCCGCGAACGCGACGGTCCGCAGAGGTCTTCGATCGTGGTCCCGAAGTACTCGACGGTCTGCGCCATGATCATCGTGGCGGTGATGTCCGGGCCGGAGTCGTTGGGGATGAGGTCCTTGAGGACGATCTCCGCGAGGTTCATGTCCACCGACTGGCGGTTCAGACTCGCGAACGCCGTCACCCGGATCAGCGCGCCCTCCAGTTCCCGGATGTTCGTCGCGATCTGCGACGCGATGAACTCCAGGACGTCCGGCGGCGCGGCGAGGCCCTCCTGCCGGGCCTTCTTCTGCAAGATCGCGATCCGCGTCTCCAGTTCGGGCGGCTGCACGTCCGTCGTCAGCCCCCACTCGAACCGGTTCCGCAGCCGGTCCTCCAGCGTCACGATCTCCTTCGGCGGACGGTCGCTGGAGATCACGATCTGCTTGTTGGCGTTGTGGAGGGTGTTGAACGTGTGGAAGAACTCCTCCTGCGTCTGCTCCTTGCCCTCGAGGAACTGGATGTCGTCCACGAGGAGGATGTCGACGTCGCGGTAGCGGCGGCGGAACCCGTCCGCCTTACCGTCGCGGATCGAGTTGATGAAGTCGTTCGTGAACTCCTCGGAGCTCACGTACCGGACGCGGGCGCCGTTGAAGAGGCTCTGGGCGTAGTGCCCGATCGCGTGCAGCAGGTGGGTCTTGCCCAGGCCGGAGTCGCCGTAGATGAACAGCGGGTTGTACGCCTTGGCCGGCTGCTCGGCGACCGCCACCGCGGCGGCGTGGGCGAAGCGGTTGGACGACCCGATGACGAACGTCTCGAAGGTGTACTTCGGGTTCAGCCGGGCGTGCTCAGAACTCGTACCCCCCTGGGACCCCCCACCGGAGGCACCGGAGCCCGCAGGTGCGCCGTGAACGCCCGGCACGCCGCCGGACGGCTCAGGCCCCGTGTAGGACGACGGCTCCGAGCCGGAGAAGGGCGACTCGCCGTTCGTGTACGAGTCGTCCGCGAGGCCGAGCGGGGGTTCGCCCTGCCCGTCCCTGCCCGGGGCCTCCCCTCGGCCGGACGGGCGGGGCGGGCCGAGCGTGCGATCGTTCAGATGGGAAGGCGCCGACGGGCGGCCCGGCATGTCGCCGCCGAAGCCCTCGCCGAATCCCTCGGACCCGCCGTAGCCCTCCGGTCCGTTGTAGCTCTCGGAAGGGCCGCCGTATCCCTCCCCCGGACGCCCGCGCCCCGGGTAGCCCTGGACGCCGCGTCCCTCAAAAGGGGAGTGCGCTCCGCGCCCGCCGGGACCCGCTCCGAAGCCGGACTGACGAGGGCCGGTGGGGTAGCCGCCGCTGCGCTCACCGTCGCGGTGGGACCAGCGGTCGTCGTCCTGAGGCGGGTACCCGCCGGACTGGCCTGGACCATGCGAGCCGCCCTGCGTGGGCCGGTAGCCGGGCTCTGTGTAGGGGCGCTCCGGGTAGGAACGGTCGGAGGGCTGTTCCTGGTAACCGCGGTCGTCCTGCTGCGGCCGTTCCCCGAAAGAAGGAGCATCGTGCAGACCGGGGCCGTTGCCGGGGATCGGGGCGGACAGCGGTTCCGTGCCGGCCGGGCGCCCGCCGGTTCCGGACGGGACACCGGTCGCGGGAGGTTCGGGCTGGACGGTGACCGCGACGCGGATCTCCCGGCCGAGCTCGTTGGAGAGGGCCTGGGTGATGAGGTTGCGCAGGCGCGTCTCGAGCGCGTCCTTGGCGAACTCGTTCGGCGCGGCCAGCAGCGCGGTGCCCTCGACGAGGGCCAGCGGACGGACCATCGGGAGCCAGGCGCGGTAGCTCGGGGCCAGATCGCTCTCGGCGAGTGCCGCGAGGGTGCGGGCCCAGACCGAACCGAGGTCCTGACCGTCCATGCGCAAGGTCCCCTCCCACGACTCCGCGGCACGGAGTACCTGACTGCCCGGCTCTCCCACGGGAGACGGACCGCCTCAACGGGCACCGCCGCGACGCGGGACACTTACTCTCTCACGAGTTGTCCACAGAGTTGTCCACATGCTGTGCATGAGCATGCGGCGGCCTGTGTAAAACCCCACAGGGGCTGTGGAGAACAGGCGCGGCAAGACGAGATGTGGGGGATGTGCACCGTGCGCCGATGCGCCACGGGAGTCGTACGGAGGTGTTGCCGGAACAGGGGGATCGGGACGTCGGGCGCCGGTCGGCGACTACGCGGAAGGTCGGCCCGCCCGGACGACCTTAGACGCATCGCCACCCGCCCGCAACACGATCCCGCAGGTTCCCCGCCCGCCCCGCGCATCCCTCCGGACAGCCCTCCTCGGGTTCTCCACAGGGCGTCCGGAAGCCGGCTCCGTTTGACCCCATGCCCGGCCAGCCCGTAACGTGCTGAGGTCGAGTCGCATCGACGGAGATGACGCGTGCCCGCCGCCGCCCCTCCTGGGAAGCAACAGGTGGGCCCCCGCTGCGGGGGACCAGACGCGGCCCTTGATGCGAGCTATCGAAGCCTTGAATCGAACCCGACCGCAGCCCTGGAGCCTGAAGTGAGCAAGCGTACTTTCCAGCCGAACAACCGGCGTCGGCACAAGAAGCACGGCTTCCGGTTGCGGATGCGCACGCGCGCGGGCCGCGCGATCCTCTCCTCGCGTCGCGGCAAGGGCCGCGCTCGCATCGCGGTCTGACCCGTACCCGACCATGCTGCCGTCCGGGAACCGGATGCGGCGGCGGGACGAGTTCACGCTGGCCGTCCGGCGCGGTCGCCGCGCCGGACGGCCAGCTGTCGTCCTGCACCTGCTCCGCCCCGGCGAGGCCGCCCGCGCCGACCCGGCCCCCCGGACCGGCGCGCAGGCCGAGGCGGGGACTCCGGCGCCCGGGGCGGACGCCCCGCCGCTCGTCGGCTTCATCGTGGCCCGCCCCGTCGGCAACGCCGTCGTCCGCAACTCCGTGCGGCGCCGGCTCCGGCACCTCGTGCGGGCGCACCTCGACCGGTTGCCAGCGGGTAGCCTGCTCGTAGTGCGCGCCAACCCCGCCGCGGGGAAGGCGCGTCCTGACGAACTGGCCGCGGATCTGGAGTCGGCGCTCGACCGGCTGCTGCGGCCCGCGTCCAAGGGGCGGAGATGACGAGTCGGCCAGGGAGCCCGCCTCCCGCGGGGCACCCGGCGGGAACGCCGGGCCCCGTCGCAGCGGTGCTCATCCTGCTCATCCGCGCCTACCGCCGCTTCTTGAGTCCCCTGCTCGGGCAGCAGTGCCGCTTCCAGCCCACCTGCAGCGCATACGGCCTGGAGGCCCTCCGGACGCACGGAGCGGCGCGCGGCGGCTGGCTGACGGTGCGCCGGATCGGCCGGTGCCATCCCTTCCACCCCGGGGGTCACGACCCGGTACCGCCGCGGAAGCCGGCCTTCCCGAACCCGGGCCGCGCGGAGAGCGGCCCCGCCCTAGCAGAGCCCAAGGAGCTGCCCGGTGCTTGACTGGCTGTACGAGATCGTCGCTCAGCTCATCGTGTGGATCCACACCGCGCTGAGCACCGTCGTCCCCGAGGACAGTGGATGGGCCTGGGGCGGTTCGATCATCACGCTGACCGTCCTGCTGCGCCTGGTCCTGGTCCCGCTCTTCGTGAAGCAGATCCACGCCTCGCGCAAGATGCAGGAGCTGAACCCCAAGGTCCAGGCGCTGCGGAAGAAGTACAAGAACGACAAGCAGCGCCTCAACCAGGAGGTCATGAAGCTCTACCAGGAGAACGGCGCCAACCCGCTCGCGGGCTGCCTGCCGATCCTGGTGCAGATGCCGGTCTTCATCGGCCTCTTCCAGGTGCTGAAGAACATCTCGGACGCCGAGCCGGGTGAGGGCGTCTTCGCTGTCACCCCCGAACTCGCGCAGAGCGCGCAGAAGGCGAACATCTTCGGCGCCCACATTCCGGACACGTTCCTCAACGCGTTCGGCGCCGACCCGAAGAGCTGGAGCGCGATCGCCGTCACGGGCATCGCGGTGATCATCAGCTCCTGCACGACGTTCTTCACCGTCCGGGCCAGCATGAAGCGGCAGCCCGTCACCGACGACAGCAACCCGATGATGCAGGCGCAGAAGATGATGGTCTTCCTCGCCCCGCTCTTCGGCCTGTTCGGTCTCGGCTTCCCGCTCGGTGTCCTCATGTACTGGGTGACGTCCAACACGTGGACGCTCGCCCAGCAGCACTACATCTTCAAGAAGTACCCCCCGATCGGCTCGGACGACGCGAACGGCGCCGCCGCCAAGGGCGGGGGCAAGCCGGGCGGCGGCAGGAGCGGCGGGAAGAACGGCCAGGCGCCGGCCGGCACGAAGACGAGGCTGGAGAAGGACGCCGCGTCCGATCCGGAGCCGGAGGACACCAAGCCCAAGGTCGTCCGGAACCAGCCGACCCGCAAGCCGCGCAGCAAGCGCAGCGGCAGCCAGAAGCGCTAGTTTGGACACCGAGCCCGTGCCGGAGAAGGAGACCCCGTTGAGCCAGACCGACACCACCGAGGTCGACGTCCAGGCGCTCGAGCAGGAAGGCGAGATCGCCGCCGACTACATCGAGGGCCTGCTGGACATCGGTGACTACGACGGCGACATCGACATGGACGTCGAGGGCGAACGCGCGATGGTCGCCGTCGTCGGCGGCGCTCTGGACGAGCTGGTCGGCAAGCGCGGCGAGGTCCTGGAGGCGCTGCAGGAGCTGACCCGGCTGGCGGTGCACCGCCAGACCGGCAACCGCACCCGCCTCATGCTCGACATCGGCGGCTACCGCGAGCGCCGCCGCGCCGAGCTGACCAAGCTCGGCACGGATGTCGCGCAGGAGGTCGAGCAGGGCGGCTCGCCGAAGCCGCTCGCGCCGATGACGCCGTTCGAGCGCAAGATCGTGCACGACGCGGTCGCGGCCGCCGGTCTCCGCAGCGAGTCCGAGGGCGAGGAGCCCGAACGCTATGTGGTGGTCTACCCGTCCTGACCCGACATGACGAACGGCCCCGGCGTCCCGCCGGGGCCGTTCGCTTCGCCCGTGGTACGGCGACCTGATGGCGGACGGCACGAAGGAACGGGGGTCCCGCGCCCTGACCGGCGCGGGACCCCCGCGGAACTCGGTGTGTACCGCCGCCCAAGGCCACACCGAGCTGGTCTGCTAGCGGCGCCGGCGCCGGAGCCGCTCGGCGGTCGAAGGGCCGGGCGTGTCCGAGACGACCGTCGGCTGGTTGTTCTGCACCGCCGGGTCCTGGGCGATCGCGGGGTCCTGGGCGTAGGCCGGGTCCTGCGAGCGGTGCCCGTGGGGGATGCCCTCGTCGGCCGGGTGCTCGATCGTGCGCTCCACCCGCTCGGCGGGGCGGCCGGGCAGCGGCGGGTCGGCGATGACGTGCTCCTCGCGGACGATCGTGCCGGGCTCGTCGCCGTAGGCGGGGTCCGCCCCGGCGATCCGTCCGGCCCGGCGGCGCGGACGCGTGTACTTGAGCGTGAAGGCCATGCTGATCAGCCCCACGAGGATCAGGATCCAGCCGACCATGTGGATGTCCACGCCGCTCAGATCGACGCGGATGGCGAATGCGAGGATCGCGCCCAGGGCGATGAACGCGAGACTGACTCCGATACCCATGTGTCGGAGCTCCTTCCAGGCTGGGGGCGGCTCTGGTTCCTCCTCTACCCGGCGGACGGCGAATATGCGTCCGGCGCGCGGTCAATCGCGCGCCGCGCCGCCCCGACCGCGTCTGCGCTGGGACGTTGCGTGTGTGCGCCGCCGAAGGTTTTTGTGGAACGATTCGTTCGGTGGGGACTGCACAGGAGGTATTCGGTGAGGCGCTTCCGGTCGCGGAACGGTACGCGGCGTTCCTCGCCGGGGCGGGGGTCGAGCGCGGGCTGATCGGGCCGCGCGAGGCCGACCGGCTCTGGGAACGCCACCTCCTCAACTGCGCCGTGGTGTCCGAGGCGGTCCCGGCGGCCGCGCGCGTCGTCGACATCGGCTCGGGCGCCGGGCTGCCCGGCATCGTGCTCGCGATCGTCCGTCCCGACCTCGAGGTCACCCTCATCGAACCGCTGCTGCGGCGCACCACCTTCCTGGACGAGTGCGTCGCGATGCTCGGCCTCGGCAACGTCACCGTCCGGCGGGCACGCGCGGAGGACGTCGCCGACGAGTTCGCCGTGGACGTGGTGACCGCGCGGGCCGTCGCCCCCCTCGAACGGCTCGCCGGATGGGCGCTCCCCCTGCTGCGCTCCGGCGGCGAACTGCTGGCGCTCAAGGGCGAACGGGCGGCCGGCGAACTGGACGAGGCGCGCCCCGTTCTGGAGCGGTTCGGCGTCCGGGAGACCGAACTGCTGCAAGTCGGGCGCGGTATGGTCGAGCCGCCGACAACGCTTGTCCGTGTGGTCGCAGGCCGGGAGACGACCTCCCGGGACGCGGTCGGGCGACAGCAACGCGCGCCCCGGCGCGCTAAAGGGTCGAGGAAGAGGTCGTCATGAGCACGGGACCGGGGCCGGGCCGGCCTGACCGCGCCGAGGAAACCCCCCACGTTCAGCCGTCCGGCCCGGCCGGGGACGAGGCCGCGCAGGCCGGTCCCGGCGCCGGGGCGACGGGACCGGAGGCGGGGGCCGCGCCCTCCGGACATGCCATGTGGGGTAACACGACGTCCGGTACCGCGGAGAACGTCGGATATGTTCCGACGAACGGTGGCGCTGCGGCGCCGTCCGGTCCGCGCAACGGGCCTGCTCAGGGGGAGTCGGAACTCGTGCGTGAGGTGCTCAAGGACGCCGAGGTTTCACGTGAAACCATCGCGACCAAGCCGGCCGGGGGGCGCGGGCAGAAGGAATGGCCGCGTCCGGACCACTGCCGGATCATCACCATCGCCAACCAGAAGGGCGGCGTGGGCAAGACCACCAGTTCGGTGAACCTCGCCGCGTCCCTGGCGATGCACGGGGCCCAGGTCCTCGTGGTCGACCTCGACCCGCAGGGCAACGCGTCCACCGCGCTCGGGATCGACCACCACGCGGACGTCCCGTCCATCTACGACGTGCTCATCGAGGACCTGGCGATGGCGGAGATCGTCGTGGCCGCTCCGGAGATCCCGAACCTGTACTGCGCCCCGGCGACGCTGAACCTCGCCGGAGCCGAGATCGAGCTCGTCTCCAAGGTCGCGCGCGAGTCCCGGCTGCGCCGGGCGCTCGACGCCTACGACACCGACCGGTTCGACTACGTCCTGATCGACTGCCCGCCCTCCCTCGGGCTCCTGACGGTCAACGCCCTCGTCGGCGGGGACGAACTTCTCATTCCGATCCAGTGCGAGTACTACGCGCTGGAGGGTCTCGGGCAGCTCATCCGCACCGTGGACCTCGTGAAGGCCCACCTCAACCCGAAGCTGAACGTGACGACGATCCTGCTCACGATGTACGACGCCCGCACCCGACTCGCGGCGCAGGTCGCCGAGGACGTCCGGGCCCACTTCGGGGACGTCGTCCTCAACACGGTCATCCCCCGCAGCGTGCGGGTGTCCGAAGCGCCGAGCTACGGCCAGTCCGTCATGACGTACGACCCCGGTTCCAGCGGCGCGCTCGCCTATGACGCCGCCGCCGCCGAGATGGCGTACCAAGGGGCTGCCAAGTGAGCCAGCCGCGACGCGGCCTGGGCAAGGGCCTCGGCGCGCTGATTCCCACGGCTCCGGTGGCGCCCGCGGCGCCTGACGAGGAGCCGGCCCCCGCGAACGGCGCGGGCGGGATGGTGCCGGTCGCCGGCGCCCACTTCGCCGAACTGCCGATCAAGTCCATCACGGTCAACCCGCGCCAGCCGCGCGAGCACTTCGACGAGCAGGCCCTGGAGGAGCTCGCCGAGTCGATCGGCATCGTGGGGCTGCTCCAGCCGGTCGTCGTCCGGAAGGCGCCGGCGGGCGAGCACGACTACGAGCTCATCATGGGGGAGCGCCGCTGGCGCGCGTCCCAGATGGCGGGGCTGGACGTCATCCCCGCGATCGTGCGCGACACCGGCGACGACGTCCTCCTCCGTGACGCGCTCATGGAGAACCTGCACCGCCAGCAGCTCAACCCTCTCGAAGAGGCGGCGGCCTACAAGCAGCTGCTGGAGGACTTCGGGGCCACCCACGAGCAGCTCGCCACCCGCATCGGCCGGTCCCGCCCGCACATCACCAACACGCTGCGGCTGCTGAACCTGCCCCCGGC
Organism: Spirillospora albida; assembly: GCF_000718255.1. GTDB lineage: Bacteria > Actinomycetota > Actinomycetes > Streptosporangiales > Streptosporangiaceae > Spirillospora > Spirillospora albida. The sequence goes on from NZ_JOFJ01000002.1 coordinate 24,900, forward strand.
CGTCCAGCGCCGGGTCGCGGCCGGCGTGTTGTCCGCGGGCCACGCGCGGGCGCTGCTGTCGCTCGACAGCGTCGAGGCGCAGGAGCACCTGGCGCAGCGGATCGTCCAGGAGGGCCTGTCCGTGCGGGCGCTGGAAGAGATGATCGCGCTCCGCGAGACGGACGAGCCCAAGGCGGCGCGCCCCGGCCGCCGCAGGCAGCCGCCCTCCCCCGCCCTCCAGGACCTCGCCGACCGGCTCTCCGACCGCTACGAGACCAAGGTCCGCGTCGACATGGGCCGCAACAAGGGCAAGATCGTCGTGGAGTTCGGCTCGCTCGAAGACCTCGACCGCATCATGAAGTCCATGGCTCCGGACGACTGACCCCTCACTCGCCCCGCCCCCCGGAACCAGCACCAGTTCGGTGAACCTCGCCGCGTCCATGGCGATGCACGGGCCCAGGTCTTCATGGTCGACCTCGATCCACAGGGCCCCGCGGGCGCTTTCCCTCTGCGGACGCTCCTCAGGTCCCTCGACGGTCGCGGCCGTCCCGGGACCCGCCGGAACCCCGAGATGCCCAGGCGGATCACCCGTCCCAGCGGCCCGAAGCCTGTGTTCCCGGCGCTCTTCCTTCTCTGGACGCCGCTGACGTCCCGCGACCGACGCGGCCGCACCGGGGCCGGCGGAACCCCAGGCGCTCAGACGGATCGCCCGCCCTCACGCACTCCGAATCCGGATGCAGGGAACCGGCCTCCGTCGCGGACGGCGCGCGGAACACGGGACAGCCGACCCTCCGCGCGGCCCGCGGCTCGCGCCACGGGGATGTTTCACGTGAAACAGCGGGTGGTCAGCCGGCGCGGGATTCGAGGAGGTCCTGGCAGACGGCGCCCAGATCCAGGTTCGCGGCGCTCACGGCCCGGGGGAGCAGGCTGGTCTCCGTCATGCCCGGGGCCACGTTGACCTCCAGGAAGTAGACCTCGCCGGACGCGTCGACGATGAGGTCGGTGCGGGAGATGTCGCGCAGGCCCAGGGCGCGGTGGGCGGTGACGGCGGCGTCCGTCGCGCGCTCGGCGGCGTCCGGCGACAGGCGGGCGGGCGTCACGAACTCGGTGTCGCCCGCGTCGTAGCGCGCGGTGTAGTCGTACAACTGGGCCGGCGCGATGATCTCGACGGCGGGGAGCGCCTCGGGGACGCCGTCCCGCTCGATCACGCTGACCGCGATCTCCGTGCCGGTCACGTGCCGCTCGATGAGGGCGGTGTCGCCGTAGGCGAAGCAGCCGACCATCGCGGCGGACAGGTCGGCCGCCTCCCGGACGACCGACGCGCCGAGCGCGGAGCCGCCCCGGGTCGGCTTGACGAAGAGCGGCAGGCCGAGCCGGCCGAGGATCCGGTCCAGGACGGACGCTGCGCCCAGGTCGTGGAAGATCTCCTTCGGCAGCGCGACGGACTCGGGGGTGCGCAGCCCGGCGCGCCGCACGACGGCCTTCGCGGTCGGCTTGTCCCATGCGACACGGCACGCGTCCGGGCGCGCGCCGACATAGGGGACGCCGACGAGTTCGAGGATGTCGCGGAGCGACCCGTCCTCGCCGGCGGCGCCGTGCAGGACGGGGAAGACGACGTCCGGCGGGTCGTCCGCCAGCGTGTCGAGGAGGGTGGCGTCCGCGTCGCGCAGTTCGACGGGGACGTCGCGGGCGCGCAGCGCGTCGGCGACGCGGCGGCCGGACCGGAGCGAGACCTCGCGTTCGTACGACAGTCCCCCGGCGAGGACGACCACATGCCCGAGTTCCACAAGCTGCCCTTCATGACGATGCGCCGGCCCCTGACGGCGGGGCCGGCGCGTTTCACGTGAAACATCCACGCCGCGGTTTCACGTGAAACGTCGTCGTGGATGTTTCACGTGGAACGTCAGACGACGTCCGGACCCGGCGTGTGGACGCCGGTGGAGCCGATTCGGGCGGCCCCGCCAAAAGTGTCCCGCAGCCGGATCTCCTTCTCCACCACCGCCGCGAGCCGGCGGACGCCCTCGCGGATCCGGTGCGGCTCGGGGAAGCAGTAGGAGAGCCGCATGTGCCGGTGCCCGGTGCCGTCGGCGTAGAAGCCCGTTCCCGGAACGTAGGCGACGCGGTCGGCGATCGCGCGCGGGGCCATCGCCTTGGAGTCGAGCCCCTCGGGGAGGGTGAGCCACACGAAGAAGCCGCCGTCCGGGCGCGTCCAGGTGCAGCCGTCCGGCATGAACTGGCCGAGCGCGTCCAGCATCGCGTCGCGGCGCTCGCGGTAGAGCTCGCGGAAGTCCTTGATCTGCTCGCGCCATGGCTGCGTCGCCAGGTACTCGCGGACGGCCAGCTGCGAGAAGTTCGACGGGCACAGGATCGCCGACTCGGCGGCCAGGACGAGCTTCGCCCGGATCGCGTGCGGCGCGAGCACCCATCCGACGCGGAGGCCGGACGCGATCGTCTTCGAGAACGACCCGAGGTAGATGACGCGCTCCGCGTCGTCGGCGCGGAGCGCGCGCATGGGCTCGCCCTCGAAGCGGAGAAGACCGTAGGGGTTGTCCTCCACGATGAGCACGTCGTGCTCGGCGCAGATCTCGAGGATCTGGGCGCGCCGGGCGGCGGTGAGGGTGACGCCGGCCGGGTTCTGGAAGTTGGGGACGGTGTAGAGGAATTTGACGCGGCGCCCCTCGCGGCGAAGCCGCGCCAGGGACTCCCTCAGTGCCGATGGGATGAGCCCGCCCTCGTCCAGCGGGACATGGACCACATCGGCCTGGTAGGAGGCGAACGTGCCGAGCGCCCCCACATAGGAGGGGGCCTCCGCCAGGACGACGTCGCCCGGGTCCACGAAGATCTTCGTGATGAGGTCGAGAGCCTGCTGGGCGCCGACGGTGACGACGACGTCGTCCGCGGACCCCTGGACGCCCTCCAGCGCCATCACCTCGCAGATGTGCTCGCGGAGCCGCTCGTCGCCCTGCGCCGAGCCGTACTGGAGGACCTCCGCGCCCCTCCCGGCCACGAGCGACCCGATCATGCCGCCGACGGCGTCGAGGGGGAGCGCGGACACGTACGGCGCGCCGCCCGCCAGGGAGACGATCTCGGGACGGGCGACCATCGCGAACAGTGCCCTGATCTCCGACGGCACCATGCCGGCGGCGCGGGCCGCGTAGTGATCGGTGTAGGCATCTGTACGCGTGTGCTGTTCCACGAGGCACCTCCGGGTGGGCTGGATCATCGAACGCTACGGCATCCGCGCGGGGACGGTACGGCGGACCCCGAGGTCGGCGGCGCGGAATCCGAGGCCGCACGGCAGAATCCGCCCGCCGGGCGGGGAATCGGACGCCGTGCCGTCCCGTCCTCCGGGGCGCGAGCCGGAACGCCGCTCCCCCCGTCCGATACGATGCCCGTGAGTCCCGGATGGTTGCCGGGATCTTCGCGGAGAGTCGCCCGCGCCCGTGGAGCCGCCGCGCTTCGCGCAGCGAGCGAGGATCGCAACAGGGGGTGCCGGCCCGGTGTCGCGTCGTCTGGTCAACATCACGTTGGACAATCTCGGCGATCTGCCGCACCGCTGCCGCGGCTGCGTGTTCTGGGAGCTCGACCCCGTCAGCCGCGACCGGGTGCAGGCGAGCGGCGGAGCCGCGCTGGAGAAGGAGGCGTGGATCTCGTCCACGCTCCTCGAATGGGGGAGCTGCGGGAAGCTCGTCTACGTGGACGACGTCCCGGCCGGGTTCGTCCTGTACGCGCCGCCGCTGTACGTGCCGAGGTCGGTCGCGTTCCCGACGAGCCCGGTGAGCGCGGACGCGGTGCTGCTGATGACCGCGCACATCCTGCCGGAGTTCATGGGCGGCGGCCTCGGCCGGATGCTGGTGCAGGGCGTCGCGAAGGACCTCACCCGCCGCACGGTGAAGGCGATCGAGGCGTTCGGCGACCTGAAGGGCGAGGAGGGCGGCTGCATGGTGCCGGCCGACTACCTGCTGTCGGTGGGGTTCAAGACCGTCCGACCGCACCACCGGTACCCGCGGCTGCGGCTGGAACTGAAGTCGGCCCTGTCCTGGCGTGAGGACGTCGAGGTCGCCCTGGAGCGACTTCTCGGCTCCATGACCCCGGAGGGCGCGCTCCGTCCCGTCTGAGACGGCCTCAGCCCCGTGCCCCGTGAACGGATGAGGCCCGCGCCGCCTCGACGGCGGGACGCGGGCCTCGTGGTCAGGCGGAGATCAGATGAACTCGTTGAGCTCGCGCAGCAGGGCGGCCTTCGGCTTGGCGCCCATGATCTGCTTGACGACCTCGCCGCCCCGGTAGACGTTCATCGTCGGGATCTGCATGATCCCGTACTTGGCGGCCACCTGCGGGTTCTCGTCGATGTTCAGCTTGACGATCTCGATCTTGTCGCCGTGCGCCTGGGAGATCTCCTCCAGGATCGGCGCCACCATCCGGCACGGGCCGCACCACTCGGCCCAGAAGTCGACGAGAACGGGCTTGTCGTTCCCCAGGACCTCGGAGTCGAAGTCGGCGTCGGTCACGGCTTTCATGGTGTCTCCTTTGTTCTGTGCCGGGCGGAAACGGGTCGTTCCGCCGGTCGGCAGCCGTCGGGTCAGGCCTGCGCCGCCGTCTCGGCCGCCCCCTGGTCCTGCAGCCAGCGCTCGGCGTCGATGGCCGCGGAGCATCCGCTGCCCGCGGCGGTGATGGCTTGACGGTAGATGTGGTCGACCACGTCACCGCAGGCGAACACGCCGGGGAGCTTCGTCTTGGTGGTGGGGGCCTCGACCTGGAGGTAGCCGTCTGCGTCGGTGTCGAGCTGGCCGGTGAACAGCTCGCTGCGCGGGTCGTGGCCGATCGCGATGAACAGGCCCGTCACGGGCAGGGCGCTCTCCTCGCCGGACACGACGTTGCGTAGCTGGACGCCGGTGACGCGGTCGTCCCCGTGGATCTCCACGACCTCGCTGTCCCAGACGAACCTGATCTTCTCGTTGGCGAACGCCCGGTCCTGCATGATCTTGGACGCGCGCAGCTCGCCGCGGCGGTGCACCACGGTCACCGAGCGGGCGAACTTGGTGAGGAACATCGCCTCCTCCATCGCCGTGTCGCCGCCGCCCACGATCGCGATGTCCTGCTCGCGGAAGAAGAAGCCGTCGCACGTCGCGCACCACGACACACCGCGTCCGGACAGCCGCTTCTCGTTCTCCAGCCCGAGCTCCCGGTACCCGGACCCGGTGGCGATGATCACGGCGCGGGCGAGGTAGGTGTCGTCGCCGACCCTGACGACCTTCGGGTCGGCGGCCAGGTCGACCTCGGTGACGTCGTCGGTGATGAGCTCGGCGCCGAACCGCTCGGCCTGCTTGCGCAGGTTGTCCATGAGGTCGGGGCCCATGATGCCGTCCGGGAACCCGGGGAAGTTCTCCACGTCGGTCGTGTTCATCAGCGCGCCGCCCGCGGTCACCGACCCCTCGAACAGCAGCGGCTTCAGGTCGCCGCGCGCCGCGTAGATCGCGGCCGTGTACCCCGCCGGACCCGAGCCGATGATGATGACGTTACGGACGTCGCCCACTGTTCTGCGCCTCTCCTCGTTGCCCTGCGGCGCCGGTCTCCGCCTGCGCCTCGCCCGCGCCCGCTGCGCGGTCCCTAGGCCGCCCGGGGCATACAGTCGCGACAACCGATCCTAGAGCCCGGTGATTCCCGCCAGGCCACGGCCGTCACCCGCGCTCCCCTTAGGGTGTCCCCATGGCTCGCATTCTGCTGTTCCACTCCATGTACGGGCTGCGTCCCGCCGTGCACGAGGCGGCCGGGCGGCTCCGCGACGCGGGCCACGACGTCCACGTCCCGGACCTGTACGACGGCCGGGTCGCCGACACTCCCGAGGAGGGGCTCGCGATCAAGGAGGAGATCGGCAGGGACGAGCTGCTGCGCCGCGCCGTCACGGCCGCCGCGCCCCTGACCGGGGACGAGGGCCTCGTCTACGCGGGCTTCTCCCTCGGCGGCTCCCTCGCCCAGAACCTCGCGCTGGCCGACGACGGTGCCCGCGGCCTGCTGCTGATGCACGGAACGTCCGACATGGCGGACGACGCGTCCACCGACATCCCCGTCCAGCTCCACGTCGCGGACCCCGACACCTACGAGCCGGTCGACTGGCTCAACGCCTGGTACCTGCGCATGCGCAAGGCCGGCGCGGACGTCGAGGTCTTCCGCTACCGCGGCGCCGGCCACCTGTTCACCGACCCGGACCTTCCCGACCACGACCCGGACGCCGCCGAACGCGCCTGGACGGTGGCCCTCGACTTCCTCGCCACCCTCTGACCCTCACCCACCCGGAACACGACGCCCGAGGCGACGCCGCCGGGACACGCGCGACGTTCGGCGCATGGTGGAGTGCGGATAGTCGCGCGGCCCGGGGCGGCGGCATGAGCGAGGCCATGGACGTCGTCCATGGCCTCGGCGGTCAGAGCGTGAGCCGACTGATGAGGTGCGGGTCCGACGCGGTGCAGTCGGGGCCGACGATCCAGACCGTCACGCGGTCCGCCGTGTCGCCGCGGACGGCGATCACCGTCGCGTCCCGGCCCTCGTACCTGGCCTGGTCGACCAGCTCCGGCTGCCGCCCTCCGGTGACGGTGGTGACGCAGCCGGCGAGGCGCGCGTCCGGCGGGGCGGGGCGGGTCTTCGACGGCAGGGTGCCCTTCAACCCTTCGCCGACCTGCGCGGGGAGCGTCCCGGCGCGGTAGTCGGTGCCGCTGCTGATGACGGTGTAGGCGCTCTTCGCCGCGAAAGAGGGCGCGGCCGGGCGGTCCTGGGCGGGTGCGGACGCGGGGAGCTCCCGGTGGCCGTTCGCGCCGTCCAGGGTGACCTTCGCGATCGTTCCTCCGCCGCCGAGCACGATGACCGCCGCCGCGGCGGCCGACAGGATCCGCCACTGCCGCCTGCCGCGCCGCTGCTCCAGGCTCACCACGGTGGCGTTGTTCAGCGACTCCGCCGCGATGGCGGTGTCGATGCGCTGGGCCAGCTCGGCGGGCATGGGCGGTACGGGGGCCTCCGCCAGGATCCGGGACACGTCGGCCAGGTCGGCGGACCGGTCACGGCATTCGGCGCAGGCGTCGAGGTGCGCGCTGACGGAGGCGGCTCGGTCGTCTTCGAGCAGGCCCTCCGCCAGGTCGGCGAGGACGTCATAGTCGAGATGCGCGGGGTTCATCAAGGCGTGCCACCTCCTTCCACACCTCCGACGTTCCGGGGGTCGCGTCGGTTCCGGTGGTGGACGAGAAGCGGGGCCAGGCGGGCGCGGCCCCGCGCGCACCGGCTCTTGATCGTTCCGGGCGGGACCTCCAGGACGCGGGCGGCGTCCTCGACCGAGTAGCCCATCATGTCGACGAGGACGAGCGCGGCGCGCTGCTCGTAGGGGAGCGCGCCGAGCGCGGTCCGGACGTCGAGCGACACGCCGTGCGCGTCGGTCGGGTCGGGCATCTTCGGCGCGACGGCGTCGAACGTCGCGTTGTCGCCCATGGGCGTCGCCGGACGGACGTTCTTGCGGCGGATCCGGTCCAGGCAGGCGTTCACGACGATGCGGTGCAGCCATGTCGTGACGGCGGCGTCGCCGCGGAAGCGTCCGGCGGCGCGAAAGGCGGACAGGCACGCGTCCTGCAGCGCGTCCGACGCCTCCTCCGGGTCGCCCAGGGTGCGGAGCGCGACGGCCCACATCCGGTCGCGGTGCCGGTGGACGAGCTCGGCGAACGCGTGCGGGTCCCCCTCGGCGTGCCGGGCGAGGAGCTCCTTGTCGGGCACCTCGTCCACGCGGCGCGTACTGACCGACGTCATGACCGGCCGCCGTCTCGTCTCGGTGCCGGACGGGTGCGTCCGGTCGCGCCTGCTGGGGTAGCCACCACGGATTCCTGAGGGGAGGGGACATTCTGCTCACAGGCACGATACCTAGTCGTGGTCCCCCACGTCACAGCCGCGAGACGCGCGCGGCATCACCGTTCGGGAACGGTGCCCTGGCTCAGCCGGCCGTCCCGTAGACCGTGACCTCACCGAGCTGAGCCCGCGGTGAGGACGGCAGCTCCGTGAACCAGACGACGACGTAGCGTCCCTTGGCGGTCGAGGCGGGCTTGAGAGTGAACTCGCCGGCTTCGCTCGTCGCCTGAGCGACCTGCGGCAGGTCGTGCGTCGCCTTGCCGCCGACCCGCAGCTCGATCGTCGCGCCGCTGTCGGGCATCGCGACCTGGACCTTCGACACGGTGACCGGCCTGCCCATGTCGATCAGCACGCCCAGGCCCCGCAGGAAGTTGCCGAACTTCCTGTCCGAATAGCTCTGGGAATGCCAGACGGCCTTCGGCGAGCCGTCGATGACGGCGCCGACGTTGTCGCCGATCGACGTGTCCGAGCCGCCCATCCACCGCTGTTCGACCGCAGTCGCCTTGCGGGCCGCGAGCTTCGTCGCGGTCTTCTGGGGTGCGGCCGACGACCGGCCCGGGTCGGCGCGTCCGTCGTCGCCGCCGTTCTTCGCCGAGCCGTCCGTCAGCGCCCAGGCGCCGAGGCCGATGACGACGGTCGCCGCGGCGGCCGCGACGCCGAGAAGGGCGCGGTTGACCGGGCCGCGGGGCCGGCCGGGGTGCGAGGGCGCGGCGTGCATGCCGCGCGGCTGCGTCCGGGGCGGCGGCACGTGGGAGGGCGGCGGCTGGTGCGTCCGCGCGGTGGACGCGGCGGGCGCCGGGTCGGGAGCGGTACGGGACGGCGGTGGCGGTGGCGGCGGCGGGGTGCCGAGGCCGGCGAACAGCGGCAGCGGGGTGCGGGGCACGCCGCGCAGCGCCTTCGCCAGGTCGGCGGGCGTCGCGATGGGGTCGGCCACGGTGCTGTCGGGGCCGCTCGGACGTCCCGTGATGCCGAGGCTGCGGCACACGATCGCGTCCACGGACTGCGAGATGCCCGCCTGCACCTGCCGGGGCGCCTGCGGGACGCCGTCGGACTCGGGCGCGGGCGGCAGGCCGGAACCCTCCTGCGGGCCGGGCCAGTGCGCGGTCAGCGCGGCGTACAGCAGCGCGCCGAGCCCCGCGACGTCGTCGCCGGCGGGGTCGTCGGACTCGCGGTCGCACAGGACCGCCTCGATCGCGACGCCGAGGATCTTGACGGTGCCGCCGGTCGTCCAGACGAGGTCGCGGGGGGTGAGGCAGAGGTGCGCGAGCCCGGCGGCGTGCGCGGCGGCGATCGCCTCGGACGCCTCGCACAGCAGCGTGGTGGCGCGGCCGGGCTCCAGGGGCGCCTTGGCGAGCATGTGCTCGAGGGTCTCGCCGGCGACCCATTCGCTGACGATGTAGGCGCTCTCGCCGGTGTCGTCGGCGTCGAAGACCTGCGTGAGGCGCGGGTCGGTGAGGCGGCTGGCGGCGCGGGCGGACGTCACGGCCTCGCCGATGCGCGGGAACTCGGGGGCGAAGGTGCGGACCGCGACGGCCCGCGCCAGGATCTCGTCGATGGCCCTCCACAGGGAGGAGCCGCCGATGTCGCTGATGCGCTCCTCGAGCCGGTAGCGGCCGGCGAGACGGGTGCCGGGCTCGATCACTGACGTGCTCACGGCAACGTCCTGCGCAGGTGGTCAGATCCCATGTTCGTGGCGCGGCAGCTTACGCCTCCGACCCTCCTCTTTGCGTTCTCCAGGGTGTCAGCCCGCAAGCCGTAGTCCCCCACATGGTAGTGGTTACTCGTCGGGGCGGCCCCCTTATGGCGGCGCGTCCCGAGTACTTTGCCTCCCTTTACCCCAACGGCCAGGGCGGTGACCGTCAAGTCGGGAATTTCACCGTCCCGGCAAGCGCCGTGTCACCGTGGAGATCATTGTCTGGACCTCGCCGACCCTCAGCAGGCGGGTGAAGACCAGGTACAGGATGCCACCCCCGGCGCTGCCGACGGCGAGCGCCACCATCCCCGGGAGCATCCCCCGGCCGAGCGTGGCGTCGACGATCATGTGCGTCGCGTACGCGAAACCGAGCAGCGGCCAGAGCGCGACGATCAGTTTCAGGTAGGTGAGGGCGACGCGGCGCCCGTCCATCCCGCCGAGCCGGCGCCGCAGGATCGCCCAGCCGACCAGGGCGCCGACCGTCTGGGCCAGCGCGAAGCCGCCCGCGATCCCCACGATGATCTTATCGGTGGGGAGCACGTGGTAGGCGGTGACCGTCATCGCGATCCCGGTCGCGACGACCGCGACGCTGACGAACGCGGGCGTGCGGGTGTCCTGCATCGAGTAGAAGACGCGCAGCATCAGCTGGTAGGCGGCGAACGGCACGAGCGCGATCGCGAACATCCGGAGCACGTCGGCGATGACCAGCGCGTCCGCCACCGAGGTCTGGCCGTGCGCGAACAGCACGATGGTGATCTCGTCGGCGAGCGCCGCCATCAGCGCCGCCGCCGGCAAGATGATCACCGAGCAGAGCCGCAGGCCGCTGGAGAAGTCGTCGCGGACCTCCCGCATCCGCCCGGCCGCCGCGTGCTCGCTCATCCGGGGCAGCAGCGCCGTGATCACGGACACGCCGATGATCGCGTAGGGCAGCTGGAACAGCTGGTAGGCGTTGGTGTAGGGGGAGTAGCCGACGTCGCCGAGGCCGGCCTCTCGGCCGAGCTTGCCCGCCGAGTTCGCGAGGCGCGTCGTCACGGCGAACCCGATCTGAGTGATCAGGACGTAGGCGAGCGTCCAGGCGCCCATCCGGCCGATCGTGCCGAGCTCGCCCTTGCGGAAGTCCAGCCGGGGCCGCCAGCGGAAGCCGGACCCGCGCAGGGACGGCCACAGCGCGAGGGTCTGCAGCGCCATGCCGCCGATGGTGCCGCCCGCCAGCAGCGCGATCTCCCCGTCCGTGATCGATTCGGGGGTGACGGTGCCGCTCGCGACGAGCAGGAACGCCGCGGCGGTGCAGCAGATGACGATGTTGTTCAGGACGGGCGCCCACATCGGCGCCGCGAACCGCTTGCGGGTGTTGAGGATCGCCCCGGAGAACGCGCTCACGCCGAGGAAGAAGATCTGCACCGCGAACAGCCGGGTGAGCAGGACCGCGAGGTCGCGCTGCTCGTCCCGCCACGCGTCGGCGTAGATCGAGATGAACACCGGGCCGAGCGCCATCGCCGCCGCGGTGATGAGGGCGAGGCCGAGCACGGCGAGCGTGAACAGCCGCTGCTCGTAGCGGGCGCCGTACTGCGGGTCGCTCTCCCGCGCCCGCACGATCATCGGGACGACGACCGCCGTCAGCACGCCGCCGAGCAGCAGGTCGTACACGATGAACGGGACGACGTTCGCGGTGTTGTAGACGTCGCCGAGCGCGCCGACGCCGAGCGCCGCGACGAGCATCGCGGTGCGCAGGAATCCGGTGATGCGAGACGCCAGGGTCCCGACGGCCATGAGCGCACCGGACCGGAGCAGGCCGGACGCGCCCCCGCCCTTCCCGCCCTGTTCGGGCAGAGCGTCCACCACCGTGTCGGCCGCGCCGGCGGAGCCGGGGATGGGGATGTCGACGGCCGTCTCGGCCGCGGGCTGCCGCATGTGCGGCGGACCCTGGGGCGGGTTCTGCTGCCCGTAGGACGCCGGCCGGCCGTAGGGGGGCTGCTGGCCGTGGGACTGCTGGCCGTGGGACCGGGGGTCTTGCGGCTGGGGGCCGCGGGGGTAGGGCGGACGCTGCGGTCCGGCCTGGGGCGGTTCAGCCCGGGGTGCCCGTCCCGGCGGAATCGGGGGCGGTGGCCCTGGAGTCCTCGAAGGGTCCACGGGGCCCGGCCAGGGGTGGGCCTGGTTCTCCGGGTGCCGATCCCGATCCGTCACCGGCTGCCTCCGCTTTCCGGCGGCGCCTCGCTCTGAGGGCCCGCACTCCGACGCCCACGAAGAGTACGGCAAGTCCGCCGCCCGTGATGAGCAGCGCGAGCCGTCCGTACCCGGTGGTGCGGACGGTGATGTCGGCGCCCTCGCCGAACTCCCGGCCGCCCGACCCGGGTATTTCGAGTCCCAGATGGACGCCGAAGTTCCCGTTTCCGGCGGCCTCGGCGGGGATCCACCGCTGGACGCGCTCCCCCGGGCTCAGCTCGATCGTCTGCTCGTCGGCGTCGAGCTCCCCGAGCCGCAGCTTGGCGCTGTTCTCGGACGTCGCGGTCAGGCGGACGCGCACGGACTGGCCGGGCAGCGTGTTCTCGATCGTCACCGGCAGCCGGCCGGAGCTGCCCGCCATGTTGACGCGCCTGTTCTTCGTGGTGACGATGCGGACCAGGCCCATCTCCTGGGCGAGCGCCTCCGCGAGCTCGACCCGCGCGCGCTTGGCGGGGCCCGCGCGCCCGCGCCAGGCCGCCGACTGGACCCGCAGCACGGCGCGCTCGTAGGAGATGTTGATCGGATCCGTCATCACGGCGCGGAACGTGGCGGCGCGCCGGGCGATGCCGCGGACCTGCTCCAGATGGCCCGCGCCGAGCTCGTACACCTCGTAGTCGTCCTTGTACCCGCGGAACGTCCGGGCCTGGGGCCGCTCGGCCTCGATCTTGCCGAGCGACGCCGCGTCCAGCCAGGGCGCCCCGGAGGTGAACGCGAGGAGGTTCTTGGCGACCCCGCCCGCCGGGTTCCAGTGCCGGTCCGGCGCGATGACGACGGTGCGCCGGACGTTCGGCGCCTCCGCCGCGATCATCGCGGTCTCGGCGAGGAACCGCTGCTCGGTCAGCAGCGCTCCGCCGGGCGCCGCGGAGCCGCCGCTGACGACCTCGTTCAGCGTCTCGTCGTACAGCAGCGCCCTCTCGGTGCCCTGCGTCAGGGTCGGGAGCGCGGTCGTGGCGTTCGGCAGGCCGACGGCCGGGTCCTCGAACTGGGAGCTGCTCATCAGGAAGGCGCCACCGTCCTTCAGGGCGTGCCCGGCGAGCTGGTCGAGCGTGCCCTGCCCGGCGGCGCCGGACGGCGGCCAGGCGATGCGCGAGTTCGCGGCGCGCCCGAGGACCTCCGTCGCGACCCCGGTGTTCCGCCGGTCGAAGGCGATCGCGAGGTCGCGGGCGGGCTTGGGCTGCGCGGCCCGGACCAGGGCGACGACGTCGGGGTCGGCGTACGGGAGCGTGAAGTACGGATCGTTCGCGGACGCCTTCTTCAGCGCCTCCAGCCACGCCGCGGCGGCGGTGCTCTTGGCCTTCTGAACGGACTTCTCCGAGCCGGGCGGCCGCACGACGTAGTTGCGGGACGCCATGTACCGGACGTCGTCCAGCAGGGCGGGGTCGATGCCCCACGTGACGGGGGCGGCGGTGGTGGACGCGGCGGTGACGAGGTCGTGGAGCCGTCCGCCGGCGGCCAGGTCCTTCTCGAGCCGGTCGTCCAGGAACGTCTGGTCGTTCGCGCGGTGCTGGCGGTCGATGAGGGGCAGGACCCAGCCGATGGTGACGCGGTTCGGTTTCTGGCCCTTGGGGACGAACGTCAGGAACGTGGTGACTCCGCCCACGACCTGCTGGGCGGAGTTCAGGACCTCGACGCCGACCGGGTAGACGCCGAACGTGCGCAGCCCGAGCGCCTTCGCCGTGGTGCCGATCGTCCAGTTCTGGCGGGCTCCCGCCGCCGTGACCTGCAGCGGCTGCGGCGGCAGGGCGTTCGGCAGGGCGGACGGGTTCGCGGCCTTGGCGAGCTGCTCGATCTGGCCGCGGCTGGTGACCGGGACGCTCCGGTAGCGGAGCCGGATGGTCACCCCGTCGATCCGCCGCCCCGACCGGTTGTGCGCGCTGCCGCCGATCTGGATCTCGGAGTCGGCGCGGACGGTCTTCGGCGTCAGCTTCGTCAGCGCCACGGTGACCGGGGGGCGCTTGCGGGTCGCGGCCGTGAGGGCGGGCGGGGACGCGGCGGCTCGCCCCTGCGGTGGGAGGGGCAGGGCCGCGCCCAGCAGGCAGGGCAGCACGGCGGCCAGCGCGGCCGCGCGTTTGACCGTTCTCACGCCGTGTCCCTCACCCCGCCGCGTCCGCCCGCCGGCCGCCCGCTGCTCGGGCCGCCTCGGGACGGCGGGCGTCGTAGTCCCGCACCACGGCCCCGATGGTAGCCCCGACGTCGGGCACGCCAGACCGTTCCGCCCGCCCGCCGTCCGGATTGGTCCGGTCCGACGGGAAGATCACCGAGCCCGGTGGAGGGCCGGGGAGTCGGTGCGGACGGCCGGGTCCGTGGTGAACGAGCCGAGGTCGACGGGTTTCGCCTGGCAGAGCGAGTAGAGGCTCTGGCCGCGGATGCCGAGGGCCGTGGACGCCTCCCCCGTGGGCGTGTAGACGACCTCGTCGGCCTGGAGCCCCTCCACGAGCCGGTGGTCGATGAGGAGCGGCATGGTGTCCGGCAGGAGGAGCGGGCAGACGAGGTCGGCGGCGTACTCGGTGGCCGAGTTGATCACGTCCGGGCGGGCCGGGAAGAGGCTCCGCGCGCCGACGGCACGCCGGATCGCGGCCGGGTCGGGCCGGGCGCCCGCGGGGACGATCACCCCGGTCAGGAAGCGGTGCCCGGGTCTCATATCGTCGCAGTCGTACACGCGGGTCACCAGGCAGCGGTCCGCCGGCAGGCCGAGCGCCTTCGGCAGCTCGTCCGCGTGGGAGAGCCCGATGGGCAACCGCACGATCTCGTGCACGGTCTCCCATTCGAGCAGCGCGCGATGGATGGCGAGAGCGTCCTTCATGATCGGCTCCATCCGGCGGGGCTGGCCCCGCACACCCCCGAACTGGTTCTGTTCACCCCGTGGTGTTCCGTGCTGCGCACCTCCCACTTCGCGGGGGAACACCCCATATACCCCACCTGACCGGACTAACCCTCGATCCGCCGCAGGCACTCTCGGCCCCGGGGGGCGACCGCGGTCCCGCCGTCTCCCGCTACCGTTGTCACCACCGGAAGCTCACCGGCGGCCGCATCGGCCCGATCGGGGGTGTCCAGAAGGTAACCCGGGTATCGCGCCATGTGAAGTGTCCAAAGTCCTGCCTCGGACGGCTCCTTTGCGCGGAAAATCCCCTTTGTCAGCCCGCCGATCAAGGAAATACGCTCGATGGCCGTGCCGAAGCAGAACGTGACCCCTCATTCCGGCGACATCGGCCCGGAAGGTGGCCCCATGGCCGACACCTCGCCCACCGGCGCGCCGAGCGCGGAGCTCTCCGGCCCGCGGGCCACGGCCATCGCCGAGCTGCTGCGGCGGATCGCCCCCGTCGCGGACGGGCTCGGCGAGCGGTTCGCGGCGGCCGGATACGAGCTCGCCCTCGTCGGCGGCCCCGTCCGGGACGCGCTGCTCCGCCGCGAGACCAAGGACGTCGACCTCACCACCGACGCCCCGCCCGAGAAGATCCTGGAGCTCGTCAAGGGCTGGGCGGACAACATCTGGACGATCGGCATCGAGTTCGGCACCGTCGGCCTCCACAAGGACGGCGCCGAACTGGAGATCACCACCTACCGCAGCGAGTCGTACGACCCGAGGTCGCGCAAGCCCGAGGTCTCCTACGGGACCTCCCTCGTGGAGGACCTCCGCCGGCGCGACTTCGCCGTGAACGCCATGGCGGCCCGCCTCCCCGGGTACGAGTTCGTCGACCCCTTCGGCGGCCTCACCGATCTGCAGCGGCAGGTCCTGCGCACGCCGGGACGTCCCGAGGACTCCTTCAGCGACGACCCGCTGCGGATGCTGCGCGCGGCCCGGTTCGCGTCCCAGCTCGGCTTCACCGTCGCGCCCGACGTCGTCCAGGCGATGAAGGACATGGCGGAGCGCATCGAGATCGTGTCCGCGGAACGGGTCCGGGACGAGCTGAGCAAGCTGCTCTGCGGCGCGTACCCGCGGCAGGGCCTCGCGCTCCTCGTCGACACCGGCCTCGCCGAACACGTCCTGCCCGAGCTGCCGAAGCTCCGCCTGGAGATCGACGAGCACCACCGCCACAAGGACGTCTACGAGCACTCGCTGATCGTCCTGGAGCAGGCCATCGCCCAGGAGGAGGACGGCCCCGACCTCGTGCTTCGGCTGGCCGCGCTCCTGCACGACATCGGCAAGCCGAAGACCCGGCGGTTCGAGGCGGGCGGCCGCGTCTCGTTCCACCACCACGAGGTCGTCGGCGCGAAGATGACGCGCAAGCGGCTGACCGCCCTGCGCTACCCCAAGGACACCGTCAACGAGGTGTCGCGGCTGGTGGAGCTGCACCTCCGGTTCCATGGCTACGGCACCGGCGAATGGACGGACTCCGCCGTCCGGCGGTACGTCCGGGACGCGGGGCCGCTGCTGACCCGCCTCCACAAGCTGACGCGCGCCGACTGCACCACCCGCAACAAGCGGAAGGCCGACCGGCTCCGCCGCACCTACGACGACCTCGAGACGCGGATCGACCGGCTCGCCGAGGAAGAGGAGCTCGCCGCGATCCGCCCCGAGATCGACGGCAACGAGATCCAGGAGATCCTCGGCATCGCGCCGGGGCCGCTCGTCGGCAAGGCGTACAGGTTCCTGCTGGAGGTGCGCCTCGACCGCGGCCTCATCGGCAAGGAGGCCGCGGCCGACGAGCTGCGCCGGTGGGCCGCCGAGGAGGGGATCGGGGCGTGATCGGGCTCCAGCTGGGGCGGATGAGCCCGCGCGAGGCCGAGCGCCTCCTCGCGTTCGACCGCGAGCACATCTGGCACCCGTACGCGGCGATGCCGGCCGCGACGCCCGTCCACCCCGTCGTCTCGGCCGCCGGGACGCGGCTCACCCTCGCCGACGGCACCGAGCTGATCGACGGCATGTCGTCCTGGTGGGCGGCGATCCACGGCTACGACGTTCCGGAGCTGAACGCCGCCGCCACCCGCCAGCTCGGCAAGATGGCGCACGTCATGTTCGGCGGGCTCACCCACCCCGCCGCCGTCCACCTCGCCGAGCGCCTCGTCGCGCTGACGCCCGAGCCGCTCACCAAGGTCTTCTTCGCCGACTCCGGCTCCGTCGCGGTCGAGGTCGCGATCAAGATGGCGCTCCAGTACTGGCGGTCGCGCGGACGTCCCGAGCGGCACCGGCTGCTGACCGTCCGGGGCGGCTACCACGGCGACACGTTCGGCGACATGGCCGTCTGCGACCCAGTGAACGGCATGCACCACCTGTTCTCGGACGTCCTCGCGAAGCACGTGTTCGCGCCGCCGCCGCCGCTCGGCCATACCGCCGACCCCGACCCCGCCTACCTGGACGACCTCGCGAACCTCGCCGCCGCGCACGCCCACGAACTCGCCGGGATCATCGTCGAGCCGATCGTCCAGGGCGCCGGCGGCATGCGCTTCTACGCGCCCGAGTACCTGCGGGCGCTCCGCGACATCGCCGACGAGCACGGCATCCTGCTCATCCTGGACGAGATCGCCACCGGCTTCGGCCGGACGGGTGAGCTGTGGGGCTGCGACCACGCCGAGGTCACGCCCGACATCATGTGCCTGGGCAAGGCCCTGACCGGCGGATACCTCACGATGGCGGCGACTCTCTGCACGGACCGCGTCGCGGACGGCATCGCGTCCGGCGAGGCCGGGACGCTGATGCACGGCCCGACCTTCATGGCGAACCCGCTGGCCGCCGCCGTCGCGTCCGCGTCCATCGACCTCCTCCTCTCCCGCGACTGGCGGGACGAGGTGGACACGATCGAGGCGCACCTCACGACCGGCCTCGCCGGTGCGGAGGAGCTGCCCGGGGTGGCGGACGTCCGCGTCCTCGGCGCCATCGGCGTCGTGGAGGCGCGCGAACCGGTCGACGTCCAGGCCGTCCAGGACATCGCCATGGCCTGCGGCGTCTGGCTCCGCCCCTTCGGAAAGCTGGTCTACACGATGCCGCCGTACGTCAGCACGGAGGACGACATCGACCACATCACGTCCGCGCTGTGGGCGATCGCCGAGTCCCTCTGACGTACAGCAGGGCGCCCGCCGCGTAGGCGGCGGCGACGGCGCCCAGCATGGCCGGCGACCGCCCGTCCGCCGGCAGCGCCGCGGCCGCGACGGCGGCGGCCGCGGCGAACATCGCGTTGAAGAGCATGTCGTACACGGCGAACACCCGGCCGAGGAACGCGTCGTCGATCCGCTCCTGCAGCGTGGTGTCGACGCATAGCTTCACGCCCTGCGACACGACGCCCAGCACGAACGACAGGCCGGCCCACGGCACCTCGCCGAACGGCAGGCCGAGGGCGCACACCGCCACGGCCGCCGTGCCCAGAAGCCCCGCCGTCCACGCCTCCTTGCCGACGCGCCGCACCGCCATCGGCGTGACGAGCGCCGCCGCGAAGAACCCCGCCCCGGACAACCCCAGCATGACGGCCGCCTTCGCGAGCCCCGCGTCCGCGCCGGCGGCGAACGCGTTCCGGCACAGCAGCAGCGTCATGATGAGGAAGACGCCGTAGAGGAAGCGGTGGAACGCGATGACGCCCAGCGCGTACGCGGCCGGCCGCCGCTCCGCGAGATGCCGCGCCCCGTCAACGAGGCCGCCGAGGACGTCCCGCAGCTCCTCCGCCAGCCCGTGGCCGGCCCCGCCTACCTCGGGCGGCCCCAGCAGCCCCCTGGGCAGCGACGTCGCGACGAGCCCAGCGCCGAGGAACAGCGCCGACGCCGTGACGAGGATGAGCGCCGTCCCGTCCGTCCCAGCCCCGAAGACGCTCCGCAGCAGATAGCCGATCCCGGCGCCCACGAACGCGACGACCGTCCCCGACGTGACCGAGAACGCGTTCGCCGTGACGAGTTGCTCGCCGCGCACCACATGGGGCAGCGCGGCCGACAGCGCCGCCAGGAAGAACCGGTTCACCCCGAGGACGGCGAGGACGCCGCAGAAGAACACGGCCCCGTCCTGCCCGGCCGCGACCAGCCCCGCGACACCCAGCACCAGAACCGCCCGCAGGACGGGCGCCCACAGGAGGATCTGCCGGCGCTGCCACCGATCGATGAACACCCCGGCGAACGGACCCAGCACCGAGTAGGGCAGCAGCATCACCGCGAACGCGGCCGCCGCCTTGCCCGCCGTGGTCTGCCGCTCCGGAGAGAAGAAGACGTAACCGGCGAGTGCCACCTGGAAGACGCCGTCGGTGAGCTGGGAGGCGATCCGCGTCCCATAGAGCCGGCGGAAGTCACGCCCCCGCACGATCCCCCGCAACTCACCCCACACCCGGGGAACTCTATGCGCCCCGCCGAGCTCAGGGGCTGAGCCAAAGGCGGGTGTAGTCGTAGCCCGCCGCCGTGGGCAGGAAGAGGGCGTTGTGGACGCGGGACGAGTGGAAGATGGGCTGGTCGCGGTCCAGCAGGGGGATGATCGCGGCGTCGTCCATGATCTTCTGGTCGGCCATGGCCCAGAAGCCGGCGGCCCGGTCCGGGCTGGACGCGGTCAGGGCCGCGTCGATCAGGCCGTTGACCTCGGGATTGTCATAGCCGCCGTAGTTGGTGGAGTTCGGGCCGTAGGTCCGGCCGTCGAACAGCGGCTGGATGATCGACCGGCCGTTGTTGCCGTACCAGTCGGGGGTCCAGCCGGGGGCGGCGATGTCCCACTGGCCCTCGCGGGCCTTCGCGGGATCGGTGAGCGTCGCCGAGTAGAAGGAGCCGCCCGCGTCCGCCGTGAGGATCGCCTTCACGTTACAGGCGGCCAGGTTCCCGGCGATCGACTGCGCGAGGAGCCTGTGGACGCTGTTCGTCCGGTACGGGAACTTCAGCGTGAGGCGGGCATGGCCGGCCTTGGCGAGCAGCTGGCGGCACTTGGCCGGGTCACCGGCCTCGTCGGCGGTCGGGTAGGGGTTGCGCGGTGCGTGCCCGGAGTTGCCCGGCGGGATCACCGTGTGCAGCGGTTCCGCGACGGACGGCCCGCCGACGAGCTTGATGAGGGCGGAGCGGTCGACGGCGTACTGCAGCGCCTGCCTGACCTCCCGCTTGCCCAGCGCCCCGCCGTTGTTCGGGCTGCGGGTGTTGAACACCAGGTACGGGCTGTTGTTCGGGGTCTCCCGGATCGCGAAGCGCGGGTCGCGGCGCAGCCCGGGGATGGCGGCCGTCGGGACGGGCTGGTCCCACGCGAGGTCGGCGGTGCCCTGCTCCAGCTGCTGCTGGACGGTCTCCGGGGAGTCCTGGCCGAACGTGATCTGGATCTTCTCGACGTGCCGCTCGCGCAGCGGGTCGCTCTCCCGCCGCCATGCCCGGTTGTGCTCCAGGACGACCGACATGCCGGGCCGGTACTCGGTGATCTGGTACGGGCCGTTGGAGATCGTGCGGCGGCGGAACTCCGGGCCGTCGGGGACGTACCGGTCGTACTCCGCCGGCGCCGCCGCGGTGAACGGCAGCGACAGCAGGTTGAGGAAGTCGCTGGCCGGCTTCTCCAGCGTGAACACGAGCGTCCGGTCGTCCCTGGCCCGGACGCCCTCGAACCCGTGCTCGCGCTGGTAGGCCGCCATCGCCTTCGGGTCATCGCGGTCGACCGCGGAGAAGCCCCGGCAGAACGCGTCCATCCCCTTGAGGGTCGAGATGTAGTAGCCCTTGCCCGCGGACGGGGACGCCGGGTTGCAGAGCCGTTCGAACCCCCGCACGAAGTCGTGCGCGGTCACGGGGCGCGGCGGGCTCGTGTTCCACTGGACGCCCGTCCGCAGCCGCACCGTGTACGTCCGGCCGTCCTTGGCGATGTCGCCGTTCTCCCGGCTGGGGACGCGCGCCGCCACGTCCGCCTGCACGGGCACGGTCTCGGGGAACGCGTTGGACGCGCGCACGCCGAACAGCGTGCGGGCGAACGTCCGGACCAGGCCGTAGGAGCCGACGCTGGAGACCGACGCGGTGTCGAGGTGCTCGACATCGGACGAGCCGATCACGCGCAGCGTGCCGCCCGGACGCGGCGGGCCCTGCGCCCCGGCGCCCCCGCCCGCGCACCCGGTCAGCGCGGCGGCGAGCACGGCGAGCCCGGTGAGCCCGGCCGAGACCTTGATCAGCTCGCGTGCCATCACGCCCTCCACCCGCGTATTCACCTTCGGTGTCACAGTAGGGCCGCAGAGTGACGAAGTGCCGGTACATCGCCGTTTTCCCCTGCGCTTTCTCCGGCGGGACCGGAGAACGCGGACGCCCCGACACGGGAGTCTTCCGTGTCGGGGCGTCCGTCGCGGCGCTTTGTGATCAGCCTCTCACCGGGCGGCGGGGCGGTGTGCCGGGGGTCAGCGCTCGACGTCGCCGCGGATGAAGGCCTCGACGGCCTCGCGCGCCTGGTCGTCGTTGTACTGCTCCGGCGGCGACTTCATGAAGTAGGAGCTCGCCGACAGGATCGGGCCGCCGACGCCGCGGTCCTTCGCGATCTTCGCGGCGCGGACGGCGTCGATGATGACGCCCGCGGAGTTCGGGGAGTCCCAGACCTCGAGCTTGTACTCCAGGTTCAGCGGGGTGTCGCCGAAGGACCTGCCCTCCAGGCGGACGTAGGCCCACTTGCGGTCGTCCAGCCACGGCACGTGGTCGGACGGGCCGATGTGCACGTCGGCCTTCGCCATCTCGTGCGGGATCTGCGACGTGACCGACTGCGTCTTGGAGATCTTCTTGGACTGGAGGCGCTTGCGCTCCAGCATGTTCATGAAGTCCATGTTGCCGCCGAAGTTGAGCTGGTACGTGCGCAGCAGCTCGACGCCGCGGTCCTCGAAGAGCTTGGCCATGACGCGGTGCGTGATGGTCGCGCCGACCTGGGACTTGATGTCGTCGCCGACGATCGGGACGCCCGCGTCCGTGAACTTCTGCGCCCACTCGGGGTCGCTGGCGATGAACACCGGCAGCGCGTTCACGAACGCGACCTTGGCGTCGATGCAGGCCTGCGCGTAGAAGCGGTCGGCCTCCTCGGAGCCCACCGGCAGGTAGGACACGAGGACGTCCACCTCGGCGTCCTTCAGCGCCTGCACCACGTCGACCGGCTCGGCGTCCGACTCCTCGACCATGTCGAGGTAGTACTCGCCCAGGCCGTCCAGGGTGTGGCCGCGCTGGACGGTCACGCCGGTCGGGGGCACGTCGGCGAACTTGATGGTGTTGTTCTCGCTGGCGTGGATGGCCTCGGACAGGTCCATCCCGACCTTCTTGGCGTCCACGTCGAACGCCGCCACGAACTCCACGTCGCCGACGTGGTAGTCGCCGAACTGGACGTGCATGAGGCCGGGGACCCGCGTCTCGGGGGCCGCGTCCTTGTAGAACTCGACACCCTGGACGAGCGAAGAGGCGCAGTTGCCCACACCCACGATGGCTACGCGCACCGAACCCATCCGATTGCTCCTTCTCTCTTAGCGGAACATGTGGTGTTTCTTCACCCGACCCCGAGGGCGCCGGGCCGCGGTTCAGCGGCCCTTCTCCCGAGGCATGTCCTGATTGATTTGCGAAGTTCTGGCTTGCCGTTCCTGCTCCGCCCGCTCGCGCCCGATGAGCTCGTTGAGCCACCGGACCTCGCGCTCGACGGACTCGAGCCCGTGGTTCTGCAGTTCGAGCGTGTAGGAGTCGACCCGTTCCCGGGTGCGCGCCAGAGCGGCGCGCACGCTCTCCAGCCGCTCCTCCAGCCGGCTGCGCCGGCCCTCGAGGATGCGCAGCCGCACGTCGGCGCGGGTGTGCGAGAAGAAGGCGAAGTGCACGCCGAACCCCTCGTCCTCCCACGACGCCGGACCCGCCTCGGTGAGCAGCTGCTGGAGCCGCTCCTTGCCCTCGGCGGTGAGCTTGTAGACGATCTTCGACCTGCGGCTCTGCAGCGCGAGCGCCCCGTTCGGCTCCTCGGGGCGGTCCTCGATGATCAGACCGCTGCCGAGCAGCTGCTTGAGGCAGGGGTAGAGCGACCCGTACGAGAACGCGCGGAACATGCCCAGCAGGGTGTTGAGCCGCTTGCGCAGCTCGTAGCCGTGCATCGGGGACTCGTGCAGCAGCCCGAGCACGGCGAGCTCCAGCACGCCCGCGCCCTTCTTGGCCGCCATCCGCTTCCCTCTTCCGCGCTGTCGACATCCGGGTCGATGTCTCGGGTCGATGTATCGAGTGAATGTATCGGCTCGATACATCGACAAGATACGTAGCGACGCGTCCCATGGCAAGCCCGGGGCCTTGAGGCGGTGCGCGGCGGGGTACGAACCGTCCATGGGACGGAGGCTGGTCGTCGACTACGGGCTCGCGAAGCGCGCCGCCCTCACGGAACTGCGGTCGGGTTCACTGGCCAGGGACGACGCCTGCGACGCGCACCCGTACCTGCTGCGCGCCGCGAAGTACCACGGGGAGCCGACCGACGCCTCCTGCCCCGTCTGCGACCGTGTGCGGCTCACCCACGTCACCTATGTGTACGGAGACGAACTGGGCCGCTACGCCGGGCGGGTGAAGGCCCCCGCCGAGCTGGCCGCCATGGAGCACGAATACGGCGAATTTCGGGTCTACGTGGTCGAAGTGTGTCAAAGTTGCGCATGGAACCACCTGGCGCAGTCCTACGTTCTCGGCCACGGGGAGACCGCCCCGAGCGGTGACCGACAAGGAGGATGATCCGCAGCGCCGCAGGTCAGGACGTCCAGCCGGCCGAGATCCGAGCCTTGCCGCGCCCTGCGCGCCCCCCGCTCACCAGCCCGCACAGTACTCTTCGGACGGCGCACGAGTTCGGCAACCGCCCGTTTGTCCCCTGTCGATGAGGTCGCGTGAGTAATCCAAGCCAGCCCCGACCGGACGCGGAGTCCGGGCCCCCGAGGCCGGGCGGGCAGCAGGTCCCCCGCCCCGGTCGGCCCGCCGACCCCGCCGCTCCGGATGCCTTCGGCGAGACCGGTGATGTGAGCACCGGCGCTTCGGCGCCGCCTGTCCCCCCGCCGTTCGTCGGGCCCTTCGACACGGCCGCGGGCGCCCTGCCGCCCGAGCCGTCCGCCGAGGCGGCGCCGTCGTCGGCCGTGTCCGCCTCGGGACCGATCGCCCCGCCGCCCCCGCCGCCGTCGGCCGCCGGTCCCGCTGTCATCTTCGGGCCGCCGCCGTCCTCGACGCCCCCCGGCGGGACGCCCGCGTCCGCGACCCCCTCCGGCGGGCTGCCCGTGGAGCCGCAGAAACGTGATGTACCGGAGACGCCTCCGGCCCCCTTGAGCGACCCCGCCCCTTTGAGCGACCCCGCCCCCTTGAGCCCAGCCGCCTCGTTGAGCGACCCCGCGCCTGGTGTTTCCCCGGGCGGAACCTCGGGAAGCGGTGTCGCGTCCGCCAACCCTTTGAACGCCCCCTTGAGCGACCCCCTCGGCGTTGGACCGTCCGCAGGTTTCGGCGGTGGTGCTCTGAACGCGCCGTTGAGCGGGCCGGGCACTCCGTCCGGCAACCCCTTGAACCCGCCGCCGCTGAGCGACCCGGCGGGCGGCAGCCCTTTGAGCGGTCCCGCGGGCGACGGTCCGCCGATCGGTGCGGGCGGAGGCCCGCGGTCGAGTCCGCGCATCGGTGATCCGCTGAACGGCACCGCGGGCGACGGCCTGCCCGTCGGCCCGATAGGAGGCCCGCCGCCGAGCGGGGCCGGCGTCCCGTCCGGCAGTCCCTTGAACGCTCCGCCGAACGCTCCGCGTGGCGGTGTACCCTCCGGCAACCCGCTGAACGCGCCGATGGGCGCGGCAAGCGGCCCCGGTCTCGGTGGTCCCTCCGGCGGCCCGCCGGTGCGCGTCGGAAAGCACGCGGCCGGACCGGGTGGTCCCGGGGGAGCGCCAGCGCCCGCAGGAGGTCCGGCGGGGGCGGGCATGCCCGGAAACTTCGGCATGCCGGCCGTGCCGGTCGGCCCCGGTGGTCCCGGTCTGGGCGGGCCTGGGCCCGGTGGCCCCGGTGGCCCCAGTGGTCCCGGTGGTCCGGGTGGCCCCGGTGGGCCTGGCCGTCCGCGGAAGGGCGGCGGCAAGCGCGGCTTCGTCGACCATCTGCGTTCCCGCAACGAGGGCTGGCGGCGGTTCCTGCCGTCCTGGAAGCTCGTGGCCGGGGTGTGCGGGCTGGCGTTCGCCGGATTCGTCACCCTGATCTGGGTCGCGTACTCCAACACGCCCACGCCCGCGGAACCGACCGTGGCCGGCGTCGAGGACCAGGCGTCCATCTTCTACTACACCGACAAGAGCGAGATCGGGCGGATCGGTAAGAAGCGGCAGAGCGTCGAGCTGAGCAAGGTCCCGGCGCACGTGCAGAACGCGGTGCTGGCGGCGGAGAACCGGAGCTTCCGCAGCGACCCCGGTTTCTCCATCAAGGGCACCACGCGCGCCGTCTGGAAGAACCTGACGGGCGGGTCCGGCGGCGGGTCCACCATCACGCAGCAGCTCGCCAAGAACTACTACTCCGACCCGAACAACCGGACGGTGAACCGGAAGTTCAAGGAGCTGTTCATCTCCCTGAAGCTCGAGGACGAGAAGAGCAAGGACGAGATCCTCAAGCTCTACCTGAACACCATCTACTTCGGCCGTGACACGTACGGCATCCAGGCGGCGTCCCGGGAGTACTTCGGCACGGACGTGTGGAAGCTCACCCCGGCCCAGGCGGCCGTCCTCGGCGGCATCATCCAGAACCCGAACCGGGACATCGGCGAGAAGGAGAACCAGGCCTGGCTGAAGGCCCGCTACGAGTACACCCTCAAGGGCATGGTCGAGATGAAGGTGCTCAGCCAGGCCGAGGCGGACAAGGCCCTGGCCGCGCTGCCGAAGATCCGGTCCGCCGGCCAGAACGCGGAACTGTACGGCGGTCAGCGCGGCTACATGCTGATGCGCGCCAAGGAGGAACTCCGCCGCGCGGGCATCGACAGCAAGATGCTGACGACGCAGGGCCTGCGGGTCTACACGACGTTCGACCGCAAGAAGATGGCCCAGGCGAAGCGCGCCGCGGAAAAGACCGTGCCGCAGGTCAACCCGAAGAAGCTCGCGAAGAAGAAGATCCGCGTGGGCCTGGTGTCGGTCAACACGGCCAACGGTGAGGTCGTCGCGTTCTACGGCGGGCCCGACTACCTGGACCAGGCGTTCGACAATGTGTGGCAGGGGCAGGCGCAGGGCGGATCGGCGATGAAGCCGTACGTCCTGGCGACGGCCCTGAAGCAGAACTACAGCCTGAAGAGCCTGGTCGAGGGCCGCTCGATGATCCCGCTCGACGGGAACGGGAACGTCGTGTCGGCGGGCACGCCCCGCGCGTACCGGGTCCCGAACGGGCACAAGGAAGCCCCGGCGATCAACCTCATCAGGGCGACGCAGAACTCGGTGAACACCGCGTTCATCCAGCTGATCGGCAAGGTCGGCATCGAAGAGGTCATCAAGACCGAGACGGACGCGGGCATCGAGCCCTTCCTGCTGAAGCCGCACAAGTACCCGACGCTGGCGCTCGGCGTGAACGACATCCGGCCGATCGAGCAGGCCGCCGGATACGTTCCGTTCGCGAACGGCGGGATCTACCACAAGCCGCACGTCATCCGTTACGTCAGGCTGAGCGACAACAAGACGCAGAAGTACAAGTGGAAGCCCGTGAAGCGCCGCGTCTTCACCCCCGGAGTGGCGGCGGACGCGACGTACGCGATGAGGCAGGTCGTGAACGCCGGTACCGCGACCGCCGCCCGCCTCCCGGACGGGCGGGAGGCGGCCGGCAAGACGGGCACCACCGACCGCAACGTCGCGACGTGGTTCGTGGGATACGTCCCGCAGTACTCCACGGCGGTGACGATGTACAACGACGCCAAGGGACCGGACGGAAGAAAGAAGTCGCTCGTCCTGCCCGGCATCGGCGAGGTCGAGGGCGGGTCCATCCCCGCGCGCATCTGGCGGGCGTACATGGCGGACGCGACCGCAGGCGAGGAGGCGAAGCCGTTCCCGCAGCCGGTCTGGGGCGGCATCGTCCAGCAGTGGGCCAAGCCGCCGGAGAAGAAGAAGGACAAGCGCCCGCCGTGGTGCGACTCCCCGATCGGCGAGTACGACCCGCGCTGCCAGGACGACGGTGACGATGGCGATGACGGCGACCAGGGCGACAAGCCCGCCTGCCAGTCGCCGCTCCCGAACCCGAACTGCGACCCGAACAAGCCGCCGAGCTTCCCGCCCCCGCGGTGGTGGTGCAACCTGCACCGGGACAACCCGATATGCCGGCTGACCCGGAACCGTCCGAACATGGAGAGCGCACGTCCGCTGTCCTTCGCGGCGAGGCCGCCGGAATGACGGGGCGTCCGGTATCGCAGTTCCGGAGGAACCGGGGTCATTTCCCAGCGGACCCCGGCTCCTCCGGGCGCGCAGTACTCTCAGACGACGCACAGCCGTACCCCAGTTGATGAGGTCGCGTGAGTAACCCAAGCCGATACGGACCGGATTACGGAGACAGTCCCGGCCGGCGAGGCCCGTCCCGCCCCGGTGCTTCCGGCGCGCCCGCCGGTGCCCAGCGCGGGGCTCCCCCGACGCCGGGACGCGGCCCGCGTCCCGGCAACGGCAACGGCCGGCCGACCGGACGCGGCGTTCCCGCCCGCACGGGCGCGCCCGCCGGTGCGCCCGGCGGCCGGCGCCGTGCCGGTGCCCCCGGTACACCCGGTGCCATGCGCTCCGGCCCCGGCGGCCCCGCAGGTCCGGGCGGGCGCGGGCCCGGTGGTCCGGGCGGCTCGGGTGGTTCACGCGGCCCCGGCGGCCCGGGAGGTCCCGGTGGTCCGGGCGGTATCGGCGGGCGGCGCGGCAAGCGCTCCGACGAGCCCGAGAAGACCGGCTGGCGGCGGTACGTCCCGAACTGGAAGATCGTTGTCGCCGTCTGCACCGTCCTGCTGCTCGGATTTGTGACGCTCGTCGTCGTGGCGTACGCCAACACGCCGGTGCCGACGAAGGCGCAGCAGGACGCCCTCCGGCAGGAGTCGGTCATCACCTATGCGGACGGGAAGCCCCTCGCCCGCATCGGCATGCACCGCGAGGAAGTCAAGCTGGCGCAGATTCCGTTGTTCGTCCGGAAAGCCGTGCTTGCAGCGGAGGACCGGGACTTCGAGGAGAACTCCGGCATCTCCACCAAGGGCATCGCCCGCGCACTGTTCAAGACGATGACCGGCGGAGACGTCCAGGGCGGCTCCACCATCACCCAGCAGATGGCCCGAAACTACTACCAGGGTCTCAGCCAGGACCGAACGGTCAGCCGGAAGTTCAAGGAGATCCTCATCTCCATCCGGCTGGGGAACGACGTGGATAAGGACGTCATCCTCGAGCTCTACCTGAACACCATCTACTTCGGCCGTTCGTCGTATGGGATACAGGCCGCGTCCCGCGCCTACTTCCACAAGACCGTCGACAAGCTGAACCTGTCCGAGGCGGCGATGCTGGCCGCGATGATCCAGCGGCCCACCTACTTCGTGACGCAGGGCGACGACAGCAACCCGCCGAAGAAGGCGCTGATCGAGCGCTGGAACTACGTCCTCGACGGCATGGTCGAGGAGAAATGGCTCGACTCGGGCCAGCGCGCGGCGGCGAAGTTCCCGGCGACGCAGAAGACCTGGAGCGACGTCAAGGACAACAGCCAGACGGGGTACCTCAAGGACCGCGTCATGGACGAGCTGAAGTCCCTCGGCATCACCGAGCAGATGATCGAGACCGGTGGCCTGAAGATCCAGACGACGTTCCGCAAGGACCTTCAGGACTACACCGCCTACTCCGTCAAGCAGATGCGGCAGAAGTACAACCTGGGCAAGGAGATCCACTTCGGGCTGAGCGTGGTCGACCCGAAGACCGGCGGCGTCGCCGCGGCCTACGGCGGACCCGGGTACAGCAAGCAGCAGTTCGACGACTCGTTCGACGCGAAGGTGCAGCCCGGG
This sequence comes from Spirillospora albida, assembly GCF_000718255.1. Classification (GTDB taxonomy): domain Bacteria; phylum Actinomycetota; class Actinomycetes; order Streptosporangiales; family Streptosporangiaceae; genus Spirillospora; species Spirillospora albida. The sequence continues at coordinate 53,501 of NZ_JOFJ01000002.1, forward strand.
TCGTCCTTCAAGCCGATCGTCCTCGCCACGGCGCTCGACCAGGGCATCAGCCTGCGGACGCCCATGGACGGCAGTTACAAGCGGACGATCGGCGGGGCGACGTTCACCAATGACAGCCGGTCGGAGAACGGCGTCTACAACCTGAAGCAGATGACGGCGATGTCGATCAACACGGCGTACGTCGAGCTCGGCCAGAAGGTGGGGCTGAAGAACGTCATCGAGATGGCGAAGAAGTTGGGGATCTCCGAGGGCACGTCCGGCCTCAAGCAGGTCACTTCGCTCCCCCTCGGCGTCATCGACACCAGCCCGACCACGATGGCTTCCGTCTACTCGGCGTTCGCCGCCGAGGGCAAGTACCGCCAGGCCCACGTCATCGCCAAGGTGACGAAGAAGGACGGCAGCGTCGTCACCAACGCTGAGGGCAAGCCGCTGAAGAAGCTCCCTTGGGACACCCCCAAGGAGGTCTTCTCCGAGGCGGTCGCGCGTGACGCGACGGCCGCCATGCGGGCCGTCGTCACGTCCGGTACCGGTACGCGGGCCAGCCTCGGTGTCCGTCCGGTCGCGGGCAAGACGGGTACGACCGAAGAGAACAAGGCCGCCTGGTTCGTCGGTTACACGCCGGAGTACTCGACGTCCGTCGCGATGTGGCGCGAGGACAAGAACCGCAACCGGCTGTCGCTGGTCGGTGTCGGCGGCTACAACCAGATCTACGGTGGTACGGTCCCCGCCGACCTGTTCAAGACGTTCATGACGTACGCGCACGACGGCAAGCCGATCTCGCAGTTCGGCCCGCCCGGCAACGTCGGCCAGATCGCGCCGTGGGCGGCGCCGACGCCGACGCCCAAGCCGACGGAGACGCCGACCGTGACGCCGAGCCCGAGCTGCCAGCCCGGCAACGGCAACGGCAACGGCCCGGGGAACGGGAACGGCAACCAGCCGGGTCAGGGATGCCAGACGCAGAGCCCGTCCCCGTCCACGAGCCCGAGCCCGTCGCCGCCGGCCGACCAGCCGTGCAACCAGCTCGGCATGCCGGTCGGCTGCAACCCGAACATCCCGCCGAGCGACCCGCCGCCGAAGTGGTGGTGCCGGACGCACCCGGCCTATCCGGCCTGCCGGACGACGCCGGAGGAGCCGAACGAGCCGCAGACGAACATCGGTCAGGGCTACTGACCGGCCGGAAGACCCGGGGGGCCGCCGCCTCCCGGGTCTTTCCGTCCGCCGGACCGACCGCATGATCGTCGGAGGCCAATAGTCTGATCTCCATGGCGTCGTCTTCTGGAAGGCTCGGAATGCCCGGCGGGACCGCGGCGGACGGCGACCGGCCGGACCCGGGCGGGAACGGCCGGTTCATCCGCCTCGTGCCGGTGCTCACGGGGGTCACCGCCCTGGTGTGCCTCCTCGGGTGGATGCAGAAGCGCCCGTGCGCGTCCGCGGGGTTCGACTTCATCAGGACGACGACCCGGGCCTGCTACACCGACATCTACCCGCTGTACTACGTGCGGGGACTGAACGACGGCAAGGTGCCGTACTTCGACTCGTTCGCCGGCGAGGACATCCACTACGTGGAGTACCCCGTGCTGAGCGGCGGCTTCATGCAGCTGGCCGCCTGGCTCGTCCGCCCGTTCGAGCAGGACGCGCGGGGCATGGCGTTCTACAACCTCACGGTGGTGCTGCTCGCCGTCCTCGCGATCGCGGCCGTCCTCGCGACCGCGTACACGGCGGGACGCCGGTCGCTGCGCACCGGCCTGATGGTCGCGCTGTCCCCGGCGCTCCTCCTCACCGCCTACATCAACTGGGACATGCTGGCGGTCGCGCTGTCGGCGCTCGCCCTCGCCGCCTGGTCGAAGCGGCTCCCCCTCCTCGCCGGCGTGCTCCTCGGCCTCGCGATCGCCGCGAAGTTCTACCCGCTGCTGTTCCTCGGGCCGCTCGTGCTGCTCTGCGTCCGCGCCGGTCAGTGGCGCGCGATGGGCCGGATGCTCGCCGGGACGGCCGGCGCGTGGCTGCTCGTCAACGGACCCGTGATGCTGTTCGCCTGGGAAGGGTGGAAGGAGTTCTACCGGTTCAGCCAGGAGCGCGGGGTGGACTGGGGGTCGGTCTTCTTCTACCTGCGCGAGCACGGGCTGGACGGCGTGAACGACACGAGCGAGCTCAACATGCTCGGCACCGGGACGTTCCTCGTCCTCGCGGCGGGCATCGCCGTCCTCGCGCTCACCGCGCCGCGGCGTCCGCGCCTGGCGCAGCTGATGTTCCTCGTCCTCGTCGCATTCATGCTGCCGAACAAGGTGTGGTCGCCGCAGTACGTCCTCTGGCTGCTGCCCCTGGCCGTCCTGGCCCGGCCCAAGCTCCCCGCGTTCGTCGTCTGGCAGGTCGGGGAGATCGTCTACTTCTTCGGCATCTGGTGGTTCCTGCTGTCGGTGTCCAGCGGCTACGGAGGCGCGGACCTCTCGGAGACGCTCTCGTCCCTCGCACGGCTCGACGTCCCGGACGCCGGTATCCAGGACGGCGTCTACCACCTCGCGCTGGGGGCGCGCTTCTGCACCGTGTTCCTGCTGGCGGCACTGGTCGTCGTGGACATCCTGCGGCCGTCCGGGGATCCGGTGCGCTCGGACGGCGTGGACGACCCGTCCGGCGGTGTCCTGGACGGCGCCGGCGACGTGGTGTCGCTGCGCCGGTTCAGGGGACGCCGGCACACCGCCGTCCCCGTCACCTGAGGCCGGACGCACGAAGACCCCCACGCCGTGCGCGGCGTGGGGGTGGCGGGCGGCCCGGCGGTCAGTAGGTGCTGCTGGTGGCGGCTCCGCCGCCGACGATCGCGGCCCACAGTCCGATGTAGAAGATCCAGAACACGATCCAGCCGACGGAGACGATGTAGCCGAGGACGAGACCGGTCACGGCCATGCCCGACCCGCCCTCACCGGTCCGCTTGATCTGGCTCTGCGCGACATGCCCGAAGATGATCGCCAAGACGGACGTCACACCGCACGCGAAGAAACCGATGAGCCCGAGCACCATCGACGCCGTCGCCATGCCGTTGGTCGGCGCGACCGCGGCGGCGGACGGCCCGTAGTAGTGGTGCTGGACCGCGGGCTGCTGCTGCGGGTAGGAGGACTGGGCGTAGGGGTCCTGCGACCCGTACCCGTAAGGGTCGTATGCCATGAAGTTCCCGATCGGTTCGCGCGCCCGCCGGAGAGATCGCGCGTGCGCTGAGGCTGGATTCCGGATTATGCCAGTGTGAGGTGACCTTCGGACTGATGTCGTCATGCCGGTTCCTTCGCCGGGTTAGATGCCGGTCCGTCCGGGACGGTTCCCGGCCTCCGTGAAGAGGGCCCGATCAGTCCAGGTTCGCGCGCAGCCAGGCGATGTCGTCGGCCTGCCCGGCGCCCGGCGTCTCCACCACGACCGGCGCTCCGGCCGCCCTGACCACGGTCAGGATGAGTTCGGGGTCGATGGTGCCGCTGCCGAGGTTCGCGTGCCGGTCGGCGCCCGACCCGAACGCGTCCCGGCTGTCGTTGCAGTGGACGAGATCGATGCGGCCGGTTATGGCCTTGATCCGGTCGACGGCGTCGATGAGCTCCTCGCCGGCCGCGTGGGCATGGCAGGTGTCGAGGCAGAAACCGAGCTTGGACTCCAACCCCTCCACCGTGGAGAGGACCTCCCAGAGCCGGGCGATCCGGTCGAACTTGCGCGCCATCGCGTTGCCGCCGCCGGCGGTGTTCTCGATGAGGACGGGGATGGGGCACTCGACCCGCTCGAACACCTTGCGCCAGTTCTCGAACCCGGCCTCCGGGTCGTCGTCCTTCAGCACGTGCCCGCCGTGCACGATCAGCGCCTTGGCGCCGATGGACGCGGCCGCCTCCAGCTGCTGCGTCAGGTTCTTCCGGCTCGGGATCCGGATCCTGTTGTTGGAGGTCGCGACATTGATCGTGTAGGGCGCGTGAATGTAGACGTCCACGCCCGACCCCGCCAGAGCCTCGACGCCCTTCGGCAGGACGGGCTTCTTCCAGCCCTGGGGGTCGCCCAGGAAGAACTGGACGACGTCGGCCCCGATGGCACGCGCGCTGTCGAGGGGATCGGTCTGGTCGACGTGGGCTCCGATGCGCATGGCACCGAGGTTAGCCGCGCCGTCCGACGAAACCGGCTCAGAGGCTGAAACCGCCGTGCCGGAGCGCGAACGCGCCGCCGATGAAGGAGGCGACCATCGCGATCACGTTCAGCCACCGCTCGTTGGTCGTCGCGGACACCATCTGCGAGTAGAGCGCCAGCGGCAGGCCGGCCACCGCCGCGATCGCGCCGAAGAAGTGCGTCGCCGGGATGGCGCCGAGGACCAGGGCGGCCGCGCCGATCGTGATCGCGCACACCGCCAGCGCGTCCTCCACCGGATGGCGCTCGGTGTGCTGACCCTTCGCCCCGACGGCCGCGTGCTCGCTCCGGGCTGCCTCCTGTGGCATCGAGCCTCCTCCTCGAGGTCACGCTCCCGCGCGACGAAGAACTGGACGGGCGCCGGTCCGCGCGGACCGGACCACGCGGTAGGGATTCCCGTCCCGATCGGAGATCAACCTGGGGGGACGCGCGGAAATGTCGGCGGCACCGGCTAGAGTCGAACACGGTTTCGAAGAAGGTGCGGTTTCGAGGTCGGCCCGGCCGGTACGGGAGGCGAGGCGAATGCGGCACAGCGAGCTGACGGTGATCGGCGATGCGGAACTCGTCGAGGAGCTGTCCATACTGACCACGCAGACCGCCCGGATGCGGGCGCGCATGGCCGACATCATGGCCGAGCTGGAGCGGCGTCGCTGCTCCCGGAGAGCCCAGCCGGGGCCGGTGCGCTGAACGCTCCCGGTCCGCGGAAACGGCGTGCACGCTGCCGACTCTTGGTAGCCTGTACCGGTCTCGCGGCGCGGTGCCCCGGCGTAACCGGATCCGGCGCCGCCGCGGGAGACGCACGAAGCCCTCCTGTCACGGAAAGACCGTGACCGCATGAGTCCAGAGGAGGTAGGGACACAGCATGCGTCGTTACGAACTCATGGCGATCCTCGACCCCGCCATCGACGAGCGCACCGCGGGTGCGGCCCTCGACCCGTTCCTGAAGGTCGTGAAGGACGATGGCGGCAGCGTGGAGAAGGTCGACGTCTGGGGCCGCCGGCGCCTGGCGTACGACATCCAGAAGAAGTCCGAAGGCATCTACGCGGTGGTCGACCTGTCGGCTGAGCCCGCCACGGTCAAGGAGATGGACCGTCAGCTCAACCTGAGCGAGTCGATCCTCCGCACCAAGGTCATCCGCCCCGAGGTCCACTGAGCCAGGCTCAGCCCTCACAGCAGCCGGAGCGAGCCCCATGGCAGGCGACACCGTAATCACGATCGTCGGGAACCTCGTCGAGGACCCGAATCTGCGTTTCACCCCGAGCGGCCAGGCCGTCGCGTCCTTCCGCATCGCCTCGACCCCGCGGTTCTTCGACCGCCAGTCCGGCGACTGGAAGGACGGCGAGGCGCTGTTCCTGACCTGCAACGTCTGGCGGCAGGCCGCCGAGAACGTGGCCGAGAGCCTGCAGCGCGGCATGCGGGTGATCGTGCAGGGACGCCTCAAGCAGCGGTCGTACGACACCCGCGAGGGTGAGAAGCGCACCGTCTTCGAGATCGAGGTCGACGAGGTCGGCCCGTCCCTGCGCAGCGCGACCGCCAAGGTCAACAAGACGCAGCGTCAGGGCGGCGGCGGTGGCTTCGGCGGCGGCCAGCAGGGCGGCGCCCAGCAGGGCGGCGGCGGCTTCGGTGGCGGCGGCGGTGGCGGTCAGCAGGGCGGCGGCTTCGGCGGCGCCCAGCAGTCCGGCCCGGCCGACGACCCCTGGGCCACCGGCGGCGGTGGCGGTGGCGGCGGGTTCTCCGACGAACCGCCGTTCTGACCGCGAGACCAACACTCATCACGTCCATTCCCGCGACAGCGGGGCTCTCCCAAAGGAGCACCACGATGGCGAAGCCACCTCCTCGCAAGCCGAAGAAGAAGGTTTGCGTTTTCTGCCAGGAGAAGATCTCCTACGTCGACTACAAGGACACGGGCCTGCTGCGGAAGTTCATCTCCGACCGCGGCAAGATCCGTGCCCGTCGCGTGACCGGCAACTGCACCCAGCACCAGCGGGACGTCGCCACGGCGATCAAGAACGCCCGCGAGATGGCGCTGCTGCCGTACACCAGCACCGCGCGCTGAGGCAGGAGGAAAGATCATGAAGCTCATCCTGACCCAGCAGGTGACCGGGCTCGGCGAGCCCGGTGACGTCATCGAGGTCCGCGACGGCTACGGCCGCAACTACCTCGTCCCGCGCGGATTCGCGATCAAGTGGACCCGCGGCGCCGAGAAGGAGATCGACTCCATCAAGAAGGCGCGTTCGGCCCGCGAGATCGCGACCGCCGAGCACGCCAAGGAGGTCGCCGGCCGGCTGAAGGCGCTGAAGGTGACGCTGCGCTCGCGCACCGGCGCCAACGGCCGCCTCTTCGGCGCGGTGACCGCCGCCGACATCGCCGAGGCCGTCAAGGCCTCCGACGGCCCCGACCTGGACCGCCGCCGCATCGTGATCGGGAACCCGATCAAGACCGTCGGCACCCACCGGGTCAGCGTGCGCCTGCACGCCGACGTCGACGCCACGATCGACGTCAACGTCGTCGAGGCCTGACGGCTCCGCACCACCACGACCGCCGTCCCGGGATTCCGGGGCGGCGGTCGTGTGCGTCCAGGGTTCATGTGTCCGGGGTGGTGTAGCGCGTCCGGCTGCGCGCGATCTCCGGATCGATGCCCTCCACCAGCGACCAGATGCCGGCCACCCGCTCGACGAGGATCTCCGGAGGCAGTCCGGCCAGGCCCTCCGCGGCCAGGTCGTCGATCGCCTGCGTCAGCCGGGCCATCCGCTCGCCGTGCGTGGAACACATGTTCGAATAGTAGCGAGTGGGGCGGGGGGTGCGGGTGGGATTCAGCGGACGGCGCCGGTGACCATCCAGCGATCTCCTCGCGCGCGCAGCCCGAGGGTGAGCAGGCGGGTCACCATCCACAGGCCGATCGCCGCCCACAGCCAGAGGAGCCCGGCGTCCGTCCAGTGGGCGGCGAGGGCCGCGGGCAGGAAGACCAGAGTCGCGAGCAGCGTCGTAACCGCGAGATAGGCGCCATCCCCCGCGCCAATGAGGATTCCGTCCAGGACGAACACCACACCCGCGACCGGTTGCAGGAGCGCGATCAGCAGCAGCGAGCCGAGGAGCAGGTCCCGGACGTCTTCGTCCGAGGTGAACAGCGCGGGCAGCCAGGGCCGGACCGCGAGGATCGCCAGCCCGAACACGACCCCGCAGGCGATGCCCCACACCACCATCCGGCGGGTCACCGCGCGCGTGCCCGCGACGTCGGACGCGCCCAGATGGCGTCCGGTGATGGCCTGCCCCGCGATCGCGATGGCGTCCAGGGCGAACGCGAGGAGCGTCCAGATCTGGAAGCCGACCTGGTACGCGGCGATCTCGGGGTCGCCCATCCGCGCGGCGATGGACGTCCCGACGATGAGGACGACGCGGAGCGCCGCCGTCCGGAGCAGCAGCCCGAGCCCGGCGGTCGCGGACGTGCGCAGGCCCGCGGCGTCCGGCCGCACCGGCGCCCCGTGCCGCCGCGCCGCCCGCAGGACGACCGCGACATAGACGGCGGCGCTGCCCGTCTGGGCGATGACGGTGCCCCATGCCGACCCCGCGATCCCCCAGTCCAGAACGATCACGAACAGCACGTTGAGCACCAGGTTCAGCGTGAACCCGCCGATCGAGACGTAGAGCGGCGTGCGGGTGTCCTGGAGGCCGCGCAGGACGCCCGTCCCGGCCAGGACGATCAGCATGGACGGGATGCCCAGCAGGCTCACCCGCAGGTAGGTCTCGGCGAACGGCGCCACCGACGCGGACGCGCCGAACAGGTCCACGATGCCGGAGACGAACGGCCATCCGGCGGCGATGAGCACCAGGCCGATGACGAGGGCGAGCCACATCCCGTCGATGCCCTGCCGGATCGCGGCGGGCAGATCGCCGGCGCCGACCTGCCGCGCGACTCCCGCCGTCGTCCCGTAGGCGAGGAAGACGCACAGGTAGACCAGGGTGGCGAGGGCCTGGCCGGCGACGCCGAGGCCGCCGAGCTGCGCGGTGCCGAGATGCCCGATGATCGCCGAGTCGGACAGCAGGAACAGTGGCTCCGCGACGAGCGCGCCGAAGGCGGGGATCGCGAGGCGGAGGATCTCGCGGTCGTGGCCGGACGCGCGCCTCCGGGGAGAACCGATCATGGCGCGTCCACGGTACCAGTATGTAAGTTCCTTAATTCCACTTGGTTCCTTACCGGTCGCCGGTCGGCCGTTTTTCTTTTCCGCACACCCGGTGGATGAGGTCGTCGCTGGTCAGGTCGTTGGCAGGTGATCTCTCCGCGAGATATCCACAGGGGCGTCCACAGGTCATGCACAGCCTCATCGGCGTGTTTGCACAGGCTGTCCACAGGTTTTCCACAGGTGACTTTGCCGGGGCCCGCGTGGCCTGGCGAGAATGTCGGACGCCTCGGGTAAACGTGGGATGGACGGGGCGGCCGAGCAGAAGGGGGTGCGGACGTGAGCGTGAGCGATCTCGGGTCATCCGAGCACGAGTTCGAGCGCACGCCCCCGAACGACATCGCCGCCGAACAGGGCGTCCTCGGTGGCATGCTCCTGTCCGCGGACGCGATCGCCGAGGTCGTCGAGGTCCTCCGCACCCAGGACTTCTACCGCCCCGCGCACCAGGTCATCTACGACACGATCCTCGACCTCTACGGCCGCGGCGACCCCGCCGACGCCGTCACGATCGCGGGCGAGCTCACCAAGAACGGCGAGATCGGCCGCATCGGCGGTGCCCCCTACCTGCACACGCTGATCTCCTCGGTGCCCACCGCCGCGAACGCGGGCTACTACGCCAAGATCGTCCGCGAGCGGTCGGTGCTGCGCCGACTGGTCGAGACGGGCACCCGCATCGTCCAGATGGGCTACGCCGCCGACGGCGCGGACGCCGACGAGGTCCTCGACCGCGCCCAGGCCGAGGTCTTCGCGATCGCCGAGAAGCGCTCCGGCGAGGACTACATCGCCCTCAGCGAGATCATGCCGGGCGCCCTGGACGAGATCGAGGCGATCGGCAGCCGCGGCGGCCAGATGGTCGGCGTCCCCACCGGCTTCGCCGACCTGGACGCCCTCACCAACGGCCTCCATCCCGGGCAAATGGTGGTAATTGCCGCAAGACCGGCAATGGGGAAGAGTACGCTGGCCCTCGACTTGGCGCGGGCGGCGTCCATCAAGCACGGGTTGACGTCGGCGTTCTTCAGCCTGGAGATGGGGCGCAACGAGATCACGATGCGGCTGCTGTCGGCGGAGGCGCGGGTGGCGCTGCACGCGATGCGGTCGGGCACCATGCAGGACGAGGACTGGACGCGCCTCGCCCGGAGGATGAGCGAGGTCGCCGAGGCGCCGCTGTTCATCGACGACTCGCCGAACATGTCGATGATGGAGATCCGGGCGAAGTGCCGGCGGCTCAAGCAGCAGCATGATCTGCGCCTGGTCATCATCGACTACTTGCAGCTGATGAGCTCCGGCAAGCGGGTCGAGAGCCGCCAGGTCGAGGTGTCGGAGTTCTCCCGGTCGCTGAAGCTCCTGGCGAAGGAGCTGGGCGTCCCGGTCATCGCGCTGTCGCAGCTGAACCGAGGTCCGGAGCAGCGAACGGACAAGAAGCCCATGGTGTCCGATCTCCGCGAATCGGGATCTATCGAGCAGGACGCGGACATGGTGATCCTGCTGCACCGTGAAGACGCCTACGAGAAGGAGTCGCCGCGCGCGGGCGAGGCCGACCTGATCGTGGCGAAGCACCGCAACGGCCCCACCGCGACGGTCACGGTCGCGTTCCAGGGCCACTACAGCCGCTTCGTCGACATGGCGCAGTAGGCGGAACGTCTTCGCGATTCACACGCGGCCGCGGTAGCAGCGGCGGTTCTCTCGCGTGTATGGGGTGTCCCAGCGAAGGAGAACCGCGTGCGCATGAGAGAACCGTCCATCGGGGCTTCGCCGACGGGCCGCTCTCAGAGCACGGCCACCCGGGCGCAGGCCCGCAGCGATGCCGCGCTGGAGCCGTGGGCGCGCACCGCGCGTGCGGCGGGGTCAGCGTGCGTGGTGGTCGACCAGGCGGGCGAGCAGGGCTATGAGCTGATCGCGCTCTGCGGGGGCGAGCGGGGCCAGGAGTTCGTCCTGGATGCCCGCCAGGACGTTTTCCAACTCGTTGAGGTGGCGGGCTCCGGCGGGGGTGAGGGTGATGACGTTGCGGCGACGGTCGGCCGGGTCGGGGGAGCGGTCGATCAGGTCCTTGGCGGCGAGTTCGTTCAGGGCCGCCACGACGTCACTGCGGTCGATGCCCGTGCGGCGGCCGAGGTCGGCCTGGCTGGACGGGCCGTACTCGTCCAGGGCGGCGAGCAGGCGGTAGTGGTAACCGCGGGCGCCGGCCGCCGCGAATCCGTCGGTGACCAGCCGGTGCCCGTGCGCGGCGGCGGTGCTGATCAGCCAGCTCGGGGTGCGCGCGAGGCGGGCCGGCGGTGCGGCATCGGCGTTCATCACATCCGGCAGCCTACCCACTTGTTGGGACGGCCAATGATTGTTATGTTGGTCATCCCAACATTGGCCGTACCAATAAAAGGAGTCCTCGTGCGGGATGACCGCCATGAACTGACCGACCTCGTCACCCGCCTCGGGCTGTGGCTCGACGAGCACCGCTTCGACGAGGCCCGCACCGTGTTCACCGAGGACGCCGAGGCCCGCACCCCCGGCGGCACGGCCCGCGGCCTCGACGCCCTGGTCCGCCAGGCGAGCCGCAACCACGGCGTGCCGACGCAGCACTTCATCACCAACCCGCTGATCGAGATCGACGGCGAGGAGGCGACGATCAGGGCCAACCTCCTCGTCGTCTTCGCGGGCGAGGGCGAGCGCCGCGTCCTCGGCGAGCGCTACGACCTGCGCGCCAGGCGCACCGCCGCGGGCTGGCGCCTGTCCCGCGTGGGCGTCCGCCCCATTTGGGACGGCCTCCAAGCGGCCTAGGCCGCCGGAGTCGCGGGCCGGGGCGGCGAGGTCGTCCGGACGGTCCGCGGCGGGAGGGATCTCAGCCGGGGACCTTGTCGAGGAATCCGTGGACGCGGTCGAAGCGGCCGTCGTCGGCGAAGACCGCGACGTCGAATCCGACCACGATGGCCTCGCCGCCCTCCGGTCCGAGCTCCCACCCGAACCGGGCCACGTTGTGGTGGGCGTCCACGGTGCCGGACGGGCGGAACACCATGCCGGGGAACTGCTGCTGGGCGGCGCCGACGAACGCGTCGATCGCGTCCCGTCCCTCGGCGACGCCGAGGGGGTCGACGTAGACCGGGGTCAGCGTCCACATCTCGTCGATCGCGGCGCGGCGTGCGGCCGGGTCCGTCTCGTTCCAGATGGCGAGGTAGCGCTCCACCCTCTGCTGGACGTCGCTCATATCGTTCTCCCTTCGTGCGGTACCTCCACTCTCGCGGCGGACGGGACGGGAGGGCGATTAGCCGGCAGGTCATGGCGAGGGTGATGTCGGATTTCCGCTAGTGAACGGTGGTGGCGTCGGTGATGCTGGACGCATGCATGAAGACGTCGAACGGTGTGTGCGGGCGGTCCGGTCGAAGGACGCCCGCTTCGACGGCTGGTTCTTCACCGGGGTCGTGACCACGGGGATCTACTGCCGCCCCAGTTGCCCGGCCGTCCCGCCGAAACCGGCCAACATGCGCTTCTACCCGAGCTCCGCCGCGGCGCAGCAGGCGGGTTTCCGCGCCTGCAAGCGGTGCCGGCCGGACACGAGCCCCGGCTCGCCCGAGTGGAACCACAGGGCCGATGTCGTGGCGCGGGCCATGCGCCTGATGGCGGACGGGGTCGTCGACAGGGAGGGCGTTCCGGGCCTCGCCCGGAGGCTCGGGTACAGCACCCGCCAGATCGAACGGCAGTTGAAGGCGGAGCTGGGCGCCGGTCCGCTCGCCCTTGCGCGTGCCCAGCGCGCGCAGACGGCGCGTCTGCTCATCGAGACGACGACCCTGCCCATGGGGGACGTCGCGTTCGCGGCGGGATTCGCGAGCATCCGGGCCTTCAACGAGACCGTCCGGGAAGTGTTCGCCATGACGCCGACAGGGCTGCGTGAGCGCCTGTCCAAGGGGCAGCCGACCTGCGTCCCCGGGGTGTTGTCACTGAGGCTGCCGTTCCGCGCCCCTCTGTGTCCGGACAACCTGTTCGGCCATCTGGCGGCCACCGCGGTGCCGGGTGTGGAGGAGTGGAGGGACGGCGCGTTCCGCCGCACCCTGCGGCTCCCCCACGGGCACGGCATCGCGACCCTGCGCCCCGGCCCCGACCACGTCGCCTGCACGCTCAGCCTCAAGGACCTCCGCGACCTCGCCATCGCGATCAGTCGCTGCCGCTGGATGCTGGATCTGGACGCCGATCCCGTGGCGGTGGACGACCTCCTCCGCACCGACCCGGTGCTCGCCCCGCTCGTCGACAAGGCTCCGGGACGCCGCGTCCCGCGCACGGTCGACGCGGAGGAGTTCGCCGTCCGTGCCGTCCTCGGTCAGCAGGTCTCCACCGCGGCGGCCCGCACGCACGCCGGGCGGCTGGTCGCGTCCTACGGGGAGCCGATCTCGGATCCGTCCGGCGGGCTCACGCACCTGTTCCCGACTCCGGCCGCCCTGGCGGGGCTCGACCCGGAAACGCTCGCGTTCCCGAAATCCCGCCGGACGACCCTGACCGCGCTCGCGGCCGCGCTGGCCGAGGGCGAGATCGACCTCGGTGTGGGAAGCGACTGGGAGGAGGCCCGTGCACGCCTGGCGCGGCTCCCCGGATTCGGCCCGTGGACGATCGAGTCCATCGCGATGCGTGCCCTGGGGGACCCCGACGCGTTCATCCCCGGCGACCTCGGCATCCGGGCCGCCGCCACTCTGCTGGAACTCCCGTCCACGCCGGCCGCTCTCACCCGGCGCGCCATGGCCTGGCGGCCGTGGCGGGCTTACGCCGTCCAGTACCTGTGGGCCACGGGCGACCACCCCATCAACCTTCTTCCCGCCTAAGAGAGGAACTGTCATGGAGACGACCCATGTCGTCCTGGAAAGCCCCGTCGGCCCCCTCACGGTGGTCGTCACAGACGGCGCCCTGAGCGGGCTCTACATGGAGATGCAACGGCACCGTCCGCTGGAGGAGAGGTTCGGGGTTCGTGTGGACAACCCGGACGCGGAACCCTTCGCCGCGATCGCGGCCCAGCTCAAGGCGTACTTCGCAGGGGAGCTCACCACGTTCGACCTTCCCCTGAAGCTGAACGGGACGCCCTTCCAGCGTCGCGTCTGGGAGGCGCTGCGGAGCATCCCCTATGGCGAGACGGTCAGCTACGGAGAGCTGGCGAAGGAGCTGGGAAGCCCGGGTGCCTCCCGCGCCGTCGGCCTCGCCAACGGGCGCAATCCGGTCGGAATCGTCGTGCCGTGCCATCGCGTCGTCGGCTCCGGCGGCGGCCTCACCGGCTACGGGGGCGGACTGGAGCGCAAGCGCTACCTGCTCGACTTCGAGCGCGGGAACACCGAGCGGGCGCTGTTCTGACGCGAGTGTCGGACGCGCGGGTTAACGTGCGTGGAGTACGCCACCGATGGAAGGAAGGTCAAGGTGGAGTTCCGCGTCGACCGGCAGCCGCTCGCCGAGGCCGTGGCGTGGGCGGCCCGCACGCTGCCCGCCCGTCCGGCCCTCCCCGTTCTCGCCGGGATGCTCATCGAGGCGACCGATGACGGCGGGCTGACCCTCGCCGGGTTCGACTACGAGGTGTCCGCGCGCGCCCGCACCGACGCCCAGGTGGCCGACCCCGGCCGGGTCCTCGTGCCCGGACGGCTCCTCGCGGAGATCGTCCGGAACCTTCCTCCACAGCCTGTGGACGTCTTCACCAAGGGCTCCGAGGTCGTCGTCCGCTGCGGTCCCGCGGAGTTCGGCCTCCTGACCCTCCCGGTGGAGGACTACCCCACCCTCCCCGAGCCGCCCTCCCGCGCCGGTACGGTCCCGGGCGACGTGTTCGCCGCCGCCGTGGCCCAGGTGGTGCCGGCCGCGGGCCGCGACGACACGCTGCCCATGCTCACCGGCGTCCGCATCGACATCGAGGGCGACACGATGTGGCTCGCCTGCACCGACCGGTACCGCATCGCCGCCCGCGAACTCACCTGGACGCCCGCCGACGCGTCCTTCACCGCCGGTGTCGTCGTCCCCGCCCGCACCCTGGCGGACACCGCCAAGGCCATCAGGCCGGACGCCGACGTCGCGATCGACCTCACCGGGACGGGCGACACGCTCATCGGCGTGTCCGGCGGCGGCCGCAGCATGACCAGCCGCCTGCTCGACGAGCAGTACATCAACTACCGGTCCCGCCTGACCGGCACCTGGACGTCCACCGCGCGCGTCCGCACGGCGCCGTTCGTCGAGGCGATCAAGCGGGCGGCGCTCGTCACCGACCGCGGGACGCCCATCCGGCTCTCGTTCACCGCCGGTGAGGTCCGCCTCCGCGCCGCGTCCGGCGACTCGGCGCGGGCCGACGAGAGCCTCGCGGCCGACCTCACCGGCGAGGACATCGACATCGCGTTCGGTCCGCAGTACCTCCTGGACGGCCTCGCCGGCGTCGACACCGAGTACGCCCGCCTGGAATGCGCGGGCCCGACCAAGGCCGCGCTCCTCACCGCGGTCCCGGACGATGAAGACTCCCCCATGGACGACACCGGTTTCCGCTACCTGGTCATGCCCGTCCGCCTGACGTCCTGAGGCGGCCGGTCACAGGTCGAGGACGGCCAGCACGAACCGGACCGTCCGGTCGCTCGTGTTGCCGTAGGAGTGCGGCCGGTCTCCGACGAAGACGGCCGCGGTCCCCTGGGGGACGGCATCGGTCCTTCCGTCCACGACGAGGGTCAGCGTGCCCTCCTGGACGTACACGATCTCCTTGGTCCCGGGCACGTGCGCGTCGCTCTCCCGCGTCTCCCCGGGAGCCAGTTCCCAGTCCCACAACTCCAGTGAGGGCCGGGGGTCGCTCCCCGCGAGCAGTGTCCCCGTACCGCCGCTCTCACCGCGCCACAGGACGACGTGCCGTTCGGGGGAGAAGACGCGTATCGCCGGCTCTTCCTCGACCTGGACCAGCCGGGTGAGCGGTACGCCGAGCGCATCCGAGATCCGGATGAGCGTGCCCAGGTTGGGGTTGCCCCGGCCTTGCTCCAGGCCGACGAGGACCCCCTTGCTCACCCCGGCCCGCCCCGCCAGCTCGTCCAGGCTCCACCCGTGCCCGGCGCGCAAGGCCCGGACCGTCCGCGCGACGGCTTCCCCGATCGCATCCTGGTCGCTCACCGCACCTCCCGCTCCCGGACGATTCCACCACGCGAGACCGGCCGCCGCGCCGGCCCCCCGAGTTATCCACAACTCCCGGGTTCCTCGGCGCCCCACGGCACCGACCTCCACGATGGAGCAGCCGGGCACGAGAAGAAGTGGCGGCGGTCGGTACAATGATATGCACGGTTCATTAAAGTGACCGATATCGGGAGGTGCGAGGATGCTGGACCGGATCGCCGTGGACGACGCCGTACGGGAGCTGCGGCCCGATTTCGTCGTGCTCGTCATGACCGCCGAGGGGCTCCGCAACGGCCCGAGCGATGACGACTCGGCCGGCTGGCTGGCGGAGGCGGCCCGCCACCACGCGAACGCCGACGACCCCCACGTGGAGGCATGGCGCGAGGCGTACCGGGCGTTCGGCGCGAAGCCGCAGCGCACCCGCCCCTCCGTGGAGGCTCTGCTGCGCCGGGCCGACGCGCTGCCGTCCATCAACAAGGTCGTGGACGCCTACAACGCGGTCAGCGTCCAGTACGCGCTCCCCATCGGCGGCGAGGACCTGGACGCCTATGTCGGCCCGGCGAGGCTCGTCCGCGCGACGGGCGAGGAGCCCTTCGACGTGATCGCCGGAGGCGAACCCGCCATCGAGCACCCCGTCGCGGGCGAGGTCGTCTGGCGCGACGACACGGGCGTGACGTGCAGGCGGTGGAACTGGAGGCAGTGCGTCCGGACGCGCGTGACGGAGACGACGGAGAACGTCCTGTTCCTCATGGAGACCCTCGCCCCGTACCCGCTCGACCGCCTCCACCGAGCGGGCGACGACCTCGCCTCCCGGCTCCGCGCGATCACGCCGGACGCCCGGATCCAGAGCCGGCTGATCGGCGAACGGTGATGGTCACCGTCCTCGCACTGGCCGCAGCCCTGTCCTACGGCGTCGCCGACTTCCTCGGCGGAGCGGTGGCCCGGCGCTCCACCGCGCTGAAGGCCCTGACCTGGTGCGTGCCCACCGGCCTCGTCCTCGTGCTGGCCGCCGCGCTGCTCATCGGCGGCACTCCCGGCGCCGCCGGCTCGGCCTGGGGTTTCGCCGCGGGCGTCACCGGCGGCACGGGCCTGATCACCTTCTACCGGGCCCTGGCCCGCGGCCCGATGAGCGTGGTCGCCCCCGTGTCCGCGCTGGCGGCGGCGATCCTGCCGATCGCGGTCGGCACGATGCGCGGCGAACGCCTGGACGCACTCGTCATGGTCGGTGTCCTGCTGTGCCTGGTCGCGATCGGCCTGGTCAGCATGGAGGAAGGCGCGCCGGACGGCACGGCCCCCGCCCCCACCGGCCGGCGCCGCCTGCTCGACTCCGGCCCCGTCATGGCGGGCGTCTCCGGCGCCTGCTTCGGCGTCTTCTTCATCCTCCTGAAGGAGGCCGGCGACGGCAACGGCCTCTGGCCACTGGTCGCCGCCCGCGCCGGAAACCTGGCGGTCGTCCTGGTGGCCCTGGCGCTCGTTGCCCGTCCGGGCACCGACCAGGGCGGCCCCCGCGTCAAGGGCCGCGCCCTGATCGCCCTGGCACTGCTGTCCGGAACCCTGGACGCGGGCGCGAACGTGCTCTACTTCCTGGCCGTTCACAGCGGCATGCTGAGCCTCGCCGCCGTCCTCACGTCCCTCTACCCCGCGATCACCGTCCTGCTGGCCAGGCTCACCTACGGCGAACGGTTGAGAGTCGTCCAGCAGGTGGGCATGGCGGTGGCCGTGGCCGGAGTGGCCCTCGTGACGGCGGGCTGATGCCGCCACCGACGAGTCCGGATGGAGGGCGATACCGGGCCCGAATCCGGACGCCGATGCTCAGGCCGCCGCGACGGCCTCGATCTCCAGCAGCCATGACTCGTCGTAGATGCCCGTGATGATCACAGTGAGAGCGGGACCGTGGCCCCCGAGGACCTCGTGCCTGATCCGCGCGTTGGCCTCCCGGTAGCGCCGGTCGGACAGCAAGACGGTGACCTTCACCAGATCGCGCACGGTCATGTCCGCCGCTTCCAGTACGGACACCACATTGCGCCAGGCGAGCCGGCACTGCCCGTCGAAGTCGCCGGGGATGTGACCGTCCTCGTCCTCCGGGACCTGGCCGCTGACGAACAGCAGCCTCGAGGCTCCGCTGACCATGGCGCCCTGACCGTAGGACCGCGGCTGAGGATCGAGCGTCATGATCTCCACGGCAGGCACGATAGGCCGCCCCGACGCCCGGGGCGACACATTTCCGCAACGCGACCGCCGCCCCAACGAAAAACCCTCCGAACCCGGAGGTTCGAAGGGTTCCGATGCCGCGGGACATCACATGGCGGTGGTGGTGGGATTCGAACCCACGGAAGGTTGCCCTTCACACGCTTTCGAGGCGTGCGCCCTCGTCCACTAGGCGACACCACCGCGGAAGAGCCTACCGGACTCTTCGGTCGGTGAAGAACTCGATAAGCGGTGCGGCGCACTCGTCCGGGAGGACGCCGGCGATCACCTCGGGCCGGTGGTTGAGACGGCGGTCGCGGACGACGTCCCAGAGGGAGCCGACGGCGCCGGCCTTGGGGTCGATGGCTCCGTAGACGATGCGATCCACGCGGGCCTGGACGGACGCGCCCGCGCACATCGTGCAGGGCTCCAGCGTCACGACCAGGGTGCAGCCGGACAGGCGCCATGCCCCCCTAGCCAGGGCGGCGGCGCGCATGGCGATGATCTCGGCGTGGCCCGAAGGGTCGGCGCTGCGTTCGCGGTCGTTGTGCCCCGCGCCGATGACCTCGCCGGACTCGTCCAGCACGACGGCCCCCACGGGGACGTCACCGGCCTCGAACGCCTTGCGCGCCTCGAGGAGCGCCAGCCGCATCGGCGCGTCGAACCCGTCCATGCGTCAGTCGCGGAGGCGGTCGAACTCCGCGCCGAAGCCCGCCTCCTCGGCGACCGTCAGGAGGGCGTCGCCGGGGAGGGCGCGGTCGCCCAGATCGGCGAGGCGCGCCGCGTCGAGACCGAGGTCTTCGAGAAGCGCCGGATCACCGCCCGCGTCACCGTCAGGGACCTCGCCGACGAGCTGGTTGATGAGGGAGCCCAGGCCGTCCTCACGCACCGTGGAGACGTAGGCGCGCGGCTCGTCCTGCCCGTCCAGGCGCAGGACCGCGAACCAGTCGTCGCCCTCCTCGACCAGCAGGACCACCGGGTCGCCGTACGACTCGACGGCGGCCTCGCGCATCAGATCGGCGATGTCGTCGACGCCCTGGGCCTCGGCGAGCACGGCCTCGGTGCCGACCCACCCTTGCGGGGTCCGCGCGAAGACGGCTGCGAAAGAGGACACCGCCTCATTGTGACCCACGCGATCGCCCCGGCCACAACCCCGCCACGCCAGGAACCCGTTCCCGTGGACGAGCGAAGGGCGAATCCGTCACTGACGGGCGCGCCTCCGGCGGGAAGGCGGGGTGGCGCCCCGGCGGGCCGGGTGTCAGCCGAGCGCGTCCAGGGCGCGTTCGAAGGCGGGGGCGAAGCCGAGGCGGCCGGCGATGCTGAGGAGCATCTCGTCCGGGTACAGCTCCAGGTCGCCGGAGATCGCGCCGATCTCCATCTCGTCGAGGCCCAGGTCCGAGAAGATGGACATGTCGCCGACGGGCAGGACCTGGTCGAGCTCCTCGTCGTCGGGGATGGGGATGTCGAGGAACTCCAGGACCTGCCCGGCCAGGGGCCAGTCGACGGACGCCGTCACGTCCGACAGGAACACCATCTCCTCGTCGCCCAGCAGACGGATCGCGACGAAGAAGTCGTCGCCGACCGAGACCAGGCCGATCGTGCCGCCGAGGCTCGGCTGCTGGCGCAGGGCATGGATCAGCCCAGAGAGGTCCTCGGTCAGCGCCACCGGGAGGATCTCGGCCTCCCAGCGGTCGTCTTCCCGGTACACCACGACGGCGAAGTCCGTCGCGTCCACATCCGTCATTTCCACCCCACCGGCGCGGTTCCTGCCAGGGCATGGTCGCAGATGCGGCGGCCCCACGCGTGCCCCACGGGCAAACTGGCCGCCGCGCCCCGCGGTGAGCGCGGGAGTCAGCGGGCCCTGCCGACGTGATCCTCAGTTGATGCGGAAGGTGCGGCGCCGCAGCGCCGCGTGGATCCGGGCGCGCCGCGACCGGTGCGGTGTCACCCGACGGCGCAGCTCACGGGCCTCGGCGAGCTCCCGCAGGAAGACCGCGCGGCGGCGCAGGTGGTCGCGGATCTGCTCGGGGGAGATGGCGTCCCGCGGCTCGGCGTCCTCCCCGGCTGTGACATCGGTCACCGCCTCCTCGCCGGTGGCCCGCGGGGGGTCGGACGCGCACTCGGCGGCACCGGGCCGGTGATCCCTCTCGCTGTTCATATCGCTGTACTGCCCAGCTCAGCGGCGTCCTATCCGGCTTCGTCGAGCCGGTCCGCCGCGCTACCGTGAGCGCATGCAGACCCTCGCCGTCGACCACCCGCTCGTCGCCCACAAGCTCACGACGCTGCGGGACGAGCGCACCGATTCGCCCACGTTCCGCCGGCTGGCCGACGAACTGGTCACGCTGCTGGCGTACGAGGCGACCCGCGACGTCCGGGTCGCGGAGGCGACCGTCTCGACGCCGCTGCAGCCGGCGCGGGGCGTCCAGCTGGCGAGCCCGAAGCCGCTCGTCGTCCCGATCCTGCGCGCAGGGCTCGGCATGCTGGACGGGATGACCCGCCTGCTGCCCACCGCCGAGGTCGGCTTCCTCGGCATGATCCGGGACGAGGGGTCGCTGCAGGCGCAGACGTACGCGACGCGCCTGCCGGACGACCTGTCCGGCAGGCAGGTGTACGTCCTGGACCCGATGCTCGCCACCGGGGGGACCCTCGCCGCCGCCATCAAGCTGCTCTTCGAGCGGGGCGCCGAGGACGTCACGGCCATCTGCCTGCTGGCCGCGCCGGAGGGGCTGAAGTACCTGGAGCAGGAGTTCGCGGGCACGTCCGCTCCCGTCCGGGTCGTGACCGCCGCGATCGACTCGCACCTCAACGAGCACGGGTTCATCGTCCCGGGCCTGGGCGACGCGGGGGACCGCCTCTACGGGGTCGTCTGACCTGCGGCTATGGTGCCGCCGATGTTCGTTCGCGATCGCTCAGGGTAGTAACCCGCCACGGAACGTCAGCGCGCGTTCCCCTCCGCCGCCCCGGCACAGGGGACCCTTACGGACCGGGCGGTGCGAGCGAGCAACGAGGAATCGTGATGGCTCACCAAGGGGATGGCGACCGGCCGCGCACCACCGGCATCGGGGAGCGGCTCATCGAGGAGTTCGACGGGGTGCACGGCGCGGACACGGTCGTGCGATGCGTGGACGCGGCGCGGCACGGCGCCGAGGAGGTCACGGGCGGCGCACCGGACGACCTGGTCGAGCGGATCGCCCGCCGGCACCTGGAGGTGCTCGCCACCGTCGCCGCCGAGAAGCGGCGCAGGGCGCGCCGGTCCTCTCTCGACAACGCGCCGTGACCCTTGCTTTGCGGGTCCTGCACGCTGTGCGAGACTGAACCCGGGGTCCGGTGGGTCAACGCTCCGGGAGGCTGTCGTGCCCGCAAAGAAGTACCTGACGTGGGCCGCACTGGCCTTCGTCGCGTTCTATGTCATCCAGCAGCCGGACGGGGCGGCCCGGTCGGTCGAGAACGCCGCGAGCGGCCTCGCCTCCGCCGCCGGTTCCCTGGCCACCTTCGTCGAGACCCTTTCCTGAGGCCCGCATGAGGCTCGTGACCCCCGGCGACTCCGCGCCCGCCTCCGTGAACAAGTACCTGCTGCCGCACGAGAACCAGGTCATCACCGTGCGGCGGCACCCGGCCATCCTCATGCTGCCGGTCGGCCTCGTCCTCGGCGGGCTGATCATCGCGGGCGTGCTGAGCAACACCCTCGCCAGCGACGCGATCAACTGGATCTGGTGGGGCTGGCTGATCCTGCTCGCCTGGTTCGTCTGGCAGGTCGCGGAGTGGTCCGTCGACTACTTCGTGATCACGAACCAGCGGATGCTGCTGACCACGGGCCTGATCACGCGCAAGGTCGCGATGATGCCGCTCGCCAAGGTCACGGACATGAGCTTCAAGCGGTCGATCGCGGGCCGCATGCTGGGCTACGGGGAGTTCGTGCTGGAGTCCGCCGGCCAGGACCAGGCCCTGTCGACCGTCGACTACCTCCCCTATCCCGAGCAGCTGTACCTCGAGGTCTGCGAAATGATCTTCCCGAACAAGAACGCCACGGCGGACGACTGACGCCGATCGGCGGAATATCCGATCTTGCGGTGAAGGTTCGGATACCGTCGGACGGGACGGGGCGTCCCATGTGCGGCTCGCAGGCGCCGGTCAGCGGCGGCGTCCCGTGGTGTCCGGCGTCGCGCGGCCGCACTCGGGGGGAGCAGGGCGATCCGTTCTCTTCCGTTTCGTTACTCTCGATGTGCGATAACCCGCAATGTGCAATCATGTCGGCACCCCAGCCGCCTGATTACTTCCGCTAAGTGAGTCCACATGCCGGGTCCAGGCAATGTCGGCGAACGTGTCCGCAACCTGCGGCTGACCAGACGCTTGTCGCAGGCACAGCTCGCCGGTCACGACCTCTCCGACAGCTACATCTCCCTCATCGAGTCCGGTAAGCGGACGCCGACCCCGACCGTCCTCCGCATGCTGGCCGAGCGTCTCGGCTGCACCCCGGAGTACCTCGCGGAGGGCGTCGAGCCGGAGCAGCGCACCCATCTCGAAGTGCGCGAACGCCACGCGCACCTCGCCCTCCTGGGCGGCGATCCCGCGACCGCCGAGGCGGGGTTCGACGAGGTGCTCGCCCGCAGCGACGACCCCGAGCTGACCGCCCGCGCCCGCTGGGGCCGCGCCCGCGCCCTCGAGGAGCTCGGCCGGACGGAGTCCGCGATCGGCCTCTTCGAGGAGCTGCGCGAGCAGGCCGAGCGCGACCCCGGCCGGACCTGCTGGCTGCCGCCCGTCATCGCCCTGTCCCGCTGCTACCACGCCGTCGGCGACCTCGGCCAGGCGATCGCGCTGGGCGAGCGCGCCCTGGAGAGGCTGCGGGGCATCGGCCTCACCGTGGGCCGCGAGTACATCGAAGTCGGGCGGGTCCTCCTGCTCGCCTATGTGGATCGGTCCGATCCGGTGCGCGCCCACGAGCTCGGCAGGCGGCTGCTCCACACCGAGCGTCCCGCGCGGGACGAGCCGGAGAGCGTCCACTATCAGCGTGCCAGCCACAGGGCCTTGGACGAGGGCGTGATCGGGGACGCGCTGTACTTCGCGGACCAGGCCCTCGCGGCGCGGCCCGACGCCCCCGCGGAGCGGGCGCGGGCCCGGCTTCGCCTGGCCGCGGCCAAGGCGCTGCTGAGAGGCGTCCCGCCCTTCTCCGCGCCGGCCGGGTTCGAGACGCCCGGCCGGACGGAGGGCACGGCGGAGGCCGCGCGGGAGGCGCTCGGCCTGCTGCGGGAGACGTCCGTCCTCGACGGGGACGAGGCGACCGAGAGCACGATCGCGCGTGCCCGCGCCCTCGTGCTCACCGGCGAACTGAACGAAGCGGTCGGCGCCCTCGAGGAGTTCATCGACACCGGCATGGCGCTCACCGCCCCGGCGAGCGCCGCGCGTCCGCAGCCCGGCACGGACCTGGTGGCCCGCACGCAGAAGAGCGTCCTCGCCCGCCTCGTCCTCGCCCGCGCCCGCGTGGGCCAGGACGACCCCGCCGCCGCGGCCGTCGTGCTCGGCGCCGCCGCGGCGCAGCTGGAGACCCTGCCCCCCGGACGTCCCGCCGCGCAGCTCCTGCGGGAGCTGGGAGGTCTGTTCGAACTCGTCCATGACAGGGAGAAGGCCACGATCGCCTACCGGCGCGCGCTGGAGGCCGCGGGGCTGCGCGCGTCCCGGCCCCTGGAGGCCAGCTGTGATCTGGGACGCGTCTGACCGATTTCCCTGGCAGCACTCCCTCACCAGCCGTACCATGGAGACGTAGGATGATTGGCTGACTGGAGGTCTGGGAGGAGGACCCGGTGACCCTGCAGACCACCCGGCGTTCGTCCCTGGTCGACCAGGTGATCGACCAGCTTCGCGGCGAGATCGCCGCGGGTGTCTGGCCGCTCGGCGCCAAGATCCCGCCCGAGCCCGCCCTCGCGGAGAGCCTCGGCGTCGGTCGCAACACCGTCCGCGAGGCGGTCCGTGCCCTCACCCACTCCGGCCTCCTCGACTGCCGCCAGGGCGACGGCACCTACGTTCGCGCCACGAGCGAACTGTCCGGCGCCGTCCGCCGCCGCCTCGAGACCGCCGAACTGATCGAGATCCTCGAGGTGCGCCGCGGCATGGAGGTCGAGGCCGCCCGCCTCGCCGCCGCCCGCCGCACCGAGGCCGACCTCACCGCCATCGCCGCCGCCCAGGCCGAGCGCGCCAGAGCCTTCGCCGCCCTCGACCACGCCGGTTTCATCGAGGCCGACCTCGCCTTCCACATGGCGGTCGTCGAGGCCACCCACAACCGCGTCCTGATCGAGCTGTACCGCGACTTCAGCGACGCCCTCCGCGCCAGCATCGGCACCGCCGGTGTCCTGCTCCGGCACGCCGACGTCCCGCACGAGCCCATCGCCGACGCCATCAAGGCCGGCGACGCGGCGGCCGCCGCCCGCGCGACCCACGCCTGTCTGGACCAGATCCTCGACTCGACGCGAAGCGTCCCCCGCCCCGAGTCGTAACACCCGGCACGGCAATCCCCTTCACGCCGCCCCGCGGCGCACACCCACCGGACGCTCCCGACGCGCCGCCCCCTGCGCGCGCCCAAGCAGGCCCGGCTCCAGACCACCTCGGCACACCTTGACCCGTCTCACCGTGCCTTCCAGCAGGAGTGACATGCACACCCCCGCCCGCCCCGCACCCTCTCCGCCCCCAGGCGAAGAGGGAGCCGCGCCAGCGACCTCGTCACCACGCAAGCGTGCCGCCGTCCGCCCCGCCCCCGCACAGCTGTCGAGCGATGCGCCTACCGCGCCGCTGACCTCGTCGCTGCGTGAGCGTGACGCCGTCCGCCCGGCCTCCGTGCAGCTCCCGGGTGATGCGCCTGTCGTGCAGGCGGCCTCGCCGTTGCGTGAGGGTGACGCCCTCCGGCTGGCCCCCGCGCTGGTCCCGGGCGACGTGCCTGCCGTGCAGGTGGCCTCTTCGTTGCGTGAGGGTGACGTCGTCCGCCCGGCCTCCGCGTTGCTTTCGGGTGACGTGCCTGCGGTGCAGGCGACCGTCTCGGCGGTTCGGCGTGGCACCGCCGGGCCGGCCCGCCCGTCCACCGAAACCGAGGGTGGCGCGACCGCGATCGTCTCGCCGGACCGCCGCGTGGCTGGATCGCCGGCCTTGGACGTCTCCGCAGAGCCCTCGGCCAGGCGGTGCGACCGCCCGGCCGAGAGCGTTGCAGAGCATGCCGTGCGGCGCGGGACGGCGGAGGCGGCGATGCGCCGGCCGGCCGGCGCCGGTGAACACGTGGCTCGGCCGCGTTCCGCGGGGCCGGCGACCGCATGGGCGCTGGTCGGCCTGGTGCTGCTGACGATCAACCTCAGGGCCGCGATCACCGGGATCCCGCCGCTGCTCGCCGAATTGAGGGACGTGTTCGGGCTGACCGGGGTGCAGGTGGGCCTGCTCACCACGCTTCCGGTTCTGTGCCTGGGGGTGTTCGCGTCGCTGGCGCCCGTCCTGGCGCGTCGCTTCGGAGCCGAGGCCGTCATCGCCGGGGCCCTGATGATGATCACCGTCGGGATCGTGCTGCGGGTCGTCGCGGAGCCGATCGCGCTGTTCCTCGGAACGGTCGTGGCGGGCGCGGGGATCGCGCTGGGGAACGTCCTCATGCCCTCGATCATCAAGCGCGTCTTCCCCAGCCGCGTGGGGTCGCTGACCGGTCTCACGATGACGGTCATGGCCGCCAGCGGCGCGCTCGCCGCGGGCATCGCCGTTCCGCTCGACCAGGCGGGCGGCTGGCGGCTCGCGCTCGCCGTGTGGGCCGTCCCGTCCCTGGTCGCGGCGCTGGTGTGGGGGCCGCTCGCCCTCCGGGCACGGACGGCCCCGGACCGCGCCGTGCGGACACCGCCGGCCGGTGCGGAGGGTTCGCTGCTGCGCTCGCCATTGGCCTGGTACATCGCCGCCTTCATGGGCCTGGCGTCGCTGATGTTCTACGTCCTGATGTCGTGGTTCCCGGAGATCATGCGGGACGGCGGCCACAGCCCCGCGGCCGCCGGGATGATGGTCTCGTCGATGCTGGTCGTCGGCCTGCCGCTGGGATATGCCGTGCCCGTCCTCGCGGCGCGCCTGCGCGATCAGCGCCCGCTCGTCGCGGGGATCGGCGCGACCATGGTGATCGGCATCGGCGGGATGGCCGTGGCCCCGTCCGCCGGGTGGGTCTGGGTGGTGGCACTCGGCATCGGGACGGGTAGCGCGTTCCCGCTGGCCTACACGCTGCTGAACCTGCGCTCGCCGAGCCCGTCGGTCGCCGCGCGCCTCTCCGGCATGGCGCAGACGGCCGGGTATCTCCTCGCCGGTTTCGGTCCTCTGGCCATCGGTGTGCTCCATGACGCCACCGGTGGATGGAACGTTCCACTCGTTCTGTTGCTCGTTCTTCTCATTCCGAAGCTGACGTTCGGCTTTCTGGCCGCCCGGCCGGGCCATGTCCAGACCCGCCCCGTCGAGAAGCGCGAGGTTCCGTTCACCCAGCCCATGCCCAGCTGACGCACCAGTGTCGGGAACCCGGCTCAGATCGGATCGGGTGCCGTTCCCGCCGACCGCTGGACGTCGACGGCGTCCAGGTCGAGAACGCGGGCGTGCAGGACGACACGCTGGTGCAATGCCGCCCGGAGGGCTCGGTGCAGGCCGTCCTCCAGGTAGAGCTCGCCCCGCCACTGGACGACGTGGGGAAAGAGGTCGCCGTAGAACGTGGAGTCCTTGGCCAGCAGCGACTGGAGGTCGAGCTCCCGCTTGGTGCTGATGAGCTGGTCGAGCCGGATCTGGCGTGGCGGGATCTTGGCCCAGTCCCGGGACGAGAGCCCGTGGTCGGGATACGGCCTTCCCTCGCCCACCGCCTTGAAGATCACGGCCCGAGTCTACGGCGTCCGATGGGGGCGGAGAAGGCACCGCAACTCCGCACGTCACCAGATCCACAACGCTTGGTAAACTGTTGACGAAAAGTCTGAAATGATCGTGAGTGGATGACCGGCATCATTTGAGTCCATTTGCCGATCGAAAGCCCGGTCAGCACCCCGGTCCGGCCAGGTCAACGTTCTCGCGGCCAGGACGCACGCCGGCTGTACGCCCCTTGGATGACAGTGGAGGTGATGCCGGGCGCGGAGGCGGGTCCGCAGCCGGCCGCTCGTCGGCACAGGCGGTCGCCGACTCGAGGCGGGGCGGGCCGGTGCAGGTCAGGCTGCGGTCGGACGAGATGGACGCGTTGCGCGAGACGATGCGCACGCCGAACCTGGAGTCGACCTCGATGCCCCCCCGAAGTCGGCAAGATGGAATGGGGAACCTCGGGACGGACGGCTTTGATAACCGGCATCCCGGAAAATCGCCACCAAACCCGATCAGATCGGCGTCGAGATCATCGACTCCACCGCCTCCGTCGGAGTGCTGCGCTCGTTCGGGAGGTGCGAGCGGACTGAGCGAGAACGGCCTTCCGCCTTTCTCCCGGCGGATGACCGGTCTCAGGCAGTCCTCGATCAGCCCATGAACCAGGCGGCGTGCGCCTCGCTGGTCGCGGGTCGGCGGGAAAGGCAACCGAGACCGCAACAGGCACAAGACAAGGGCCGGAACATGACAACAGCCGGCACCGCGATCGGTACCGGCTGTGACTCCCTGCAGATCAGAGATGGCGGAGGATAGGAGATTCGAACTCCTGAGGGGTTGCCCCCAACACGCTTTCCAAGCGTGCGCCCTAGGCCACTAGGCGAATCCTCCACCGGAGATCCTACAGGTTCCCCGGCACTGGCCGGACATCGATTACCGCGGAGATCGGGACCGCGCCGTAGACGTGCGGGAAGACCTCGTCGCCCGCCGGCTCGTGGCGGACGGGGGCGTCGAGGGCGGAGGCGTCGATGACCAGAAGGAGGAGGTCACGCCGGTCGACGTCCGCGTAGTAGCGGTCGAGGACGCCTTCGACCTGTGCCAGGTCGGACGAGCAGTGGATGAAGCCCTCCTCCGCGAGCGTCCGGCCCAGCGTCGACATCGAGTACGCAGCTCCCGTATCGCGTGCCGACTCCCAGTGGTGGCGCTCGGCGATGTGCAGCAGGGTCTTCGACGCGGACATGGAGGCGAGCGTACGCGGGAATCCGTGCCCAACCGGGGACGCGGATGACATAGACTCTCGGCAGACCCCTCGCACGGCGTCACCCTGTGAACCTCCCCAGGGCCGGAAGGCAGCAAGGATAAGCAGGCTCTGGCGGGTGTGCGGGGGGTCCCTTGGTTTATGGCGATGCTGCGCTTGTGACGCTCTGCTTCTCGAGGAGGGCGGGCCCCGATGAGTCTGGCTCTGTACCGCAAGTACCGGCCAGCGACGTTCGCCGAGCTCAAGGGGCAGGAACACGTCGCCGAGCCCCTGCGGCAGGCGTTGCGCAACGGCCGGATCAATCACGCGTACCTGTTCAGCGGCCCGCGCGGCTGCGGCAAGACCTCCAGCGCCCGCATCCTGGCCCGCTCGCTGATCTGCGAGCAGGGGCCGACCCCCGACCCGTGCGGCGAATGCGACTCGTGTGTCGCGCTCGGCCCCGGCGGCACCGGGCACATCGATGTGATCGAGATCGACGCCGCGTCGCACGGCGGTGTGGACGACGCCCGCGATCTGCGCGAACGCGCGTTCTTCACGCCGGTGTCCGCGCGCTTCAAGGTCTACATCATCGACGAGGCGCACATGGTCACCCAGGGGGGCTTCAACGCGCTGCTGAAGCTCGTCGAGGAACCGCCGCCCCACCTGAAGTTCGTGTTCGCGACCACCGAGCCCGAGAAGGTCATCGGGACGATCCGGTCGCGCACCCACCACTACCCGTTCCGGCTGATCCCGCCCGGTGTGCTGCAGGAACTCGTGGAGGAGATCCTCGACTCGGAGAACGTGCCCTACGAGGAGGCCGCGCTGCCGCTGGCCGTCCGGGCCGGGGCCGGGTCCGCGCGGGACACCCTGTCGATCCTCGACCAGCTGCTCGCCGGGTCGGACGAACGGGGCATCACCTACGCGCGGGCCGTCGCGCTGCTCGGCTACACCGATTCGGCGCTGCTGGACGAGGTCGTGGCGGCGTTCGCGGCGCGGGACGGCGCCGCCGTGTTCACGGCCGTCGACCGCGTGATCGAGAGCGGGCAGGACCCGCGCCGCTTCACCGCCGACCTGCTGGAACGCGTCCGGGATCTGGTGATCCTGTCGAACGTTCCGGAGGCGGGCGGGTCCGGGCTGTTCAACGTTGCGCCGGACGAGTTGGAGCGGATGCGCCGGCAGGCCGGCTCGATGGGGCCGGGCGAGCTGACCCGCGCCGCCGACCTGCTGCACACGGGCCTCACGGAGATGCGCGGCGCCACGTCCCCGCGGCTGCTCCTGGAGCTGATCTGCGCCCGGATCCTGCTGCCCGCCGCGTACGAGGACGAGGCGTCGCTGTTCGCGCGGCTCGACCGGCTCGAACGCCAGGCGTCCCAGGGCGGATTCGGTGGCGGGCAGGGCCTGGCGGGCGCGATCGTTCCGGTGGCCGGTGACCCGGCTCCGGCCATGGCTTCTCCGCGTCAGCCCTCCGAGCCCGCTCGGCGGGCTCCGCAGGCGGCGGATCGCCCCGTACAGGCGGGCGATCCAGCTCACGCCGCTCAGGGCGCCGGTGAGGGGGCCGGCCGGCCGGACGGGCAGGGCACCGGCCGGGACCGGGACGCCGCCGGAGGCGCCCGCGGTGACGCACGCGCGGGCCGGCCCGGTGAGGCCGGCTCGGGTGCGGATGGCGAGAGCCCGGCGAACACGCCAGGTCGCGCGAGCGGCCAGGGCGGCGATCCCGGCGGTCGGCCGGGGCAGTCGGGTCAGGGTGGTCATGCGTCCTCCTCGCAGCGGGGAGTGCCCAGTGTCGACCGGCCCGCCGAGCGCCCGGAAGCGGAACGTGGTTCTGTGGATAACGGCGCCGCCCGGTCGGCGCCGCAGGCCGGCGGCCACGACGTCGGCGCGGTCCAGCGGGCCTGGCCGGACATCGTCGAGGCCGTCAAGCAGAAGAGCCGCGCCACCTGGATGGTGATCATGTCCGGGGTGCGGCCGCTCTCGCTGGAAGGCCGGGTGCTGACCCTCCAGTTCGATTCCGAAGGGTCCCGGCTCGGGTTCGTCAACGGCAACCGCGACGTCATCCTCTGCGAGGTGCTCAAGGAGGGGATGGGCGTCGACTGGCGGATCGAGACCGTCTCCGGAGGCGGCTCCGGCGCCGGTGGCCGGGCCGGGGGCGGCTCCAGGGCCAACCCTGGCGGCCGTGGTGCGGGCGGATCCGCGCCGTCCGGCGGTTTCGGGTCGTCCGGCGGCCTCGGCTCCGGCTCCTCCGGCGGGTTCGGTTCCGGGGCCGGTCCGTCCGGCGGCTTCGGGGGCGCGGCCACCGCGACCGTCCAGGACGTGCGGCCCGACCCCGCGCCCATGCCGCGCCCGCCCGCGGATCCGGTGCCACCGCCGGACGAGCCTCCGCCGCCCCCGGAGCCCGACCCGGTGGACGAGAGCGAAGAGGTCGACCCGGAAGGGGACGCGGACGCCGACGGCAGCGAGGCGGAGATGACCGGTATGGCGCTCATCCAGCGGGAACTGGGCGGGCAGATCATCCGCGAGATCGACAACTCCTGAGGCCGGGACGGACCGCGCGTACCGGATCCCGCCCGGAAGCCGTAGTCTCGTGGGACGGACGTGCAGTGGCCGGCAGGTCGCTGAGAGAAGGCCCGGCAGGGGGCCGGAAGAAACGGAGTGCACCGTGGAACCCGGTGGGTTGAACATCCAGGAACTGCTCCAGCAGGCACAGCGCATGCAGGAGCAGCTCTTCACCGCGCAGCGCGAGCTGGCCGAGACCGAGGTGAAGGGGACCGCGGGCGGCGGGCTCGTCACCGCCACGGTCAACGGGCAGGGCGAGGTCACGGGCCTCACGATCGATCCCAAGGCCATCGACCCAGGCGACGTGGCGGACACGGCGGAGACCATCGCCGACCTCGTCCTGGCCGCGATCCGGGACGCCGCGCGCGAGGCCCAGCAGCTCCAGCAGGAGAAGATGGGGCCCCTCGCGGAGGGGCTCGGCGGCGGGATGCCCGGCATGGGCGGCGCCGGGGGTCTCCCGGGCGGCTTCCCCGGCCTCGGCGGCTGACGCCGGCTCCGAGACGGTTTCCAGGACGAAAGGGAGGGTCCGTTGTACGAAGGGGTGGTTCAGAACCTCATCGACGAGCTGGGCAGGCTGCCCGGCGTCGGCCCCAAGAGCGCGCAGCGGATCGCCTTCCACCTCCTCGCCGCCGACCCGGCCGATGTCGAGCGCCTCACCAAGGCGCTCAAGGAGGTCAAGGACAAGGTCCGCTTCTGCAGGACGTGCGGGAACGTCGCGGAGGAGGAGGAGTGCCGTATCTGCCGCGACGCCCGGCGCGACCCGTCCGTGATCTGCGTCGTGGAGGAGTCGAAGGACGTCGTCGCGATCGAGAAGACCCGGGAGTTCCGCGGCCGCTACCACGTGCTTGGCGGCGCGATCAGTCCGATCGAGGGGGTCGGTCCGGAGGATCTGCGCATCCGTGAGCTGATGCAGCGTCTCGCGGACGGCACCATCACGGAGCTGATCCTGGCCACCGACCCGAACCTGGAGGGCGAGGCGACCGCGACGTACCTCGCCCGCCTCGTGAAGCCGATGGGCCTCACGGTCACCCGCCTGGCGAGCGGCCTGCCGGTGGGCGGCGACCTCGAGTACGCCGACGAGGTGACCTTGGGCCGCGCATTCGAAGGACGGAGGCTGCTCGATGTCTGACACCAACAGCCCGCAGGACTGGAACACCCTGGCCGAGCGCGTGGCGTGCCACGTGGACAACTACCTCAACGGCCTGGAAGCGGTGGCCAGGGGGGACGGCGGCACGCACACGATCCCGCTGCTCCTGCTGGAGGTCTCCCAGGTCATCCTGGCGGGGGCCCAGCTCGGCGCGAGCGCGGACGTGATCCTGCCGGACAACTGGGAGCCGGAGGTCGGCGACGACCCCGACCTGGACGCGGTCCGCCAGGGCCTGGCGGAGCGCCTCGAGGAACTGGACGAGTACGTCGAGGTCTTCGACCCGTACAAGGACACCGAGCCCACGGCCTACCGCCTGTCGGACGACCTGGTGGACGTGGCCAGCGACCTCGTCCACGGTCTGCGGCACTACCAGCAGGAGCGTCCCCTCGAAGCCCTGTGGTGGTGGCAGTACTCGTACTTCAACCACTGGGGCAACCACGCGGGCGCGGCTCTGCGCGCGCTGCACGCGGTCGTCGCCAACGCGCGCCTGGACGTGGCACAGGAGACGCCCGTCCTGCAGTAGGCGCGGACCGTGCGGTAGGCGCGGACCGTGCGGTAGCGCCCGTAACGCATCGGACCGGGCTCGGTAGACTCACGGGTTGGTACGCCTGACCCCGATCCGAGGAGCGCCCACCCGTGGCCCTTGTCGTGCAGAAGTACGGTGGCTCCTCCGTCGCCGACGCCGATGGCGTCAAGCGGGTCGCCCAGCGCATCGTCGCGACGAAGAAGGCGGGCAACGACGTGGTCGTCGTGGTGTCCGCGATGGGCGACACGACGGATGATCTCATCGATATGGCCGAGCAGGTCAGCCCCCTGCCGCCCGCCCGCGAACTGGACATGCTGCTCACCGCCGGCGAGCGGATCTCGATGGCGCTGCTCGCCATGGCCATCGCGAACCTGGGCCATGAGGCCCGTTCGTTCACCGGTTCCCAGGCCGGCGTCATCACCGACGGCACGCACGGGAAAGCGAAGATCATCGATGTGACGCCGGGCCGGATCCGGACGGCGCTGGACGAGGGCTCCATCTGCATCGTCGCCGGGTTCCAGGGCGTCTCGCAGGGGACGAAGGACATCACGACCCTGGGGCGCGGTGGCTCCGACACCACGGCGGTCGCGCTGGCGGCGGCGCTCGACGCGGACGTGTGCGAGATCTACTCGGACGTGGACGGCGTGTTCACCGCCGACCCCCGGATCGTCCCGGCGGCGCGGAAGATCCCGCGGATCTCCTACGAGGAGATGCTGGAGATGGCCGCGTCCGGGGCGAAGATCCTGCATCTGCGCTGCGTGGAGTACGCGCGCCGGTACAACCTCCCGATCCATGTGCGGTCCTCCTTCAGTCAGAAGGAGGGGACCTGGGTCGTCGACAGCAGCGAGATCGAAGGAACCGACATGGAGCAGGCGATCATCTCCGGAGTCGCGCATGACCGGAGCGAGGCCAAGATCACCGTGGTGGGGGTGCCGGACAAGGTCGGCGAGGCCGCGGCGATCTTCACGGCGCTGTCCGAGGCCGAGATCAACATCGACATGATCGTGCAGAACGTGTCGGCCGCCTCCACCGGGCGCACCGACATCTCGTTCACGCTGCCGGCGACCGACGGGCAGACCGCGCTGACGGCGCTGAACAAGATGAAGGAGCGGATCGGCTTCGAGTCGCTGCGCTACGACGACCGGATCGGCAAGGTCTCGCTGATCGGCGCGGGGATGCGCTCGCACCCGGGGGTCACCGCCAAGTTCTTCGCCGCGATCGCGGACGCCGGGGTGAACATCGAGATGATCTCCACGTCGGAGATCCGGATCTCGGTCGTCGTCGCCCAGGACGACATCGACACCGCGGTCGCCGCCGCCCACCGCGCGTTCGACCTGGACGCCGACCAGGTCGAGGCCGTCGTCTACGGGGGTACCGGCCGCTGACCTCCGCCCGCCCGCCGGATCCGCGCGTCCGGCGGGCTCTAGGGTGGCATGCGTGACGGAGCCGAGGGCCGTGAAGTCCGAGCAGACGCGGGCGCTGATCGTCGAGACCGCTCTGCGGCTGTTCCGTGAGCGCGGGTACGAGGCGACCACGATGCGGGCCATCGCCAAGGAGGCGGGGGTCTCGGTCGGGAACGCCTACTACTACTTCGGCTCCAAGGAGGAGCTGATCCAGGCGTACTACGACGAGCTCCAGGACGAGCACGTCGCCGCCTGCCGGGCCGTGCTGGACGCGGAGACGGAGTTCGCGGCCCGTCTGCTGGGGGTGCTGAAGGCGCGGGTGGACACGATGGTCCCGTACCACGCGTTCGCCGGGAAGTTCTTCAAGTTCGCGGCGGAGCCCACGAGCCCGCTCAACCCGTTCAGCGCGGAGTCGGGGCCGGCGCGGGAGTCGGCCGTCGCGATCTACCGGGAGGTCGTGGAGGGTTCCGACCTGCGGATCGACGGGGAGTTCCGGGCCGAACTGCCGGAGCTGCTGTGGATCTACTCGATGGGCATCGTCCTGTACTGGGTCCACGACAGCTCTCCGGGGTGCCGCAAGACGTACCTGCTCGTGGAGCGGACGGTCCCGCTGGTGAACCGGATGGTGTCGATGTCCCGGCTCCCGGGTTTCAAGTCCGTCACCCGGGAGCTCGTCGGGATCATCCGTGAGGTCCGCGCCTAGCCCTACGGCAGGCCGAGGTGCTTGCGCGCGAAACCGATCTCGGCCTCCATCTGCTTGATGCGCTCCTCCACGACGAGGGAGCCGTGGCCGGCGTCGTACCGGTACACCTCGTGCGGAAGGCCGAGGTCGGCGAGCCTCGCCAGGTAGTTGTCGATCTGCCGGATGGGGCAGCGGGGGTCGTTCTCTCCGGCGAGGATCAGGACGGGTGCCTTCACCCGCTCCACGTAGGTGATGGGGGACGATTGCCGGTACTTGTCGGGGACCTCGTCCGGGGATCCGCCGAACAGGGACCGGTCGAACGCCTGGAGGCCCTCCATCTCGTCCTCGTAGGCGGCGACGTAGTCGGCCACGGGGACGCCCGCGATGGCGACGCTCCAGTCGTCCGGTTGGGTGCCGGCGCCGAGGAGGGTGAGGAAACCGCCCCAGGACCCCCCGGTCAGGACGAGCTTTTCGGGGTCGGCCAGCCCGGAGGTGACGGCCCAGTCCCGGACGGCCTTGATGTCCTCCAGTTCGGTGAGCCCGACGCGTCCTTCGATGGCGTCGCGCCAGCGGGAGCCGTAGCCGGTGGAGCCGCGGTAGTTCACCTGGACGACGGCGAACCCGTGGTCGACCCAGGCGGCGGTGGTCGGGGCGAAGGAGTCGTCGTCCTGCGCGGTGGGACCGCCATGGACGTCGAAGACGACGGGGTAGGGACGGTCGCCGCCGGTGGGCTTGGACACCAGGGCGTGGATGCGGCCCCCGGGGCCGTCCACCCACACGTCCTGCATCGGGACGGACGGTGGCGCGGGCGGGCCGGGCGGGGTCAGGACCACCTCACCGGAGGTCGAGCGGATCACGGGCGGGTCGGCGGCGGACGACCAGGAGAACTCGACCGTCATGTCGGGCCGGACGGACGCTCCGCCGATGACACCGCGGGGTGTCTCGATCGGGATGAGGTTCCGGGTGCCGAGGTCGTACCGGTACAGCTCGTCCCGGGCCTCGTGGGAGTGGGAGATGAGCAGGGCGGCCCCGTCGGGGAACCAGTCGGCGCCGATCTCGCCGGGCAGGTCCAGGACGATCTCGCGTTCCGTTCGCGCCACGGGGTC
Organism: Spirillospora albida; assembly: GCF_000718255.1. Classification (GTDB taxonomy): domain Bacteria; phylum Actinomycetota; class Actinomycetes; order Streptosporangiales; family Streptosporangiaceae; genus Spirillospora; species Spirillospora albida. The sequence goes on from NZ_JOFJ01000002.1 coordinate 88,572, forward strand.
CCAGATCAGGAGCTCGTCGCGGCCGCGCCGTTCGTGGCCGACCAGCAGGCGCGAGTCACCGGGGACGGGGGCGAACCCGGATCCGTAGACGCCCTTCCCCGGCCCGTCCCAGAGGTCGGCGACGGCGGAACCGTCGGGGCGGAGGACGCGCAGGGCCATGTGACGGCTGTCCCCGTGCTCGCTGTGCCCGATCGCGATGAGCGACTCGTCGCGGGAGGAGGCGGCGACGTGGGCGTCCTCCGCGTGGTGGTAGAGCACCTCCGGGTCGGAGCCGGGGCGGCAGAGGTGGATCGTGTTCCCGGCGTCGGTCGTCCGGCCCACCACGGCGAGGCCGCTGGCGCCGAGCGCGAGCCCGGACGGGTAGGACGGCTCCAGGCCGGGCACGGCCGGGACGCTGTCGCCGCCCGCGAACGGGACGCGCCGCCAGATGCCGAACTCGTCGCCGTCCGTGTCGGCGAACCACCACACCCAGGTGCCGGTCGGGTCGACGCCGCCCATCCACGTGCCGTTGGGCCGGTCGGTGACCTGCCGCTGCTCGCCGGTCTCCCGGTCCCAGGTGTAGATCTCCCACGTCCCGGTGACATTGGATCTGTACACGCTGTGCTGCGGGGCGTCCCGCGCCCAGTGGGGCAGGCTGATCCGTGCCGCGCGGAACCGCGCCTTCCAACGCTCGTCGTCCACCATGCCGCCCAGTATCGCGTGATCAAAAGGTCCGGGGGCGGAGGACGTGGTGAACGGCGCGCGAGATCCCCTCGATCGTCGCCACGCCGTAGCCCATGGACGAGGTGTCCCGGGTCAGGACGACGATGAGGTACGTGTCGGTGGGGTCCGTGAACGCACCGATGCTGTGGACGCGCCAGTACAGGTCCTGCCGCTTCAGCCAGCCGTTCTTCACGTGCGTGGTCACTCCGGAGGGCGCGCCCGCTGGGGTCCCCCAGCGCTGGGAGGGGACGACGCCGCGCATCAGCTTGAGCGCGTAGGTCTGGGACGTCCTTGTCAGCACGTCGCCGGGCAGGGTCAACGCCTGGAGGAGGCGGATCTCGTCCCAGGCGGTGATCTGGGTGAGGCCCCAGAAGCGTCCCGGCCCCAGCCGTGTGTGCTTCATCCCGGCCCGCCCGAGGAACCGGTCCAGCCGCGTCCGGCCGACCGACTCCCAGAGCGCGGACGCCGCCGCGTTGTCCGACCGGGTGATCATCGCGTGGGCGAGCGAGGCCTCGGACGAGGTGGGCGTGCGCCCCTCGTCCTGCGCCTGCCGCAGGAGGGCTCCGAGGATCGTGGCCTTGACGACGCTCGCCGAGTCGTAGGAGACGTCCGCCGCGACCCCGCACACGAGGTCCTCTCGCCGGTCGTACACGGCGACGGACGTGACCCCGGTCCGTCCGGACAGGGCGGTGGCGATGCCCTTGCCCAGCCGGTGCGCGACGCCCGGATGCGACGGCGAACGGCACGGATCCTTCACGGACGCGTGGACGGCCTCCGGCATGAGCACCATCGAAGCAGCGGCGAGCAGTGCGAACAAGATTCGTGACACCGGGTAACCGTAGTGACGGGGGGTGCCGGTGCGCCGCCGCGCCGCGCGCGGGGCGTCAGGAGCCCGTGAGGCGCCCCAGGACTTGATCGATCGCGGCGCGCACCTGTCGGTCCATCGCGCGGGCGAAACCCGCCTCCACGGTCACCTGGGCGCCGGGGCGGAGTCGCGCGAGGGTGTCGGTCAGCTCGGCCAGGTCGTGGTCGCCGATCTCGCCGACGACGTGCGTGGTGATCAGCCGGACGAACGTCGCGGCGATCTCGTCCATGCCGCGCTGCAGCTCACGGCCCGTCGCCAGGATCGCACTCAGCGGCACCCCCGCGCGCACGAGGGTGGCCGTGGCCTCCAGCTGGCGGCGGCTCCAGTGCGTGACGCGATCGCCGTCCACCTCGATGAGGCCCAGGGCGACGGCCCGCTCCACCGACTCCGGGTCGATCTCGTCCGGGAAGAGCTCCGCGAGCTCGTCCAGCGTCATCGTCACCGGCACCTCGGTCGACCACGGTGCCGTCACGGCCTTCTCGATGCCGAGGACGGTCTCGATGTCCCGCCCCTGCTCCCAGGCGGAGAGCAGCTCCCTGATCCCCTCCAGGGTGTGGCCGCGCTCCAGCAGATTGCCGATCATCCGCAGCCTGGCGAGGTGCTCCTCGGAGTACAGGCCGACGCGTCCGGCGCGGCGGGGGGGCGGAAGGAGCTTGCGCTCCTGGTAGTACCGGAGGGTCCGGACGGGGACCCCGGCGGCCGCCGCGAGTTCCCCGATGCGGTACTCGCGGCCCTCCGCGGGGCGGTCGCCGCCTTCGGGCCGCTCCACGGCCGGCTCATCGCTCACGGCGGCCAGCATAGTTCGCGTCCGCCGGGCCGCCCCGCGCTAGGTGACGCGCCGGACGGTCATGACCCTGGGTCGCCGCCGCCGCGGCGCGTCCTCGTGCGCCCGCGCGGGGGCGTCCGCGGCCTCGGCCGCGATCAGCTCCCGCAGCGTGCGCGGAACGTTGTCGGCGAACGGTGAACGCATCGGAGTCTCCCCTTCGGTCGCCGCGCCTCAGGCGGCGGTGGTGTATGCCTTGGACACGGCGAGGAGCGCCCAGCGCATCCTGGCGGTGTAGGTCTCCGGGTGGTCGCCGGCCTCCTGCGCGACCACGGCGGTGCAGGCCGCGTGGTCGCCGCCGCACGCGCACAGGCGGTCGACGATGGCCGTCCGGACCTCTTCCGAGGACGGGTGCTCGGACGCCTGCAACTCGGAGCTGAACAGGATCTGGGCGAGGTCGGAGATGGTCGGGGTCACCGGGTTCATCAACATGTTCGACATCGTGCGCCTTCTTCCCGTAAGGGGTTCCTCCTCTTCCCCTTCTGTTCAATACGACTCTGACTCTCGGGCGGACTCATCGCCATCGGGGAAAACCCCCATCCTCGGTGGGGCCACCCTTACGGGACCCGGGGGCGTCGCCCGCCTCAGGTTCGGATGCCCCGTATTCGAGGCTAGTCACGCTGTGCAAAGAACCGATCACCGGAGAGTGCCGAACGGCACGCCTGCACCGCGGGATGGTCGCCTCCTCCACGGCGGGTGGCCGTGTAGAGCCTTCGTGTCCGCCGTCCCTCGGGCAGGGGCAGGACGGTGACGGTGGGCGGGCGGTCCGACCACAGCAGGCCGGGCAGGAAGGCCGCCGCGTGACCGTGCTCGACGAGCCGCAGGTGGAGGAGGAGGTCACTGGACTCGAACCGGACGTCCGGCTCGAATCCGGCGTCCCGGCAGAGGCGGGTCGCCCAGCGGCGCGCCGCCGTGCCCGCGGGCTCCAGCACCCAGGGATGCCCCGCCAGGTCACGGAGATCCGTGGTGGACCCGGAGCCGGGCAGTGCGAGGCGGATCTCGTCCTCGCCCAGCTCCGCGTACTCGATGCCGGCTGGACGCGGCATGGGGTCGCCCGGGTACTCCTCGGTGATGACCAGGTCGAAGTCACGAGCGAGGAGCGCCGGCAGGGCGCTCTCCGGCTCGCACTGGACGACCTCCACACGGAGCCGGGGATGGGCGTCCCTGAGGAGGGACAGGGCGTCCGGCACCAGGGCGAGCGCGGCGGTCTGGAACGCGGCGACCCTCAGCACCCCCGTGATCCCCCGCAGGGACGCCGCCAGTTCGGCCTCAGCGCGTTCGAGCCGCTCCAGCACGGCCTCGGTGTGCGCGACGAGGATCTCCGCCTGCGGGGTCAGCCGCACCCGCCGGCCCACCGGCTCCAGCAACGGCACACCGACCTCGCGTTCGAGGACGGACAGCTGCTGCGAGATGGAGGACGGGCTGTAGGACAGCGCGGACGCCACGGCGGCGAGCGTCCCCCGGTGTTTCAGCTCACGCAGGAGCCGGAGGCGGTGGAGATCCAGCACGTCACCCTCGATTCATCGGATCCACTGATGATTATCGCTCGGAAACCTTTGCTGGACCGAAGGGAAGCGGTGCGGAAGCGTAGTGGCATGGTCGCCATCGCTCCCGCCATCGCCTCCTGGTTCGCCCGCCCCGCCGCCCGTTCCTGGACATGCCCGCCGGCTCCCCGCCACGCCGTCGCGGCCTTCCACGAAGCCCTGCCCGGCTACGCCCCCACACCGCTGAACGAACTGCCCGCGCTGGCCGCGGAGCTGGGGGTGGAGCGCCTCTTCGCGAAGGACGAATCGACCCGTCTCGGCCTGCCCGCCTTCAAGATCCTGGGCGCCTCCTGGGGGGTGTACCGGACGCTCTGCGACCACCTTGGGCTCGCTCCGGACGTACCTCTGTCAGACCTCAGCGGAGCGGACGTGCGGCTCGTCACGGCCACGGACGGCAACCATGGGCGTGCGGTCGCGCACATGGCGCGCCTGCTCGGGCTCACCGCCGACGTGTTCGTCCCGGACGGCGTCCAGCCGGCGGCCGTCGCCGCGATCGAAGCGGAGGGCGCGCAGGTCGCGCGCGTGGCGGGGCCGTACGACGAGGCGGTCCGGCGGGCGGAGGCGTTCGCGTCCGAACCGGGGATGCTCCTCGTCCAGGACACCGGCTGGCCCGGCTACGAGCGTGTGCCCGGCTGGATCGTCGAGGGCTACTCGACGCTCTTCGGTGAGATCGACGCACAGCTGCCGGGCTCCGTGGATCTCATCGCCGTCCCGGTGGGGGTCGGGTCCCTGGCCCAGGCGGCGGTGACCCACTACCGGTCCGCATCCCGCACCCCCACGATCCTCTCCGTGGAACCGGACGCGGCACCATGCGTCCTGGCGGGATTGGAGAACGGCCACCCGAACACCGTCGCGACGGGCTCGACGGTCATGGCGGGGCTGAACTGCGCCACTCCGTCCAGCCTGGCATGGCCCTACCTGAGCGCAGGGCTGGACGCGGCGGTCACGGTCACCGATGCCGATGTCGTCCGGGCGGCCGCGGACCTGGCCGCCCTGGGGGTCCCTTCCGGCCCCTGCGGCGCGGCCTCGCTGGCCGGCGCCCGCGCTGCCCTGACCACGGACCACCGCGCCGAACTCGCCCCGGTACGGACGGTCGTCCTGCTCCTCACCGAGGGCACCGCCGCCAACCCGGTCGGCTGACGCGAGGGACCCGCCACCTGAGCAGGGGCATCGATCGACCCCTGCCTACGCATCGGTAACTTACCCCTTTCAGATCGCGCGGGATTGGTCTACTCTCGCGCAGACGGTCCCGGTCGCCGCCGGTAATGGCGCGAAAGCAGGAGGTCTGAGGGTGGGCGCGATGAACGGCCGGGTGGCGGTGGTGACGGGCGCGGCCCGAGGACTCGGCGCCCTCTTCGCCAAGCGGCTGTCCGAACGCGGCATGCGCGTCGCCCTGCTGGGCCTCGAGCCGGAAGAGCTCGCCAAGAACGCGGCCGACTGCGGACCCGAGGCCACCCACTGGGAGGTCGACGTCACCTCCGATGAGGAGCTCGCCCGCGTCGCGTCCAAGATCAAGGAGCACTACGGACGCGTCGACATCGTCATCGCGAACGCCGGCATCGCCACCGGCGGCCCCGTGGAGCACTCCGACCCGCGCACGTTCAACCGCGTCATCGAGGTCAACCTTCTGGGCAGCGTCGCGACGGCCCGCGCGTTCCTCCCCGCCCTGCGCGAGAGCAAGGGGTACTACTTCCAGGTCGCGTCGCTGGCCGCCCTCTGCGCCGCCCCCATGATGGCCGCCTACTGCGCGAGCAAGTCCGGAGTGGAGGCGTTCGCCCACTCGCTCCGTGCCGAGGTCGCCCACCATGGTGTCGACGTCGGGATCGGCTATCTCAGCTGGACGGACACGGACATGGTCCGAGGCGCCGACGAGGACGCCGCCCTCCGCGATATGCGGGCGAGCCTCCCGTTCCCGGCGAACCGCACCTACCCCCTCGAACCCACCGTCGACCGCCTCATCCGCGGCATCGAGCGGCGCCGCGCCCACGTGTACGGCCAGCCGTGGCTGCCGTTCCTGCAGGCGGGCCGCGCCATCATCCCCGCCACCATCACCCGGCACGCCCGCCGCACCCTCGCCGAGTTCGAGTCCCGCTGGCTCGCCGCCGGAGGGTCCAACCGCCTCGTCGGCGCGGGCGGCGCCGCCAACGACCCCTCCAGGCGGCCATGAGCGCCGTCACCCGCTACCTGACCGGCCATCTCGACGAGATCGCCGCGGAGGTGGCCGGTGAGATCACCGCGCGGGGCGCCGCGTGCGGCTTCCTCCGCGACCTCGACCTGCGCACCCCCGTCCTGGACGCCCTCGCCGTCTGCACGAACACCGACGGCAAGGCGGCCGCCCTGGCCGCGTTCCGCGATCTCGGCGCCCAGGCGGCCCGCGCCGGGCAGGACGCCCACGTGGTCGAAGCGGCGCTGCGAGCCGGCGGACGAGTGCTCGTCCGCCGGCTCGCCAACGCCGCCGCGACGCTCTACCCGCCGACAGGTGAATTCATCACCGTCATGGAGGACGCCTTCACCGGCGAGAGCGAATTCGTGCGCGCCGCGATCGACGCCCACCGCCTCGCCGCCGCGCAGCGCCTTTTCACCTACCTGCACGGGACGGGCTCGTAGCGGTCACATCGCGTGCTCGGCCCGCTCGTTCGGGACGCAGTGCGTCATCTTCAGCCCGTCCACGTTCCGAGGCCCGTTCTTGCCGAGTTTCGAGAGCCGCTCCCGGTCCTCGTCCGTGAGGGTCTGGCCCGGCAGGGGCTCCAGATGCGAGACGTCGGCGGGGCCGATTTCGAGACCCTCTCCGACTCGCAGGCCCAGTTCGTCCTCGACGAGGAGGAAATGCCAGACCATGCGCTCCTGGATCGGCCGGTCGCACTGCGACAGCAGTTTGATGAAGTTGTTCACGAGGTCGTCCCGCTCCCACTGCTCCATCAGCCGGAAGCGCTGCCCGGCCTGCTTGTAGTCGTTGGTCCGCGGGATCCGCTTCCGCGTGAGCCGGCCGGTGATCTCCGGCCCCTGCTCGTCATGTGCCGGATCCTGCGCCTCCCGAAGCCCGCCGGTGATGGACGGCTCGTAATTGACGTGCGGATTCTCGCCGGCCCCGTCGACGAAGTAGGTCATCTGCCCGTCGCGCTGATTGGTCCGGACATCGGCGTTCTTCGCGTGGTTGACCGGCAGCTGCAGGTAGTTCGGCCCCACCCGGTAGCGCTGCGTGTCGCTGTAGGAGAAGGTCCGCCCGATCAGCATCTTGTCGTCGGAGAAGTCGAGGCCGTCCACCAGGACGCCCGTCCCGAAGGCGATCTGCTCGTTCTCGGCGAAGTTGTTGTCCACGTTCCTGTCGAGGACGATCCGGCCCACCGGCTTCGCCGGGAACTGATCCTCCGGCCAAACCTTCGTGTCGTCGAGCGGGTCGAAGTCCAGCTCCGGATGGTCGTGGTCGTCCATCATCTGGACGAGGAGCTCCCATTCGGGATGGTCGCCCCGGTCGATCGCCTCGTGCAGATCACGCGTGGCGTGCCCGACGTCATGCGCCTGCACGGCCGCCGCGTCCGCCTCGGTCATGCTCCGGACGCCCTGCTTCGGCATCCAGTGGTACTTCACCAGCTTCGTCTCGCCGGCCTCGTTCACCCACTTGTAAGTGTTCACGCCGAAGCCCTGCTGATGCCGGTAATCCGCCGGGATCCCGCGCGGCGAGAACAGGTTCACGAGCATGTGCATCGATTCCGGCGTCTGCGACATGAAGTCGAAGATGCGATTCGGCTCCTGCCGGAACGTCACCGGGTCCGGCTTCAGCGCGTGGATGACGTCCGGGAACTTGATGGCGTCCCGAATGAAGAAGACCGCCAGGTTGTTCCCGACGAGGTCCCAGTTCCCGTCCTCGGTGTAGAACTTGATGGCGAACCCGCGCGGGTCGCGCGCGCACTCCGACGAGTCGCGTCCGCCGATGACGGTGGAGAACCGCAGCGCGATCGGCGTCTTCTTGCCCTGCTCCTGAAAGAGCTTCGCCCTCGTGAACGCGGCGATCGGCTCGTCGCCCCACTTCCCGTACGCCTCGAAGAACCCGTACGAGGTCACGCCCCGAGCGTGGACGACCCGCTCCGGAATCCGCTCCCGGTCGAAGTGGCTGATCTTCTCCAGGAACTGGTAGTTCTCCAGCGTCGCGGGCCCGCGGGCCCCGATCGTCCGCTGGTTCTGGTTGTCGTGGACCGGGTGCCCCTGCCGGTTCGTCAGCACCGGCCGCTCGTCCCCGGCTCCCGGTCCCTTGCTCGACACGTCCGTCATGACGACGCCTCCTCTCGTCCCGGCCCGAGACCGGGTCTCCGACTCACCAACGCGCCCCTACCCGAAGGCGGACAGAGCAGACACGGAGGCACCGAAATTCCGTTCGGCAGCGACGCTGAGCATGCAAGCGCTTGAATATCCGTTGTGGCGCTCTATACCAAGGACGACATCCTCCGGCAGGCCGGCGGCAAGTCGTACGACCGAGGCATCGCGTACATCGACGCGATCGAGGAACTGTCCGCCGACGACAAATACGTGGACGCCGCCGTCCGCGGCTCGGAGTTGTATGAGGTTCGCATCCACCTCCGCTCGCGCGGCCTTCACGGTGAGTGCGACTGCCCGTGGGGTGAAGAGGGCAACTTCTGCAAGCACTGCGTGGCGGTAGCCCTCGTCTACCTGTACGAACAGGAACACGGGAACAAGGTGGATGAACGGTTCGACGTGCGCGCCTACCTGCGGTCACTCGACCACGAGACTCTCGTCGGCCTTCTGGCGGAAGCCGCGGAGGGCGACCGTACGCTCCGGAAAGCACTGGAGCGGCGTGGACGAGAGGCTCGGGGACTGCGGTAGCCAGGACGGGCCGCGACCTTGCCAGTATTCGTTGGTGAAGTGACAAGATTTCGGTGCTCGTCAACGTCAGACTGCGCCCATGAGGAAACTGAGCAAGGTGGTAGGTGTTCTGGCCCTGTCCGGAGCGCTGACCTGCGTGGCGGCTCCCGTCCAGGCCGAGCCGAAGCCGGAGACCGAGCATCGGATCCCGGAGAGCATCCTTAAGCAGCTGCCCGAGCCTGTCAGGACGGCGGCGCAGGACAAGTTCGGTGACATCGGCTGGGACGAGAAGGGGCCCTACATCGTTCTCCAGGGCAACATGACCTGCCGCATCCACATCTTGAACCCGCGAGAGTGGGCATGGCTCTTCGGGACGAGCCCCTGCTGGTTCTGACGCACGTCCGCGCTCAAGGCCCCTCACCCCGGGTGATCTGGGCCTTGAGGAGCCGGACGGTCATATCGCGGAAGGCGCGCAGCTCGTCGTCGGACAGGGCGGAGAACCACTCCGCGACCGCGGCGTGGTCGGCGGGATTGCGGGCCTGCCAGTAGTCGGCGTTGACGGTGGTGGCGCGGAGGACGCGACGCCGGCCGTCCGCCGGGTCCGGGTGGACGGCGAGCATGCCCTTGCGTTCGAGTGAGGTGACGAGCTGCGCGACGTTCTGGTGCGAGGTGCCGAGGAACGCGGCGGCCTGGGTGACCGAGGGGCCGTCAAGGCGTTCGACCGCCGTGAGGAGCGCGGCCTGCTGGGTGGTCAGACCGTCCGGGCGGAGCCGTTCGTCCATCTGGTTGCGCAGCCGGAGCGCGAGGCCGAGCAGGGCCCGGAACGCCTCCACCGCGTCTCGGGTCTTCTGATCATCGGACATAAGTAATATATTACCTACATGATCTCACTGCTGCCGAACGTCGCGTACCTCTCCGAGACCTCGCGCATGCTGGAGATCCACCGCGCGCTGGCCGCCCGCGGATCTCCCGTCCGGCTCGCCACCCATGGCGGCACCCACGAGAACCTCCTCGACGTCCCGTACGACATCATCCCGCCGCGCATGGACGCCGCGCGATGCGCCCGGTTCGTCCAGGACGGCGTCGGGATCGGCGCCTGGGACCAGTCGATGTACTCCGACGAGGAGATGCGCGCGCACGTCCTGGCCGAGGCCGAGTACTTCCAAACGCACGGGGTGAGGGTGGCCGTCACCGGGTTCACCCTGACGGCGCTGCTCTCGACGCGGCTGGCGGGGGTTCGCCTCGTCACCGAGCACGCGGGCATCTTCGTCCCGCCCGTCACCGGCGAGTACCCGGCCGACCTGCGGATCCACTGCGACGGCTTCAACCGGGTCGCTGCCTCCCTGGGCGTCGAGCCGGTCCCGAGCCTGGCCGCGCTGCTCATGGGGGACCTGACGCTGGTGCCAGAACTCCCCGAGGTGACGGGCGTCCCGGTCGCGGACATGGAGGCGTGGTCGCCGGGCGCTGACCCCCGCTACCGGCCCGGCGCCCGACTGCGCTACACCGGCCCGCTTTTCGCCCATCTCGACGTCCCCACCCCGCCCGGGATAGATGACTTCCTGGACGCGCCGGGCCCGGTCGCGTACGTCGCGCTGACCAGTACCGGCCCCGACCTCGTCCGCGTGGTCGTTGAGGCGCTGCTGACCGTCGACGGCCTTCGCATCCTGGTCGCGGCGACCGTCCACGACCTCACCGACCTGAACTCCGACCGAGTCTTCGTCGCCGACGTCCTCCCCAGCCACAAGATCATGCCGCGCATCGCCCTTGCGGTGACGGCGGGCGGTCAGGGCAGCGTCCAGACGGCTCTTGCCTCCGGGACGCCGCTGATCGCCATTCCGCTCCAGCCCGAGCAGGCGCTCAACGTCAGCGTGGCCGAAAAGCTGGGCGCCGCCCGCGCCCTGGCCCCGGACGCCGTTTCAGAGTTGCCGGCCCTGGCGAAGGAGATGCTCGCCACCGACAGCTACCGGCAAGCAGCCGTCCGCATCCGCGACCTGTACCGCACCACCGACGGGCCCGGCCGCGCAGCCGAGTGCATCCACGAACTCTTGGAAGCGAACAGCTGACCTCGCCCCGAGACCCTGAATAAGGCGTCGAATCCGGCAACCTCGCCCTGAGGAGCGGCACCGACCTGCTCCAGGAACTCGCTCGGGTAAGGCCCTGCACCAGGGTCAGGCAGTTACGTCTCGTACAGGAGCCCCGGCGGTAGTCGCGGAACCAGGCGTGGTCAGTGCTGGTAATGCCCGCATCCTGCCAACGGCCACCGACGGCGCGGTGCACAACGATCTCCCCCGAACCACCGAAGGCCGGTCGCCGATAGCCAACGAACATCACTCTCGGCAGTCAGCAGTGACTTAAAGTGCTCTCCATGCGCGTTCCGACTTTGTCCGGTGCCTGCCAGAACCTATGGGACCCCACCGAGGCGGCAAAGGTCATGGTGCCGCTGACCGGCGTCCTCGCCGGCTTCATGTTTTCGGCGATCGTCGTCCTCATCACCGTGAACCGGCCGACCGGCACCGGCCGGACCGAGGCGTTCTTCGCCCTCCGCCTCCAGGTCATTGCGCTTATGACCGCAGTGGTGGCGGCCAGCTCCAACATCAACATCGCGGGTGAGAAGGTGTGTCTGCGGGCCCGAACGGAATGGGTGCTGTCCGCGGGCATGCTGTGGACGGCCGTGACCCTGATGAGCATCTCCCTCATCTGGCTACTGGTCGCCTATTACTGGACTTCCCCCGAGGTGCTGCGCCTACTGATCGGGGCCGCCTACTTCGTCCTCTTCGGCAGGCTCGTCGGCGCCCTGCTCTCCGCCAACAGCTACGTCTCCGACCTCCTCCCAGGCAGTCATGTCGCCTTTCACGCGGCTACCTGGATCGCCACCGTCCTCGCCGTATGTCCGACACTCATGCTCGCGTCCAGGACTCAACGCCCGCACGCCTGGGAAACCCGCATCACGGCATGCTCAAGGGCGGCCATCACCTATCTGGTGCTGTCCTTCGTGGGCTTCGACTTGGTCGCCGCCACTGAAGCGACTCACTGGTCCACGCCGACGAAGCCTCTCGTCTACCTGTGTGGAGTTCTGACTCTGCTCCCGGCTCTGCTCCTCTTCCCCTTCATCTTTCGGTCGATCCCCCACCCGACGGCGCAGAACGAGACCGCCGGCTCGGATCTCCATGACAGCGGCCATCGGCAATGCCGAACTGAATCGCCGGGACGTCTCAGGGAGAGGTGAGCAGCAGGGGCGAATTGTTCCGGGTGTTTCCGGTGACCCAGATCCGTCCGCTCGGTGCCACAGAGACGTCGTGCGCCCACGCCTCGACCGGGGTGGCGAACGTCTGCCAGGTGCCGCCGGCGTACCGCAGTAGCGGCGCGGTGCCGTACAGGAACGCGCGGCTGAGAACCACGAGCGGATTGCCGTCCTTGTCCAGCCGCACCTTCGAGCCGTGGCTGTCGAAGGCGCCTGCGGGGGGCGCGGTCCATGTCGTCCGGTTCCAGCGGTACAGGGTGTCCCAGGTGAGCGCCCAGACCGACCCATCGGCGGCAGGTGCGACGCTGGTGACGCACCGCTCCGTGGGAAGCGGGGGCAGCGTCGTCCAAATGGAGCCGTTCCAGCGCAGGACGACCGATTCTTGGCGTTCGGTGATGGTGTTGTAGCGGCAGCTTCCGGTCCATGCCTCGTTGGCGTTGCGCGCCTGGAGGTCGGCCAGCCCGTACTGCAACGGGCGGGCAACGGGATCGGCCACCCATGTGTTGCCGACGCGGCGGAACAGCACAGGCAAGAGCTGGTTGCCCGGCCCTGGCCCGTCGATCTGGACCCACACCCCGGCCGGGCCGGCCCACAGGCGGGTGCCGTAGGCGTAGGCGACATCGGGCGGTGCGGCGACGGGCTGGAACGCGCTGCCGTCGAACCGGGCCAGATAGAGGCGCTCCCCGTCCTGGACGCCCCATGCCCAGATTTCGCCGCCGTGCGCGACGACCTGCGCGATGCTGCCGGTCCCGGACCAGCCGTTGAGGGGATACTCCTTCCATTGCGAGCCCATCCGTCGACGCACCACCGGGTTGCCGTGGTTGTCACCGAACTGTCCTTGGCGTCCGGCGACCCATGCCTCCGTATCGGTGACGGCGGCGACGCTGTATATCCCGGCACTGGGCCACAGGAACGGCAGCGGGACGTCCTTCAGCGCGGCGGGCGGGGGCTCGGCGTGTACGGCGGGCACGGGGGCCAAGGCGACGAACACGACGGCCGCGACGGCCAGGTGGGCGGGAAAGGGTCTCATGCCGGACATCATCTGGCCGACCGGATGAAGATGCCAGTGTCCACTGGACCCATCGGCGGCGATCGCGCGTCCGATGACGGCCGTCGCCAAGGTGGCACAGCGTATTTGCGGGCGTGCTGTTGAACATGTCGTGGACCGTCTACGAAGTGAACGATGCGCCGTCCGGCACACGTCGCTGTCCTGAGGCGAGCGAGCGAGCGCCGACCGAACTTCGGAGACAACGCCGCGTTTCTTGCCGGCCTCCCGGACTATGACCACAAGAGCGGTTTGCCCTTAGATCAGGGTTCCACGTTCATGAAGTCGGCGAGGTCGAGGACGTCGCGGGACGGCATTCTTTTGCGCGCTTCCAGGAGTTCTCGGGTGATGTCTCGTCCGTACTGCTGGTACCGCAGCCACTGAGGATGCGTCAGTCTCAGCTGCGTCATGATGTCGGTGGCCTTGTCGGCGTCGCCGAGGCGGAGTCGGGCGCGTGCCATGTCGAGCCGGTGCCGGTCCCAGGTGGAGGTGTTGACCCGTCCCGCGCCCTTCGGCACGGCCGCCGCCTCTGCGATCGCCTTCTCAGGCTGGTTGTCCAGCACCTCTATCTCCGCGAGATGCAGCGCCGTGGTCACCGGGCCGAACGAGATGTGTCCGGCGAGGTCTTCGTGCTGGCGGCCTAGTTGGGCTCCGGCGGTCGCCGCCGTCCGGGCGTATTCGCGGGCCTCGGCGGCGCGGTTGTTGCGGGACGCGGCGGACGCGGCGCGCAGCAGCAGGTAGCCCCAGCCGGCCAACTGGTCGGGGGTGGCCTTGGACATGCGCGGTTCGATCTGGTCGGCGGTGTCGGCGCAGAGCCGCTCCACCTCGGTCAGGCGCCCTTGGCGCAGCATCGCCCATGCCTGGGAGCTGATGGACGCGGCGGCGAGCGGAACGTCCTCGATCTGCAACGCGTCCCGCAGGGAGGCGTGCAACGCGATGAGCGCGAGGTCGTGCGCACGAATCTGGATCAGGTAGCGGCCCGCCAGGCCGGTGATGTCGGCGCGGAGGCGGAGGGCTTGACGCCGCCGGTCACCGGTGTCGTAGGCGTCGACGTGGTGGTGCGCGGACCGGACGAGCGCGGGCATCAGCGCGGCGAGGTCGTCGTACTCGTCCGCGTGATACTTCGCCGCGGCCGTCGCGACCGCGTCGCCGAGCCGTCCGAGGTCGGGGTGGTCGCCGTCGGCGGTGCCGTACAGGGGACGGCCGCCGAGCCCGACCGGTGGATTGATGGCCGAGCGCATGTCGGCCAGGACGATGTCGTCCAGCGTCGCTTCAACCGGTTCGGGCGATCCGGGCGATGTGAACCACACGGTGGTCACGCCGAGAGCGCGGGCGAGCTGGTGGTAGGTCTCCATCCGGCAGGTGCCGCCCTGCTCCAGCTTCTTGATGACCGCCAGGGAAAGGCCCGCGCGTTCGGCGAGTTCCTCCTGCGTCATGCCACGACGGCGGCGCAGTTCCCGGACGCGGTCGGAGATGCTGACGTCCTGCATCGACTCCGCCTTTCGTGAGCGTCTCGACAACCCCAGCGTAGGTCGCCGTGCCGGGCCCGTCAGGGTCTGCAGTCAAACGACTACGCTCCATATCCCTTCGGGGATAAAGAGATGGAGACGGCTACGTCCCGTCGCTGTTCTGCATTCATGACCGTACGTAGTGTCTCGGTGACCCAACTGTGAGGGAGCCCGAGATGAGCGTCATCGTGGACATGCCCCACCCCTCGCCCGCCGAAGCGCTGCACGCCGAGTACGGACACACGTGGAACATCTGGCGGCAGACGCTGCCGGACGGTCGGCACGGCGACTGGCTGGCCGAGCCCGTGAACGGACCCGAGGACAGGGTGCTGCGCGCACCGAACGTCGAGGCCCTCGCCGTCCTGCTGCGCGCGGCGGAGGCGTGACCGTGTTCCACGACCGGACGGCCGACCCGGTGAAGCACGCCATGCCGAACCCGTCCTGCGGGCGCGCAGGTGGACGCCGCGAACCACCTCGCTGAGACCCGTGGCCCGGGGGAGAAGGCGCGCGCCCCGGGCCACGGCACCATCCCTGTGCGCCATGGAAGGACGCCATGACCATCACGGTCGGCGGCACCTCTGCGCCTTTAGAGAGCGGCGAGGTCGAGAACGGCGCCGGTCACGTCTGGCGGGTCGAGGTGCCGGGGGTGGCGGAGGCGGTGCCGCTGCTGCGCCGCTGGGTGCGGCTTCTCCTGGCCGAGGACGCGGAGTTGGCCGAGGCGTTCGAGTTGATCGTCAGTGAGTACGGGACGAACGCGTTGTCGCATACGGCCAGTGGTGCGTCCGGTGGCCGGATCCGGGTCGAGCTCACGACCGGCGTCCGGCAGACGCGTCTCACGGTGCAGGATGACGGGCCGCCTTCGGCGTACGCCGGGACGGAGATCGACCCGGCCGAGCATGGGCGCGGGCTGGTCTTGGCGGACGCCTATGCCGATGTCACCGGCCAGGACGACACCGCCGATGGCCACGCCGCCTGGGCCCTGATCAACCACTGAGGCGGACGCTCCCTTCGCCGACCTGTCCTTCGTGCGGTCGGTGCCGTCGTCTGCGGCGCCGACCGCATACCCCCTTGGCCGCTTCGGCCATCCATCGCCTGACGAGCGCGTGCCCGCGTTCGTGTCGGAGGTGACGTCGTGACTTCCCAAGAAGCCCTCACCCAGCCCAGCGGAACGCCGACCCTTCAGCGTCGGCCGGGCTTGATGCGGGACGCCGATCTAGACCAGGCCGTGGCTGCGCTTCGGCGCCGATACCCCGGTTTGTGCATCTGGTGGGGCGAGTACACCGGCTCGCTGTGGGCCCTGCTCCCAGGCGAACTGGTCGAGGCGAAAAGCGCCTACGACCTCGCTCAACGCGTCGACACGGTGCTCACCCACTTTGCTCGCCTGGACGGGATGCAGCGCCAAGCCCAACGCGGCGATGCGATCGCCCGGACGTCCGACGGCAGTTGGGGCGCGCCGACAAGAGAGGTGGCGAGCAGAACGCGGCGGCCGCGTTCCAGCGGCGAAGGAACCCGACGCCGTCGAGCGGACGCACTCCTCGGCCGGCTCCTGACCGCCTGCCGATGCTGTCGGGGAATCGGTGTGGCCTGAGACCTCATAGCGCGGGATCACGCCGGCGGATGCGTCGCGTTCGTTCGAGGACATCGGAATCGCGGACGAATCGCGCTGCAGGTCAATCCTTCTGGCGTATGCGTTCGGGAGGCATGCCGGGACCGACCACGACCTGAATTTCAGTGGGGTCGTCCACGCGGCCGCAGTGGGCGCAGACCACCTCCTGAGTGATCCCGGCGCCGCACACCGAGTGGGTGTAGAGGATCGGAGGTTCTCCGGCGGTCGCCCACTGGTCGCCCCACTCGGTGAGCGCCACCAGGGCGGGTGCGAGTGCACGCCCCTTGTCGGTCAGCAGGTATTCGTACAGCTCGGGCTGCTCGGAATATCTGTGGCGGCGCATGATCCCCGCCTCGACGAAGCCGTCGAGGCGCGCCTTGAGGACGTTGGTCGCGATGCCGAGCCTGCGCTGGAAGTCGCTGTAGCGGGTGGCGTCCGCGAACAGGGCGTCACGCACGATCAGCAGGCTCCAGCGCTCGCCGATCACTTCCAGGGCGCGGGCGATCGAGCACACCTGCGAGTCGTAGGTCTTTCCCAGCACAGCGACCAGTCTACCGAGGTGCTTGCGTCATACAAGCTGCTCGGTCTAGGGTTACTTGCATGACGCAAGTCCACTGCTTGGGGGGTACAGGACGACCGCGCTAAAGGCCAGGCAAGCCGCCATGGTCATCCGCACGCGACGATGAGGAGATCAAAATGATCACCCCGAAAGCCGGCAGCATCCTTCTCGGCACCACCCGGCCCGCGGAATTGCGGGACTGGTACCGCAAAGCGCTCGCACCGGGACACGAAGGCGAAGGGCCGATCGACTTCGGCGGCTTCCTGCTGGTCATCGATCAGCGCGACGACGTCGACGTGAAGAACAACGAGCCGGGCCGGACGATCCTCAACTTCCACGTCGACGACTTCGATGTCGTCGAGGCGCAGCTGCGGGCGGCCGGCGTGGAGTGGCTCGTTCCCGTCGCGGATCGGCCCAACGGCCGCTTCGGGACGTTCGCGGACCTGGACGGCAACTACCTTCAGATCATCCAGTTCACGTAGGAAGCGCCCGTCCCAGAACGGGGGCCTGGGGTGATCCCAGAACGGGGGCCTGGGGTGATGTGCACGAGGCGGCCGTCATCTCCCTGGTGACGGCCGCCGTCGGTTTCGACGCGGCAACCGTTGTCCGCACAGAGTGCGGCTACGGCTCGCGCCGCTCTGCGTCCTCGTAAAGGGCGATCACGCTCGCGGGGATGCGGCGGCGCTCGTTGATCTTGATGCCGTTCTTCTCCGCCCAGGCGCTAATGTCCCTCGTCCGCTGCTGGGACGAGGACGCGGAAGCCTGGCGGGCTTGACCCGTCTCGACATCCTCCCTGGTCACCACCTTGTAGAGACCTTCTCCGTTGTCGTCCCTGAGGTCGATGACGAATTCGCTCCACTCCGTGGTGGGCACCTCCACGATGCCGGTGCTGTAGACCGCACTCTCCAACAACTCCGGGGTGATGCGGACTCCCGTGAGTTCCTCGGCCAAGGCGAGGAACCCGGCCGCCGGGTCACTGGTCTCCTCCGTCATCCCGAGGCCCGAGATGAGGTCCAGGAGCGCGTCGGGGGTGCTGCCAGATCTTTGGGACGGGTTCTCGAACTGGGTGCGCAGCTCGCCATTCTCCCACCAGGAGAAGTACGCCAGCGCGTTGATGTTGCGGTAGTGGGAGACGACCTGTCTTCCGTTCGACACCGGTGCCATCAGCCGGTTGTTCGTCCCCACGATGCCGTTGAGCTCTACGACCAGCGTCCACGATCCGTCGTGCCCCGTGGTGGGAGTCGCGCCGACGAACATGAAATCGCCATAGTCGTCCTGGGCCTCCTGGAACTCCATGTCGCGCTGCTCGAAGGCGTCGAATCCGTTGGACTCGCCTTGTGAAGTGGCGCCGACCTGCTCCAGGAACTCACTCGGGGAGAGGCCCTGAACCAGGGTCAGGCAATACATCTCGTGGAGGGAGCCCCGGCGGTAGTTGCGGAACCAGGCGTAGTCAGCGGCAATCATGCCCGCATCCTGTCAACCGCCACCGACAGAGCGGCATGCAACCAGTCCGCGACGCCCTGGCGGGTGGACGGTCAGAACACGGTCTCCGACGTCACCATCCAGAGGTGGCCGTCGGGATCGGCGAACGTACCGGTGTAGCCCCAGGGTTGCTGACCGGGCTCAGTGACCACCTCGGCGCCCGCCCGGTGCGCGCGCTGGACCATTTCGTCAACCTCGGCCTCGGTATCCGCGCTCAAGCTGATGATGCACTCGTTATGCCCGCGCGGCGCTACCTGCCGACCCCCGATGACCCAGCCGAACCCGCCCGTCGGAATCAGCATGATGCGCAGCCCGTCATTGAGGGCGAGTTGCAGCGGCTCGGGGACGCCGTCCTCGGCCGGCTCGCCGACGGTCTCCAAGCCCAGTCCGTCGCGGTAGAAGCGGAAGGAGACCTGACGATCGGCGATCGGCAGGCTGACGATGACAGGTGCGTCGGGCATGGTGAAGCCTCTCGTAGCGCTAGGTCGTTGGGGCTGCCGTGTGCTGTTCCGGCCACTTATGAAGTTGGGACTCGGCAACGCCGCACAACTCATCGGTTTCGCGCTGTCGCTGTGGACGCGGAAGGGCCGCCGCTGGCGACGGGCGTACCTCGCGATGATCACGCAGATCTATGAGGAGACCAGGCCGTCACGGTCGCCGGGAACGATTGGCACCAGCAACAGGCTCCCGGTACTCCTGGCGACGCATCTCGGGCGCGGGCTGCGAATCAGAGACTCCGCCGCTTTCCTGGGCGCCTAGGCTTGTTCTTCGCGTCCGGCTTCGGTGCGACCGTCGGTGCCGGCGGCGACTGGTTCCACTTTCGGAATGCCTCAAAGTCGGCCTTCCTGGTCGCCAGTACCGGGTCCCAGTCATCACGGAGCGGCTTCACCTGCAGCTCCTCGATGCAGTGCCGGATCACACCTTCGAGGGACAGCCGCGCAGTGGGGATGTGGAGTTTGTTGTGCAACACCACGTCTTTTGCCAGTTGCGTATGACCCAGATGGACGTGCGGGTCCTTGACCCTGCTCTGCGGATGCCAGTGGTATGACACGACGCCTTCGCCGCTGCTGTTCTGCACCTCATGGTTGTAGGCGCGGGTGGTGACCCGCCATGGGTCACGGCCGGGCTCGTCCACCGGAACGATCTCGTACTGCATCTGGACGCGCAACAGCAGGTGATGAGCGCCCTTCGGCTTCACGGCTTCGTTGCGGTTCAGGGTCAGGCCGTGGACGCGGCCGACGGTGGTGTATCCGCCCTCAGAGAGTGTGATCTTGGCTTTGGCGACGCAGGACAGCGTGTCCTGCAAGGGGGTGAGGAAGGCTTCGACGGCCTCGCGGGGGGTCCTACCGGGCAAAGGGGATCAGCATGGCGACGTCGGCGACGGCGGGGTCGTCGGTGTCGTCGTAGTAGCCGCGGTCCCAGCGGTCGAGGAACTCTTCCCCGGAGATGTTCAGCCGTCTGCGGGCGGCGTTGTGCAGCATGTCAGCGCCCTCGGTCCGTGAGACCTCGTCGACTTCGACCTTGGCGTGGTGGCGTGTTCCGGGCACGGGGTCCTCCTTGCCTGTCGCGCTCGTACACGGGTCGTCGGCGTCTTTCAAAATGTTCCCTGAGGTTCGCAACTCTAGGCGTCACATTGTGTGATCGTCCGGGTATTACCCGTAGTCACCGCACGGTGACCTCATCCGGCCAGAGGTATGAGGGTGTTTGTCTAGGTTGTTCACGATACCTGAGGCTGACCGAATCATGTTCGGAGCCTGTGCCGACAGACGGCGTCCTAAGGGGAGGGGTACTCGCGACGAACGCCGGCAAAAATCTTGAGGCCGGTTCTCCTAGACGGAGAACCGGCCTCAAGATCTGGCGATTACTGTCGGGGTGGCGGGATTTGAACCCACGACCTCTTCGTCCCGAACGAAGCGCGCTGCCAAGCTGCGCTACACCCCGGTTGGCGGCTGCCCGGGAGTCGTACGGGTTCCCGGCGCCTCGACCACTTTAGCGGATGCCCGGGGGTGGTGCGTCCCAATATCCGGCGGGCTCCCGGGGTGTGACGCCGGTCACCGGGGGACGAGGGTCAGGAGGGTCGCCTCCGGGGGGCAGCAGAAGCGCATGGGGGCCATCGGGGACGTGCCGAGGCCCGCGGAGACGTGGAGCCAGCTGCCGTTGTGGCGGTGCAGGCCCTTGACCCGGGGGCGGTCGATGCCGCAGTTCGTTGCCAGGGCGCCGTAGAAGGGCACGCAGACCTGGCCGCCGTGGGTGTGGCCCGCGAGGAGGAGGTCGTAGCCGTCGGCGGCGAAGCGGTCGAGGTTGCGGGGCTCCGGGGAGTGCATGACGCCCAGATGGACGTCGGCCGTGGGATCGACGGGGCCCGCGATGCGGTCGTAGCGGTCGCGGTTGATGTGGGAGTCGTCGATGCCGCCGAACTCGACGTCGAGGTCGCCGACCTTGAGGCGGCCGATGCCGTTGTTGAGGTCGAGCCAGCCGGCGGCCTTGAGGGACGAGCCGAGCTCGCGGTAGGGCAGGTCCGGTTCGCGGCGGCGCTTCTCGTAGTCGGAGCGGGACGTCCGCCAGATGTAGCGGAGGGGGTTCTTCAGGACCGGTGAGTACAGGTCGTTGGAGCCGTACACGAACACGCCCGGACGGTCCAGGAGCGGCCCTAGAGCGTCCAGGAAGGGGCCGATGGCGTCGCGGTGGGAGAGGGAGTCGCCGGTGTTGACGACGAGGTCGGGCTCCAGGGCGTCCAGGGATCGGACCCAGTGGATGAGGCGGGAGCGGCCCGGGGTGAGGTGCGCGTCGGAGATGTGGAGGATCTTCACCGAGGGACGGCCCGGCGCGAGGACGGGCACGTCGAAGCGGCGGAGGCGGAACCAGTTCCGCTCGATGACCGAGGCGTAGCCGAAGGTCGCTGCGCCCGCGCCGAGAAGCCCGGCGGCGGCGTGGATCTTTCGCACGGTTCTCCCTTCCGATTCCCCCATGCTTCCAGACACGGGCGCCACTCGGTAATCGTGATGAGGCGTCCGGGGTGGTCCGGGCATGATGGGTGCATGAGTCTGAAGGAAAAGCTGGAGGCCGACCTCAACGTCGCGATGAAGGCGCGTGACGAGGTGCGGACCCGCACCCTGCGCATGGCGCTGACGGCGGTGAAGAACGAGGAGGTCGCCGGCAAGCAGGCGCGGGAGCTGTCGGACGACGACGTCATCGCGGTGCTTGCGCGGGAGGCGAAGAAGCGCCGCGAGGCCGCGACCGCGTTCGACGACGCCGGACGGGACGCGCAGGCGCAGGCGGAGCGCGACGAGGGCGTGGTGCTGGAGGACTACCTGCCCGCGCAGCTCGGCGACGCCGAGCTCGCGGCGCTGGTCGCGGACGCCATCGCGGCGACGGGCGCGGCCGGCCCGCGGGCGATGGGGCAGGTGATGAAGGTCGTGAACCCGAAGGTCGCCGGGCGGGCCGAGGGCGGACGCGTCGCGGCGGAGGTGAAGCGGCAGCTCGCCCAGTAGGCGCGGAGAAAGGGAGAAGCCCGGCGAGTTGTCTCGCCGGGCTTCTTCTCCGTCAGTCCCGTTCCCAGGGCGGCGTGCCCTCGCCGGGCTTCTTGCCGCTGCTCAGGTAGATCATCACGACGGTGCCGGGCGGGACCTCGCTTCCGGCGTCCGGTGTCGTGTAGACGACGGTCCCCTTCGGCTGGTCGGAGTCGACCCTCTTGGTGGCGATGCGCGGGACGAGGTCGGCGGCGCGGAGCTTCGCGGACGCGGCGCCCGCCGTGTCGCCCTTCAGCGACGGGACGTTGGTGGTGTCGCCGAAATCGCGGGACGGGGTGCTGAAGCTCGGCGCGGGCTTGCCGGACAGGGCGTTCTGCATGCTCTGCTGCCAGATCGCGCCGGGGGTGTCGGCGCCGTAGACGCCGTAGACCTTGTACTTCCAGGGGCCGCGGAAGTCCCAGTAGGCCGTCGCGGCGGCCATGTTCGGCGTGTATCCGGCGAACACGGCGCAGGTGTGCGCCTCACACGTTCCGGTCTTGCCGGCGGACGGGCGTCCGATGCCGCGGCCGCGGGCGGTGCCGTTGGTCATGACACCCATGAGGATCGAGTTGACCTTGTCGGCGACGGCCTCGTCGATGACCTGGTCGCAGTCGCGCTTCGGCAGCTTCAGCTTCTTGCCCGCGGAGTCGATGACCTCGGTGATGGAGACCGGCGTGCAGTACTTGCCGCGCGCGGCGAACCCGGCGTAGGCGGCGGCGAGGTGCACCATGTCGACATCGTTGACGCCGAGGACCTGGGACGGGACGGGGAGGAGCTGACCGCCGTCCCCGCGCTTCATCCCGAACTTTTCCGCCATCTTGATGGCGTTGCAGAGGCCGACGCGCTTCTGGAGCTGCGCGTAGAAGGTGTTGACGGAGTGCCAGGTGCCGGTCTTCAGGTTGAAGTTGCCGGACTCGCTGTCGCCGGCGTTCGAGACGGACGGCCAGTTGCCGCCGCCTGCCAGCTCGTCCTTGTACTTCTTGCCGCTCCACGTTCCGGTGAACCGGCACGGCTGGAAGCCGGAGACGCTCATCGTCTCGGGTGAGTTGATGTTCGTGCTGACCGGGATGCCCTGGTCGAGCGCCTCGGCGAGGGTGAAGATCTTGAACGTGGAGCCCGCGGAGACGCCGGTGCCGCCGCCGTGGGCCGAGTCCGCGGGAAGGTTGATGGTGGTGCGGCCCTTGCCGGGGCCGAACCGCTTGCTGAGGCCGATGGCGCGGACGTTGCCGGTGCCCGGCTCGACCATCGCCTCCGCGCCGACACGGTGGCCGCCGGGGGCGACGTTGCTGCGCAGCGCCTTGTCGACGGCCTTCTGCGCCTTGCTGTCGAGCGTGGTGCGGATCGTGTAACCGCCGCGGTTGAGCTTGGCGACGACGTCCTGCTGCTGCTTCGGTTTCAGCTGCCAGTACTTGCCCTTCGCGAGGATGTTGAGCATGTCGTACTTGACGTACTCGCAGAAGTACGGCGCCTTGCTCGTCTCGCAGCCGCCGACGGGGTCCGTGCGGTTCAGCTCGATCGCCTTGGCCGCCGCCTCGTCCGCCTGGGCCTGCGTGATGTGCCCGAGCTCCGCCATCCGGTACAGGACGACGTCGCGCCGCTTGCGCGCGTCGCGGGGGTTCCGGATCGGGTCGAACGCGGCGGGGTTCTGCGTGATGCCCGCGAGGAGGGCGGCCTGCTCCAGGTTCAGCTTGTTCGCGGGCTTGCTGAAGTAGCGCTTGGACGCCGCCTGGACGCCGTAGGCGCCGGCGCCGAAGTAGGCGATGTTCAGGTAGCCCTCGAGGATCTGGTCCTTCGTCATGCGCTGCTCGATGTCGAGGGCGTAGCGCAGCTCGCGGAGCTTGCGGCCGACCGTGGGAGCGGTCGCCTCGCGGTACTCCTCGTCCGTCTTGGCGCTGTCGACCAGGAGGTTCTTGACGTACTGCTGCGTGAGCGTGGAGCCGCCCTGGGTCGTCTCGGACTCGACGTTGGACGCCATGGCGCGGAGCGTGCCCTTGAGGTCGAGGGCGCCGTGCTCGTAGAAGCGCGAGTCCTCGATGTCGATGATCGCCTGCTTCATGATCGGCGCGACCTGGTCGAGGCGGATCGACTCGCGGTACTTGTCGAAGAACGTGGCGATCTGCTTGCCGTTCGAGTCCTGCACCACCGTCTTCTCGGACGGGGGCGTCGTCCTGAACGTGCTGTCCATGTCCTCGAAGTTGTTCGCCGCGTCCCGGGCGGTCAGCCCGGCGCTGCCGACGCCGGGCAGCGCGATGAACGCGAGCAGCACGCCGGCCGCGACGGCCGCTCCGAGTAGCCGAAACAGGGTCGAGAGGGCTCTGGCCCGGTCGGTCTTCGCATCACGCACCCGACCAGGGTACGCGGGAAGCAAGGTGCATTTGGGACAGGTGCCCCGAGGGTCGGGCATCGCGGGACGAGGTCATGCCCGTTCTGTCCCATTGATGGCAACCTGCACCGTGTCTGACGCGTCAACGACAGGTAACTAGTCCGTTCCGGCGGTATGGCCCCGGTGGGCTATATCGAGAATGGGCCTATCGGGGACTGTTGAATCGTCTCCCGCTTCCGTAAGTTCTTCCCCACGGCTTTCGTTTGGCGGCCTGACGTCCGCGCCCGTCCGGCCAAGGAGCGCAAATCGACACAGACCCTAGGGGAGTGGGGCCAAGATGTGGATCACGGATTGGACCGCCCGCGCCGCCTGCCGTAACGCGGATCCGGACGCCCTGTTCGTGCAGGGAGCCGCGCAGAACCGAGCCAAGCTCATCTGCCGCGGCTGCCCCGTGCGAACGGAGTGTCTCGCCGACGCTCTCGACAACCGGATCGAATTCGGTGTCTGGGGCGGGATGACCGAGCGGGAGCGTCGAGCCCTGCTGCGGCGCCGGCCGGATGTGCGATCGTGGCGCGAGCTGCTGGAGACCGCCAAGGACGAGTACGAGCGGTCGGTCGAGACCGATGAGGAAGAACTCGTCGCGAGCTGACCGCAGGGCGATCTCGCGGGCCGGGAACGGCCCGTCCAGCTGAAGGTCCACGGACCTGCGAGGTCTGAACGAGCGCGGCTGTGAGCCCGTACCCGATCGGTGCGGGCTCACAGCCGTACCCGCATTCGGCGAAACGGCGCTGAGCGGCCGGGTGCGGAGCTTTCGGTCAGGCGGCCGAGGGGCGGGCGGCCAGGTCGTGGCCCACCTGGCGGAGCCCTTCCAGGTCGTGGACGTCCTCCGCCTGGGCCGGCACGGCCGTCACCGGGACGGTCGGGTGGGCCGAGGCGAAGTGGTCGCGGAGGCGCTCCTCGCGGGCCGCGAGCAGCATGCGGTCGGTGTGGAGGCGGAGCAGGGCGGCGGTGAGCCGGTGCTCGCCGCGCTCCTCCAGGGTCTCCGCGGCGGCCTGGCTGCGGGCCGCCGAGAGCGCGTCGGCCGCCGACTCGTGGACGCGGTTGATGACCAGCCCGGCGAGCGGCATGCGCTCCTCGGCGAGCCGCTCGACGAAGTAGGACGCCTCGCGGAGGGCGTCCGGCTCGGGGGCGGCGACCACGAGGAACGCGGTGCCGGGGGTCTGGAGCAGCTTGAACGTCTTCTCGGCGCGCTCGCGGAACCCGCCGAACATCGTGTCGAACGCCGCGACGAACGTTTGGACGTCCCGCAGCAACTGGACGCCGAGCACCTTGTTGATGACGCCGGTGAACATGCCGAACCCGGCGCTGATCACCTTGACGCCGAGCCGGCCGCCGGTCTTGGCGGGCGCGGCGAGGATCTTCATGAAGCGGCCGTCGAGGAAGCGCCCCATGCGCTCGGGGGCGTCGAGGAAGTCGAGGGCGTTCCGGGACGGCGGCGTGTCCACGATGATGAGGTCCCAGGCGCCGGAGCGGTGCAGCTGCCCGAGCTTCTCCATCGCCATGTACTCCTGCGTGCCGGAGAGGCTGGAGGACAGCGACTGGTAGAAGGGGTTCGCGAGGATCTGCTTGGCCCGGTCGGGGTCGGCGTGCGCCTCGACGATCTCGTCGAACGTCCGCTTCATGTCGAGCATCATGGCGTGCAGCTCGCCGTCGCCCTCGACCTCGATCTTGCGCGGGTTGTTGTCGAGTTCCGACAGTCCCATCGACTGCGCCAGGCGCCGCGCCGGGTCGACGGTGAGGACGACGACGTCGCGTCCGCGTTCGGCCGCCCGGACGCCGAGCGCGGCGGCTGTGGTGGTCTTGCCGACGCCGCCGGAGCCGCAGCACACGATGATCTTCGTGCGCGGGTCGTCCAGCAGCCCGTCCACGTCGAGGGCGGGCGGGGTCTTGCCGGTCGGGCTCATCTGCGCGTCTCTCCCGCTCGGAACGGACACATCACCGGGTTCACGCGGCGCCCTGCGCTCTCAGGGCGGCGGCCAGGTCGTAGAGGCCCGCCAGGTCCATGCCGTCCGAGAGGAGGGGGAGGGAGTAGCGGGGGCGGTCGATCGCCTCCAGGCGCTCCTTCTCGCGGCGCTGGAGGGCGGTGCGTCGGGCGTGGTCGGCGGCGTCGGACGCGAGGACGGCGGCGATCTGCTCGGCGTCGTGCTCCAGCCCGGCGGACTTCACGGCCCGGACGATCTCGTCCAGGTCGAGGGTGCCGGCGGCGGCCGCGGTCAGGTCGTCCTCCGCGAGGACGGACGGGTGCTCCATGTTCACGAAGACGCCGCCGACGGGCAGGCCGACGCCGGTGAGCTCGTGGATGCCGTCCATCGTCTCCTGGACGGGCATCTCCTCGAGGAGGGTGACGAAGTGGACGGCCGTCTCCGGGCTGCGGACCACCTTCATCACCGTGTCGGCGTGGTTGCGGATCGGGCCGACCTTCGCCAGGCCGGAGACCTCGTCGTTGACGTTCAGGAACTTCGTGATGCGGCCGGTGGGGGGCGCGTCCATGACGACGGCGTCGTAGATGAAGGAGCCGTCCTTCCGCTTGCGCCGGACGGCCTCGCTGGTCTTGCCGGTGAGGATGACGTCGCGCAGGCCGGGGGCGATCGTGGTGACGAAGTCGACGACGCCGAGCCTGCTCATCGCCTTGCCGGCGCGTTTCAGGTTGTAGAACATCTCGAGGTACTCGATGAGCGCCTCTTCGGTGTCGACGGCGAGCGCGTACACGTCGCCTCCGTCGGGGGCGACGGCGACCTTGCGCTCCTCGTAGGGCAGCGGGGGGCAGTCGAAGAGCTGGGCGATGCCCTGCCGCCCCTCGACCTCGACGAGCAGCACCTTGCGGCCCCCGGCCGCCAAGGCCAGTGCCAGGGCGGCGGCGATGGTCGTCTTGCCGGTGCCGCCCTTGCCCGTGACCACATGGAGGCGTACGCCGTCCCAGTCGGTGTCTCTCGCGCTCACTCGATCGACCATATCGTTCGCTCGGCAAGGACTTTCAGGGGGCGGCCCCACTGATGAAAGTGATCCCTGACACGGTCGGAGATCACTTCCGCGGGGCCTTGGTTTCGGGCCTGCCCACGGGGTTAGCTGGGAAACGAACCCTGGCGGGCCGTCTCCGTGAGAAAGGGGCCCGAGATGGAAGCGTTGGTGGTCGGTTTCCTGCTCGTCTTCGTGATGGGCGCGTTCATCGCCCTGGTGTCGTCGGTGCGGGTCGTCCAGCAGTACGAACAGGGGATCGTTTTCCGCTTCGGCCGGGTGCAGAGAGGATCGGAGCTGCGGCCCGGGGCGGTCCGGAGCCCCGGCCTGACGGTGATCCTCCCCGTCGCGGACCGGATGCAGAAGGTCAGCCGGCAGACCGTCACGATGGGCGTCCCCGCGCAGGAGGGCATCACCCAGGACAACGTGAGCGTGCGGGTCGACGCGGTCGTGTACTTCCGGGTGATCGACCCGGTGAAGGCGATCGTGAACGTCCAGAACTACGGCTACGCGGTGTCGCAGGTGGCGCAGACGTCCCTGCGCTCGGTGATCGGCCAGGCGGACATGCAGGAGCTGCTCGGTGAGCGGGAGAAGATCAACCTCCGGCTCCGGAAGATCATCGACGAGATCACCGAGGGCCCGTGGGGCGTGCTGATCGAGCGGGTGGAGATCAAGGACGTGTCGCTGCCGGAGGGCATGAAGCGCTCCATGGCGCGGCAGGCGGAGGCGGAGCGGGAGCGCCGCGCCCGGATCATCACCGCGGACGGCGAGTTCCAGGCGTCCAAGCGCCTCGCGGCGGCGGCCGAGATCATGTCGCAGGACCCGGCGGCCCTCCAGCTCCGTCTGCTGCAGACGGTCGTGGAGGTCTCCGCGGAAAAGAACAGCACGCTCGTCATGCCGCTTCCGGTCGAGGTCCTGAGGTTCTTCGACCGCGTCGCGGGGGGCGCTCCGGCGCAAAGCGGGGCCAAGGCCGGATTGGCGGAGCGCCTGGCGAAGGCGGAGGAGGAGCTCGCGAAGGCGGCGGAGGCGGCGCCGGCCCTGGATCCGGTGGAGGACGTCCCTCCGGTGGTGGGCCTGGACGACCGGAAGCCGCGCCAGCCGGTGGAGCGGCCGGAAGAGCCGCGCGGGCTCACCGGCGGTGAGGAGCCTCGCTAGGCTGAGGGCCATGACCAAGTGGGAGTACGCGACCGTTCCGCTGCTGATTCACGCGACCAAGCAGATCCTCGACAACTGGGGCCAGGACGGGTGGGAGCTCGTCACCGTCCTCCCCGGGCCGAACCCGGAGAACCTGGTCGCCTATTTCAAGCGCGCGATCCAGGGCTAGGGGTGGCGGCGTGAGCACACCCGAGGAGCGGATCCGCGAGCTGGGGCTCGAGGTGCCGGAGGTCGTCGCGCCGCTCGCGTCGTACGTCCCGGCGGCGAGGACGGGGTCGCTCGTCTACACGGCGGGGCAGCTTCCGATGGTGAAGGGCGAGCTCGCCGTCACCGGGAAGGTCGGCGCCGAGGTCACCCCGGAGCAGGCGTTCGAGCAGGCCCGGATCTGCGCGCTCAACGCGATCGCGGCGCTGAAGGCCGAGGTCGGCGAGCTGTCGCGGGTCGTCCGGATCGTCAAGGTCGTCGGGTTCATTGCGAGCGCTCCCGGTTTCCATGGCCAGCCGGCCGTGCTGAACGGCGCGAGCGACCTGCTCGGCGAGGTGTTCGGCGACGCGGGCCGGCACGCCCGCAGCGCCGTGGGCGTGTCGGTGCTGCCGAAGGACGCGGCGGTCGAGGTCGAGCTGATCGCCGAGGTGTCCTGACCGCCGGTCGCCGGGCTTGACGGAATAACGTTCGGTATGTCCGAATGGGCCGCCATGAGGATGATCGATCGGGGCGCGCGATGGTGAACGGGCTGAAACTGCCGCCGCAGCTGAGGGAGCGCGTCGAGGACATCCGCGCGGGACGGCTGGAGCCGGTCCCCGCCAGGGACGCCGCGACCGTCGTCGTGCTGCGCGACCACGACCGGCACGGACTGCAGGCGTTCATGCTGCGGCGCGTCCGGTCGATGGCGTTCGCGCCCGGCGCCTACGTGTTCCCCGGCGGCTCCGTCGACCCCCGGGACGCCGACGCCGCGTTGGGGTGGGCGGGCCCGTCGCCCGCCGAATGGGGCAGGGCCTTCAAGGCCGATGAGCCGCTCGCGCGCGAGCTGGTCTGCGCGGCGGTCCGGGAGACGTTCGAGGAGACGCTCGTTCTGCTCGCCGGCCCGACCGGGGAGACGGTCGTGGACGACACGCGGGGCGACGACTGGGAGGCCGACCGGCAGGCCCTCCTGGATCGCTCCCGGTCGTTCGCCGGTTTCCTGGAGAAGCGCGGGCTCGTCCTGCGCTCGGATCTGCTGCGGCCCTGGACGCACTGGATCACGCCCACGATCGAGCCCAAGCGCTACGACACCCGGTTCTTCGTCGCCGCGATGCCGGAGGGGCAGCGGGCGAGGGACGTGAGCACCGAGGCGGACCAGGTCGCCTGGGTCCGCCCGGAGGAGGCGGTCGAACGCGCCTCGAACGGCGAGTGGTTCATGCTGCCGCCCACGCTGGCGACGCTGTCGGAGCTCGCCGGGTACGCGACGGTGGCCGATGTCCTCGCGGCGGAGCGCGAGATCGTCGTCCATGAGCCCATCGCGGAGATCGTGGACGGGGAGGCGTATCTCGTCCTGCCCGAGACGGTGTCGCAGTACTACCCGAAGGGGTGAGCCCGGATGGCCCGCGACCGCAAGGAAGCCCTCATGCTGCGCCTTGCGGGCTCATCGGTCCTGCGGCATCTGGAGCGGCTCGGCTGGAACCCGGTCCGCCACCCTGATCTGGGCTCGGGCAGGATGGGCCGAATGAGCGAGATCGACGGTACGGGGACGGAACGGGCCACCTGCGTGCTCGCCCCGAACCCGTCCATGATGACGCTGGACGGCACGAACACCTGGGTCATCGCGGAGCCCGGCGCGGACGAGGTCGTGGTCGTCGACCCCGGCCCCAAGGACGGCGTGCATCTGCGCCGCGTCCTCGACATCGTCGCGGAGCGGGGGCAGCGCGTCGGGCTGGTGCTGCTCACGCACGGCCACCCCGACCATTCGGGGGGCGCCGCGAAGTTCGCCCGGATGGCCGGACGCGGCGTCAAGGTGAGGGCGCTCGATCCGCAGCACCGGCTCGGGGACGAGGGGCTCGGAGAAGGCGACGTCGTCACCACGGGCGGCCTGGAGCTGCGCATCATGGAGACGCCGGGCCACAGCGACGACTCGCTCACGTTCTGGCTGCCGGCCGACCGTGCCGTCCTCACGGGCGACACGGTGCTCGGGTACGGGACGACCGTCCTGGAGGGAAAGCTCGGCGACTACATGAGCTCGCTCGACCGGCTCCGCGCCTTCTCGGCCGATGTGGAGGCCGCGGTGATCCTCCCGGGGCACGGCCCCAGGCTGGACGACCCGCTGGCCGCCCTCGACCACTACATCGATCACCGCCGCGAGCGCCTCGCCCAGGTCGAGGCGGCCGTGGCGGCGGGCGCCCGGACCGCCCGCGAGGTCGTCGAACGCGTGTACGCCGACGTCGACAAGTCCTTGTGGCCCGCGGCGGAATGGTCCGTCCAGGCGCAGCTGGACCACCTCAACGAGCGGGGCTGAGCGTCACTTCGAGCGCTTGCGCAGCCGCTCGATGTCGAGGATCACGACGGCGCGGGCCTCGATCCGCAGCCAGTTGCGCTGCGCGAAGTCGGCGAGCGCCTTGTTGACCGTCTCGCGGGACGCGCCGACGAGCTGCGCCAGCTCCTCCTGCGTGAGGTCGTGGTGGACGTGCAGCCCGGAGTCGCCCGGCTGGCCGAACCGCTCCGCGAGGTCGAGCAGCGCCTTGGCAACGCGTCCGGGCACGTCCGTGAACACGAGGTCGGCCATGACGTCGTTGGTCTTGCGGAGTCGCTGGGCGAGGGCGCGCAGCAGCTGGACGGCGACCTCGGGGTGCCCGGTCAGCCACGGGCGCAGATCGTCGTGGCCGAGGCCGGCCAGCCTGCACTCGGTCACCGCGATCGCGCTCGCGGTGCGCGGCCGCGGGTCGAACAGGGACAGCTCGCCGAACATCTCACTCGGGCCGAGGACGCTCAGAAGGTTCTCCCGGCCGTCCGGCGCCGTCCGGGTCAGCTTGATCTTGCCCTCGAGTACGACATAGAGCCGGTCGCCCACCTCGCCCTCGTTGAACAGCGTCTGACCGCGGGCGAGCCGCACCTCGGTCACGTTGGCGCGCAGCGCCTTGGCGCCCTGCTCGTCGAGTGCCTCGAAGAGCGGGGCTCTGCTCAGAACGTCCACGTCGCGGTCGGTCACGCTTCTCCTCCTTGAACACCTACATGCACAGTGTGACGTACGTCCCACCGCATACGTGAGGGCAGGGTCGCGGCGCGTACCGGAACCCGGCGGATGACCCGCCCGGCGCCGCGCACCCGCCACGCGAACCCGCGCTGAGCTGCGTGTCGCCACGGACCCGTCCGGGTCAAGTGTACGGACCGCCGGGTGAATGCCATCACACCGGTGCACTTCCCCTTCTATCGGACGGCCTGCGAAGGTCCCGGCGAGACTCGCCGTGCCGCCCCGCCGCCGGACGTCCGGGACCTACCCTGGCGCTATGGCGACCCAGGCGACCCCGCGGCAGAGGGCCCGACGGTTCCGGAGCGAGACCCGTCTCGGACTGGTCCGGCGGGCGCGGAAGATCGATCGCATGCTCGGGCAGACGTATCCGGACGCCCACTGCGAGCTGAACTTCTCCAACCCGTTCCAACTGCTCGTCGCGACCGTCCTGTCCGCGCAGACGACCGACGCCCGGGTGAACCAGAACACGCCGAAGCTGTTCGCCGCCTACCCCACCCCGGAGGATCTCGCCGCCGCCGACCCGGAGGAGGTGGAGGCGATCCTCAAGCCGCTGGGGTTCTTCCGGGCGAAGACGCGCTCGGTGATGGGCCTGTCCGCGGCGCTCCGGGACGAGTTCGGGGGAGAGGTCCCCGGACGCCTCGAAGACCTCGTGAAGCTCCCCGGCGTGGGCCGCAAGACCGCCAACGTCGTGCTGGGGAACGCCTTCGACGTCCCCGGGATCACGGTCGACACCCATTTCGGCCGCCTCGCCCGCCGTTTCGGCTGGACGACGGAGACCGATCCCGTGAAGGTGGAGCAGGAGATCGGCGAGCTGATCCCGCGCAAGGACTGGACGATGCTCTGCCACAGGGTGATCTGGCACGGCAGGCGCATCTGCCACGCGCGGCGTCCCGCCTGCGGGGCGTGCCCCGTGGCGGACCTCTGCCCGGCCTACGGCGAGGGACCCGTGGACGAGGAGACCGCGCGGAAACTCGTGAAACCGGGGCCGTTCTCATGAGCATGATGGGAAGGAACCAGGCCCTACCGAAGTTGGGAGTGGAGTGACCGACCTCGCAGCGACCGCCCCTGCATGGCTCGACCGATTCCGCACCAAGGCGCCACGGCTTCCGGTGCCCGCCCATTTCCGTCCCGCGTCCGCCGCGCGCGAGGCCGCCGTCCTGATCCTCTTCGGGGACGGCCCGGAGGGGCCCGACGTCCTGCTCACCGAGCGGGCCGCGACCCTGAACGCGCACGCCGGGCAGCCCGCCTTCCCGGGCGGGCGCATCGACCCGGAGGACGACGGGCCGGTGGCGGCCGCCCTGCGCGAGGCGTGGGAGGAGGCCGGGGTCGAACCCTCCGGCGTCGACGTCCTGTGCACCATGCCCGAGCTGTACCTGTCGCGGAGCGGGCACCGGGTCACCCCCGTCGCGGGCTGGTGGCGCGAGCCGTCCGAGATCGCCCCCGGTCATCCCGGCGAGGTCGCGATGGTCGCGCGCGTGCCGATCGCCGAACTCGTCGACCCGGCGAACCGGATGACCGTCCGGCATCCGTCCGGGGTGAGGATGGGCCCGGCGTTCGCCGTGCGGGACATGCTGGTGTGGGGCTTCACGGCCGCGCTGCTCGCCGAGGTGCTCATCGCGGGCGGCTGGGAGCGGCCCTGGGACGCCGAGCGCGTCGAGGACCTGCCGCCCGACGTGCTGACGCTCGCGTCCCGCGGCTGACCGTCCGGGAGAATCTCAGCGCTTGCGCCGACGGTGCCGGGTCGCGGATGAGGCGGCGCTGACCAGCGGATCCTGCTCCCGCGACGCCGGACATCATCCTGTGCGGTGAGGGCCGGAATCGGAATCCCGTCCGATCAGGGGACGTCGATCCGGGCCGGGGCACTATACGGTGAAGCGGTGCTGCACGACCACCTTCTCGACGTCATCCTTCTCGTGCTCGTCGTGCTTTTCGGAGTGTCGGGCTACCGGCAGGGCTTCATCGTCAGCCTGCTGAGCTTCATGGGCTTCGTCGGCGGAGGCGTGGTCGGCGTGCTGATCGCCCCGCCGATCGCGGGCGCGGCCGTGGACGGCGCCGCGCAGCAGGCCCTGCTCGCCATCGTGATCGCGTTCCTGTCGGCGACGCTCGGGCAGCTCGTCGCCTCCTCGCTCGGCGCCGTCCTGCGCAACCGGGTGACCGGCATGAACGCCCGGACGGCCGACGCGGTCGGCGGCACCTTCGTCAGCGCCCTGTCGCTGCTCATCGTCGCGTGGTTCTTCGGCAACCTCGTCGCGCAGTCGGAGTTCAAGCCCGTCCGAACGCAGGTCGCGGGCTCCACGATCATCAACGGCATCGACGACGTGATGCCCGCGCCGGCCCACACCTGGTTCACCTCGTTCCAGGGCTTCGTGAAGGGCAGCGAGTTCCCGCAGGTCTTCAACGGGCTCGGCGGGGAGTCGGTGGTGCAGGTCCCGCCGCCGGACGACTCGATCCTGACGACCCCGGCGCTGCGCGCCGCCCGCCGCAGCATCGTGAAGATCACCAGCCTGGCTCCGCAGTGCGAGCGCCGCATCGAGGGCACCGGGTTCGTGTTCGCGCCGGACCACGTCATGACGAACGCGCATGTCGTCGCCGGCGCGCGGGGGGCGTCGACGGTGCAGCAGATCAACGGGGCCAGCGACCGCGGGCGGGTCGTCCTCTACAACCCCGACCGCGACATCGCCGTCCTGTACGTGCCCGGCCTGGACGCGCCCGCGCTGAAGTTCGCCAAGCCCGCGCGGGTCCGCGACGACGCCGTGATCGCGGGCTTCCCGAAGAACCAGCCGTTCCGGACGGGCGCCGCCCGCATCCGCGCCCGCCAGACGGCCAAGGGTCCGGACATCTACCACTCCGGGCAGGTCAGCCGGGAGATCTACGCGCTGCGCGGCCTGGTGGAGCAGGGCAACTCGGGCGGGCCGCTGCTCGCCACCGACGGAACGGTCTACGGCGTCATCTTCGCCGCCGCGCTGGACACCCCGTCCACCGGGTACGCGCTCACCGCCGAGGAGGTGGCGCCCGACGCGCGCGCCGGCGCCGCCCGCACCACCCCGGTCTCCACCGAGAACTGCTCCGACTGACCGCCCTCAGGAGAGCTCCTTGAGGCGGAGAGGGACGGGGCCTTCGGGTGGGGCGTCGTGCACCGCGCGGACCTGCCGCACGACCCCCCCGACGTCGATGCCGTGAGGCGGGGCGGCGGCGTAGGTCTCCAGCCGGTCGGCCGCGCGGCTCAGCAGGGCGCGGCCCCCGCGGGTGTTGCCGCGGCGCAGATGCGTGATACCCACCGCGACCTGGGCGAGGCCGCGCCACAGTTCCCGCTCCGCCTCCGGAGCCGCCTTCCAGGCGCCTTCCAGGACCTCGTGCGCGTGGAAGGGACGGTCGGCGTCCAGGAGCCGCTGTGCTTCCGCCAACGCCTCACCGGGTTGCAGGGCCAGGTCGTCCGGCATCGTGGGTATCCCGGTGGCGCCGTGCGGCAGTGGACGCCCGTAGGCGTCACGGGGGCGTGCGTTGCGTGGGCGTCCTGCGTCGTCCCGGTCGCGCATGGACCTCACGGTACGCGGACGCTCCGCGGGTCAGACTCCGGGGTCGGGCAGCCAGCCCAGAAGATGGGAATCGAACTCCCTGGGGCGCTCCTGGTGCGGGAAGTGCCCGGCACCCTCGATCAGCTGCCAGCGGTACGGCGCGGAGACGTAGCGTCCGGAACCCTGGGCGCTCGCGGGGAGCACGCACGTGTCGAGCGCCCCGTGCAGCTGGAGCGTCGGCACCTGGATGGGCTTGCGCATCCGGTTCGCGTAGCGGATCCCGTCCGGGCGCGGCTGCGAACGGATCAGCCACCGGTAGTACTCCAGCGCGCAGTGCGCCGTGCCCGGGATCTGGAACGCGCGCCGGACGAGCCGTTCGGTCCGCTCGTCCGGCCACCCGGGCGCGGACCACTCGTGCAGGAGCTGCCCCACCAGCTCGGCGTCGTCCCGCAGCAGCCGCTTCTCGGGCCACATCGGGACCTGGAACCCGAGTGTGTGGCGGGTCGCCCACGCCTGCCCCCGCAGATCACCCCGGACGGCCTGCCGCAGCCGCAGCGGATGCGGCACGCCCACCACCGCCAGCCGCTGGACGATCTTCGGGTGGTAGACACCCATCGTCCACGCCAGCAGCCCGCCCCAGTCGTGCCCGACGACCGTCGCCCCCGCCTCGCCCAGCGCCCGGACGAGCCCCGCCGCGTCCCCGGCCAGGGTCACCAGGTCGTAGCCGCGCGGCGGCCGGTCACTGCCGCCGTAGCCGCGCAGGTCGACCGCGACGGCCCGGTACCCGGCGCCGGCGAGCGACACCAGCTGGTTGTGCCACGACCACCAGAACTCGGGGAAGCCGTGCAGGAGCAGGACGAGCGGCCCCTCGCCGGCCTCGGCGACGTGGAACCGGGTACCGCCCGCGCTCACGGCCCGGTGCGTCCAGGGACCGTCCACCTCGATCGGCGACGAGTCGTGACCGGCCATCAAAGGGTCATTCCGGAAGCGCGGGGGTGCTCGTGTCGCCGCGACGGCGGAGCATGGTCAGGTCGTCCTTCAGCGTCCGGCGCGTCCGCTTGGCCCCCTCGATCCGCTTCATCCGCAGCGCCCCGACGAAGATCAGCGCGCCGGCGAGGAGCAGGTACACCGTCGCGACGGTCAGGAACGCGGCCCAGTGCCAGAAACCGAGCGCGACCAGGCCATAGGCGGCGGATATCGACAGCAGGATGACGATCAGGCCGCCCATGACCGCGGCGATCGTGAACATCACACTGCCGTAGGCGGCCTTCTTGGCGTCCGCCTTCAGCTCGAGCTTGGCCAGCTCCATCTCCGCTCTGACGAGATCGGAGACGTTGCTCGACGCCAGCGCGACGAGTTCCCCGAGGGACCTGTCCTCGACGCGCTCGCCCGGTAGTGCCTCGGTCATTCACTCACTCCTTCCAGGGGCCGGCGGTCCATCCGGGCGCGCGCGCACGCGCACCCTGTGCCGGAAGACGACGGTGGCGGCCGCCGAGGCGACCAGGCTCGCGATCAGGACCGCCGTCGTCACTCTCTCGAATTGTGACGGGTCGGTATAGGCCAAACCGCCGATCAGCAAGGAAACGGTGAAACCGACTCCGGCGAGCAGCGCCACACCGGCGATCTCGCGCCAGTGCAGTTCGTCCCCGAGCGTGGCAAGGCCGAGCCGGACGGCCGCCCAGGCCCCGCCGAAGACTCCCAAGAACTTACCGACCACGAGGCCGGCGATCACCCCGAGGGCCACCCGGTCGCCGAACACCGCACCCAGGGCGGACGGGGACAGCGCCACCCCCGCCGACAGGAACGCGAACAGCGGCACGCAGAAACCGGCCGAGAACGGCCTCAGCGCATGGTCGGAGCTCTCCGCGTTCGTGGGGCGTTCGTCCGGTGTCTCCTTCGGGCTCGTGAGCATCCCCAGCGCGACACCCGCCACCGTGGCGTGGACCCCGCTTCGCTGGACGAAGTACCAGGCGAGCACCGCCAGCGGCACGTACAGCCAGGGGCTTCTGACGTTCCGCGCCTGGAGCGCCCCGTAAGCGGTGATCAGGATCACGCCGATGATGAGGGGCGTCCAGTGGAGACCGTCGGTGTAGAACAGCGCGATGATCGTGATGGCGATCAGGTCGTCCACCACGGCGAGGGTGAGCAGGAACGCGCGCAGGGGGGCCGGGCAGGTCGAGAAGGTGACCGCCAGCACGGCGAGCGCGAACGCGATGTCCGTCGCGGTCGGCACCGCCCAGCCGCGCGCGGCGCCCGGCTCGCCCGCGCTCACCGCCAGGAAGATCAGCGCGGGGATCGCCACGCCCGCCATCGCCGCGATCACCGGCAGGGCGGCCTCGCGCGGGTCCTGGAGCTCGCCGTGGGTCAGCTCCTCGCGCAGCTCCAGGCCGGCGATGAAGAAGAACACCGCGAGGAGGCCGCCGGACGCCCAGTGCTGCACGTCCATGTGCTCCAGGCCGAGCCAGGAGGGGCTGAGCTCGTACGTGCGCAGGTCCTGGTAGGCGTCCTTCCAGGGGGTGTTGGCCCACACCAGCGCGGCGGCCGTCGCCAGCAGCATGATGATGCCGCCGACGGTCTCGGTGCGGAGGGCCGCGGCGACCTGCTGCCGGT
The DNA here is from genome assembly GCF_000718255.1 of Spirillospora albida. GTDB lineage: Bacteria > Actinomycetota > Actinomycetes > Streptosporangiales > Streptosporangiaceae > Spirillospora > Spirillospora albida. Next base: position 126,112 of record NZ_JOFJ01000002.1, read on the forward strand.
ACCGGGCGTCGGAACGGAACGGCCAGCCGGCGCGTCGCTCGGTCGGGCGCGACATGGGACCCCCGGGATGTCGGTCGGCGATACGGGCTGTGACTCGTCCCGTGCCGTCCGCCGCCGGGCGGGGGTACGGGCCGGCCACCTGCCGACCAGACTTCCCGGCGCACCTTCCGGCACCTTACCCGGCCGATCACTTCCCATGCCCCGGGCGTCACCGGTGGGGAGACCCGGGTCGCGGTACTCCTGCCCGGGTCTCCTCCCTGTGCTCCGGTTCCGCGCCGCGTGCTCCGGTTCCGCGCCGCCGGAGCGTCAGCCCTCTGACTTGGTGCCGGGGAGCTTCTCCGCGATGAGGTCCATCACGGTGCTGTCGGCGAGCGTCGTGACGTCACCGATGCCGCGGTTCTCCGCCACGTCGCGCAGGAGCCGCCGCATGATCTTGCCGGACCGGGTCTTGGGCAGCTCCGGGACGATCATGATCTGGCGGGGCTTGGCGATCGGCCCGAGCGTCCGCGCGACGTGCTCGCGCAGCTCCCGGAGGAAGTCCTCGCCCTCGACGTCGCCGCCCGCGTCGCCGCGCGGAATGACGAACGCCACGATCGCCTGCGTGGTCAGCGGGTCCGTCGCGCCCACGACCGCGGCCTCGGCCACCTTCGGGTGCGCGACGAGGGCCGACTCGACCTCCGTCGTGGAGATGTTGTGGCCGGAGACCAGCATCACGTCGTCGACACGGCCGAGCAGCCAGATGTCGCCGTCCTCGTCCTTCTTCGCGCCGTCCCCCGCGAAGTACAGCCCGTCGAACCGGGACCAGTACGTCTTGACGTAGCGCTCGTCGTCGCCCCAGATGGTGCGCAGCATGCTCGGCCAGGGCTCGGTGAGGACGAGGAACCCGCCGCCCCCGTTCGGCACCGGATTCGCCTCGTCGTCCACGACGTCCGCGCCGATCCCCGGAAGCGGGCGCATCGCCGCACCCGGCTTGCCCGCGGTCACGCCCGGCAGGGGGCTGACCATGATGGCGCCCGTCTCCGTCTGCCACCACGTGTCGACGACCGGGCACCTGCCGCCGCCGATGTGCTCGCGGTACCAGACGTACGCCTCCGGGTTGATCGGCTCCCCCACCGACCCGAGGACCCGCAGGGACGACAGATCGTGCTGCGCCGGGATGTCGTCACCCCACTTCATGAACGTGCGGATCGCCGTGGGCGCCGTGTAGAAGATGGTCACCTTGTACTTCTCGATGAGCTCCCACCAGCGGCCCTTGTGCGGGGTGTCCGGTGTGCCCTCGTACATGACGCTGGTGGCGCCGTTCGCGAGCGGCCCGTAGACGATGTAGGAGTGCCCGGTGACCCAGCCGATGTCGGCGGAGCACCAGTACACGTCCGTCTCCGGCTTCAGGTCGAACACCGAGTGGTGCGTGGACGCGACCTGGGTCAGGTACCCGCCCGTCGTGTGCAGGATGCCCTTCGGCTTACCCGTCGTCCCCGACGTGTAGAGGATGTAGAGCGGGTGCTCGGCGTCCATGGGCTCGGGCGTGTGCTCGGTGCTCTGCCGCTCCACCACGTCCTGCCACCAGACGTCCCGCTCCGTCTCCGCGACCTCCTCGCCGGTGCGCCGCACGACGAGGACGTGCTCGACGGACGGGGTGTCGGCGACGGCCGCGTCCACCGTCGGCTTCAGCGCGGACGCCTTGCCGCGCCGGTATCCGCCGTCCGCGGTGATGACGAGCCTGGCCTGCGCGTCGTCGATGCGGGTGCGGAGGGCGTCCGCGGAGAAGCCGCCGAACACCACCGAATGGGTGGCGCCGATGCGCGCGCACGCGAGCATCGAGATCGGCAGCTCCGGGATCATCGGCAGGTAGATCGCGACCCGGTCGCCCTTCCGGACGCCCAGTTCGAGCAGCGCGTTCGCCGCCTTGTTCACCTCGCGCCGGAGGTCGGCGTAGGTGAGGGTGCGGGTGTCGCCCGGCTCGCCCTCCCAGTGGTAGGCGACCTTGGCGCCGCGCCCCGCCTCGACGTGCCGGTCGACGCAGTTGTAGGCGGCGTTCAGCTCGCCCCCGACGAACCACTTCGCGAACGGCGGGTCGGTCCAGTCGAGGACCTCGTCCCACGGCCTGGACCACGACAGCCGCTCCGCCTGGCCCGCCCAGTAGGCGAGCCGGTCCCGGGCGGCCTCCTCGTACGTGCCGGCCTTCACGTTCGCCGATGCGGCGAGCTCGGCCGGAGGCTCGAAGCGCCGCGTCTCCTGGAGGAGGTTCGACAGTGTCTCCTGGCTCTGGCTCGTCTCGTGACTCTGGCTCAACGCGCACTCCTTGCTAGCCGAAGCGGTCACCCGGTGACCACACTCCACCAGGAAGGTCCCGCTCCCACAAGGGCGGCGCACGAACGGTACGGGGCACCGCATAAGGTCGGGCCGTGACCGATGCCCTTGCCCATGTAGCGAACCTGCCCGGCGTGTCCGAAGCGGTGAACGACGCCCGCACCGCGGTCGACCGCCTGCTCGGCCACCGGATCCTGCGGCGCAAGAGCGCCGCGGTGTCCACGGAGTCGGCGCTGCGGGGGGCGCGGGCCTCGGCCGTCCTGGAGGGCGCCTCGATCACGCTGGACGAGCTCCGCACCACGGAGAACCCGCACGATCCGGTCGTGCAGGGCGCGCTGCGCGTTTCGGCCGAAATGGGAACGCTCACGGAGACGTGGCGGCAGGCGCCCCGGCAGGTCCTGGCGCGACTGCACGTCCTCGCGGCGGCGGACGCCGTCGACAGCGCCGACCTCGGTCGTCCGCGCGCCGAGGACGCCCCAGTGAAGGATCTTCTCGGCCTCGGCGACCCGCCCCCGCCCGCCGAGGCCGCCGCCCGCCTCGACACGCTCAGCGGGCTTCTCACGGCCCCGACGAAGGCTCCGGCGCTCGTCGTCGCGGCGGTCGTCCACGGCGAGTTGCTGACCCTGCGTCCGTTCGGCTGGGGCGACGGCATCGTCGCCCGCGCCGCGCAGCGGATCACCCTCGTGGCGCGCGGCCTCGACCCCAAGTCGCTCGTGGCGCCCGAGATCGGGCACGCCGAGCTCGCGGACGAGTACGCCGAGGCGCTCCGCGCCTACGCGTCCGGCACGTCCGAGGGGGTCGCGTCCTGGGTCCGGCACTGCGCCACGGCGACGGCGACCGCCGCGCGGGACGCGCAGGCGATCTGCGAAGCCCTCATGCGCGGCTGACGACGCCCGCGCCTGGCGCGGTCCGGTCACAGCGAACGGCGTCCCGCTGGGAGACGCCGTCGCCGACCACGTCACACCGGGTTACCAAGCGTGCAACTTCGATTCGTCGGAGCGGGTCAAGCCCGTCTCGACGCGCCTCCCGCGGCTGGTCGCGCGTGGGTGCCCGGCTGCCGTGCGCGGACTCTCGGTCCGTATGACCTGTCTACGCCTCATTTTCGCAGTTGACAAGCCCCATGGGGAAAACGCCCTCCGCAAAGGCCGTGCGCGTCCGGGTGTCGATCTTTCTCCTGCACTTCCCCCTATAAAGGGGCGAAACAGGCTATTCGGACTTACAGTGAAGACCTTGAACATCGTGGAAATCGATCACACAACGTGATCGTTTCTTTTTGCCGCACGATCTCTCCCGCGGTGGGAAAGATCTTTAGATCTCCTGTACGCTCCCACTCCCGTCCCGTTGCGTGTTTTCGCGTGCGACGAACGGCGGCGGACGCATCGCGCGACCGTCCCGAGGGCCGGGATCGCCTTGCACGTACGAGAAAACCGCACCTGGCAGGCCGAGTCGCCCGCCCGGCGCGCCCGGAAGGCATATGTTGTATACACAGGGACCGGAGACTCCGAGTTTGCGTCTTCAATAGATCCACGTTGCGCGCGACCCGGTTGATCTCCCCAAGGACTCTCTTGGGAAACGGGCCGGCTCTGCCCCCCCGGAGCCGGACCGTCCGGCGACCCCCGCACTCCCCCCCGGCGGGGGTCGCCCCAACGTGACGCGGCCGGGGCGGTGGCCTCCGACCACCGCCCCGGCCGCGCCGTCTCATGGCGATCATCGAAGTTATCCACAATTGGCGGACCGGGTTCCCGAACCCCCGCGGGATGGCGAAGGTGGGAGTCCTCCGAACGACGATGGAGGACTCCATGAACATCGCGGCGCTGATCGTCACCGGCGATCCCGAGACCGCCGACGACCTGCTCCGGCTGGCCGCCGCTGCGGACGCCCACGCCGAGGTCGCCCACGACGCCGACGAGGCGAGGGCCGCCTGGACGTGGCCCGCCCTCGTCCTGGTGGGGGCCGACGCCGCCGACGAGGTCGCGGCGGCCCGACTCCAGCGGCGGCAGGGCGTCGTCCTGGTGACCGCGGCGGACGCCGGGCCCGAGGCGTACCGGCGCGCCGTGGAGATCGGCGCCCAGGACGTCGCGACGCTCCCCGGCCACGAGGAATGGCTGACCGAGGCGTTCGCCACCGCCGGCGAACCCGAGAGCGGGTGGGGCGCGACCCTCTGCGTGGTCGGCGCCAGAGGCGGCGCGGGAGCGAGCGTCCTCACGGCGGCCCTCGGCCTCGCCGCCGCCGCGAGCGGGCTGCGGACCCTCCTCGTGGACGCCGACCCCCTCGGTGGCGGGCTCGACCTCCTTCTCGGCCTGGAACGGCACGAGGGCGTCCGCTGGCACGACCTCGCCGACCGCCGGGGCCGGCTCAGCACCGCGACGCTTCGCGAGTCCCTGCCCTGCCGAGGCGACCTGTCCGCCCTGTCGTGGCGGCGCGGCGAACCCGTACCCGTCACCCCGGACGCCGCGACCTCCCTGCTCGATGCCGCCGCCCGCGGCTTCGACCTCGTGATCGCGGACGTCCCGCGCTACCCGGGCGACATCGGACGGGCCGCACTGCGCGCCGCCACCGCCGCGTTCCTGCTCGTCCCCGCCGAGGTCCGCGCGACCGTCGCCGCCGACGGACTGGCGAGCGCGCTCCGCCGCGACACCGCGGACCTCCGCCTCATCGTCCAGGGGCCGGCGCCCGGCGGGATCACGTCCGACATGATCGGCAAGGCGGTGAACCTGCCGACCGCGGGCGGCTACGACCGCGACCGCCGCCTCCCCGCCGCCATCGAGGAGGGAGAGCTGGAACGGGTGTGCCGCCGCGGGCCGCTCACCGACTTCTGCGCCCGCCTCCTGGCCGACCTGGCCCTCCAGCCCTACGAGTACCGCGAAGAGGCGGCATGACAGGGAGGTCGAGCGCCGCCTCGGGCGAGGTGCCCTCATGACGAGCCTGAGCGACGCGATCCGCGACCGCCTGGCGGGCACCGGCGCGGAACCGACCGCCGGACGCGTGGCGGAGGCGCTCCGCGCGGAGGGGAGACTGCTGGGCGACAGCGAGGTCCTGGCCCTGTCCGGCCGGCTGCACGCCGAGTTCGCCGGTGCCGGTCCCCTGGAACCGCTGATGCGCTCTCCCGACGTCACGGACATCCTCGTCAACGGCCCCGACGAGGTCTGGATCGACGCGGGCGCGGGCCTGACCCGCACCCCGCTCCGCTTCCCTGACGAGTCCGCGCTCCGCCGCCTGGCGCAGCGCCTGACCGCCGCGGCGGGCCGCCGCCTGGACGACGCGGCCCCCTACGCCGACGCGCGCCTTCCCGGGGGCGTCCGCCTGCATGCGGTGCTGCCCCCGATCGCGGCCACCGGCACCTGCCTCTCGCTCCGGCTGCCCCGCCGCAGAGCCTTCACCCTGGACGAACTCATCACCGCCGGAACCGTCCCGCCGGCCGGCGCGCCCGTTCTCCAGGCGCTGATCGAGGCGAGGGCCGCCCATCTCATCACCGGCGGCACCGGCTCCGGCAAGACGACCTTGCTCGGCACCCTGCTCTCCATGGCCGACCCTGGGGAACGCCTTCTCCTCGTCGAGGACTCCGCCGAGCTGAGGCCGGACCATCCGCATGTCGTCCGCCTGGAGACGCGTCCCCCGAACGTGGAGGGAGCGGGCGGCGTGGTCCTCGACGACCTCGTCCGGCAGGCCCTCCGCATGCGGCCCGACCGCCTGGTCGTGGGCGAGGTAAGGGGCCCGGAGGTGGTCGTCCTGCTGGCCGCGCTGAACACCGGGCACGAGGGAGGCTGCGGCACCCTCCATGCCAACACGGCGGCGGATGTCCCGGCCCGCCTGGAGGCCCTGGCATGCGCCGCGGGCCTGAGTCGTGAGGCCGTCCACAGCCAGCTGGCGGCCGCCCTCGACGTCGTCGTCCACCTGACCAGGGATCCGCCCGCCGGACGCCGCCGCATAGCCGAGATCAGCGTCCTGCGCCGAGCCCCCGATGGCCTGGTCGGCGTGATTCCGGCGCTGAGGTTCACCGCGGACGGCGAAGCGATCACCGCCCCGGGCGCGGAGATCCTGGCAGACCGGCTGGACGGCCGGTGGGAGCCATGACCCGCCGCCCCCGGGAACCGAGCCGCCGACAGGGGCCGCCCGGCGAACGCGCCCGCCGTACGGCACAAGGGGTGGTGTCCTCGTCCGCCGGTCCGCGTCCCGCCAGGACAGCCATCGCCGTCCGGACGTGCGGACACGACGGGCCGCCATCGCCCACCGCCGTCGGTGACCCATGAGCACCACATCCATTTCGGCCGCGCTCTGCTCCTTCGCCGCCGTATGGCTGCTGCTCGGCCGACCGACCGCGACCCGCAGGCTCGACCGGCTGCTGGCCCCGAAGCCTTCGTCCCTCGGCCACCTGCACGACCTCAGGTCCCGTCTCGAACAGCTGAAGCGGCAGCGGAACCTGCCGGCCCTCTGGCGCACGTCCGTCATCGAACTCTGCGACGGGATGGCCGCCGAACTGGCCGCCGGCCGCACCCCCGACGACGCCTTCACCACATCCGCGTCCGTCCTCGATCCCCCTGTCTCCGCCGCGCTACTGGAGACCCGCCCACCACCGCTGGAGCGGCTCGCCGAACAGCGGGGCGCGGAGGGCCTGCGGCTGCTCGCCGCATGTTGGCGCGTGGGATCGGAGCGCGGCGGCACGCTGGCGGCGGTGCTGGACGGGCTCGCCGCCGCACTCCGCGACGAGGAGGCACAGCGCCAGGAGGTCACCGTCCAGCTCGCGGGGCCCCGCGCCACGGCCCGGCTCCTCGCCGCGCTGCCGCTGGTCGGTCTCGCCATGGCGGCGGCCATGGGCGCGCGTCCGCTGGGTTTCCTCTTCGGGACCCTTCCCGGTCTGGCATGCCTGCTCACCGGTGTCGCCCTCAACCTGGCGGGCCTCTACTGGACGAGGCGGATGGCCCGGTCCGCTCACTCGGCATAGCGGCTCCGCGCACACCACGAAAGGAACGAGATGCTGGAGCCGGTAGCGGTCCTCTGCGCGGCGATCTCCGCATCCCTGCTCATCGGAGACAGGCGCAACGCGTCCCGGAGACTGGCGGAACAACTCCCGAGGGCGTCGTCCGGCCACGCGGGCCGGCTCCGCGCAGCACTCGCCCTCCGGGGCGGAATCCACCCCGACCAGACCGTGGGCCGCCAGGACCACCTCGAAGACCAAGGTGAGGAACACCGGGAGGTTCTGCTGCGGCGGATCGCGTCATGCGCGACCGGCGCCTTGTGCCTGGTCACCGTAGGCGGCGTGGTCGGCCTGGTGCTGGGCGCCCTGATCGGCGCGGCGGTCTGGTACTCGTTCGGGCGGTCCGAGAGGGCGGAGCGGAAACGCCGGCGGGCGCGCCTCATCGCCGACCTCCCGGTCGCCGTCGACCTGCTGGCGGCCTGCCTGCGCGGCGGCACCCCCTGGCACGAGGCGGTCGAAGCCGTCGCCGACGCGGTCGGCGGCCCGCTCGGGGAGGAGTTCCGCTCCGTGGCCGCCCGGATCCGGCTCGGCGCCGACCCGGCGGCGGCCTGGCTCACCCTGGCGAAGGAGCCGACGCTCGCACCCCTGGCCCGCGCGGCGGTACGAGGCGTCTCCAGCGGCGCGGCGCTGGCGCCGTCCCTGAGCCGCCTGGCCAGGGATCAAAGACGAGTGGCCCGCACCGCCGCCGCCGCACGGGCCCGCGCCGTCGGCGTGCGCGCGCTCGCCCCCTTGGGGCTGTGCTTCCTGCCGTCCTTCGTCCTGCTGGCCCTCGTCCCCGCGATAGCCGGGATCGCCACCACGATCCTTCTCCCCTGACCAGATGCACTCCGGCGTGCCGGTAGCCGCCGAAGCCAGGCGGACGGCCTTCTACCCGGCGCCGAAGCTCTACGGCACGAGCTCTCTGTGAGGCTGCGCCGGGTGCGGCTGGCCGCCTCGCTCTGGATCTGGGGTTATCCACAGAACTTTGTTCGGAGGGTCGGTGATGCGGCTGCGGCCCAGGCTTGAACCGGACGCGATCGGGCGTCCACGAGTAGGGAGGAGGACCCATGCGGGCGATTCAGGTGGTGGTGCGGCGGTGGAGCGGTACGGCGAAGGACCTCGGGATGTCGACCGCGGAGTACGCGGTCGGCACGATCGCCGCCGTGGCCTTCGCGGCGGCGCTCTACAAGGTCGTGTCCAGCCCGCAGGTGCGGACGCTGCTGACGGGGGTGATCAAGGACGCCTTCCAGCAGGTGAACTGACCGACCGCCGCCGGTGCGATCGGGGGATGGTGACGGCGGAGATCGCCGTGGCGCTGCCGAGCCTCGTGCTGGTCACGGCGATCGCGCTGTGGGGCATGGCCGCGGTATCCACTCGCATCACGTGCACGGACGCTGCTCGGGCGGGTGCTCGGGCCGCCGCGCGAGGTGAGTCCCTGCAGGCCGTCCGTGCACGGATCACCGAGGCCGTTCCCACAGGAGCCATCGTGAAGGTGCACCGGGATACGGAGGTGGTACGCGTCGAGGTCTCCGTGCCCGTGCGGGGTCCCGCCGCCGCGGGACTGCCCGCGCTGCAGGTCCGTGCCCGGGTGGCGGCCGCAACGGAACCCGGCATATCGCTCACGGAGTGATCGCGGTGACTTCGGTCGGCGCGTTGTCACCGGACGGTGAGACTCCGGCCGTCGGCTCCCAAGGCGCGGCCTCGACCGCCGAGGCCGCGCCGTGGAGAGCGGAATGGAGAACGGCACGGCATCGAGAGGGTGGAGAGGATGGAAGCCGGGCGTAACTATCGGATGCGTGCGGGTGGGGATCGAGGGTCCGGGACGATCTGGGTCGTCGCGTTCATGTCGGTCATCTGGCTGGTCGGAGTGACCGGGGTGGTCGCCGGCGGCGTGCGCGGGGCGCGGTCTCGCGGCGACGCCGCGGCCGATCTCGCGGCGCTGGCCGGGGCCGTCCATGCGCTGGAGGGGGCCGGGCCGGCGTGCGCCCGCGCGAGGGGCGTCGCGGCCGACTCGGGCGTGCGGGTTTCGGCCTGTTCGGTACGCGGGATGGTCGTGGAGGTGACCGTGACCTCGGTGGTCGACGTGCCTCTCGGTGTCGGACGGGTCCGTCTGGATTCCCGGGCCAGGGCTGGTCCTGCGGGACCGGACGGCGTACGCTGGCCCGACGCGACTCGTTGAACCTGGTGTCAATAGGTTGCGGGAGGAGGTCCGGGAGTGACCGGCGAGGCGTCCGCTATCGCTTCGTCACCTTCCTGTGACTATCGCTACCCGGTGGTACGTTACGCTGCCCGAGCCACAGTTATCACTTGGCACACTTGCCCCCCGACTTCGCGGGACGAGACTGTCGGCTGGTCGTCCGACGAAGGGATTTGAGGCCGTGACCATCATTCGCAGGATCGGTGCGGTCGCGCTCGCGGCACCCCTTGCGATGGCCTTCCCGGTATTCGGCGCGCTGCCCGCGCACGCCGCCTCGACGTCCGTCATCTCCCCGGCGGACGGCACGGTGATCACCAGCGGTACCGAGGTGACGGCGAAGGCCCACTTCGACTTCGCGTTCACCATGCAGCTCTGGGTGGACGCGCCGGGGACGGGTGCGACGTTCCTTAAGGAAAAGGGACTCTCCGGGGATATCACCGGGTCCATTCCGCTGCGCCTCAACGGACGCTACAAGGTCTTTCTCAAGGGCAAGCAGACCGGGCAGATCTACGACACCAACACGTTCACGGTGAAGATCCCGCCGGCGGCGCCGAGCGGGGTTTCCGCCCAGGTGTCCGGCAAGAAGGTCGTCGTGCGATGGAACCTCGGCCTCGAGGACGATCTCACCGGCTACGCGCTCTCCGGCTCCGGCGTCGGTTCCAAGACCGGTTCCGTCGGATCGCTCTGCTCCGGCACCAGTTGCTCCACCACCCTCTCGCTGACCCGATCGAGCGGTTCCGTCTCGGTGGGCGTCCGCGCGCAGCGCTCCAGCGGCACCGGAGGCTCGGTCTCCTCGGGCACGTCGTCGGCGACCGCCATGGCGGGCGGCGGCGGTCCCGGGACGCTCCCCGGCGTCACCGCCCCCACGCTCCCCGCCGGAACGGCTCCCCCCACCGGCACCACGCCGCTGACGCCGTTCAACAACCAGTCGCCGGTCACGCTGCCCGGCGTCCAGCCGAACGGCGCCACGCCCGGCTACACCTACCCGGCTCCTGAGATCGCCACCAACGACGCGCCGAAGGCCCAGAACATCGCGGCGACCGACAGGCTGCAGTGGGGCAAGAGCGTCGGTATCGCGCTGATCCTCCTGATCGTCGCCGCGCACCTCGGCACATGGACGCGCCACCTCAAGGTGACCCAGTCCGGGACGAGCAGCCTCGGCATGGCGGCCCGTATCGCGCGGAGCGGTACCGGCCGCAAGCGTGTCGCCAAGTCCCGCGAGCACATCGCCCGCGCCGAAGCCGTGGCCAAGACGGCTCCGGTCCGGTCGGCCACCTCGAAGCGCAGGCCCGCCGCCAAGAAGGCCGCCGCCGCGCGTCCAGGGGACATGGCCCGCTCCGGTGACACAGCGGTCATGACGGCGCCCAAGCCGTCCGCGAAGCCCGGACGCCGCCCCGCGACCCTGGGCAAGCGCTCCGGTGGTGTGAACGTCCGGATGACCACACCGGAGGCCGACGCCCCGAAGCCGAAGGGCAAGACCAGGAAGGACCGCCGCCGCAAGTGACCGCGGCGCCCTCCGTCGCGCACCGAACCTCGGCGACGCCCATCGCATGAGCGGTGGGGTGTGCGGTGTGGGTGTGGTGGATTGGATCTTTTCGGCTCGGTAGGTAGGGCTTAGGCTGCGGTGCCAGTCGGGCGTCCCGAGAAGAGGAGACCTTCCGCATGATCTTTCTGGGTCTGATCGTCGTGGCCGCGGCCGTCGTGGTGGGGGTGGCCGTCGTCCTGGAGAACACGGGCGGGGTGCAGCTCGTCCTGTACGGGGACGCCGTGCCCGGCGTGACCGCGCAGTGGCACGTGTTCGCGGCCGGAGTCGTGGTCGCGATCGTGTTCATGCTCGGGATCGGTATCGCGGCGCTCGGGTTCAAGCGGACCCTGGGCATGCGCAGGGAGCTGCGCGACCTGCGGGACGAGCATGAGGAGTCGCTGCAGACGCTCGAGCTCGAGCGGCGGAGGCTGCAGCAGGCGCTGGCCCAGGCGCGGCGCGGCGGGGTGGACGAGCCGTCCGTGCCCGCGCAGCGTGTCGCGCCGAACTAGGGATTCGCCGGGCCCTCACCGTGTCGCGGGGGGCCGGGGGCTCCGCTCAGGAGGGCGTCCAGGAGGGTGAGGGCACCGGGCTTGTCCAGGGGGTCGTTGCCGTTGCCGCATTTCGGGGACTGGATGCAGGACGGGCAGCCCGACTCGCATTCGCAGGACGCGATCGCGTCGCGGGTCGCGTGGAGCCATTCCGCCGCGTCGGCGTAGCCGCGTTCGGCGAAGCCGGCGCCGCCCTCGTGGCCGTCGTAGACGAAGACGGTGAGCAGCCCGGTGTCGGGATGGACGGCGGTGGAGACGCCGCCGATGTCCCAGCGGTCGCAGGTGGCGAAGAGGGGGAGCAGGCCGATCGAGGCGTGCTCGGCGGCGTGGGCGGCGCCCGCGAGGTCGAGATCGCCGAACGAGGCGGTCCGCGCTTCGGAGAGGGTCCACCAGACGGCGCGGGTGCGGAGGGTGCGGGGCGGGAGGTCGAGGGGCTTCTCGCCGAGCATCTCGCCGGTCTGGAGACGGCGCATCTGGTAGGCGACGACCTGGCGGGTGACGTCGACGGTGCCGAAGCTGAGGGTGGCCTCGCCCCAGGAGGTGGAGCGGAGGCGTTCGACGATGGTGATGTCGGTGACGTCGCGTGCGGTGGTGGAGTAGTCGGGGTCGGCAGGCTCGACGAGGGCGACGGAGTCGTCGAGGTCGAGGGTGTGGACGATGAACGAGTCGCCCTGGTGGAGGTAGACGGCGCCGTCATGGACGGTGGTGTGGGCGGACGCCTCGTCGACGGTGCCGAGGAGGCGTCCGGTGGACAGCTCCACGACCTGGACGGGGGCGCCGCCCGCGCCGCGGATGTCGGCCAGCTCGCAGGCCCGGTCGCGGCGCGTCCAGTACCAGCCCGCCGGGCGGTGGCGCAGGAACCCGCGCCGGACGAGGTCGGGCAGGAGAGCGGAGGCCGTCGGCCCGAAGAGGGGCAGGTCGGCCTCGGTGAGGGGCAGTTCGGACGCCGCGGCGCACAGGTGGGGCCCGAGGACGTAGGGATTGTCCGGGTCGAGGACGGTCGCCTCCACGGGGGTGCCGAAGATCGCGTCCGGGTGGTGGACGAGGAACGTGTCGAGGGGGTCGTCCCGGGCGACGAGGACGCAGAGGGACGCCTGGCCGGTGCGTCCTGCGCGTCCGGCCTGCTGCCACAGGGACGCGCGGGTGCCGGGCCAGCCGCAGATGAGGACGGCGTCCAGCCCCGAGACGTCGACGCCCAGTTCGAGGGCGTTCGTGCTGGCCAGGCCGATGATGGAGCGGGTGCGCAGGGCGCTTTCCAGGGCGCGGCGCTCTTCGGGGAGGTAGCCGGCGCGGTAGGCGGCGACCCGGCCGGCGAGTTCGGGCGCGGCCTCGTCGAGGGCGCGGCGGGCGCCGAGGGCGACGGATTCGGCGCCGCGGCGGGAGCGGACGAAGGCGAGGGTCTGGACGCCCTCGACGACGAGGTCGGCGAGGAGGCCGGCGGCCTCGGCGGTGGCGGTGCGGCGGACGGGGGCGCCGTGCTCGCCGCGCAGGTCGGTGAGCGGGGGTTCCCACAGCGCGAAGGTGGCGGAGCCGCGGGGGGACGCGTCGCGGTCGACGGCGACCACGTCGAGGCCGGTGAGGCGGGACGCCGTCGTCGCGGGCTCGGAGGTGGTGGCCGACGCGAGGATGAAGGTGGGGTCGGCGTGGTAGCGGGCGCAGACGCGGCGGAGGCGGCGCAGGACCTGGGCGACGTGGGAGCCGAACACGCCGCGGTAGCCGTGCGCCTCGTCCACGATCACGTAGCGGAGGCGGCGGAGGAACGACGACCAGCGGGAGTGCGCGGGGAGGATCGACCGGTGCAGCATGTCCGGGTTGGTCAGCACGTAGTTGGCGTGCCGGCGGACCCAGGCGCGCTCGTCGTGAGGTGTGTCACCGTCGTAGGTCGCGGCGCGGACGCGGGTCAGGCGCAGGGCGCGGACGGCGCGGAGCTGATCGGCGGCGAGGGCCTTCGTGGGCGACAGGTAGAGGATCGTCCCCTCGTGCCCTTCGTCGTGGACGGCGTCCACGGACGGCAGCAGGTAGGCGAGCGACTTGCCGGACGCGGTGCCCGTGGCGATGATCACAGAGCGGCCCGCGCGGGCGTGCTCGGCGGCGGCGGCCTGGTGCTCCCAGGGCGCCTCGATTCCGGCGGCGGCCAGCCGGTCGACCAGCGTCGCAGGCGTCCAGGACGGCCACGGGACGCGGCGTCCGGCGCGCTCCGGAACGTGCTCCACGTGGGTGATGCGGCCGCGCCGGGAGGGGTCGGCGAGCAGCCGGTCGAGGGGGGCGGAAGATCTTTGGGCGGCCATCAGGTTTTCAGTGTGCCAGTCGGGGCAAAACGAAGGGAACGCCTCGGCGTCCGAGGTCCTGTCCCCCATGCCCCGGCCCGGTGGATCACCAGGTCAGACGGGATGGCGCGAACTTTCGCCCGAGTGGGCGATAACGTGCGTGCTCGACGCCGGAGCGTGGTTGAATCACGGCGAAGTCTCGTCGACCGGCCCCGTCCGGAAGGCGGGATCGGATTGTGCTGCACGGCGCTGGAGGATCTGTGGACCTGAAGGTGAACGACTACACCACCGACGATGGCCTGACCGTCATCACGGTGGAGGGTGAGATCGACGTCTACACGGCGCCGAAGCTTCGCGAGAAGCTCATCGATCTGGTCAACAAGGGCAAGTTCCACCTCTTGGTGGACATGGAGAAGGTCGAGTTCCTCGACTCGACGGGTCTCGGCGTCCTGGTGGGCGGGCTCAAGCGGGTGCGCGCCCACGACGGCTCCCTGGAGCTGGTCTGCACCCAGGAGCGGATTCTCAAGATCTTCCGCATCACCGGGTTGACCAAGGTCTTCGGCATCCACGACTCGATCGCGGAGGCCGAAGAGAACCGCAAGGGCGCCAAGTAGGCGGCCCGCGGCTGAGATGGCGACCGTTGAACTGTCCTTCAGTGCGCTGCCCGTCCATGTCCGCACGGCGCGGCTGATCGTCACGGCCGTGGCGCGCCGCGCCGGAGTGGCCGAGACGCTGCTGGACGAGGTGAGGCTGGCGGTGGGTGAGGCGTGCTCGCGCGCCGTGGAGGCGCACCTGCGGCACTGCCCGGACGAACCCGTCCGGCTGGAGCTGACGGGCGCCGGCAAGCGCTTCGAGGTCATCGTGAGCGACACCGTCCCGGGCGACGACCCGATGGACGCTCTCCCCTCCGCCTCCCCGGCGGCGGATCTCGAGCTCGGCGCGTGGGGGGAGGGCGCGGCGGAACTCGGGCTGGCGGTCATCGCCGGGCTCGCCGACGACGTGGACATCGAGGCCACCCCGAAGGGCGTCCAGATCAGGATGAGCTGGCCCGCCGAAGCAGAGGCGACCGTCTGAACCTCCCCGGTCATCGGACGTACCCCGTGAAGGCCCCGCCCCCGGCGGGGCCTTCTTGCATGCCGGGCTGCCGTCCGTGCCTGCTCCGCGGTGCCCTGCGCGACAGCTCCGCGGTGCCGTCCGCGGCCTCTCCGCGGCGCCTTGCGCCGCCGTTCCGCCTTCTCGGCCGCGCATCGCGGGGGACCGGTGATCGGATGGTCGCGTCGGGTGTGAGATCTTGTGCTTGCTGATCATAAAGCGGCCGATTCCGGTCTGGACATATTGACGATTAATACTTACCTTTAATAGGGAACACCGGGTGCCCCGGGTGGTATCGGGGTGCGGGCCCGGGGCGTCAAGATGGCTGCGGGGTGAGAAAAGGGTTGCCTTGCCTGACCTGCGACAATGCGCGGCAGAGACAGGTAAAGGTCAATTTCCGGAGTAATTCGGATCGCTTTTGCGTGACATTCCCGTGAAGGGCCTGGCGCCCTTCTCATTCGCCTGCTGCCTGCGTAGACTCCCGAAACCCGCGCTGCCGTGCGAG
Source organism: Spirillospora albida (assembly GCF_000718255.1). Lineage (GTDB taxonomy): Bacteria > Actinomycetota > Actinomycetes > Streptosporangiales > Streptosporangiaceae > Spirillospora > Spirillospora albida. The sequence continues at coordinate 141,510 of NZ_JOFJ01000002.1, forward strand.
GCGTTCGAAATCATCACTCGCGGGGTACGCGGTAAAGATCGTCTTTCTGGCGATCTCGATCGCTACGCCCCTGTCGAGGAGGACGGATGTCTGGGCTTTCCCTGGCGAGCCCGGCCGGCGCAGACGTGGATCTCGGCGGCGGCGACCTTTCCCTGGTCGTCGTCGTCGCCGTGATCGCGCTGCTCGCGCTGGCCGTCGCCGCAGTCCTGGTTCGCGAGGTCCTGGCCGCGGACCAGGGCACCGAGAAGATGCAGGAGATCGCGCGGGCGGTCCAGGTGGGCGCGGGCGCCTACCTGAAACGCCAGTTCCGCACGGTCGCCGTCTTCGTGGTGCTCATCCCGCTCGTGCTGCTGCTCCTGCCCGCCGATTCGACCTCCGAACGCGTCGGGCGGTCGGTCTTCTTCGTCATCGGCGCGCTGTTCTCCGCCGTCACCGGCTTCACTGGGATGTGGCTCGCGGTCCGCGGCAACGTCCGGGTCGCCGCCGCCGCCCGCGAGGAGGGCGGCGAGAAGAAGGCGATGCGGATCGCGTTCCGCACCGGCGGTGTCGCCGGCATGTTCACGGTGGGCCTCGGCCTGTTCGGCGCCGCGGTCGTCGTCCTCGCCTACAAGGGGGACGCGCCGAAGGTGCTGGAGGGCTTCGGTTTCGGCGCCGCGCTGCTCGCGATGTTCATGCGTGTCGGCGGCGGCATCTTCACCAAGGCCGCGGACGTCGGCGCCGACCTGGTCGGCAAGGTCGAGCAGGGCATCCCGGAGGACGACCCGCGCAACGCCGCGACGATCGCCGACAACGTGGGCGACAACGTCGGCGACTGCGCCGGGATGGCCGCCGACCTGTTCGAGTCGTACGCGGTCATGCTGGTGGCCGCCCTGATCCTCGGTACCGCCGCGTTCGGCACCGAGGGGCTGGTGTTCCCGCTGATCGTGCCGATGATCGGTGTGATCACGGCGGTGATCGGGATCTTCGCGGTGGCGCCCCGGGACCGCGACCGCTCCGGCATGTCCGCCATCAACCGCGGGTTCTTCATCTCGGCGGTCATCTCCGCGGTGCTCGTGGCGGTCGCCGCGTTCGCGTACCTGCCGTCGTCGTTCACCGAGCTGGCGGGCGTCACCGACCGCGAGATCCTCGCCCTGGACGCCGATCCGCGGTGGGTCGCGTTCGGGGCCGTCCTGATCGGCATCATCCTGGCGAGCGCCATCCAGCTGCTCACCGGCTACTTCACGGAGACGAACCGCAAGCCGGTCAAGGAGGTCACCGAGAGCGCCAGGACCGGGCCAGCGACCGTGATCCTGTCCGGCATCTCGCTGGGCCTGGAGTCGGCCGTCTACACCGCGCTGGTGATCGGCGGCGCCGTCTACGCGGCGTTCCTGCTCGGTTTCGGCAACACGACCGTGGCGCTGTTCGCGGTCGCGATGGCGGGTACCGGCCTGCTGACGACCGTCGGCGTGATCGTGTCGATGGACACCTTCGGTCCCGTGTCCGACAACGCCCAGGGCATCGCGGAGATGTCCGGGGACGTGCAGGGCGAGGCCGCGGCCGTCCTGGAGCGGCTGGACGCGGTCGGCAACACCACCAAGGCGATCACCAAGGGCATCGCGATCGCGACGGCGGTGCTGGCGGCGACGGCGCTGTTCGGGTCGTTCCGGACGACGGTGGTGTCGGCGCTGGGCGAGGCGTCCGACGACGCCAAGGACGCCCTCGGCGACTTCCAGGTGTTCAGCCTGTCGATCGACCAGCCGAACGTGCTGATCGGGCTGATCATCGGAGCGTCCGTCGTGTTCCTGTTCTCCGGCCTGGCGATCATGGCGGTCGGCCGGGCGGCCGGACGCGTCGTCGTCGAGGTCCGGGAGCAGTTCCGCACCAAGCCCGGCATCATGAACTACACCGAGAAGCCCGACTACGACCGGGTCGTGGACATCTGCACCCGGGACGCGCAGCGCGAGCTCGCCACCCCCGGACTGCTGGCGATCATGACGCCGATCGCGGTCGGGTTCGCGCTCGGGTACGCGCCGCTCGGCGCCTACCTGGGCGGCGCGATCGCGGCGGGCGTCCTGATGGCGGTGTTCCTCGCGAACTCCGGCGGCGCCTGGGACAACGCCAAGAAGCTCGTCGAGGAGGGGCACCTCGGCGGCAAGGGCAGCCCGGCGCACGAGGCCACGGTCATCGGCGACACGGTCGGCGACCCGTTCAAGGACACCGCGGGCCCCGCCATCAACCCGCTGATCAAGGTGATGAACCTGGTCGCGCTGCTGATCGCGGACGCGGTCGTCACGTACGCGGGGAACGTCCCGCTGCGCATCGCGGTGACCGTCCTGTCGGTCGGCATCGTGGTCGTGGCGATCGTGGTGTCGAAGCGGCGCGCCGACCCGGTCGCGGAGCCGGCCGTTCCGTCCGGCGCGGTCGGCGGGGGCGCCCCGGCCACCGCCCCGGTCGGCCCGCCGGCCGGCGGCGTCACGGAGGGCACGGTGCCGCGTCAGGCCGGCCCGAACGCGGACGACGGCGGCCAGCCCGAGGCGAAGGGCGAGTCGCCCGCCAACAAGGCGTAGCCGTATCAGCGCAAGGGGCCGGCGGGCGATCCCGCCGGCCCCTTCCGCATGGGCCGGGTCGGGGGCACGGCGGGGCGGTCGTACGCTTGGCAGCGAACGATGGCATTCCGGCGGGCGCGTCCCGTCCGGGAACGGAACGCGGAGGTACGCGGTGAGCGGCGACAAGCCGACGGTGTCGGGGCCCAAGGGCTTCGCCATCGTGCTCGGCGGAATGCTCCTGATCATGGCTCTGCTCTGGGGGCTCGGCGCGCTCGTCGCGCCCTGAGCCGGGCTAGGGTGGCCGCCATGCCGACGCTGATCGTCCTGCGCCACGCCAAGGCCGTCGCGGGCCCCCTCGGGACGCCCGACATCGACCGGACCCTCAACGACCGGGGCGGGCGGGACGCCGCCGCGGCCGGGGACTGGCTCCGCGACCAGGGGCTCGTGCCCGACCGCGTCCTGTGCTCGACGGCGGCCCGCACGCGCGAGACCCTCGCCGGGCTCGCTCTCGACGCGCCGGCCGACTTCGAGCCCGCGATCTACGGCAACGACCCGGACGACCTGCTGGCACTGGTCGCCGGAGTGGCCGACGACGTCGAGCGGCTGCTCCTCGTCGGGCACAACCCGTCGGTGCACCAGCTCGTCCACGATCTGACCGGCCGGGCGCCCGACGCCTACCCCACCTGCGCGCTCGCGGTGATCAGTGTGCCCGGTGCCTGGGCGGACATCCGTCCGGGCGGGTCCGAGCTGGTCACCGTCCGCACTCCGAAGGAGTAGCCGGGACGGTCAGGACGCGTCGGCGGCGTCGGCGGCCTCGATCTCCTCGCGGGAGATGCCCAGCAGGAACAGGATCGTGTCCAGGTAGGGGACGTTGACGGCGGTGTCGGCGGCCTGCCGGACGACCGGCTTGGCGTTGTAGGCGACGCCCAGCCCGGCGGCCTGCAGCATGTCGAGGTCGTTGGCGCCGTCGCCGATCGCCACGGTCTGGCTGAGCGGGACGCGGGCCTCGCGGGCGAAGCGCTCCAGCGCGGTCGCCTTGCCGGCCCGGTCGATGACGGGCCCGACGATGCCGCCGGTGAGCCTGCCGTTCTTGATCTCCAGGGTGTTCGCCGCGGAGTAGTCGATCCCGAGGTCCTCCACGAGGGCGTCGGTGACCTGGGTGAAGCCGCCGCTGACGATCGCGAACTTGTAGTCGAGGCGTTTCAGCGTCCGGACCATGGTGCGGGCGCCGGCGGCGAGCTCCAGGTGGCTGCGGACGTCGTCGATCGCGGACGCGTCCAGGCCGGCCAGCAGCGCGACACGCTCGCGCAGGGAGCCCTCGAAGTCGAGTTCGCCGCGCATGGCGGCCTCGGTGACCTTCGCGACCTCGGCCAGGCAGCCTGCGTGCTCGGCGAGCAGCTCGATGACCTCGCCCTGGATGAGGGTGGAGTCGACGTCCATGACGATGAGCCGCTTCGCGCGCCGGTGCAGGCCGCCCTGCTGGACGGCGACGTCGACCTGCTGCTCGGCGGCCTCGATGGCGAGCCCGGCGCGGAGCGCGTCGGGATCGGCGCCGGAGACGTCCATCTCGATGCAGGTGACGGGGTAGCGGGCGAGGCGCTCGATGCGGTCGATGTTGGCGCCGCCGGCGGCGATACGGCCCGCGATGCCGGCCATGGCGGCGGGCTTCAGGGGGGCGCCGAGGACGGTGACGTGCAGGCGGCCGCCCCGCTTCTTCCTCTTCTTGTCGCGGCCGGTGGAGAGCTCGACCTCCATGTCGAGGTCGTTCGCCACGCGTTCGGCCGCGTTCCACACCCGGCCGATGTCGGCGCCCTCGGAGTAGGTCACGAGGACGCCGAGGACGAGGCGGCCTCGGATCACGACCTGCTCGACGTCGGCGACGGTGAGCGGGAACTCCGCGAGTGTGGCGAAGAGCCGGGACGTCACGCCGGGGCGGTCGCGTCCGGTCAGGGTGATGAGGAGCGTGCGCTGTTCATAGCCGTCCATGCTGGTTCCCACGGTACCGGCCGCGCCGGTCGGGCCGTTCATGAGGTCCGCGATCTGGGATGCGCTAGGGAAGCACCAGGTTCGCGTCGCCGAATTCATGCCACAGGTAGCCCTCGTCCAGGGCGGCCCTGTAGGCGGCCTCCGCGAGGGGCCGACCTGCGATGGCGGTCACAATCATCAGGTGGGACGAGCGGGGCTCGTGGAGGCCCGTGAGGAGGCCGTCGACGGCTCGGACGCCGCCCTCGGGAGTCACGACGTGGTCCGTCCACCCCTTGGACGCCCGGACGCGTCCAAAGGCGTCCACGGAGGTCTCCAGGGCGCGGACGACGGTGGTGCCGACGGCGATCACCCGTCCGCCGCGGGAGCGGACGTGGTCCACGAGCGCCGCCGTCGGTACGGGCACCTCGTAGCGCTCGGCGTGCGGGGGCTCGCGGGTCTCCGGGGGCGCGACCCCCGCGTGCAGCGTCAGCGGCGCGAACAGGACGCCCCGGGCGACGAGGCGGGTCACGAGCGCGGGTGTGAAGGGGCGGGCCGCGCTCGGCATCTCGGCGCTGCCGGCGGAGCGGTCGCGGGCGAACGCGGTCTGGTAGGCGGCGGTGGGCCAGTCGCGGCGGACGTGCCCGTACCGGATGGGGGTCCCGTGCCGCCGCAGGTAGGGGACCACGTCGGTGCTGAGCCGCGCCTCCCACAGGCGTCCGGTGCGCCGTCCGAGCAGCGTGAGGGTGGCGCCGCCGGGGAGCGGGATCCACTCGCCGGGGGTGCCGCCGGCGTAGGGGCGGCTGGACTTGCCGACGAGGTCGCGCAGTTCGACGAGCCAGACGCGGCCGCCGGCGCCCGGTACGGGTGTGGAGAAGTGCACCCCGATCCGGTCGAGCCGGACGGCGGCGGGCAGCGTCGCGGACGTGTTGACCGCCAGCAGGTCGCCCGGGTCGAGGAGCGACGGCAGGTCGCGGAACGCGCGGTGCGAGATCTCGCCGGTGCCGCGCCGCCCGACGAGGAGCCGGACGCCGTCGCGGGCGCGGCCACGGGCCTCGGGGGGTTCGTGAGCCTCGAGGGCGGGCGGTACCGCGAAGCCGGTGGCGCCGGTCATCGCGGCGCCTTCAGCCGGAGCGCGGAGACGACGCCGAGCGCGGCGATCGCGGTGAACAGCGCGCCTGCGACGGTGAGGCCCGACCCGAGGTGGGCGGTGCCGGACGCGGCGACCAGCGCGCCCGCGGCGCCCACCACGAGGGAGGAGCCGAGGGTGTCGCCGATCTGCAGCGCGGACGAGTTGACGCCCTGCTCGTCCTCGGGTGAGAGGCCGAGCAGCAGGACGCTGAGGCTGCCGACCGCGAAGCCCATGCCGGCGCCGCCGAGGAGCCAGGCCGGTGCCGCCGCCCAGCCGGACAGCCGCAGCGCCAGCGTGACGGCGACGACCCCGGCGGTGACGCAGACGGCGCCGAGCAGCGCGAAGAACTCGCGCGAGCGCTTCGAACGCCCCTGGAACTGGGACGCGGCGGACCAGCCGAGCGCCGCGACGGTCAGCACGACCCCGGCCTCCGTCGCGCTGAACCCGTGCAGGGACGTGAGGGCGAGCGGGATGAAGACGTCCGTCCCGAAGAAGGCACCGGAGAGGAGACCGCGGGTGAGGACGACGCTGGGCAGGCCGCGCCGGAACCGGACCGTGCCGGCGGGCAGCAGCCGGGGCAGGCCGAGACCGACCCCGGCGAGGCCCGCGAGCACCAGCGGGACGGCCGCCCAGCCGTGCCCCTCGAGGCCGTAGAGCAGCATGCCCGCCCCGGCGGCGACCGCGACGGCGGCGAGGTGGCGGCCGCGGTCCGCGGGGGCGTCCGGCCGGTCGGACGGCGGGATGCCGCGCAGCGCGGGCACCAGCAGCAGCGCCGGCGGGACGACCAGGGGGATCAGTCCGAGGAACACCCACCGCCAGCCGATGTGCTCGGCGATGACGCCGCCGACGGCGGGACCGATGAGGGACGGCAGCACCCACGCCGCGGACAGGGCCGCGAACACCCGCGAACGCATGTCCTCCGGATAGACGCGGGCGATCACGACGTACATCGCGACCATGGCGGCACCGGTGCCGAGGCCCTGGACGGCGCGTCCGGCGACGAACACCCACATGCTGGACGCCGCGCCCGCGATCGCGAGGCCCGCGACGAACACGCCCAGCCCCGCCACCAGCGGACGCGCCGGCCCGGAACGGTCCACCCACCCGCCCGCGAGCACCGTGGACAGCAGGCTCGTGATGAGCGTCGCGCTGAACCCCCACGCGTACAGCCCGAGCCCGTCCAGCCCGGCCGCGACCACGGGCATGACCGTCCCGACCGCCATGGCCTCGAACGCCAGCAGGGTGACGACCAGGATGATCCCGAGCGACGTGCCCCGGTACCCGCCGCTCAGCACCCCCCGCTCGGTCCGCACCTCGGCTGCCTGCCCGTCGAGTGTGGCGGTCACCGGCCCGTCCTCCTCTGCGCGCCGTTCGTCCTGCGGGGGCGGGGCCCCTGCCGCGTGGGGGCGGCGTCCGGTGGTGTCCTCATGCCGGCGACGCTACGGACAGGCACCCCGTGGGGGGATCGGTCACCCGGTCCGATGATGATCCGCAGATGGTCTTAGGTCCTCCGGAAGGAGGGCGGGATCGCCGGGATGAGCCCGCGGGCTGATTCGGATGATGTGCCCAGAGAGTACGGTCTTCAGGAACGGGCGGTGACGCGGACGAGAGGCCGGGATGGGCGGGCGGGACGGGCACGACGACCAGGGCGCGACCCTGCGCGCCGTCAGCTCGGCGGTGCTCGCGGTGACACGGCACCTGTCGGTGCGCGAGGTGCTGCAGGTCATCGTCCGCGCGGCGGCGCGGCTGCTGGACGCCCGGTACGCGGCGCTCGGCGTGCCGGGCGACGCGGGGTCGTTCGCCGAGTTCGTCGTCGAGGGCGTCAGCGACGAGGAGTGGGAGCGCATCGGGCCGATGCCGCGCCAGCACGGGATGCTCGCGGCGATGCTGCGGGACGAGGCGCCCAAGCGGCTCGCCGACATCCGGCGGGAGCCCGAGTTCGAGGGCTGGCCGGCCGCGCATCCGGTGCTGAAGGACTTCCTCGGCGTGCCGATCCGCGACGGCGGCGACGTCCTCGGCATCATCTTCCTCGCGAACAAGCGGCGTCCCGGCGGCTTCACGGACCGGGACGAGGAGCTGCTGGCGCTGTTCGCCGCGCACGCCGCCATCGCGATGGCGAACGCCCGGCTGTACGAGCGCAACCGCGAGCTGACGGTCGTCGCCGAGCGCAACCGGCTCGCCCGCGAGCTGCACGACGCGGTCGCGCAGAAGCTGTTCTCGCTGCGCCTCACCGCGCGCGCCGCCGCCGCGCTGGCCGAGCGCGACCCGGGGCGTACCGTCCGGGAGCTCGAGCAGGTGGAGCGGCTCGCGGCCGAGGCGCTCGCCGAGCTGCGCGCCGCCATCTTCGAGCTGCGCCCCGCCGACCTGGCCGACGACGGGCTGGCCGCCTCGCTCCGCAAGCACGTCGAGGTCCTCGACCGGGCGTACGACGCGGCCGTGCGGTTCAGCGCCGACGGCGCGGCCGTCCTGCCCGAGGAGCACGAGGCCGCCGTGTACCGCATCGCCCAAGAGGCGCTCTACAACGCGCTGCGACACGCCGGGGCGGGTACGGTCCACGTCACGCTCGCCGAGGGAGGCGAGCATGTCGTGCTGGACGTCTCCGACGACGGCACCGGGTTCGACGAACCGGGGGCCGACGGCGGCGGGGGCCTCGGCCTCGCGTCCATGCGCGACCGGGCGTGCTCGATCGGGGGCACGCTCACCATCGACGCCGCGCCCGGCAGGGGCACGACCGTCCGGCTGGAGGTGCCGCTGTGAGCGAGGCGGGCGCGGCGCGCATCCGGGTGCTGATCGCGGACGACCATCCCGTCGTCCGGCAGGGGCTGCGCACCTTCCTCGGCATCCAGGACGACATCGTGGTGGTGGGCGAGGCGGAGGACGGCGTGTCGGCCGTGACACTGGCCGAATCGCTGGAGCCCGATATCGTGCTGCTGGACCTCAAGATGCCGGGCGCCGACGGTCTCGCCGCGCTGTCGGAGCTGCGGGCTCGCGGGGTCCGGGCACGGGTCCTGGTGCTGACCAGCGCCACCGAGCGCGGGCGGGTGCTGCCCGCCGTGCGGGCGGGGGCGGCCGGGTATCTGTACAAGGACGTCGACCCGCAGGCGCTGGTCCAGGCGATCAGGGCGGTCAATGATGGGCATGTCCTCTTCGCGCCGGACGCGGCGGAGGCGATGCTCGCGCCGGTCACGGCGGACGACGATCGCGGCCTGGCCGCGCTGACCGAACGGGAACGGGAGGTGCTCGTGCACATCGCACAGGGCCGGTCCAACCGGGAGATCGCCCGCGCGCTCGTGGTGTCCGAGAAGACGGTCAAGACGCACGTCAGTAATCTGCTCATGAAACTGGGAGTCCAGGATCGGACGCAGGCGGCCCTGTACGCCGTCCGGCACGGGGTCGGCACCGCCGGCGCAGCCGGGTGACCGGAACAACTCCTCTGACAGGATCGTCATCGAAATTGGTATGAACGTAGCAATCAGGTACGCAGCAGGCAGTGACATCGGTTGCAACCGCGAGAACAACGAGGACTCGGGGTACGCCGGCGCACGGTTGATCGCGGTCGCGGACGGTATGGGCGGCTACGCGGGCGGCGAGGTCGCGAGCTCGACCGTCATCGGGTCGCTGCGCTCGCTGGACACCGATGCCGAGCGGGACGATCTGGTCGAGATACTGGCCCGCGCGGTCGCGGAGGCCAACGAGAAGTTGCGCATCGCCCGGGAGGAGCGCCCCGATCTGAGCCGGATGGGCACGACCCTGACCGCGATGCTGTGGTCCGGCGAGTCGGTGGCCCTGGCCCACATCGGCGACTCCCGCGGCTACCTGCTCCGCGACGGCGAGCTGTTCCAGATGACGCAGGACCACACCATGGACGAGCTGCTGAAGGCGGAGGCGGAGCAGGCCGGCAAGACGGCCGACCCCGCCGAGACGTCCCGCCTGTCCCACGTCCTGTACCGGGTCCTGGACGGCCGGGAGGACCGCGAGCCGGACCTCCGGCTCCGCGAGGCCCGGCTCGGCGACCGCTACCTCCTCTGCTCCGACGGCCTCAGCGGTCCCGTCGACGCGCAGAACATCTACGAGGTGCTGTCCGCCGAGGCCGATCCGCAGCGCGCGGTCGACCGGCTGATCGAGATGGCCCGAGAGAACGGCGGGCCGGACAACATCACGGCGGTCGTGGCCGACGTCATCGAGCCGGAGCACTACCCCGAGACCCCTCCGCGGACGGTGGGCGCCGCCGCGTCCGCCTGACGATCCGGGTGCGCCGGCGCCGATCGCGCCCGAGCGGTGCCTGGTTTGACTTAGCCTGGGGGCAGGTGGTGTCTTCACCCGATCCGGTAACGGTCGCATCGCGGATGTCCGGTTGGGGTTGACCTGCTCGCGGGTTCCCTCTATACGAGTGGCCTGGACAGATGTCATCCAAGCGGAGGATTCGTTGGGGGGAGTGCCCGGGGCGGTGGCCGCGGAGGCGCCGGAAGGCGTCGCCGGACGGGTCGTGAGCCGGACCCTCACTGCAGCGCGGCATGGCCCGATGGGCACGATGCTGCGTGTCACGGCGATGGCCGTCGCGGCCGTCGGCGTGGCATGGATCCACCGTTCCCACGACCCCGGTGTGCTCTGCCCCCTGAGGGCTTTCACCGGTGTCCCGTGCCCCCTGTGCGGCGGGACGACCGTGTTCGTCGAGGCGGGTTCGGGCCGTCCGGTCCGGGCGGTCCTCGCGAACCCTGTGGTGCTCGCGGGCGCGTTCGCGTTCGCGGCCGCACCCCTGGGGCTCGGCCGCCGGTGGTGGGCGTTCTCGCCGCGCACGCGCGGCTGGATGCTCGGCATCGCCCTCGTGGGCTCGGAGCTGTGGCAGCTCGTCCGGTTCGGTGTTCTGCGGGTTTGAGCCGAAGTCCATCGTCGGCCAGACTTGCGGAGCCCTCCGGGTCCGGCGGGCGTCACATCCTCAGGGTCAATCAATAAGGAGCAAGTGTGGGTAACCCCTACGACCCCTACGGTCAGCAGCCGGGCTACGGGCAACAGCAGCCCGGCTACGGCCAGCAGCCCCCCGCCCAGCCGGGCTACGGCCAGCCTCCGGCGCAGCCCGGGTACGGTCAGCCCCCGGCGCAGCCGGGCTACGGCCAGCCCCAGGCTCAGCCCGGGTACGGTCAGCCCCAGGCGCAGCCGGGCTACGGCCAGCCGGCCGCCCAGCCCGGGTACGGGCAGCAGCAGCCCGCCCAGGTGCACCACCACCACTACGGCTCGACCGGCCAGCTGGCCGAGTGGGGCTCGCGGGCCGGCGGCTACATCATCGACTACCTGATCTTCGCGGGTCCGGTCTTCGTGCTCTACCTGCTCGGCGTCATGCTGAGCAGCTCCGGCAGCGGCGGCGCGACCCTGTTCGGCCTGCTGCTGATGCTGCTCGGCGGCCTCGCCTCGTTCGCGGGCGGCCTCTGGATCTGCTACCAGGAGGGCACGACCGGCCAGTCCATCGGGAAGCGGCAGATGGGCATCAAGCTCGTCAGCGCGCAGACCGGCCAGCCGATCGGCTTCGGCATGGCGTTCGTCCGCAAGATCGCGCACTTCGCCGACAGCGCCGTGTGCTACCTCGGCTTCCTCTGGCCGCTGTGGGACGAGCGCAAGCAGACCTTCGCCGACAAGATCTGCAGCACCATCGTCGTCCGCGCCTGACCGACGGCACCCGTGGAACGGGGCGTCCCCTCCGGGGGGCGCCCCGTTTCCGTTACGGGCCCACGGCGTCACTTCCCCTTCGGGCGGGATCGCCTCCCCTTCGGGACGGCGTCGTTCCTCAGGGGACGGGGTCGAACGCGCTGTTGCAGGCGGCGACGAGGGCGCGGCGCAGGGCCCGGTCGAGGAGCCGCAGCGCGTCGGAGCGGTCGCGCATCTGGTCGGCGGTGAGGCCGCGGGCGTCCATTCGCCGGGCGAGGCCGACGACCGTGGCGAGCCGGCCCGCGAGCGCGGCGACCCGGTGCGCGCGGGGCGGGTAGCCGGGGGCGAGCGGATGGTCGCCGGGGCCCGGATCGCGCAGCGCGGCGAGCGCGCCCGCGACCTCGGGCGGGACACCGGACACGTCGGTCACGGCGAGCAGCACCTCCGTCGCGTCCCGCATCGCGAGCGTCAGCTGCCGGTCGGCGTCGGCCAGCGGCGGGACGTCCGGCGGCCCGGGGGTGGCGTCGTGGGCCGTCCAGCGCACGCCCACATAGGACGAGCCGCGCCGGTCGGCCGCGGGGACGAGCCCGGCCGCGCGGTCCGGCAGGACGGCGACGACGGCGGCGCCCGCCTCGATCGCGGCGCGGTTGAGGGCCGGCGGGCCGGTGAGGCCGAGCGGGTCGCCGGGCTCGGGGAGCGCGAGCCGCAGCGCGGACATGCCCGCGACGCGGAGGTCGCCGAGCCCCCGCCGCAGCGGCGCGTCCCCGAGGACCTGGGGGCCCGCGGCCCGCTCGACGGCGTCCACGGCCTCGTCGAGGCCGATATGGCCGGTGAGCCAGGCGTTGCCCCAGGCGGCGAGCGCGGTCGCCGCCTCCCTGCCGGTGGCGCCCGTCGCGTCCGTGCCGCCGGGCCCGTGCGTGCTGCCTGGTCCGTCCGTGGTCATCCGCTCCTCCGATGGCGTCCGGACCACCATAAGCGGTGGCGCCGACCGTTTCCCCGGAGCCGGACGCCCGCGGCAGCCGCCGATCGCATAGGTTCTTAGGTGACGAGACCGCCTTGACGGGATTGGGGACGATGGCCGGCGAGGTACTTCAGCTCCGCGGAGTCGGGGTGAGGCGCGGCGAGGCCGCCCTCCTGCGCGATGTCACGTGGACGGTCGGCGAGGGCGAGCGGTGGGTCGTCGTCGGCCCGAACGGCGCGGGCAAGACGACGCTGCTGCAGATCGCCTCGTCGTTCCTGCATCCGACGGAGGGGTCCGTCGAGATCCTGGAGGAGGAGCTCGGCCGCACCGACGTGTTCGAGCTGCGCCCCCGGATCGGCATCGCCAGTTCCGCGATGGCGGAGAAGATGCCGCCCGGCGAGAAGGTCATCGACCTGGTGCTGACGGCGTCGTACGCGATCCTCGGCCGCTGGCGCGAGGAGTACGACTCGACGGACGTCGCGCGGGCCGTCCGGCTGCTGGACGCGATGGGCTGCTCCGAACTGATCCGCCGCACCTTCGGCACGCTGTCGGAGGGCGAGCGCAAGCGGGTGCAGATCGCGCGGGCGCTCATGCCGGACCCGGAGCTGCTGCTGCTGGACGAGCCCGCCGCGGGCCTCGACCTCGGCGGCCGGGAGGACCTCGTGGCGCGGCTCGGCGCGCTCGCCGACGACCCGGCGGCGCCGGCGATGGTGATGGTGACGCACCATCCGGAGGAGGTCCCGGAGGGCTTCACGCACGCGCTGCTGCTCCGCAAGGGCGGGATCGTGGCGCAGGGCAAGGTGGACGAGGTCTTCACCGCCGAGCACCTGACGGACTGCTTCGGCATTCCGCTGGCGGTGGAGCGGCAGGACGGCCGCTGGTACGCGCGAGCCGTCCGCGCGTGAACGTCGCGGAGGCGGCCGCGGTGTTCGCGGCCGGTATCGCCGCGGGCGGCATCAACACGGTCGTGGGGTCCGGTTCCCTCATCACGTTCCCGACGCTCCTGGCGGTCGGCCTGCCGCCGGTGACGGCGAACGTGTCGAACAACATCGGGCTGGTGCCGGGCGGGCTGACGGGCGCGTACGGGTACCGGCGCGAGCTCGGCGGGCAGCGGACGCGGCTCCTGGTGCTCGGCACCGCGTCACTGCTCGGCGCGGTGGCGGGCGCGCTGCTGCTGCTCGAGCTGCCGGCCGAGGCGTTCCAGGTGATCGTCCCGGCGCTGATCGCGCTGGCGCTGGTGCTGGTGGTGGTGCAGCCGAGGCTGCAGGCGTGGCTGCGGAGGCGGCGGGAGGGCGCGCACCGCCCGCACGGCGGCCCGTGGCTGTGGGCGGGCGTGCTGCTCGCCGGCGTGTACGGCGGCTACTTCGGCGCGGCGCAGGGCATCGTGCTGATCGCGCTGCTCGGCATCATGCTGGACGACGACCTGCAGCGGGTGAACGCGGCGAAGATCGTGCTGGCATCGCTGGTGAACGCCGTGGCGACCCTGGTGTTCCTCGGGATGTGGCTGGTCGGCGGCACGCGGATCGACTGGTGGGCGGTGCTGCTGATCGCGGCGGGGTCGACGGTCGGCGGGGTGCTGGGCGCCCGGGTGGGGCGCCGTGTCCCGCCGGTCGCCCTCCGCGCGGTGATCGTCTGCGTGGGCGTCGCCGCGATCGTCCATCTGCTCGTCTGACCAGCGCCTTCCGGTCGCCGAACAGGGTTCGGCGAGCGCTTCGCCGGGTACATGTCGAATATACGTTCGACTACCGGAAGGTGCGCCGGATGAAGGGCGACAGGGTCGAGATCGTGATCGACGCCGGGGGCGAGGCGGCGAGGACGTACGAGGTCACCGCGTCCCGGGCGGGACGCCGGGTCGAGGTCGCCACCCGGCGCGGGGTGGTGGAGGTCAGCGAGGTCACCCGGACCGGCACCCCGGTCCGGACGGCCAGGTTCATGGCGAGCCGCGTGCTCGCGCTCGTCGAGTACCCGAACGCCGTCGGCGGGGAGGAGGAGCCCCCGCGGTAGCGGCGGCCGGGCGATGCCGCCCGCCGCCGGGTCAGCTCAGGGGACGGACCTGGACGACCCCGTCGTCCGTGATGCGCGACTCGAACGCGGGCTGGCGGCCGGTGGCGGGGCCGGCGACGACCGAGCCGTCCTCGACCCGGAACGTGCTGCCGTGCCACGGGCAGACGACGCAGAGCTCGGCCTCGTCGTTGGTGATGACGCGGCCCTGGTGGAGCGGGCCGGCGAGGTGGGTGCAGCGGTCGGCGAGGACGTGCACGTCGTCGCCGTTGCGCAGCACGAACAGGCTGATGTAGCCGAGCCGCCGGTGCACGGGCCAGCCGTCCGGAAGCTCCGACACATCGCACAGGTCGTGCCAGCCGAGCGGGACGAGGTGCGCGATCTGGTCGGCGTGGCTCGCCCCGGCCGCCTGCCGGAACGCGAGGTGCCCGCCGAGGTAGCCCCCCATCAGCAGCGCGCCGAGCCCCGCGAACCCAAGGGCGCGCCCCGGGCCGTCGCGGCCCTGCCGCCGCGCCACGAACGACGCGGTGTAGAGGGCCGTGGCGGTGGCCGTCGTGGTCGCGTGCACGAGCCCGACCCGCTGCTGCTCGCGGTGCAGCGCCGACCAGTCGGCGAGCCCGGTGAGCGCGGTCGGGACCGCCCCGGCGATGCCGGTGAGGACCAGGGTCCGCGCGGCGCGGGACGTCCCGGGGAACAGGTCGAGGACGGCCGCCGACATCCAGGCGCCCATCGGCAGGTCGGTCAGCGGCGGGTGCGCGGGATGCCCGATCGGCACGCCGTGCAGCATGTCCTTGACCGGCCCCGGGCGCAGGACCCGCCGCGCCCCGCCGGACAGCACCCGGATCACCCGGTCGAGCCCGCGGGCGTGCTCCAGGCTCTCGGTCACGTCCGCGAGGCGCTGGGACGCCTGCGGCCGAAGGGACACGCGCCGGAAGATTTTGCTCGACTTGCGGTCCATGTCCCTCCTCGGACTGGCTACTCCGTCATTGGACCATGACCTCCCGGGTCACGTTCGTACCCCCCGCCCGATTACGGAAACTGCCGGGCCGTCGCCGCCGGCGATCCCGTCCGCGAGGCCCGCCGAGCCCCTCGGCGCAACCGTCGCCGCAACCGTCGGAGCAAGGTGATCCTGCCTTCTGCGGAACGGGAGCGGCGCTTAGAGTGAGGGCGACCGCGAGCGCCCGGAGCGAGCATGGACGAGCCTCCGCAGACCACCGTCGCCGATCCGGTCGTCGCCGATCCCTTGCACGAAGCCGATCCGGTCGTCGTCGACATCGCGTCGCGGTTCCCCGGCTGGAGCGCCTGGTACAGCGATACGCGCCGCTGGTGGGCCTACCGCACGGCGGCCGCTCCGCTCACGATCGGGCAGCTCCGCGCGGGCTGCCGCCTCCTGGTGCACGCCGAGACCCACGCGGAGCTGTGCGCGGCGATCACCGCCGAGATCGAGGCGGCCCGCCGGGCCGTGCGCCCGGAGGCCGCCTACGCCTGATCGGTCACGCCGCCTGCGCTTGATCGGTCATACGGCGGCCGCGGCGGCGGGTGCCACGGTCACCGGGACGCCGTTGAAGACGGCGTTGCCCGACAGGGGGTCGATCTCCTGTTCGTCGGTGACGGCGTTGGCGTTGACGCCCGCGTGGGCGCGGGCGACGCCCGTGCGGGTGCCGGGGCGGTCGTGGCCCCAGCCGTGCGGGAGGCTGACGACGCCCGCCATGACGGTGTCGGTGGGCTCCGCGATCGCCTCGATCTCGCCCGCCCGGGACGTGACGCGGACGGTGTCGCCGTCCGCGATGCCGAGGCGCGCGGCGTCCTCGGGGTTGAGCTGGAGGGTGCAGCGGTTCGACCCGGTGACCAGGACGGGCAGGTTGTGCAGCCAGCTGTTGTTCGAGCGCAGCTGGCGGCGGCCGATCAGCACCATGCCGGGGACGGGCTCCGCCATCGCGGCGAGGAGCCGGTCGACGTCGGCGGCGAACGCCGGCGGGCACAGCTCGATCCTTCCGGACGCGGTGCACAGGACGTCGTCCAGGCGCGGCTTGAGGGCGCCGAGGTCGAGGCCGTGGGGGTGCTCGGTGCGCAGCCGGGTGAGGGTGAGGCCGTCCGGGTCGGCGCCGAAGCCGTCGCCGTAGGGGCCGAGCCGCAGCATCATGTCGAGGCGCTGCTCGGTGGTGGTCTCCCCGTCGAGCATCTTGCGGAGCTCGGCCGCGTCGCGGCCGTGCACCGGGGACTCCGCCGGCTCGGTCGCCTTCGCCAGCGTCGACATGATGATCATCTCGTCGAGGGCGTCGGTGCCGGCGTCCATGCCGGACGCGATGACGGCGAGCCGGCCGAGCAGCTCCGCCTCGCTCGGGCGGCCGTCCGGCAGCGGCACCAGCGGCGGCGAGTAGCGGACGTAGTCGCGGACGGCGAGGCCCAGCAGCGCGAAGTCGAAGTGCGGCGTCTGCACCGGCCGCGGCGGCGGCAGGATCACGTGCGCGTGCCGGGTGGTCTCGTTCAGGTAAGGGTCGACGCTCACCATGAACTCGAGGCCGCCGAACAGCTCGTCGAGGCGGGCGCCGTTCGGGGCGGACAGCACCGGGTTGCCGCCGATGGTGATCAGCGCCTTGATCTGGCCTTCACCGGGCGTCGCGATCTCGTCGGCGAGGGTCGCGACC
The DNA here is from genome assembly GCF_000718255.1 of Spirillospora albida. GTDB lineage: Bacteria > Actinomycetota > Actinomycetes > Streptosporangiales > Streptosporangiaceae > Spirillospora > Spirillospora albida. The sequence goes on from NZ_JOFJ01000002.1 coordinate 158,379, forward strand.
GGCAGCTCGCCGCTGACCTCGGGCAGGTTCCGGACGCGGCTGCGCCACCGGCCCGTCGTGTACGGCCGCCCCTTGCGGTAGGTGGGCACGTGCGCGCGGAGCGGGAACATCGCGCCGCCGGGCCGGTCGAGGTTGCCGGTGAGGACGTTCAGGACGTCCACGAGCCAGCTGTTCAGCGTCCCGAACGCCTGCGTGCAGGTGCCGATGCGGCCGTAGACGGCGGCGCGCTCGGCGGCGGCGAGCTCGCGGGCCGTCCGGCGGATCGTGTCGGCGGGGATCCCCGTCATCCCGGCGGCGCGCTCGGGCGTGTGGCCGGCCACGAGGGCGCGCAGCTCGTCCAGGCCGTTGACCCGGTCGAACAGCCGGTCGGACGTGAGGTTCTCGGCGAACAGCACATGGACGAGCGCCATCAGCAGGTACGCGTCGGCGCCGGGCCGGATGAACAGGTGCTCGTCGGCGAGCTCGGCGGTGCGGGTGCGGCGGGGGTCGATGACGGTGACCTTCCCGCCGCGCGCCTGGATCGCCTTGAGGCGTCCGGGGAAGTCGGGCGCGGACGCGAGGCTGCCGTTGGACTCGAGCGGGTTCGCGCCGAGCATCAGCAGGTGGTCGGTGCGGTCCAGGTCCGGGACGGGGATCGCGAACGGGTCGCCGAACACGGCGCCGCAGCTGACGTGCTTCGGCATCTGGTCGGCGGTGCTGGCCGAGTAGACGTTGCGGGTGCCGAGCGCCTTGACGATCGCGGAGATGTAGAGCGGCCCCGCGACCGAGTGGGCGGTCGGGTTGCCGAGGTAGACGGCGACGGAGTCCTTCCCGTGCCGCGCGATGACGTCGGCGAGCCGTTCCCGGACGGTCGCGAACGCCTCGTCCCAGGACGTCTCGGCGAACCCGGCGCCGTCCCGGGCGAGCGCGCCGGTCAGCCGGTCGGGGTCGCCGTCGAGAGCGCCGAGGGTGGCGCCCTTGGGGCAGATGAAGCCCTTGCTGAACGGGTCGTTCCGGTCGCCCCGGACGCGCGTCACCGTCCCCTCGCCGTCAAGGGTCAGCTCAAGACCGCAGAGGGCCTCGCAGAGGGGACAGGTACGAAACGCCGTGCGGTCGCCCATGTGAGCACTCCTTGTGAACCGAACCGGATTCTCATCATGGCCCGTCCGGTCCGGTGTGCGCCATGGGTGGAATGGCCGGTCTCGGGTTTCGCTACGATGCGTCATCGATCGCTCGAAGTGATCATGCGTTGACGGGGTGGAGGGGACGACCCCCGCGGTCATGACGCAGAGTGCGCCGCCGCCTACTTTTGTCAACCGACCAACAATCCGTGCTGCCGTTTTATAGCGGAAATCGCAGTGTCCGAGACCACACCTCCTCCGATACCGTCACGCACACCCCGCGTGGGAGCGGGGCAGGACGCCGTGGCCCCCCGCACGGCGCACATACGGAGAGTGACAATGCCGCGTGTTCCACGTGGCCGGCGCGGCGCGCGCCGGATCACCGCGATTCTGACCGCGACGACGCTGGCAGCCGGGACGCTGGCCGTCCCGCCCGCGCAGGCCGCCGCCGGGCTGCGCAAGGCCGACACCGGGGCCGCGATCACCGGATACCAGCGGCTGGACGCGAACACCTTCGACATCGCGGTGCGGTCGCCGTCGCTGGGCCAGACCGCGAAGGTCCGCGTCATCACCCCGAAGGGCTGGTCGCCGACGTCGCAGCAGCGCTGGCCCGTCCTCTACACGTTCCACGGCGGCGCGGACAACTACGTCTCCTGGACGCGCAGCACCGACATCGAGCAGGTCGCCGCGCGCTACAACGCGATGGTCGTCATGCCCGAGGGCGGGGCGAACGGCTCGTACACCGACTGGTACAACGACGGCCGGGGCGGGACTCCGAAGTGGGAGACCTTCCACCTGCGCGAGGTCGTCCAGCTCATGGAGCGGAACTACCGGGCCGGGAACCAGCGGGCCGCGATGGGGATCTCGTCCGGCGGCCAGGGCGCCATCACCTACGCCGCCCGGTTCCCCGGGTTCTTCAAGTACGCCGCGTCGTTCAGCGGGATCGTCCACCTGACCAAGCCCGGCATCCCCGCGATCCTGATGGCGCAGGGCTTCGCGAGCGACCCGAGCCAGAACCCGTTCCTCATCTGGGGGAACCTCGACCAGCACGCGGCGAACTGGCGGGCGCACGACCCGTACCTGCTCGCGTCCCGGCTGCGGGGCACCGGCCTGTACCTGTCGTCGGGGACGACCGGGAACCCCGGGCGGCTCGACCCGCCCTACGTCGGCTGGGACTTCGTGAAGAACCGCCTCCTCGGCGGGCTCAGCGAGGCCGTCGCCGGCTCCACGAACGCGTCGCTGGCCGCCCGCCTCAAGCAGCTGAGGATCCCCGTCACGACCCACATCTACGGCGACGGCTGGCACCAGTGGGGCTACTGGACGGAAGAGATGCACACCACCTACCCGCTGATGATGAAGGCGATCGGCGCCAAGCGGGTCGCCTGACCGAACCTCCCGCCGGCCTCCGGCGTCCAAGCAGGTCAGAGTCATCAGGGACGCGGGAGGCGGCGGCATGGGCGGTACACGGACGAGGGCGGCGCGGGTGCTCGCGCTGCTGGCAGTGCCCGCCCTGGCGGCCGGCACGGCGGCCTGCGGACCGCTGGCCCCCGCGATCGACGATCAGATCGGCGAGTCGTTCACGGTCGCGTTCGGCGGCGACATCCACTTCGAGGGGATGCTGCGGGCAAGGCTCGACGCGAACCCGGACACTGTTCTCGCGCCGGTCGCCAAGGAGCTGAAGGGCGCCGACCTCGCGGTCGTCAATCTGGAGACCGCGGTCACCGACGGCGGCACCCCCGCCCCCAAGCAGTTCACGTTCCGGGCCCCCTCGACCGCCTTCCGGGCGCTGAAGGCCGCCGGCGCGGACGTCGCGTCCATGGCCAACAACCACGGCATGGACTACGGCGAGCCCGGCCTGCGCGACTCGCTCGCCGCCGCGAAGCAGGCCGGATTCCCCGTGGTCGGCATCGGCCGGAACGCCGCCGAGGCGTACACGCCGCACCGGTTCGAGGTGAACGGCAACAAGGTCGCGGTCATCGGCGCCACCCAGGTCCTGGACGACAACCTGATCGACGCGTGGACGGCGACGGACGCCAGGGCGGGCCTCGCGTCCGCGAAGAACGCGCCCCGGCTCGTCCAGGCCGTGAAGCGGGCGCGCGAGGACGCCGACATCGTCATCGTGAACCTGCACTGGGGCCAGGAGCTGAACCAGTGCGCGACGCCGGCGCAGAGGCAGCTCGCCGCGCAGCTCGCCGACGCGGGCGCGGACGCCATCGTCGGCGGTCACGCGCACGTCCTCCAGGCCGGGGGCTACCTGAAGAAGAGCTACGTCCACTACGGCCTCGGGAACTTCGTCTTCTACAACTCCTCCGGACGGACGGCGCAGAGCGGTGTGCTGACCCTCACCTTCAACCCGGCGCAGAAGACGACGCCGTCGAAGGTGGTCCAGGCGCACTGGGCTCCCGCCGTCATCACCGACGGTGTCGCGACGCCCCTCGCGGGCGCCGCCGCGCAGGACGCGCGCGAGCGGTGGGAACGGCTCCGGACCTGCGCGGATGTGCGAGCGAAGGTGTGACTCCGCATGTGGGGGAAGGCCCATGGCATGCTTGGCCGAGCAGACCAGGGGAGGTCCGATGCGGGGGAGTACGGTCGCACTGACGGCGATGGCCGGCGCGGTGACGCTCGCCGCCGCCGCGTGCGGGGGCGGGGGCGGCGCGAAGGCGGAGGGCTCGACGCCGCCGCCGAAGGCGTCCACGCCGGCGCAGGGCGGTGAGCGGCAGGCGCCGGCCGCCAAGCAGCCGATCACGATCGCGTTCGGCGGCGACACGCACTTCGAGGGCCAGCTGCGCGCCCGCCTCGCGAACCCGAGGACGGCGCTCGGCCCCATCGCCCGGCAGCTCACCGCCGCCGACCTCGCGATGGTCAACCTGGAGACCGCGATCACGACGGGCGGCACGCCCGCGCCCGCCAAGGCGTTCACGTTCCGCGCGCCGCCGTCCGCGTTCCGGGCCCTCAAGGCCGCCGGGGTCGACGTCACGTCCATGGCCAACAACCACGGCATGGACTACATGCAGGGCGGCCTCCGCGACTCCCTCGCCGCGATCAGGCGCACCGGCTTCCCGACCGTCGGCATCGGCCGCAACGCCGACGAGGCGTACCGCGCGCACCGCGTCACCGTGAAGGGCAACCGGCTCGCCATCGTCGGCGCGACCCAGGTCCTCGACGACCACCTCATCGGGCCGTGGACGGCGACCGCCGCCCAGGGCGGTCTCGCGTCGGCGAAGAACGTCCCCCGGATGGTCCAGGCGGTGAAGGACGCGCGTAAGGACTCCGACGTCGTCATCGTCCACCTCCACTGGGGCCAGGAGATGAACCCCTGCCCGCTGCCCCGCCAGAAGTCCCTCGCGCGGCAGCTCGCCGACGCGGGCGCCGACATCATCGTCGGCGGCCACGCCCACATCCCCCTGGGCGGCGGCTACATGGGCGGCAAGTACGTCCACTACGGCCTGGGCAACTTCGTGTTCTACTCGGCCGGCGGCCAGACGGCGAACTCCGGCGTCCTCCTCCTGCGCGTCGAGAACGGCAAGGTCACGGCCGACAAGTGGAAGCCCGCCCGCATCTCCGGCGGGATCCCGCAGCTCATGAGGGGCGCCGCCGCGGCCGCGGAGCTGAAGCGCTACAACGGCCTGCGCCGCTGCACCGGTCTGGCGGCACGTCCGTCGTGACGCCTGGACTCTCCCCCCGTGGGAGACGCCAGGCTGGGCTCTGTGAGTGAAGACCTCCTGCCCATCGGGCGCTTCGCGCGGCTCTGCCGGCTGAGCGTCAAGCAGCTGCGGCACTACGACGACCTGGGCCTTCTCGCCCCGGCGTGGACGGATCCCGCGTCCGGCTACCGGTACTACCGGTCCGGCCAGGCGCGGGACGCCCTCACGATCGGGCTGCTCCGGTCGGTGGACGTGCCGCTGCCGCTCATCGCGCGCGTGCTGGCGTCCGGCGGCGGTACGGACGCGCTGAAAGAGGCGCGCGATCGCGCCGAGGCCGAGATGGACCGGCGCCGCCGCGCCCTCGTCCTCCTCGACCGGCTGCTGGACGAGGGGCTCCCGGAGACGCCGGTCTCGATCGTCCGGGAACCGGCCCGCCGGGTGGCGACGGCGCGGGAGCCCGCGACGCCCGCCACGATTCCGGCGGCGACCGGGGCGTGCGTGGCGCGGCTGCTGGCCGGCGGCCCGCCGCCCGGAGTGCTGACCGGGCTGTTCCCGCTGGACATCACGGACGAGTTCGACGTCCGTGTGACCGTCGAGACACCGTCGGGTGACGATCTGCTGCCCGGCGGCGCGTTCGCCGCCGCGCTGCACGTCGGGCCCTACGACCGGATCCCGCTCACCGTGCACGGACTGCTGGCGTGGTTCGGCGACCACGGGCACACGCCGTCCGGGCCGGTCCGGGAGGTCTACCTCGATGATCCCGGCACCACCGAACCCGATCGCCTGGAGACCCGGGTGATGATCCCCCTGGAGGAGACGTGAACAGGTACGAGGCTTCCGCGCAGCCGGAGCTGGTGGAGTGCGGCCCGGTGTCCGGGCTCGCGGTGACCGGTCAGGGCGAGCCCGGTGGCGCCGCCTACGGCGCGAGCGTCGGCGCGCTCTACGCGGTGATGGGCGCGCTGGAGGCGCCGATGGTGCCGCTCGAGGGCTTCTGGTGGACGGAGGACGAGCGCCCGCCGCTCGAGGTGCCGCGCGGCGAATGGTGGTGGCATCTGTTCCTCGCGCTTCCCGACGGGACGGCCCCGGAGGCCGTCCGCGCGGCGCGGGAGAAGGTGCGGGCCGGTGTTCCGGCGGCCTCGCGCGTCCAGCAGGTCACGATCCATGAGGGGCGCTGCGTGCAGATGCTGCACTTCGGGGACTACGCGGACGAGCCCGCGAGCCTCGCGCGGATGGGAGCCCTGATGGAGGCCGAGGGGCTTGCCATGAACGGGCCGCACCATGAGGTCTACCTGTCGGATCCGAGGGAAACCGACCCGGAGAAGAAGGCGACGATCCTCCGCCATCCTGTGCGGGCGGCAGGCTAGACACGCGGCCTCAGGGGCGTAGGTTCTCGTTCGGGAGCACCGTCGAGCGGGCGAGGTGGACGCGATGCGGGACCAGCGGGTGACGTCGGGGCGGATCGAGCTGGCCGTCCGGGTGCGGGGCGAGGAGAACCGGCCGACGGTCGTCCTCGTCCACGGATACCCCGACACGAGCGCGATGTGGGACGAGGTCGCGGAGCGGCTCGCCGGGCGGTTCCGGGTCGTCGCCTACGACGTGCGGGGCGCCGGAGCGTCCACGGAGCCGGACGACCCGGACGACTACGGGATGGACGCGCTGCTCGGCGACCTGGCCGCCGTCCTCGACGGAATCGGCGCCGACGCCCCGGTCCACCTCGTGGGCCACGACTGGGGGTCGGTGCAGGGCTGGGCGGCCGTCACCGGCGACCGCCTGGCCGGCCGCGTCGCGTCCTTCACCTCGATCTCCGGGCCCGACTGGCGGCACGCCGCCGACTGGGCGAGGGCGTCGCTGTGGTCCCCGCGGGGCGTCCGGGACGTCCTGGCGCAGGCGCGGCGCAGCGCCTACATGCCGCTGCTGGCCGCTCCGAGGGCCGGGCAGGTCGTGGCGCGGCTCGTCCCGATGACGTTCCGGCGCGCGATCGGGGACGGCGAGCCCGCCCCGACGCTCGCCCGCGACGCCGTCCACGGGATCGGGCTGTACCGCGCGAACCTGGGCCTCCCGCCCGGCGACGCGCGGACGGACGTGCCCGTCCAGCTGATCGTCCCGCTGCTGGACAGGTACGGGACGGCTCCGCTGCTGCTGTCGGCGCGCGGGCACGCGTCCCGCCTGCACGTTCGGCGGATCATGGCCGGGCACTGGGCGCCGCGCACCCATCCGGAGGCGATCGCGCGGTGGGTGTCCGAGTTCGTCGAGCATGTCGAGGGCGGGCCGGAGACGCCCGAGCTGGCGCGCGCCCGCGCCGCCGGGGAGCCGGGCCGGGAGTTCGGCGGCGCCCTCGTCGTCGTCACCGGGGCGGGGTCGGGGATCGGCCGCGCCACGGCCGCCGCGTTCGCCGCGGAGGGCGCGCGGGTCGTGGTCGCCGACATCGACGAGGGTGGCGCGAAGCGCACCGTCGACGAGATCGGCGCGCGCGGCGGGGAGGCGCACGTCTACCAGGTCGACGTCGCCGACGCCGACGCGATGGAGCGGTTCGCCGAATACGTCCGGGACACGTTCGGCGTGCCGGACGTCGTCGTCAACAACGCCGGCATCGCCCTCGCCGGTTCCCTCCTGGATATGGCGGAGGACGACTGGACGCGCATCCGCGCCATCAACCTCGACGGGGTCTACCGCGGCTGCCGGCTGTTCGGCCGGATGATGGCCGAGCGCGGCGAGGGCGGGCACCTGGTGAACGTGTCGTCGGTCGCGGCGTTCGCCCCGAGCGCCGACCTCGCCGCGTACGGGGCGACGAAGGCGGCGGTGCTGAACCTCAGCGAGAGCCTGCGCCTCGACCTGGAGCGGCACGGGATCGGGGTCACCGCGATCTGCCCCGGGGTGATCGACACGCCGATCGCGGGCCGCACCCGCTTCGTGGGCGTGCCCGCGTCCGTCGCGGACGATCTGCGGGCGCGGGCGGGCGAGGCCGTCCGGCGGCGCGGCTACCCGCCGGAGAAGGTCGCGCGGGCGGTCCTGCGGGCCGTCCGGGACGACAGGGCGGTGGTCCCCGTCGCGCTGGAAGCGCACGTCGGGCGGGTGCTGTCCCGGGTGTCGCCGGCCGCGAACCGGGCGGTCGCCCGCCTCGGCCGCCGCGCGGGCGACCGGTGGCGGTCGCGGCTGGGATCCGGCTCCTAGCGGGTCCGCAGCGCGGTGATGGTGATCTTCTGCTTGGGCCTGCCGTCACCGGGGCCGTTCTGGTCCTCGGCGCCGGCCCGCGCGACCCGGTCGACGACCTCCATGCCGGACGTGACGCGCCCGAAGATCGTGTAGCCGCCGGGGAGCTTCGCGGTGCCGTGGACGATGAAGAACTGGCTGCCGTTGGTGTCCGGACCGGCGTTGGCCATCGCGAGCACGCCCCGCGTGTAGTTCCTGGCCGCCGTGTTCTCGTCCGCGTACCGGTAGGTGGGGCCGCCCGTCCGGGTGCCCGTCGGGTCCCCGCACTGGAGGACCTGCAGACCCGGGTCCGTCGTGACGCGGTGGCACGCGGTGCCGTCGAAGAAGAGGCGTCCGGCCAGGTAGGCGAAGGAGTTGACGGTGCAGGGCGCCTTCCCGGCGTCCAGCTCCGCCTCGAGGGTTCCGAGGCTGGTCGTGATGGTGGCGCGCCGAGGTGCGGGACTCGGGGGCTTCGACGGCGGCGTGCCGACGTTCCGGAGGCCGCTGTCGGCCTTGGGCAGGTAGGTGCAGCCGGCGGTTCCGGCGACCGGCGAGGTCGCCGCCCCGGACCGCGGAGAGCCGTCCTCGCCGCCCTCGCGGACGGTCGCGACCACGGCCGCGCCTGCGAGGGCGGCGATCGCCGCCGCGGCCCCGGTCACCATGAGGACGCGGCGTCCCTTGGACGCGCCCCCGTACGCCGGTGCGACGGGGGGCGGCGGGACGGCGCCGGACGCGACCGTCCCGGCGTTCAGGGCGGCCGACGCGGCCGTCCCCTCCGCGAGGAGTTCCTCGGTGTCCCGGTGGGCGGTGTCCTTCCTGAGGATCTCGTCGCCGAGCAGGCGCCGCAGGACCTGGAGCGCGGTCGGGCGCGCGCAGGGTCCTTGGCGAGGCAGGACGCGACGAGGTCGCGGAGGTCGCCGCTCAGGAGCCCGAGGTCCGGCTCGCCGTGCAGCACCCGGTGCATGATCGCCGGGACGGAGTCGCCGCCGAACGGAGGCCGCCCGTTCGCGGCGCAGGCGAGCGTGCAGCCCCACGCGAACATGTCGAGCGGCGGGCCCGCCGTCGTGCCCGCGAACTGCTCCGGAGCCATGTAGGCGGGGGTGCCGACCGCGCCGGTCATGGTCGCTGACGTGGCGTCCAGCGGGCGGGCGATGCCGAAGTCGATGACGCGGGGACCGTCCGGGCCGAGCAGCACGTTCGCGGGCTTGAAGTCGCGATGCACGACGCCCGCCTCGTGGATCGCGGCGAGCGCGGCCGCGGTGCCGACGGCGAGGCGCGTCAGCTCGGCGGCGGGCAGCCCCCCGCGCGTCGCGATCAGGTCTTTCAGCGAAGGGCCGTCGACGTACTCGCTGACGACGTACGGCGTGTCCCCGTCGGTCTCGGCGGCGAGGATGCGGGCCGTGCTGAAGGGCGCCACGCGCCGGACGGCGGTCAGTTCGCGCTCGACGTTGACGCGCGCCCGCTCGTCCAGGGAGTGGAGGACCTTCACGGCGACGCGGTCGCCGTCCCGTTCGCCCAGGTAGACGATTCCCTGGGCGCCTTCGCCGAGCCTTCCCGCCAACCGGTATCCGCCGAGTTCGCGGGGATCGTTCGGGTGCAGCGGACGAGGCTCGGGCATGCTGGCGACCTCCATCGGGGGATGGAGGGGAAGACTATCCGTGGGACGCGGCGATGAGGTCGCGGTACCAGGCGTAGGACTTCTTCGGCGTCCGCTGCTGCGTCGCGTAGTCGACGTGGACGAGGCCGAAGCGGGGGCCGTAGCCCTCCGACCATTCGAAATTGTCCAGCAGCGACCAGGTGTAGTAGCCGCGGACGTCCACGCCCTCGTCGACCGCCGTGCGCATCGCCGCGATGTGCGCGTCGAGGTAGGCGATGCGGGACGCGTCGTCGACCGCCCCGTCCGGGCCGGGCTCGTCGGGGAACGAGCAGCCGTTCTCGGTGATGTAGAGGGGCGGCAGCCGGTCGCCGTAGCGCTCCTTCAGGGAGCGGAGGAGCTCGAGGAAGGCGTCGGGGACGATCGGCCAGCCCATGCCGGTGACAGGGTGGCCGGACAGCTCGGCCAGGTCGAACGGGAGCGGGTTCCCCTCGGCGGGGGCGGTCACCCCGGTCGGCTGGTAGTAGTTCACGCCGAGGAAGTCGATGGGGGACGCGATGATGGCGAGGTCCTCGTCCCGGATGTCGAGCTTCTCCCCGCCGAGCGCGCTGAGGTCGGGGTAGCGGCCGGTCAGCAGCGGCTCGGTGTAGAGGCGGTTCATGAAGATGTCGAAGGCGCCGGCGGCGGCCCGGTCGGCGGCGGAGTCCGGATCGGCGGGCCGGGCCGGCGAGTAGTGGTTCGCGATGCCGATCGTGCGGACGCCCCGGCTGCGGAGCGCGGTGACGGCGGCGCCGTGCGCGAGGAGCTGGTTGTGCGCGGTCGGCATCGCGTCCAGGAGCAGGGCGCGGCCGGGCGCGTAGACCCCGAAGCCGTAGCCGTACGCCGTGGTCACGACCGGTTCGTTCAGCGTCATCCACAGCTCGACGCGGTCGGCGAGCCGCTCCGCGGCGAGGTAGGCGAACTCGGCGAACCGGAACGCGGTGTCGCGGTTGAGCCAGCCTCCCTCGTCCTCGAGCGGCTGGGGGAGGTCCCAGTGGTAGAGGGTGGCGGCGGGGGCGATGCCGCGGTCCAGGAGCGCGTCGACGAGCCGGTCGTAGAAGTCGAGGCCCTTCGGGTTGGCGGCGCCGCCGCCGGTCGGGCGGACCCGCGTCCAGGAGAGGGAGAAGCGGTAGGTGTCGATGCCGAGGCCGGCCATGAGGTCGACGTCCTCCGGCCAGCGGTGGTAGTGGTCGCAGGCGACCTCGCCGGTGCGGCCGTCCCGGGTCCTGCCGGGGGTCGCGGAGAAGGTGTCCCAGATGGACGGGCCCCGCCCGTCCTCGGTGGCGGCCCCTTCGATCTGGTAGGCGGCGGTGGCGACGCCCCATCGGAACCCCTCTGGAAGCCCCACGGCGCCCCTTCCCAAAAGCCGAACAGATTTCGGATTTTAGGCGGCCCGCCGCTCGGGTGACAATGGTCCCGTGACCGAGACCCGGACGACCCCCCTTCGCCGCCGTCCCGCGCAGCGCCGCAGCGCCGAACGCGTCCAGCGCATGCTGGACGCCTGCGCGGAGATCCTGCACGAGGACGGCTACGACGGCCTCACCACCACGCGCATCGCGCAGCGCGCCGAGGTCGCGATCGGCTCGGTCTACCAGTTCTTCCCCGACAAGCGCGCGGTCGCGCAGGCGCTCGCGCTCCGCAACCTGGAGGAGTTCGGGCGGCGGGTCTCCGACCGGCTCGCCGAAGGCGGGTTCGCCGACTGGTCCGACACGGTCGGCGCGATCATCGACATCTTCGTGGACATGCACCGCACCGTCCCCGGCTTCCGCGTGCTGCGGTTCGGCGACGTCGCGGACGTGAACCTGCTGGACGCCGTCCAGGACAACAACGCCGTGGTGGCGGACCGGCTCCGCCGGCTCATCGTCGAGTCGTTCCCCATCGAGGACGCCCCCGGCCTCGCCACCGCCCTCGCGATCGCGGTCGAGGCGGGTGACGCCGTGCTCAAGATGGCGTTCCGGCGCGACCCGGACGGCGATCCCGTCATCGTGGCGGAGGCCGTGCGGATGATTCAGGGGTATCTGGCGGGCCACATTGAGCAGACTCCCGCCGATCCCGGCGAACGCCACTGATTCGAGAGGTTCGGGTCCACACTGGTTGTGGAAGACTCCGCCCGTAATTCACGTGATCTGAAGGATGGGTGAACCCGGTGGACATGGAGCGGCTCCAGGCGCAGAACCGGCTGCTGGTGCGGCAGCGCCTGCGGCTCATGGTGAACCAGTACGAGGTCCATGCCGAGCAGCCGGACGGCTCCGAGGGCGAACTGGTCGCGTTCGCGCAGCAGAAGCGGATGGCCTTCAAGGAGCAGGTCACCCTGTACGCGGACGACGGCAAGAGCCGTCCGATCCTCGGCTTCAAGGCGCGCAAGCGCATCGATCTGGCGTCCGCGTACGACGTCACCGACGCGTCCGGGCAGCCGATCGGGGTCTTCCGCAAGGACTTCAAGAAGTCGCTGCTGGCCTCCACCTGGCATCTGGAGCAGCCGGGCCTCGGCGTGACGACCGGCAGTGAGCGCAACAAGGTGGTCGCCGCGCTGCGCCGGGTGTGGGAGCTCATCCCGTATGTGGACGCCGTGCCGTTCGCGTGGCCGTACCACTTCGATTTCCGGGCCGGCGACCAGGTGGTCTTCTCCGTGGAGAAGAAGATCGGCCTGCGGGACCGCTATGTCGTCGACATCCGGGATTCGCGGCTCGACCGGCGGCTCGTCATCGCGATGGCCGTCGCATTGGACGCCCTCCAGTCGCGCTGACCCGGGGATCGTCCGGCTGGGCCTGTTCAGGACCTGCTTTACATGTTACGAAGAGATGTAAAGCAGGTGGGCGGAAAGCGGCATGCCGCACCGGAGCGGCGCCCCGGCCCGGAGGAGGCTTCACCCCGTGAGTTCCTACGACTTCTACTCCACCCCCGTCCCGACGGAGACGTGGAACGTCCCCATGGCGGGAGAGACCCGCTTCACCTGGGAGTACGACGAGAGCCGCGACCGGCTGCTCAGCCTCTACCAGAAGGGCAAGGACAAGCAGTGGGACGCGCAGAAGCGCATCGACTGGGACCTCGAGGTCGACCCGCTCAACGTGGCCGGGCTGCCGGACAACTTCAACCCGCTCCTCGGATCCGATATCTGGGAGAAGATGTCGCAGAAGGAGCGCGACGAGTTCGGCCGGCATCAGGGCGCGTGGCTGTTCAGCCAGTTCCTGCACGGTGAGCAGGGGGCGCTGAACGTCTCCGCGCGCATCGTCCAGACCGTCCCGGACCTCGACTCGAAGTTCTACGCCGCCACCCAGACGATGGACGAGGCGCGGCACGTGGAGCTCTACGGGAAGTTCGTGCACGAGAAGATCGGCATGTACTACCCCATCAACCAGGACCTCGCGAAGCTGCTCGCCGAGTCCCTGGAGGACAGCCGCTGGGACCTGCCCTACCTCGGCATGCAGGTCCTCATCGAGGGCCTCGCGCTCGCCGCGTTCGGCCTCTACCGCGACCTGTCGACGAACCCGCTGGTGAAGCAGCTCCTCGCCTATGTCATGCAGGACGAGGCGCGCCACGTCGCGTTCGGGCGGCTCGCGCTGAAGGACTACTACGCCGAGCTCACCTCGAAGGAGCGGGCGGAGCGCGAGGAGTTCGTCGTCGAGGGCTGCTACCTGATGCGCGACCGGTTCAAGGGCCGCGAGATCTTCGAGCAGCTCGACATGCCGGTCGCCGAATGCATGGAGTACGTCGACAACTCGGACATGTACACGCTGTACCAGTCGCTGCTCTTCAGCCGGATCGTCCCGTGCGTCCGGGACGTGGGCCTGTGGGGTGACAAGGTGCAGGCCGCATATGAGGACATGGGCGTCCTCGACAACGCCAAGGCCGATCTCGAAGCGCTCATGAAGCAGGACGAGGAGATCGCCGAAAAGGTCGATGAAGAGAAGTACGCGGCCGAGCTCGCCGCGCGCCAGAAGGAGGTCGACGCGGCGATCGCGCTCGGCGGATCCGAGGTGTAGCGCCGGCGCGCCCGCGCTGCGGACGGCACCGCGGCGGGCTGGAAAAATACGGCGAGGCGGGGCGTTTTCCCAGGTTAACGACATCTGGGGAGGCGCCCCGTTTCGCATTGTTATCGCGGCGAGATCGGCACTTACACAATATGTAAAGTTGATCTACGAAGCCCGTCACACAATGCAGTTGATCGACTCCGGAGCGCAAAAAAACGGGTGACAAAGCCCACAAAGAGCGGCCCTGCGGTTGTTTCACGCCGACGGCCGCGTACGGTCAAGGACTTGTGCGGCGCAGTCGAGATGCCTAAATGAAGATTCCTCATTCGCCGCACTGACCGGATGCCGGTTCCGCACTGACGCGGACGCGCCCAAGACGGTGGCGCGAGGCGGGCACCGAGGCCCGCATGCGGCACACGGATCGGGGACCCCTGAGCGGTGTCGCCCGGCCGTGCCCGCGCGACGGCGGTTTCGACCCGCCTGGCGTCCGGGGCCATGTCCCCGATCAAAGGATCCTTCTGTGAGCAGCCCGCTCGAGCGCCGTAAGCACGCACGCCTTCGCACCGTCCTGCTCGCCTCCGGCACGGCCTTCGCCGTCGTCGCGGCGGGAGTGTGGATCATCCTCAACGGCGGGAACGGCCCATCCGACACCGCCCGCGCGGCCGAGTCCGCGCCGAAGGCGACCGCCCCGCTCGCGGACGCGAGCCAGACCGCGCCGCGCCCCGCGACCCGCGTCGCGAAACCGCGGCCGAAGAAGGTCGCGACGAAGCCCAAGCACAAGCCGAAGAAGAAGTCGCGCGCGCCCAGGGTGGTGCGCACGGGCTCCTGCCAGGCCTCCTACTACGGCGAGGGGCAGACGACCGCCAACGGCGAGGCGTTCGACCCGTCCGAGATGACCGCGGCCCACAAGACGCTGCGCTTCGGCACCCGGGTCCGCGTGACGAACAAGAAGAACGGCCGTACGGTCACCGTCCGCATCAACGACCGCGGCCCGTACATCAGCGGCCGCTGCCTCGACCTGTCGACCGCCGCGATGCGCGCGGTCGGCGGCACGAGCTCGGGTGTGATCCCGGTCCGCTATCAGGTGCTCGCCCGCCACTGATCCCGGGCGACGTGACCCACCAGGTGGACGGCGTCCTCCATGTCCGGGACCGTGAGCTCCACCGGCACATCACCGCCGGTGACGCGCTGACGGAACCAGTCGGTGAGGACGCCGTCCACCCGCACGGCGTCGGTGATCGGAGGCAGCGCCTCCGTGCCGGGCTCGGCCGCGAGGGCGTGCCCCATCCGGAACGTCGCGGTCTCGGCGTCGGGCAGCAGCTCGCCCAGCCCCGTGACCTCGCGCGGCGGGACGACCCGGTCGCGGGCGCCCGCGACGAGCAGCAGCGGCACCCCGTGCATCCGCGCCGCGAGCCGGCGCAGATCGAGCCGCTCGGCGAGCAGGGCGGCCTCGTCGGTCCACCGGTTCTCGCGGCCCGCGCGCCGCTCCACCGCGCTCGCCGCCCGCGCCGGCGCCACGACCGGCGCCACCACCGCCGCCGCGCTCACCGGCACGACCCGCCGCGCCACCGCGAGCAGCGCCGCGGACCCGCCCGTGCTGAACCCGGCGAGCCCCACCGGCCCGTCCGGCACCCCGAGCAGCCCGCCCAGCTCCGCCACCAGGCCGGGCAGCCGCGCCACCGACTGCTCGACGGCGTCGGCGAACGCCTCGACGGCCTCGCTCTCCAGGATCGCGCCCGACTCGAGCCCCGCCACCGGACGTCCGGGCAGGTCGACGTAGATCCGCCAGGCGGGCACGCCCGTCATTGGCAGCGCGGCCGCCAGCGCGCGCGCCGTGCGCGGTGGATCGAAGCCGGGCCACGCCACGATCAGCCGGGTCGGCCCGGCCGCGGCGTCCACCGCGGTCGGCGGCAGCGCCACGAAGGCGACATCGGAAACGGTTCCATGGACAGGCCGGTACGGACGGTCGCCGCTCATGTCAGCTCCTGCATAGGGGGCCGGGGAGGCGGCGCTCCTCCCGCGAACCCGGAGGTTCCCGGGCCCATGGTTCCAGCCGACGCGCCGGAGGGCCCGGCGAAACGGCGAACGGTGAGGAAGAACTCACCTCCGGTAACACCCGCGCCAGGGAACAAAACGGAGGCCGCCCACGTCCTAGAGAGTCGTGGGCGCCGCGGGGGCGCGCCCGCCCCAACGTTCAGAGGAGACCCTGTGGACAAGAAGCGCAGCGCGGCCGCCGCCGGTCAGGCGTGGGCGATCTACAGCGAGACCCAGCGGCCCGGCGCCCCGGGATTCTGGGAGCGGTTCCGCGCCGTCCCCCGGATGATGAAGGCCGTCCTGGGCGGCCGCTACAAGGGCATGTCCGTCCGCACCCTCGGCCTGCTCGGCCTCGGGCTGGTCTACATCGTCTCCCCGATCGACGGCATCCCCGACATGCTCCCGATCGCGGGGCTCGTGGACGACACCGGCATCGCCCTGTGGCTGTTCGCCGTCCTCGTGCGGTCGGCGGGCGACTTCGTCGCCTGGGAACGTTCCGCGCGGCCCACCGTCATCGTCGGCGAGCCCGTCAGCTGAGCTCCTTCGCGAACCGCTCCGCCGCGGTCCGCATGATCGGCACGATCTCGGCGACGGCGTCCCCGGTCATCCGGGCGGACGGCCCCGACACCGACAGCGCGGTCGGCGCGGGCGCGCCCTGGAGCGGCACCGCGACGCACCGCACGCCGACCTCCTGCTCCTCGTCGTCCAGCGCGTAGCCCTGCTCACGGATCCGGGCCAGCTCGGCCACGAGCGCGTCCGGATCCGTGAACGTGTTCGGCGTCTGCGCCGCCATCCCCGTCCGCGCGACGATCTCCCGGACCCGCCGCTCCGGCAGCTGCGACAGCAGCGCCTTCCCGACCCCCGTGCAGTGCGGCTGGACGCGCCGCCCCACCTCGGTGAACATCCGCATCGAGTGCCGCGAGGGGACCTGCGCGACGTAGACCGCCTCGTCGCCCTCCAGGACGGCCATGTTGGCGGTCTCCCCGACCTCGTCGACGAGCCGCGCCAGCACGGGCCGCGCCCACGTCCCGAGGAGCCGGCCGGCGCCCTCCCCGAGCCGGATCAGCCGCGGCCCCAGCGCGTACCGCTTGGACGGCTCCTGCCGCACGTACCCGCGGTTGACGAGCGTCCGCATGAGCCGGTAGATCGTCGGCATCGGCAGCCCGGACGCCTCCGTCAGCTCCGACAGCGTCAGCTCGCCGCCCGCGTCCGCCAGATGCTCCAGCAACTCGAAGGCGCGCTCCAGCGACCGCACGGCTTCCGCCACCGGCGTCTCCTCTCTCGCGTTCCCGCCGATTGTACGGAGATCCTCTTTCGCTGTGCGAAAGAACGCCGTCCAGGGTTAACCCGATGGCCACCGTGGCTATAACGAGATCACCCCCCATGGACACCGAGGGGGAGCCTGTTGCCGCGCACGACCCGAGCCAGAACGGCCGCAGCCGCCTGCGCGACCCTGCCCCTGCTCCTGGCCGCCCCGCCGGCCCACGCCGACCCGGCGGCCCAGCGCGCCTGCTCGCCATCGCCCCCGACCGGGCACGGGGAGGCCTGCGGCAAGGCGGCTCCGACCACGCCGGAAGCAGACGGATGCACGCGGCCTCCCGCCGGAACCGCTCCATTGCCGGCCCCCAGCGGGGAGCAGGAAGGCGAGCAGGACGCCGACGAGTGCGAGGACCAGAACGCCAAGCCGCCGGAGGCCGGTGGCACACCCGCGCAGTCGGAGACACCCGAGCCGGCCGAGCATCCGGACGCGCCCGCACCGTCGGAGTCGTCCGCGCCTCCAGAGGGACCCGAGCCGGCCGGGCAAACGAATGCGCCCGCGTCGTCGGAGGCGCCCGCGCCCGTGGGGCTCCCGCGGCCGTCGTCGCCGGCGGTCAAGCCGCCGCGGCCGAAGAAGGCGGACGAAGCCGAGGTCGCCGGGGTCGAGTCCGGGACGCCCGTGAGCGGGGCGGTGGCCTGCCGGGCCAGCGAAGGCGGGTATCCCCTTCAGGAAGGCTGCGGCGCGGGGGGCGGCGGTGAGGCCGCCGCGTCCGGTCCGGGTGCGGGGGCGGGCGTGCTGGGACTCGGCCCGGGACCGGTGGCCGGCGCGGGTGGCGGCGTGGGCGGCTCGGGCCTCGTTCCGGTTCCCGAGGTGCGGCCGCCGTCCGTCGTGCCGCCCCAGAAGCCCGTGGCCCTGCCGCCGCCGGTGGGGCCGCCCGGAGGGGGCGGGACGACCCTCCTGGTGCCGGCCGGAGTCGAGCCCGGTGACGCGCTGGACTGGGCCATCGTGATGGGCATCGGCGTCACGGCGGGGATGGCGCTGCTGTGGGGCGCCGCGTGCGCGGGGCTGTGGCGGCGGCGGATCGAGCTCGCGCGCGCCGGCGGACGGCCGGGCGGCTTGTCACGGGGGTGACAAAGCGACCCGTGCGTAATGTGGTCCCGGGCTAATATCGCCAGATGTCTACCTTCGGGTAGCTTGCGATCATTGCCGGGGGGCGTTGGACAGCGCCGTCCGGCTGATGGAGATCCCCGCCGGCGACGCCCGCGTCCGATGGCCTCGCCCGGCCCCTTCCCCTCGGGAGAATGATCCAATGGCACTGGGTTCGCTGCTTCCCGAACTGCTGCCCGGAGGTTCCGGCCGTACCCCGCTGATCGAGCGGATCGCCCGGTGGGCGGAGGAGAAGCCGGAAGCCCCGGCCTACACCTTCGTCGACTACTCGATCGACCCCGCCGGCGTGAAGATCACGGCGGACTGGGCGGAGACGCACCTGCGGGCGCGGGCGACGGCGGCGCGCCTGCGGCAGGTCGCCGCGCCCGGCGACCGCGCCGCGCTGCTGCTTCCGCAGACGCTCGAGTACATGATGACGATGCTCGGCGCGATGTACGCCCACGTCGTCGCGGTGCCGCTGTTCTCGCCGGATCTGCCCGGCCACGCCGACCGCCTGATCGGCGCCTACACCGACGCCGAACCCGCCGTCATCGTGACGACGCGCAACGCGCTGCCGCACGTGGAGAAGTTCCTCGCCGACCACGACGTCCCGCAGCCGAAGGAGATCATGTTCGCGGAGGAGGTCGACCTCGCCCTCGCGGACACCTGGACGGACGAGCCGATCGACTTCGACGACCTCGCGTACCTGCAGTACACGTCCGGGTCCACGCGGCGCCCCGCCGGAGTCGAGATCACGCACGGGAACGTGACGGCGAACGCCGCGCAGCTGTGGGCCGGCTGGGCGCCGGACCGCCCGACGCCGGAACTCGTGAGCTGGCTGCCGCTGTTCCACGACATGGGCCTGATCTCGACGATGGCGCTGCCGCTGGTGAACGGCGACCACGCGATCTACACCGACCCGGTGTCGTTCATCATGAACCCGGTGCGGTGGCTGGA
This sequence comes from Spirillospora albida, assembly GCF_000718255.1. Lineage (GTDB taxonomy): Bacteria > Actinomycetota > Actinomycetes > Streptosporangiales > Streptosporangiaceae > Spirillospora > Spirillospora albida. The sequence continues at coordinate 177,311 of NZ_JOFJ01000002.1, forward strand.
GCTGATCGCGGAGCGTCCGGCGAAGAACGTCTACACGGCGGGGCCGAACTTCGCCTACGAGTACGTGGCGTCCATGGTGCCGCCGGAGCGGATCGCGGAGCTGGACCTGTCCGGCCTGACGACCTGCCTCAACGGGGCGGAGCCGATCCGCACGTCCACGCTGGAGATGTTCGCGGAGGCGCTCGCGCCGGCCGGGCTGCGGCCGGGTGCGCAGGCCCCCGGGTACGGGCTGGCGGAGGCGACGGTGTTCGTCACCGCCCACGCCGAGGACGCGCCGCCGCGGGTCCTGTCCGTGGACCGGGAGGGGCTCACGCAGGGCGAACTGCGGCTGTGCGAGCCGGACGCCGAGCGCGCGACGTCGCTGGTGTCGTGCGGCGGGCCGTCCGGGCAGATCGTCGCGATCGTCGACCCGGACACGCGGCTGGAGCAGCCGGACGGGCGCGTCGGCGAGATCTGGGTGCACGGCCCGAACTGCGCGCCCGGCTACTGGCGCAACTCCGAGCGCAGCCAGGACACCTTCGGCGGCGAGCTCGCCGAAGCCGGTGGGCTGCCGGTGGGGCCGTGGATGAAGACCGGCGACTACGGCGTCCTCCACGAGGGCGAGCTGTACGTCACCGGCCGCATCAAGGACCTCATCATCGTGGACGGCCGCAACCACTACCCGCAGGACATCGAGGTCACCGCGCAGGAGGCCCACCCCGCGATCCGCCCCGACCACGTCGCGGCGTTCGCGCTGACCGGCGACGAGACCGAGCGGCTCGTCGTCGTCGCGGAGCGGAACCGGCGCGTGCCGCTCGGGACGCTCGACATCGACGAGGTGGAGTCGGCGGTGCGCGGCGCCATCAACGTCGAGCACGAGATGAGCGTGCACGAGTTCGTGCTGATCGAGCCGGGCGGCGTGTCCCGGACGTCCAGCGGCAAGATCGCGCGGGCGGCGACGAAGCAGCGTTTCCTCGACGGCGCCCTGCCAACGACCCAGGCGCGTCTCGCGTTTCGTAAGTAGCGATACGCACCGTTCGGCCGCCGCGACGTGTCGCGGCGGCCGTCATCACTCAGGAGGAACATGCTTTCGGGGCTGGGGCTCGTCATCCATCGGCGGCGATGGATCAGTCTCGTCCTGATCCTCGTGATGACGGTCCTGGCGGGCGGCTGGGGCCTCGGCGTCTTCGCCAAGTTCAAGGCGGGCGGCTTCGAGGACCCGAACGCGTCGTCCACGCTCGTCGCCAAGCTCGGCGCCACGTACTTCGGCAGCACCAACCCGGACGTGCTGGTCCTCTACAGCAGCGACACGCTGACCGTGGACGACCCGGAGTACCTGGCGAGCGTCGTCCCGACGGTGGCGCGGCTGCCGAAGGACCGGGTCGCCGAGTTCAGCACGTTCTGGTCGTTCGATGACAAGAAGTACGCGGACCGCCTGGCCTCGCACGACCGGCGGCAGACGTTCGTCGCCATCAAGCTGCAGGGCAAGGACGACCCCACCAAGCTCGAGAACTACGACTACATCAAGGAGCGGCTGGCCGCCCCCGGGCTGACCGTGCGGTTCGGCGGCAGCGTCCCGCTCGGCCAGGAGTTCGGCGAGCAGGTCGTCCAGGACATCATCCGGGCCGAGACGATCACGATCGGTCCGCTGCTGATCCTGCTGGTGCTGCTGTTCGGGGCGCTGACCGCGTCCGTCCTGCCGATCATCGTGGGGCTGTTCTCGATCATCGGGGGCCTGGCGGTGCTGCACGCCGTCACGTACGTGACGGACGTGACGTCGTTCGCCCTCGAAGTCGTCACGATGATGGGCGTCGGCCTCGCGATCGACTACTCGCTGTTCATCATCAGCCGGTTCCGCGAGGAACTCGACCGCGGCATGGCGGCGCACAAGCTGCCACCCGGCAAGCCCTGGAAGGCGGAACGGGACCGGCGCGCGCGCAAGGCGGCCAAGAAGGCGCACCGGAAGGCGCTCGCGCCGGTGCGCGCGTCCGCCCTCTCCCGGACGATGGCGACGGCGGGCCGCACCATCATGGTCTCCGGCGTCACCGTCTCGGCGGCGCTCGGCGGCCTGCTGCTGTTCCCCCAGATGTTCCTGCGGACGATCGGCCTCGCGGGCATCGCCACCGTCATGGTCGCCGTGTTCGGCGCGACCGTCCTGCTGCCGACCCTCCTCGCCCTGCTCGGCCCGCGCGTCGAGGGCGGCCGGATGCCGTGGCGGCGGCCGAACTCCCGGCGCGCGCGCCGCTCCCCCGACAGCGGGTTCTGGTACCGCCTCGGCAACAGCGTGATGAAGCACCCGCTGCCGTACTTCGCGTTCGTGCTCATCGTCCTCGGCGTCCTGTTCGGCCCGTTCCTGAACGTCCAGTTCGGGAGCGTGGACGCCCGCGTCCTGCCGAAGGACAGCCCCACGCGCGCCGTCGTGGAGACCGTCAAGAAGAACTTCCCGAACGGGTCGGCGGAACCGATCGACGTCGTCGTCTCGGGCGACCTCATCCCGCGCAACTGGCAGCCCAGCCGGAAGGGCGACGTCATCCCGCCCTACCTGGAGGACTTCCGCGAGAAGCTCTCGGATCTGCCGGGCGTGGTGGACGCGGAGATCACCGGCTACTCCGGCGAGTACGGCGGCGTGCGGTTCTCCGTCACGCACAGGTACGAGCCGATGGACGAGAAGGCGCAGGACCTCGTCACGACGATCCGCGACATGGACCTGACCAAGAACGGCTACCCGATGCACATCGACGTCGGGGGGAGCACGGCCGCGCAGATGGACCTGATGTCCAGCCTGATGCGCAGCCTCCCGAAGATGGCGGTCACCGTCGGGGTCGCGACGTTCGTCCTGCTGTTCATGTTCTTCGGGTCGATCGTCCTGCCGCTGAAGGCCATCGTCATGAACGTCCTGTCGATCGGGGCGTCGTTCGGCGCGATCGTGTGGGGGTTCCAGTACGGGCACCTCGCCGGGCTGCTGGACTTCACCCCGACCGGCGGCGTCGAGGCCACCAGCATGATCCTCATCCTGGCGGTCGTGTTCGGGCTGTCCATGGACTACGAGGTCTTCCTGCTCTCCCGCATCCGGGAGGAGTGGGACAAGACCCATGACAACCGGAAGGCCGTCGCGGCCGGCATGCAGCACACCGGCAGCATCATCACCAGTGCCGCGCTGCTCTTCCTCGTCGTCATCGGCGCGTTCGGCATGGCCGGCATCACGGTCGTGAAGCTCATCGGCGTCGGCATGTTCGTCGCCGTCGTGGTGGACGCGGCGCTCGTCCGGTCGCTGCTCGTGCCCGCCACGATGCGGTTCATGGGCGCCGCGAACTGGTGGCTGCCTGGCCCGCTCGCCGGCCTGCACGCCCGCATGGACCTGCGGGAGCGCAGCGACCTGCCGGACCCGTCGGCCCCGAAGGTCGTCGCGGCGGCGCCCCCGCTGCCCGCCGACCAGCCGTTCCCGTATGCGATCCATTGGGAACAGCCCGGCGCGGGCTCGGGCGGAGACCCCGCCGCCGAAGCCCCGCCCGCCCCGCGACACGCACCACCCGTTCCCACCCCGGAACCCAAGGCGCCCTGGGCACCGTGGGCCGACGGCCCGCCGCGGCCGCGTCCCCGCTCCGCCCCGGCCGCCGTCCGCGAGATCGTGCCCGCCCCGGACGGCTCGGGGTGGCGCTGGAGGAACAGTGAAGAGAACGATGTCAGCTGAGTCGCGTCGCCGTACCGCCCGGCGGGCCTGGTCCGTCCTGGCCGGTACCGCCGTCGCCGGTACGGCCGCGGTCCCCCTGACCGCGCTCCCCGCGGAGGCCGCCGGGTTCCGGCCGGCCGACACGGGCGCGCGGATCCTCAGCTACAAGTGGCTGAACAAGGGCAAGACCGCGTTCGACTTCCGCGTGCAGTCCCCGTCTTTGGGCTCGGCCCAGAACGTCCGGGTCCTCCTGCCGAAGGGCTGGAAGAACAACTCGCGGCAGAGCTGGCCGGTCGTGTACGCCTACCACGGCGGCAACGACAACTGGACGTCCTGGACGCGCCAGAAGAGCACCGACATCGAGGCCCTCTCGCGTAAATGGGGCGTCATGGTCGTGATGCCGGAGGGCGCGAACGGCTCCTACACGAACTGGTACAACGGCGGCCGGGGCGGCACCCCGAAGTGGGAGGACTTCCACCTCCGCGAGGTCCGTCAGCTGATGGAGCGCAACTTCCAGGCGGGCGGGTCCCGCGCCGCGATGGGCATCTCGTCCGGCGCGCAGGGCGCCTGCACCTACCCCGGGCGCGCGCCCGGCATGTTCCGGTTCGCCGCCTGCTTCAGCGGCATCCTGTCGATGAGCTCGCCAGGCATCCCGTCCCTGCTGATGTACACGAACACCACCAACGGCCAGAACCCGTACGACATCTGGGGCTCGCCGCTGCTCAACAGGGCCAACTGGGACGCGCACGACCCGATCAAGCTGCTGCCGAAGATGCGGTCGACGCGGTTCTACGTGTCGTCCGGGACGACGGGCCGGCGCGGCCCGCTCGACCCGGAGAACATCGCCCCCTGGGACATCGGCTACATCAGCGAGAAGGCGATCGGCCCGACCGTGCAGGCGTTCGCGGCGGAGGCGAAGCGGCAGCGGGTCCCGATCATCGCGAACGTCTACGGCGACGGCCGGCACTCCTGGCCGTACTGGAAGCGCGAGATGCACAGCGCGTGGCCGCACATGATGAAGGCGCTCGGCGCCCGGCAGGCGAGGTGACCCGCTCAGGCGAGTAGCCGGTCGACGACCTCGATCGCGCGCGCGACGCCGTCCTCGGCCCGGAGCTCCCGGCCGAGGGCGGCGGCGTTCCCGGCGAGGTCCGGGTCGCCGGCGGCGCGGCGGATCCTCCCGGCCAGCCGGGCGACGGTCATCGCCGTGAACGGCAGCGGCCGGGGCCCGGCGCCGAGCGCCGCGACCCGCTCGCCCCAGTACGGCTGGTCGCCGAAGAACGGGCACACGACCGTCGGGACGCCCGCGCGCAGGCCCGCCGCGGTCGTCCCCGCGCCGCCGTGGTGGACGACCGCCGCCATGCGCGGGAACAGCCACGAGTGCGGGACGTCCCGGACGGCGAGCACGTCGTCGTCGGAGGTTTCCGGGTCGCCCTGCACGACGCCGCGCGCCCCGGCGAGGCGCAGGGCGGTGCGGACGACGCGTCCGGTCATGGCGGCGTCCTTCGGGACCATGCTGCCGAACCCGACGTAGACGGGCGGCGGCCCGGCGTCGAGGAAGGCGGTGAGGTCGGCCGGGGGCTCCCAGCGCGGCTCGTCCAGGAACCAGTACCCGGTCATGTGGACATTGGGCGGCCAGTCCTTCGGCCGCGGCACGACGGCGGGGCTGAAGCAGGCGAGGACGGGCGTGCCGTCCCGCCGGACGGCCGCCATCGGCCCCCGCAGGGAGAGGCGGCCGAGGCCCAGCGCGCCGCTCCGCCACGGGTCGATGAACGGCCGGGCGAGCTGCCAGGCGATCTGGTCGACGGCGCGGAAGCTGGCGCGGTTCCCGAGCGGCCCGAGCAGCCGTGCCCGCGGGACGAACGGGTGCGGGAACGCGCCGGTCGGCTGGCTCGGCTGGAAATGAATGAGCGCCCAGGGCACGCCGAGATGCTCGCCGATGTGCCGGGGCAGGAATCCGAGGGTGGGGCCGAGAATGAGATCGGCGCCCTTACAGGCGTCCAGTGACTCGGTCAGCAGCCGTTCGGCCATCGGTCCGAGAATGCGCCGGAAGCCGCGGAGGAATTTCACCGGGTCGCGTCCGCCGGCGAGCAGTTCCTGGCCGGCGTCCGATTCGAGGATCTCGGTCGGGTCGGCGGTCAGCGGCGCCAGGTCGAGGCCCGCGGCGAGCGCCATCGGCGCGTACCGGGCGCTCGCCACGAGCCGGACCTCACGGCCCCGGGCGCGCAGCTCCCGTCCGAGCGCGACGCACGGCTGGATGTCGCCCCGCGACCCGGCCGCGAAGATCACGATCCGCTTCATCGCTGCCTCTCGAAGGTCGGGGTCACCAGGTGGGGGTACGGGGGGTGGGGCCGCTGGGCGGGTCTTCCCCGGGGGTGTACGGGCGGTAGAAGCCCTCCGGGGGGTCGGGGAGGTCCTCGTCGTCGTCGCCGCGGGGGGGAGCGGTCGGGGGCGGGGACGCCGGCGCGGGCGGCCACGCGGTGGGCGGTCGCGACGGGAACACCGTCGCCGACGGCTCGGGCGCGGGGGTCGGCGGGGTGCCGGACGCGTTGTCCTCGGGCGAGGGCGTGTCCGTCCACCAGTGCGGTCCGGGGGACGGTGTGTCGGGCATGTCGTCCATGTCGAACCAGTCGTGGGGGGTCGGAGCGGACATCATGAGCGGCTGGGACGTGATCGGCAGGCCGTCCCGGGGTGTCATGCGGGCGCCCGCGAGGACGGGCTCGCGCTTCCTCTGCGGCCGGTCGTCGACCAGCGGCGGCTGCTTGCCGTGCTTCGGGCCGAGCCAGCCGCGCCGGCTGGGCAGCGTGATACCGCAGATCACCCCGCCGATGAGGACGAGGACGGCGCCGAGGACCAGGCCGGAGGCGGTGCCGTGCCGGAACGTCTCCAGCTCGGCGGCGTCCGCGCCCTTCTCCGGGATGGAGTGGACGAGGAGGCCGACGATCGCGATGCCGAACGCGCCGGACGCCTCGCGGATGACGTTGATGATGCCGCTCGCGACGCCCGCCTGCTCCTCCGGAACGGCCTTGAGGACGTACATGACCAGCGGCATCCCCATCGCGGCGCCGACGCCGACGATCATGACGCCGGGCATCAGCTCGGCGTAGCCGTCGCCGCGCTGCAGCATGGAGAACAGGAACATGCCGAGGGCCATGAGGGCCATGCCGCCGCCGATGGCGGGCCGGGGGCCGAGCTTGGCGGCGAGCCAGAACGCGACGGGCGTCATCACGATGATCGCGATGGACGGCGGCAGCATGACCAGGCCGGCCTGGGGCGGGTCGAAGCCGAGGAAGCGCTGCAGGAACGTCGCCGAGTAGAAGATCATCCCGTTGAAGCCGATGCCGTAGAGCATCTGGGCGAGCAGCCCGCCGGTGAACACCCGGTTCCGGAAGAAGCGCAGGTTGATCATCGGGTCGGGCGCCCAGCTCTCCACCATGATGAAGCACACGAACGCGATGGCGGCGAGGGCGAAGACGCTGACCACGGACGGTTCGAGCCAGCCGTGCTTGCGTCCGGCCTCGATGCCGTAGATGAACGCGAACAGCATCGTCGCGGAGATCAGCACGCCGGGCAGGTCGACGCTGGCGTCGGCGTTCTCGCCCTTGCCGGTGAGGACGACCATGCCGAGCAGGATGACGAGCACGCCCGGGACGATGTTGATCAGGAAGATCCAGCCCCAGTCCCAGCGGTCGACGATGATGCCGCCGATGGTGGGGCCGAGCGCGGTGGCGCAGGCCCCGGCGCCGACCCAGACGATCGTGCCGAGGGAGCGCTGCTTGTCGTTGCGCCCGACGGTCACCATGACCTGCGTGGCGGGCAGCGCGAGCGCGGCGCCGGCGCCCTGCGCGATGCGGGCGAGGATCAGCGTGGAGGTGTCGGGGGCGAGGCCGCAGACGGCGGACGCGATCGTGAAGATCGTCATGCCGGAGACGAACGTGACGCGGCAGCCGTAGATGTCGGTGAGCCGCCCGCCCGCGATCATCAGGCAGGAGAACATCAGGATGTAGCCGGTGGCGACCCAGTCCTTGGCGGAGTTCGACATGCCGAGGTCGTCGATGATCGCGGGCAGCGCGTTGGCGACCACCGTGTTGTCCATGGTGATCATGAATGCGCTGACGGCCACCACCGCCAGCGCCCACCGGTATCGGCCGCGGGTCACCTGATCGCGCGGCGGGGCGTCCGGAACTCCCGGGGCATCGCCGCTTCCCCCTAAATGCGCTTGTCGCTGCTAACTAATTGTCAAGCCCCGGTTACAATTCGTGTAATCACGGTCACCAATTGTCATTCTCTGACTACTCTGACCGGAACGCAGGGCATGAAGCTCAACTATTCCATCTGGCCACATTGGTTACTAGTGAGTCTTGTCATCGCCGTGACAAGTAGTGGATGAGAAAAGTGGTCTGGATGCGCATCGTGAGCCGGGCACCGTAGGACAAAGTGGTCCCTCCGCTTCGTTGAACGATCCCGGTTTCATGGGGGGAACCCACCGCATGCAGAGCAACGATCGTTCCGGAGCCGCGCAGGACGACGCTCGGATCACCGAGGATTCGATACGCCGGCACCTGATCGACCAGATCGCGCGCCGCTCCCGGACCCCCGTCGCCGACATCGACCCCGACCGGCCGCTCGAGGAATTCGGTCTCGCCTCGCGGGACGCCGTCGCCATCGCCGGCGAACTCGAGCAGATGCTGGGCCGCTCGCTCCCCGCCACCCTCGTCTGGGAACACCCGACGATCAACAAGCTGGCCGTGGCCCTGGCCGGCGGCCCCGCCGCCGCCTCGGCCCCCGCCCCCGCGCCCCTCCCCGCCACCCCGCAGACCGCCTCCGACGAGCCGATCGCCGTCGTCGGCATCGGCTGCCGCTTCCCCGGCGGCGACCGCGACCTCACCACGCCCGAGGACTACTGGCGCTTCCTGACCGGCCGCGGCGACGCGATCCGCGAGGTGCCGGACGGCCGCTGGGACCCGTTCGACGACGGCTCCCCCGAGGTCGCCGACCTGCTGGAGAAGACCACCCGCCTCGGCGGCTTCCTGGACGACGTCGCCGGGTTCGACGCGCAGTTCTTCGGCATCACGCCGCGCGAGGCCGCCGTGATGGACCCGCAGCAGCGCCTCGTCCTCGAAGTGGCCTGGGAGGCGTTCGAGCACGCCGGCCTCGGCCCGGCGTCGCTGCGCGGCAGCCGCACCGGCGTGTTCGTCGGCGTCTCCGCGCCCGAGTACGCCGCGTTCACCGCGTCCGACCTCGTCTCGCTGGAGCCGTTCACGGCGACCGGCGCGGCGCTCAGCATCATCGCCAACCGCCTGTCGTACCTGCTGGACCTGCGCGGCCCGAGCATGATCGTCGACACCGCGTGCTCGTCGTCGCTGGTGTCCACGCACCTCGCGGTGCGGGCGCTGCGCAACGGCGAGGCGGACGTGGCGCTCGCCGGCGGCGTGAACCTGCTGCTGTCGCCGACCGTCACGATGACGTTCGACCTGGCGGGCGGCACCGCGTCCGACGGGCACTGCAAGGCGTTCGACGCGTCCGCCGACGGGATGGTCCGGGCGGAGGGCTGCGGCGCGGTCGTGCTGAAGCGGCTGTCGGACGCGCAGCGCGACGGCGACCGGATCCTCGCCGTCGTGCGGGGCTCCGGCGTGAACTCCGACGGCCGCTCCAACGGCCTCGTCGCGCCGAACTCCGACGCGCAGCGCGCCCTGCTCCGAGACGTGTACGCGGCCGCCGGGATCGACACCCGCGAGGTCGACTACGTCGAGGCGCACGGGACGGGCACGTTCCTCGGCGACCCGATCGAGGCGAAGGCCATGGGCGACGTCCTCGGCGCGGGCCGCGACGCCGACGAGCCGCTGCTCATCGGCTCCGCGAAGTCGAACCTCGGCCACATGGAGTCGGCGGCGGGCATCGCCGGTCTGATCAAGGCCGTGCTGGCGCTGCACCACCGCGTCATCCCGCCGAGCGCGCACTACAAGGAGCCGAACCCGCACATCCCGTTCGACGACCTGCGCCTCGCGGTCGCCGCCGAGGAGACCCCCTGGCCCGACCGCGGCCACCCGCCGCGCGCCGGCGTTTCCGGGTTCGGGTTCGGCGGGACGAACGCGCACGTCGTCCTTGAGGCGGCCCCCCCGCAGGAGACGGAGTCGCAGCCGGCCGTCGTCCGGACGTTCCCGCTGTCGGACACCGGCGAGGACCGCGTCCGCGACCACGCCGCCCTGCTGGCGGAGTGGCTGCCCGCGCGCGACGACGTGCCGCTCGCCGATCTCGCCCTCACCCTGCACCGGCGGGGCGGCCGCGGCCGCTCCCGCGCCGCCGTCGCCGCCCGTGACCGCGACGGCCTGATCGAGGGCCTGAACGCGCTCGCCGAAGGCCGCCCGCACCCGGGCGTCGTGACCGGCTCCGCGCTCGGCGTCCCCGGACGCCCCGTCTGGGTGTTCTCCGGGTACGGCGCGCAGCGTCCGGGCATGGCGCAGCGCCTCCTGGAGGAGGAGCCCGCGTTCGCGGAGGCGATCGACGACCTCGACGGCCTGTTCGCCGAGGAGGGCGGCCCCGACCTGTGGGCGCTCCTCGAAGAGGGCCGCAAGCCGGACGGCCCGGCCGAGGCGATGCCGGTGCTGTTCGCCATCCAGATCGGCCTCGCCCGCATGTGGAAGGCGTACGGCGTCACGCCCGGCGCGGTCATCGGCCACTCGATGGGCGAGGTCGCCGCGGCCGTCGTCGCCGGGGCGCTCAGCACCGCCGACGGCGTCAAGGTCATCTGCCGCCGGTCCCGGCTGCTCACCCGGCTCGTCGGCGGCGGCGCGATGGCCGTGCTCGGCGCGTCCGCGCTGGAGGTCGCCCGGCTCGCCGAGGGCCTGCCGAAGGTGTACGCGGCCGTCCACTCGTCGCCGAAGCAGACCGTCGTGACCGGCGACGCCGACCAGGTCGCCGAGATCGTGAAGCGCGCCGAGGCGGAGGGCCGCCTCGCCCGCCTCGTGCAGGCCGAGGGCGCGGGCCACTCCCCGCAGGTCGACCCGCTGCTGGACGACCTGCGCGAGGCGCTGGCCGGGGTCGGCGCCGACCCCGGCGTCCCGCTGTCCTGCGACACCCGGCTCTACACGACCGCGCTCGACGACCCGCGGGCGACGCCGGCCCGGTACGACGCCGACTACTGGGCCGCGAACCTGCGCAACCCGGTCCGGCTCACCGACACGATCGCCGCCGCCGCCGAGGACGGCTACCGGACGTTCGTCGAGATCAACGCGCATCCGATCCTCGCGCACGCCGTCGGGGAGACCCTGGACGGCACCGGCGCCATCGTCACGCACACCCTCAAGCGGGCGCCCAAGGGCCAGGAGACCGACGACACGCTGACGTTCCACGCGCAGCTCGCGACGCTCGCCGCCTACGGCCACACGATCGCCGCGCCGGCGGGCGGCGCCGTCGCCGACGTCCCGCCGTCGCCGTGGCGGCACGAGCACCACTGGGTCGACCTGTCGTCCCGGACGTCGGCCGGCAAGGACGAGCACCCGCTCCTCGGCGCGCACGTCGAGCTGCCCGGCGAGGACCGGCACGCCTGGCGCGCCGACGTCGGCCTCGCCGCCCAGCCGTGGCTCGCCGGGACCGCCGTGCACGGCCTGCCCGCGCTGCCCGTCGCCGCGTTCGCCGAGATGGCGCTCGCGGCCGGGGCCACCGCGCTCGGCACCGACGCCGTCCGCGTCAACAGCCTGTGGATGGAGCGCCCGCTCGCGCTCGCCGGCCACACCACCGTCACGACGACGTACAGCGAGTCGGAGCAGCGCGTCGAGATCCACGTGCTGACCCCCGCCGGCACCTGGACGCGGCTCGCCAGCGCCGACGTCGGCGCCGACCTGCGCGGCCCGGCCGACTCCGAGCCCGCCGCCGCGACGGAGGTCGCGGGCGCCGAGCGCGGGTCGCGCCACTACCGGCTGCACCCCGAGGTGTTCGACCGCTGCCTGGCGGTGCTGTCCGGCGAGGCCGCCGCCGAAGACGGCGGTGTCTGGCTGGCCGAGTCGATCGGCAGCCTCCGCGTGTACGGCCCGACGCATCGCGGCGGCCATGTCAGCGCCCGGGTCGTCCGCGACGACGAGGGCGTGACCGGGTCGGTGCGGCTGCTGGGCTCCGACGGCGAGGTCCTCGCCGAGGCGACCGGCATCGCCCTGCGGCGGGTGGAGCGCCACGACGTGCCCGTCCCCGTCGCCGGCAAGCTGATCGAACTCGTCTGGGACGAGACGGACGCGCCCGAGGCCACGGCCGGCGACGGCACCTGGCTGATCCTCTCCGACGAGGACGACGCGACCGGCGCGTTCGCCGCCGCCACCGCCGAGGGCCTGGAGCGGGCGGGACGCCGCGTCATCCGGCACCGCCTCACCGGCCGCCCGCCCGGCGACCACCCGGAGATGGACCGGCCCGTCGCCGGGGTCGTCCTCATTCCCTCGCCCGCCCACGCCGACGAAGACCTCGTCCTGACCGTCGCGGGCGTGAGCCGCTCCCTCCCGGACGGCCCCCGCCTCTACGTCGCGACCCGCGGCGCCGTCCCCGTCCTGGACGGGGAGGCCGGCGACCCGCGGCACGCGCACATCGCCGCGATCACCCGCGTGCTCGCGTTCGAGCGGACCGTGCAGCGCGCGACGCTCGTCGACGGCGACACGGCCGACGGCCTGGTCGCGGAGCTGCTCGCCGACGACGACGCCCGCGAGGTCGCCTGGCGCGGCGGGGTGCGCCGCGTGGCGCGGCTCGCGCAGGCGGAACTCCCCGAACCGGCCGGCAGGCCGGAGCGGATCGTCCGCCGCGGCGGCGCCTACGTCATCACCGGCGGATACGGCGGCATCGGCCTCGTCACCGCCCGGCTGCTGGCCGAGCGCGGCGCCGGACGCATCGTCCTGTCCGGCCGCTCCGGCCCGGACGCCGACGCGGAGAAGGTCATCGCCCGCCTCCGCGAGGACGGCGTGGACGTCGGCGTCGTCCTCGGCGACATCGCCGGGCCCGGCACCGCCGAGCGGCTGATCCGCGTCGCGCAGGAGGGCGGCGTCCGGCTGTGCGGCATCGTGCACGGCGCCGGCGCCATCGACGACCGCCTCATCACCGACCTCGGCCCCGACGATCTCCACAGGGTGTGGACGGCGAAGGTCGAGGGCGCCCGGCGGCTCAGCGAGGCCGCCTGGGACCTCGACCTCGACTGGTTCGTCATGCACTCGTCCGCGGCCGCGCTGCTCGGCTCGCCCGGCCAGGGCGCCTATGCCGCCGCGAACGCCGCGATCGACGCGCTCATGGCGTACCGCCGGGCGCACGGCAGGCCCGGCACCACGGTCAACTGGGGCACCTGGTCGCAGGTCGGCGGCGCGGTCGACACGTCCGTCACCGTCATCGACCCGATCAGCCCGGCCGAGGGCGCCGAGGCCCTGGAGGCGGTGCTGGCGCTCGGCGTGCCCGCCGCCGGCGTCGTCCGGTTCGACCCCGTCACGGCCGTCGGGCTGTTCCCCGAGATCCGCAGGATGCCGTACTTCGCGGCGCTCACCGCCGCCGCGGACGAGCGCGGCGGCGCCGACACCGGCGACTGGCCCGGCGTCGAGGCCCTCAAGGGCGTCGATCCCGCCACCGCCCGCGCCATGATCGCCGCGCAGGTGCGGTACCGGATCGCGTCCGTCCTCGGCTTCGACCCCGAGCGCCTCGATCCGGCCGTCCCGCTCACCGACCTCGGCCTCGACTCCCTCGTCGCCGTCCGCATCAAGAGCGGCGTCGAGCACGACCTCGGGCTCACCGTGCCCGCGTCGGTGCTGCTGCAGGGCGCCAGCGTCAACGTGTTCGAGGAGTGGGCGTCGTCCGAGCTCGGCCTCGGCGACGCGCCCGCCCCCACGGCCGTGTCGAACGCCGAGTCCGGCTACGTGATGCCGCGCGACGCCGCCGAGCGGCTCGCCGTCCGGATGTTCGAGGACGTCCTCGGCCTCGACCGCGTCGGCGTCACCGCCGACTTCTACGCCGAGCTCGGGGGCCGGGAGGAGCAGGCCGACCGGGTCGTCGCCCTCGTCGCCGCCGAACTCGGCCACGAGGTCACCCGCGGCGACCTGTTCGCGGTTCCGACGGCCGAGCACGTCGCCGAGTACATCCGGGCCGCCGACGAGGAGGCCGCGCGGCAGACCGTCCGGCCGCTGAAGCCCACCGGCGACCGCAGGCCGATCTTCATCGCGCACCCGGCCGGGGGCACCACCGCCTGCTACCGGCAGCTGATCGAACTGCTCGGCGCCGACCAGCCCGTGTACGGACTGGAACGGTTCGATGACGCACCGTCCGTCGAGGAGCGCGCCGCGCGCTACGTCCGGCACCTGGTCGAGGCGCAGCCCGAGGGCGCGTTCCGGCTCGGCGGCTGGTCGTTCGGGGGCGTCCTCGCCTACGAGACGGCCCGCCGGCTGACGGCGGCCGGACGCGAGGTCGAGTTCGTCGCGCTGTTCGACGCGGGCCTGCCGCTCGCCGTCGACGACGAGTCCGACACCCTCGCCCGCCGGTTCGCGGCGTTCGCCGACTACATCAACGAGACGTACGGCCTCGAGGTGTCCCTCACCTACGAGGAGCTCGCGGGACTGGACGAGGAGGCCCAGTTCGCGCTGGTGATGGAGCGGGCCGCGCCGCTGGTGGACTTCATCCCCCCGGCCGCCCTCACCCACCAGCTCACCTCCCACCAGGACACGCGGTCCCTGGAGGCCTACAAGCCCGGCACGTACGACGGGCACGTCATCCTGTACTACGCGCCCGAAGAGACGCCCTGGGCGGTCAAGGACGCGCGCTACGTGCTCGACGGGACCAACGGTTTCGGCGGGCTCTGCTCCGACCTGGAGATCGTGACGATCCCCGGAGTGCACCACCTCAACCTGCTGGACCCGCCCGGTGTCGAGGTACTCGCCGCGCACCTGGACGAGAGGCTCAGCGCCCGCGAGGCCACCCCGGCCCGCTGACGGTACGACCCACCCCGTCGTCTCACGGAGGACATTCATGGCCCAGTCCGGTTCGTCCCATGCCCTGCTCGACGCCGTCCGCAACGGCGCGAGCGGGCAGGAGCTGCAGGAGATCGACCTGCCGACCCGCTTCCGCGCGGCGTTCACCCGCAAGGACGAGGTCGGCATCTTCGACGGGCAGACCGACAAGGACGTCCGGCGCTCGATGCACGTCGGCGAGGTCGACATGCCCGAGCTCGCGCCCGACGAGTGCGTCGTCGCGGTGATGTCCGCCGCGATCAACTTCAACACCGTCTGGTCGGCGATCTTCGAGCCGGTCCCGACGTTCGCGTTCCTGGAGAAGTTCGGCCGGCAGGGCTGGTACGGCGCCCGCCACGACCTGCCGTACCACATCCTCGGCTCCGACGGCTCCGGCGTGATCGTCCGCACCGGCGCCGGCGTGAAGAGCTGGAAGGTCGGCGACAAGGTCGTCATCTCCCCGTCCTACGTCGACGAGGAGGACCACGGCTCCTACGACGACGGCATGATGAGCGAGACCCAGCTCGCCTGGGGCTTCGAGACGAACTTCGGCTCCCTCGGCGAGTACTGCATCGTCAAGGCGAACCAGCTCATCAAGAAGCCCGCGCACCTGTCCTGGGAGGAGGCGGGCGCCAACACCCTCTGCGCCGCCACCGCCTACCGGATGCTCGTCGGCACCCACGGCGCCCGCATGAAGCAGGGCGACGTCGTCCTCATCTGGGGCGCCACCGGCGGCCTCGGCTCCTACGCGACGCAGCTCGTCAAGAACGGCGGCGGCATCCCGGTCGGCGTCGTCTCCTCCGACGAGAAGGCGGAGATCGTCCGCGCGCAGGGCTGCGACCACGTCATCAACCGCAACGACCTCGAGCTCGGCGAGCAGGGACTGCGCCACCCGAAGGCCGGCCGGATGCTCGGCGAGGCGATCCGCCGCCTCGTCGGCGAGGACCCGGGCATCGTCTTCGAGTACCTCGGCCGGGAGACGTTCGGCGCGTCCGTCTACGTCGCCAAGCGCGGCGGCAAGATCGTCACCTGCGGCTCCTCGACGGGCTTCAAGCACGAGTACGACAACCGCTTCCTCTGGATGCGCCTGAAGAGCATCATCGGCTCGCACGGCTTCAACTACCACGAGGCCGTCGAGGTGAACCGGCTGTTCAGCCTCGGCATGATCCACCCGACGCTCTCCAAGGTCTTCCCGCTGGACGAGGCGGGCGAGGCGACCCGGGCCGTCCAGACGAACCAGCACATCGGCAAGGTCGCCGTCCTCTGCGGCGCCACCGGCGAAGGCCAGGGCATCGACGACCCGGCGATGCGCGAGCGCATCGGCGAGGAGAACTTCAACCTCTACCGCCGCTGACCACCCCGCGACGAGGGACGGCCCCCACGGGGACCGTCCCTCGTCGTACATCCGGGCACGCTCACAGGTTCTGGGCCGAGAAGGGGTCGTGCTCGGCCAGCAGCCTGTCGAGGCGCGCCTGGTCGACCCGGCCACTGATCGCCTGGTTCTCCTGGTTGTCGCGCAAGGGCCTTCGTCCCGGACCTCGAACGGGCCTCGGCTGGACGTCGCGGGACGCGTGAACGCCCGCGGCCCGTCGGGGACGGGCCGCGGGCGTTCGCGTCGGTCAGGTGCCGAGCAGGCGGGCGTAGACGATCACGTTGTCCTTGTAGTGGCCGGACGCGGGGTCGAAGGCCCCGCCGCAGGTCACCAGGCGGAGGGACGCGTGGTCGAGGGCCGCGCCGAAGACCTGCCCGTGCGGGAAGGCGTTCTTGGCGACGCGCTGCGAGCGTTCCACCGCGAACGTGGCGGTGGTGCCGTCCTGGCGCTTCACCTGGATCCTGTCGCCGGGCTTCAGCTCCTTCAGCCGGGCGAAGACCGCCGGCCTGCCCCTGGCGTCGACGTGGCCGAGGAGGACGGACGGGCCGACCTCGCCCGGAGTGACGCCCTCCTTGTACCAGCCGGTGAGGTTCGGCCTGCTGAGCGGCGGCTCCTCGACGCGTCCGTCCGGCCGCAGCCCGATCGCGCCGACCGGCGCGGACACGCCGATCCTCGGGATGGCGATCTTCGTTGGCACGGAGTGGTTCAGCGGAGCCCGCTGCGCCGGGGGCGCGGCGGGCTCCGGGGCGGTGGCCGAGGGGCTCGGAGTGCCCGAGGACGCGGGCGTCTCGCCGCCGCAGCCGCCGAACACGAGTCCGGTGAGCAGCGCACCGGTCACCGCACCGAAGGCGCGGCGACCGGTGGAGGTGGAAGGTCCGGTCAATTTACGACCGCTTCCCCGCCGTCTTACGGCGCAGCGCGAACGCGCCGAACCCCGCGAGCAGGAGCGCGCCGCCACCGGCCGCCGGCAGCAGCGCGGACGAGCCGTCCCGCTGCCCGTAGACGCTGCCGTCACCGGTGTTGATCGGGCCGGTGGGGATCTTCGGCGTCCGGGGCTTCAGACCGTTGTCGCCCTTCTCAGGGCTGGTGCTGAGCTTCACGGAGCCGTACCCCTTGCAGACCACCGTGGCGGTCGTCGGGTCGGGCAGCTTGCTGCGGAACGTACCGGTGGCCCGCCAGCGGTTCTCGGCGATCTTCGCCACCGGCAGCGGGTTGCGGGTGTAGCCGTTGCTCGTGATGCTCACCGAGCTCGGGCACGTGATCGTGAAGGTGGTCGAGCCTCCGGGGACGACGCGGTTGGTCGACAGCCGCACCTTGTCGGTGCCGAACTTGAACTGCGGCGCGGTCGGCGTCGGCGTCGGGGTGGGTGTCTCGGTCGGCGTGTCGCCGGGAGCGACCTTCCGCCAGCGCGGCTGCTCCTCCCCGGCCTTCAGGGTGCACCTCATGAGGACGCCGTCCACGGTCTTGCCGGTCTCGCCGATGTTCTTCTTGCCGCAGAAGGCTCCGGGGGTCACCGGGTCGGCGAGTGCGGGAGCCGCCATCCCGAGCACCATGGCTCCCGCCGCGAATCCCGTCGCGGCCAGCCGGGTTGCACGCATGCCTTTCTCCTCTGATCGGGGGCTCTCCGTCTCGCCGGCCGGCCGGCGAGAAGCGCACGGGGCGATGGCGGGGGACATGCCGTGCGCGCGGTGGCCGGGCCGGTGGGACGGAAGAGAATGCTGAGCTCGCAGCCTAATGACAGCCGGCGACAGATATCGGAGAAAGTGGGAACAAATAATGGAATGACCGGCCCCGGTCATTTCCGCTATTCCGGTAAACCCGAATTGATGATCAGGAGTCCATGACAGGGGAAGAAAGATCGTCCGGCGCGTGAACCGGCGGGAAATGGCCTCAGGGGCCGAGGACCTTGTGATCGTCTTTGCCGTTGGGGGCGGGCGGAGAGGCCAGGTCCTGCCGGAAACGGCGGTTCAGGGCCGCGCGGAGGCGGCCTCGCCGGGTGCGGCTCTCCGGGGCCTCGATACCCTTCTTGAGCGGACGGGCCAGCGCCACCGCCACGGGCGGGCGGGGGTCGGTGATGGGGGCGAGGCGCTCCTCGTCCAGGGGTTCTTCCACCTCGATGTACTCGCCGCTCGGGCGGCGGTGAATGCGGCCCGTTTCCAGCCCGTGCTGGACGAGGGCGAGGTCGCGGCGTTGCAGGCCCAGGCATATCCGGTAGGCGATGACGTACCCGAGAATGGGGCCGAGGATGATCGCGCAGCGGAAGAACCAGGTCGTCCAGAACAGCGGGATCTCGAAGGTGTGGGCGATGACGTCGTTGCCGCCGGCGGCCCACAGGACGCCGTAGAAGACGACGCCGCCGACGCCGATGCCCGTGCGGGCGGGGACGTCGCGGGGCCGGTCGAGCAGGTGGTGCATTTCGCGGTCGCCCGTCACCCACCGTTCGAGGAACGGGTACGCGGCGAGGCCGGTGAACAGCAGGCCGGGGACGACCAGGGCCGGGACGATCACGCTCATGGGCAGCGAGTGCCCGGCGACGGTGATCTCCCAGGCGGGCATCATGCGCAGTGAGCCCTCCAGCCAGCCCATGTACCAGTCGGGCTGGGAGCCGGAGCTGATCGCGCCGGGGTCGTACGGGCCGAACAGCCAGACGGGGTTGATCTGGAAGAACGTCGCCATCAGCGCCGTGACGCCGAAGACCCACAGGAAGAACGCGGTCGTCTTGGCGATGAAGACCGGGAAGAAGGGGTAGCCGCGGACGGTCCTGTTGGAGCTGCCCTTGCCGGGGAACTGCGTGTGGGTCTGCCGCCAGGTGAGGACGATCGCGTGCAGCGGGATCAGGGCCGCGAGGATCCCCGGTATCAACAGGATGTGGATGACGTAGAGCCGCGGGATGATCTCCGTCCCGGGGAACTCGCCGCCGAACAGGAACATCAGCAGGTAGGAGCCGACGAGCGGGAGGGACGCGATGACGCCCTCCAGGATGCGCAGCCCGGTGCCCGAGAGCAGGTCGTCCGGCAGCGAGTAGCCGAACAGGCCGTTCAGCATGACGAGCATGAACAGGACGATCCCGATCAGCCAGTTCAGCTCGCGGGGCTTGCGGAACGCGCCGGTGAAGAAGTTCCGCAGCAGGTGGATCAGGATCGCCGCCATGAAGATGACCGTCGACCAGTGGTGGATCTGCCGCATGAGCAGGCCGCCGCGCACGTCGAAGCTGATGTGCAGCGTGGACGCGTACGCCTCGCTCATCCGGACGCCGCGCAGCGGCTCGTAGGAGCCGTCGTAGACGACCTCCGCCATGCTCGGCTTGAAGAAGAAGGTCAGGAACACGCCCGTCAACAGGATGATGACGAACGAGTACATGGCGATCTCGCCGAGCAGGAAGCTCCAGTGGTCCGGGAAGGCCTTGCGGAGCGACTTGCGCAGGAACGCCTGCCCGCCGAAGCGCTCGTCGATGGCCTTGTTGGCGGAGGTCAGGGCCTTGGGAGGGACGCGGTCGGTCACGTGACCACCTCACGTGGCGTGGTGTCTTCCCTCCACTGTCGCACCGGACGCGCCGGGCGGCCAGGGTCCCCCCACTTGTGTGGTTTCGTCAGGCTATCGGCCGAATCTGGTCGTTTCTCGACCTAGACTTTGCACACCTGGGACCACCAGGTCATGATTTGCCTCACATTCGACCCATAGGTAATTAATTACCCCGTGTGTACGGCGCGCAACGCAAGGGGACGAGCGGCGGGAGGTACACGTGGCGGAAGAGGGTTCGACCGCTGACGGGCGCCCGTGGGCGGATCTGCCCCGGGAGCTCGCCGACCACATGCGGCCCCATCTCGACGAGGTGGCGGACGACATGATGCAGGAGATCCAGACGCGCGTCCGCGAGTACGACCGTCCCGGGGACGGGTCCTACTCGGGCACCCTCCGGCTCGCCGTCGAGCGCGTCCTGCACTACTTCGTGGACCGGGTGGCCGACCCCGGCCACGAGCCGGGCTCGGTCACCGACTTCTTCCGCGCGATCGGGCGCGGCGAGGCCGGCGAGGGCCGCAGCCTCGACGCGATGCAGACCGCGATGCGCGTCGGCGGCATGGTCGCCTGGCGGCGGCTCACCGAGGGCGCGGAGACCCTCGAGGTCTCGCCGCGCATGCTGGGCGCGGTGGGGGAGGCGCTGATGCAGTTCCAAGACGAGCTCGCCGCCGCCGCGGCGGAGGGGTTCGCGCAGGCCAAGGCCGCCGTCGCGGGGGAGATGCAGCGCCGCCGCAAGCGGCTGCTCGACCTCATGTTCGCCGACCCGGCGGCCACCTCCGAGGCGATCGCCGACCTCGCCGCCGCCGCGCACTGGCCCGTCCCGCGGACCGTCGCGGCCGTCGCGCTGGGCTCGCACGACGCCCGCAAGACCGCGTTCCCGCCGGACATCCTCGCCGACCTCACCCGGCGCACCCCGAGCCTGATCATTCCGGACCCGGACGGCCCGGGGCGCGCGAAGCTCGTCGACCGCGCCCTCGCCGGCACCCTCGCCGTCGTCGGCCCGACCGTCCCGGTGACGGAGGCGGCCCGGTCGATCCAGTGGGCCCGCAAGACGCTCGGCCTCGTGAGCCGCGGCGTCATCGAGGCGGACGCGGGCGTGATCCGCAGCGTCGAGCACATGTCCACGCTGATCCTGTTCCAGGACGAGGAGCTCATCACGTCTCTGGCGGAGCTGCGGCTGGCGCCCCTCGCGCACCTGCGCCCCAGCCAGCAGGACCGCCTCGCCGAGACGCTCCTCGCCTGGCTCCAGTCCGGCCGCAACGCCAACGAGGTCGCGATGCGGTTGCACGTCCACCCGCAGACCGTCCGGTACCGCCTCCGGCAGCTGGAGGAGCTTTTCGGCGACCAGCTCCTGGACCCCGACCTCCGCTTCGACCTGGAGATCGTCCTGCGGGCCCGCGCGCTCCTGGCCGACAAGCCGGGCGAGCACATCATCCCGCAGGCGCGCGAGGCCGTGGGGGAGAGCGGTGAGGTGGTCAGCTTCCGGCGCGGCTGACGTTCCGGGCGGCTCCGGCCTGCTCCTCCCTCACCAGGAGGAGCAGGTGCCGGCCGGTCGCCTCTCGAGGATCTCTCGCGCCCTCTGCCGGGCGAGGTTGGCGGCCGCGGCGGGATCCTCCTCGCGCAGCCGGTTCTGGATCGGCTGCAGCGCGCACGACCGCTGCGGCTCGGGAAGCCGGTCCAGGGCCGGGACGGCGTCCGCCGACAGCTCGCCCAGGTACCAGCCGTCGATCTTCCCGGTCTCCTCGAACCGCGTGACGTTCCGCTCGGCGATGAACCCGTCCGGGTTGAGGACGGCCAGGGCGATGAACGCCGCCGCGCCGCTGCCCGCGACCGCGCGCGGCAGCCAGGCCGCCCGCCACCGCGCCCCGGCCGCCGCGACGAGCACGATCACGAGGCCGAGCCACAGCTCGAACGCGTGCACCCACAGCCGGAGCCGCGTCCACCCGAACGTCTCCTCGTACAGGTAGAGCCTCCGCAGCGCGACCGCGACGACGACCAGCGTCAGCGCGCACAGCGTCCCGAGCAGGACCCGGACGGTCGCCCGGTCGCCCCGCGCCGCCGTCGGCGCGTACCGGACGGCGAACGCCAGCACCGCGAGGACCAGCACCGTCACGATGACGAGCTGGAAGAACCCCTCCCGCGCGTACTCGGCGTACGTCAGGCCCGTCGCGCGCAGCACCCGGTCACGGTCGGACGCCAGGAACACCCTGGCCTGCACGGTGCAGAAGGCGAGGAACAGCAGGTCGAGCATGGCGATCGGCACCGCCCACGCCCAGCGTCCCGCCGGGGCCGGCCTCTGCGGGGCGAGCGCCTTCAGCGGCGGCGGCGTCTGCGCGAGCGTCACGGCCGCGAACGCCACCGCGGCCGTCGCCGCGCCCACGACCACGTACAGCAGGACCGACCCGATCGACAGGTCCGGGACGAGCCCGGCCGCCAGGTCGCCGAACGCCGCGTCCGCCATGGCGAACAGCCCGCCGAACACCGAGAGCAGGGCGCCGGCGATGAGCGCCGTCCGGATCACCGGCCAGGCCCGGCCCCGCCCCGGCACGATCAGGCCCTGTAGCCCGCGTGCCGACCAGGACGCCATGCGGATCCCGGCGGGCGGCAGCGCGAGCCCGCCCCCGATCACCTCGACCCACGTCCGCCCGCCCGCCAGCGCATAGGACGCGATGGGGACCGCGAGCACCACCGCGAGGCCCACGACCCACTCCGCGTCCCGGACCGCCGCGACGGAGACGAGCAGGAGGGCAAGCAGCCCGAACGCGAGGCCCGTCCGGTTGACCCGCGCGAACCCGCTCCTCTTCGGCTGGACGAGCCGGCCCGCCTCCCGGAGCGACACGCCCGCGACGCAGGCCAGCGTGATCGCCGTGAGCAGCAGCCCCACTCCGAACCGCTCCGCCCTCAGAGCGGGCACGACCGCCACCGATCCCACGACGGCCGCGATCACGGCCCCGAGGACGAGCCGCCCCGACGGGGGCCGCTCGGGTTCCTTCCAGGCGAGGAACATCCGCTCCAGCGCCGTCTGTTCCCGCACCGGGAGCGGCGGCCGAGGAGCCCCGGGTCCCCGCCCGTATCCCCAGTCCGGCGGACCGGGCGCAGGGCGCACCCACCCACCGGGCGCCCCATACCCCGGCCCCCCGCCCGGGTAAGGAGCGGCACCGACTGGCGGCCCCCCGACATGCGGAACGCCCACGCCGTGCACCGCCGCCCCACCCTGCTCCTGTGCGACGCCGCCCTGGGGCGGAGTCGCGCCTTCCCTCGGCGGTTCGACGCCGGGGGCCGTGGTGGGGTGTGGGGGTGTGCTCTGGTCCTTGGGCGCGGCTTGTTCCGGCGGCTCGTCCCGGACGTCTTCGGTGGACGGCGTCCAGAAGCCGTGGGACTCGGGGTCGTTCGTCATCTCGGCGCTCTCGTCGTGGGGTGGGAGGGGATGGTGACGCGGATCCGGCAGCCGGACGGGGTGTCCAGGACGGTGATGCGGCCACCGTGGAGTTCGGTCGCCCAGCGGGCGATGGCGAGGCCCAGTCCGGTGCCGCCGCCGGGGGTGCCCGTCTGCGGACCGGACGCGGCGCCCCTGGAGAAGCGTTCGAAGACCCGGGTGCGTTCGCCCGGCGGGATGCCGGGGCCGCTGTCCGCCACGTCCAGGACGAGGCCGTCCGGGCCGGAGCGGGCGGTCACGGTCACGGGTTCGCCCGGGGGGCCGTGGCGGGCGGCGTTGTCGAGGAGGTTCGCGACCACCTGGTGGAGGCGGTCGCGGTCGGCGGTGGCGTGCAGGCCGGGGGCGACGTCGGTCGTGAAGGCGACGTCGGGGTGGCCCGCGGCGGCCTCGGCGGTGACGTCGGCGATGAAGGACGCGATGTCGAGGTCGGCGAGGTCGAGGGGGGCGGCGCCGGCGTCGACCCGGGACAGGTCGAGGAGCTGGGTGATGAGGCGGCCGAGGCGCTCGGTCTGGTCGAGGGCGGACTCCAGGACGTCCGGCGTGGCGGGGGTGACGCCGTCGGCGACGTTCTCCAGGACGGCGCGGAGCGCGCTGATGGGCGTCCGGAGCTCGTGCGAGACGTTCGCGACGAACTCGCGGCGCTGGCGGTCGACTTCGGCGAGGTCGGCGGCCATCGTGTTGAAGGCCTGGGCGAGTTCGCCGACCTCGTCGCGGGACGTGGCGCGGACGCGGCGGGTGTAGTCGCCGCGGGCCATGGCGCGGGCGGCGGCGGTCATCTCGCGCAGCGGCGCGGTCATGCCGTGCGCGATGAGCTGCATGACGACGAGGGAGAGGAGGAGGCCGACGGGCAGCGTCTGGCGGGCGCGGAGGCCGAGGGGGTACCCCCACAGGACGATCAGCGCGGCGGTGCAGGCGGTGACGACGACGGTGATGCCGAACTTGACCTTGATGGAGCGGAGCGGGTCCAGGGGCCGGGGCAGCTTTGTCCACAGCCTGTGGACAACGGGGGTCACGCGGTCTCCAGGCTGTAGCCGACGCCGTGCACGGTGCGGATGAGGTCGGCTCCGAGCTTGCGGCGCAACGCCTTGACGTGGGTGTCGACGACGCGGGTGCCGGAGCCGTCCGTCCAGTCCCAGACCTGTTCGAGCAGGACGGCGCGGGTCAGGACGGTGCCCTGGTTGCGGGCCAGGCAGCTGAGCAGGTCGAACTCGGTGGGCGTGAGGTGCACCTCGGTGCCGGCGCGGCGGACGCGGCGGGCCGCGGGGTCGATCTCGAGGGGGCCCGCGCGCAGCGGCGTGGGGGCGGGCTGGTCGGCGGCGCGGCCGACGCGGCGCAGGACGGCGCGGATCCGCGCGACGAGCTCGCGCATGCTGAACGGCTTCGTGAGGTAGTCGTCCGCGCCGACGCCGAGGCCGACGAGGAGATCGGTCTCGTCGTCCCGGGCGGTCAGCATGAGGACGGGCACGGGCCGTTCGGCCTGGACGCGGCGGCACACCTCCAGGCCGTCGAAGCCGGGGAGCATCACGTCGAGGACGATGAGGTGCGGTTCCCGGTCCCGGGCGCGCTCGACGGCGGCGGGGCCGTCGGCGGCGAGGTCGACCGTGAACCCCTCGGCCGCCAGCCGGTCCGCCACCGCCTTCGCGATCGTGGGTTCGTCCTCGACGACGAGGATGCGGGTCTCGTTCACCTGCCCGACTGTAGATGCCGGGTTTGTATGCGGTGAGAGCGAAATGTGTAGGTTCTGTGTTGATCAGGGGCCGATCGGCCAGGTGTGCACGGGCTCGTTGTCGGCCAGCCGGTCCAGGTACGTCCGGGTCATCATGCGCAGCGCCTCGTGGCGCGGCGTGTTGAACGACTCCTCCAGCGACTCGACGGTGGCGATCTGCCAGGCCGCGCCGGTCTGGCCGGTGACGCAGCGCCGCTCGACGATGCCGAGGAGCCGGTCGCGGCGGGCCGGGTCGACGCCCCACCGGTCGAGGCCCTCGTGGGCGAGCGGCAGCAGCTTGCGCAGGATCAGCTCGGTGGCGGGAACGTCCCCCATGCCGGGCCAGTAGAGCGTCGAGTCCAGGCCGTCGCGCGCGGCTCGGTGCAGGTTGTCCTCGGCGGTGGCGAAGGACATGCGCGTCCATACCGGACGGTCCTCCTCGGCCAGCATCCGGACGAGCCCGTAGTAGAACGCGCCGTTCGCGATGACGTCGGCGACGGTCGGGCCGGCGGGCAGCACACGGTTCTCGACGCGCAGGTGGGGACGGCCCTTCACGACGGCGTAGATCGGACGGTTCCAGCGGTAGATCGTGCCGTTGTGGAGGGTGAGCTCACCGAGCTGCGGGATGCCGCCGGCGTCGAGGACGGCGAGCGGGTCCTCCTCGTCGCACAGCGGGAGCAGGGCGGGGAAGTAGCGGGTGTTCTCCTCGAACAGGTCGAAGACGGAGGTCACCCACCGCTCCCCGAACCACACGCGGGGACGGACGCCCTGCGCGATGAGCTCGTCCGGACGCGTGTCCGTGGCCTGCTCGAACAGCGTGATGCGGGACTCCTGCCAGAGGCGGTGCCCGAACAGGAACGGCGAGTTCGCCGCCATCGCGACCTGCGGACCGGCGATCGCCTGGGCCGCGTTCCAGTAGGCGCCGAACTCGTCGGGGCTCACCTGCAGATGGAACTGGACGCTCGTGCACGCGGCCTCGGGGATGATGCAGTCGGCGTGCATCCGCAGCGGTTCGGGGCCGTCGATCGCGATGTGCAGCTCCTCGCCGCGCGCCGCGAAGATCTGGTCGTTGAGCATCTTGTAGCGGGCGTTGGAGGAGAGCGTCTCCTCCCCGATGTCCGCGCGGCGCAGGGTCGGCAGGATGCCGATCATGACGAGCCGTCCGCCGACCTCGCGGGCCCGCTCGTCGGCGTGGTTGAGATGGTCCCTGACCTCCACCTCCAGTTCGCCGGTGCCCTCGCCGCCGAGTTCGCGCGGCGGAATGTTGATCTCGAGGTTGAACTGGCCGAGCTCCGTCGCCCAGGCCGGGTCGGCGATGGCCTTCAGGACGTCGGCATTGCGCATGAGCGGGTCGCCGAGCGCGTCGATCAGGTTGAGCTCGATCTCCAGTCCGATGTGGGGGCGTTCGAAGTCGAACTGCGATTCGCCCAGCATGCGGGCCAGGACGTCCAGGCACCTGCGTACCTTTTCCCGGTACCGCCGCCGGTCCTCGCCACTGATGGTGACCGAAGCCACGTCCCTGCCCATGTGTTCCCGTCCCTGTGCTCCGGAGGAACCGTCATAAAACGGATGTCCAACGGAAGGGGGGTGAAAACCCGGCGCGCTTTCGGGGTTGGTGATTTGTGACCGGTCGGTAGCGTAGGTCACCGCCGGTGCACCAGGGAGGCAGCCCATGCGGATGCGCCCCCGGTCGATCAGGGCCAGGGACACGATCGTCGCCGCCGTGCTCGCCGTGCTCGTCCTCGGCCTCTGCGCGTCCGGTATCGACATGGCGATCCGTACCCGCGTCACGGACGACCTACTCCGATCCGCTCAGATCGACGCCCGCCGGGTGAGCGGCGGCGTCCGCGACGGAACGCTGCGGACCCCGATCCCCGACGGCGGCCACGGCCGCATCCTCATCCAGGTCGTCGCGCCGGACGGCCGTGTCGTCAACGCCACACCGGCCGCCGCCGGACGCGCACCCGTCTCGCGCCTCCACCCGTCCAGCGGGATGCGCGTCCGCGACCTGGTCGAATGCCGGGGCCGCTGGCCGCGCCGCGAATGCCGCGCCGTCGAGGCGATCCGGGTCGACACCGCGCCCGACTCGCTGGTCGTGTACGCGTCCGGGGAACTGCCGTCCTACCTGGTCACCGGCTTGCTCGAAGGGACGCTGGCCGCGGCGGTGCTGCTGCTCGCCGCCGTCGTCGCGTGGATCACCTGGCTCATCGTCGGCCGGACGCTCCGCCCTGTCGGCGAGATCCGCGCCCAGCTCGCCGAGATCAGCGCCACCGACCTGTCGCGGCGCGTCTCGGAACCGCCCGGCGAGGACGAGATCGCCCAGCTCGCCCGCACCGCCAACGCGACCCTCGAGCGGCTGGAGAGCGCCGTCCGGCGGCAGCGCCAGTTCGCCTCGGACGCCTCGCACGAGCTCCGCACGCCCATCGCGGGCCTGCGCGCCAACCTCGAGGACGCCTCGATGCACCCCGAGGACAACGATCTCCCCGCCGTCGTCCGGCAGGCCCTCCGCGACACCGACCGGCTGGAGGCGATCGTCACCGACCTGCTCCTGCTCGCCCGCATCGGCACCGGCGGCGCCGTCCAGGAGCGCATCGACCTGTCCGCCCTGGCCGCCGCCGAGCTGGCGGGCCGCGCCTTACACGCCGCGGTCGAGACCCGCCTCGACCCGGACGTCCCGGTTCGCGGCGTCCGGATGCAGCTGGTCCGGCTCCTCGGCAACCTCCTGGACAACGCCGACCGCTACGCGGACACGTCGATCACCGTCGAGGTCGCCCGCGACCACGACCACGCCCTGCTCGCCGTCACCGACGACGGGCCGGGCATCCCCGCCGCCGACCGCGAACGCGTCTTCGAGCGCTTCACCCGCCTCGACACGGCCCGCAGCCGCGACGCCGGCGGCGTCGGCCTCGGGCTGGCGATCGCCCGCGAGATCGCCCGGTCCCACGACGGCACCCTCCGCATCGAGGACCGCCCGAGCGGCGTCCGCTTCGCGCTCCGCCTCCCCCTGGCATGAGAAAAGGGCCGTCCGAGGACGGCCCCTCTCCTCACCGCGGTCAGGCGCGAACGGCCTGGACCTCCAGCTGGATGTCGACCTTGTCGCCGAGCAGCGCCTTGTCGCCCTTCAGCGGGACGTTGAACTCGATGCCCCAGTCCTTGCGGTTGATGGTCGTGGACGCGGTGAAACCGGCGCGCGTCCCGCCCCACGGGTCCTCGCCGACGCCGTTGAACTCGACCTCGAAGCTGACCGGACGCGTCACGCCGCGGATGGTGAGGTCGCCGTCCAGGTAGTTCTCGCCGCCCTCGGTGCGGACACCCGTGGTCACGAACGACATGGTGGGGTGGTTCTCGACGTCCAGGACGTCGGAGCCGCGCACGTGCGCGTCCCGGTCGGCGTTCCGCGTGTCCAGGGAGGCCATCGTGATCTCGGCGGTCGCGGTCGACTTCGCGACGTCCTCGGCGACCTCGATGCTCCCGCTGAATTCGGTGAACGTGCCGCGCACCTTGCTCATCAGGTGCCGGATGGCGAACGTGACCTCGGAGTGCGCGGGGTCGATGTTCCAGGTGCCGGCGGTCAGACCCGGGGCGACGGTGGCGATGCTCATGTGATGCTCCCTCAGTGATGTGCTTGAAACTTCAACAACAAGACCCAGATTACTTGAGGGTTCAAACACTGTCAACCCCCACCCTTTCCCACCCGTCACGACCACCCCAACGCTCAGTGAGCGACATGCCGGACCGCGCCCCAGAACGATGGTCAGGCGGAGGGGCGGGTGCCGAGGACGGCTTGGATCAGATGGTCGGGATCGCGAGCGTTGATGATCCGCCAGCGTGTCCCGTCCGGGACGAGTGCCCACCACTCGCCCGTGGAGGCGCCCCACCAGCAGACGACGCCGGGCAACCGGTGCCGCACCTCGGCGATGGTGACCGAGAGGGAAGGAGCCGGCTCCGGCGGATACCGACCCGGCGCGCGTCCTTGCCGGCTCCTCGCGGCGATCGCGGTCGTCACGAACGGAGTGAGGATGCGGGTGATCCGCTCAGCCGCGCGGACCGGTCTGTCGTACGGGGCCAGATGCTCGCCCGTGCTCGACCGGAACCACCACGTGCCGGACGCCGGAACGAGCGCGATGCTCTCTCCGAATTGCGGCACGTCGGCATCGAAGACACGGAGGAGCGGGCGAGGCTCGTCGTAGCGGGGAAGGACCTGCCAGCCCTCCCGAACGACCTCCGCCGCGAGCCTGTCGAGATGCGCCCTCACCATCACCAGTCGACACACCGCTCGGGGGTGTGCGCCGACGCGGTGCGGCGGCCCGTCGCGCGCTCACGCTCTACGGTCAGCGCCTCGCGGAGTTCGTCGGCGCTGTTGCGGATGACGGTCGCCTCCACGCCCGCCTTCGGGTCGTGCAGCGTGGCGACCCAGTCGCCGAGCCGTCCGTCATGGCGCGTCGCACGCCAGATCCGGTGCCCCCGGAAGTCGCCGCGAAGCTGAGCCAACGCCTGGTCGGCGGGGTCGACGGCCGCGTTCATGCTCACCAGTCCCTTGCGTCTCGGTTTCTCTCCGTTACCGACCCCGATCTTCCTGTGATCGGGCTATCGTCGGGAAGGAGCAGAAAGAACGCGTAGGAAAGGCCCGCCCGTCGTTGGAAACCGATCTCGGTTTCGTACCCTCGGAGGTTTTCCGTGCCCCGTCGCCCGCGTGACCCCGGCGTCCCTTCCTCACCCACCGAATACTTCGGTGCCGAACTCCGCGCGCGACGAGAACTGGCCCAACTTTCACGGCCGCAGCTGGCCGACAAGCTCGGTTACTCACCTCAGTGGATCGGCCAGATCGAGTCGGGACGATGCGCGCCCTCCGAGGACTTCGCCAAGGACTGCGATTCGTTCTTCAGTGCGAACGGGACGTTCCATCGCATCTGGGGGTGGATGCAGGAACTCGGCAAGCTGCAGGTCCTACCGCCCGGCTTCGATGACTTCATCCAGAAGGAAGCGGAGGCGGAGGTGATGTACATCTTCGAGACCATGGTCATCACCGGCCTGTTCCAGACCCCTGAATACGCCTACGAGGTCGTAAAGTCCGACAAGACGGACGAGGCCGCGCGTCAGCTCGTCAGGACCCGCATGGATCGGCAGGAGATCCTCAAGCGCGAAGACCCACCGCACGTGGTGGCAATTTTCGATGAGAGCGCGATTCGACGCCCGATCGGTGGTCGCGAGATCCTTAAGGGACAGGTACAGCACCTGATGGATCTGGCAGTCCTCCATCATGTAACGCTTCAGATTGTTCCCGAAACTAAAGGCGCCTACGCAGGCTTGCTGGGTGCGTTTACAATCATGAGTTTTCGGAACGATCCGGACATCGTGCATCTGGATGGTCACGTTGGCGCGCAGCTTGTGGATCACCCTGACGCTGTCCGAATGTATGGGGTACGTTTCGACTTGATCAGGGGTGCAGCGATGTCCGCTGATGCCTCCCTTGACAGGCTCGGGATGATCCTGGAGGACCAATGAACACGCGCCATGCGTCCACTGTGCAGTGGCGTAAGAGTAGCCACAGTGGTGACACGGGTGGACAGTGCGTCGAGGTGGCGGACGTGGCGGCGGCG
Organism: Spirillospora albida; assembly: GCF_000718255.1. Classification (GTDB taxonomy): domain Bacteria; phylum Actinomycetota; class Actinomycetes; order Streptosporangiales; family Streptosporangiaceae; genus Spirillospora; species Spirillospora albida. Next base: position 207,547 of record NZ_JOFJ01000002.1, read on the forward strand.
GTGGCCGTGCGGGACTCGAAGGACCCGGACGGGCCGAAGCTGGTGTTCGGGGCGGATGCCTGGGCGGCGTTCGCGCAGCGGGTCAAGGCGGGAACGCTCGACCTGAGCTGAGACCGACTGGACGGAACCCCGGCCCCGGCGCGTCACGCGCCGAGCCCGGGGTTCTCGCGCGTCCGGCATGGCCGCACCCGACGAGGAGAGACATGAAGGGGCGCATCGGCCGGCGGAAGGCGGTACAGATCGACGACCGCGAGGCGGCCGCGCTCCTCGCCGCGAGAGCGTTCATCGAGATCCGCCATCTCGCCCGGCCTGGGACGAAGGAGCCGTCGTCGGCCGAGGACATGCAGCGGATCTGGTTCCTGGCGAACCTGTGCCACAACATGCCGGGCGCCACCCAACGGCGCGCCTGGCGGCCGTCCCGCCGGAACGCCCCCATGAGCAGCGGGGATCGTGCGAGAGCCGAGCGCCCGATGAGCTGGACATGGCACACGACCGGCCCGAGGGACGCGCCTGGATCCTGGAACGGCTGAGCGAGGCCGGGCACCGCTGGATACCCTCCACCACCATTGCCGACCCCTCGCAGGGGAGCCCACCTCACGCTGCACCGGCGGCTCGGCATGCCAGTTCGGTGGCCCGTGCGACCGCCCGAGGGGCACTCGGCGCTGCCCCGCTCGGCACGTGTTCTCAAGGCGATGAACGCCGACACCGTCTGCGCTCTCTACGAGGAGGCAGCCCGCCTCCGGCTCGGCCTCGGCGCAGGCGGCCCGTGGCTGCGAGCGCATATGGACTCCGATGCCGTCCACCACCTGGTGCCCGACCCCGCGTCCTACTACTGGCCGGACGGGGAGCGGCGCTGGTGGCAGTGCACCGCCCTGCTGCGCATGTCCGACGGCGAACAGGTCACCGGCATGCTCGCCGTTCTGCCCGAGACCATGGCCGGTTGACCTGGCCGTTCTGTCCACGGTGCCGGTCAACCGCTCCGGGCATGCCGCCGGTCCGTCCGGCTGGAAGACGAAGCTCCAGTTCTAGTCGGTGCGGGCACTGGGAGGCGATGCGGCCTCCCACACGAAGCCGTCCGGATCGGTGAAGGGGCCGGCGTCACTGCCGATCACGAGCCGGTGGGATCCTTCGCCCTCGGCGGGGACGCCGGCGACCTTGGCGAGGGCGCGGCGCTTGTAGAGCGCCATCGTGATGGGATCCGACGGTGCGCCGAGCTCGACGTACCTGCGGCCGTAGCTCTTCGCCACGGTGAGTCCGCGCTCGACGTAGAACCGCTTGCTCGCGGCGACGTCCGCGACGCCGAGTTGCAGCACGATGCCGTCGATCTGCCGGGTGGCCGGACCGGCGTCCTTCTTGGTCGAGGACGCGATCGTCACGATGGTCCCGTCCGGCGTCCGCACCACGCCGCCGTAGCCCCAGAGCGATTTCGCGGGCGCTTTGAGCGCCGTGGCGCCGGCGTCGAGCGCGGCGCCGACGAACCCGTCGACGGTGGCCGGCCTGGACACGACGAGCGACAGCGTGAACCCGCGGAAGCCGGTCGCCGGTGCCTGCGAGGCGCGCGGGCGCACCAGCGGGCCCAGGCCGAAGGCGGCGGTGTAGAACCGGTCGGCGGCCATTGCGTCGGGCACCTCGATGGCGACGAACTCGATGGAAGCCATGCGGACAAGCTACGTGCGGCTCGGCGCCCAGGCCAGCGGAAGCCGGTCCGCGTCGGCCAAAGCGCCTGCAACGCACGACGACCGGAACGGGTCGGGGACGCCCCGCGAGGCGAGCGCGGCGCGGGCGGCGGCGGCGACGCTTGTGAATGGTCGCGCGATGGACATTCATCTTGCGGAGATGATGCGGCCGGTCACCTCGCCGAAGCCCAGGCGTGCGCCGGCCGGGCCGGGGGCCGTGGCGGTGATGGTGACCTCGTCGCCGTCCTCCAGGAAGGTGCTCGATCGGCCGTCCACCTCGATCGGCTCCTTGCCGCCCCAGGTCAGCTCGATGAACGCGCCTCGCTGGTGCTTCTCCGGGCCCGAGACGGTTCCGGACGCGAACAGGTCGCCGGTGCGGAGGGACGCGCCGTTCACCGTCATGTGCGCCATCATCTGGGCCGGTGACCAGTACATCTCCCGGTAGGGCGGACGAGAGACCTCCTGGCCGTTCCAGGTGACGGCCAGGTCGATGTCCAGCCCCCACGGGCTCTTCTCGCGCAGGTAGGGGAGCGGCTCCGGGTCCTGGGGCGGCGTCGCGACGCGGGCCGCCTCCAGGGCCTGCACTGGGACGACCCAAGGGGAGATGGACGTCGCGAAGCTCTTCCCCAGGAACGGCCCCAGGGGGACGTACTCCCACGCTTGGACGTCACGGGCCGACCAGTCGTTGAGGAGGACGACACCGAAGACGTGGTCGGCGAAATCGTCCACGGCGACCGGGTCGCCCAGGGGAGAGCCCTTGCCGACGATGAAGCCGACCTCTGCCTCGATGTCCAGGCGCTGGGACGGGCCGAAGGTGATGCCGTCCGGCGTCTTGCGCTGGCCGCTCGGCCGCACGATGTCCGTACCGGAGACGACGACCGTTCCGGCACGGCCGTGATAGCCGACCGGGAGGTGCTTCCAGTTCGGCATCAGCGGCTCGGAGCCGGGACGGAACAGTCGGCCCAAGTTGGACGCGTGGTGCTCCGAGGCGTAGAAGTCGACGTAGTCGGCCACCTCGATCGGCAGGTGCAGGGCGACCGCGCCGACCGCGTGCACCGCGTCGTCCGGGATGTCGCCCGAGACCAGGGCCTTGACGCGCTCGCGGGTTCCGGCCCAGTCGCCCTCCGCCATGAAGGCGTTGAGGCTGGGGGCGGAGAAGCACGGGTCGCCCAGGGTCGCGGCCAGGTCCACCACATGGTCGGCCACGCGGACTCCCACGCGCGGGTCCGTTCCGGGCGTCGAGAACACGCCGTAGGGGAGGTTGTCCATGCCGAAGGGCGAGCCGTCCGGGATCTCGATGTGCGTCATGTGTCGTTTTCCAGGAGCTTGAGCGGGAGCAGGCCGAGGTCGGCGAGTTCGGTCAGGGGTTCGAGGACGCTGCACGTCCCGAACGACAGGAAGCGCCCGCGGACCGCCCGTATGCGGTCGGCGGGCAGATCGGCGACCCGCGCGGCGACCGCGGACGCGTCGCGGTCGGCGAGGATGTGCGTGATGCGGGTGACCGGGGCGTCGTCGAGGGCGGCCGCCGTGGCGAGCAGGAGGTTCAGGAAGCCGTGCTGCTCGAACCCCGTCGGCGGGTCGGTGTTGCGGACGGCGTGGTGCAGCCCCGCGGTCGCCTTGAACGCGACCCCCGCGTCGACGGCCGCCTTGACCATGCCCGCGAGCTCGTCCGGGGACGGGTACAGCGCCCCCGTGACGCCGCCGGTCCGGAACTTGGCGCGGTGCCCCTCGAACATCAGGGCCTTGATGAACTCCGGGCCCCGGGCGTCCCTGGGGATCTCCACATAGACGGTGACCGGGGGGTCGCCCAGCTCCCGGAAGAACCGCGCCGGGGTCATGTCGTCCGGGACGGCGACCTCCAGGGCGCGCAGCCGCAGCGGCATGCCGGAGCCCCGTGTCAGTACCTCCCACGCCTGGATCGGGCCGCCCGGCGCCGTCAGCGCGACGTCGATCGGCTCCGTCACGGGCAGGTCGTCGAGGGCGGTGGCGGGCAGGACCAGGAGACCGACCGCGTCCGCGTAGGGCGCCGCGCGATGAACGCGGTGGGCCGGGAGGGCGTCGGCCAGTGGCATCAGGCCCGGCGGGAACACGGACGCGTCGTCGCAGAGGCCGAGGGCCAGTGGAGGGATCATCGGCGCCGCGCCCATGTCCAGGCGTAGGCCGGGTCCTCGCAGGCGAGGCCGCCCTCGCCGAGTTCCAGCGGACGGAACGTGTCCACCATGACGGCCAGTTCGTCGAAGAACTCGACGCCGATGCCGCTCTCGTACGCGCCGGGCTGGGGGCCGTGGGCGAGGCCGCCCGGGTGGACGGAGACGGAGCCCTGCGCGATGCCCGAGCCCTTCCGCGCCTCGTAGTTCCCGCCGCAGTAGAACATGATCTCGTCCGAGTCGACGTTCGAGTGGTAGTAGGGCACCGGGATGGCGAGTGGGTGGTAGTCCACCTTGCGGGGCACGAAGTTGCACACGACGAAACCCGGCCCCTCGAAGACCTGGTGGGCGGGCGGCGGCTGGTGGACGCGCCCGGTGATCGGCTCGTAGTCGTGGACGCTGAACGTGTACGGGTAGAGGCAGCCGTCCCAGCCGACGACGTCGAACGGGTGGTGCGCGTAGGTGAAGCGGGTTCCGGTGACACCGCCCGGCCCGCGGTGCTTCACCAGGACCTCGACGTCGGTTCCCTCCATCTGCACCGGGTCGGAGGGGCCGTGGAGGTCGCGCTCGCAGTAGGGGGCGTGCTCCAGGAACTGCCCGAAGCGTGACAGGAACCGCTTGGGCGGGTGGATGTGGCCCATGGCCTCGATGGCGTACGCGCGGAGCGGGGCGTCCCCGGTGGGAAGCCAGCGGTGGGTCGTGGACGTGGGGATGACGACGTAGTCGCCTTCCCCGGCCGTCAGGGTTCCGAAGACCGTCTCGACGGAGGCGGTGCCCGACTCGATGTAGACGACCTCGTCGCCCGTGGCGTTGCGGTAGAGCGGCGAGTCCGCGGTGCCGGCGACGTAGGAGATGCGGACGTCGCCGTTCCCCAGGAGCAGGCGCCGGCCGGTGACGGGATCGGTCGCCGGCCACGAGTCCTTGGGGAAGAGGTCGTGCAGCTTGAGGTGGCGCGGCTTGAGCGGATGGTTCGGCGTGGTCGTCGCGTCCGGGACTTCCCAGGGCCGCGAGTCGACGATCGCCGACGGGATCTCACGGTGGTAGAGCAGGGACGAGTCGGACGAGAAGCCCTCTTCGCCCATCAGCTCCTCGTAGTAGAGCCTGCCGCCGGAGTCCCGATGCTGGGTGTGGCGCTTCGGCGGGATGTCGCCGGCCCGGCGGTAGTGGGCCATCTCCCTCGCCTCCGATGATTCATGCGTGTACTACTTTCGTCCGACACTACGGCGATTCCCGGATGGAGGGAAGCCCTAACGGGAGGGGCTAGCTGCGCTCCCGGGCGTCGAACGCCTCGCGTCCCGCGATCAGCTTGTCCAGCAGCATGATCAGGATGTGCTGCTCGGCGTCCGTCAGCACGTCCGCCCACCGCCGCTCGCGCTCGTTGTGCGCGGCGAAGGTCTCCAGCATGACGCGTCGGCCGTCCTCGGTGAGGGACAGCAGCGCCGACCGGCCGTCGCGCCCGCCGGGCGTCCGGGCGAGCGTTCCCTCCGCGACCAGCGACTTGACCAGGTTCGACACGGCCGCCCTGGTCATCCCGGCGAGCGCGGCGGCGCGGCCGGGTTCGAGCGGGCCGGCGAGCCAGGTGACGAACAGCAGCCGGAACGCCGCCCATGAGTGGCCGCGCGGCCGGTGGACGGTCGACTCCAGGTCGTAGGTCACGATCGCGGACGCCCGGTTCAGGGTCAGCAGCAGCCGGGTGGCGAGCGGGTGCGGGAAGCCGAACTCGTCGCCGAGCCGGCGGCGGGCGAGGTCCACGAACGACCAGAAGTCGAGCTGCTCCCGCTCCGCGGCCATCATGCCCCTCCGTGAACTTGATTCATCAGTTAATCAGTTCAGGAGAACGGCCGGGCCATCTCGTCCAGGGTCTCGTCGACGATGTCGGCCAGCGGACGCGGCGGGCGCACCTCGCCCCACGCGTGGGACGCCATCCGCAGGGCTGCCATGAAGGCCCCCGCCAGCACGCGCGCCCGCAGGCCCTCGGCGGCGAGCCCGTCCCGCTCCGCGATGAGGTCGGCCAGGGAGCGCTCGAACGACGCGAAGTGGGCGAGCTGCCGCGCGAGGACCGACGGATGCGTTCGAGCCAGCCGCGACTGCGCCGCCCACCGCGGGTCGGGTTCGCCCTCGACGGCCGCGATCGCGTGCACGGAGGCCCGCAGCGCCGCCCAGGACGACTCGCCGGGCGGGCGCTCCGCGAACGTGGCCAGGAGGGTCCGCATGCGCTGCTCGTCGCCGTAGAGGAGGGCCTCCTCCTTGCCGCCGAAGTAGTTGGAGAACGTGCGGCGGGAGACACCCGCGGCGTCGGCGATCGCCTCGACGGTCACGGCGTCGACGCCGTGCTCGATGGCCAGGCGCATCGCGCACTCGTGCAGGGCCCTGCGCGTCGCCTCCTTCTTGCGCTCGCGCAGTCCGACGGTGGTCTCCATGATCCGTACACCCTACCGATCGACAATGATTCCCATTGGGAAAACTTGCGCAATGGGAATATTGTTCCCCGGGGGTGCCGTTGACACCCCCGTACGTGCCCATCACTCTCTCCGGAGGCCTCCTTGAGCGTCCACGCCCCTTCCGGGTCGGCGCCGATGTCGCGGCGGCAGGTGCTGGAGGCCCTCAGCGGGCTCCTCCTCGTCCTGTTCGTCGCCATGCTGAGCTCGACCGTCGTGTCCACCGCTCTACCCCAGATCATCGGCGCGCTGGACGGCACCCAGGCGCAGTACACCTGGGTCGTCACCGCGATGCTGCTGGTGTCGACGGCCAGCACCCCGATCTGGGGCAAGCTCGCCGACATCTACGACAAGAAGCTGCTGCTGCAGATCGCCATCGTGATCTTCGTGGCGGCGTCGGTGGCCTCCGGCTTCGCGCAGACGACCGAGCAGCTCATCGCCTTCCGCGCCGCCCAGGGCCTTGGCATGGGGGCGCTGCAGATCCTCGTCCAGATCGTCCTGGCCGCCATGATCAGCCCGCGGGACCGCGGCCGCTACTACGGCTACCTCGGCGCCGTCATGGCCGTCGCGACCGTCGGCGGCCCGCTGCTCGGCGGCCTCATCGTCGACACCTCGTGGCTCGGCTGGCGCTGGTGCTTCTTCATCGGCGCCCCGTTCGCCGCCGTCGCGTTCGTCCTGCTGCAGAAGACCCTGAAGCTGCCGGTGCTCCGCCGCGCCGACGTGAAGATCGACTACGTGGGCGCGACGCTCATGACCGCGGGCATCAGCATCCTGCTCATCTGGGTCACGTTCGTCGGGACGGATTTCGCCTGGCTGTCCTGGCAGACCGCCGCGATGGCCGGAAGCGGCCTCGTGCTGCTCGCCGCCGCCGTGTGGGTCGAATCCCGCGTCGCCGATCCGATCGTCCCGCTCGGCCTCGTCGCCCGCCGCAACACCGCCCTCGCGATCATCGCGAGCCTCGCGGTCGGCATGGCCATGTTCGGCGGCGCCGTGTTCCTCGGCCAGTACTTCCAGATCGGCCGGGGCCACAGCCCCACCGAGGCCGGCCTGCTCATGATCCCGCTGATGGCCGGCGTCCTCCTCGCGTCCACCGTCACCGGACGGCTCACCAGCGAGACCGGCAAGGTCAAGCCGTACATCGTGATCGGCACCGTCGTGCTGACGCTCGGCTTCGCGGTCCTGTCGGTGATGGACCACGAGACGTCCCTCACCGTCATCGGCGCCGGCATGTTCCTCGTCGGCGTCGGGGTCGGCATGTCGATGCAGAACCTGGTGCTGGTCGTCCAGAACTCCGTCGACATGCACGAGATCGGGGCCGCCAGCGGCACCGTCACGTTCTTCCGCTCCCTCGGCGGGACGGTCGGCGTCTCGGTCCTCGGCGCCGTCCTCGCCACCCGTGTCACCGAGAACATCACGGCCGGCCTGGCGAAGCTCGGTGTGCGGCCGTCCGGCGGGGGCGCCGGCACCCTCGACCTGGCTTCGCTGCCCGCCCCGGTCCGCGAGGTCGTCCGGGCCGCCTACGGCGACGCGACCGGGCACATCTTCCTGATCTCCGCCGCGATCGCGGTCGTCGGGATCGTCGCCGCCGCCCTCCTCAAGCCGATCACCCTGCGCGGCAGCCTGGAGCTCATCGAGTCGGTCCCGGACGGGGCCGAGGACGAGCCGGAACTGCAGCCGGCGGGCTAACCGGACAGGACGAACCAGAGCAGCGTGCGGGTCGGGGCCTGGTCGAAGCCCCACTCGTCCGCGAGCGCGTCGATCACGGTGAGCCCCCGGCCGTGGTCGGCGTGGCAGCGGTACGGGCGGACGCCCTGCGCCGGACCGCCGTCCGACACCTCGACCCGCACCCGCCGCCCGTCGGTGGCGACGTGCACCCGGACGGGCGCGGACCCGTGCAGCACCGCGTTGGCCACGCCCTCGGCGGTGATCAGTTCGACATCGTCGAGGCGGTCCGGATCGGAGATCACCTTCGCGGCGCGCTCCCGGACGGCCCGGCGGGCCCGGCGCCCCTCGTCCGGCGCGCCGGTGAGGGCGAGCGGCTCGCCCAGCGGCTCCATGGTCCCGGTCATGCCGCACGGTCCCGCGGGCGGAGCCGGCGCGGGCCACGGCTGCGGACGACGATGACCGATGTGCCGATAGTCACTGCATCACCACACTGTGTATTGAGAGCGCAACGCAATCATTCACCCGCGCTGAGTGACGATTCAACGCACCGAACGGAACGATCTTGGCCTGTTCGAGACACAGCCTTTCCGCGGCGCGGTCTTCCGTGACGTGCCCTTGCCCCGGCGCGGCCGGACCGGAATGCGGTCCGGCGGAGCCGGTGCGGCGGAGCCTACGGCAAGCACGGCCGCTCCACCTGCGGATCGCGGTAATCCGACACCCTGCGTGCCCGGCCGCTCGCGTCGCCCGGCGGACGGCCCGACGCTACTCACCGATCCGCACAAACCGGGAACGTTTTGCGTGTCCGGGCATGCATCGCCGAACGCTCTCCATATGTCACGATCCGATGCGGTAGACATTCGCGCCCGGCGGGGCGGCCCGCCGGCGGAAGCTCGGCCCGCCGGGGGTGCGTCATGGAAATGATCGTCCTCGCCTGCCTCGCGCAGGTCGTCTATATCGTCGCCTTCGTCCTCTGTAAGACCGCCACTGGCCGGATCCGGCCGATCGGCGGCCGCCGCCCGTTCCGGGCCGCCGGACTGCTGCTCCGCAGCCGGCGCTGGGCGGCCGGGCTGCTCGTCCTCATCGGCGGCTTCGCCCTGTCGGCGTTCGCGCTCGGCGACCTGCCCGTGGTCGCCGCGCTGCCCGCCTACGGCGCCAGCCTCGTCCTGCTGCTGGCCGTCGGCATGAGCGGCTTCGGGGAGCGGCCCACGGCCCGCGAATGGCTCGCCGTCCTGATCACCGTCGCCGCCATGGGCAGCGCGGCCCTGTCGATCACGTCCGGCGCGGGCGAGTCTGTCCTGGACGCCCTGCACCGCGCCCCCGGCGGCGCGGAGGCCGCCGCGGCGCTGCCCCTGTGGAAGGCCGCCCTCGTCGTCGTCCCGTCCCTCGCGCTGCCGCTGTGGATGTTCTGCGTGCACGACCGGGCGGTCGCCGGGCGCCATGCCCGCCCCGTCACCGGCATCGCCTACGGGCTCGGCGCGGGCGTCCTGCTCGGCGCCACCGAGGTCTTCGGCCTCGGCATGGCGATGATGCCGGCGCGCGGCGACGGCCTCGGCGTCCTGTCCACCCCGCACCCGTACCTGTTCCTCGCCGCCGGCGCTCCCGGTCTCGTCCTGCTTTCGATCGGCCTGCAGCGCTGTCGCCTGACGATCATCGTCACGGTCGTCACCGTGACCGCGAAGACGCACCTGCTGCTCTCCGCGACGCTCCTGTACGGCGAGCCCTGGCCGTCCGACCGGGCGCTGTTCATGCTGCGGGTCGCGGGCGTCCTGCTGGCCGTCCTCGCCCTGTCGGCCTTCCCGCGCCACGAGCGGCGGACGCGTCCCGAACCGCGTCCACCCGCCGAGCGGCGTACATCCGGCGAGCGGCGTCCGCCCGCCGAGCCGCGTCCGCCCGCCGAGCCGCGTTCGGTCGCCGAACCCCGCCGGACCGCGGCCCACCGGGCGCTGCCGCACGGACGCCCGACCGACGACGCCGGCCGATGGCGGACGCCGCCGGGCGACCCCGCGCCGGGCCATCACCTGACCCGCCGAATGTGACCGCTGCCCTCGAAAGAGCCGCGCGGGTCATTTCCCGCCGGCTATTCACGCGCCTCCAGCAGTTCCCGCATGCACTTCGCGGCGGCGAGCTGGGTCTTCGGATCCGTTTCGCCGGGCGGCGGCGTCCAGGTGCTGATGTCGCCCGGGATGTCCACGCCGGCCTTTCGCATGCAGGCCGCGAACGCGCTGACGGCCTGCGACGCGGCACCGCTCGGCACCGCCTGGCCGGGGGTGCCGCCGGGTGCCGTCGCGCCCGGAGCGCCCGGGGCCGGACCGCTCGGGGCCGCGCCGCCGGGGGCGGTGCCGCCCGGGACCGGCGCTGACGGCGCGCCCGCACCCGGGGACTGCGCGGCCGGCGGCGGAGCGGCGCCGTCGCCGTCGTCCCCGCCGCCGCACGCGGTGAGGGAGAGGGCGGCTGCGAACAGCAGGGCGGCGGCCTGGCGGCGATTCGGCATCCGGCCATTATCCGGAGAAGTGACCGGGCGTTCAACGATGCTTTTTTTCGTCCGACTCCAGGAAAGATCGCCGAACGATTCAATCCAGCCACAATCGCGCCCGGAGCCGATCGGCCATGCTGGGGGAACCCCGCACCGGAGGGGCGGCGAAGGGGGAGGTCGAGTGCTGGATTCGGGCATGGACGCGTCCGCGTTCGCGGCGGTCCCGGCGGGGGTGGCGCGGCACCTGCGGACCCATTCCGACCGCGCGGTGGACGAGGCGCTGTGGGAACTGCGGCTGAACCGGCGCGCGGTCAGGCCCGCTCCGTCGTGATGGACTTGCCGAGGGCGCCGCCCTGGACCCACGTCTCGAACGGAAGCTGCCAGTAGCCCCAGCCGTTCGTCCAGGCCAAGGGCCGCTTCGTGCCGGTGACGGTGACGATGTCGCCCCGGTACGACCAGTGGAAGAACCACTTCGCGTGGGCGGCGGGGGAGCGCACGCAGCCGTGGCTGCAGTTCCGCCTGCCCAGGCAGGTCGGGTCGTCCATGTTCTGGTGGATGTACTCGCCGCTGTTGGAGATCCGCGTGGCCCAGGGGACCTTCTCGTCGTAGTACCCCGGCTCGCCCTTCTTCTTGCCGGGCGCGCGCATGCGCTCCACCCGCACCCGGTCCATGGTGAGGTGGACGCCGCTCGTGGTGAGCAGGCGGTCGACGCCGTCCGCCCGGACGTCCCCGCCGCGGCCGAGGCTGACCCCCCACGTGCGCACGATCCGGCCGTTCTCCCGGACGACCAGCGTGTGCGTGCCGGCGTCGACGTCGACGGTGTGGTGCTCGCCGATGCGGAACGTGCGCGTGACGTCCCGCGCTCCGAAGACGGTCTCGCCGATCGGCAGCCCCGCGTAGTGGACGGTGACCGACACCGTCTGGCGCGGCGCCCACGGCCGCCGGGGGCGGAAGACGAGCGACGGGAGCCCGTTGAACGACTCGCCCGCGCTCAGCCACCGCCACGCGCCCTCGGTCGGGACGGTCGAGCGGATCTCGACGGCGCGCTCCACGGCCGGCCGGGCCGCCGCCGGGACCTCCTTGTTGAACTGGACGAACACCGGCATGCCCGTGCCGACCGTCTCGCCCTGGCTCGGCACGACATTGTTGACGACCGTCGCGGCGACGGCCCGGGTCGTGCGGAACACGCTGCTCGCCGTGGCCGTCCTGCCGGAGCCGGACGTCGCCGTCGCGGAGACTTCGTAGCGGGCGCCGGGGACGAGCGTCCACGCCGAGCGCCAGGTCCTCTTGTCGCGGGACAGGGTGCCGGGGACCTCGACGCCCCTGAGCCGGACGGACACCCGTCCGAGCGTGCCGCCCTTCGCCCTGACGGTCACGCCGCGATCGGGACGCGCGGACCTCGTGCCGTCCGCGGGAGCGATGCTCACCGCCGGAGTGCCGTCTCCGCCGCCCTCCGTCGTGTCTCCGCCGCTGCACGCGGTCGCCGGCCCTAGAAGCAGTACCGCGGCAATGGCCTTACCTCGCACCGTTCTCCCTCGTCGCCCCGCCGGCCCGCGGGGACCGGGCCGGCCGCACGGTCGCGGACGGACGGCCCGCGGCCCCCGAGATCGGCCGCGCGCCCCGTCCGGCCCCGTGCGACGCCCATCGTGCCGCGAAGGCCGCCGCGCGGCGGGCGGTTCGGAGGATTCGCCGGGGAATGAGAGAGGAAAGCCGATGATCTGCGAAGAAGGTCGATCGTCTGGGAGAGCACGCGGGGAGGAGCCGCGCAGCGGCTCCTCCCCGCGTGGGGATCGTTCCAATCAGCCTCCGGACCGCTTGCCCGGGGTCCCGCCGTTCCCGTTGTCGTCGGGGCAGTCGTTGCCGGTGTCCTCGTCGTCGAGGAACGGGCAGTCCTCGTCGTCGAAGCCGTCCCCGCCGTAGACGACGGTGTGCTCGTGGCCATGGCCGCTGTGGCTGCTGTAGCTGCTGTAGCTGCTGTGGCTGCTGTGGCTGTGGCTGTGGCTGCTGTGGTGCTGTTGCACGTTCACGTGCGGGTTGTTGCCGCAGCCGTTCGAGTGGCCCGTGATGCCTGCTGCACCGGAGCCCGCCACGAGCACGGCGGGTCCACCGGACGAGCACTGCTGGACGTTCATGTGCGTGTTGTGGCCGCAGTTGTTCGAGTTGCTCACGATGCCGAAGGCGCCGGAAGTCGACACGGTCACGGCGGGTCCACCGGCGGAGCAGTGCTGGACGGCGATCATGTTCGGGTTCGGATCGGCCATCGCGGCCGAGGCGCCGAACAGCACCCCCCCGACGGCCAGGGACAGGACGCCGGCGGTCGTCAGTCGCTTCTTCATGGTGTGCCCTCCTGAGGTTTTTCGGGAATTTCCCTTTCACCTGTTCCGCTGCCCTGTGGACTGCTGCGGAACGACTCAACTGATAACACGAAAGGAAGCGCCGAAAACGCTTTGATGCGACGTATCAACGGCATTTTACTGGGAGATCGTCCGGTGGTTAACCGGTGGCGTCGGGAGGAACGGTCCATCTCCGGAAGCAGGGAGGGGGGAGGGCTGGACGGCCCTCCCCCCGACTCTGACCGGGCGCCGGAACGCCCGTGCTTCAGGGTCTAGCGAGCGCGGAAGGAGCCGTGGACGGCGTAGCCGCTCTGCTCGCTCTGCTGGCCCTGCTTGTACCAGTGGCCGTGCGTGTGCCCGCGGTGCCAGCCCGGGTGCCAGCCGTGGTGGTGGCCGTGGCCGTGGCCGTGGTGGCCCTGGCCGAAGCCGCCGAAGTTGTTGCTCTCCAGGGCGAACTGGTTGACTTCCTGGCTGCAGTTGTTGTTGTTGAGCAGGCTGAGGCCCAGCAGCAGCCCTTCACCGTCGTTCGAGCAGTTCTGGTAGGCGTTGAGCTCCGGGTCCGCCATGGCGGGCGTGGCGGCGAAGAGGACGGTGCCGGCGGCGAGGCTCGCAGCCCCGACCGCTGCCAGTCGCTTGATCATTTTTTCTCCTGAGAACTCGGGTTTCTTCGTGGTGCTCCCGCGACTGAGGTGGTCGCGAGCAACCTAGGAGTATCACGCTGTGATCGAGCTCGTACCCTCCGTGTCCGTTATGGGCTTTGATCTTGGCCTGAGTTTGGTCTGCCGATTAATTTTCGGGCCGGAAAAGTCTGGCGGACGTGGGCAAAGCCATTTTCCCGGGTCGGTCCGGACGCCGCACGGCGAACTTCTCCTCAAGGTGCGGGCCGGTGTTGGTTAAAGCCATGAGAGGTAACGGGGAACGCTGCCAGGCTGCACGGTGCCGCCAATCCGAAACGTCCGGTATTTCGCGGGGATATGTGCACCCGGCACCGGACGGCGCGGCCGTCACCGATCCGGAGGAGAGCAGTGCCCCAGCCGACCGAGGACCCGGCGCGCCGGTCCGGCCCGACGCGGATCGGCGCGGCGGGCGCGCCGTGGCTGCTGCGGTACCAGTCGGTGGACCGCGTGCGCGCCGACCCGCATCCCCGCACGGTGTCGCCGGGCGCCTTCGAACGCCAGATGGGCTGGCTGCGCGCGCGCGGCCTGCGCGGCGTGAGCGTCCGGGAGCTGCTGGACGCCAGGGACGCCGGCGCCCCCGACGCGGCGCGCGGCCTCGTCGGCCTCACGTTCGACGACGGCTACGCGGACTTCGCGACCCGCGCCGTCCCGGTGCTCCTGCGGTACGGGTTCACGGCGACGGTGTTCATGGTGTCCGGGCGGATGGGCCGGGGCAGCGCCTGGGAGGGCGGGCCGGGCAAGTCCCTCATGACCCCCGACCAGCTGCGCACGGTCACCCGGGCGGGCATGGAGGTCGGTTCGCACGGCCGGTCGCACGCGGCGCTGCCCGGCGTGGCCGACGCCGAGCTCGCGACCGAGCTGGAGGTCAGCCGCCTCACCCTGGAGGACGTCATCGGCGGCGAGGTCGTCGGTTTCGCCTACCCGTACGGGCGCGTCACGTCGCGGGAGATCGCGGCGGCCAGGGCTGCGGGGTACGGCTATGCCTGCGCCGGCGGCACCTGCGCGCCGGGCGGGCCGATCGTGCCGGGAGGCCGGTTCGCTCTGCCCCGCGCGCGCGTCGGGGAGCGGGAGGGGCGGCTGCTGCTCGGAGCCAAGCTGCTGCACCACGAGTGGCGCACCCGCAGCCGGGTGTGAACCGCCGGCGAGGTCGTCGCGACCGGGTCAGAACATCCCGGGGCGCCGGCGGTAGCGGGCGACACGCTGGTTGGCGAGGTGCCACTCCCAGCGGAAATAGGCCGTCCAGGCCCACATCAGGGACGGGCGGGGGGAGGGCATCGGCGGACTCCCGGGGTGGGCGGCCATCGGAGGGCCGAGGGAAATGCGGAGGATGATTGCCATCCGTAGTGTAACGGATACCTACCGCAATGTTCGTCCTATGAGTGTGGCCGTCACTCATCACTAACAGTAATCAATATCCTGCTTCGGTCTCACGAAATTGGCCAATGAGCTGCGGTTGTATGCGAACCGGACGACCGTCATTGTTGGGTAGATCGTCACTCTCTGTTAGATAAATCGGTTTACCAGCGGCACATCCGGAGAAGCCTTGAAAAACAGGCAACTCGGGATCAACACACCAAGGGGGGCCGTGAGCCGGACCACGCCTCCGGACCGGCAGCCCGTCCGAGAGCAGAGGTGTTCAAGGTGAAGACGCAGACACAGGTGCGCGAACTCATGGACATGAGCGTCACCGACACCCACGGCAGCAAGGTCGGCACGGTCAAACAGGTCTACCTCAACGACGACTCCGGCGCTCCGGAGTGGGTGACCGTCCACACGGGGTGGTTCGGGATGAGAGAGAGTTTCGTCCCGCTCTCAGGTGCCCGCAAGAGCGGGGAGACGCTCCAGGTGCCGTATGACAAGGACACCATCAAGGGTGCCCCGAACGTCGACGCGGACGAGCACCTGTCCCACGCGCAGATCGTCGACCTCTACCGCCATTACGGCGTCCGGCCCCCGGCCCCGAGCGGGCGTGGACCGTCCGACAGCGGGCGGCCGTCCGACAGCGCGCGGCGCGACGCGGACACCAGGAGCAGGAGCGGCACGGCGACGGGCACGGGGGGCGCCGCGGGCATGGCCGGGACCCCGGGTCTGGCCGGGCGGTCCGGCGGCAAGGGCGTCCTTGAGGGCGGCGACCCGTCCGCGCGGCAGGCGCAGCCGCAGAGCCGGCCCGGCAAGCACGCCGCCACCGGCCTCCCGCCGCGCGCCGACCGGGAGGGGCACGAGGACACCGAGGTCACCCGTTCGGAGGAGCGGCTCCGCATCGGCACCGAGCGGCACGAGGCCGGACGGGTCCACGTCCACAAGTGGATCGAGACCGAGACCGTCGAGCAGACGATCCCGGTCTCGCACGAGGAGCTGCGCATCGACCGCGAGCCGATCGTCGGCGGCAGGCCGGCGTCCGGCGTCACCGTGGCCGAGGACGACCTCGAGATCATCCTCTACGAGGAGCGGCCGATCGTGGCCAAGGAGACCGTCCCCGTCGAGCGGATCCGGCTGCACACCGAGGAGATCCGGGACGAGCAGACCGTCCGCGACCAGCTCCGAAAGGAGCGCGTCGAGGTGACCCGCGACGACGGCTCCCGGGGGCCGAGACGGTGATCGCCCGCCTGGGCGCCCGGCGGCGTCGCCGCCGGGCGTTCCCCTGCCCGCCCTGATCCTCCCGCCTCGAGTGCCGCGATGAGTAGAGTCGTGGAATGGACGAGGGGACGGTGCGGATCGATCTGTGGATCTGGTCCGTCCGGTTGCTGAAGACCCGCTCGGCGGCGACGGCCGCCTGCAAGGCCGGGCACGTCCGGTTGAACGACGAGCGGGCCAAGCCGTCCGCCGCCGTGAGGATCGGGGACGAGGTCCGGCTCCGGCACGAGGGCCGCGAGCGGATCGTGGTCGTCCAGAGGATCGTCCGCAAGCGGGTCGGCGCCCCCGCCGCCGCGGAGTGCCTGATCGACAAGAGCCCGCCCCCGCCGCCCCGCGAGATGCTGATCCCCGTCGGCCGGCGCGACCGCGGCGCCGGCCGTCCCACCAAGCGCGACCGCCGCGAACTGGACCGCCTCCGCCTGCATCCGAAGGGCCCCGGAGACCGCCCCGACTGAGCCCCGCGCGGCGCGTCCTCCCGCCTTTGACCTGGGTTTCCGGTTCGATCGGATGGGCACGTCACTGACCGTTGCGAGACGGTCTGCGAACGGGGTGGTGAGATGAACGCGGGACACGGGGCCGGGGGGATGGATCCGTTCGAGGAGATGCTCGCCCGGTTCTTCGGGGGCCGGGCGCGCCGCCGGCCGCCGGAGCGGGTCAGCATCGCACGTCTGATGAGCGAGCCCGCGCGCGCCCTCGTCCGGGACGCCGCGGCGCAGGCCGCGCAGTGGGGCAGCACCGACCTCGACACCGACCATCTGCTGTGGGCCGCGACCCGCCAGCCCGGCACCCGGCAGTGGCTGGTGCGCGCGGGCGCCGATCCCGACGGCATCCGCGGCGAGATCGAGGCCGACGCCCGGCGCGGCGAGCCCCGCGACGCGCCGCCCGAGCTGACCCCCGCGGCGAAACGCGCCCTGCTCGACTCGCACCAGGTGTCCGGCGCGCTCGGCTCGTCCTACATCGGCCCCGAACACGTCCTGTTCGCGCTCGCGCTCGACCGGGGCTCCAGCGCGGGACGCATCCTGGACGAGGCGCACGTCACCCCCGACACGCTCCAGTCCGCCGCGTCCAGCGGCGCGCAGCAGCCCGCGAACGCCGCGCAGGGGCACCACCACCCGGCAGGGCAGCAGTCCGCGACCCCGACCCTGGACGAGTTCGGCCGCGACCTCACCGAGCTGGCCCGCGAGGGACGCGTCGACCCCGTGATCGGCCGCGATGAGGAGATCGAGCAGACCGTCGAGATCCTGTCCCGGCGCACCAAGAACAACCCCGTGCTGATCGGCGACCCCGGCGTCGGCAAGACCGCGATCGCCGAGGGCCTCGCCCAGCGGATCGTCGCCGACGAGATCCCGGACACGCTGCGCGGCAAGCGGATCGTCCAGCTCGACCTCGGCGGTCTCGTCGCGGGCACCCGCTACCGCGGCGACTTCGAGGAGCGGCTGAAGAAGCTGATGGAGGAGGTCCGCTCGCACGCCGATGAGCTCATCATCTTCATCGACGAGATCCACATGCTGGTCGGGGCGGGCGGCGCCGAGGGCGCGATGACCGCCGGGAACCTGCTGAAGCCCGCGCTGTCGCGCGGTGAGCTCCACGTCGTCGGCGCCACCACCATCGACGAGTACCGCGACATCGAGAAGGACGCCGCGCTGGAGCGCCGGTTCCAGCCGATCCTCGTCCCGGAACCGGGCATCGAGGACAGCGTCGACATCCTGCGGGGCCTCCGCGACCGCTACGAGGCGCACCACAAGGTCCGGTTCACCGACGAGGCGCTCGTCGCGGCCGTCGACCTCGCCGGCCGCTACATCACCGACCGGTTCCTGCCGGACAAGGCGATCGACCTCATCGACCAGGCCGGCGCCCGCGTCCGGCTGCGCATCGGCACCCGCGACGGCGGCCGCCGCGAGCTCCAGGACCGGCTCGACCGGCGGCGCCGCGAGAAGGACCAGGCCGTCGCGGACGAGGACTACGAGAAGGCGTCCGAGCTGCGCGACGAGATCGCCCGGCTGGAGAAGGACCTGTCCGCGCTCCGCGGCGACGGCGGCATCCACCGCGTTCCGGAGGTCACCACCGAGGACATCGCCGAGGTCGTCTCCCGCCTCTCCGGCGTTCCCGTCACCCAGCTCACCGAGGCCGAGCGGGAGCGCCTCACCCGTCTCGAAGAGCATCTGCACCAGCAGATCGTCGGGCAGGAGGACGCGGTGGCGGCGGTCGCGCGGGCGGTCCGGCGGTCGCGCGCGGGCATGGGCGACCCGGACCGCCCGATCGGCGGGTTCCTGTTCCTCGGCCCGACCGGCGTGGGGAAGACCGAGCTGGCGAAGGCCCTCGCGGAGGCGCTGTTCGGCAGCCGCGACCGGATGATCCGGTTCGACATGAGCGAGTTCCAGGAGCGCCACACCGTCAGCCGCCTCATGGGCGCGCCGCCCGGATACGTCGGCTACGAGGAGGCGGGGCAGCTCACCGAGACGGTGCGGCGCCAGCCGTATTCGGTCGTCCTGCTGGACGAGATCGAGAAGGCGCACCAGGACGTCTTCAACGTCCTGCTGCAGCTCCTCGACGACGGACGGCTCACCGACGCGCAGGGCCGCACCGTCGACTTCCGCAACACCGTCGTCATCATGACGAGCAACCTCGGGTCCGAGCTGATCACCGGCCAGACGGAGATGGGCTTCGGCTCCGCGGGCGGCGAGGGCGCGGGCCTGCGCGACCGCATCATGCGGCGGCTGCGCGACTCGTTCCGGCCCGAGTTCCTCAACCGGATCGACGAGATCATCGTGTTCCGCCGGCTGGAGGAGCAGCAGATCAACCGGATCACCGACCTGCTGCTGGACGAGACGCGCCGCCGCCTCGGCGCCAAGGGCGTCACGGTCGACTTCACCGCCGAGGCCGTCGACTGGCTCGCCCACCGGGGCTACCAGCCGGAGTTCGGCGCCCGGCCGCTGCGCCGCACCATCCAGCGCGAGGTGGACGACCGCCTCTCGGACCTGCTGCTGTCGGGGCGGCTGGCGGACGGGGGGCACGTCACGGTGACCGCCGGGGACGGCGGCCTGGACTTCCAGGTGGAGCCCGCCGCCGAGCCCGCGGGCCGGTCCGGCTGACGGCGGCGGGTCCGCGCGAGGTCAGCCGAAGCGTTCACGGAGGGCGGGCAGGAGCTCCGCCCGCGCCCATGTTCGGAACTCCTCCTGGTGGCCGGCTCCGCTCTGGCAGAAGGAGATGTGGGTGAAGCCCGCGTCCGCCCACTTCCCGACGGCCTCGAGGTAGTCGTCGATGTCGGCGCCGTACGGGACGTTCTCCACCACGTCCTCCGGACGGACGGTTCCCGTCGCGGCCTCGAAGTTGACGGGGCCCGGCAGTTCCGCCATCACCTTCCAGCCGGGCGCCGAGAACTTCCAGGTCGCGTGGGCGCGCTTTTTCGCCTCGTCCGG
Organism: Spirillospora albida; assembly: GCF_000718255.1. GTDB lineage: Bacteria > Actinomycetota > Actinomycetes > Streptosporangiales > Streptosporangiaceae > Spirillospora > Spirillospora albida. The sequence continues at coordinate 227,009 of NZ_JOFJ01000002.1, forward strand.
GTCGCGTCCGTAGGCGACGGGGATCTGCCCGTAGGCGGGCTTGCCCCCGGCCTCGGCGCGGAACCGCTGGACGACCTCCGCCACCGGCTGATCGGAGATCAGCGCGTCGGCGTACCGCGCGGCGATGCGGCCGCTCCTGCCCCCGGACGCCGCGATCCCGACCGGGACCGGCTCGTCGGGCAGGTCGTACAGCTTCGCCGAATCGACACGGAAGTGCTCGCCCTGGTAGGTGACGTAGCCGCCCGCCAGCAGCTCCTTGATGATCTCGACGGCCTCGGCGAACATGGCGTGCCGGACGTCCACCGACGGCCAGCCGCGTCCCACGACGTGCTCGTTCAGGTTCTCGCCGGCGCCGAGGCCGAGCGTGAACCGGCCGTCCGACAGCACCCCCATCGTCGCGGCCTTCTGCGCCACCACGGCCGGGTGGTACCGCATGATGGGGCACGTCACGAACGTCATCAGCGGGATCCGGTCGGTGGCCTGGGCGAGCGCGCCGAGCACGGACCAGGCGTACGCCGAGTGGCCCTGCTCCTCCAGCCACGGGAAGTAGTGGTCGGAGATGACCGAGTAGTCGAAGCCCGCCTCCTCCGCCGCGACGAGGTCGGTGACGAGCTGCCTGGCCGGTGTCTGCTCACTGAGCAGCGTGTATCCGAACTTCATGTCGGCACGGATACCCAGGAGGAGGCGTTGCAAGGCCGGGAACGGTCACGGCCCCGGCGGGAGGCGCGCCGGGGCCGTGCCGTCCTCAGTTGCCGAGGACGAGTTCGGCGCAGCGCTCACCGATCATCATGGCGGGCGCGTTCGTGTTGCCGCCGATGATGGTCGGCATGATCGAGGCGTCCGCGACGCGGAGGCCCTCGATGCCGCGGACCCGCAGCTCCGGGTCCACCACGGCCCGCTCGTCGGAGCCCATCCGGCAGGACCCCACCGGGTGGTAGACGGTCGTCGCCCGGTTCGGCAGCTCCTTGGCGAGCGCGGCGCGGTCCGGGAAGCCGGGGCCGGGGTTGAGCTCGCCGGTGACGTCGCCGGCGATGGCGGGGTTCGCCATGATGTCGCGGACGAGTTCGATGCCGTCCAGCAGCAGCCGCGCGTCGTCGGGGTCCGCCAGGTAGCCCGGGTCGAGCAGCGGCGGGGCCAGCGGGTCCGCGGACGCCAGCCGGACCGTGCCGCGGCTCTTCGGGTAGATCAGCGTCGGCATGATCGTCAGGGCGGGCCGCTTGTCGACCTTGTGGCGCACCGGCGCGTCCTGGTTCGGGAACGGGTACGACCACGGCAGCGCGTGGATCTGCAGGTCCGGGATGTCGCTCGCCTGCGGGCTGCGGACGAACCCGACCGCCTCGAACACGCTGCGTCCGACCCAGGTCCCGCCGCGCAGCGTCTCCCGCGCCACCCCGGACGCGAAGTACGGCGCGGTGCCGCGGTGCACGGCCGTCTTCATCAGGTACGTCATCGGCACGAACATGTGGTCGTGCAGGTTGTCGCCGACGGGCAGGTCGGCGTGGACGTCGATGCCGACGTCGCGCAGGTGCGCCGCCGGGCCGATGCCCGACAGCATCAGCAGCTGCGGCGACTGGTACGCCCCCGCCGACAGGATCACCTCGCTGGAAGCCCCGATCGTCCGGCGGCCCTCCTGCGTGACGACCTCGATGCCGGTGGCGCGCTTGCCCTCGACCACGACCCGCGTGACCGTCGCCCCGGTCAGGATCGTGAGGTTCGCGAGGCCGTGGTCGTCCAGGTAGCCGACCGACGAGCTGTACCGCAGCCCGTCCGCCACGCTCTGCTGGAAGATCGCCGCGCCCTCCTGCGACTCCCCGTTGTAGTCGTCGATCCTCTTGACGCCCGCCGTCGCGGCGAGCGCCTCGATGAACGCCTCCGACGCGGGCGTGAGGTCGCGCTGCCGCGTCACCTGGATCGGGCCGCCCGCGCCGCGCAGGTCGCTGGCGCCGTCCTCCCAGTTCTCCATCCGCTTGTAGCCGCGCAGGACGTCCTCGTAGCCCCAGCCGGTGCAGCCGTCCGCCGCCCAGTCGTCGAAGTTCTTCCGGTTGCCCCGGACGAACAGCATCCCGTTGATCGAGCCCGACCCGCCGAGCACCTTGCCGCGCGTCTGCGGGATCCTCCGGCCGAGCGCGTTCTCCTGCTCGGTGGTGTAGAAGCCCCAGTCCAGCTTCTTCTTCAGCTGCGGGATGTTGTGGAAGACCGCGATCAGCCCCGGCTTCCGGACGAGCCGCGTCCGGTCCGAGCCGCCGGCCTCGACCAGGATGACGCTCGCCCCCGAATCGGCCAGCCGCCTGGCGAGCACGCACCCCGCGCTCCCCGCTCCCACGACGACGTAATCAGCGGTCTGGTCCATGTGGTTCCTCTCAGCGTCCCCCCGGCCGCGCCAAGGCCGGACGACCACTCACGAGGGGCCCGCGCCTGGCCCGATCGACGCCGCGCGGGATTCGCCGTCCTCCGGTTCCGGAGGACGATCGCCCGGCGGCCAATGGGTGATCAGATAGTAGAAGACGGTTCACCCGCCAGTCGAGACCCTTGTCTAAAGTCCAGTCGAGACGGCAGTCTCATTCGTCGCGGGGGCGGTCCAGCAGGCCCCGCTCGAGGGCGAGGACCACCGCGCGGGTCCGGTCCGCGACGTCGAGCTTGGCGAAGATCCGCAGCAGGTGCGTCTTCACCGTCGCCTCCGCGATGACCAGCCGCCTGCCGATCTCGGCGTTGGAGAGGCCGTCGGCCACCGCGTTCAGCACCTCCGCCTCGCGGGCGGTCAGCGTCACCGGGGCGGGCCGCCGCATCCGCACCACGAGCCGCTCAGCGATCCGCGGCGCCAGGACCGTCTCGCCCCGGGCCGCGGACCGGACGGCGTCGATGAGCCGAGCGCGCGTCGCGTCCTTCAGGAGGTAGCCGACGGCTCCCGCCTCGACCGCCCGCTCGATGTCGGCGTCGGTGTCGTAGGTGGTGAGGATCAAGACCTTCGTCCCCGTGCCGCCGGAGACGATCTCGGCGGTGGCGGCGACCCCGTCCATGACGGGCATGCGCAGATCGAGGAGCGCCACGTCCGGAGCGTGCCGGGCCACGAGCCGGACCGCCTCCCCGCCGTCGTCCGCCTCGGCGACGACGATGATGGCCGGGTCGGCGGTGAGCAGGGCGACGACCCCCGCCCGCATCGCCGGATGGTCGTCGGCCACGACGACGCGCAGTTCGGTCTCGGGCATGTCATGTCACCCCTCGTGAGGCTGGGCGTCGATGGGCAGGAGGGCGAAGACGCGCGTGCCGTCACCGGGAGAGGCGGTGACCGTGAACGCGCCGCCGAGTTCGGTGACGCGCCGCCGCATGCCCGCGAGGCCGAAGCCCCGGGCGTCCCCCGGCGTGAACCCGCGGCCGTCGTCGGTGACCTCCAGCTCGACGCCGTCCGGACGCCGCGTGAGGACGACACCGACGGTGGAGGCGGCGGCGTGCCTGCGGACGTTGGCCAGGGACTCCTGGACGCAGCGCAGGATCGCGATCCGGGTCGCCTGGTCGCAGTCGACCTCGGCCAGATCGGCGGCGACGGCGAGGCCGGTGTCCTCGGCGAAGCGGTCCAGGGTGCGGCGCAGCGTGCGGGCGATCGAGGCGGGCGCCGTCCCGTTCTGCGGAGCGGAGCCCACCAGGGCCCGCGCCTCGACGAGGTTCTCCCGCGCGGTGCGCTCGATGGACAGCAGTTGCCGGGCGGCCGTGGCCGGATCGGCCGCCATGCCGGTGCGGGCCGCCTCCGCCAGCGCGACGATGGAGGCGAAGCCCTGGGCGAGCGTGTCGTGGATCTCGCGGGCGAGCCGCTCGCGCTCCTCCGCCACGCCCTGCCGGCGGTGCGACTCGGCCAGCTCCAGCCGCGCCCGCTCCAACTCCGCGCTCAGACGGCGGGAGCGCTCCTCCGCACGCTGGAGCAGGCGGTGCACCAGCGCCCCGATCACCGCTCCGGAGGCGCAGGCGGCCACGGTGATGACCTGGTTCCCGGCGAGCGGGTCCCCCGTCCGGAGGATCCCGCCCGCCACGGTGGCCGCCGCCGCCGCGCCGCTCACCGTGACGGCGCCTCCGACCGTCCTCGTGGAGAACCAGAAGAGCGGAAGCGAGGTGACGAACAGCGACGCGGCGCCGCCGCGCAGGTAGGAGAGCACCCCCATGCCGGCGACGAGGAGCCAGAGGAACCGCGTCCGCTCACCGGGGAACCTGAGCGCGATCGCGTACGCGACGCCGAGGACGACCGGGACCCCCGACGACCAGTACCGCATCGCGCCGTGGTCGCCCAGTCCCGCGATGAGCATGGGCACGAGGCCCACCAGCACCCACAGGGCGGCGTTCCAGCGGTGGATCCGGGACCGGTCGTCGGGGGTCGGCACGATGATCAGCGTACGTTCTCCACGGCACGCCCGGCCGGGACGCCGGGAGCCGTCCGCCGCCGCCGCGGCCACCAGGCGGCCTCGCCGAGCAGCAGCATCAGCGCCGGCAGGACGACCAGCCTGATGACGAACGCGTCCAGCAGCACGGCCACCGCCAGGACGAAACCGATCTGCTTCATCTCGATCAGATGCAGCGGGACGAAGCTCGCGAAGACCGTCACCATCACGACGGCGGCGCTCGTCACGACCCCGGCCGACCGGCCGATGCCCTCCAGCACGGCGTCCCGGGCGGGCACGCCCCGGTCCACCGCCTCCTTCACCCGGCTCAGCACGAACACCTGGTAGTCCATCGACAGCCCGAACAGGATCACGAACAGGAAGAGCGGCACCCGCGAACCGATCGACCCCATCGAGGTGAAGCCGAGCAGCCCCTCCGCCCACCTGTGCTGGAACACCGCCGTCAGCACGCCGAGCGACGCCACCGACGACAGCAGGTTCAGCACCACGCCGACCAGGCCGAGGACCACCGAACGGAACGCCCACGCGGTGATGGCGAAGGTGACCAGCAGCAGCGCGCCGAGGATCAGCGGCAGCCTCGTCCGCTGGTGCTCGGGATAGTCGGCGTAGCGGGCGACGTCCCCCGTCACCGCCACCTCCGCGCCGGCCGTCCGTCCGACGGTCGCGGGGATGTGGTGCGCCCGGAGGCGCTCCAGCGAGGCTTGTGCCCGTTCCTCGCTCGGATGGGCCGGGACGGGAAGCTCCAGCATGCTCGTCCGTCCGTCAGCCGAGAGGCGGTACCGCGACGTCCCGGCGAAAAGCGGATCGCTCTTCGCGCGTCCGGCCAGGCCGTCCAGCGCCCTGGCCACCTCGTCCCGGCGTGCCGGATCGGCCCGCACGACGACCTGGTTCATGGCCTTCAGCTCCGGAAACGCCGCGTTCACCCGGTCGTACGCCTGCATCGCGGGAAGCTCGCGGGAGTAGGTCTCGCGCCCGACGTCCGTCAGCTTGAGGCCCGCCACCGGCGCCGCCATGGCCAGCAGGGCGAGTCCGGCGGCACCCAGCGTGATCGCGGGACGCGACGCGACCGACCGCAGCACGGCCGAGGTGAACCGTCCGGCCGAGTCCCCGTGCGTGCGCGTCCCGCGCCGCTCCGCCCTCCGGCCGAGCTTCACCAGCAGCGCGGGCAGGACGGTCAGCGAGCTCACCACCGCCGCGATGCTGACCACGATCGCGCCGGTCGCCAGCGAGGAGAAGATGACGTCCCCCGCGAGGTACAGCGTCGCGCTCGACGCCGCGACCGCGAGGCCGGACACCACCACGGCGCGTCCCGAGGTCGCCGCCGCCAGCTCCACCACCGCCGCCGCGGGCAGCCGCCCGCCGGCCCGCGCCCGTTCCTCCCGCTCGCGCTTGAGGTAGAAGAGCGTGTAGTCGACGCCGACCGCCATCCCGATCAGCAGGATCACGTTCGCGCCGACCCCCGCGTCGGGGAACACGTGCGAGGCGAGCATCGACAGGCCGACGCCCGCGACGATGGAGGACACCGCGAGCAGCAGCGGCACCACCGCCATCGCCACGGAGCGGAACACCAGCAGCAGGACCATCAGCGTGATCGGCAGTGCGATCATCTCGGTCCTGGACAGGTCGTCGCTCCGCTGCCCCTGCACGTCCTTGCTGATGGACGGGCCGCCCGACTCCTCCACCCACAGGTCCGGGTTCGCCTTCCGCACCTCGGCGGTCTGCGCGAGGAGCGGGCCGACGTGCTTCTTGCCCTGCAGCTCCGGCCCCTTCAGGACCACATCGAGCCGGACGGCCCTCCCGTCCGCCGAGCGGACCGGCGCTCCCACCGACTCGACCTCGGGCAGCCGCTTCATGCGCGTCGCCACATCCCGGGCCACCGCGTCGGCCCGGCCCGCGTCCAGTCGCGCGGACCCCTTCGCCGCTATCAGCACCCGCTCCAGCGGCCGCGGCTGAAGGCCGCCCTGCTCGGCCATCGCCTCGGCGCGTCCGGCCTCACCCACCCGGAAGTCCGCCGATGTGGCGGCGTTGCCGCCGATCGCGATGCCGGCGCCGAGGCAGACCGCCACGAACAGGAACCAGCCCGCGATCGCCCGCCAGGGGTGGTGGGCGCTCCAGCGCGCCAGGCGTACAGAAGGATTCGTCATGCCCTCAAGGCTGGTCGCGGCCCCCTTCCCCGGGACAGCCTCGACCGGTTGAACCTCTTGTCCACCGATCGATGGACAAGAGCGAACACGGACCGTCCTGCGCGGGTCATGCCGCAGGCGGCGCCGGAGCATCCTGGTCCCGCAGGCGCTCACGGCGGTGCCTTGGCGCAACGGTCCGCCGCGAGGGGGAGATGCGGCCGGCGCCGGCTCAGGCGGGTGAGGCGTTCGGCTTGGCGAGATGCGCGGCTGGGCCGGTCAGGCGGGTGAGGCGTCCGCTTCGGCGAGGTGCGTCGCGAGGATCGCCATGTGCGTCTCGCGGGCTTCGGTGTGGCGTCGGCGGCCCGCTTCGGTGATCTTCACGAAGACGCCGCGGCGGTCGGACTCGCAGAGGGCGCGGTGGACGAGGCCGGCCTTCTCCAGGCGGGCGACCGTGCGCGACAGGGCGCTCTGGCTCAGGTACATGCCGGACGCGAGGTCCTGCATGCGGCGCTTGTCACAGTTCGCCGCCTCGGCGAGCCGGTCGAGCGTTTCGAACTCGCTCATGGTCAGGCCGTGGGCGTCCTGCAGAGCGCGATCGAGATCGCAGGCGATGGTGTTGTAGCAGGTGAGCAGCTTGCGCCACCGGCCCACCAGGGCGGCCTCCGACTCCATGCCGCGGATCCTAGCATGCGCGCGCATCAGATGCACTCGCATTAAATTCACTCGAATCTTATGCGTAGACAATCAATGCGTGTGCATGTAATGTCCTCGGGCGTGACTCTCACTGACACCTCACCAGCACCAGCGACGGTCAGCGCCCCCGCCGAGCAGACCTGGACCCCCCGGCTGTGGGGCATCCTCGCCGTCCTGTGCGGCGTCCTCTTCCTCGACGCCCTCGACGTCTCGATGGTCGGCGTGGCACTGCCGTCCATCGGCACCGAACTCGGCCTGTCCACCACGTCCCTGCAGTGGATCGTGAACGGCTACGTGCTCGGCTACGGCGGGCTCCTCCTGCTCGGCGGGCGCACCGCCGACCTCCTCGGCCGGCGGCGGGTCTTCCTCGTCGCGCTCGCCGTGTTCGCCGTCGCGTCCCTGGTCGGCGGCCTCGTCGACAGCGGGCCGCTGCTCATCGCCACCCGATTCATCAAGGGCCTCGCGGCCGCGTTCACCGCGCCGACCGCGATGTCGATCCTGACCACCACCTTCCACGAGGGCCCGGCCCGCAACCGGGCGCTGTCGGTCTTCTCGGTCTTCGGTGCCAGCGGCTACTCGTCCGGGCTGATCCTGGGCGGCCTGCTCACCGGCTTCGGCTGGCGCTGGACGTTCCTGACCCCGGTCCCGCTGGCCGTGCTGGCCCTCGTCGCGGGCTGGCTGCTGATCCCCAAGGACCGGTCCGCGGCTGAGGGGGGCCACGACATCATCGGCGCCGTCACGCTGACCAGTGGCATGCTGCTCGCCGTCTACACCGTCGTGTCCGCGCCGGACCGCGGATGGCTCGACCCGCTCACCCTCGGTTCGGTCGCACTCGCGGCGGCCCTGCTGATCGGTTTCGTCGTCACCGAGAACCGGGTGCGGCACCCGCTCATCCGGCTCGGCATCCTGCGGATCGGCTCGATCGTCCGCGCGAACCTCAGCATCATCGCCCTGTTCGGCTCGTACCTCAGCTTCCAGTTCATGATGACCCTCTACCTGCAGGACGTCCTGCACTGGTCGCCGCTCAAGATGGCCATGGCGCTGCTGCCGGCCGGGCTCCTCGTCGCCTTCGGCTCGCCGTTCGTCGGCCGCCTGATCGACCGGTACGGGACTCCCCGGCTGATCATCAGCTCCATGGCCTCGCTCAGCCTCGGCTACGTGTGGTTCATCGCCACGGCGGGGAGCACGCCGAACTACGCGTTCACGATCCTGCCGACGATGCTCCTGCTGGGCGGCGGGTTCGCGTTCGGCTTCAGCTCGATCATGGCCCAGGCCACGCACGGCATCGACGACTCCGAGCAGGGCCTGGCCTCCGGCCTGGTCCAGACATCGGGTCAGGTCGGCGCCGCCCTCGTGCTGGCGCTGGTCACCGCACTGGTCGCCGGCGTCGGCACCGCCGGCGACGGCGGGGGCTTCACCGAGTTCCACCCGGGCGTGAACCTCGTCACGGGCGTCGCCGTGGTCGGCCTCGCCCTCAACCTGATCCCCCTCTTCTCGCGCCGCACTCCCAAGCACGCCCGCGTCCCCGCCTGACGCACACCCTCACAGCAGGGACGCCCACCAAGGGCGTCCCTGCTCGTGTCCGGCACTTCATGAGGGGCGTTTCCAGAAGGGGCGGGGGCGGGGCGTGGGGGCGGCGAGGCCGGAGAGGGTTTGGAGGGTGCGCGTCCAGAGGTCGGTGACATGGGCTTCGGGCGCGGTGGGAGTGAGAAGGCGCAGTTCGTCGCGGAGCGTGGACAGCGGCGCGGCGTCCATGCCCTGTGCCTCCATGCGCTGGACGAGTCGCTCCAGGTCGGGGAGGAGCAGGGTCAGCAGGTGGTCGAGGCGGTCGCGGTGCGTGTCCGGGACAGCGTGCAGGCGCTCGAGTGCGGTCGCCAGGTCATTCGTGATGTCCGGGGACCGTCGCCTGGCTGCGTTGCCGCCACGGCGCAAGGCGGGCTTCGGGGACGGGGCACCGGCGGACTCTCCGGCCATGTGGGAGGAGCCGCGGGGCGGGCCCGCGGGGAAGCCCGCACCGCCTCTGGGCGGCGGTGGCCCACCGGCGGACGCCATGGGCGGCGCTGCGGGCGCGGGCATGGGCGGCGCACCGGCGGTCGGCATCGGGGCGGCCAGGGACATCGGCTGGAAGGACATCGGAGCGGCGGGCGCCGCCCAGCCGTCCGGCATCTCGACCGGTTGCACGACCGGGTGAGGGGCGTCGCCGTCCGTCACGACGCGGGCGTCGACGGCGACGAACGCCGTGAAGCGGCACAGGACGCCGAAGCGCAGGGATGTGTCGACGATGCGCCGTTCGAGGTCGTCGGAGCCCGTGACGGCGTAGCGGTCCTCCAGGTCGCGCAGGTGCGCGCGGGCCCAGATCGAGGTGGCCGCCGTGCCATTGGAGACCCGCGCATCCGCGCGCTGTTCCCACGGGGTGCCGTCGGACGCGGCGCCCTGGACGGTCAGTGAGCCGCCGGCCGGTCCGCGGTAGCGCCCGGTGACCGTCAGCGGGACTCCGGGGAACAGGGCGCCGAGGCGGGCGGGCGCCACCGAACCGGGCACGACGTCCAGGCCGTCGGGGTGCAGGGAGAGGCCGGTCGCGAGGGGCGCGCCGATCCGGTGGTGGATGTGCTCCATCGCCGTGTCCAGGCGGTCCTCGGATTCGACCAGTTCGCAGAGGCCGCCGCCGACCGCGGCGAGGCGGTTCAGGAACCCCGCGTTCACCGCCCGGTCGATCCCGACGGTGTGGACCCGGACGCCGTGCAGCCGGGGCTCCAGATGGGCGAGGATCTGGTCCTCGTTGCCGATCTGGCCGTCGGTGATGAGGACGAGCACCCGGTCGCGACCGGGCTCGGCGAGCAGGGTGCACGCCTCGTCGAGCGGGGCGAGCATCTCGGTGCCGCCCCGGGCTTCCAGGGTCGCGAGATGCTCGACCGCGCGGAAGCGGTTGCGGTCGGTTCCGTCGGCGAGCCCCGGCCCGAGGTCGCGGGGCCGTTCGATGACGGTGTCGAAGGACAGGACGGCGAACCGGTCCTCGGTTCGGAGCGTGTCGACGATCCGGGCGGCGGCGCGGCGGGCGGCGACCATCTTCCAGCCCTGCATGCTGCCGGAACGGTCGAGGACGAGCACGACGTCCCGTGGCCTGGGGCGGGCGTCGCCGTCCGGGAGGACCGTCAGGCTGAACGTCCCCTCTTCACCGGACTCGTCCGGGGCGAGGGACAGGGCGGCGCACTCGTGGCCGCCGTAGCCGAGCCGCAGGATGAAGTCGCGGTCGAGTCGCTCGCCCGGCCGCAGCCGCACCTTCACCCGCTCGCCGTCGGAGTAGTCCGTGACGACGTGGAGGGCGGAGTGGATCTCGGTGAGGGGCAGCCCCGCGGGGTCGATGTCCACGGCGATCGAGAGCCGCACCGGGTCGGGGAAGCCCGGCAGCAGGACCGGGGGACTGATCCTGGACGCGTCGGGGACGGCGTCGGTGTCCTCCGCGATCCCGGGACCGGCCTGGGCGTCGCCGAGCGGTGCGCCCGGGATGTAGCGGGGGGCCACGACGAGCGGGAAGCGGAACGTGGCGCCCGTGCCCGTCTCGTAGGGCAGCGGCTGGTCGAGCGCGAGGCGGATCGTGACCCGCTCGCCCGGGAGGATGTTGCCCACGCGCATGGTGAAGACGTCGGGGCGGTCCTCCTCGGCGATCGCGGCGCGCCGTCCGGCGGCGATCGCGGCGTCGTACTCCTCCCGGGCGCGGCCACGCTCCTTCAGCGTTCCCTCGATCACCCGGTCGGCGGCCTCCATCCGCAGTGCGGTCACGGCGGCCCGGTCGGGCAGGGGGAAGACGTAGGTCGCCTCGAGCGGCACGTCGAAGGGGTTGCGGAACCCCTGGACGACCTCGATCCCGGCGGTCAGGCCGGTCACCGAGGCGCGCACCTCGACGGTGTCGAGCGGCAGGTTCCCCTTGCCGGTGCTGAGCGCGCCGAGGCCGGAGCCGGGGGCCGGGGGCGCTGTGGTCTCGGGTAGCGGCAGGATGCGCACGTTCACTGGGGCCTCCCGGGCGGATCGGCGGATGTCACGGTGGGGTCGGAGGTTGCGGTGGCGTCGGAGGTCGCGGAGAGGGCGTCGGGTTCGGCCGGTGCGTGACCGGAGGACGTGAGCAGGCCGCGGCGGTGCAGTTCGCGGAGCAGGGGGCGGGCGGCGTGCCGGAGGGCGGCCACGTCGTCGCCGGTGAGGGCGGCGGCCTCCAGCAGGAGGGTGACGTCGGGTGCCAGCTTGACGCCCTGGACGACGGCCGGCGGCAGGACCAGGTCATCGGTGGCGGTGATGCCGCGGAACGAGATGTCGGGACGCGTGCTCCAGAAGCGGCCTCTCGTGGGGCCGTGCGGTTCTGCGGACAGGTCGGTCGCGTCCGCGTGGTGATCGCTCTTTGGGGACGGCCCCGGGGCGGGCTCCGGGGCCTGTCGTCCGGGTGACGGGAGGGCGATCCGCTCGAGGGTCTGGTCGGTCGCGGCGGCGAGCTCCAGCTGGATCTCGGCGATGGAGTGGCCGGCGGACTGGCGGCGCTTCACGGCGACGAGCTGGAGGAGATGGCGGCGGCCGTACAGGGCGGCGCGGCCGCGGCGTCCGAGTGGCGGGTCGAGCAGGCCGATCGTCGTGTACCAGCGGATCAGCCGCTCGTTGGGCAGATCGCGCACCCGGCCGTTGACCCGCACGGACGCGCCGGAGGTGAGCGCCGCCGCGGCGCGCTCGGCCAGCTCGCTGATCGTCCAGGCATCGTCCATGGCAGTGATGATGACACTGTCATGGTGACACTGTCAACATGGACCGCGGGGTGGGGCAACTCGCGCAAACTTGCCAATAGTCACAATTCATAAACTGTCCCCAGAAAAAGCAGAAATGGCGTTGGTGTGCGATGTCCGGTCTCTTGAAATTGCGAGTAAAAGTTCCCGGGAACGTTTACATTTTCAGTCATGAACGACCCACGCCTGGTCGAGGCGCTGCGCGCGCGCGAAGCGGACGCGGTGGCCGGCCTGTACGGCGCCTACGCCGACCGGATCTACGCGTACTGCTGGTTCCGGCTCAGGGAACGCGACGCCGCGCAGGTCGCCTTGCGCGACACGTTCATCGTGGCCGAAGCGCACATCGACGAGCTGCGGGACCCGCACCGGCTCGAGCCATGGCTGTACGCGATCGCGCGCCTGGAATGCGGACGCCGCGCGCCCGCCCACGACGATCCGCCGGACGTGCCCATCGCGGACCATCGGCAGGAGGACGTCGACCAGCGCATCATGGCCTGGCACGCCGTCATGGCCCTGCCGCCGTCGGCGCGGGAGGTCCTCGCACTCCGCATGCGTCATCACCTGCCCGTCATCGAGGTGGCGGCCGTCATGGGCGTACCGGTGCGGGACGCGCAGGCCATGCTCGACCGCGCGCACGGACGGCTCGAACGGGCGCTCGTGGCCGAGATCCTCGCCCACAGGGGGCCGTACGGCTGCCCGGAGCGCGCGCGCCTCCTGCGGGAGCGCAACGGGCCGCTCTCGCCCGAACCGGCCGGGCGGCTGGCGGCGCACGCCGAGGAGTGCCCGGTGTGCCGGGCGCTGCGCCCGCGTACGGTCTCGGCGGCGAAGGTGTTCGGCCTCCTGCCCGACCCGGTGCCGCCGGAGGAGCTCCGGGTGCGGGTCATGAGCTGCTTCCTGGACCCGGAGCTCGCCGGCTACCGGCGTTTCGCCGCCACCCGGGTCACCGCGTTCACACCCGACGGGTTCCCGGTCGCGCCGGGGCCGCTGATGGGCCGGCTCCGCGCATCGTTGCGGGGCGCACGCCGTACGCGCCCGGCGACGCGTTCGGGGTGTGTGCCGGAGTACGCCGGGAGCCGGTCACGGGCGGTCCGCCTGGCGCTCGTCCTCGGACTGGCCGTCGGGCTCCTCGGTGGCGGCCTCACCGCGATGTACGCGGTGTTCGGTGCGGCCGGGCAGGGGGCGGGTTCCGCCGGGAGGGTCGTGAAGCCCGGTCCGGGCAGCGCCTCATCCACGTCGCCGACCGCGGCGGGAGAGCACTCCGTCACGCGCCGGAACGCGGGCGAGGGATCGGAGCCGATGCCCGTCTCGGCGACGTTCCCCTTGGGGGCGCGCACCTCGTCCGCGCCGCCGGAGGCCCTTCCCACGCCGCCCGCCGGACGGCCCTTGCGGTCCCGACCCCTGTTCGGCGGCCGGGTCACCGGCTCGCTGGTGGTGTCCCCGCTCTACCTCGACCTTGCAGGAGGCTCGGCCGGTTCGGTGGAACTGCGGGCGGAGGGCGGGCCCGTGGAGTGGCGGGCCACGACCCGGGGACCTCTGCGGGTGAGCAGGACGTCCGGACGGCTCGGTGACGGCGAGGCCGTGACCCTCGGCGTACAGGCCGTCCGCGACACCCGCTCGCAGGGCGAGGGGGCCATCCTGTTCTCTCCCGGAGGGACGCCGGTGTGCGTCACCTGGCGTCCGGACGTCCCCGATCCCGGCCCTTCGCCCACACCCACGGGTTCGACCTCCCCATCCCCGGGACCCGCCACGGACCCGCCCTCGTCCTCGGGTCCGCCGCCGTCCGGTGAGCCCTCGAAACCGCCGGCGTCCGGTACGCCCTCCCCGTCCGAGCCTCCGGAGCCCCCGTCCTCGGCTCCGCCGTCATCATCGACACCGTCCGCCGGGAACTCCGCTCCACCATCGGACAGCGCCGCCTCTTCCACTCCGTCCGGTGACAGCCCCGCCCCGGAGACCTCGGGCTAGCCAAAGCAAGACGATCCACCCCCGGGAAGGCGAGAACCCTTCCGTACGGTGTCCGTACGGAAGGGTTCTCTGCGAGCTGCTCGTGCAGGACGGCGGGGAGCGGACCGGCGCCGTCTCACGGCTCCCGCATCAAGGGCCGGACCGAGCCGGCCCCGATGACCGGGCTCAGTGACCGCCCTGCTCCGCCGCGCGCTTCAGGGAACGCTCGATCTCGATCTCCGCCTCGACGCGGCCGACCCAGCTGGCGCCCTCGACGGACTTTCCGGGCTCGAGGTCCTTGTAGACCTCGAAGAAGTGCTGGATCTCCAGGCGGTCGAACTCGGCGACGTGGTGAATGTCGCGCAGGTGCTCCATCCGGGGGTCCGTCGCGGGGACGCACAGGACCTTGTCGTCACCACCGGCCTCGTCGGTCATGCGGAACATGCCGACCGCGCGGCAGCGGATCAGGCAGCCGGGGAACGTCGGCTCCTGCAGCAGGACCAGCGCGTCCAGGGGGTCGCCGTCCTCGCCCAGGGTGTGCTCGATGAACCCGTAGTCGGCCGGGTACTGGGTCGAGGTGAAGAGCATGCGGTCGAGGCGGATGCGCCCCGACTCGTGGTCGACCTCGTACTTGTTCCGCTGGCCCTTCGGGATCTCAATGGTGACGTCGAAATCCAAGATGTCCTCCGCTCCCTGCGCGGTCGCAGTGAATAGTCTTTCGGGGGTCCGTGGGACGGCATGCCGACGCCACGGGGTGGGTGTTCCCTTATATAAGGATGTCGCACGTTGGCGAGTGCTGAGTGGGAGAGGGGCGGTCACGTGGGAGGACGGGGTCGAGCCCTCGCCGTACTGTCACTATCCCTCCTCAACGTTTTCACTGCTCTCGCCGGGGTTGCAGTGGCGAAACTCACACCGGACCGCCACCTGTCCCCGCAGCCGCCGAGCGTGGCCGCGCGGGACCCGCTGCGGACCTCGGTGTCCGTGCCGGCGGTCGATCTGGTCGCGGCCCGGCCGGCGAACGCCGCCGCCGTCGCCGCGAGGCTTGCGCCCCTGGCGGGAGGCCGGGGGGCGCCGATCAACGCGGTGGTGATCGACGCGGTGACCCGCCGGACGCTGTTCGACCTGCGCGCGGACCGCCCCGCGACGCCCGCTTCCACGACGAAGCTGGTGACGGCGGTGGCCGTCCTGGCCGCGGCGGGCCCTGGGCACCGGATCACCACCCGCGTCGTGCGCGGGGGCGATGGCGGCATCGTACTGGTCGGCGGCGGGGATCCCACCCTGACCGCCCTGCCTCCGAGTCCGGAAGCGGGACATCCGCCCTATGCCTCTCTCGCCGATCTGGCGCGGCAGACGGCCACCGCCCTCAAGGCGTCCGGGGTGACGCAGGTGCGGGTCGACTACGACGCGTCCGCCTACCAGGGGCCGCGCGCGGCCGCGACCTGGAAGCCCAACTACCTGCCCGACGGTGAGGTCGCCCCGGTGAGCGCTCTCACCGTGGACGAGGGGCGCGTCGACCCGACGCGTCCCGAACGGGTCACCGATCCGCCCGCCGTCGCCGCGGCCTCGTTCGCGCGCCTGCTGTCCCGCAACGGGGTGGCGGCGAAGAGCGGCCGCGGGACCGTCGCGCCGAAGGACGCGCAGACCCTCGGCGCGGTGCGGTCGCCTCCCGTCTCGGCACTGGTCGAGCATCTGATGACCGACAGCGACAACGACGTCGCGGAGGCGATGGCCAGGCAGGTCGCCGTCAAGAGGGGGCTCCCCGCGTCGTTCGCCTCCTCCGCGCAGGCCGTGCTCCAGGTCCTGTCGGAGCTGGGCGTCGCGGAGGGCGTCCTCGTCCATGACGGCAGCGGCCTGTCCCCGCACAATCGGATCTCGCCGATCGCACTGGCGCGGATCGTGTCCCTGGCGGCGAGCCCGGAACACCCCGAGCTGCGTGCGGCGATCACCGGCCTGCCGGTCGCGGGCTTCTCCGGGACGCTCGGCCCGCCCCGTTACACGGTTCCGTCGAGCCGCGCGGGGGCCGGGGTCGTCCGGGCGAAGACGGGCACGCTGTCCGGTGTCAGCACGCTCGCGGGCGTCGCCCACGACGCGGACGGACGGCTGCTCGCGTTCGCCTTCATGGCCGGGGACGGGAAATCGGTGGTGGACCCGGGGCGGCTCGACCGGCTCGCGGCGGCGGTCGCCGCCTGCGGGTGCGGCTGATCCTGGTGTGGGGGAGACCGTACGGGAGATAACCAGAACGGTTGTTCGTTGAACAAACCGTGCAGGGGCGCTCCGGCGCCGTGTCGAACGGACGGTGGAGTGATGAGCGCCTCGATGATCGACTGGAATGTCGCCGTGCAGGCCGGATCCCGTCTCGTCCGGCCGGGGCCGCAGGTGAGTCCGGCCGAGGCCCGCGACGTCGTGGCGGAGCTGCGGGAACTGTCCCGGATCGCGCACGGCCATGTGCGGGACTTCACCGGTATGGCCTCGGAGATCGATCCCGCGCCCGCCACGGTGGTGGACCGCCCCGGGTGGATCCAGGCGAACGTGGACGGTTTCCGAGTGGTCCTGGAACCGCTCATGGAGCAGATGTCCGCGCGCCGAGGTCCGGGGCCGCTGGGCAGCACCGGGGACGCGATCGTGCAGGCCGTCGGGTCCCGTGTCACCGGGATGCAGGTCGGGGCGATCCTCGCGTACATGGCGAGCCGCGTCCTCGGGCAGTACGAGCTGTTCCTGCCGCCGGACCCGTCCGGCATCGCGCCGACCGGCCGGCTGACCCTGGTGGCGCCCAACATCGTGCACGTCGAGCAGGAGCTCGGCGTGCACTCGCGCGACTTCCGGCTCTGGGTGTGCCTGCACGAGGAGACGCACCGAGCGCAGTTCACCGGGGTCCCCTGGCTGCGCCAGTACGTGCAGGACCAGATGACGCGCTTCCTGCTGGCCTCCGACCTCGACCCGGGCGCGATGCTGGAGCGGATCCGGGACGCGGCGGAGGCCGTCGCGGACGCCGTCCGCGGCGGCGACTCCAACCTCATCGACGCGATCCAGAGCCCGGAGCAGCGCGAGATCCTCGACCGGCTCACCGCCGTGATGACGCTGGTGGAGGGTCACGGCGACTATGTGATGGACGCGGTCGGCCCGGAGGTCGTGCCGTCCGTCCAGCAGATCCGGGCGAGTTTCCAGGGACGCCGCGACGGCGGTTCCCGACTGGACAAGACGATCCGCAGGCTGCTCGGCATCGACCTGAAGATGAAGCAGTACGCGGAGGGGTCGCGGTTCGTGCGGCGGGTCGTCGCCCAGGTGGGCATGAGCGGTTTCAACAGGGTCTGGGAGTCGCCGGAGACGCTGCCCACCCACGACGAGATCAAGGAGCCCTCGCTCTGGATCGCCCGGGTCGTGGTGCCGCGGGCCCTCGACGAGGCGCCGCCGGAGGCCAACGAGGCGTGATCGGGCCGCCGGGCCCGTGCGGGTGGTAGTGATGTCCCATGGGTCCAGATCCGGCGGTGGCGACGGTCCGCGTCGCGGTGCGGCGCGTCCTCGCCGGCCTGCCCCCCGGCGCGATGGTGCTGGCCGCGTGCAGCGGGGGAGCCGACTCCCTGGCCCTCGCGGGGGCGCTGGCCTTCGAGGCGCCCAGATCGGGGCGTCCGGCCGGCGCCGTCACGATCGACCACGGCCTGCAGGACGGGTCGGCCGGACGCGCCGACGCCCTGGTCGGGGTCCTCGCCGGCCTCGGGCTGGATCCCGCCGGCTCCATAGCGGTCACCGTCTCGGGGTCCGGCGGCCCGGAGAACGCGGCACGTGACGCGCGGTACGCGGCCCTGGACGATGCCGCGACCCGGCTGGGCGCGGCGGCGGTCCTCCTCGGGCACACCCGGGACGACCAGGCGGAGACGGTGCTGCTGGGGCTCGCGCGCGGGTCGGGTGCGCGGTCGCTCGCGGGCATGCCGCCGACGTTCCGCCGGCGCGCGCACAGCGGCGACCCCGGCGTTCTGTACCGCCGTCCCCTCTTGGAGATCGATCGGGCCACCGCGCGCAGGGCGTGCGTCGCGATGGGACTGGACCCCTGGGACGACCCCCACAATGACGACCCGGCGTACACGCGCGCCCGTGTGAGGCACGAAGCACTGCCCGCCCTGGAGAAGGCGCTGGGGCCGGGCATCGCGGACGCGCTCGCCAGGACGGCGCGGATGCTCCGCGATGACGCGGACGCCCTCGACGGCCTTGCGGAGCGGGCCTTCGCGGACCTGGCGACCTCCGAGGAGGGCTGTCCGGTGGCGCTGCGCCTGGAGGGGCTGGAGGACCTGCCCAGAGCGGTCAGGACCCGCGTGCTGAGGGTGGCCGCGGTGAAGGCCGGCAGTCCACCGGGTACGCTCGCGGCCGTCCATGTCGATGCAATGGATCGGCTGGTCATCGCCTGGCACGGCCAGCGGCACGTGGACCTGCCCGGGCGCCTTCGGGTGTTCCGGCGGTATGGGAGGCTGCTGTTCGGCCCGGCTTGACATCGCGCGGTGCGGGAGCTCCGCACGGCGGCGTCCGCCACCGGGCGGACGGGTCTCGACGATGAGGGTGGGCTGTGGACGAGAAGGACCTGGGCAGCGACCTGGCGAAGGTACTGATCCCCGAAGACCGGCTCCAGGCCAAGGTGCGGGAGCTGGCCGAGCAGATCGACGCCGACTACGCGGGCAAGGACCTGCTCCTGGTGGGGGTCCTGAAGGGCGCCGTCATGATCATGGCGGACCTGGCGCGCGCACTGCACACGCCCGCCTCGATGGACTGGATGGCGGTGTCGTCCTACGGGTCGGGGACCAAGTCGTCGGGCGTCGTCCGCATCCTCAAGGACCTCGACACCGACATCACCGACCGGCACGTCCTGATCGTGGAGGACATCGTCGACTCGGGGCTCACGCTGTCGTGGCTGGTGAGCAACCTGCGTTCGCGCGGGCTCGCGTCCCTGGAGATCTGCGCCCTCCTCCGCAAGCCCGACGCCGTCAAGACCGAGGTGGACGTGAGATACATCGGCTTCGAAATCCCCAACGAGTTCGTCATCGGATACGGGCTCGACTACGCGGAGAAGTACCGGAACCTTCCGTTCGTCGGCACCCTCGCCCCCCATGTCTACGGTGGTGAGGCCTGACGGCACCCGGCGCGGACGGCGCCGGTGAAGCGCCGCCGCCGCCGGTGCCCGCGGGACGCATAGAGCCCGGCGGCAGGGAACAACCGGCCGTGACGGTTCGTTGCAAGGGTCGTTGACGGGTATACGGAAAGGACCGGGAGATCGGCGCTGGCTGCGTCTCCCGTGTTCTGCGGTGTACCGTCGGTGGTCCCAGGCTCCCCAAGCCCGGGTGCCATGTGAGGGAGACCGCTCGACGGATCCGGAGCCCCCGGCGCCGGACCGTTCGTGAGCGGGTCTTTCGATGGTCGCACTGACGCTCGTCCCCCGGGACGGGCGGGGATCGCACACAGACGTTGGTCAGGAGGGACGGGCCCCGGAGGGGTAACCGGATAAATGGACGTGAAGCGCTATTTTCGCGGGCCGCTGCTGTGGATCCTGCTGTTCGGCCTCTTGGTCGCCCTTGTCATGTGGGGCCTCAATCCGAGCCGTTCATACGAGAAGACCGACACCTCCAAGGTGGTCCAGGAGATCGCGGCGGGCAAGGTCAAGTCCGCCAAGATCATTGACAAGGACCAGCGGATCGAGATCACGCTGACCGACGACACCCGGCAGCAGGCCTCCTGGGTCGACGGCCAGGGCCTCGAGCTCCAGAGGCAACTCCAGGCGCAGGCCAACGCGGGCAAGCTCCCCGGCGGCTACAACGTCGAGGTGCCGAAGCAGAACCTCTTCATGAGCCTGCTGTTCAGCCTGCTGCCCATCGTGGTCATCGTCCTCATCTTCCTGTTCATCATGAACCAGATGCAGGGCGGCGGATCGCGGGTGATGAACTTCGGCAAGTCCAAGGCGAAGCTCATCACCAAGGACACCCCGAAGACGACCTTCGCGGACGTCGCCGGCGCCGAGGAGGCCCTCGAGGAACTCGAGGAGATCAAGGACTTCCTGCAGAACCCGGCGAAGTTCCAGGCGATCGGGGCGAAGATCCCGAAGGGCGTGCTGCTGTACGGCCCGCCCGGCACCGGCAAGACGCTCCTCGCGCGCGCCGTGGCCGGCGAGGCGGGGGTCCCCTTCTACTCGATCTCCGGTTCGGACTTCGTCGAGATGTTCGTCGGTGTCGGCGCCTCCCGCGTGCGGGACCTGTTCGAGCAGGCGAAGGCGAACGCGCCGTCCATCATCTTCATCGACGAGATCGACGCCGTCGGCCGGCACCGCGGTGCCGGGCTCGGCGGCGGCCACGACGAGCGCGAGCAGACCCTGAACCAGCTCCTGGTCGAGATGGACGGGTTCGACGTCAAGGGCGGCGTGATCCTCATCGCGGCGACCAACCGGCCCGACATCCTCGACCCGGCGCTGCTGCGCCCCGGCCGTTTCGACCGGCAGGTCACCGTCGACCGGCCCGACCTGGAGGGCCGCAAGGGCATCCTCCGGGTGCACGGGCGCGGCAAGCCGTTCGCGCCGGACGTCGACCTCGACGTCATCGCCCGGCGCACGCCCGGATTCACCGGCGCTGACCTCGCGAACGTCATCAACGAGGCGGCGCTCCTCACTGCCCGCTTCGACCGCAAGCTGATCGACATGGACACCCTCGAGGAGTCCATCGACCGCGTCATGGCCGGGCCGGAGCGCAAGACCCGCGTGATGTCGGAGAAGGAAAAGAAGATCATCGCCTACCACGAGGGCGGTCACGCGCTGGTGGCGCACGCGCTGCCGAACGCCGACCCCGTGCACAAGGTGACGATCCTGCCGCGCGGCCGGGCCCTCGGCTACACGATGACCCTCCCGATGGAGGACAAGTTCCTCACCACGCGCTCGGAGATGAACGACCAGCTGGCCATGCTGCTGGGCGGGCGCACCGCTGAGGAGCTCGTGTTCCACGAGCCCACCACCGGCGCGGCCAACGACATCGAGAAGGCCACCTCCATCGCGCGCAACATGGTGACGGAGTACGGCATGAGCGAGCGCCTCGGCGCCCGCAAGTTCGGGACCGGCGCCGGCGAGGTGTTCCTCGGACGGGACATGGGCCACGAGCGCGACTACTCCGAGGACATCGCGTCCGCGATCGACGACGAGGTCCGCCGCTACATCGAGGCCGCGCACGACACCGCGTGGGAGATCCTGGTCGAGTACCGGGACGTCCTGGACGACCTGGTGGTCAACCTGATGGAGAAGGAGACCCTCTCCAAGGACCAGGTGCTGGAGATCTTCTCTCCCATCACCAAGCGCCCCCACCAGAACTCCTACACGGGGTACGGCAAGCGCCTCCCGTCGGACCGCCCGCCGGTCCTGACCTCCAAGGAGCTGGCCCTGCTCGGCCCGCAGGACGTGGCGGAGCTGACCAAGAACAACGGGCAGGGCGCCGTCGGCTCCGAGGCCGCCGATCCCGCTCAGGGCGAGAGCTGACGCCTTGGCCATGTCCATCGACGACGACGCGCCGATGCGGGAGGACCCGCCGGGGTTCGACCACGCCCGCATCGAGAAGGCGGTGCGCGAGATCCTGTTCGCGATCGGGGAGGACCCCGATCGCGACGGGCTCCGCGATACCCCGGCGCGTGTGGCCCGCGCGTACGCCGAGCAGTTCGCGGGTCTCCGGCAGACGCCGGAGGAGGCGCTGACCACCGTTTTCGACGCCATGCACGAGGAGATGGTCCTCGTGAAGGACATCGAGGTGTACAGCGTCTGCGAGCACCACCTGGTGCCCTTCCACGGTGTCGCCCACGTCGGGTACACGCCGAACAAGAAGGGCCAGATCACGGGCCTGTCCAAGCTCGCGCGGCTGGTCGACGTGTACGCGCGCCGGCCGCAGGTGCAGGAGCGGCTGACGAGCCAGGTCGCGGACGCGTTGATGCGGGTGCTGGAGCCGCGCGGCGCGATCGTGGTGATCGAGGCGGAGCACCTCTGCATGACGATGCGGGGCGTGCGCAAGCCGGGCGCGAAGACGGTGACCTCGGCGGTCCGTGGCGACTTCCGCGATCACGCCGAGACGCGCGCCGAGGCGATGAGCCTGATCCTGGGCCGCCCGTAGCGCCCGAGTCGCCTTGGAACGGTACGAACGCCTGAACGGCCCTCAGCGGCGAGCTGGGGGCCGTTCAGGCGTTGCGGGCGCCTTTCGGCGGTGATCGAGGGGGGCATCCGGGGGGTGCGGCGAAGGCATAGGGTTGACGGCATGACCAGTGCCGTCGTCCCGGGTCTTCCCGCACCAGGGCGCTGCCTCGTCATGGGCGTGGTGAACGTCACCCCCGACTCGTTCTCCGACGGCGGTTCCTGGTTCGACCCCGAGAAGGCGATCGGGCACGGCCTCGACCTGGTCGCGGAGGGCGCCGACATCGTCGACGTCGGCGGCGAGTCCACCCGTCCGGGCGCGCAGCGGGTCTCCCGGGAGGAGGAGCTGCGCCGCGTCGTGCCGGTCATCGAGGCGCTCACGGCCGAGGACGTCCCGGTCAGCGTCGACACGATGCGCGCCGAGGTGGCGGAGGCGGCGGTCGCGGCGGGCGCGCGCCTGGTGAACGACGTCAGCGGCGGCCTGGCCGATCCGGGGATGGCCCGGGTGGTGGCGGCCGCGGGGGTTCCCTACGTCGTGATGCACTGGCGGGGGCACAGCCATGACATGCAGACCCGCGCCGTGTACGCCGATGTGGTGCGCGAGGTCCGCGACGAGCTGCTGAAGCGGGTGGACGCCGTGCTGGAGGAGGGGGTCGATCCGTCGCTGATCGTCCTCGATCCCGGGCTGGGGTTCTCCAAGAGCCCGACGGCGGGCCACAACTGGACGCTCCTCGCCCACCTGGACGCTTTCACCGGCACCGGGCACCCGGTCCTCGTCGGCGCCTCCCGCAAGAGCTTCCTGACGCGGCTCCTCGCGGACGCCGAGGGCGTCCCCCGGCCGTTCACGGACTGCGATGACGCGACCGTGGCGGTCACGTCCCTCGCCGCGGCCGCGGGCGCGTGGTGCGTCCGGGTGCACCGCGTCCGCCCCAACGTCGACGCGGTGCGCGTCGCGGCCGCCGTGCGCGCGGCCCGTCCGGAGCCGGGCGGCCCGGCCGGCGTCGATGCCGACGCTCCGCGTACCGAAGCAGGAGTCCCACGGACCGAAACAGGGAGCGACGACGGATGAGCCGTGCCGTGAACCGTGCCGAGCTGGAAGAGGCGCACACGGAGTTCTACGCGGCGTTCGAGGCGGGCGATCTCGACCGCATGGCCGCCGTGTGGGCGGACGGCCCGTACGCGGCGGGGGTCTCGTGCGTGCACCCGGGCTGGACGATGCTGCGGGGCCGCGACGAGGTGCTGCGCTCCTGGGCGCTGATCATGGCGAACACGGCGTACATCCAGTTCGTCCTGACCGACGTCGAGACGGACGTTTACGGTGATCACGCGGTGGTGACGTGCAAGGAGAACGTCCTGACGGCCGACGATGACACCGAGGCGGGGTTCCTCGCGGGCGGGAGCATCGTGGCCACGAACCTGTTCGTCAGGGCCGAGGGGGAGTGGCGCCTTCTGCTCCACCACGGGTCCCCGGTGCTCAACGTCGCTGAGGCAGAGGAAGAATGAGTCTCGACCGCATCGAACTGCGCGGCCTGCGGGCCAGGGGACGCCACGGCTGCCTGCCGGCCGAGCGGGAGCTCGGACAGGAGTTCGTCGTGGACGTCGCGCTCGGTCTCGACACCCGCCCGGCGGCGGCCGGAGATGATCTGTCGCGTACCGTCGACTACGGAACGCTCGCGAGCCGTCTGGTCGCCGTCGTGGAGGGGGAGCCCGTCAACCTCATCGAGACGCTCGCCGACCGCCTAGCGACGATCTGCCTGGAAGACGCGGCGGTCGTGGAGGCGGAGGTCACCGTGCACAAGCCGAGCGCCCCGGTGCCGCACCCCTTCACGGACGTGGCCGTGAAGATCAGGAGGAGTCGTCCATGACAGCGTCCGACCGCACCGCGACCGGGGGCCACATGCTGGTCCGGCACCGTGTCGTCCTCTCACTCGGCAGCAACCTCGGCGACCGTCTGGACAACCTCCAGGAGGCCGTGGACGCGTTGTTCGACGCGCCGGGGATGGACTTCGTGGCGCTCTCCCCCGTCTACGAGACCGCTCCGTTCGCCCCGCCCGGGGAGACGATCCCGGAACAGGGCGACTACCTCAACGCGGTCCTGGTGGCCGACACCCGGCTCGCCCCGGAGAACCTCCTCGAACGGGTCCTCAACATCGAGAACTCGATGCGCCGCGTCCGGGAGGTCCGCTGGGGCCCCCGCACCCTGGACATCGACATCGTGGTGTTCGGGGACGTCACGTCCGACGACCCCGTCTTGACGCTGCCCCACCCGCGCGCGCACGAGCGGGCGTTCGTCCTCGTCCCGTGGGCCGACATCGAACCGGACGTGCTGCTGCAGGGCCATGGCAGGGTCGGCGACCTCGCCAAGGCCAGGCAGGCGGAAGGGGGACCGTCCGTCTGCCGCCGCAGGTCCGACCTGAGCCTCCAGCAGCCTGCATGAGGCCGACCCGACCGCTGTTCCTCGCGGCCCTGGTGGTGGTACTCGGCCTCATCACCTGGGCGGTGCTCCAGACGGCGTACCTGTCGCTGCCGCCACTGCCGTGGACGGCCGTCCCGACCCTGCTGCTCCTGGCGCTGGGCGAGGGTTTCACGGCCGTGAACCTGCTGCGCCGCATCCGCCGCAGGCCGGGCACGCGGCCGGTGGAGCCGCTCGCCGTCGCCCGCACGGCCGCGCTGGGCAAGGCGAGCGCGCACGCCGCGGCGGTCATCGCGGGCGTCTTCGCCGGGTTCGCCGCGAGCCTCGCCGACGCGCTTGACAAGGCCACGCCCCGGCACGACTTCTTCGTAAGCGGCGGGACGTTCCTGTCGGCGGTGGTGCTCGCCGGCGCGGCGTTCTTCCTCGAGTACGCCTGCCGGGTCCCGAAGGACCCGGACGACCGGATCGACGACCCGGGCGTCTCCCGGGCGTGAGTGGCCCCGCGTCCGGTTCGGGCTACTTGTCGACGTCGCCGACGACGAAGAACATCGAGCCGAGGATCGCGATCATGTCGGCGACGAGATTGCCCGGCAGGAGCTCGGCCAGCACCTGGACGTTGTTGTAGGACGCGGAGCGCAGCTTCAGGCGCCAGGGGGTCTTCTCGCCGCGCGACACCAGGTAGTAGCCGTTGAGGCCGAGGGGGTTCTCCGTCCAGGCGTAGGTGTGCCCCTCCGGCACCTTCAGGACCTTGGGGAGCCGCTGGTTGATCGGCCCCGGCGGCAGTTCGGCGAGGCGGTCGAGGCAGGCGTCGGCGAGGTCCAGGGACGCGTACACCTGGTCAAGGAGGCACTCGAAGCGGGCGAGGCAGTCGCCCTCCTCCCGCGTGACGACCCGCACGTCCAGGTCGCCGTAGGCGAGGTAGGGCTCGTCGCGGCGCAGGTCGAAGTCGAGGCCGGACGCCCGCGCGATCGGCCCGGACACCCCGTACTGCAGGATCTGCTCCCGGGTCAGGACGCCCACGCCCCGCGTGCGAGCGCGGAAGATCTCGTTGCCCATGATCAGGTCGGCGATGTCGCCCATGCGGGATCGGACCTCGGCGACCGCGGCGCGGGTGCGGCCCGTCCAGCCCGCGGGGGGCTCCTCCTTGAGGCCGCCCACCCGGTTGAACATGTAGTGGATCCGGCCGCCGGAGATCTCCTCCAGGACCCTCTGCAGCGACTCCCGCTCGCGGAAAGCGTAGAAGATCGGTGTGATCGCGCCCACTTCCAGCGGGTACGAGCCCAGGAACATCAGGTGGTTCAGGATCCTGTTCAGCTCCGCGAGGAGCGTCCGCGTCCACACCGCCCTGGGCGGCACCTCCATGCCCAGCATGCGCTCGACGGCGAGCACCACGCCCAGCTCGTTGGAGAAGGCCGACAGCCAGTCGTGCCGGTTGGCGAGCACGATGATCTGCCGGAAGTCGCGGACCTCGAACAGCTTCTCCGCGCCCCGGTGCATGTAGCCGACGATGGGCTCGGCGGCCGAGATGCGCTCGCCGTCCAGCGTCAGCCGGAGCCTCAGCACCCCGTGCGTCGAGGGGTGCTGAGGCCCGATGTTCAGCGTCATGTCCTCGGTCGCGAGTTCCTTGGCCCCCGCACCGATGCCGACGATCCGTTCGGTGGTCATGGTCGCGTCTCCGCCGCTCCGATCACCGGCACATCGTCCCATGGCGAGCGGACCGCGGATCCGGTTGACTAGGGGGCAATGAACGCGAGCCACGGCACACCGCCGTTCGAGCCCGCCGCGCACCCCCCGGCACAGCAGGGCGCGGCGTACCCCTCCACGCCGTCCGGCCCGGGGCGGGGCGGGCCGCCGCCGGTGGGGGTGCCGGCGCCCGTCTACCGCGCCGACCAGGCGTTCGCGCCGGGCGACGACCTCCCCTGGTCCCCCCTCTCCAAGCGCCACAGCCTGCACCGGCTGCTGTCCGCAGCGCTCTGGGCGGTGCCGGTGGGCGGTGTGGGCGGATTCCTCGTCTGGACGAACGGCACGCCCGTCGCCACCGTCCTGTGGGGTGTCGCCGTGGTCCTCACGGTCGTCCTCATGGGGGCCGTGGCCGAACTCGACCGGCGCTCCTTCGGGTACGCGGAACGCGCGAACGACCTCATCGTCACGCACGGCGTGTTCGTCAAGCGGCTCATCGTCGTGCCCTACGGGCGGATGCAGTTCGTGGACGTCACCGCCGGGCTGCTCGAGCGGTGGATGGGGATCGCCACCGTCCGCATGCACACCGCGGCCGCGGCCACGGACGCGACGATCCCGGGCCTGCCCTCCGCCGAGGCCGCGTCACTGCGCGACCGTCTCGCGCAGAAGGGCGACGAACGGAGCATGGGCCTATGAGCGGCCCTTACGGCCCCCACAACCCTCCCGGGCCGCCCGGCCACGGGCCGGCGGGAAACCCCTACCCGCCGCCCGGGCCGTACGGTCCGCAGGGGCGTCCGATGCCCCCGTACGGTGCTCCCCGGCCGATCCAGGGACCGTTTCAGGGGCCTCCGCGGCCTCCGTACGGCCCGCCCGTCCCGCATCCGCCGCCGGGGTACGGGCCTCCGTACGGCCACCCGCCCCCACCGCCGATCCGCTTCTCCGAGGGAGTCCACAGGCTGCACTGGGCGACCGCGCCCCTGCGCGCCTCCGTCTTCCTCATCGCCTACTTCGTCCTGCTGGGTTTCCCGCTCCTGCTGACCCAGACCGAGGACGGCATCACGCTGGCGCTCACCCCGCGGGTCGTGGGCAGGTTCCTCGCCGTGTCCGCGGTCATGACGGTCGTCGCGGTCGGCGCCGGGCTCTGGGCGTGGCTCGCCCTGCGGTTCCGCGTCGACGGCGACGATCTCGTGGTGGAGACCGGCCTGCTGCGCAAGCGCAAGCGCCGCATCCCGCTGTCCCGCGTGCAGGCCATCGACGTCGTCCGGCCCCTCGTCACGCGGATGTTCGCCCTGGCGGAGGTCCGGGTGGAACTTGCCGGAGGGGAGCAGAACGGGATCGCGCTGCGGTACCTCGGCCACCGCTCGGCGCAGCAGCTGCGCGCGGAACTGCTGGCCCGTGCCGCCGGCCTTCCCGGTCACACGCCCGAGGCGCCGGAGCGGCCGCTGTGGCGCGTCCCCTTCGGGGTCCTCCTGGCGTCGCTGATCGTGCGGCTGCCGGTCCTCGCCACGGTCCTGCTGTTCCTCGCCTCGCTCCTGTTCCTGCTGATGTACGCCGAGGGCGGCATGCTCGCCGTGTCCATCCCGGTCCTGCTCGCCCTCATCCGCGCCGTGATCGCCCCCATGGTGATGTACGGCAACTTCTCGGTCGCCATGTCCCCGGACGGCATACGCCTCCGCTACGGGCTGCTGGAGACGCGCATGCAGACGCTGCCCCCCGGCCGCGTCCAGGCGGTCAGCATCGTGGAGCCCGCGTTCTGGCGCACCATGGGCTGGGCCCGGGTCGATGTGACGATCGCCGGTTACGCGGGCGAGCGCCAGGCCCTGTCGTCCACCCTCCTGCCCGTGGCGCCCCGCCATGTCGCCATGCAGCTGGTCGCGCAGGTGTTCCCGGGGACGACGGTCGATGCCGTGCCGCTCGTCCCCGCGTCCTCCAAGGGCGTGGCCATCGACCGCGCCGACGGCGCCGGGACCGACGACGTGGTCTTCGTGACCCGCCACGGCTGGCCCTGCCGCCGCACCGACGTGATCGCGCACGCGCGCGCGCAGAGCGTCCGGCTCACGGTCAACCCGTTCCAGCGCCTCCTCGGCCTGGCGACCGTCCATGTGGACGCGCCGCCCGGCCCGGTCCAGGTGGCCGCCGCCGACCGCGAGCTCGGCGAGGCCCGCGCGATCGTCGACTCCACGGCGCGGCGCGCCCTGGCGGCCCGCCGGTCGGGCGGGGACCCGG
This sequence comes from Spirillospora albida, assembly GCF_000718255.1. Lineage (GTDB taxonomy): Bacteria > Actinomycetota > Actinomycetes > Streptosporangiales > Streptosporangiaceae > Spirillospora > Spirillospora albida. The sequence continues at coordinate 255,364 of NZ_JOFJ01000002.1, forward strand.
CCCACTGGGCCGCGCGCTGAGGCCGGGCCGCCCTTTCGGAGGATTCGGCCGGGCCGCATATCGTGCTGGCCATGAGCGACATCGCCTATGACCCCTGGTCGCCCGCGTTCGTGGCGAACCCGTACCCCGCGTTCGAGCGGATCCGCGCCGAGCGTCCGGTGTTCTTCCACGAGCCCACCGGCCAGTGGGTCGTCAGCCGGTACGCGGACGTGGACGCCCTCCTGCGCGACCGCCGGCTGGGACGCTCGTACCTGCACATCGCGAGCCACGAGGAGTTCGGACGCGAACCCGAGGCCGAGTTCCTCAAGCCCTTCTGGGACCTCGTCCGCGCCGGGATGCTCGACGTGGAGCCGCCCGCCCACACCCGGTTGCGGCGCCTGGTGTCGAAGGCGTTCACCGCCCGGAGGGTCGAGGGACTCCGGCCGACGATCCGCAGGCTCGCCACCGAGCTCGCCTCCGGTCTGGCCGACCGGGGCGGCGGCGATCTGCTCGCCGAGGTCGCCGAGCCGCTGCCGGTGAACGTCATCGCCGAGATGCTCGGCGTCCCCGAAACCGACCGGAGCCTCCTGCGGCCGTGGTCCGCCGACATCTGCGGCATGTACGAGCTGAACCCCTCGCAGGAGGCCCAGCGGACCGCCGTCCGGGCCGCGGTGGAGTTCTCCGACTACCTGCGCGGCCTGGCGCGGGCGCGGCGCGCCGAGCCGCGCGACGACCTGATCAGCGCCCTCGCCGGGGTCGTCGACGAGGGCGACCGCCTCACCGAGGACGAGCTGATCGGCACGTGCGTCCTGCTGCTCAACGCGGGCCACGAGGCGACCGTCAACGCGACGGGCAACGGCTGGTGGTCCCTGTTCCGCAACCCCGGTGAGCTGGAGCGGCTCCGGGCGGACCACTCGCTCATCCCCACCGCCGTCGAAGAGCTGATGCGGTACGACACGCCCGCCCCCATGTTCGAGCGGTGGGTCCTGGAGGACATCGCCGTCGCGGGAGTGGACATCCCGCGCGGCGCGGAGATCGCGCTCCAGTTCGCGTCCGCCAACCGGGACCCCGCGGTGTTCTCCGACCCGGACCGTCTCGACATCGGCCGGGACCCGAACCCCCACATCACGTTCGGCCTCGGCATCCACTACTGCCTCGGCGCCCCGCTCGCCCGGATCGAACTGGCCGAGTCCTACGGGGCCCTGCTCCGCGCGGCGCCCGATCTGCGTCTGGCCGGTGAACCGCGGTGGAAGCCGGGGTACGTGCTCCGCGGACTGGAGTCGCTCCTCGTCGAACGGTGATGGGCCACCCTCGTCAGGGGTGCGCGGCCACGGCTGTGGACAACGAGGACGGGAGGGGGATGCCGACGGCTTGGGCGAGCCATCCGAATCCACCCAGCCCGGACGGGTCGGTCAGTTCGGCGTCCTCACCCGCCCTGCACAGGGCCGCGAGGTAGGCGCGCGGATCGCGATGCGCCAGATCGATCGGGGGACGCGTCCCGGAGAGCCCCAGCGCGCGCAGAGCCTCCCGCTGCGTGGTCAGCAGGGTCGAGGTCGCGCCCGCGCGCTCGCCCGCCGTGGTGCAGGCGTCCAGCGCCACGTGGGCGGTGACATCGCAGGACCCGTCGGGGACGGCGGGCACGGTGGCGCCGTCCCGATAACCCGCCAGAGTGCCGTACGCGGGACGTGACGTCCGGGAGTGCCAGTAGTCCACGGCGAGGGCGAGGCCGCTCTCCAGCCGCCGCACCACGGCCGCCCATGCGCGGCACCGGGGGTGCCCCACCTCCGCGCGGTATCCGGGCTCCTGGACCGGCCACCACCGCTCCAGCCAGTCGCGGTCCTCAGGGGAGGGGGCCGGGCCCGGGATCTCCGCTCCGCTGGACGGGTCGACCAGCATCGTGCGGATCCCGTCCGGGGTGCGCTCGACCACGTCCAGCGGAACGTTGTCGAGCCATTCGTTCGCGATGACGAGACCCGTGATGCGGTCCGGCAGGTCCGGCCGCCAGACGACGCGCTCGGAGACGTCGGCCGGGCGCGGAGCGATCTCCACGGCGGTCGGCGCCAGCCGCGCGCCGAGGTCGGCCGGCACCGCGTCGAGGACGCTGACCAGCAGCCGGCCGGAGCCCGCGCCCATATCGACGATGTCGAGCCGGTCGGGACGGCCCAGCGCGGCGTCGACGTCGACCAGGATCCGGGCCATGGCCGCCGCGAACCGCGACGAGGCGTGCACCGACGTCCGGAAGTGCTCCGCCGGACGCTCTCCGCGCCGGTAGAAGCCGCCCTCCCCGTACAGGGCCCGCTCCATCGCGGTGCGCCATGTCAGCCACTCGGAAACCAACGCCGCCACACTGTGACGGTACCGTGGGACGCCCTGCGCGGGGGTCCGGGACGCTCATCCCACGGACCTCTGTCCTCCACGGCCATCCTCAGGGTGGACCCGGGTCCGACCTTGGGTGGATACCCGGCTGACCTGCGCCTTCCTACCCTGTGTGCATGGTCGGCAAGGTGTGGGAGTGGTGGCGCGGCAAGAAGTGGCTGGTCGACGCGTTCTTCATCTCGCCGCTGCTGGTCATCGCGCTGCCAGGGCTCGGTTCCTCCGGCTACGGGATCGGGACCGGCCTGTACCTCCTGGTCAACGGAGCCCTGCTAGCCCCGCTCGTCCTCCGCAGGACCTTTCCGCTGACCGTCTTCGCCCTGGTGGCGCTCATCTCGTTCCTCCAGTGGCTCGGCGGCATCGAACCCGTTCCGTCGAACATGGCCGTCCTCATGGGCCTCTACACGGTGACGGCGGGCCCCTCGTTCCGGTGGGGCCTGGCCGCCGCCCTGGTGACGGAATTCGGGGCCGTCCTGGCGACGATCCGGTACCCGGTCGGAGCCGACGCCCAGAAGTACACCTTCGCGATGCTGACCGCCGTCGTGGCCGGGGTCTGGATCCTCGGGCTGCACATGCGGACGCGGCGCGCCTACCTGAGGTCGCTGGAGGAACGCGCCGAACGGCTGGAGCGGGAACGCGACAACGAGGTCGCGATGGCCATGGCCGCCGAACGCGCGCGCATCGCGCGCGAACTGCACGACGTCGTGGCGCACAACGTCAGCGTGATCGTGGTGCAGGCGGACGGCGCGTCCTACGCGATCGACAGCGACGTGGCGCGGGCCCGGCAGGCGCTGGAGGCGATCTCCTCCACAGGACGCCAGGCGCTGGCCGAGATGCGCCGACTGCTGGGCGTCCTCCGCGAGAACGACGACGCGGGCGTGTACGCGCCGCAGCCCGGAGTCGGGCAGCTGGACGACCTGGTGGAGCAGGTCCGCGCCTCTGGCCTGCCCGTGACGTTCGAGGTGGACGGCCCGCCCGCTGCCATGTCCGAGGGGCGCCAGCTGACGGTCTTCAGGATCGTCCAGGAAGCCCTGACCAATACGCTCAAGCACGGTGGCCGCAACGTCACCGCGGCCGTCCGCCTCCGCTACACGGAGGACGCCGTCGAGATCACGATCGTGGACGACGGCCGCGGCGCGGCGGCGTCCGACGACGGCCGCGGCCACGGGCTCGTCGGCATGCGCGAGCGCGTCGGCGTGTACGGGGGCCGCGTCCGCGCGGAGCCCCGCGCCGGGGGCGGTTTCGAGGTGGTCGCCCGGATCCCGACAGGTGAGGCCGCCTGAGGCGGCGCGGAAGGGAGAACGGATGAGTGACACGGCGATCCGGGTCGTCCTGGTCGACGACCAGGAGCTCGTACGCGCGGGATTCACGATGGTGTTGGACGCGCAGCCCGACATCGAGGTGGTGGGCGAGGCGGCGGACGGCGTCCAGGCCCTCGACCTGCTGCGCACGACGAGGGCTGACGTCGTGCTGATGGACGTCCGGATGCCGCGCATGGACGGGATCGAGGCGACCCGGCGGATCGTCGCGGGCGGCGGCCCCAAGGTGATCATCCTGACGACGTTCGACCTGGACGAGTACGCCTTCGCGGCGATCAAGGCGGGGGCGGGCGGATTCCTGCTCAAGGACGCCGGCCCCCCGCAGCTGATCGAGGCCATCAGATCGGTGCGTTCCGGAGACGCGGTGGTCGCGCCGAGCACGACGAAACGGCTGCTCGACCGATTCGCGGTGCATCTGCCGGACGCCGAGGAGAAGGCCGTCGGGGCCCTCGAGACCCTGACGGACCGGGAGGGCGAGGTGCTCGGTCTGGTGGCGCGCGGCCTGTCGAACGCGGAGATCGCCGGGCGGCTCTTCGTGTCGGAAGCCACCGTCAAAACCCATATGGGGCGCATTCTCATGAAATTGGGGCTGCGAGATCGCGTTCAGGCGGTCGTCTTCGCCTATGAGACGGGCCTGGTCAAAAGCGGTCAAAAAGATAGCAATCTGTAACGAATTGATTACTCTCTGATTACCGTCTGCCTTCGGCCTTGGAATCCCGTTGGCCTTACCGAGCGGTAGCTGAATAGCTACCGACTGTGACCTCGTCCTCGCGGACGGCGTCGCGTCCATCGGATCAGGGGCCGGCTCCCGGCCCCCTACGGGAGGATTCAGCATGATCAAGAAGCTCGCCACGACCGGCATCCTCGGCTTCGCCCTCGCGGGCTCCGTCCTGACGGCCGCCCCGGCCGGCGCGGACACCGGCGGCATCACCAGCGGCGCCGGCGGCGTGCTGTCCGGCAACCAGGTCTTCGTCCCGATCTCGATCCCGGTCAACGTCTGCGGCAACGCCGTCGCGGTCATCGGCGTCGCGGGCGCCGGGTGCAAGGGCGACGCGCACACCGGCGGCGACAGCGGCCACGGCGGCCACAGCGGTCACGGGGGCCACGGGGGTCACGGGGGTCACGGGGGTCACGGCGGTCACGGCGGCCACGGCAAGGGCGGCTACTGAGCCGGGATCGCCATCGATCCACGCTGACCGGCGCACCGGAGGCCCTCGGGGGGCCGCCGGTGCGCCGGCGCACATCGGAGCGAAGGGGGACGCACCCGTACGACTCGGGTCGTACAGAGTGGGCGCGACCCGCCCGAACGCTGACACGGATCGTGGACGCGAGGCCGACGACCGCGGCACCTGCGGTTCCTAGCGTGGATATCGATCGTCCGCGCACCGAAGGAGCCGTCTTGACCAGCACCCCAGCCAGCCCGCCCGCCGCGGCGACCGCGCACGCCGTCGCGGCCGCCGACGTGTCGAAGGTGTACGGGACCGGTGACGCGGCCGTGCACGCGCTGCGAGGGGTCGACGCCGCCTTCGACCGGGGCGCCTTCACCGCGATCATGGGTCCGTCCGGATCCGGCAAGTCGACGCTCATGCACTGCCTCGCCGGGCTCGACACGGTCACCACCGGGCGGATCATGCTGGGCGACGCCGACATCACCCGGCTGGGCGACCGGCGGCTGACACTGCTCCGCCGCGACCGCGTCGGGTTCGTCTTCCAGGCGTTCAACCTCCTGCCGACGCTCACCGCCGAGCAGAACATCCTGCTGCCGATGGAACTGGCGGGCCGCAGGCCCGATCGCGCCTGGTTCGACCATGTCGTGGACGTGGTGGGGCTGCGCGAACGGCTCCACCACCGGCCGAGCGAACTGTCCGGCGGCCAGCAGCAGCGGGTCGCGTGCGCGCGGGCGATCGTCGCCCGGCCCGACGTCGTCTTCGCGGACGAGCCCACCGGCAACCTCGACTCGCGGTCCGGCGCCGAGGTCCTCGCGTTCCTGCGCGCGTCGGTGCGGGAGATGGGCCGGACGGTCGTCATGGTCACCCACGATCCGGTCGCCGCGTCGTACGCCGACCGGGTCGTGTTCCTGCGCGACGGGGCGATCGTCTCGGAGATCGTCCGGCCGACCCCCGACACGGTCCTCGACCGCCTGAAGAGCCTGGGGGCCTGAGCGATGCTGAAGACCACCCTGGCCGGCCTGCGGGCGCACAGGCTCCGCCTCCTCCTCACGGCGATGGCCATCACGCTCGGCGTCGGGTTCATCTCCGGGACGTTCGTGCTCACCGACTCCATGGACAGGGGCGTCGGGAAGACCTTCGCCCGCTCCGCGGGCAAGGTCACGGTCGCGATCCTGCCCGAGGACGGCGGCATCCCGGCGAGCGTCCTCGACGAGGTCCGCGCCCTGCCGGGGGTCGTCGAGGCCCAGCCGAAGGTCGAGGGGGAGGCGGCCCTCCTCGGCAAGGACGGCAAGGCCGTGGGCGAGATGCCCACGCTCGGCGTCTCGGTCCCGTCCGGCAGGCTCCTGCGCTACGACGTCGACGAGGGACGCGTCCCGTCCGGCGCGGCCGAGGCGGTCCTGGACGCGAAGGTCGCCGAGCGTGAGGGGTTCGAGGTCGGCGACACCATCACCGTCCTCGACCGCCGCGCCCGCCCGCACCGCTTCACCCTCGTCGGCATCGTCGACTTCGGGATCGACCAGGAGATCGGCTACCGGGGCGCCGTCGGCTTCGACGTTCCCACCGCGACGCTGATGACCGGCGAGAGGACCTACCGGGAGATCGACCTCGCGGGCGGGGACAAGGCCGCGGTCGCCGCCGCCGTCGGCGACCGGTACGAGGTCCGCACCGGCCAGGAGCTCGCCGCGAAGCTCGCCCGCGAGGCCGGCGCCGACACGAAGGTCATCCGGGCGGGCCTGCTGCTGTTCGCCCTGGTCGCGATGCTCGTCTCCGCGCTCGTCATCTACAACACCTTCGCCATCCTGATCGCGCAGCGGATGCGGGAGATGGCGCTGCTGCGCTGCGTCGGCGCGACCCGGCGCCAGGTGTTCGCCGGGGTGCTCGCCGATTCCGCGGCCGTCGGGCTGGCCGGTTCGCTGCTGGGCCTCGCCGCGGGCCTCGGGCTCGGCGCGGCGGCGCTCGCCGTGGTCGGCCGGTTCGCGGACATGCCCGTCGAAGGACTCACTCTCACCGGACGCGCCGTCGCGATCGGACTCGGCGTCGGCATCGCCGTGACGCTCGCGTCCGCCGTCCTCCCGGCACGCTCCGCCACTCGCATCGCGCCGGTGGCGGCCCTCCGCACCGAGCTCGAACCGGGCACCGGACGGTTCCGGCTCGGCCGCCTGCGGACCCTGTTCGCGTCCGTCCTGGTCCTGACCGGGCTCGGCTTCGGTGTGCTCGGGTCCGTCGTGATGGAGAAGGGCCAGGCCGCCATGTACCTCGTCGCGGTCTCCGGCGGAGTCTTCTTCCTCGGTGTGATGGCGGCGATGCCCGCGCTGATCCGGCCGTTCGGCCGGGTCGCCGGGGCCGTCCCGGCGCGCTTCGGCGGCGTCCCCGGGCGGCTCGCGGTCGCGAACGCCCAGCGCGCCCCCCGCCGCACCGCCACCACGACGATCGCGCTGACCGTCGGCGTCGGGCTGATGAGCCTGTTCGCGGTGGTCGCGGCGAGCGGCAAGGCGACCGCCGCCGCGAAGGTGGACGAGCAGTTCCCGGTCGACTTCCAGATCAGGGCCCAGCTCACGGACGAGCCGGCGCGGCTTCCTCGCGCCCTCGCCGCCTCCCTCCGCGCCCGTCCCGAACTGGCCGCGGTGATCGAGGTGCGCGACGCCCGGCACGGATCCGGGCGGACGGTCACCGCCGTGACCATGTCGGCGCTCGGCACGATCATCAAACCGGCGATGGCGGAGGGCTCGCTGTCCGACCTCCGGCCGGGCACCGCGATGGTCGACCAGGGCACCGCGAAGGACGAAGGACTGCGGCTCGGCGACACCGTCGAGATCGCCACCGCGCGCGGCACCGTCCCCGTCCGGCTGGCGGCGGTCTACGGGGAGGGCATGCCGTTCACCGGGCTCATGGTGCCGGAGACCGATTTCGACCGGTACTTCACCGTCCGGGACCCGTCGACCATCTTCGTCAAGGCGCGCGAGGGGATCCCCGGCGCGACCGCCCGCAAGGCGGTCGAGACCGCCGCCGACCCCTATCCGATCGCGCGGATCAGCTCGGCCATCGAGCTCAAGGAGTCGCTCGGCAACGCCATCGACATGATCTTGATGATCTTCGCCGGGCTGCTCGGCCTCGCGATCGTGATCGCCCTGTTCGGCATCGCGAACACCCTCACGCTGTCGGTCGTGGAACGCACCCGCGAGTCCGCCCTTCTGCGCGCCCTCGGCCTGACCCGCCGCCAGCTCCGCCGGATGCTCTCGATCGAGGCGATGGTCATGGCCGTCATCGGCGCCGGCACCGGCGTCGTCCTCGGGATCGGTTTCGGCTGGGCCGCGACGAACGCGATGGCGAACGACTCGGTCTTCGCCGTCCCCTACCTTCAGGTGATCACTTATGTGGCCCTGGCGGCGGCCGCCGGGACCCTGGCGGCCGTCCTCCCCGCCCGCCGAGCTGCGAAGACGTCGATCGTGGAGTCGCTGACCCACGACTGACCGCGGCCTGGCTAGAGTGTCTGGATAATCACCGAGAGTGGCTGATCAATCTGTCTCGACCGCCGGACGAAACGGACCACAGGGGCGCACGAGCACCAACCCCTGCCCCAGCCGTCAACCGACCTGTACCGTCGCGATCGCGAGCGAAGCCAGGTTCGAGCGAAGCAAGAACCTGATCGCGCAGCGAGCCCCCGGGCGAGTCGAAGCGATGCAGCGATCGCACCGCAGTGCCCGCCGAAGGAAGGCGCTCAAGCGCCTGACGCCAAGGGCACTGCAGAACAACACGGTAGACTCCGTCCGCACGTCCGGTACCTACGTTATGAGGACTGGAACGGATATTCGATGGATGCAGAGCTGACGCCCTTTTCCGGCGTGCCTGGAAACGGGCCGGACGCGGCCGGCCGGCCCGCCCGGCTCGCGGTCGGTGTCGTGGGGGCGGGCCGGGTCGGCACCGCGCTCGGTGCGGCGCTCGGACGGGTGGGTCATCGCGTCGTGGCCGCCGCCGCGGTGTCGGAGAGGTCTCGCGAGCGGGTGGCGGACCGGCTGCCCGGTGCCGCGGTCGCGACGCCGGACGAGGTCGTGGGGGCCGCCGATCTCGTCCTGCTGACCGTGCCGGACGACGCGCTGCCGGGCCTCGCCGCCGGGCTGGTGGGGGCCGGTGTCCCGGTGGACGGCAAGCTGATCGCGCACCCCAGCGGGCGGTACGGCACCGCCGTCCTCGACCCGCTCACCCGGTCCGGGGCGCTGCCGCTGGCCCTGCACCCGGTCATGACCTTCACCGGACGCCCCGACGACGTGGACCGGCTGAGCGGGATCTCGTTCGGTGTCACCTCGCCGGATCCGCTGCGTCCGGTCGCGGAGGCGCTGGTCCTGGAGATGGGCGGCGAGCCGGTCTGGATCACCGAGGAGCGCCGGCCGCTCTATCACGCGGCTCTGGCGGGCGGCGCGAACCACCTGGTCACCCTGGTGGTCGAGGCGATGGACCTGCTGGGCGCGGCGGGCGTCGCCGAGCCGGGCCGCATGCTGGGGCCGCTGCTCGGCGCCGCGCTCGACAACGCGCTGCGGCTCGGGATCGACGGCCTCACCGGCCCCGTCGCCCGCGGCGACGCCGGGACCGTCGCGGACCATGTCGCCGAGCTCGCCCGGGTGTCGCCGGAGAGCCGCCGCGCGTACGTCGCGCTGGCCCGGCTCACCGCCGACCGGGCGCTCGGCGCCGGAATGCTCAAACCCGAGGACGCCGAACGGCTCCTCGAAGCGCTGGCCGACTGATCGAGGCAGGAGCCCATGACACCCGTCATCGTGAGGACCCGCGCGGAGCTGGCCGCCGCCCGCACCGGCGTCGAGGGGACGCTCGCGCTCGTCCCGACCATGGGCGCGCTGCACGAAGGCCACCGGTCGCTGATCCGGAGGGCCCGGGAGATCGCCGGGACGGTCGCGGTCAGCGTTTTCGTCAACCCGCTGCAGTTCGGGCCGAATGAGGACTTCGACCGTTATCCGCGCACGTTCGCCGACGACGTGGAAGCCTGCGCCGCCGAGGGGGTGTCCATCGTGTTCGCGCCCTCCGTGGACGTGATGTATCCGGCGGAACCACAGGTCACGTTGAAGTCGGGGCCGATGGGCGCCCGGGTCGAGGGTGTGACCCGGCCGGGGCATTTCGACGGAATGCTCACGGTCGTCCTGAAGTTGTTGAACCTGGTGAGACCGGACGTGGCCGTCTTCGGGGAGAAGGACGCGCAGCAGCTCGCGATGATCCGCCGGATGGTGGCCGACCTGAACGTCCCGGTCGAGGTCGTCGGGGCGCCGACCGTCCGGGAGCCGGACGGCCTCGCCCTGTCGAGCCGGAACCGCTACCTGACCGAGACCGATCGCAGTACCGCCCTCGCCCTGTCCCGGGCGCTCCGCGCCGGCGCGGACGCCGTGCCGGACGGACCGTCCGCCGTCGTCAAGGCGGCACGGGCCGTCCTGGACGGGGCCGGACCCGCCCTCCACCTCGACTACATCGTCCTCGTCGACCCCGCGACCTTCCTCGAGGTCTCGGACGCCCACACCGGTCCCGCCGTCCTCGCCGTCGCCGCGCGGGTCGGCACCACCCACCTGATCGACAACACTCCCCTCGAGTTCCCGAAGGAGCACTGATGTTCCGGACGATGTTCAAGTCGAAGATCCACCGCGCCACGGTGACCCAGGCCGACCTGCACTACGTGGGATCGCTGACGATCGACCAGGACCTGATGGACGCGGCCGACCTCCTGCCGGGGGAGCAGGTCCACATCGTCGACATCGACAACGGCGCCCGCCTCGAGACCTACCTGATCGCGGGCGAGCGCGGCTCCGGCGTGATCGGCATCAACGGCGCCGCCGCCCGCCTCGTCCAGCCCGGCGACCTCGTGATCATCATCAGCTACGCCCAGCTCACCGACGCCGAGGCCCGCGAGTTCCAGCCGGCGGTCGTCCATGTCGACCGCTCCAACAAGATCATCTCCTTGGGCGGCGACCCGGCCGAGCCCGTCCCCGGCGGCGACGGCCTCCGCGGGGACCTCGTCCACCCCGTCTGAAGCCCGACTCATCGGACCCGCCCGGCGCCGCGAACCGGTGAACGGGTGCTCTGACGTGCGGCGGTGAGCGTGAACGCGCTCCCCGCGGCGGGTGCCGGGCGGGTTGTGGCGGGGGCGGGGGAACGAATCCCGCACGGTTAGTGTCAAAATGACGAGAACCGACCTCGGAGGAGGGCCCATGATCCCTTCCAGCCTCGCCGCGCCCCGTCCCGGCTGGACCGCCGATACCGACACCGTCGTGATCGGGTCCGGCATCGCCGGGCTGGTCACGGCCCTGCGCTGCCGCCCGCACGGGCGGGTGCTGCTCGTGACCAAGGCGCTGCTGGACGCGGGATCGACCCGCTGGGCGCAGGGCGGGATCGCCGCCGCTCTCGCCCCCGACGACAGCCCCGAGGACCACCTGGCGGACACGCTCACCGCCGGTGTCGGGCTCTGCGACGTGGACGCCGTCCGCGCCCTCGTGACCGAGGGGCCGGATGCCGTCCGGCGGCTCATCGACCTGGGCACCGCGTTCGACCGCGCCGAGGACGGGGAGATCGCGCTGACCCGGGAGGGCGGCCACCACCGCCGCCGCATCGCCCATGCCGGGGGCGACGCCACCGGCGCCGAGATCAGCCGCGCGCTCCTCGCCGCGCTCAAGGACTCGGGCGTCGAGGTCGTCGAGCACGCGCTGGTCCTCGATCTGCTCCGGGACGCCGCCGGCCGCGCCACCGGGGTCACCCTGCACGTCATGGGGGAGGGGCAGCCCTGGGGCGTCGGCGCCGTCCGCGCACGGGCCGTCGTGCTCGCTACGGGCGGGCTCGGGCAGGTGTACTCCGCCACCACCAATCCCGAGGTGTCCACCGGCGACGGGGTCGCGCTCGCCCTGCGGGCGGGGGCGGACGTCACCGATCTGGAGTTCGTCCAGTTCCACCCCACGGTGCTGTGGCTCGGCGAGGGCGCGCGCGGGCAGCAGCCGTTGATCTCCGAGGCGGTGCGAGGCGAGGGCGCGCACCTCATCGATCAGGCGGGCACGCGGTTCATGGTCGGACGGCACGAGCTCGCCGAGCTCGCCCCGCGCGACGTCGTCGCCAAGGGGATCATGAACCGGATGCGGGAGACGGGCGCCTCCCACATGCTGCTGGACGGGCGGCATCTCGGCGCCGCGATGTGGGAGGACCGCTTCCCGACGATCCTCGCCGCGTGCCGCCACCACGGCATCGATCCGGTCACCGAGCCGATCCCGGTGGTGCCGGCGGCGCACTACGCCAGCGGAGGCGTGCGGACCGATCTGCACGGACGCGCCTCCGTTCCCGGCCTGTACGCGTGCGGCGAGGTCGCCTGCACGGGCGTGCACGGCGCCAACCGCCTCGCGTCGAACTCCCTCCTGGAGGGCCTCGTCTTCGCGAAGCGGATCGCCGATGCCATCTCGGCGGAGCAGGCCGCCATCGGTCCAGACGGGCCCGCCGAGGCTTCGGCGAGCGCGTCCGGGGACGCCGGCGCGGCCGAGATGGGCGGCGTTGATCCGGGGGCGGAGGGCGCCCGGGACGGGGCGGGTGATTGGCTTGGTCCGTCCGAGGGCGGCGGGTTGGTCGACCCGGAATGCCGGGGGGAGATACAGCGCATCATGACGTCCTGTGCGGGGGTGCTGCGGGGGGCCGAAGGGCTGTCCCGCGCGGCGCGCGAGCTGGAGGCGCTCGCGGCGCGCGGGGGCGACGTGGAACCCGGGGTCAGGGCGTGGGAGGCCACCAACCTGCACGCGGTCGCCACGGCGATCGTCGCCGCCGCGCGGCTGCGGGAGGAGACGCGGGGGAGCCACTGGCGCGAGGACTTCCCCGAGCGGGCCGACGCCCGGTGGCGCGGTCATCTCGTCACGCGGCGGGCGGGGAACGGCCTCGTGACCGCATACGAAGAAGGACGGTTCGCATGACTCCGGAACTTACGGGCGCGCTGCGGGACGCCGGGCTCGATCCCGAACATGTGGAAAACCTCGTCCGCACCGCGCTCGCCGAGGACGGCGAGGTCGATGTCACCAGCGAGCCGATCTTCGCGCCCGAGGACGAATCGACGGGGGACTTCACCGCGCGCGAGAGCGGGGTCGTGGCCGGGGTGCCCGTGGCCGCGGTCGTGTTCGAGGTGATGGGCGTCCGGTACGAGGCCAAGGTCCGGGACGGTGACCGGGTCGTCCCGGGGCAGGTCCTCATCTCGGTCCACGGGCGCACGCGGGCCGTCCTCAGGGCGGAGCGGACGGCCCTGAACCTCCTCACGCACCTGTCGGGAGTCGCCACCGCCACCCGTCAGTGGGTGGACGCTCTGGAGGGCACCAAGGCCGAGGTCCGCGACTCCAGGAAGACGCTGCCGGGCCTTAGGGCGCTGCAGAAGTACGCCGTGAAATGCGGTGGCGGGGTCAACCACCGCATGGGGCTGCACGACTCCGCGCTCATCAAGGACAACCATGTGGCGGCGGCCGGGAGCGTCACCAAGGCGTTCGAGGCGATCCGGTCCATGTACCCGTCCCTGCACATCCAGGTGGAGTGCGACACCCTTGAGCAGGTCGAGGAGGCCCTCGAAGTGGGTGCGACGTCCATCCTGCTGGACAACATGACCGACGCCCAGATGGCGGAGGCGGTGCGGACCGTGGCGGGCCGGGCAAGGCTGGAGGCGTCCGGGGGCCTTACCCTGGACAGGGCCCGAGACGTCGCCGTGACCGGCGTGGACTACCTTGCGGTGGGCGCGCTGACGCACTCGGCCCGCGTGTTCGACATCGGCCTTGACTTCTCCTGACCAGCGGGGACCTGATGCTGCTCACCATCGACGTCGGTAACACCAATACCGTCCTCGGCCTGTTCGAGGGCGAGGAGGTGATCGAGCACTGGAGGATCAACACCGATCCGCGGCGGACCGCCGACGAGATCGCCGTGGTCCTGCAGGGCCTCGTCCAGCAGAGCCCCCTGCTGGCGGAGACCGACATCAGTGGTATCGCCCTGTGCTCGACGGTCCCGTCCGTCCTGCACGAGATGCGCGAGATGTGCCGCCGGTACTACGGGGACGTGTCCGCCGTGATCGTGGAGCCCGGCGTGAAGACCGGGGTGCCCGTCCGGATGGACAACCCCAAGGAGGTCGGCGCCGACCGCATCGTGAACGCGCTCGCCGCCGTCCACACGCACGGCGGGCCCGCCATCGTGGTCGACTTCGGGACGGCCACGACGTTCGACGCGGTGTCCGCCAAGGGCGAGTACGTCGGCGGCGCGATCGCCCCCGGCATCGAGATCTCGATCGACGCGCTGTCGTCGCGGGGGGCGCAGCTCCACAAGATCGAGCTGGTGCGGCCCCGGAACGTCATCGCGAAGAACACCGTCGAGGCGCTCCAGTCAGGCATCATCTTCGGGTTCGCGGGCCAGGTCGACGGCATCGTGGAGCGCATGTCCGAGGAGCTCGCGGAGGACCCGCAAGAGGTCACCGTCATCGCGACGGGCGGGCTCGCGCCCCTGGTGCTGGAGGAGTCGCGGAGCATCGACGTGTTCGAGCCCTGGCTCACCCTCATCGGGCTGCGCCTCATCTACCAGCGCAACACGCCGTAGCCGGGGCGAACTCGTTCGCGGCGCATCGGGCGGGCTCGATAGCCTGGGGCGTGTGAGCGACGAGACCTACGACGACCTTCCGGAGCAGATGCGCGTCCGGCGGGAGAAGCTCGACCGCCTCCGCGAGAGCGGAGTCGACCCGTACCCGGTGACGTTCCCCCGGACGGCGACCATCGCCGAAATCCGGGAGAAACACCCGGACCTGGAGCCGGGCACGGAGACGGGCGAGAAAGTCGGCGTCACGGGTCGCGTCATGCTCGTCCGGAACACGGGGAAGCTGTGCTTCGCCACGATCCGGGACGCCGACGGCGAGATCCAGATCATGCTGTCCCTGGCCAAGGTGGGGCAGGAGCGGCTCGACTTCTGGAAGCGCGAGGTCGACCTCGGCGACCACATCGGCGTCGAGGGCGAGGTCATCACGTCCCGGCGCGGTGAGCTCTCCGTGATGGCGGACGACTTCGCCATCACCTCCAAGTGCCTGCGGCCGCTCCCGGACAAGCACGCCGGCCTCACCGACCCGGAGGCGCGGGTCCGGCTGCGCTACGTCGACCTCATCGTCAACGACGAGGCGCGGGCAATGGCGCGGCTGCGCAGCGCGACGGTCCGGGCCGTCCGGGACTTCTGGCACGAGGAGGGGTACCTCGAGGTCGAGACCCCGATGCTGCAGCCGATCCACGGCGGCGCGGCGGCGCGTCCGTTCCAGACGCACATCAACGCCTACGGCATGGACCTCTACCTGCGCATCGCCATCGAGCTGTACCTGAAGCGGCTCGTCGTCGGCGGCATGGAGAAGGTCTTCGAGATCAACCGGAACTTCCGGAACGAGGGTGCCGACTCCACCCACAACCCCGAGTTCACGATGCTCGAGGCGTACGGGACGTACCTCGACTACAACGACATGGCCGACCTGACGCAGCGGATGTACCAGAAGGCGGTCATCGCCGCGCTCGGCACGTCCGTGGTCGTCCACGACGGCACCGAGATCGACCTCGGCCTGCCGGAATGGCCGCGCGTCACCCTGTACGGGGCGGTCTCCGGGGCGCTGGGCGAGGAGATCACGCCGCACACGCCGATCGACGCCGTGCGCAAGCTCGCCGACGCGCGCGAGGTCGGCTGGGACCCCAAGTGGGGGCAGGGCAAGCTCGTCCAGGAGATCTTCGAGGAGCTGGTGGAGCACACGCTCGTCCAGCCCACGTTCGTCATGGACTACCCCGTCGAGACGTCGCCGCTCACCCGGCAGCACCGCGAGGAGCCGCTGCTCACCGAGAAGTGGGACCTCATCGGGTTCGGGACGGAACTCGGCACCGCCTACTCCGAGCTCGTCGACCCGATCGAGCAGCGCCGCCGGCTCACCGAGCAGTCGCTGCTCGCGGCGGGCGGGGACCCCGAGGCCATGCAGCTGGACGAGGACTTCCTGCGCGCGCTCGAGTACGCGATGCCGCCGACGGGCGGGGTGGGCGTCGGCATCGACCGGATGATCATGGCGTTCACCGGCAAGGGGATCCGGGACACGATCCTGTTCCCCCTGGTGAAGCCGGAGTAGCGCGGGTTCGCGGGAGCGCGGCGGATCAGGCCGACTCGCGGATCTTGAGCTCCGGGGTGAGGACGACCTGACGGTGCTGGTGCGACCGGCCCTCGGCCACCTCGGCGAGGACGAGCTCCGCCGCCTCCCAGCCGAGCTCGCGGCGCGGCTGGCCGATCGTGGTCAACGGTACGGCCGCGCTCGCGGCGAGCTCGATGTCGTCGTAGCCGATCACGGCGACCTCGTCCGGCACCCGGACGCCGAGCCGGCTCAGCTCGTTGATCAGGCCGATCGCGAGCAGGTCGTTGGCGCAGAAGATCCCGGACGGCAGGGCCGGCAGCGCGGCGATCCGCTGCGCCGCGGCCCTGCCCTCCGTGGGGCTCAGCGCGTCCATGACCAGTGTGGGCGGTTTTCCGGCGCCCGCCTCGACGAAGGTCCGGGCGGCGCCCTCGCGGCGCTCTACGCACGGCCGCGGCTCCGGCCGCCCGGTCACGAACAGGGCGTCCTCGCGGCCGAGGCCGAGCAGGTGCGCGGCGGCGATCTCCCCGCCGGCGACATGGTCGACCCGGGCGGAGCAGGCGTCCGGGGCGTCCCTGTCGATCAGGACGACGCTCATCCCGGTCGCCCGCAGCCGCGCGATCCCGGGCGGATCGAGGGCGATGGGGATGATCAGTACGCCTGCCGCGCGCTGCTCCTCCAGCAGTTCCAGGGACCGCTGCTCCTTGGCCGCGGAATTGTCGCTGGAGAGCCACAGGGCGTCGTGGCCCGACGCGTTCAGGGCGAGCTCGGCCCCGCGCGCGACGTCCGACGCGTACGGGTTCGTGAGGTCCTCGACGATGACGCCGAACGCCCGCCGGGCCGGGTCGTCGGGCCGTCCGGCACGGGGATCGGGGCCCTGCCGGAGCCGCCGGGCGGACTCGTTGCGGACGAATCCGAGCTCGTCGATCGCGGCCTGAACGCGGGCACGGGTGGCTTCGGCCACGAGGTCTGGCCGGTTTAGGACATTCGAAACGGTCCCAACTGAGACGCCGGCACGCCTCGCAACCTCACGAATACTCGTTTGTGCCAACTCGCTCCTCGTCCGCCCCGTATCTGTTCTCGCAGGTAGTTGAGTTTCTCCGATCGACCCGCCGAATTGTCGGTCACAGTGTGTGATCAAACATGCGCGAATGGTCCTTGACCGGCGCTTGACGGGCCGGATCCGGCCGCCTAGCGTTCCGAGCCGAAGCGTAGCTTGAAACGATTCACGATCTTGTCCGCAGCGTGATCCGGTGGGGCCGACGAGAAAGGGTGGGTTGGATGGCTGGCGATCTCGACCCGTCCCGGACGCGGCGCACCACCGTTCAGCGGGCGCGTCCCACGTCCTCGTGGGGAGACCCGTGGCCGATGGCGCGTCGGCATACGGTCGGCAAACGAGTGAATCGTCACCCGGAGTTCCACCGCAAGCCCCCGCATTCGGCCCTTCGGCCACCTCCGGCCAAGCGCGTGAGACGGAAAAGGAATCCGATGATCTAGTCCGGAAGGCTCCGGACCCGGCAACCCGACGCGTACAGATCGAGCCCCGTGCCTGTGCAGCGGGCGGCTGCATCCCCGCGGTCATCATCATGGACGAGGGAGGACGGAGTGGAACAGGCCACACTCGCACGTCGTGGCACCGACGATTATGGGCTGAACGAGGAGGAGATCCGCCTTCTCGCTCAGATCGCGAGCGGTGTCACCGCCGATGTGGCGGCACGCAAGCTCGAGTTGAGCGCCAGGACCTTGCGGCGCCGGCTGCGGAACATCTGCGACCGGCTGGAGGTCAACACCCCTATCGAGGCCGTGGTGTGGGCGGCCCGGAGGCAGCTCATCTGAGAGTGATCGACGACCCGTCCGGGGAGGCGGGCGTCACCGGAAAAGCAGGCGGCGAACTCACGCGAACTCCGTCCGACCCCGCAGCGGCGGCGCCGGCGCCCTGACAGGTAGGTCCCTGCAGGCGGCGCCGCCGCGGACGAGGTTCGCGGTGGGTCAGGCGACGCGGACGGCTCCCGCGTAGGGGCGGCCCCCGATGGGGGCGATCTTCACCACATCCCCCGTCTGGGGGGCGTGGATCATCTTGCCGTCTCCCACGTACATGCCCATGTGGTGGAGGTCGGAGTAGAAGAAGACCAGGTCGCCGGGCTGGAGCTGACCTCGGGAGATGTGGGTTCCGGCGTTCCACTGGCTGCCGGTGTAGTGCGGAAGGCTGATGCCGACCTGCTTGTAGGCCCACATCGTGAGGCCCGAGCAGTCGAACGTGGACGGGCCCTCCGCGCCCCAGACGTAGGGGCGGCCCAGCTTCGTCATGGCGAAGCGGAGCGCCTGGGCGGCCTTCCCCGTGCCGACGACGGGGAGCTTGGCCAGCTGCGAGGGGTCCTTCTTGACGAGGCGCCCGCGCACCTTCTCGTAGAGCTGCGTGACCTTCTTGCGCTGCGCGTCCAGGTCCGTGCGCAGCTTCTCCACCTGCCGCGCGCGTTCTTCGGCGGACTTCCGCGCGCGCTGGGCGGCCTGCATGGCCCGCATCAGGCTCTGGACCTGGCTGCTGTCGCGGGTCGCGAAGTAGTGGAGGGTGGCGGCCTGGTCGAGGACCGCCTGCGGGTCCTTGGAGGCGACGAACGTGATGGCGGGGTCGGAACCGCCCTGCATGTAGGTGGTGGCCGCCACGGTGCCGACCTTCTGCCGGATGACCTCGAGGGTCTTCTCCTGGCGCTCGGCGTTGGCGGCGGCGACCTTCGCGGCCCGCTGCGACTGCTGGAACTTCACCCGCAGCCCGTTGTACTGCTCGGTGAGCTGCTCGAGCTGGTCGGCGAGCTTGGTGGCCTGAGAGCGGAGTTCCTCCGTGGACGGCTCGGGCTCGGCGTGCGCCGTTCCGGCCGCCGAGGCGAGCGAGAGGGCCAGCGCGCCGGTCAGGCCGATCGCCCGCGCACGGAGACGCCGGGTGCGCGCAGGACGCGAAAGGGATGCAGGCCGGGACGGCTCCACGAACTCTCCTCTCCTTTCCGCCTGCCGGGCCGCTGGGGGGCTCGGGCCGAAACAGCCCGTCCGAGGGCGTGCGAGGTCGCCCTCGCACGCGGCGGGTGGCCCCGTCGAGAGCCTTCAGGGCCCGAGCGCGGATCCGGCTCCCGGGCGCTGGTCGCGGCCCGGGGGTTCGGCGGTTCGGCCTCCGTACTTCGGACGGTAGACGTCAGCGCAGGACACTAACGGAACCGTCATTGGATGCCAACCAGAACGTGCGAAAACGCAAGTTGAATCACGCGGACGGCGGGTCTTCACATACCGACGGTGCACGTCGGGTCACTATTCGACACAAGGCACGGTCACCATGGGTGCGTGGGCGCCGACTGTTGGTAAACGGCCGTTGTTCGATAATCTCGCCTGATTGTGGAGGTCGTGATCAGGCGTGCTCGTACCGCCGACGTTCAGGAGATCCGCAGGCTGGTCGATCTGTACGCCGGATCGGGACGACGCCTGCTCAAGAAGAGCGCGGTGACGCTGTACGAGGACGTGCAGGAGTTCTGGGTGGCCGAGGACCTCCAGGACGGGAGTCCGGGGCCGGTCATCGCCTGCGGTGCGCTCCACGTGATGTGGGAGGACCTCGCCGAAGTCCGCTCGGTCGCCGTCGAGAAGGGCTACGGCGGACGCGGCATAGGGCACCGCATCGTCTCGCGGCTCCTGGAGACCGCGCGGGAACTCGGCGTCCGGCGGGTGTTCTGCCTTACCTTCGAGGTGGACTTCTTCTCGCGCCACGGCTTCACGCCGATCCTCGGCACGCCTGTGGCGCCCGAGGTGTACGAGGAGCTCCTGCGCTCCTACGACGAAGGCGTGGCAGAGTTCCTGGACCTGGACCGGGTCAAGCCGAATACGTTGGGCAACACCCGGATGCTGCTTCGCCTGGAGGATTGACCCGATGAGCGATTCCCACCGCGGCCGGCCCTACCAGCCGTCCCAGGGCCAGGGATCCTATGGCCCGCCGCCCCCCTACCAGGGCCCCCAATGGCAGCCGCAGCCTCAGGCGGACCGCTGGCAGCAGGCGCCGCAGCAGCAGTGGCAGGAGCCCTCGCACGAACACCATGGAGGGCACTACGACGACGGCGACGCCGCCGGCCTGCCCCTCGCCCCCATCCTGCGGCGCGCGGGCGCGCGCCTCATCGACAACATCCTGGTGGCCGTCTTCGGCTTCGCGCTGATCCTGCCGGTCACGATCGGCGTGATGGGGCTGGGCAAGCCCGGTACCAAGACCGAGGACGAGGGCGGCATCTGGAACTGGCCGATCATCTTCACGCTCTTCTGCGTGCTGTCGGTCCTGCCGTTCATCTACGAGGCCGTGCAACTGTCCATGTGGGGCCGGACGCTGGGCAAGCGCCTCCTCGGCCTCGGCGTCGTCCAGGCGCGTCCCGCGGGCGAGGCGCTGACCACGACGCAGGGCGTGTGGCGCGCGGGCATCACGCACGTCGGATACCAGCTGGGCGTCTTCTTCTTCCTCGTCCTCGCGGTCATGGTGTGGGACTACGCCGCCTACGGGATGCTCCTGGTCTGGGCGGGCGCCCTGATGGCGTACCTGTGGGCGATCTGGGACCAGCCGCTCCACCAGGCGCTGCACGACCGCTTCGCCGGGACGCTCGTCATCGACGAGCGCGTTCCGCACGACGAGTACGCGGAGTAAGGCGGCGATGACGGCATCGCGACCGGCGCACAGTGCGGATGAGCCGGGGGAGGCGGAGCCGTCCGAAGGCGCCGGCCTCACAGGTCTGCCCCTGGCGGAGCCGGGGCAGCGCCTCCTGGCGCGCATCGTCGACACCCTCATCGTCGGCATTCCGGTCATCGTCGTGGTGCGCGAGCTGGTGACGGGCCATCGGGTCGACCTGGTGGCCCCTCCCGCCGTCGCCGGATGCTTCTTCGTCTACGAGGTGGTCCAGCTCGCCCTCTGGGGCCGGACGCTCGGCAAGCGCTTCGCCGGAATCGAGGTCGTCCCCGATCCGGACGGCCCGGCGGCGGCCGACCGCCTGCGTCTTCCGCGTGCCCTTCTTCGGGCCGCGGTCTACGCGCTGCCGATCGCGGCGCGCCCCGTCCCGGTGCTCGGGCTGCTGGCGGGGATCTTCTGGGTGGCCGACGCGGGCCTGCTGTACGAGGGCGAGCGGCGCCAGGCGCTCCACGACAGGCTGGCGCGCACGCTGGTGGTGAGACGTCCGGCGGACGCCTCAGCCGCGCCCTGAGAGCCTCTGGGGACCCGCGGGCAGCGTCCCGCGCCGCCGTACATCCCGCGCGCCGTCGTGTGCTCTATGCGCGCCGCCTGCCCTCATCACCCGATGCGCCCCTGCCGGAAAACGAACCCCCTAAGCCATGGAATCCCGCGTAAGGGGGAATCGCGGCTTTTGCGGGGTGACCGAAGTGTCCGGTGAGACGGGCGGAGCCCGGCGGTCCGGCCGGGGCCGCCTCGCCGCGAAAGAGGCGCCGGACGCCTCGAACCCGTCGTTCTCCGGACGAATGCGGTCTCGTTCCGGTCGCGGTCGGGAAACGGGACGGATGGGGTCCGCGCCGGATGCGCCCTCCGCTTTGGGATAGCGGGCGGGGAGTCGGCCACCGGCAACAGATTTCCATCCGGGCGGGCGCGTCGTTATCCCTCGACATCCGTCCCGGGCGCGGTGCCGCAACCCCCTGTCCCGCAGGGCTTCCGGAGTCCTGCGCATTCCCGGAGCCTCCCGGTTAGTGCGGTTACGGTGGGAGGTAAATCACCGACCCGGCGGCGGTGACACCGGCCCGGTTAAGGTCAGCGGGCCGCCTATTCAGGCTCGCCGGTCCCCGAGGAGAAAACCGGGCCGGAGCGCACACTCGCACGAACCGCGCTGCGACTCCCCTGGTCAGAGCGCCGGACGGAGAGCCCGGTCACGCCCTAATCCCGGGCCCGGCCCGTCCGGACGCGCAATTCCGGGCCGCCCGGCGACGCCACGGGGGCCGGCTCTCCGGCGGGCTTCCTTCCAGGAGCGGTGATTACGAAGGGTTACCGTCCGGGAAGGAAACTGGCACGGCGGTGCTGAATTGTCATCGGGCGACTTCCGGGTATACCTTTGGCGAGCGAATGCAGTTTGCTCCAGCCGAAAGGTCTGTCCCCATGGCACAGAAGGTTCAGGTGCTTCTCGTCGACGACCTCGACGGTGGCGAGGCGGACGAGACCGTAGCGTTCTCGATCGACGGCGCCTCCTACGAGATCGACCTCAGTGGCGCCAACGCAAAGAAGCTGCGGGATTCTCTGCAGCCGTTCGTGGAGAAGTCGCGTAAGGCGGGCACCGGTGTGCGGCGGCGTCGCCAGCGCGGCGCGTCCAGCCGCGAGCGCAGTGCCGAGATCCGCGCCTGGGCCAAGAACAATGGCATCAAGGTCAATGAGCGCGGCAGGATCCCGGCCACGGTCATCGAGCAGTTCGAGGCGGCCCACTGACCCGCCCGCCGTCCGGCGGCCCGTCTCCGTTCGGGAGGCGGGCCGTTCGCTTGTGGCGTAGCAGGCGGACGTTTTACCGGCCCGGCGGTGAGTTCCCGATTCTCGCGGCAAGGTGGAACGGGAGGCGGCGGGAGCGGATCTCGCCGGATGGCGACCCGGACGACCTGCGGAAAGCCCCCGTTCGCTTGGGGCGTAGCGGGAACATGGCGCATCGCCGCGGTAGTTGGATGAGACTGAACAGCGCTTAGCTGGGGAACGTCTCCTGGTGGGAGTGCACCGGGCGGCCTCCTCGGGGCGGGCTAGCATGCGGAAGGACAGTTCCGGACGTTCCGGACTCTGCCCAACCGCTCTGTGAGGAGCGACGAGATGTTCGAAAGGTTCACCGACCGCGCGCGGCGGGTTGTCGTCCTGGCTCAGGAAGAGGCCAGGATGCTCAACCACAACTACATCGGCACCGAGCACATCCTCCTGGGTCTGATCCACGAGGGCGAGGGTGTCGCGGCCAAGGCATTGGAGAGCCTGGGGATCAGTCTTGAGGCGGTGCGCCAGCAGGTCGAGGAGATCATCGGCCAGGGCCAGCAGGCGCCGTCGGGCCACATCCCGTTCACTCCCCGTGCCAAGAAGGTCCTCGAGCTTTCCCTGCGCGAGGCGCTCCAGCTGGGCCACAACTACATCGGCACCGAGCACATCCTCCTGGGGTTGATCCGCGAGGGCGAGGGCGTCGCCGCCCAGGTCCTGGTGAAACTCGGCGCGGATCTGAACCGCGTGCGCCAGCAGGTGATCCAGCTTCTGCACGGTTACCAGGGCAAGGAGCCGGCCGCCTCCGGCGGCCCCGCGGAGGCCGCGCCCTCCACGTCGCTCGTCCTGGACCAGTTCGGCCGGAACCTCACGCAGGCCGCCCGGGAGGGCAAGCTCGACCCGGTCATCGGCCGGGACAAGGAGATCGAGCGGGTCATGCAGGTGCTGTCCCGCCGCACCAAGAACAACCCGGTGCTGGTGGGCGAGCCCGGCGTCGGCAAGACCGCCGTCGTCGAGGGCCTGGCCCAGAAGATCGTCAAGGGCGAGGTGCCCGAGACGCTCAAGGACAAGCACCTCTACACGCTGGACCTCGGCGCCCTGGTGGCCGGTTCGCGCTACCGCGGCGACTTCGAGGAGCGCCTGAAGAAGGTGCTGAAGGAGATCCGCACCCGGGGCGACATCATCCTGTTCATCGACGAGCTGCACACGCTCGTCGGCGCGGGCGCCGCCGAGGGCGCGATCGACGCCGCCTCGATCCTCAAGCCGATGCTGGCGCGCGGGGAGCTCCAGACGATCGGCGCGACGACGCTGGACGAGTACCGCAAGCACCTGGAGAAGGACGCCGCGCTGGAGCGCCGCTTCCAGCCGATCCAGGTCGCGGAGCCGTCGCTGTCGCACACCATCGAGATCCTCAAGGGCCTGCGGGACCGCTACGAGGCGCACCACCGCGTGTCGATCACCGACAGCGCGCTGGTGGCGGCCGCGCAGCTCGCCGACCGCTACATCAGCGACCGGTTCCTGCCGGACAAGGCGATCGACCTCATCGACGAGGCCGGCTCGCGGATGCGGATCCGCCGCATGACCGCGCCGCCGGACCTGCGCGAGTACGACGAGAAGATCGCGGACGTCCGGCGCGAGAAGGAATCGGCGATCGACGCCCAGGACTTCGAGAAGGCCGCGGCGCTGCGGGACTCCGAGAAGCAGCTGCTCGGCCAGAAGGCCCAGCGGGAGAAGGAGTGGAAAGCCGGCGACATGGACGTCGTGGCCGAGGTCACCGACGAGCTCATCGCCGAGGTCCTCGCCACCGCCACCGGCATCCCGGTCTTCAAGCTGACGGAGGAGGAGTCCAGCCGCCTCCTGCGCATGGAGGACGAGCTCCACAAGCGGGTCATCGGCCAGGAGGACGCCATCAGGGCGCTGTCCCAGTCGATCCGCCGTACCCGTGCCGGCCTGAAGGACCCCAAGCGTCCGGGCGGCTCGTTCATCTTCGCCGGTCCTTCCGGCGTCGGTAAGACGGAGCTGTCCAAGACGCTCGCGGAGTTCCTGTTCGGCGACGAGGACGCGCTGATCCAGCTCGACATGTCCGAGTTCATGGAGAAGCACACCGTCTCGCGGCTGTTCGGCTCCCCGCCCGGCTACGTCGGGTACGAGGAGGGCGGCCAGCTGACGGAGAAGGTCCGCCGCAAGCCGTTCTCGGTCGTCCTGTTCGACGAGATCGAGAAGGCCCACCCGGACATCTTCAACTCGCTGCTCCAGATCCTGGAGGACGGTCGCCTGACCGACGCCCAGGGCCGTGTCGTGGACTTCAAGAACACCGTCATCATCATGACGACGAACCTGGGGTCCAAGGACATCTCCAAGGGCGTCTCGATGGGCTTCGCCCGCCAGAACGACGACCAGGGCACCTACGAGCGGATGAAGGCGAAGGTGTCGGAGGAGCTCAAGCAGCACTTCCGCCCCGAGTTCCTCAACCGCGTCGACGACACGGTCGTGTTCCACCAGCTCACCCCGAAGGAGATCATCCAGATCGTGGATCTGATGATCGCCAAGGTGGACGAGCGGCTCCGCGACCGCGACATGGGCCTGGAGCTGCGCCAGGAGGCCAAGGACCTGCTCGCCGAGCGCGGCTACGACCCGGTCCTCGGCGCCCGTCCGCTGCGCCGGACGATCCAGCGGGAGATCGAGGACAACCTGTCCGAGAAGATCCTCTACAGCGAGCTCAAGGCCGGCCAGATCGTCATCGTCGGCGTCGAGGGCACCGGCGAGGAGGCCAAGTTCACGTTCAAGGGCGTGCCGAAGCCGTCCTCGGTGCCGGACGCCCCGCCGATGGAGGGCGCGGTGAACTTCAACAAGGACGCGAGGTCGGCCGAAGGCTGATCTGAACGGCGATATGGCCCGTACCGGTTCCGGCCGGTGCGGGCCTTCGCGTTGCGCGCCGTCCCTCGTGTGCGGCTTCCGGCTGCCGATGGTCCCGATGAGGATCCGCGGTTCCGGACGTGCAGGGAGTGGCATGGTGATGTGGCGTGGCAGGGCCGCGGCGGTGGTCGCCGCGGTCGCGGTCGGCGCGGCCGGAGCGGCCGGGGCCGTGCTCGGCGAGCGTTCGGCGTCGGCGGGGACGCGTCCGCTCGCGGGCAGGGTCGTCGTGATCGACGCCGGGCACAACGGGCGGAACGCCGACCATCCCGCGGTGATCAACCGGAAGGTGCCGGCCGGGGGGTTCCGGAAGGCATGCGACACGACCGGCACGGAGACCCACTCCGGATATGCCGAGCACGCCTTCGCCTTCGACGTCTCGGCGCGCCTCGCGGCGGTGCTGCGGGTGCAGGGGGCGACGGTACTGCTCGTCCGTCCGAACGACCGGGGTGTGGGGCCGTGCCTGAACGAGCGTGCCGCGATCGGCAACCGGGCGCGCGCGGACGCGGTGATCTCCATCCACGCCGATGGCGCGCCCGAGTCCGGGCGGGGCTTCCACGTCATCGTGCCGGGCTACGTGAAGGGTTACACCGGGCCGATCCTGAAGTCGTCCCAGCGCCTCGGGTACGACGTCCGGAACGCTTTTCGCAGCGGTACGGGCCAGCCTTACGCGACCTACGTCGGCAAGAACGGCATGGACACGCGGACGGACCTCGGCGGGCTGAATCTGTCGAAGGTCCCCAAGGTGTTCATCGAAGCCGGCAACATGCGCAATCCCGGCGACGCCGCACGGATGAGGAGCCCCGCCTGGCGCCAGCGCGCGGCCAAGGCCCTGGCCGCGGGCCTGTCCACCTACCTGCGCCACTGATCACGCTGTTTCGCACCGGCGGTCGTCGCCGAGGAGTCCGGGGGCGCCCGGGATCGTGCGGCTCCGCCTGTGCCGGACGGCTCGTCCGGGTCAGGGGGTGGTGAGCCAGGCGTCGATCTCGCGGTTCACGCGCGCCTTGGTCGCGTCCGGGGCGAAGGAGGCGTCGACGCCCGCGCGTGCCAGTTCGGCGAGGACGCCGTCGTCGTAGCCGAACGCGTCGCGGACGCGGGCGTACTCGGTGGCCAGCGGCGTGCCGATCAGCGCGGGGATGTCGGTGTTGAGGGTCACGATCAGACCCGCGTCGCGCAGCCTGGGCAGGGGATGCTCGGCGAGCGTCGGGGCGAATCCGAGGGCGACGTTGGACGACGGGCACACCTCCAGGGGGATGCGTCGTTCCCGCACCTCCGCGACGAGGTCAGGGTCGTCCAAGACCCGGATCCCGTGCCCGAGCCGCTCGGTGCGTCCAGGGCCGAGAGCCTGCCGGATGCCGGCCGGGCCCTCCCCCTCGCCCGCGTGGTGGACGATGTGCAGCCCGGCATCGCCGGCCGCCGCGAACACCTTCGCGAACGGGTCGCCGGGGAACGCCTCATCGCCCGCCAGCCCGACCGCGACGACGTCCTCGTGCCGCCGGGCCAGTTCCAGGGTGCGCCACGCGCGTTCGACGGAGCGACGCCGCGAATGGTCGAGGATCAGCCGGCACTCGATCCCGAACGCCTCGCGCCCCGCCGCCAGGCCCTCGCGGACGGCCGTCAGCGGCATGTCGAGGTCGCCGAGCCGCTCGCCGTGCGCCGCCGCGCTGAACGACACCTCCGCGTACAGGGTGCCCTGCGCCGCCTCGTCCGCGCAGAACTCGTAGGCGATCCGGCGGAAGTCACCGGCCCGCCGCAGGCAGGATCGCACCATGTCGTTCTGCGCGAAGAACGACGCGAAGTCGCCGAAGTCCCCGACGTCGTCCGGCACCGGGACGCCGTTGGCCACGCCGATCTCCCGCAGCGTCCCCCACCGGACGGTGCTCTCCAGATGGACATGCAGATGGGCCTTGGGCAAGGCGATCAGATCCCGCACGAGCCGGACGATACGGGCAGCCCGAATCCTCACCAAGTCATTTTCGGCGCCGCCCCCGGAGTTCTTGACGGTCAGGAGGGGAGGGCGTAGCGGCCGTCTTCCAGGGGGTCCACCAGGCCGTCCGCCACGAGGCCGTCCAGGGCACGTTCCCTCTGGACGGCGTCCGGCCAGACGATGTCCAGCGCCGGTTTCTCCACGGGGCCTTCGGCTTCGCGGAGGACGGCCAGGAGGCGGCCCCGGCACTGGCGGTCGGTTCCGGCGTAGGTCTGGCCTCGGCGCGGCGGGCCGTCGTAGGCGGGTCGGCCGTTCCCGTGCCAGGTGCAGTGGGCGAGGACCGGGCAGTCCGTGCAGCGGGGCGAGCGGGCCGTGCAGACCAGGGCGCCCAGCTCCATGGTGGCCACGGCCCACCGGGCGGCGGTCGGGGGGTCCGCGGGGAGGAGCGACTCGGCCAGGTCCATCTCGGCTCTCGTCTGGGACTTCGGTGGGTGCTCGACGCCGGTGACCAGGCGGGCCAGGACGCGGCGGACGTTGGTGTCGAGGACGGCGTGCCGCTGCCGGAAGGCGAAGCTGGCGACGGCGGCGGCCGTGTAGGCGCCGATGCCGGGGAGGGCCAGGAGGTCCGCGTGGGAGGTGGGAACCTCGCCGCCGTGCCCGTCCGTGATGGCGCGGGCGGTCTCGTGGAGGCGGAGGGCGCGGCGGGGGTACCCGAGTCGGCCCCAGGCGCGGACGGCCTCACCGGCCGGTTCGGCCGCCAGGGCGGCGGGGGTGGGCCAGCGGGCCATCCAGGCGTGCCAGACGGGGAGGACGCGGGCGACCGGGGTCTGCTGCAGCATGATCTCGCTGACGAGGATGCCCCACGGGGTGGCGCCGGGGGCGCGCCAGGGGAGGTCGCGGGCGTTGGCGTCGTACCAGCCGAGGATCGGGTCGATGTACCGCATGGCGAATCGCCATTCTGGCACGGCGGGTCGCCCCGCCCGGACGTGATCATGAATTGGATACTGGGCGCATGCGTGTGGACGCGGACCGTCCCCAGTACTGGCGGCGGCGGATCGTGGTGCTGGGCGGTGTGCTCGCCGCCGCGGGGTCGCTGCTGTGGGCGTGCGGCGGAGGCGAGGACGAACCGGTGCGGCGGATCGTCCGAGACGTGACACCGCCGCCGCCCCCGACCGCCATGCCGACCGTGACGGTCACCGTGCGTGAGATCGCCCGGGAGTGCGTGGCGGACGACCTCGCCGCCACGCTGCGGGCGACACGGGACGCCTACGCGGGGACGAGCCCGCGGTTCAGGGTCAGCGTGGTGAACACCGGTGAGGAGCCCTGCGCGCTCGGCAAGGGCACGCTGGACGTGCGGATCACGTCGGGGTCCGATCGGGTGTGGTCGTCGGCGCGGTGCGGGCAGGGGACGTCCCGCCTGCTGCGGAGCGGTGCGCCGTTCAGCGACACGATCACGTGGGACCGGCGGCGCGCCTGCGGTGGGGCCGAGGCGGGGCCGGGCACGTACGTCGCGTCGCTGGCGGGGACGGGGGAGCAGGTGTTCCGGCTCCGCTGAGGCGCGTGCAACGGATCGTCACGAGCCAGCGGACCGGCCTCAGACGTAGCGCTCCAAAATCGAGGACTCGGCGAGGCGGGACAGGCCCTCGCGGACGCTGCGGGCGCGCGACTCGCCGACGCCGCCCACGCCCTGGAGGTCGTCGATGCTGGCGGCCAGGAGTTTCTGCAGCCCGCCGAAGTGCTCGACCAGGCGGTCGACGACGATGCTGGGCAGCCGGGGGACCTTCGCGAGCAGGCGGTACCCCTTGGGGCTGACGGGCAGGTCGAGGGCGTCCGGGCCGGCGAACCCCATGACCTCGGCGACGGCCGGCAGGTCGAGGAGCTCGTTCGCGGACAGGGCGTCGAGGGACGCGAGGACGGCGCCGACGCCGCGGGTGCGGGTCTCGGCGGACGGGTAGTCGCGGACGATCAGTTCGCGGTCGACGTCGACGCCGGAGACCAGCTCGTCGAGCTGGAGGGAGAGCAGGCGGCCGTCGGTGCCGAGCTCGACGACGTAGCCCTCGATCTCGTCGGCGATGCGGCGGACCATCTCCAGGCGCTGGACGACGGCGGAGACGTCGCGGACGGTGACGAGGTCCTCGATCTCCAGCGCGGACAGCGTGCCGGACACCTCGTCCAGGCGCAGCTTGTACCGCTCGAGGGTGGCGAGGGCCTGGTTCGCCTTCGACAGGATGGCCGCGGAGTCCTCGAGGACGTAGCGGATGCCGTCGAGGTACAGCGCGATGATGTGCATCGACTGGCTGACGGAGATCACCGGGCGGCCGGTCTGCCGGGCGACGCGCTCGGCGGTGCGGTGCCGGGTGCCGGACTCCTCCGTCGGGAGGGACGAGTCGGGCACGAGGTGCACGGCGGCCCGGACGATCCGGTTGCGGTTGCTGTCGAGGACGATCGCGCCGTCCATCTTGGCGAGCTCGCGCAGCCGGGTGGCCGAGAACTCGACGTCGAGTTCGAAGCCGCCGGTGCAGAGCTCCTCGACGGTGCCGTCGAGCCCGAGCACGATCAGCGCGCCGGTGTGGCCCCGGAGGATGCGCTCCAGACCGTCGCGGATCTGGGTCCCCGGTGCCACCGCGGCGAGCGTGGCGCGGCGTCGTTCGTCATGAGCCTTGTCGTGTGCTGGCACCTGGCCCCCGGGAGGTCGCTGGACTGCGCCAGTTTACCGAGGACGGCCGCGGCCCGGTTCCCCCGCTGGTCGGAAGCGTTGACCGTCCGGCGTAATACTCTGGTGCGATCCTCGTTAGGGCGCCGTAAAGGCCGTCTGCAATGCCTGTTGGAGGCTGTCCACCTCCATCACCTTCATCCCCTCGAAGCTGCTCAACTGCGGATCTGCCCGTTTCAGCGGGGACCCGTCGGCGAGTTCGAGGGAACCGCGCGGCACGACGGCGTGCTTGAACCCGAGCCGGGCCGCCTCGGCGAGTCGCCGCTGGACGCCGGGGACGACCCGCACCTCGCCGGCGAGGCCGACCTCGCCGAGCGCGATGAGGCTGCCGGACAGCGACTGCTCGACGGTGGAGCCCGCGACGGCCAGGGCGAGGGCGAGGTCGACCGAGGTCTCGGTGAGCCGGACGCCGCCGACGGTGGAGACGTACACGTCCTGCTCGTGCATGGAGATCTTGCAGCGCTGGGCCAGGACGGCGAGCACCATCGCGACCCGGGAGGTGTCGAGCCCGGACGTGGCGCGCCTGGGCGAGGGCAGGTGCGACTTCGCGACGAGGGCCTGCACCTCGGCCACCAGCGGCCGCCGGCCTTCGAGGGTGACGGTCACGCAGGTGCCCGGCACCGGTTCGTCGCGGCGGGTGAGGAACAGGCCGGACGGGTCGGGCAGGCCGACGATGCCGACCTCGGAGAGGTCGAAGCAGCCGAGTTCGTCCGTGGGCCCGTAGCGGTTCTTGATCGCGCGGATCATCCGGAGCCGGGAGTGCCGGTCGCCCTCGAAGTACAGGACGACGTCGACCAGGTGCTCCAGCAGGCGCGGCCCCGCGATCGCGCCCTCCTTCGTCACATGGCCGACCAGGACGACGGTGACGCCGCGCTCCTTCGCGACGCGGATGAGGTTGGCGGCGACCTCGCGGATCTGGGTGACGCCGCCCGGTGCGCCGTCGACCTCGGACGTCCCGATCGTCTGGATGGAGTCGACGACGACCAGGACGGGCTCGACGGTGTCGATGTGGCCGAGAACGGCCGACAGCTCCGTCTCGGCGGCGAGGTAGAGCTCGTCGGTGATCGCGCCGACGCGGTCGGCGCGCAGCCGCACCTGCTCGGCGGACTCCTCGCCGGTCACGTACAGAACGCGCCGCCCCGGGCCGCCCTGGCGCGGGACCTCCCCGGCCGCCCCGCCGCCCGTGGACGCGAGCGCCGCGACCTCCAGCAGCAGTGTCGACTTGCCGATGCCGGGCTCGCCGGCGAGCAGCAGCACCGCGCCGGGCACGATGCCGCCGCCGAGGACGCGGTCGAGCTCGTCCAGGCCGGTCGGGCGGGTCTGCGCCGAGTGGACGTCGATCTTCCCGATGGGGCGCGCGGGCGTGCTGACCGGGCCCGCGGTGACCACCCGCGCGGGGGTGGCGGACGCCGCCTCCAGCACCGTGCCCCAGGTCTGGCACTCACCGCAGCGGCCGACCCATTTGGACGTCTGCCAGCCGCATTCCGAGCATCGGTACGCGGCCTTGGCAGTCTTCGCCTTCGCCATGCGGGCAGCCTAGGGGCCGCCCCTGACAGTCAGGCGGCGGCGGTCGCCTCGCGGGCGCGTTCGATCAGGTCGCCGAGGTGGTCGGACACGATCGACGGGCGCTCCAGCATCGCCATGTGCCCGGCGGTCGGGATGACCTCGAGCCGCGCGGAGCCCACGCAGCCGGCGATCTTGAGGCTGTGCTCGACCGGGGTGAGCATGTCGTTCTCGGCGCCGATGACGAGGGCGTCGGCCTTGGCGAGGTGCCCGCACTCGCTGATCACGTCGTGGGTGATCATGGAGTGGAAGAAGTCGAGCAGGGCGTCCATGCGGGTCTCGGCCATCATCTCCTCGCCGAACGCGACGGCGGCGGGGCTCGCGTCCGGGCCGAAGGCGAGCATGTCCTCGATCAGGATGGAGCCGTCCCGGCCCAGGTGGCGGACCTTCTCGATGAGGGTGGATCCGGCGCCGAGCGCGCGCAGGGCGCGGGGCAGGACGCGCTGGGTCACGCGCGCGACGAGGGCGGGCATGCCGAGGGTGACCTCGCCGAGGCCGCCGGAGGACGTGCAGAGCAGCGCGGTGGCGACGATCCGCTCGCCCATGAGCTCGGGGTACTCGTCTGCGAACCGCATGATCGTCATGCCGCCCATGGAGTGCCCCACGAGGATGACCGGGGTGCCCTCCGGGACGGTGGCCTCGATGACGGCGTGCAGGTCGTGGGCGAGGCGGGGGATCGAGTAGTCGTCGCGGACACCGCCGTCGGAGCGGCCGTGGCCGCGCTGGTCCCAGAAGACGAGCCGGCCGAGGCCGCGCAGGGCCTTGCGCTGGAAGTGCCAGGAGTCCTGGGTGAGGGTCCAGCCGTGGCAGAACACGACGGCGAGGTCGGTGCGGTCCTCGCCGTCGATCTCGGCGTAGAGGCGGGTGCCGTCGTCGGCGCGGACGGGGACCGGGCGGCCGCGCAGGGCGCCGAAGGGCTCGCCCGCGTAGGGGTCGGGGCGCAGCTGGAGGCGGCGGAGGGCGCGGCGCTGGACGGCCAGTCCGGCGCCGGCCCCGGCGGCACCGAGCGCGGTGGCGGCGAGAACTCCCTTGCCCGAGGTGATGACGGCACGGCCCATGATCCGGTTCCTCCACGTGTGCTTGCGTCGCCGGTCCCGGCAATTGTTGTACAGGGGATCCAGTAGTGGCCACACCGGACGCCCAGGTGTGACCGACCAGTCAGTAACCTACGTGCAACGCCACCACAGATTGACCGCGTAGTCCACCTCGAGGCCCTCGTGCTCACGGAGGAACTCCGCCGCGAGAGCGGCCGGGAACTCGATGCGCAGGACCGCGGCCAGATCGTCCCGGCTCTCGAACGCCCACCGGATCAGCAGGGGCTCGCGGGTGTAGCCGCGCCGCGTCCAGAACCGCTCCACGGCGGCCGGATCGTACGAGGGCAGGCCGCGCCGGAACCAGCGTCCGAACGTCGACCGCGTCGCGTCGTTGTCGATGATGAAGACCGCCCCGCCGCGCCGGACGACGCGGTCGAGCTCCGCGAGGCCGGGCTCGCAGCCGGGGCCGAAGAAGTACGCCCAGCGGACGTGGACCACGTCCACGGACGCGTCCGGCAGCGGCAGGGCCTGCGCGGCGCCGGTCCGGACGGTGACGTTCGGCCGGTCCCGGACGCGCCGCCGCGCGGCCGCGGCCAGCCCCGCGTGCGGCTCGACGCCGATGACGCGCGCCGCCTCGTCCGCGAAGAAGGGCAGGTGGTAGCCCGTTCCGCAGCCGAGGTCGAGTACCGTCGCGCCCGCCCACGGGCGGATCGCGCGCATGGCCGCCTCCAGCACGCCGTCCGGATCGACCGCGCGGTTCTCCACCTCGTACACGTGGGGGGAGTTCCAGATGTTGGGGCTCGGCACGGCGCCCGGCGCTATCTCGGCCACGGACAGAGCGTAGTCCGCGCGGCGCGGATCACCCGGGGCGAGGGTTTCATCGCCCTCCGCGGGACATAGGCTTTCCGTACGAGCAATGCCGAGCGATCACCTGGCGAGGACAGCCTTGACCCAGCGGCACAACGGCGCGCATTCTCCGGCCCTCCGCGTCCCGGACGCCCCCATCACGCTCTCGACCGCGTCCGTGTACCCGGAGAAGGTGCCGAGCGCCTTCGAGATCGCCGCGCTGCTGGGATACGACGGCGTCGAGGTGATGGTGTCCACGGACGCCTCCTCCCAGGACCTCACCGTGCTGCGCCGCCTGTCGGACTACCACCAGGTGCCCATCAAGTCGATCCACGCGCCCTGCCTGCTGCTGACCCAGCGGGTCTGGGGCCGCGACCCGTGGGGCAAGCTCGTCCGCTCCAAGGAGGTCGCCGAGGAGCTCGGGGCGGACGTCGTCGTCGTGCATCCGCCGTTCCGGTGGCAGCGGGAGTACGCGCGCGACTTCGTCACGGGGCTCGACCGCATGCAGGAGGAGACGGACGTCCTGTTCGCGGTCGAGAACATGTTCCCGCTCAAGGCCCGCGGGGCCGAGGCGGGCATGTACCTCCCCGACTGGAACCCCGTCGACCAGGACTACCCGTACGTCACGCTCGACCTGTCCCACACCGCCGTCTCGCGGTCGGACGCGCTCGACATGGCCGAGCGGCTCGGCGACCGGCTGCGGCACGTCCACCTCGCCGACGGCATCGGCATCACGAACAAGGACGAGCACCTCGTGCCGGGCCGCGGCTCCCAGCCCTGCGGGCCGATGCTGGAGAACCTCGCGGAGAACGGCTTCCAGGGGCACATCGTCCTGGAGGTCAACACCCGCCGCGCGGCGAGCCGCGCCGACCGCCTGGAGGACCTCGCGGAGGCCCTCGCGTTCGCCCGCCTGCACCTCGCGGCCGCCGACCACACGTGGGAGGTCACCCCGGCCGGCGAGGTCTCGCGCCGGGGCATGCCTTGACGGAGGCCGCGCGCGGCACGCGCGGCCCCGGCCGGCGTCCGGGGCCGACCGAGACGCGGGAGGCCATCCTCGCGAGGGCCCGGGAGCTGTTCGCCGAGAAGGGCTACGACGGGGCCTCGCTGCGGGCCATCGCCCGCGCCGCCGGGGTCGATCCCGCGCTCGTCCACCACTTCTTCGGGAACAAGGAGGGCGTGTTCGTCGAGGCGATGCGGTTCCCGGTGGAGCCGTCCGTCCTCCTGCCGCGCATCCTGGCCGCGCCCCGCGACGAGCTGGGCGAGACGATGGTGCGCAGCTTCCTCCTCGTCTGGGGGGACGCCGAGCGCCGTGCCCGGCTGCTGGCGATGCTGCGCTCGGCGATGACGAACGAGCGGGTCGCCGCGATGACGCGGGAGTTCCTGACGTCGGCCCTGTTCGGGCGGGCCGGGGAGGTCTCCGGGGTGCCGCCGCTGAAGGTGCAGGCCGCCGTCGGCCACATGATCGGCGTGATGATCCTCCGCTACGTGCTCGCGGTGGAGCCGCTGGCGTCCGCGTCCGAGGACGAGCTCGTGCGGCTCCTGGCGCCGGCCCTCCAGGGCTACCTCGGCTGACCGCTTCTTTTCCGACCTTCTGCGCCCCGGCTCTTGACCCGTGCCCGCGCACGGGCTTGAATTCAACACATGATGAGTTATAAGCCGGCGGTGAGCGTGCGGGACCTGCGCGTCATGCGCGGCGGCCGCGCGGTCCTGCACGGGCTCACCTTCGACGTGCCGCGCGGCGCCGTCGTCGGCCTGCTCGGGCCGAGCGGCTGCGGGAAGACGACGCTGATGCGCGCGCTCGTCGGCGTCCAGATCGTCGAGGGCGGGACCGTGGCCGTCCTCGACGCGGAGGCCGGGTCGCCAGGCGTGCGGCGCCGCGTCGGGTACGCGACGCAGAACCCCGCCGTCTACGCCGACCTGACCGTCGCCGAGAACCTCGCCTACTTCGCGTCGGTGCTGCGCGCGCCGCGCTCCGACGTGGAGCGCGTCATCGGCGAGGTCGGGCTCGGCGACCACCGCGACCAGATCGTCTCGACGCTGTCGGGCGGGCAGCTCAGCCGCGCGAACCTGGCCGTCGCGCTGCTCGGCGCGCCGGAACTGCTCGTCCTGGACGAGCCGACCGTGGGCCTCGACCCGGTGCTCCGCAACGAGCTCTGGGACCTGTTCCGCCGGCTCGCCGACCGCGGGGTGACGCTCGTGGTGTCGAGCCACGTGATGGACGAGGCGCGCCGCACCGACCGGCTGCTGCTGATGCGCGAGGGGCGCCTCCTCGCCGACGGCACGCCGGACGACCTCAGGGCCCGGACCGGGGCCGACGACCTGGAGGACGCCTTCCTCCGCCTCATCGCCGAACACGAGGAGAGCGCGCCATGAGCGTCCCGATCATCCTGGCC
The DNA here is from genome assembly GCF_000718255.1 of Spirillospora albida. Classification (GTDB taxonomy): domain Bacteria; phylum Actinomycetota; class Actinomycetes; order Streptosporangiales; family Streptosporangiaceae; genus Spirillospora; species Spirillospora albida. The sequence continues at coordinate 291,169 of NZ_JOFJ01000002.1, forward strand.
ACGACGCGCCGGATCCTGGCGCAGCTCAAGCACGACCACCGGACGCTCGGAATGCTGATCGGCGTGCCGAGCCTGCTGATGATCCTGCTGCGGTACGTGTTCGACGAGCCGGTGCTGTTCGACCGGATCGGGCCGATGCTGCTCGGCCTGTTCCCCTTCCTGATCATGTTCGTCGTGACGAGCGTGGCGACCCTCCGGGAGCGGACGGGCGGCACCCTCGAGCGGCTGATGTCGATGCCGACCGGCAGGCTGGACCTGCTGCTCGGCTACTCGCTGGCGTTCGGGCTGCTCACCCTCGTCCAGGTCGGGGTCGTCCTGGTGATCGCGCTGACCTGGCTCGACCTCGACCTGAGCGGCTCGCTCGCGTCGCTGGTCGTCGTGGCGGTGCTGGACGCCCTGCTCGGCATGGCGCTCGGCCTGCTCGCGAGCGCGTTCGCCCGGACGGAGTTCCAGGCCGTCCAGTTCATGCCGGCCTTCGTCCTGCCGCAGCTGCTGCTGTGCGGGCTGATCATCCCGCGCGAGCGGATGGCGTCCTGGCTGGAGGCGGTCTCGGACGTCCTGCCGCTGACGTACGCGGTCGACGGGATGCGGGAGATCGCGGCGAACCCGGACGTCACCGGCAGGCTGCTGCTCGACGTCGCGGTGATCGCGGGATTCGTGGCGGTGGCGCTCCTGCTGGGCGCCGCTACCCTCCGCCGCCGCACGGCTTGACGGAATATGGATTGAACGCCCTGTTCGTCCTGGTAGCTTCTGCGCCATGACCCCCGGAGACCACCCCGGCGCCCCGGCGCCCCGGCGCCCCGGCGCGGCTCCCGAGGCCCCGGCGGCGCCCGCGCCGTCCGGTGGTCTCGGCGGGCTCGGCACCCTCGGCGCGGACGCCCCCGCGGACGCTCCCCCGGAGGGCCGCCGCAGGCGGCGCTGGCCTCGCGTCCTCATCGCGCTCGGCGTGTTCGTCGCGCTGATCACGGCGGGCCTCGCCGGGCTGGCCTGGCAGCGGCAGTCGTCCTACAACGGCAACGTCGGGCGCGTGCCGGACGCGCTGCCCGAGTCGAACCGGCCGGAGGCCAACGCGAGCGGCACCGAGAACTGGCTGCTCGTCGGATCCGACAGCCGCGCCGGCAACGGGACGACCGGCGACGGCAACGAGGTGTGGAAGCCGGGCCGGCAGCGCACCGACACGATCATGCTGCTGCACCTGCCCGCGGACCGCCGCAAGGCGTACATGATCTCGTTCCCGCGCGACTCCTGGGTGGAGATCCCCGGCTACGGCAACCAGAAGATCAACGCGGCGTTCTCGTTCGGCGGGCCGAAACTGCTCGTCCAGACCGTCGAGAACCTGACCGGCGTCCGCGTCGACCACTACGGCGCGATCGACTTCAACGGCTTCAAGTCCATGACGGACGCGCTCGGCGGCGTCACCGTCAACATCAAGCAGAGCGTGTACGACCCGGCGCGCAGGCAGCACTGGAACGCCGGGCGGCAGAAGCTGGACGGCGAGAAGGCGCTGCTGTTCGTCCGGCAGCGCTACAACCTGCCGAACGGCGACTTCGACCGGATCAAGCGGCAGCAGCAGTTCATGAGCGCGCTCGCCAGGCAGGCCGCCGACAAGGGCACGCTGAGCAACCCGCTGAAGCTCGACCGGTTCCTGTCCGCGTTCACCAAGTCGATCAGCGTGGACGACGGGGTGTCCGGCGGCGACCTGCGGTCGCTCGCGCTGTCGCTGCGGCGCCTGCGGCCCGCCGACGTGTCCTTCATCACCGCCCCGCACAAGGGCACCGGGATGCGCGCGAAGCAGAGCGTCGTGTTCCTCGACCAGGCCCGGTCGCAGGCGCTGTTCGACGCGGTCAAGCAGGCCGAGATGCCCGCGTACGTGCAGCGGTACGGCGGCGGGACGAACCTCGGCACGGTCTCATGATCTGACGCTGAGCCGGGCATAACCCGGTCGCGGGGGGCCGATGCCGTCCCCCGGGACAAGGGGTTGCGACCGTGCTTCGTCAGGCGTTGCTGTTCGCGTCGCGCCGGAGCGGCGCGCGCCGGCTCGTGGAGACCGCGCCGGTCGGCCGCGACGTCGTCCGCCGGTTCGTCGCCGGGGAGACGGTCGAGGACGCGGCGCGCGTCACCCGCGAGCTCACCGGGGACGGGCTGCTCGTCTCGCTCGACGTCCTCGGCGAGGACGTCCACGACGCCGCGCAGGCGGACGCGACCGTCCGGCGGTACGAGGCGCTCCTGGAACGGCTCCGGTCCGCCGGGCTCGGCACCCGCGTGGAGGTGTCGCTCAAGCTGTCGGCCGTGGGCCAGGCCCTCGGCGAGGAGATCGCGCTGCGGAACGCACGCCGCGTCTGCCTCGCCGCGCGCGCCGCCGGGACGACGGTCACCCTCGACATGGAGGACCACACGACCGTCCGCTCCACCCTGGGGATCGTCCACGAACTCCGCCGCGACTTCCCGGACGTGGGCGCCGTCATCCAGTCCTACCTGCGGGACGCCGAGGACTACTGCGAAGACCTCGCCTACGAGGGTTCGCGCGTCCGGCTGTGCAAGGGCGCCTATGCCGCGCCGGAGGCGGTCGCCTTCACCAGGCGTGCGGACATAGACCGCTCCTATGTCCGCTGCATGAAGGTCCTGCTGGCGGGCGACGGCTACCCGATGCTCGCCACCCACGACCCCAGGCTCATCGACATCGGGGCGGCACTGGCCGTCCTGCACGACCGCGATCCCAAGACGTTCGAGTACCAGATGCTCTACGGCATCCGCCCGCAGGAGCAGCGGCGGCTGGCCGCCCAGGGGCGGCAGGTCCGCGTCTATGTGGCGTTCGGCGGCGAGTGGTACGGCTACTTCATGCGCCGCCTCGCCGAGAAGCCCGCCAATCTGGCGTTCTTCCTCAGGGCGGTCGCGACGAGGAGGTGACGGCACCGGCAATAAACTGGGCCGGTGATTGCGATTCTGGGTGCCGGGAAGATGGGCGAGGCGCTGCTGTCGGGCGTGCTCCGGGCCGGCCGACGTCCGTCCGAGCTGATGGCGACCGCGCGCCGCGAGGAGCGCCGCGCGCTGCTGCGGGAGCGGTACGGCATCGAGGTCGTGTCGAACCACGACGCGGCCGTCAAGGCGACCACGCTCGTCCTCGCCGTCAAGCCGCAGGACATGGGCTCGCTGCTGGACGAGGTCGGCCCGCTGGTCCCGCCCGGCCGGCTGGTGATCTCGATGGCGGCGGGCATCACCACCGCGTTCATCGAGCAGCGGCTCCCCGAGGGCGTCCCGGTCGTCCGGGTCATGTCGAACACCCCGGTGCACGTGGACGAGGCGATGAGCGTCATCTCCGCCGGGTCGCACGCGGGCGAGGAGCACCTGAGGCTCGCCGAGGAGCTGCTGTCGCCGGTCGGGAAGGTGCTCCGCATCCCGGAGGCGCTCCAGGACGGCGCGACCGCCCTGTCGGGCAGCGGCCCCGCGTACTTCTACTACCTCGTCGAGGCGATGGTGGACGCCGGCATCCTGCTCGGCATGCCGCGCGCCGCCGCGCTGGAGATGGTGATCCAGTCGGCCGTCGGCGCCGCCGTCATGCTGCGCGACTCGGGCGAGCACCCGGTGCTGCTGCGCGAGGCCGTGACGTCCCCGGGCGGGACGACGATCGCCGCGATCCGGGAGCTGGAGCGCCATGGCGTCCGGGCGGCGGTGCTGGAGGCGATCGAGGCGGCCCGTGACCGGGGCGCGGAGCTGGCAGAAGGCTGAAAGTTCAACCTTGAACATTGAGCCGGAGCCGGCTTCCTGCTCGTGTTAGGGACATGAGACTCCTCCTTCGCCTGATCGTCGCCGCCGGGCTCGCCGTGGACGCGGTCGTCCACTGGCGCTTCGCACCGGACATGGCCTACGTGGAGGGCGGCTCCATCGGCGGGGACGCGCTGTTCCGCGCCCAGGCGGTGCTGGCCGCCGCCGTGGGGCTGCTCTCCCTCGCGTACGCGCGGCGCTGGACGTACGCGCTCGCGTTCCTCGTCGCGGGCAACGCGATCGGCGCGCTGCTGCTCTACCACTACGTGGACGTGGGGGCGCTCGGGCCGCTGCCGAACATGTACGACCCCGCCTGGTACGGCGACAAGACGCTCAGCCTGGTCGGTGAGGGTGCCGCCGCCTTGGCGGCGCTCGCCGGATTCGCGCTCTCCGGCACCCGCCGCGTTCCGGACCGGACGCGCGAACCCGCCGCCTAGATTGGCCTCAACCGGCCGATCATCCGGGTACGACGTAGATCGCTCCTAGCATGCCGACGTGGCCTCCCGGCGGTACGTTCCCGCGACGCTGGCCGTCGCGCTGCTCGCGGCGCAGGTCAGCGCGTGCACGGGTGGCGGCGAGGGCACGGACGTCCGGCTCGGGAAGGTCGTCCGGGCCGATGTGTCCGAGGTGGTGGAGGCTCCCGCCACCATGTCGGCGCGGGCGACGGCCACGCTCCGCGCGCCCGCCGAGGGCAGTATCGAGCGCCTCTACGTGGGGGACGGCGACCGCGTCAAGGAGGGCGAGGTCCTCGCCACGATCGACTCGCCGGCGGCGGAGGAACGGCTCGCCCAGGCCAGGGAGGCGGACGGCTCGCTGGCCGGCGGCGGCGCGAACGTGCCCGCCGGCCTCGACCTGCGCGCCTTCCAGCGCAGAACCGACCGGACGGCCCGCGACGGCTTCGCCGCCGCCCGCAAGGCCGCCCACGAGATCCCCGACCCGAAGCGGCGGGCGCTCGTCCTCGCCGGGATCACCAGGGCGGAGGGCGAGTACCGGACCGCGTCCGCCGCCGCCCGCGCGGCCGTGGCCAGGCTCGACGCCGGGCTCGGCGGGGTCGGGGACACACTCGCCTCGATCACGGCGGCGCAGCGGGTGCAGACCCGGGCGGCGGTCCGCGCGGCGGAGCGGACCGTCCGGGCACTGACGATCAAGGCGCCGTTCGACGGGGTCGCCGGGCTCGGCGGCCCGGCGGGCGGCGCGGGCATCGGCGATCTGCTGGGCCGCCTGCCCGCCCAGGCCGGAGCCCAGGTGGGCGCGCTCGCGGGCGGCCTCCCGGCGGGCGGAACCGCCAAGGACCCCGCGTCCATCGCGTCCGGCGCCCCCATCGGCAACGGCGAGGCGGTCGTCACGGTCACCGACGTCTCGAAGCTGTCCCTTGCCGCCGAGGTGGACGAGACCGACATCCTCCAGGTCGAGGAGGGGGTGCGGGCCGACGTCGAGTTCGACGCCGTGCCCGGCGCGTCCTACCCCGCCGAGGTCACCGGGGTCGGCGCGACGCCGAAGGAGTCCACCGGCGGCGGCGTCACCTACCGGGTCACCCTCGCGCTCGGGCGCGGGGCGTACGCGGGCGGCGGGGCCGCGCCCCGGCCGAAGCCCGGCATGAGCGCGCTCGTGAACCTGCGGGTCCGGGAGGTGCGGGGAGTGCTTTCGGTGCCGTCCGCCGCGATCGTCAGCAGCGGCCGCGAGTCGGTCGTGTGGGTGGTCGCCGGTGGGCGGGCGCAGCGGCGGGTCGTCCGGCTGGGTGCGCAGGGCGACGAGTCCGTCCAGGTCACGCGGGGTGTGCGGGAGGGCGAGACGGTCGTGGTGCGCGGCGCCGACGCCGTCCGCCAGGGCCAGGAGATCGACGCGTGAGCACGCCCGCGCTGGAGGCCGTGGACGTCACCCGCACCTATCGGATGGAGGGCGTCGACGTCACCGCCCTGCACGGCGTCAGCCTGCGCATCGACGAGGGCGAGTTCGTCGCGATCCTCGGCCCGTCCGGCTCGGGGAAGTCGACGCTCATGCACCTGCTCGGCTGCCTCGACCGGCCCACCACCGGAGTCCTGCGGATCGGCGGCCGGGACGTCGCCGGCCTGTCGGACGCGGCGCTCGCCGAACTCCGCAACGCCCGCGTCGGCTTCGTGTTCCAGTCGTTCCACCTCCTCGCCCGGACGAGCGCGCGCGACAACGTGGCGCTCCCGCTCGTCTACCGGGGCGCGTCCCGGAAGGAGCGCCACCGCCGCGCCGCCGACGCCCTCGCCGCCGTCGGGCTCGCGCACCGCCTCGCGCACCGGCCGGGTCAGCTGTCGGGCGGGGAGCAGCAGCGCGTCGCGATCGCCCGAGCCCTCGTCGGCGACCCGGGCGTCGTCCTCGCGGACGAGCCGACCGGCAACCTCGACACCCGCACCGGCCACGACGTCATGGACCTCCTCGAACGCCTCAACCGCGACCGCGGCGTCGCGATCGTCCTCGTCACCCATGAACCCGACATCGCCGAGCGCGCCCGGCGCCGCGTCCATCTCCGGGACGGCCGGATGGAAAGCGACGAGCGCGACGATCCCCCGGAGCGCGGCGAGCGATGAGGTTCGCCGAGTCGTTCCGGGTGGCGCTTGACGCGCTGCGGGTCAACCGGTTGCGCAGCGTCCTGACGATGTTCGGGGTGGTGGTCGGGGTCGCGGCGGTGGTCGTGCTGGTGGCGATCGGGACGGGGGCGCGGGATCTCGTGCGCAGCGAGATCGAGGGGCTCGGATCCAACATCGTCTTCGTGGCGCCGGGGGAGTTCACGCTCGGCTCGGCGCCCACGATCAGCCGGATGACCCTGGACGACGTCACCTACCTCGGCCGCGTCACCGGGGACGAGGACGCGATCGCGGTCGCGCTGAACTCCGGGGAGACCGTCCGGGCCGGGCGCGCGGAGACGTTCGCGGGCATCGTCGGGGCCAACCAGAACCTCCGGAACGTCTTCGACCGGCCGCTGCGCCGCGGCCGGTACCTCAGCGAGGCGGACGTGGAGACCCGGCGGCGGGTCGTGGTGCTCGGCTCCGACGTCGCGCGGCGCCTGTTCGGCGACGCCGATCCCGTCGGGCGGCAGATCTCCGTGGCGGGCGGCACCCGGTTCCGCGTCGTGGGGGTGCTGGCGGAGGTGGGGCAGACGTTCGGGCAGACCCGCGACGGCGAGGTCCACGTCCCGGTCACGACGGCGCAGCGCATGTTCGGCGTCGACCGCGTGGACTACCTCGCGATCCGCGCCCCCACCAAGGACGCCGTCCCGCGCCTTCAGGCCGAGGTCGTGGACGCGCTGGAGCGCAAGTACCGGGGCGAGCGGTTCTCCGCCATCACGCAGACGCAGCTGCTCGGCACGATCGGCACGGTGCTCGGCGCGCTGACCGGGGTGCTGGCCGCGATCGCCGCGATCTCGCTGCTGGTCGGCGGCGTCGGCGTCTCCAACATCATGCTCGTCGGCGTGCGGGAGCGGACGCGGGAGATCGGGCTGCGCAAGGCGCTCGGCGCGCGGCAGCGGGACGTCCTCGCCCAGTTCCTGATGGAGGCGGTGCTGCTCACGACGCTCGGCGGGACGGCGGGGATCGCCCTCGGGACCGGCGCGGCGCTCGCGATCGCGGAGCTGTCGCCGGTGCCGGCCGCGGTGACGTGGTGGTCGCCGGCGCTCGCGTTCGCGGTGTCGGCGGCGGTCGGGGTGTTCTTCGGGGTCGTCCCCGCGCGCCGGGCGGGCCGGCTGGACCCGGTGATCGCGCTGCGCGCGGAGTGATGGCGCGCTGCGCGCGGAGTGATGGCGCGCTGCGGGCTGGCGAGGCACCTCCGCACGGCCGCGGCCTCCGGCGCCTGCGGCCGTGCGGAGGTCACCTCAGGTCAGGCGACGGCCTCGTCGGGGACGTTCCGCGCCGCGCCGGCCGTGACCTCGCGGATGAACCGCGCGGTCTCGCTCATCGCGGCGCTCGCCTCCGGCAGGACCCGGTTCAGGATCTGGAAGACGTGCATCTGGCCTTCCCATACCTGGAGTTCGCACTCCACCCCTGCCCGGTTCAACGCGTCGCTGAACGCCTCGGCTTCGGGGCGCAGCACCTCGGCGCCGCCGACCTGGATGAGGACGCGCGGGGTGCCGTCCGTCCAGGCGCAGGTGAGCAGGGCCAGCCGCGGGTCGTCGAATCCGGCCGGCCCCACCACGAGGCGGGCGACCCGCCGCGCCGAGTAGGCGCTGATGTAGGGGTCGCGTGCGCTGCGCTGCGCTTGGACGGCGAGTTCGCAGGACAGGTCGATCCAGGGGGAGAACAGTACGGTCCCGGCGGGGGCGGGCAGGCCCGTCCGGCAGATCTCCCCGGTCAGCGCGGCCGCGAGGTGGCCACCGGCGGAGTCGCCGGCAAGGACGATCCCGGACGGGGGGACGCCGCGGTCGAGCAGCCACCGGTAGGCGGCGACGGCGTCCTCCAGCGGCGCCGGGAACGGGTGCTCGGGCGCGAGCCGGTAGCGGGGGACCAGCACGGGCAGGCCCGTCTCGACGGCGAGGCGCGAGGTGATCGGGCGGTGGGTGCGCGGCGAGCAGACCACGTAGCCGCCGCCGTGCAGGTAGAGGACGGCGCCGGTCGCCTCTCCGGCGCCGGGTCCGTCGACGTTGCGGGGGACGACCCACTCGCCTCGGACCGGGAGCTCGTCCGGCCCGGCCTCGACGCGGGGGTCGTGCAGCGGCAGGACGCGGGCGCGCCCGCCGGGCCGCAGCAGGAGGGACGCGGCGTCGACGGTGGAGCGGGCGGTTCGGATGCCCCGGGCGTGGCCGGGGACGCGGTGGATGAAAGCCCGGGTGCCGAGCCGCACCGCGCTGGTCAGCGCGAGGCTGCGCAAGCTCGGGCGGAGGGCGTGGCGCGGTACGGGGGGTGCGGGGTTCGTCGTCGCGCCGTGGTCGGTGCCTTCGGTGATGCCCGGCAGAGGGGTGACCTCCGCCGGGGGCCGAGAGGGGTCGGGTGATGCCATGTGCACCCCATTTGTCGCTATTTCGGACGTATTACTTAGATGCCCAAAGACCGAGTGTTGTTCACGTCACAACTTCGTAGCGGTGACCGCCCCGGATGACGGCCGCAGGTGTGATCCAGGCCACTCATCCGTCGCGATACCGTGACGTCATGAGCCGTTCCACCCCCTCCCCGTCCGCCGGACCGCAGGACTGCGGGCTCACGATCTTCTGGGACGACCGGCTCATCTCCTACGACTTCGGGCAGGGCCACCCCCTCGACCCGGTCCGCGTCGAGCTGACGATGGCGCTCGCCCGCGACCTCGGCGTCGCCGACCGTCCGAACGTCACCATGGCGCCGTTCGAGATCGCCGACGACGAGCTGCTGCGGCTCGTCCACGACGAGGCGTACATCGCGGCCGTCAAGTACGTCGGCGCGACGGGCCTGGCGGAGGCGCGGTACGGCCTCGGCAGCGACGACAACCCGGTCTTCTTCGGCATGCACGACGCGGCCGCGCTGGTGGCGGGCGCGTCCGTCGCCGCCGCCCAGGCCGTCTGGACCGGCCGCGCCGAGCACGCCGCGAACATCTCCGGCGGCCTCCACCACGCCCTGCGCGGCGCCGCCAGCGGCTTCTGCGTCTACAACGACCCCGCCATCGCGATCGCGTGGCTCCTGGAGAACGGCGCCGAACGCGTCGCCTACGTCGACATCGACGTCCACCACGGCGACGGCGTCCAGGCCGCCTTCTACGACGACCCCCGCGTCCTGACCATCAGCCTGCACGAGACGCCCCGCACCCTCTTCCCGGGCACGGGCTTCCCGAGCGAGACCGGCGGCAAGGGCGCCGAGGGCAGCGCGGTGAACGTGGCGCTCCCGCCCGGCACCGGCGACGCGGCCTGGCTGCGCGCGTTCCACGCCGTCGTCCCGCAGCTGCTGCGCCGGTTCCGCCCGCAGGTCCTGCTCACCCAGCACGGCGCCGACGCCCACGCGCTCGACCCGCTCGCCCACCTGACCCTCAGTGTGGACGGCCAGCGCACCGCGTACGCGGCGCTGCACCGCCTCGCGCACGAGGTGGCGGACGGCCGCTGGATCGCGACCGGCGGCGGCGGCTACGAGCTGGTCCAGGTCGTTCCGCGGGCCTGGGCGCACCTGCTCGCCGAGGCGGCCGGCGGCCCCATCGCGCCCGACACCGCGACACCGGACGGCTGGCGCGCGTTCGTCCGGGAGCGCACCGGCGAGATCGCGCCGCGCCGGATGACGGACGGTACGGACGTGGTCGAGGTCGCCGCGTGGGGCGAGGGCCACGATCCGGGCAACCCGGTCGACCAGGCCGTGCTGGCGACCCGTCGCGCGGTCTTCCCCGAGCACGGCATCGACCCCCTGACGGACGAGTGATGGCGGCATGATGACGGTTCCGACCCGGGACGGGCTGCGCGCGCACCTGGTCCGCACGATGATCGCGGGCGATGTCGCCACGCCGCGGCAGAACAACCTGCTGCACTACCGCCGGATGGCGGCGGGCCACCCGTACTACCAGTTCGGCCTGGAGCTGAAGCGGGAGTGGACGGAGCGGACCGTCCTGGAAATGATGGTCGAGCGCTGCGGCGTCCACCCCGACCCGTACCACCTGTACGGCGACGACACCATCGACCCCGACATCACCATCGCCGCCTTGGAGGCGATGGGCGACCGGATCGGCGCGGCCGCGCGCCGGCGGGCGAACGTCGTGCTCGCCACGGGCCATCCCGCCACCCTCACGCCGCTCTACCAGGGCCTCGCGCGGGCGCTCACCGCGGCCGGGTGCAGGGTGCTGGCACCCGCGGCGGGCTGGACGTACGAGATCGACACCGGCTACGGCGGCGCGGAGACGCGCCGCATCGTCTACGCGGACGGCGGCGTGGCGATGCTGGAGGGCGACGACGGCCGCACGCACCATACGCACGACGCCGCGCCGATGGAGGCGATGCTGGACGCGCTAGATAGCGCTTCAGAGGACACGGCGGGAGAAGAATCCGGGTTTTGGCCGGATCTGGCCATTGCCGACCATGGCTGGGCCGGGGCGGCCGGCCAGGCCGGCATTCCCACCGTCGGATTCGCGGACTGTAACGACCCGGCGCTGTTCGCGGGCGCCGCCGAAGGCCGGATCGAGGTCGCCGTGCCGCTCGACGACGGCATATCCGCGCACCATTACGCGCCTTTGACGGCGTTCCTGCTCGATCGGGCCGGGCTGCCGCTGCCCGCCTGAGCGCGCGCTCGGGGCTGTCCGGCACCGGTCAGCGTCACGGCGTGTGACGCAACGGCCCTAACGAGGTCATTGAGCTCGCGAAAAGCGACTGAGAATGCCGGAGTCGCAGGTCAACGCGCTGTTCCGAATAACATCCGGTGGCGTCGCCACGCGTTGTCCCGCCATATTCACGCTCCGTGTGGAATTACCACTGTGGCCGCGAGGCCAGCCTCGGATGCAGAAATGAGTGGAACTCCCCTCTTGCGACTGCCGATGCGCGATTTACGCTGGAGAAGTACACGTGCGTGATCAAAGTCACCCGGAGGGCCGGTGCGCGGCACGTGTGGAAGAGGGCGTCCGATGAGCTCAGGCGAGCGACCTCTCAGCGAGGTCAGGTTCCTGACGGTGGCCGAAGTGGCGGCGGTGATGCGGGTGTCCAAGATGACCGTCTACCGCCTCGTCCACTCTGGAGAGCTGCCCGCCATCCGCGTGGGCCGCTCGTTCAGGGTCCCCGAGCAGGCCGTTCACGATTACCTGCGCGAAGCGTTCATCGAAGCCGGATAACGGGGTAGTGGCGGGGTCGTGGACCTCGTCGCGAACTCCTCACCCGGCCGTGCAGGGGGCATCGGGACGCCATGTCCCGAAGCTGGGGGAAATGGACCAGGACCGGCCGGCGGCCCGTCGGCCGCCGGATCCGGTGCCCGGGGTATCGGGGGCCGTGCCCGCGATGTCCCGGGCACCGGGACCGGAGACGCGCCGCACCGGAACACCGCACCGGAACACCGCGCGGCACCCCGATCGGGACACGGCGAGCCCGCCACCCGTTCATGCCGCGTCATGACCTCGGCCGGTACAGCGGTACCCTTGGGCGGCGGACCGTGCGCGCGTCACGAACGACGCTCGCCCGCGGGACGCCCGACTCCTGCTCGATACCCAACACGCCTAGCGAGGTCTCGTGGGCTCTGTCATCAAGAAGCGCCGCAAGCGGATGGCCAAGAAGAAGCACCGCAAGCTGCTGAAGAAGACGCGCATCCAGCGCCGTAACAAGAAGTAACCCGCCGGCCACTCAGCCGTAAGGGGTGGGGCGCACAGTGTCCTCCATGCCCGCTGCCGCGGCCCGTGTCGTCCTCGTCACGGGCGTCTCCCGTTTCCTGGGCGCGCGGGTCGCGAACACCCTCCAAGCCGACCCGGGCATCGACCGGGTCATCGGCGTGGACACGGTGCCGCCCACCGCGCCGCTGGGCCGGACGGAGTTCGTCCGGGTCGACATCCGCACGCCCGGGATCGCGAAGGTCATCGCGTCCGCGCGGGTGGACACCGTGGTGCATCTCAGCCTGGTGACGTCGCCGTCCGCACCGCGCGCGAAGGCGAAGGAACTCAACGTCATCGGGACGATGCAGCTGCTCGCGGCGTGCCAGCGCTCGCCCGACATGCGGCGGCTCGTCGTGCGCTCCTCCGCCGCGGTGTACGGCTCGTCCGCGAAGGACCCGGCCGTCTTCACCGAGCAGGATGAACCCGTCGAGAGCCCCGCGAGCGGCTACGGCAAGGACGCCGTCGAGATCGAGGGCTATGTGCGCGGGCTGCTGCGGCGCCGCTCCGACCTGAGCGTCGCCGTGCTGCGCTTCGCGAACTTCCTCGGCCCGTCCGTCGACTCGCCGTTCACTCGCTACCTCCGGATGCCGGTCGTCCCGACGGTGCTCGGCTTCGACCCGCGCCTGCAGTTCGTCCACGAGGACGACGGCGTCGAGGTGCTGCGGCGCATGACGCTCGAGGAGCACTCGGGCCTCTTCAACGTCGCGGGCGACGGGGTCCTGCTGCTGTCCCAGGCGCTGCGGCGCGCCGGGCGGGTCTCCGTGCCCGTCCCCGCCCCGTCCTTCTCGACGGTGGGCGACGTCGGGCGCCGCTTCGCGGGCATGTCCGGCTTCTCGCCCGAACTGCTGCGCTGGCTGACCCACGGCCGCGTCATCGACACCTCCGCCCTCGAGCGCGCGCTCGACTGGCGTCCCAAGCACTCGTCCGAGTCGGCGTTCGCCGACTTCGTCACCGGCCAGGGTCTCGGCCGCGGCGCGCCGCTCCAGGTGCTCGACCGCCTGACCGGACTGTTCCAGGGAGACCGGCGATGATCAACGCCCACCGCGACGCCGCCGAGGACGGCGCACAGGTCATCCCGCTCGACTCCGCGCGGCGGCGCGAGCCCGAGCGCGGTCCGCTCGAGCGCAGGATCGCCGAGGGGCTCGCCTTCCTGCGCCGCCGCCTCGCGGGCGACTACGAGGTGGACGAGTTCGGCTTCGACCCCGAGCTGAACGAGGCCGTCCTCCTGCCCGCCGCGCGCGCCCTCTACGAGCACTGGTTCCGGGTGGAGCTCGCCGGCGTCGACAACGTCCCGAAGGACGGCGGCGCCCTCATCGTCGCGAACCACTCGGGCACCCTGCCCATCGACGGCATCATGCTGTCGGTGGCCCTCAACGACCACGCCGGACGGCACGTCCGGCTGCTGGGCGCCGACCTCGTGTACCAGGTGCCGGTGCTCGGCCACCTGTCCCGCAAGGCGGGCCACACCCTCGCCTGCCACGCCGACGCCGCGCGCCTGCTCGGCAAGGGCGAGCTCGTCGGCGTGTTCCCCGAGGGGTTCAAGGGCGTCGGCAAGCCGTTCGCCGACCGGTACAAGCTGCAGCGCTTCGGCCGCGGCGGGTTCGTCGAGACGGCGCTGCGCGCGAACGTCCCGATCGTCCCGGCCGCGATCGTCGGCGCCGAGGAGATCTACCCCAAGATCGCCGACCTGCGCCCGCTGGCCCGGCTGCTCGGCCTGCCGTACTTCCCGATCACCCCGACGTTCCCGCTGCTCGGCCCGGCGGGGCTGATCCCGCTGCCGTCCAAGTGGATGATCCAGTTCGGTGAGCCGATGACCCTGGACGAGTACGGCGCGGACGCCGCGGACGACCCGATGACGGTCTTCAACATCACCGACCACGTCCGCGAGAACGTCCAGCAGATGCTCTACGACACCCTGCTGCGGCGCGGGCCCGCCTTCCTCTGACCCGCCTTCCACTGAGGCCGCCCTCCCACAGGGGCTCGGTCCCTCAGTGGGCGCGGGAGTAGTGCCGGCGCAGGGCGATGCCCGCGGCCACGCCGCCGGCGATGGCGCCCGCGCCCGCGGCGGCCGGCAGCGCCACCATCGTGACCTTGCGGCCCGTGCGGAAGTCGTGGACGGGCCAGCCGTTCTCCTTCGCGTGGGCGCGGAGCCCGGCGTCGGGGTTCACGGCGTGCGGGTGGCCGACCGCGGTCAGCATCGGCAGGTCGTTCATCGAGTCGCTGTAGGCGGAGCAGCGCGCCAGGTCGAGGCCCTCGCGGGCGGCGAGGGCGCGGACCGCCTCCGCCTTGGCCGGGCCGTGCAGCAGGTTGCCGACGAGCCGTCCGGTGTAGACGCCGTCGCGGGTCTCGGCGACCGTGCCGAGGGCGCCGGTCAGCCCGAGGCGGTGCGCGATCGTGCGGGCGACCTCGACGGGGGTCGCGGTGACGAGCCAGACCTGCTGGCCCGCGTCCAGGTGCTGGAGGGCGAGGGTGCGGGTGCCGGACCAGATCCGGTCGGCCATCACCTCGTCGTAGATCTCCTCGCTGAGCCGGACGATCCCGTCCACCTCCTGGCCCGCGACGAACGCGAGGGCGGCCTCCTTGGCGGTGCCGATGTGCTCGGCGTTCTCGGTGCCGCGCAGCCGGAACGCGGCCTGCCCCCAGGCGAACCCGGCCAGGTCGCGCATCGTGAACAGCTTGCGGGCGGCGAGCCCCCGCGCGAAGTAGTAGATGGACGCGCCGCGCATCATCGTGTTGTCGACGTCGAAGAAGGCCGCCGCGGCCGGATCGGGGTCCGGGAGCGGCTCGGGTTCGGCCGCCGCCGCGGCGGCCGCCTCGCCGGCCTTCACGTGATCGTGGTACTTCCCGCGCTGCCAGAATCGCCGCATGCTCCGAGCCTAATCAACGTCCCCGCGCACGGCGGAGCGCCGGGTGCTTTTACGAGAGTCGTCACCTGGACCTCAGCGGGGGTTCGCCCGCTCGTCGGCTGCCGCCACTCCGGATACCGATCGGTAGGCAGGGCGCTGCCGGGTCTCCGGGCCGGTTACCCGTCTCCGCCGCGCATCGGGCACCATTGGGGGCGCGATGGTCACTGCTCTTCTCGCGCTCCTCGCGACCCTCGGCGCCATGGGCGTCACCGGGTTGCTGGTCTCGCGCGCCTCCAAGGACCGGCTGCTCTACCTGATCGCGTGGTCCGCGACGCAGGTCGGGCTGTCGCTCGCGCTGCTGTGCATGACCATCGGCCTGATGGCCGGGTTCGCCGGGCCGATGTTCCGGGTGATGGAGCTCGGCGCCGCGCTGGTCGCGCCGCTGTGGCTGGCGCTCGGCATGATCGAACTGATCGCGCGGTACGTCCAGGTGCGGTTCGGGGCCTGGCTGTTCACCGTGTCGTACACGGTGGTCGCGGTCGTCATCCTGGTGCTCGACCCGCTCAAGGGGTCGCTGGGCAAGAGCCTGCCGAAGCCCGGCGACACCTACGACGCGCTCCCGCTGCTGCTGCTCGACGGCGCCCACGTGGTCGCGGTGATCTCGCTGGCGGCGTGCACCGGCGTGACGGCCTGGCTGGCGAGCAAGCGCGACCGGGAGGCCGCCGAGCTGCTGATCCCGGTGGCGCTGGTGGCGCTCGCCGGGGTGCTGGTGGTCAGCGGCGTCCGCGGGTTCCTGCCCGCTCCGCTCGTGGTGATCGCGCTCGGCGCCGCCGCCGGACTGGTCTGGTACGGGGCGATGCGCACGATCCCGGTGTACGACGACGAGGACTACGCCGGCGACTACGACGACGAGCCCGCCACCGGCTACGACGCCCGCCCCCAGGTCGCCGAGCCGCCTGCGCGGCAGGCCCCGCCGGTGCGCGAGCCCCAGCCGGGGCGCCGCCGCCGGGAGCTGCGGTTCCCCGAGCCGGCGCCGGACGGGCTCGCCGGGGCCCCGCCGACGACCGTCGACACGATCCGGCCGCCGGTCGTCCCGTCGCCGGGCGGCGAGCTGCCCGCCGGGTGCGGCCAGATCACCGTCTACACGCTGCTGGACGGGCGGGTGGACGCGTTCGACCGGCTGGCGGGCGAGCTGATCAAGGCGGCCAGGGCCGGCGAGCCGGACACGCTGATCTTCGCCTGCCACGAGGTGGTGGGCGCGCCCGCGCAGCGGATCTTCTACATGCTCTTCCGGGACGAGGCGGCGTTCTCGGCGCACCGGCGGCAGCCGCATCTGCAGCGGTTCCTGACCGAGTCGCGGCCGCACGTCCGGTCCACGAACGTGATCGAGCTGAAGCTCGGGCAGGCGAAGGTGCCGCTGCCCGCGCCCGAGTTCCCGAGGCGGTGACCGTGACGCAGGCGCGGCGGGGCGGCGACGTCCTCATCACGCTGCTCGGCAGGCCGGGCTGCCATCTGTGCGACGACGCGCGCGCCGTGATCGAGCGGGTCGCGGGCGAGCTGGGCGTGCCGTGGGAGGAGCGCGACATCACGCTCTCCGAGGAGGACGAGCGGCGCTACCGGGAGGAGATCCCGGTCACGTTCGTCAACGGCGTCCAGCACGACTTCTGGCGCGTGGACGAGAACCGGCTGCGTGCGGCGGTGAACGCGGCCCAGGGCTCCCGGTGATCGTGTCTCATCAGTCACATATCCGGCCAGCGGGGGGCTCGCCCCGCCCCCGGGTCGAGGTGCAAAATCCCTGGTGAAACGGGTTTCCGGTGATCGGACCGGAGGCGGGCTCCGGCCGGTGAGCGGGGGGCGACATTGTGCACGTGTTCACAAGGGTTAATCTGGAGGACAGCCCTGGGATGCCGGGCCGCGGCCGTGCGGCCCGGCCGGGGGCCGGGGCGAGGGGCCGCAACCCCGCCCCCAGCGTCGAGCCCCGAAGAGCAGGCCGTGACATCTCGCCAGAACCGCCGCGACCGGTCGGACCGCGGCATCCCCGAAGCGACCGTCGCGCGCCTGCCGGTGTACCTGCGCGCCCTGACCGGTCTGCAGGAGCGGGGCGTCGCGACCGTGTCGTCGGAGGAGCTCGCGGCGGCGGCCGGGGTGAACTCGGCGAAGCTCCGCAAGGACCTGTCGCATCTCGGCTCCTACGGGACGCGCGGCGTCGGCTACGAGGTCGAGTACCTCGTGTACCAGATCTCCCGTGAACTCGGCCTCACCCAGGACTGGGTCGTGGCCATCATCGGTGTCGGTAACCTGGGCCGGGCGCTCGCGGGCTACGGTGGCTTCGCGTCCCGCGGCTTCCGGGTGGCGGCCCTCCTCGACGCGGACGAGTCGATCGTCGGCGAGGAGATCGGCGGGATGACCGTGCGGCACATCGACCGGCTGGAGGACGTCATCGCCGATCACGGTGTGTCCATCGCCGTGATCGCGACGCCCGCGGCCGCGGCGCAGGGCCTGTGCGACCGGGTCGTGGCGTCCGGCGTCACGAGCGTCCTGAACTTCGCGCCCGTCGTGCTCCAGGTACCGGACGGGGTGGACGTGCGGAAGGTCGACCTGTCCATCGAGCTGCAGATCCTGGCGTTCCACGAGCAGCGCAAGGCCGGCGGGCCGGACGAGTACGGTCCGCGGCCGGGCCAGGACGCCGGGCATTACGTGGAGACGGTGCGGAGAGACGCGCGACCCGGGAACGGGAACGGTATGACGCGAGCGGCGGAGTTTACGGAGAGTGCGACATGAGCGTTCTGGTCGTCGGGCTGAGCCACCGCAGTGCCCCCGTGTCGCTGCTCGAGCGCACCGCGGTGGGCGGGGACGCCCTGGTCAAGATGCTGAACGACATCAACGACTCCCCGTACGTGGCCGAGACCGCGATCCTGTCCACCTGCAACCGCGTCGAGGTCTACGCGGTCGTCGACAAGTTCCACGGCGGCGTTTCCACGGTCTCGGAGCTGCTGTCCGTGCACTCCGGCGTCCCGCTGGAGGAGCTGTCCCGGCACCTGTACGTCCACTACGAGGAGCGGGCCGTCCAGCACGCGTTCGCGGTGGCGTGCGGGCTGGAGTCCATGGTCGTCGGTGAGGGGCAGATCCTCGGCCAGATCCGGCAGGCGTTCCGGCTCGCGCAGGAGCAGGAGACGCTGGGCCGCGACCTGCACGAGGTCCTGCAGCAGGCGCTCCGGGTCGGCAAGCGCGCCCACCACGAGACCGGTATCGACCGGGCCGGCGCGTCGCTGGTCAGCGTGGGCCTCGAGGTCGCCGTCCGGCATCTCGGGCCGCTGGAGGGCGTGCGCGCCCTCGTCGTCGGCGCCGGGTCGATGAGCTCGCTGGCGGCCGCCACGCTGAGCCGCGCCGGGGCCCGCGAGGTCGTGGTCGCGAACCGCACCCACGAGCGCGCGGTGCGGCTCGCCGCCTCGCTGGACGTCCCGTCCCGCGCGATCGAGCTCGGCCTGCTGGACACGGCGATCGCCCAGGCCGACCTCGTCGTGTCCTGTACGGGCGCGGCCGGGCTCGTGATCACCGCGGAGCGGCTCGCCGCGGCGGGCGTCGGCGCCGACGGGCGCCGCCGGTTCTTCCTCGACCTCGCGCTGCCGCACGATGTGGAACGCGCCGTTCGCGGCCTGCCGGGCGTCGCCCTCGCCGGGCTCGACGACCTCGGCGCCGCGCAGGAGGCGGCGGAGGCGATCGGGCCGAAGGCGGTCGAGGCGGTCCGCCGGATCGTGTGCGCGGAGGTCGACGCGTTCGTCAGCGCCGCCCGCGCCGCCGCCGTCGCGCCGACCGTGGTGGCGCTGCGGACGAAGGCCGCGGACGTCGTCCGGTCCGAGCTTGAGCGGCTGACCGGCCGGCTGCCCGACCTCGACGACCGGTCCCGCAAGGAGATCGAGCAGGCGGTGCGCCGCGTCGCCGACAAGCTGCTGCACGCGCCGACCGTCCGGGTGAAGGAGCTCGCGGCGGCGCCGGGCGGCGACACCTACGCCGAGGCGCTGCGGGAGCTGTTCGACCTGGACCCGAAGGCGCCCGAGGCGGTGACGCGGCCCGAGATCGAGCCGGACGGGCCCCCGGCCGCCGCCACGCCGTGGGGAGAAGCCGCGCGTTCCTCGCGCGCTGCCCGTACGGTGGATACCTCACCCGTCCGGGACGCCGTGCCGGCCGAGTGCGCGGAAGCCGACTGCGTCGCGACCGACGGGGGGCTCGCCGCCGACCCGGCCGCGGTGAACACCATGAACGTGGACGCCGTCAACGCGCACGCCGCGAACGTCCGGGCGGTCAGCGCCCGCGAGACGGCGGGCGACACGGACCGGACGACCGAGCCGAGCGGAGCGAGGCGATGAGCAGTTCAGGTACGGGTCCGCTGCGGCTCGGCACCCGCAAGAGCCTGATGGCGACGACCCAGTCCCAGATGGTCGCGGACGAGCTGACCCGGCGCACCGGTCGCGCGGTCGAGCTCGTCGGCGTGACGACCGAGGGCGACGTCTCCAAGGCGCTGCTCGCCCAGATCGGCGGCACGGGCGTGTTCGTGAACGCGCTCCGCGACAAGATCCTGAGCGGCGAGGTCGACTTCGCCGTCCACTCGCTGAAGGACCTGCCGACCGCGGAGACCCCGGGTGTCGTGCTCGCCGCGACGCCCGCCCGCGACGACGCCCGCGACGCCCTGTGCGGGCCGTCCAAGCTCGCGGATCTGCCGCGCGGCGCCCGCGTCGGCACCGGTTCGCCGCGCCGCATCGCGCAGCTCCTCGCGCTGCGCCCCGACCTGGACGTCGTGCCGATCCGCGGGAACGCCGACACGCGGCTGCGGAAGGTCACCGACGGCGAGCTGGACGCGATCGTGCTCGCGTACGCCGGGCTGAACCGCATCGGGCGGCTGGACGCGGTCGCGGAGGTCTTCGAGACCGACCAGATGCTGCCCGCGCCGGGCCAGGGCTCGCTCGCGCTCGAGTGTGCCGCTGAGCGGGACGACCTGCGTGCCGTGCTCGGCGCGGTCGACGATGCTGTGACCCGGGCGGCGGTCACGGCCGAGCGCACCGTGCTGGCCGTCCTCGGGGCGGGCTGCTCGGCGCCGCTCGGCACCTTTGCCGTTGTAGAAGAAGAGAAGCTGCATCTGACGGCGACCGCCGCGTCGGTCGATGGGAGCCGGCAGATACGGCTGTCCGCAAGCGGCCACCCGGATCGGGCGGAGCGGATCGGGCGCGAACTCGCGGACCGGATGCTCGCCCAGGGGGCCGACCAGTTGATGGGGGAGCGCGATTGAGCCCCGTTGGTGACGGCACGGCGACCGGCCCCGGAACGGTCGTCCTGATCGGCATGGGCCCGGGTGATCCGGGCCTGCTGACGCTGCGCGCCGCGAGCGAGCTGGGCCGTGCCGACACGGTCGTGGTGGACCGTGCCGCGTGTCCCGCCGAGATCCTCGCGCACTGCCGCCCGGACGCGGAGATCCTCGACTCGGCGTCGGGCGACGCGGCCAAGCTGGCCGTGAAGGCCGCGCGGGCGGGCCGCCGGGTCGCCCGGCTGTTCCAGGGCGATCCCGGGCTTGCGTGCGCGTTCGCCGCCGAGGGCGGTGCGCTCGCCAAGGCCGGCGTCCCGTTCGAGGTCGTCCCGGGGGTGTCGGCCGTGACGGGTGTGCCCGGCTACGCGGGCATCCCCCTGACGGACGCCGGGCACCGGGAGGTGCGCGTCATCGACGCGTCCGGGGGCGGGGTCGACTGGGAGCGGTTCGCCGACTCGGACGCCACCCTCGTGATCCTGGGCGTGGAGGGCGCGGTCGCCGAGACGGCCAAGGGCCTGATCGCGTCCGGCCGGCCGGACGCCACCCCCGCCGCCATGACCAGCCTCGGCACCACCACCGAGCAGGAGACCGTCGTCTCCACGCTGAACCGGCTGGCGGCCGACACCAAGGGCATGGAGGCCCCGGCGCTGATCATCGTCGGCGACGTGGTGCGCCGCCGCGACCAGCTGTCCTGGTTCGAGACGAAGCCGCTGTTCGGCTGGCGGGTGCTCGTCCCGCGCACGAAGGAGCAGGCGGCGTCGCTGTCGGACCAGCTCCGCGAGTACGGCGCCGTCCCGGACGAGGTCCCCACGATCTCCGTCGAGCCGCCCCGCACCCCCCAGCAGATGGACCGGGCCGTCAAGGGCCTCGTCACCGGACGCTACGAGTGGGTCGTGTTCACGTCCACGAACGCGGTGAAGGCCGTCCGGGAGAAGTTCGTCGACTACGGCCTGGACGCCCGCGCGTTCGCCGGGCTGAAGGTCGCCGCCGTCGGCGAGCAGACCGCCGCCGCGCTCGTCGAGTTCGGCATCCACCCGGACCTGACCCCCTCCGGCCAGCAGTCCAGCGAGGGGCTGGCGGAGGTCTGGCCGCCCTACGACGAGGACCTCGACCCGATCAACCGCGTGCTGCTGCCGCGCGCCGACATCGCCACCGACACCCTCATCGCCCGGCTCACCGACCTCGGCTGGGAGTGCGAGGACGTCACCGCCTACCGGACGGTCCGGGCCGCGCCGCCGCCCGCCCCGATCCGCGAGGCGATCAAGGGCGGCGGGTTCGACGCGGTGCTGTTCACGTCGTCGTCCACGGTGAAGAACCTCATCGGGATCGCCGGAAAGCCGCACAACGTCACCGTCATCGCCTGTATCGGCCCGCAGACGGCGAAGACGGCGGAAGAATACGGCCTGCGGGTCGACGTCATGGCGGAGACGCCGTCGGCGCCCGCCCTGGCGGAGGCGCTCGCGGAGTACGGCGCGAGGCGGCGCGCGGCCCAGGTCGAGGCCGGGGATCCGCTGCGCAAGCCGAGCCAGATGCGCCGGGGCGCCCGCCGCCGCAAGTAGCCCATGCCACCGGGGCCGCCCGGCCCAGGGAAGAAGGATCATGTCTGCTCAGTTCCCCGTCGCGCGGCCGCGGCGGCTGCGGCGCACCCCGGCGCTGCGCCGGCTGGTCGCCGAGACCCGCCTCGCCCCGGCCGAGCTGGTGCTGCCGATGTTCGTCAAGGAGGGCATCACCGAGCCGCACCCGATCTCGTCCATGCCGGGCGTGGTGCAGCACACCCGCGACAGCCTCCGCAAGGCCGCGCACGAGGCGGTCGAGGCGGGGGTCGGCGGCATCATCCTGTTCGGGATCCCGGCGGTGAAGGACGGCGACGGGTCCGCCGCCGACGACCCGGCCGGGATCGTCCAGCTCGCGCTGCGCGACCTGACCGCCGACCTCGGCGACGCCGCGGTGATCATGACGGATCTGTGCCTGGACGAGTACACCGACCACGGGCACTGCGGCGTCCTGACCGCCGCCGGCGAGATCGACAACGACGCGACGCTGGAGCGGTACGCCTCGATCGCGATCGCGCAGGCGTCCGCCGGCTCGGCGGTCCTCGGCCCGTCCGGGATGATGGACGGCCAGGTCGCCGCGATCCGCTCCGCGCTGGACGGGGCCGGCTACCAGGACATCGCGATCATGTCCTACTCGGCGAAGTACGCCTCCGCGTACTACGGGCCGTTCCGCGAGGCCGCCGAGTGCGCGCCCCAGTTCGGCGACCGCGCCACCCACCAGCAGGACCCCGCCAACGCGGACGAGTCGCTCCGCGAGGTCTTCCTCGACCTGGCCGAGGGCGCCGACATGGTCATGGTGAAGCCCGCGGGCGCCTACCTCGACATCGTCCGCCGCGTCCGGGACGAGGTGGACGTGCCGGTCGTCGCGTACCAGGTCAGCGGCGAGTACGCCATGATCGAGGCCGCGGCCCGGAACGGCTGGGTGGACCGCGACCGCACGATGATGGAGTCGCTCCTGTCGATCCGGCGGGCCGGCGCGAACCTGGTGCTGACCTACTACGCGACCGAGGCCGCCCGGCGGCTGGCGCGCGGCGCCCACTGATCCGGGACCGGTAGTCACTTCGGGCCGTATTCCCGGGGTCGCCGTACGCCGGGTCCGGGACGCCCGGCATCATCGGTACCAGGGAACCCACGCGCGACCTTGGGATATGGGGGGCGAGGATGCTGGCGGTCTCGGGGAGCAGACGGCAGAAGGCGGCACGCGACCGGATGGCCGCGGCGGCCCTCGACTACGCCGCCCTCGGCTGGCCGGTCCATCCCGGGGCGTCCCCCGATCCCGGCGGCGACCGGGCCTGCTCGTGCGACCGCATCGGGTGTCCCGACCCGGCCGCGCACCCGGTGTCGGCGGCGTGGGCGCCGCAGGCGACCACCGACGCCGAGGTCATCGGGCGGTGGTGGACCGAGCGGCCGCACGCCAACGTCATCCTGCCGACCGGGCGCGTCTTCGACGTGTTCGACATCCCCGCCGGAGCGGGCGCGATCGCCCTCGCGCGGATCGAGCGGGACGGCCTGCCGGTCGGGCCGGTCGCGTCCGTCGGCGACGACCGGTACCTGTTCTTCGTCGCGACGCGCGGCGCCCCCGCCGACGAGGACGAGTGGTGGTCCTGCCACCTCGACTGCTCGCCGGAGACCGTCACGGAGACGCCCGGCATGCGCTGGCACTGCCGCGACAGCTACGTCGTCGCGCCGCCGTCCGTCCTGCCCTACGGGCGTGAGGTCGGCTGGCTGCGGCCGCCGGACGGCGGCCCGCTGCCCGACCCGCTGCGCCTGCTCACCGTCCTGGCCGAGAGCTGCGACGCCGCGGCGTAGCCGCGTTCGCCCCCGTTCAGCGCGGGGCGGTGATGGGCGGCTTGGTGCCCCAGCCGGAGTACCAGGCGTTGACCGTCTGCTGCCGGTTCTTCGCCGGGCCCAGCGCGCGCATCCACAGCTGGACCGGGCGGTCCGACCGGTCGAACCGCACCGCGAACCCGATCTTCTCCGCGCCGGTGAGACGCGCCATCTCGGCGAACACGGGCCCGGTTCCGCCGCCGCCGGTGAGCTCGCCCAGCGGCGCCTCGCCCCGGTAGACCGTTCCCGACCGCCGCAGCGACGTCGCCGACTCCAGCAGCGACGTGATCGCGGCGATCGAACCGCTCCAGCGGATCTGGTCGGCCAGCGCCGGGTAGCCCTGGCCGTTCAGAGGCGCCTTCCGCCACTTCTTGCCGGACTGGACGTGCACGCCGTCGGGCAGTACGACCGTCCGGGCCGCCTTGCGGGTGTCGCCCGAGCCGGTGATCGTCATGGAGTGGGCCGGCGCGCCGCCCTGGACCAGCGTGAACGTGCCCTTGGCGGTGGCGGGCGCGAGACCCGCCCGGCGGTAGGAGAACGTCGCGGACGGGGTCCGGGCGGTCGCCGCCGCGAGCCGCGCGACCAGCGGACCCGGGTTCACCCCGCCCTCCGGCAGCGTCGGCTGCGGGGTGCTGCTCTGCGCGGGCGTCGGGGGCGGCGGCGTGTCATCGTCCTTCAGCAGCGTCATCCCGCCGGCGATGCCGCCCGCCGCGAGGAGGGCGGCGGCCACGGCCGCGGCGATCCAGCGGGTCCGGCCGCCGCCGGTCCCCTGGGCGGCGCCGACGACCGGGTGCCGGCCGCTGCTGCGCGCCGGTTTCGGCTCCGGCAGCGCGGCCGCCTGCGCGGACAGCTCGGCGAGCCGGCCGCGGCCCTGCGCCTCCCAGGACGGCCCGTACGCCGCCACCGCGGCGTCCTCCAGCGCGCCGAGCAGATCGGCGGCCGTCTTCGGGCGGTCCGCCGGGTCCTTCGCGAGCCCCTCGATGACGAGGGTGCGGAGCGGGCCCGGCACCTCCTCCGCCGGGATCGGCCCCTCCCGGTGCTGCTTCGCCAGGTTCCGGCCCGTGTAGGGCGGCCGCCCGGTGAGGCACTCGTAGAACAGCGCGGTCGCGGCGTACAGGTCGGTGGCGACGGTCGCGGGCGCGCCGTCCCACAGCTCCGGGGCCGCGTACTGCGGGCCGTGCTGCGCCTCGGTGCCCGCCGGGGCGGTCGCGAAGTCCGACAGCAGGCAGTTGCCCTGGCCGTCCACGAAGACGCTGGACGGGCGGAGCGAGCCGTGCACGATGCCGTGGCCGTGCGCGGCGGCGAGGCCGAGCAGCATCCCGCCGAACATCGACAGCGCGGCGAGCGGCCCGGTGGAACGTTGCACGCCGAGGACGCGCCGCAGCGAGACCCCGTCGACCCGCCCCATGATGATCGCGGCGCCGTCGGCGCCCTCCACGAAGTCGAAGAGATCGACCACGTTGGGGTCCTCGAGGTGGGACAGGGACCGCGCGGCCGCGCGGTACGCCGCCATGAACGCCTCGTCGGCCGCCGGGCCGGCGTGCAGGTAGTTGATGGCGACCTTGGTGCTGGTCTGGTCGTCGACCGCCAGCACCACCCGGCCCAGGGCCCCCGTGCCCAGTTCCCGTTCGTGGGTGAAGCCCGGGACCGTCCAGCCGTCGACCACGGTGAAAGCCATCCCTCCGATACGGCTGACGCCGGTGTGGGTGAAGAGGCACCGCCAGACCGGCGGGCCGATGTCGTACTTGGTGGATATCGGCCCGTACCCGGCGAGGTCAAGCACAGTCGCCGAACTGCAACTGAGAGACTGCGTTCGTGACTGGACACGATCGCTCCCAGCAGCTGTTCGACCGTGCCGGCCGGGTCGTCCCGGGCGGCGTGAACTCACCGGTCCGGGCCTTCGGCGCCGTCGGCGGGACGCCCCGCTTCATGGCGTCCGCGCGCGGCCCGTACCTGACCGACGCCGACGGCAACGAGTACGTCGACCTCGTCTGCTCGTGGGGCCCGATGATCCTCGGGCACGCCCACCCGGCCGTCGTCGAGGCGGTGCGGGACGCCGCCGGGCGCGGCACGTCCTACGGGGCGCCGACGCAGGGCGAGGTGGAGCTCGCCGAGGAGATCGTGGAGCGCACCGCGGTCGAGAAGGTGCGGCTGGTCAACTCGGGCACCGAGGCGACGATGTCGGCGATCCGGCTCGCGCGCGGCTGCACCGGGCGGGCGAAGGTCGTGAAGTTCGCGGGCTGCTACCACGGCCACGTCGACTCCCTGCTGGCCGCGGCGGGTTCGGGCGTCGCCACGTTCGGGCTGCCGGACACGCCGGGCGTCACGGGCGCCACCACGGCGGACACGATCGTCCTGCCGTACAACGACGTCGTCGCCGTGGAGCAGGCGTTCGACGAGCACGGCCAGGACATCGCCTGCGTGATCAGCGAGGCGGTGCCGTGCAACATGGGGGTCGTCCCGCCGCTGGAGGGCTTCAACGCGCTGCTGAAGCGCCTGTGCGAGCGCGCCGGGGCCCTGCTCGTCCTGGACGAGGTCCTGACGGGCTTCCGGGCGTCCGCCTCCGGCTGGTACGGGATCGAGGGCGTCGCGGGCGACCTGACGACGTTCGGGAAGGTGATGGGCGGCGGGCTGCCCGCCGCCGCGTTCGGCGGCCGCGCCGACCTCATGGACCGGCTCGCCCCCGCCGGCCCCGTCTACCAGGCGGGAACCCTGTCGGGGAACCCGCTCGCCACCGCGGCCGGGCTGGCGACGCTGCGCAACGCCACCCCCGACGTGTACGCGGCGATCGACCGGTCGGCCGGGATCGTGGCGCGCGCCGCGTCCGACGCCCTCGCGAAGGAGGGCGTCCCCCACCGGCTGCAGAACGCGGGCAACCTTTTCTCGATCTTCTTCACCGAGGGCCGGGTCGACGACTTCGCGGCCGCGCAGGTGCAGGACTCGCGGGCGTACGCGGCGTTCTTCCACGCGGCACTGGAGCGCGGCGTGTACCTGCCGCCGTCCGCGTACGAGGTGTGGTTCCTGTCGGCGGCCCACGACGACGAGGCGCTGAACCGGATCCTGGACGCTCTGCCGCACGCCGCTCGGGCCGCCGCGGCGGCGTAGGGCACACGTCGCGGCGGCTCAGAGCGTCCGCAGCGCCGCCATGGCCGCCGCGACGGACTCCTCGCGGGGCGCCTTCATCGGCATCCGCACGGACGGGTCGTCGATCAGTCCGGCCTCCGCCAGGCATGCCTTCAACACCGACGGCGACGGCTCGGCGAACAGCGCGCGGACGAGGGGCAGCAGGGCGTCGTGCAGGGCGAGGGCCCGGCTGGAGTCCCCGCTCCGGGCCGCCTCGTCCAGGGCCGCGTAGGTCTCCGGGGCGAGGCAGGCCGACGCGGTGATCCCGCCGGACGCGCCGAGCCGCAGCATCGGGTACAGGTACGCGTCGTCCCCGCACAGGACGGCCTTGCCCGTGCGGGCCGCCAGCAGCGTCAGCGTGTCGTCGTCGATGGCGCCGGGGCAGTGCTTCAGGCCCGCGACGCGGTCGAGCCCCAGCAGGCGGACGAGGGCGTCGCCGGACAGGTGCTTCCCCGTCCGGTACGGGATGTTGTACGGGAGGAGCGGCACGTCCACGGCGGCGCCGATGGCGGCGAAGTGGTCGATGACGCCGTCGTCCGACGGGCGCAGGTGGTACGGGACGACGACCAGCAGCGCGTCGGCGTACGCGGCGGCCTCGCGGGCGTCCCGGACCGAGGCGGCGGTGCCCGCCGTCCCGGCGCCGACGATCAGCGGCGCGCCGTGCTCGGCCGACACCGCGCGGCACACCTCCAGGACGGTCCGGCGCTCTTCCGGGTCCAGGGTGGCGGGCTCGCCGGTCGTGCCGAGCGCGACGAGCCCGGACGCGCCGCCCCGGAGCGCGTGCGACGCCAGCCGTTCGAGCGACGCCGTGTCGACCTCGCCGGCGGGCGTGAACGGTGTGACGAGCGATGCGTGGATTCCGTCCATGCGAGGATCCTGGCCCGCCCCTTGTTTTAGAACAAGGTAGAACTTCTTGATGAGTCGATTTAGGGTTGCTTCATGCTGGATCTGGAACGGCTGCGCGCCCTGCACTCCGTCGCGACCTACGGCTCGGTCAGCGCCGCCGCCGACGTGCTCCACGTGACCACCTCGGCGGTGTCCCAGCAGCTCGCCAAGCTGGAGCGCGAGACCGGGCAGAAGCTCCTCGAACGCAACGGCCGGGGCGTCCGGCTCACCGACGCCGCCGAGCTGCTGGTCACCCACGCCGACCGGATCCTCTCCCTCGTCGAGCAGGCCCAGGCCGACCTGGAGGCGCACCGCGGCTCCGTCGTCGGGCAGCTCACCGTCGCCACGTTCGCGACCGCGATGCGCGGCCTCATGCCGGGCGCGCTGCGCCGGCTCCGCGCCGACCATCCCGACCTGCGCGTCGTCGTCCGCGAGGAGGACCCCGCCCAGAGCATGGGCCTCGTGGCGCGCGGCGACCTGGACGTGGCCGTCGTCCAGGACTGGAACAACGACCCGATGCCCGTCCCCGAGGGCCTGTGCAGGGGCTTCGTCTGCGACGACGTCGCGGACGCGGCGCTGCCCGCCGGGCATCCCCTCGCCGGGCGGGACGCGGTCGCGCTGAAGGAGCTCGCCGGCGACCCGTGGATCGCGTCCTCGATCGGCAGCATCTGCCACGACTGGCTGCTGAAGACGCTTCGCGCCGTCGAGGCCGAGCCGAGCATCGACCACATGGCGTACGAGTTCCCGTCGCAGCTCGCGCTGGTCGCCGCCGGAGCGGGCAACGCGATCCTGCCCCGGCTCGGCCGCTGCGACGTCCCGCCCGGCGTCGCGATCGTCCCGCTGTCGGCCCCGCTGACCCGCCGCATCTTCGTCGTGTGGCGCGAGGAGGCGGCCCGCCGCCCCGCCATCCGCGCCGCGGTCACCGCCCTCCGCGCCGCCGTCCCGGCCTGATCGGCTGGGATCATGGGGGGATGATGTTCGAGCTGGTCGTCTGGTACGAGCCCGCGCCCGTCACGGTGGAGCGGGCCGCCGCGACCGATGTGGAGGCCGTGGAGCCGCATCCGGGCGTGGCCGCCTTCGCCGAGGAGCTCCGCCGCGTCCGCCCCGGTGCGGACGTGACGGCGCCGGGTTCGCGCCACGCGCGCGTCCAGGGCCGCCTCTACCGCACCCGCCTGGGCGACCTGGAGGAGATGCGGCGGGCCTTCCAGGAGTACGCGTCCGGCGACCGCCGATTCCTGGAGCGCCACTCCTGGACGGCCTGAGCCCCCGCCCGGCGGACGGGGACGCCCGGTGGCGCGGGTAATCTGACCAGGCCATGAGTGACAAGACGATCGTTCACCTGCTGCGGCACGGTGAGGTGCACAACCCCGAGGGCATCCTGTACGGGCGGCTGCCCGGCTACCGGCTCAGCGAGGACGGCGTCCTCATGGCCAAGGCCGCCGCGAAATGGTTCTCCACACGGGACGTCACCGCGCTGTTCTCCTCGCCGATGCAGCGGGCGCTGGAGACGGCCGCGCCGCTCGCGGACACGTTCGACGTGCCCGTGACGGTGGAGGATCGGCTGATCGAGGCCGGGAACCGGTTCGAGGGCCTGACGTTCGGCGTGGGCGCCG
Source organism: Spirillospora albida (assembly GCF_000718255.1). GTDB lineage: Bacteria > Actinomycetota > Actinomycetes > Streptosporangiales > Streptosporangiaceae > Spirillospora > Spirillospora albida. The sequence continues at coordinate 320,330 of NZ_JOFJ01000002.1, forward strand.
GGTCGCTGCGCCGGCCCGAGCACTGGCGGCACCTCGTCAACCCGTTCAAGCCGTCCTGGGGCGAGCCGTACGACGAGCTCGCGGCCCGGATGCGCCGCGCGGTGATCCGGGCGCGGGAGACGGCGCGCGGGCACGAGGCGGTGTGCGTCAGCCACCAGCTGCCGATCTGGATCCTGCGGCTGCACGCCGAGCGGCGCCGGCTCTGGCACCATCCGGCCCGCCGCGAATGCGGCCTCGCGAGCGTCACCAGCCTGACGTTCGAGGGCAGCCGGCTCGTCGAGGTCGCCTACGCCGAGCCCGCCGCCGGGATCGCCAAGGGTCCCAGTGTCGCGGGCGCCTGACCGGAGCGCTACGTTGTGTACTACGTCCTGTAGTAGTTGGAGGGTCCGTTGAGCCCCCGAATCACCCGTACCCGCTCGGTCCTGGCGGCCGCCGCGCTGTGCGGCCTCCTGGCGGGCTGCGCCGGGACGAACGCCGCGGGCGGCCCGGACGGCGACGGCGACCGCTTCATCGCGGGCGACGGCAACGTCACCGAGTACGGGCCGGGCGACCGCAAGTCCGTCCAGGACGTCACCGGCGAGGCCCTCGGCGGCGGGCGGATCAGGCTCGCCGACTACAGGGGCAAGGTCACCGTCGTGAACTTCTGGGCGTCCTGGTGCGCGCCCTGCCGCGGCGAGGCCCCGTCCCTGGAGCAGGTCCACCAGGACAACAAGGCGCACGGCGTCGAGTTCCTCGGCGTCAACTTCAAGGACTCCAAGGACAACGCGAAGGCGTTCGAGCGCAGCTTCAAGGTGACGTACCCGAGCCTGTTCGACGCCGACGGCCGCGTCACGCTCGCGTTCCGGGCCGTGCCGCCCAGCGCGATCCCGAGCACCCTCGTCCTGGACCGGGACGGCCGGGTCGCCGCCCGCATCATCGGCGCGACGACGTACTCCAAGCTCGGCCCGCTCGTCGCCAAGGTCCGCGCGGAAAAGTGAGCGGCCTCAGCGAGACCGTGACCAGCGGGTCGCTGCTGGCGGCGGCGCCGCTCGCGGCCCTCGCCGGGCTCGTCTCGTTCGCGTCCCCGTGCGTCCTGCCGCTCGTTCCCGGCTACCTGTCGTACGTGACGGGCATGACGGGCGCCGACCTCGCCGAGCAGAAGCGGGGCCGGCTGCTCGCCGGGGCGTCGCTGTTCGTCGCCGGCTTCACCGTCGTGTTCGTCAGCTACGGCGTGCTGTTCGGCGGGCTCGGCCGCTGGCTGCTGGAGTACCAGGACCCGATCACCCGCGTCCTCGGCGCCGTGACGATCGTGTTCGGTCTCGCGTTCATGGGCTTCATCCCCGGCCTGCAGCGCACGCTGAAGGCCGACCGGCTGCCCGCCGCCGGACTCGCGGGCGCCCCCGTCCTCGGCGTCCTGTTCGGCGTCGGCTGGACGCCCTGCATCGGCCCCACGCTCGGCGCCGTCCAGACCCTCGCCGTCACCGAGGCGAGCGCCGGACGGGGCGCGCTGCTGTCCCTGGCGTACTGTGTGGGGCTCGGGCTGCCGTTCGTCGCCGCCGCGATCGCCTACCGCCGGGCGCTCGGCGCGTTCGGAGCCGTGAAACGGCACTACCCCCTCGTCATGCGGATCGGCGGCGGCATGCTGGTCCTCCTCGGCGTCCTGCTCGTGAGCGGGCTGTGGGGCGACCTGACCATCGAGCTGAAGTCGTGGATCAGCGGCTTCGAACCGGTTATCTGATATGAGCGACATCACCGACTTCGAAACGGACGCCGACACCGGCAGCGAGGCGGTCGCCGAACGGCGGCCCCCGCCGGAGGCGCCGCGCCCGTCCGGCCTCGGGCCCCTCGGCTGGCTGCGCTGGGCGTGGCGGCAGCTCACCACCATGCGCACCGCGCTCATCCTGCTGTTCCTCGTCGCGCTCGGCTCCGTGCCCGGCTCGATCCTGCCGCAGCGCGGGCAGGCGCCCGAAAAGGTCGCCCTGTACTTCAAGGAGCACGAGGACCTCGCGCCCGTCCTCGACAGGCTCTCGCTGTTCGACGTGTTCGCCGCGCCCTGGTTCGCCGCGATCTACCTCCTCCTCTTCGTGTCCCTCGCCGGATGCGTCATCCCGCGCGCGGGCGTGCACTACCGGTCGATGCGGGCGCGCCCGCCCGCCGCGCCCCGCAACCTGTCGCGGCTGCCGCAGTCCGCGACGTTCGAGACCGACGCGTCCCCCGACGAGGTGCTCGCCACCGCGCGCGCCGTGCTCAAGGGCCGCCGCTTCCGGGTCGACGTCGCGGACGGCTCCGCCGCGTCCGAGAAGGGCTACCTCGGCGAGACCGGCAACCTGCTGTTCCACCTCGCCCTGCTCGGGCTCCTGTTCGCGCTCGGCGTCGGCAACCTGCTCGGCTACCGGGGCAACATCGTCCTGACCGAGGGCAGGTCGTTCGCGAACTCCCTCAACCAGTACGACGAGTTCACGCCCGGACGCCTGTTCGGCGCCGACGACCTCGACCCCTTCGCCATCACGCTCGACGACTTCAAGGCGACGTACGAGCTGAAGGGCGACAAGCGCGGCCAGGCCACCCACTTCAGCGCCGACGTGCGCTACCGGGCCACGCCCGGCGCCGCCGAGAAGCGCCACGACCTGCGCATCAACCATCCGCTGAAGCTCGGCGGCGCCAAGATCTACCTGCTCGGCCACGGCTACGCGCCCGTCTTCACCGTCCGGGACGCCAAGGGCGACATCGCCTACCGGGACGCGGTGCCGTTCCTGCCGATGGAGAACCGCAACCTCACGTCCGAGGGCGTCATCAAGGCCCCCGACGCGCGGCCCGACCAGCTCGCCTTCTACGGGATCCTGTGGCCCACCGCCGTCGCGTCCGAGGACGGCAAGCAGATCGTCTCCGGATTCCCCGCCCCGGTCCGTCCCGTCGTCACCATCTCCTCGTTCAAGGGCGACATCGGCCTCGACTCGGGCACCCCCCAGTCGGTCTACAAGCTGGAGGGCATCGGCAAGACCCTCCAGCCCGTCAAGGGCGGCTCCAAGCTGCTCGAACCCGGCGAGACCCTCACGCTGCCCGACGGCGCCGGATCGATCACCTTCGAGGGCCTCAAGGAGTGGACGAGCCTGTCCGTCAACGACGACCCCGGGCGCATCCCCGCGCTCATCGCGGCGATCCTCGCCGTCGCCGGCGTCGCCACGTCCTTCATGGTGCGGCGCCGCAGGGTGTGGGTCCGTGCGGGCGCCGGAGAGGCCGGGCGTACCGTAGTGGAGGTCGGCGGTCTCACGCTCGGCAACCCGACCACGGAGTTCGACGACATCGTGACCGCGCTCCGGGACGAGCACCCCGCAACGCAGAACAAGGAGTGACGAGCGTGGGCAACGCCGACCTCGCGAACCTGAGCGACAAGCTCATGCTGACGACGGTGGTCCTCTACATCGTCGCCCTGTACGCCTACGCGGCCGACCTCGGCTTCGGCCGCCGCAGGGCCGCCGTCCAGGAGCGGTCGAAGGTCCTCGCCGGCGCCGGCGGCCCCGACGTCGAGGAGGCCGCCGAGGACCACGAGCCCTCCGCCGACGCGCCGCGCCGCGTCGACTGGGCGCGCCTGGCCGTCCTGGTGAGCGTCCTCGGCTGGGCCGCGCACCTCGGCGTCATCGTGACCCGCGGCCTGGCGGCGGACCGCTGGCCGTGGGGCAACATGTACGAGTTCCTCACGGCGATCGCGTTCGCCGCCGTCACCGCCTTCGTCATCGTGATGTGGCGCTTCGGCGCGCGCTTCCTGGGCGCGTTCGTCATGCTCGCCGCCGTCATCGCGCTCGGCGTCGCCAACATCTGGCTGTACGACTCCGTCGGCCCCGTCACGGCGGCCCTGAACTCGTACTGGATCGCCCTCCACGTCACCGCCGCGATCGTCGCGACCGGCGCGTTCACCGTCTCCGGCGTCGCGACGATCCTCTACCTCGTGAAGATCCGCACCGAGGCGAGGGCCGCCGCGGGCGGGGGCGCCCTGGCGCACCTGCCGTCCGCGCAGGCCCTCGACACCCTCGCGATGCGCGTCACCACGTTCGCGTTCCCGATCTGGACGGCCGCCATCATCATGGGCGCCGTCTGGGCCGACGAGGCGTGGGGCCGCTACTGGGGCTGGGACCCCAAGGAGATCTGGTCCTTCATCACCTGGGTGATCTACGCGGCGTACCTGCACGCCCGCGCCACGGCGGGCTGGAAGGGCCGGAAGGCCGCGATCCTCTGCCTGATCGCCTTCGCCGCCCTCCTCTTCAACTTCTTCGGCGTCAACTACATCTTCCAGGGCATGCACTCGTACGCCTGAGGCGGCTCGACGGAAGGCCCCCCGCATCGCGCGGGGGGCCTCGCCGTGCGCGGGGCCTCGTCGTGCGGGTGGCCGGAATCGAGTGATGCTTGGCTCTCCAGGCCATGGGGCACGCCCGGCGTGATCCTTAGCCTGGCGCCGTGACCAAGTTCCTCCTCGCCGTCCACGTGCTCGTGGCGATCATCGCGATCGGCCCGGTGACCGTGGCGGCCAGCATGTTCCCCCCGGCGGCGCGCGGCGCTCAGGAGCCTGGCGGCGACGTCGGCACCGTCCGGCTCCTGCACCGCATCTGCCGCGTCTACGCGCTGATCGGCATCGCGGTGCCCGTCTTCGGCTTCGCGACCGCGAGCAGCCTCGGCGTCCTGACGGACACGTGGCTGATCGTCTCGATCCTCCTGACGGCCGCCGCGGCCGCCGTACTCGCCTTCCGCGTCCTGCCCGGCCAGTACACCGTCCTCACCCGCCTGGAGGCGGCCGAGGCCGTGGACCGCTCGGCCACGGCACGGCTCGCGATGGCGGCCGGCGCCTTCAACGTCCTCTGGGCCGTGGTGACCGTCCTCATGATCGTCCGTCCGGGCTCGACGACCGGTGCCTGACCAGCGCGTGCCCCGGGCTCTGACCGTCGGGTGACTTGCGGGGATGACGGCGTGTCGGGTTGAGGTTTACCCTGCCTCCGGGGGCCCGGCGTTCGGGGGGTCCGTCGACTGAGGAGCCTGATGCGGTTCAAGGGCGTCCACCGCAAGACCCGGGAGTCCCGGAAGGTCCGGGGCGGCGAGTACGCGTCGTCGCCGCCCGAGGCCGTGCGGCCGCGCGGCGGTCAGCCGCGCGACCGGTTCGGGCGGTTCCGCAAGGCCGGACGGGACGACGCGTTCGCCCTGGTGGACGGCGTCGCCGCCCTCGAAGGGGTGCCCCGGCCGCGCAGGGCGCCGGACTATTCCTGGCGGGACTTCGAACTCGACGACGGGCCGCCGCGGGTGGAGCCCTATCCGCCGGGAACGCCGCACGCCGCCGACGGGCGGCGCAATTGCGGGGTCCTCGAGGACATCCTCTACCGGCAGTGGGACGCGCGGCAGGGGCCGCCGACACCCGAGGTGATCCGCGCGGTCGACAGCCTCGCGGGGCTGCCGGAGCCCTTGAAGGAGAAGCTCGCCGGCGGGCTGGACGGCATCTACGTCGGGCCCGGCGGGGTTCCCCACCTCGACGACATGGGCCATCTGCGCGGCCGTCCGCTGCCCAGTGGACGGGCCACCTGGGACATCTGCGCCGGAGCCTATGGCGACCGGAAGATCGTCGTCGGGGACCGCCCGTCGCCCACCCCGGACGTGATGCTGCACGAGGTGGGCCACGCGCTCGACGACATCGACGGCGGGGACGGGCAGTGGACGTCCGACAGCGCGGCCTTCCGGGAACTGTACGAGCAGTGCCTGCCGTATCTGTCGAGCGACTTCCACAAACAGCCCGAAGCGCTCGGGCGGCGGGAGTTCTTCGCCGACGCGTTCGCCGCGATCTCGTCCCGGCAGCGGCCCGCGCTCGTGGATATGCTCGCGGGCAACATCCGGGCGGCCCTGGAGGTCATGCTGTTCTTCAACCGCAGATACGGGATCTGACGAGGGTGGTTCGACGATGTACGTGATCCGGCTCCCCGACGGCACCCTGCGGGTGCCCCACAGCGTCCTCACCGAGTCCGGCGAGGACGAGGGGCGGCTCATCGCGGACGCGTATGTCGAGGTCGCCCCCGGCGATCCCGACTATGACCGGCTCCTCGGCCAGTCGCTGACCGAGGAGGAGATGGCGGAGAGGCGGCGTCGCTGGCGGGACGAGGACGCGGATCTGCTCCGTCGCTTCGAGGAGTGGAAGGACCAGGACCGGCCGTAGCGGTCAGCGGGCCGGTTCCGCCATCGGCTCCTCGCCGCGCAGCAGCGCGTGGACCTCGGACTCGCGGAAGCGGCGGTGGCCCCCCGGAGTGCGGATGCTGCTGATCCGGCCCGCCGCGGCCCAGCGGGTCACCGTCTTCGGGTCGACCCGGAAGAGGGCGGCGACCTCTCCTGGTGTGAGCAGGCGCTCGCTCGTGCTCTCCACGTTCTCTCTCCCCCTTTGTCCCGCTCTGGATGCGGGTGGACTGGTTTACAGTGTGGCGGGTCAAGACCGATTTCTCCCTTGTTTTCGGAAAAGATCACGGTCCGTAATTGTGTGACCTGCTCGTATGACGGCATGTGAACAGGGCATTGGACGCACATGTCACCCTGATCACGATGGACGCGTCGTGTACCGCCCGGTACGCAGCGTTCACATGCTCGTTAACAGCGGCGCCCGGCCAACCAATAGTCTGCGAAACATGCCCGATCTCGTTGGCCTGCCGGAAGTGGAACGTGCCGCCGAGCGGCTCGCGGGTGTCGCGGTGCGGACGCCCCTCGTGCCGTTCCCCGGGGACGGCGGGCTGCTCGTGAAGCCCGAGTCGCTCCAGCCGGTCGGCGCGTTCAAGCTGCGCGGCGCGTACAACGCCATCTCCCGGCTGGGCCGGCGCGAGCGCGAGCGCGGCGTCGTGACGCACTCCAGCGGCAACCACGCGCAGGCCGTCGCGTGGACGGCGCGCGCGCTCGGGATCCCGGCGGTGCTCGTCATGCCGCACACCACGCCCGCTGTGAAGGTGGACGCCTGCATCGCGCTCGGTGCCGAGATCGTCTACGTGGACCCGGTGGCCCGGCTGGAGACGGCCGAACGGCTCGCCGCCGCGCACGGGCTGGCGCTGATCCCGCCGTTCGACGACCCCGATGTGATCGCGGGGCAGGGCACGGTCGGCTTGGAGATCGTCCGGGACCGGCCGGACGCGGACGTGGTGCTGGTCCCGGTGTCGGGCGGCGGGCTGATCGCCGGCGTCGCGGCGGCGGTGAAGGCGCTGCGCCCGGAGGCGAAGGTCATCGGTGTGGAGCCGGAGCTCGCCGCGGACGCCCGGGAGTCGCTGCGGCTCGGGCACCCGGTGACGTGGCCGGCCGAGGAGACCGGCAGGACCATCGCGGACGCGCTGCGCGTCCAGCGGGTCGGCGACCTCCCCTTCGCGCACATGCGGGCGCACGTGGACGGCATCGTCACGGTCACCGAGGATGAGATCAGGCTGGCGATGCGCCGGCTCGCCCGGGACGCGCGGCTGATCGCGGAGCCGGGTGGCGCGACGGCCACGGCCGCCTATCTCTTCCGTAAGAAGGAACTCCCTCCTGGACGGACGTACGTGGCCGTCCTGTCGGGCGGGAACGTCGACCCGGCCCTCTTCCAGGAGGTCCTCCGCTGAGGCCGCTGCAGCGCCGCGCGGAGGGGCCGGTACGCTCGGAGGGCCATGAGTTCCGTTCTCTTCTACACCCTCGCCCGGCTCGGCATCCTCGCCGCGACCGCCGGCGTGCTGGCGCTGTTCGGCGCCCGCGGGTACCTGCTGCTGCTGCTGTCCCTGCTGATCAGCGGCGTGGTGAGCTTCGTCCTGCTGTCGGGGCAGCGGGACCGGATGTCCGCGGCGGTCGCCGGCGGCATCGGCGAGCGGCGCCGCCGCTTCCAGGAGGCGCGCACCAAGGAAGACGCCTGACGCGAGGCGCCTGACCGCCGCCGCCCCGGTGCCCCGTGCCGCGCCGGGTTGCTCCTATGGTGGGTGCCATGACCCGCGCCTCTCTCGACAAGAAGCCCGCCGACGTCGCGGCGATGTTCGACGGCACCGCCGAGCGGTACGACCTGCTGAACACGCTGATGACCGGCGGCCAGGACCGGCGGTGGCGGCGGGAGGTGGTCCGGGCGGTGCACGCGCGGCCCGGGGAGCGGATCCTCGACCTCGCGGCCGGCACCGGGACGTCCTCCGTGCCCTTCGCCGAAGCCGGCGCCGACACCGTGGCCTGCGACTTCTCCCTCGGCATGCTGCGCGTCGGGGTGCGCCGGCAGGCGGGCGTCCACCGGTTGAGCTTCGTCGCCGGCGACGCGCTGCGGCTGCCCTTCGCGGACGCCTCGTTCGACGCCGTCACCATCTCCTTCGGGCTCCGCAACGTCGCCGACACCGTGCGGGCGCTGAGCGAGCTGCGGCGCGTCGCGAAGCCGGGCGGCCGGCTGCTGGTCTGCGAGGTGAGCCACCCCCGCAACCCCGTCCTCGCGCTCGGCCACAAGGCGCATCTGAAGTACGGCCTGCCGCTGCTGGCGCGGGTCAGCTCGAATCCCGACTCCTACCGGTACCTCGCCGAGTCGACGCTCGCGTGGCCCGACCAGGCGGGGCTGTCCCGGCTGATCCAGGAGGCGGGCTGGACGAAGGTGCGCTGGCGCGATCTCACGTTCGGGGTCGCGGCGATGCATCACGCGGTCAATCCGGGGTAATCCGGACGCCTGGTCGCCTACGGACCGCTCCAACCCAGGGCGGGGGAGGTGTACCCACGGGCCGCGATATAGGAATAGACTCCCCACCGGCGGCTTGTGAAGCACTTCACAAGCTCACGAGCGAACGAGGAACACCGTGACCGACTCCACCCGACACGCCGATGTCATCGTCGTCGGGGCCGGCCCCGCAGGGTCGTCGACCGCCTACTGGCTCGCCCAGGCAGGTCTCGATGTGCTGCTGCTGGAGAAGGCGACGTTCCCCCGCGACAAGATCTGCGGCGACGGGCTCACCCCCCGCGCCGTCCGCGCCCTCATCTCCATGGGCGTCGACGTCAACGACCCCGGCTGGGGACGCAATAAGGGCCTGCGCATCTACGGCGGCGGCGTGAAGATCGAGCTGCCCTGGCCCGAGCTGGCGTCCTTCCCCGACTTCGGTCTCGTCCGCAAGCGGACGGACCTCGACCAGCTGCTCGCCGAGCACGCCGCGAAGGCCGGCGCGCAGCTGCTGCAGGGCTGCAACGTGACCGGCCCGATCCTGGACGAGCGGACCGACCGCATCATCGGCGTCACCGCCCGGTACGAGGGCGAGGAGGTCGAGTTCCGCGCGCCGCTCGTCGTCGCGGCCGACGGCAACTCCACCCGGCTGTCCCTGGCCATGGGCGTGCGGCGGCGCGAGGACCGGCCGATGGGCGTCGCCGTCCGCCGCTACTACGAGAGCCCCCGCCACGACGACGACTACATGGAGGCGTGGCTCGAGCTCTGGGACGGCGAGCGCCTCCTGCCCGGCTACGGCTGGGTGTTCGGCGTCGGGGACGGCACGTCCAACGTCGGGCTCGGCCTCCTCAACACCAGCAAGTCGTTCCAGAACGTCGACTACCGCGGCATGCTGAAGCGCTGGACGGCGCAGATGCCGCCGGAATGGCGGTTCGACGAGGAGCACGCGGCCGGCAAGGTCGGCGGCGCGGCGCTCCCGATGGGATTCAACCGGCAGCCGCACTACGCGCGCGGGCTGCTGCTCGTCGGCGACGCCGGCGGGATGATCAACCCGTTCAACGGCGAGGGCATCGACTACGCGTTGGAGTCGGGCCGGCTGGCCGCCGACATCATGGTGCAGGCGCTCGGCCGCCGCACCCCCGCGCAGCGCGAGCGGACACTGTACGAGTACCCCCGGATCCTCAAGGACGAGCACGGCGGCTACTTCACGCTGGCCCGCGTGTTCGTCCAGGCCATCGGCGACCCGCGGGTGATGAAGTTCCTCACCTCGCACGGCCTGCCCCACCCGACGTTGATGCGCTTCACCCTGAAGCTCCTCGCGAACCTCACCGACCCCAAGGGCGGCGACGCGATGGACCGCATCATCAACGCGATGCAGAAGGTGGCTCCGTCAGCATGAGCTGGGTACGGCGCGCCTCATGAATTCAGAGGTGGGGGGCCATGAAACGACCCCCTGAGGGGAGTGCTATTGGTCACCTTGGCTAGGGTGGTCACCTGTGTCCGTGGCGCATGTCACGTGAGTGGCACAGGTGAAGCCACCGTGGCGCGTCCTCCGGGTGGCGCGCCGAGCGCGGCCCCCGGCCACGGAGGGCCCGCCCCGTACAACGTCGTACGTACCGAGGAGGGGCTGTAGAGGCATGGATCTCTATGTTCCGATCATCGTTCTCGGCGTGCTGGCCTTCGCCTTCGCCGCCGGATCGGTGGCGATGGCCGCGGTCACCGGGCCGAAACGGTGGAACAGGGCCAAGCTCGAGGCCTACGAGTGCGGTATCGAGCCGACGCCGCAGCCGGTGGGCGGCGGGCGTTTCCCCATCAAGTACTACCTGACGGCGATGCTCTTCATCGTCTTCGACATCGAGATCATCTTCCTTTATCCCTGGGCGGTCGCCTTCGACCGGCTGGGGATTTTCGGTCTTGTGGAGATGGTCCTTTTCATCCTCACCGTGCTGGTGGCGTACGCCTACATCTGGCGGCGCGGTGGTCTGGAGTGGGACTGACATGGGTCTAGAGGAGAAACTCCCCAGCGGGTTCCTGCTGACCACGGTCGAGCAGCTCGCGGGCTGGGGCCGGAAGGCCTCGGTGTGGCCGGCGACGTTCGGCCTCGCCTGCTGCGCGATCGAGATGATGGCGTCGGGCGACCCCCGGCACGACTTCTCCCGGTGGGGGATGGAGCGCGCGTCCGCGACGCCGCGGCAGGCCGACCTGATGATCGTGGCCGGACGGGTGAGCCAGAAGATGGCGCCGGTCCTGCGGCAGATCTACGACCAGATGACCGAGCCGAAGTGGGTCATCGCGATGGGCGTGTGCGCGTCGTCCGGCGGCATGTTCAACAACTACGCGATCGTGCAGGGCGTGGACCACATCGTCCCGGTCGACATCTACCTGCCGGGCTGCCCGCCGCGGCCGGAGATGCTGCTCGACGCGATCGTCAAGCTGCACGACAAGATCCAGAACACCAAGCTCGGCGCGCAGCGCGTGAAGCAGATCCAGGAGCTGGAAGAGGCGAAGCGCCGCCAGCTGCCGCTGCTCGGACAGGGGGCGCAGCAGTGAGTTCGCAGAACCCCGAGCAGCAGGCCGAGCAGGCCGCCGACCGGCTGCCCGCGCACACCGAGGAGGAGCGGCGCGAGCAGCCCGTCGCCCGGATGGGGATGTTCGGCGCGAAGACGACCGGCGACACCTCCGGCTACGGCGGGCTCGTCGTCCGGCAGAGCCCGAAGGTGTCGGCGCCGCGCCCCTACGGCGGCCCCGGCGGGACGGCCGAGGCCGGCGAGTTCGACGACATCGCCGACGAGCTGGAGCGCGTCCTGCCCGACTTCGGCGACGCGGTCGAGCGGGTCGTCGTCCACCGGGGCGAGCTGACCTTCCACGTGAAGCGCGAGCGGCTGCTCGACGTCGCGAGGAAGATGCGGGACGAGCCGTCCCTGCGCTTCGAGATGTGCTCCGGCGTGTCCGGCGTCCACTACCCGAAGGACGAGGGCGCCGAGCTGCACTCGGTCGTCCACCTGTTGTCGATCACGCACAACCGGCGGGTCCGGCTCGAGGTGTCGTGCCCGGACGCCGACCCGCACATGCCGTCGCTCGTCCCGGTCTACCCGACGGCCGACTGGCACGAGCGGGAGACCTACGACTTCTTCGGGATCGTCTACGACGGCCATCCGGCGCTGACGCGGATCGAGATGCCCGACGACTGGGTCGGCCACCCGCAGCGCAAGGACTACCCCCTCGGCGGCATCCCCGTCGAGTACCGCGGAGCGGAGATCCCGCCGCCGGACGAGCGGAGGTCGTACGTATGACCAGCGCGAAGTACACGGAGTACGACGCCTACGCCGCCGAAGAGGCCGCGGAGGGGCGCGTCTACGACGTCAGCGGCCAGGACTGGGACCAGGTCGTGGCCGGGGCCGAGGAGTCCGGCGACGAGCGACTCGTCGTCAACATGGGCCCGCAGCACCCGTCGACGCACGGGGTGCTGCGACTGATCCTCACCCTCGACGGCGAGACGGTGAACGAGTGCCGGGTGGGCATCGGCTACCTGCACACCGGCATCGAGAAGAACATGGAGTTCCGCACCTGGGCGCAGGGCCCCACGTTCTGCACCCGGATGGACTACCTCGCCCCGTTCTTCAACGAGGCGACGTACTGCCTCGGTGTCGAGAAGCTCCTCGGCGTCACCGACCAGATCCCGGAGCGCGCCCAGATCATCCGCGTGATGATGATGGAGCTGAACCGGATCTCCTCGCATCTGGTCGCGATCGCCACGTTCGGGCTGGAGCTCGGCGCGACGACCGTGATGCTGAACGGCTTCATCGAGCGCGAGTACACCCTCGACCTGTTCGAGGAGGTCTCCGGCCTGCGGATGAACCACGCCTACATCCGGCCGGGCGGTGTCGCGCAGGACCTGCCGAGCGGCGCGCTCACCAAGATCCGCGACTACCTCGACCGCATGCCGAAGCGCATCCAGGCGCTCCGCAAGCTGATGGACGAGAACCCCGTCTACCTGGCGCGGACGAAGAACATCGCCTACCTCGACCTGACCGGCTGCATGGCGCTCGGCGTCACCGGGCCCGTCCTGCGCGCCACCGGGCTGCCGTGGGACCTGCGCAAGTCGCAGCCGTACTCCGGGTACGAGACCTACGACTTCGACGTCCCGACGCAGGACACCTGCGACGTGTACGGCCGCTACCTCGTCCGGATGGCCGAGATGGAGGAGTCCCTGAAGATCGTCGAGCAGTGCCTGGACCGGCTGCAGACGGTCAAGGGCCCCGTGATGATCGAGGACAAGAAGATCGGATGGCCGGCGCAGCTCGCGATCGGCGCGGACGGCATGGGCAACTCGCCCCGCCACATCGCGCACATCATGGGCACCTCCATGGAGGCGCTGATCCATCACTTCAAGCTGGTGACGGAGGGCTTCCGCGTCCCGGCGGGGCAGGCGTACGCGCCGGTCGAGTCGCCGCGCGGCGAGCTCGGCGCGCACGTGGTCAGCGACGGCGGGACGCGCCCGTACCGGGTGCACTTCCGGGAGCCGTCCTTCGTCAACCTGCAGGCGGCGCCCGCGATGGCGGAGGGCGGCATGATCGCCGACGTGATCGCCGCGGTCGCCAGCATCGACCCGGTCATGGGGGGAGTGGACCGATGACGTACGAACCCGAGGTCCGCGAACGGCTCGAACGCGACGCCAAGGAGATCATCGGACGGTATCCGCGGCCGCGGTCGGCGCTGCTGCCGATGCTCCACCTGGTGCAGTCGGTGGACGGGCACATCACGCAGGACGGCATCGAGTTCTGCGCCGAGACGCTCGGCATCACCCCGGCGCAGGTCACCGGCGTGTCGACGTTCTACTCGCAGTACAAGCGCGCGCCGATGGGCGAGTTCCACGTCGGCGTCTGCACGAACACGCTGTGCGCGATCATGGGCGGCGACCAGATCTGGGACGAGCTGACCGCGCACACCGGCGTCGGCCACGACGAGGCGATGCCGGACGGCAAGATCAGCCTGGAGCGGCTGGAGTGCAACGCGGCCTGCGACTTCGCGCCGGTGATGATGGTCAACTGGGAGTTCTTCGACAACATGACTCCCGAGAAGGCGAAGCGGCTGGTCGACGACCTGCGCGCCGGCAAGGACGTCGCGCCCTCGCGCGGCGCCGGATCGCTCTGCTCGTGGAAGCAGGCGGCGCGGGTGCTGGCCGGGTTCCCGGACGGGCGGGCGCACGAGGGCGTCCCGGCCGGACCGGAGTCGCTGCGCGGTCTGGAGCTCGCCAGGGAGCGCGGCTGGACGGCCCCGTCCCCCGACGAGGACCGCGAGCAGCCGCATGAGCCGGTGGGGGCGGGGGAGATCACCGATCCGCCGCCGAACGAGCCGGGCGAGCCGATCGGCGGCGATGTGAAGCCCGGCAGCCAGGAGGGGCGCAACCAGTGACGACACTGACACCGGTCCTCACGAGGAACTGGGACCAGGCCGACTCCTTCACCCGCGCGGGCTACGAGCGCGAGGGCGGGTACCGCGCGCTGCGCAAGGCGTTCACGATGGCGCCGGACGAGATCGTCCAGGCCGTCAAGGACTCGGGCCTGCGCGGTCGCGGCGGCGCGGGCTTCCCGACCGGCATGAAGTGGGGGTTCCTGCCTCCGAGCAGCCCGAACCCGCGCTACCTGGTCGTGAACGCGGACGAGTCCGAGCCGGGGACCTGCAAGGACATCCCGCTGATGCTGGCGAACCCGCACGTCCTCGTGGAGGGCGTCATCATCAGCTCCTACGCGATCAGGTCGAACCACGCGTTCATCTACATCCGGGGCGAGGTGCTCCACGTCATCCGGCGCGTCCAGCGGGCCGTGGAGGAGGCGTACGAGGCGGGCTACCTCGGCAAGGACATCCTCGGCTCCGGCTACGACCTGGACGTGGTCGTGCACAGCGGCGCCGGGGCCTACATCTGCGGCGAGGAGACGGCGCTGCTGGACTCCCTCGAGGGGTTCCGCGGTCAGCCCAGGCTCAAGCCCCCCTTCCCGGCGGTCGCGGGCCTGTACGGCGGGCCCACCGTCATCAACAACGTCGAGTCGATCTCGTCGGTTCCCTCGATCGTGGAGCACGGCGCCGACTGGTTCGCCTCGATGGGCACGGAGAAGTCCCAGGGCTACGGGATCTTCTCGCTGTCGGGGCACGTCACGAAGCCCGGCCAGTACGAGGCCCCGCTCGGCATCACGCTGCGGGAACTGCTCGACATGGCCGGCGGCGTCCGCGCCGGGCACCGGCTGAAGTTCTGGACGCCCGGCGGGTCGTCCACGCCGATCTTCACCGACGAGCACCTGGACGTCCCGCTGGACTTCGAGTCCGTCGGCGCGGCCGGGTCGATGCTCGGCACCCGGGCCCTGCAGATCTTCGACGAGACGACCTGCGTCGTCCGTGCGGTGCTGCGCTGGTCGGAGTTCTACGCGCACGAGTCGTGCGGCAAGTGCACGCCGTGCCGCGAGGGCACCTACTGGTACAAGCAGATGATGAAGCGGCTGGAGGCCGGCCAGGGCACCGAGGAGGACCTCGAGACCCTGCTGGACATCTCCGACAACATCCTCGGCCGTTCGTTCTGCGCGCTCGGCGACGGCGCCACGAGCCCCGTCGTGTCGTCCATCAAGCTGTTCCGGGACGAGTACCTGCGGCACTTCGAGCTGGGCCGCTGCCCGTTCGACCCCGCCAAGTCGACCCTCTGGGGAGGTGCCAAGTGACCGTCACCGACGACGAGGCGGCGGTCGAGAAGTCGGTCGAGATGGTGTCGTGCACCATCGACGGCTTCGAGATCGAGGTGCCGAAGGGCACGCTGATCATCCGGGCCGCGGAGCTGATCGGCATCCAGATCCCGCGGTTCTGCGAGCATCCGCTGCTCGACCCGGTCGGCGCGTGCCGGCAGTGCCTGGTGGAGATCCCGGACGCGGGCAACGGCCGCGGCATGCCGAAGCCGCAGGCGTCGTGCACCACCACGGTGATGCCGGGCATGGTCGTGAAGACGCAGCTCACCTCGCCGCAGGCCGACAAGGCCCAGCACGGCGTGATGGAGTTCCTGCTCATCAACCACCCGCTGGACTGCCCGATCTGCGACAAGGGCGGCGAGTGCCCGCTGCAGAACCAGGCGATGTCCAACGGGCGCGGCGAGACCCGCTTCCAGGAGAAGAAGCGGACGTGGCCGAAGCCGCTGCCGCTGTCCAGCCAGGTGCTGCTCGACCGGGAGCGGTGCATCCAGTGCACCCGCTGCACCCGGTTCTCCGAGCAGATCGCGGGCGACCCGTTCATCGAGCTGTTCGAGCGGGGCGCCAAGGAGGCGATCGGCACCGCGCAGGACCGGCCGTTCCAGTCCTACTTCTCCGGCAACACCGTGCAGATCTGCCCGGTGGGGGCGCTGACCGGCTCGGCGTACCGGTTCCGGTCGCGGCCGTTCGACCTGGTGTCGCGGCCGAGCGTCTGCGAGCACTGCGCGTCCGGCTGCGCGCTGCGCACCGACCACCGGCGCGGCAAGATCACCCGCCGGCTGGCCGGCGACGACCCGCAGGTCAACGAGGAGTGGAACTGCGACAAGGGCCGGTGGGCGTTCACCTACGGCACCCGGCCCGAGCGGTTCACGCACCCGCTGATCCGCGGCGAGGACGGCGAGCTGGAGCCGGCGTCGTGGCCGGAGGCGCTGACCGTCGCGGCGGCCGGGCTGGCCGCCGTGCGTGGCGCGGTCGGCGTGCTGCCCGGCGGGCGGCTCACGCTGGAGGACGCCTACGCGTACGCGAAGTTCGCGCGGACGGCGCTCGCCACCAACGACATCGACTTCCGCGCCCGGCCCCTGTCGCAGGAGGAGGCGGAGTTCCTCGCCTCGTCCGTCGCCGGGCGCTCCATCGAGGTCTCCTACACCGATCTGGAGAGCGCGCCGGTGGTGCTGCTCGCCGGGTTCGAGCCGGAGGAGGAGTCGCCGATCGTCTTCCTGCGGCTCCGCAAGGCGTTCCGCAAGAACGGGCTGAAGGTGTACTCGGTCGCGCCGTTCGCGACGCGGGGGCTGGCGAAGACCGGCGGGACGCTGCTGCCGGCGCTGCCGGGCGCCGAGGCGGAGGTGCTCGGCTCGCTGATCGGCGACGCCGCGCGCGCGGACGTCCGGACGCTGCTGGAGTCCCCCGGTGCCGTGATCATGGTGGGCGAGCGGCTCGCGACCAGCCCCGGCGCGCTGTCGGCGGTCGTCCGGCTCGCGCAGGTCACCGGCGCCCGGCTCGCCTGGGTGCCGCGCCGGGCCGGTGAGCGCGGCGCGATCGAGGCCGGGGCGCTGCCCGGCCTGCTGCCGATCGGCCGCCCGGTCGCCGACCCGCAGGCGCGGGCCGACGTCGCCCGGACGTGGGGCGTCGCGGAGATCCCCGCGACGCCTGGGCTCGACACGGCCGGCATCCTCGCGGCCGCCGAGGCGAACCGGATCGGCGCGCTGCTCATCGGCGGTGTCGACCCCTACGACCTGCCCGATCCGGGCGCCGTACTGCGGGCGCTCGACGCGACCCCGTTCATCGTCAGCCTGGAGCAGCGGCCGAGCGCCGTCACCGACCGGGCCGACGTGATCCTGCCGGTCGCGACCGTCCCTGAGAAGGCCGGCACGTTCGTCGACTGGGAGGGCCGCGGCCGTCCGTTCGAGGTCGTGCTGAAGTCCGCGGGCCGCATGTCTGACCTGCGGGTGCTGGACGCCCTCGCGAACGAGATGGACGTCCACCTCGGCCTGCCCGGCCCGGAGGCGGCGCGCCGCGAGCTCACCGAGCTCGGCGCGCACCGGGGCGAGCGGCCGGACGCGCCGAACGTCCCGCAGGCGGTCGCGCCGCACCCCGGCAAGGGAGAGGCGCTCGTCGCCACCTGGCGGATGCTGCTCGACCGGGGCCGGATGCAGGACGGCGAGCCGTTCCTGGCCGGCACCGCGAAGCCCGCCGTCGCGCGGCTGTCGCCCGCGACGGCCGCGGAGATCGGAGCGAAGGCCGGCGGGACGGTGACCGTCTCCGCCGGACGGAGAGCCGTCACGCTCCCGCTGGAGCTCACCCCCGACCTGCCCGACCGGGTGGTGTGGCTGCCGACGAACTCGGCCGGCTGCGCGCTCCACCACGATCTGGGCGTCACGGCGGGGGCCGTCGTCAAGGTCGCGACCGCACCGGACGCCACGGTCGCGGCCGAGCCCGCAGGAGGCACCGAATGAGCCCGCTCGCGGCCGCCCCGGCCGCCGATCCCACCTTGCAGGACTTCGGCAAGGACCCGTGGTGGCTGATCGGCGGCAAGGTCCTCGTCATCTTCGTCTTCCTCGTCCTCACCGTGCTGATCTCGATGTGGGTCGAGCGGCGCGTGATCGGGCGGATGCAGCTGCGCGTCGGCCCGAACCGGCACGGCCCCTTCGGGCTGCTGCAGGGCCTCGCGGACGGTGTGAAGCTGGCGCTGAAGGAGGACATCGTCCCCCGCCAGGTGGACAAGGTGGTGTTCGTCCTCGCGCCGATCCTGTCGGCGGTCCCGGCGTTCATCTCGTTCATCATCATCCCGTTCGGGCCGAACGTGTCGGTGTTCGGGCACCAGACGGCGCTGCAGGGCACCGACCTGCCCGTCGCCGTGCTGCTCGTGCTCGCGATGTCGTCGATCGGCGTGTACGGGATCGTGCTGGCCGGCTGGTCGTCGATGTCGCCCTACTCGCTGCTCGGCGGGCTCCGCTCGTCCGCCCAGGTGATCTCCTACGAGATCGCGATGGGGCTGTCGTTCGTCGCGGTGTTCCTGTTCGCCGGGTCGATGTCCACCTCGGACATCGTCGCGGCGCAGCACGACACCTGGTTCGCGGTGCTGCTGTTCCCGTCCTTCGTCGTCTACGTGATCACGATGATGGGCGAGTCGAACCGCATCCCGTTCGACCTCCCCGAGGGTGAGGGCGAGCTGGTCGGCGGCTTCCACACCGAGTACTCGTCGCTGAAGTTCGCGATGTTCTTCCTCGCCGAGTACATCAACCTCGCGACGCTGTCGGCGCTCGCCACCACGCTGTTCCTCGGTGGCTGGCGCGCCCCCGCCCCGATCTCCACGGTGTGGGCGGGCGCGAACAGCGGCTGGTGGCCGGTGCTGTGGTTCATGGTGAAGCTCTGGCTGTTCATCTTCTTCTTCATCTGGCTGCGGGGCTCGCTGCCGCGCGTCCGCTACGACCAGCTGATGAAGCTCGGCTGGAAGATCCTCATGCCGTTCTCGCTCGGCTGGATCCTGCTCGTCGCGGCGATCCGGGCTTTCAAGAACGAGGGCTACGACATGCAGCAGATCACGATCGTCACGGTCGTGGTCGCGGCGGCGATCCTCGGCGGCACGATCCTGTGGGAGATGCTCCGCGGCGGCGAGGGCGAGGAGGGCGCGGCGGCCGAGGCCGGCGCCGCACCGGCCGACCCGTTCGCGGGCGGGTTCCCGGTGCCGCCGCTGGACGCCCCGCACTACCACGGCCGCACCGCGGGCACCGGTGCCCGGGCGGCCACGATCGGAACGCGTTCCGAGGAGGTCACCCGTGGGACTCACTGATTTCCTGAACCCGGTCAAGGGGTTCGGGGTCTCGTTCCACCAGATGTTCATGAAGAGCGAGACCGTCCAGTACCCCGAGGTGAAGAAGCCGACCGCCCCGCGCTTCCACGGCCGGCACCAGCTGAACCGGTGGCCGGACGGACTGGAGAAGTGCATCGGGTGCGAGCTGTGCGCCTGGGCGTGCCCCGCCGACGCCATCTACGTCGAGGGTGCCGACAACACCGCCGACGAGCGGTACTCGCCGGGTGAGCGGTACGGCCGCGTCTACCAGATCAACTATCTGCGGTGCATCCTCTGCGGGCTCTGCATCGAGGCGTGCCCGACCCGGGCGCTCACGATGACGAACGAGTACGAACTCGCCGACGACAGCCGGGAGAGCCTCATCTACACCAAGGACATGCTGCTCGCGCCGCTGCGCGACGGCATGGAGGCGCCGCCGCACGAGATGCGGCTCGGCGACACCGAGGAGGACTACTACCGTCTCGGCCTCCAGCCCGAGGCGGACGCTCCGGCCATCCCGGACGAGGCCGGCGGCCGGTCGAGCATCGACGAGGCGAAGCGCCGCGAGCGCTCGCAGAAGGGCGGTGACCGCACGTGAGCACCGCCCACCTGCTCGCCGGGCAGGTCGCCGACAAGCAGTCCGGCGAGCCGTTCTTCTTCTGGCTGCTCGCCGCCGTGTCCGTCTGCGCCGCGCTCGGCATGATCTTCATGCGGCGGGCGGTGCACTCGGCGCTGCTGCTCGCCACCGTGATGCTGTCGCTCGCCGCGCTGTACGCCGTCCAGGACGCGCCGTTCCTCGCGTTCGTCCAGGTCATCGTGTACACCGGCGCGGTCCTGATGCTGTTCCTGTTCGTCCTGATGCTGGTCGGCGTCAGCTCGACCGACTCGCTGGTGGAGACGATCCGGGGCCAGCGGTTCTGGGCGATCGTCGCATCGCTCGGCTTCATCGTCCTGCTGGCCGCCGGGCTCGGGAACGCCGCGCTCGGCGACTCCGCCGGGCTCCGCGACGCGAACGCCGAGGGCAACGTCATCGGCCTCGCCCGGCTGCTGTTCAAGGACTACGTGTTCGCGTTCGAGGCGACCAGCGCGCTGCTGATCACCGCGGCGCTGGGCGCGATGGTGCTGGCGCACCGCGAGCGGACCGAGCCGAAGCCGACGCAGAAGGACCTGTCGGTCGGCCGGTTCCGCAGCGGCGAGCACCCGGGGCCGCTGCCCGGCCCCGGCACCTACGCCCGGCACAACGCCGTCGACATGCCCGCGCTGCTGCCGGACGGGACGCCGTCCGAGCTGTCGGTCAACCCGGTCATCGCGGCCCGCACCGACACCGCGTCCCGCCATGCCGACCTGCACGGCGAGACCGAGCGGGACGCCGTCGCGGCCGACATCGCCGCGGTCAAGGCGATCAGCGAGGAGGCCAAGGGCGCGGACGCCGAGTCCCGCGCCGTCATCGCCGGCACCCCGGCCGCCGGGGGCACCGGCGGCGCGGGCGGCGCCGGCACCGGCAGTGAAGGCGAGGCTGGTTCATGAGTCCCGGGCACTACCTGGCGCTCTCCGCGATCCTGTTCACGATCGGGGCGCTCGGCGTCCTCGTCCGCCGCAACGCCATCGTGGTGTTCATGTGCATCGAGCTGATGCTGAACGCGACCAACCTCGCGTTCGTGTCGTTCTCCCGCATGCACGGCAACCTCGACGGGCAGATCATCGCGTTCTTCGTGATGGTCGTCGCCGCCGCCGAGGTCGTGGTGGGCCTGGCCATCATCATGACCATCTTCCGGACCCGCAGGTCCTCGTCGGTCGACGACGTGAACCTGCTGAAGTACTGAGAGGGCGGGGATGAAAGCGGAAGGCATCCAGGCCGCGTCCTGGCTCCTCGTCGCGCTCCCGCTCGCCGGTGCCGCGATCCTCCTGATCGGGGGGAAGCGCACCGACAAGTGGGGTCACCTGCTCGGCGTCGCCATGTCGGTGGCGTCGTTCGGCGTGGGCGCGGCGATGTTCGTCCAGATGCTCGGATACGGCGCCGAGGAGCGGCGCCGCACCGTGCACCTGTGGGACTTCATCGACGTCGGCTCCTTCACGGTCGGCATGGACCTCCTGGTGGACCCGCTGTCCATCAGCTTCGTCCTGCTGATCACCGGGGTCGGATCGCTGATCCACATCTACTCGATCGGCTACATGTCGCACGACCCGGACCGGCGCAGGTTCTTCGCGTACCTGAACCTGTTCGTCGCGGCGATGCTGCTGCTGGTCCTCGGGGGCAACTACCTGATCCTTTTCCTCGGCTGGGAGGGCGTCGGTCTCGCGTCCTACCTGCTGATCGGGTTCTGGCAGCACAAGCCGACCGCCGCCACCGCGGCGAAGAAGGCGTTCGTCGTCAACCGCGTCGGAGACATCGGGCTCGTCCTCGCGATCTCGCTGATGTTCGCGACGTTCGGGTCGATCGGCTTCGACCAGGTCCTCGGCGAGGGCGCCGAGCACGCCGGGCTCGCGTCGCAGCTCAGCACCGGCACCGCGACCGCGATCGGGCTGCTGCTCCTGCTCGGCGCGTGCGGCAAGTCGGCGCAGCTGCCGCTGCAGTCCTGGCTGCTGGACGCGATGGAGGGCCCGACCCCCGTGTCGGCGCTGATCCACGCGGCGACGATGGTGACCGCGGGCGTGTACCTGATCGTCCGGTCCGCGCCCATCTTCGAGATGTCCGACACCGCGCAGCTCGTCGTGACGATCGTCGGCGCGGCCACGCTGCTCGCCGGTGCGATCATCGGTTGCGGCAAGGACGACATCAAGAAGGCGCTCGCCGGTTCGACGATGTCGCAGATCGGCTACATGCACCTCGCGGCGGGGCTCGGCAGGACCGGGTACGTGTTCGCGATCGCGCACCTCATCGCGCACGGCTTCTTCAAGGCCGGCCTGTTCCTCGGCGCCGGCTCGGTCATGCACGGCATGAACGACGACGTGAACATGCGCCGGTTCGGCGGCGTCCGCGGCTTCATGATGATCACCTATGCGACCTTCGGGCTCGGCTACCTCGCGATCATCGGCTTCCCGTTCCTGTCCGGCTGGTTCACCAAGGACGGGATCATCGAGGCCGCGTACGCGAAGGAGGGCACGTCCGGGATCATCCTCGGGTCGTGCGCGCTGATCGGCGCGGGCATCACCGCCTACTACATGTCGCGGGTCATGTTCATGACGTTCTTCGGCGAGAAGCGGTGGGCGGACGACGTCCACCCGCACGAGTCGCCGAAGGTCATGACGGTCCCGCTGATGGTGCTGGCGATCGGCTCGGTCTTCGCGGGCGGCTTCCTCGTCCTCGGCGGCTTCGCCGAGTTCCTCGAACCCGTCGTCGGCAAGCCCGAGCACGAGCACCACTTCGCGTGGCTCACCGCGCCCGGCGCCGCGACGTTCGTCCTGATGCTAATCGGCGCCGGGATCGCCTGGCGGCAGTACGGCGCCCGGCCGGTGCCGCGCGAGCAGCCCGCCGGATCGTTCCTCACCGTCGCGGCCCGCAAGGACCTCTACGGCGACGCGCTCAACGAGTCGCTGCTGATGCGGCCCGGCCAGTGGCTGACCCGCCTCGCGGTCTGGTTCGACGGACGCGGCGTCGACGGCGCCGTGAACGGCGTCGCCGCGGGCATCGGCGGAACGTCCGGCCGGATCCGGCGCATCCAGACCGGATTCGCCAGGTCCTACGCCCTCTCAATGGTCTTCGGCGCGGCGGTCATCGTCGCGGCGCTCCTGGTGGTGAATGTGGCATGAGCGACTTTCCCTGGCTGAGCGTCCTCATCGCGCTGCCGCTGGTGGGCGCCGCCCTCGTGGCGCTGCTGCCGCGGGAGCGGGAGGCGCTCGTCAAGCAGTTCGCGCTGCTCGTCTCCGTCGTCGTCGGCGTCCTCACCGTGGTGATGGCGGCGAACTTCGACACGGGCGGCGCGCGGTTCCAGTTCGAAGAGAAGTACTGGTGGATCAAGGAGTTCGGGGTCCACTGGGCGGTCGGCGTCGACGGCATCGCGCTGACGCTGATCCTGCTGTCGGTGATCCTCGTCCCGCTGGTCATCCTGGCGTCCTGGACGGAGGCCGACCGCTCCGGCGGTACCGACGTTCCCGCCAAGCGGTCCGCGAAGACGTACTTCGCGCTGCTGCTGGCGCTGGAAGCGGCCATGATCGGCGTCTTCGCGGCGACCGACGTGTTCCTGTTCTACGTCTTCTTCGAGGCGATGCTCGTCCCGGTGTACTTCATCATCGGGTACTTCGGCGGGCCGCAGCGGTCCTACGCCGCCGTGAAGTTCCTGCTGTACTCGCTGTTCGGCGGGCTGCTCATGCTGGTCGCCGTCCTCTGGCTGTACCCGCTGTCGGCCAAGTCGCCCGCAGAGGGCGGCGTCGGGCACGGCACGTTCCTGTTCAGCGAGCTGACGCAGCTCACCATCGACCCGACCACCGCCAAATGGCTGTTCCTCGGCTTCTTCATCGCGTTCGCGATCAAGGCGCCGATGGTGCCCGTGCACACCTGGCTGCCGGACGCCGCGCAGCAGTCCCCGACGGGCGCGCTCGTCCTCATCGTCGGTGTGCTCGACAAGGTCGGCACCTACGGAATGCTGCGGTTCTGCCTGGAGCTGTTCCCCGGCGCCGCCAAGTGGGCGACC
Source organism: Spirillospora albida (assembly GCF_000718255.1). Lineage (GTDB taxonomy): Bacteria > Actinomycetota > Actinomycetes > Streptosporangiales > Streptosporangiaceae > Spirillospora > Spirillospora albida. The sequence goes on from NZ_JOFJ01000002.1 coordinate 344,105, forward strand.
CCGGTCGTCCTCGCGTTCGCCGTGCTCAGCATCATCTACGGCGCGGTCCTCGCGATCGGCCAGGTCGACATGAAGCGCCTCATCGCCTACACGTCGGTGTCGCACTTCGGCTTCATCGTCCTCGGCATCTTCGCGATGACGTCGCAGGCCCAGTCCGGCGCCGCGCTCTACATGATCAACCACGGCTTCTCCACCGGCGCGCTGTTCCTCATCGTCGGGTTCCTCATCGTCCGGCGGCGGTCGGCGCGGATCCACGACTACGGCGGCGTGCAGAAGGCCGCGCCCGTCCTCGCCGGGATGTTCCTCATCGCCGGCCTGTCCGGGCTGTCGCTGCCCGGCCTGTCGACGTTCGTGTCCGAGTTCCTCGTCATCGTCGGGACGTTCAGCGCCCACCGGTGGGCCGCGATCCTCGCGGTCAGCGGCATCGTCCTCGCCGCCATCTACATCCTGTGGATGTACCAGCGGACGATGGGCGGCCCCAAGGTTCCCGCCGTGGAGGGCATGCAGGACCTCACCGCCCGGGAGAAATGGGCCGTCGCCCCGATCATCGCGATCATCGTGGCGATGGGCTTCTTCCCCCAGCCGGTGCTCGAGGTGATCAACCCGTCGGTCAAGGAGACCCTCGTCCGGGTCGACCAGCGTGACCCGGCGCCGAAGGTCACCGGCAATGTCGCCGAGAACGGAGCCCGTCCATGACCAGTCACGTGAGCGCCGCCCTCGCGCCGGGCGGTGACATCCCGGCGCCGCACATCGAGTACGGGCAGATCATGCCGATCCTGCTCGTCCTCGGCGTCGCCGTCGCCGGGGTGCTCGTCGAGGCGTTCGTCGGCCGGACCTGGCGGTACACCGTCCAGGTGCCGCTGGCGTTCCTCGGCCTCGCGGGCGGCTTCGCCTGGACGATCGTCCTCGGCCTGCGGGACGAGACGCACGCCGTCGCCGCCGAGGGCGCCCTCGGCGTCGACGGACCCACCCTGTTCCTGCAGGGCACCATCCTCATCCTCGCGCTCGTCAGCCTGCTGCTGATCGCGGATCGCGGGACCGGGTCCTTCGCCGCGCAGGCCGCCGCGCTGCCCGGCAGCGAGGCGGAGCAGCGGACCACCGCCGCCGGGATCATCCAGACCGAGGTCTTCCCGCTGCTGATGTTCGCCGTCGGCGGCATGCTGATCTTCCCCGCGTCCAACGACCTGCTCACGATGTTCGTCGGGCTCGAGGTCATGTCGCTGCCGCTGTACCTGCTGTGCGGGCTCGCGCGCCGGCGGCGCCTCCTGTCCCAGGAGGCCGCCGTCAAGTACTTCCTGCTCGGCTCGTTCTCGTCCGCGTTCTTCCTCTACGGGATCGCGCTGCTGTACGGGTACGCCGGTTCGGTGAAGCTCGGCGACATCGCCGCAGAGGCCGGCCGGGACGCGGGCAGCGAGACGCTGCTGCTCGGCGGGATCGCGCTGCTGGCCCTCGGGCTGCTGTTCAAGCTCGGCGCCGTCCCGTTCCACATGTGGAAGCCGGACGTGTACCAGGGCGCCCCCACCCCGATCACGGCGCTGATGGCGTCCTGCACCCTCGTGTCCGCGTTCGGCGCGATGCTGCGGGTCTTCTTCGTCGCGTTCGAGAACCTGACGTGGGAGTGGCGGCCCGCGATGTGGGGTGTGTCGATCATCACAATGATCGCCGGCGCGGTCATCGCGATCACGCAGACCGACATCAAGCGGATGCTGGCCTACTCGTCGATCGCGCACGCGGGCTTCCTGCTCACCGGTGTGATCGCCACCTCCCGCGAGGGCCTGTCCAGCACCCTGTTCTACCTCGCCGCGTACGGCTTCACCACGGTCGGCGCGTTCGCCGTCGTCACCACGGTCCGGGACGCGGGCGGCGAGGCCGGGCACCTGTCCCGCTGGGCGGGGCTCGGCAAGCGGTCCCCGCTCATCGCCGGCGTGTTCGCCTTCTTCCTGCTGGCCTTCGCCGGGATCCCGCTGACCAGCGGCTTCACCGGCAAGTTCGCGGTGTTCAAGGCGGCCGTCGAGGCGGACGCCACGCCGCTCGTCGTCGTCGGCGTCATCTCCTCGGCCATCGCGGCGTTCTTCTACGTCCGCGTGATCGTCGTGATGTTCTTCAGCGAGCCGGAGGCCGACGGGCCCACCGTCGTCGTCAGCCCGGCGACCGCGGCTGCCGTCGTGCTCGGCCTGGCGGCTACTGTTGTCCTCGGTGTGCTCCCCCAGCCGGTGCTGGACCTCGCGGGGCATGCCGCAACGCAGATGTTCGTCCGGTAGGGGGTCTTGGGTGAGTAGCGCTTTCGCTGAGGAGTCGGGTGGGACGGGCCCGTTCGGCCTCCCCATCGACGCGGCCCTCGCGGCCGACGTGAAAGAGCGCCTCGCGTCCGTCGAGGCGCGGCTCCTCGAGTCCGTCCGCGGCGACGATCCGCTGCTCGCCCAGGCCTCCAAGCACCTCGTCGAAGCGGGCGGCAAGCGGTTCCGGCCCACGCTGGTGCTGCTCGCCGCCCAGTTCGGCGACCCGGCCGCGCCCGGTGTGGTGCCCGCCGGCGTCGTCGTGGAGCTGACCCACCTCGGCAGCCTCTACCACGACGACGTCATGGACGAGGCGACCGTCCGCCGCGGCCAGGAGTCCGCGAACGCGCGCTGGACGAACACCGTCGCGATCCTCACCGGCGACTACCTGTTCGCCCGCGCGTCCGACATCCTCGCCGACCTCGGCCCGGAGTCGGTCCGCGTCCAGGCCCGCGCGTTCGCGCGGCTCGTCCGCGGCCAGATCCAGGAGACCGTCGGCCCCGCCGACGCCGACCCGCTCAAGCACTACCTGCAGGTCGTCGCGGACAAGACCGGGTCGCTCATCGCCGTCTCCGGCCAGCTCGGCGCGATGCTCGCGGGCGCCCCGCCGCACGTCACCGACACCATCACGTCCGCGTGCGAGAAGATCGGTGTCGCCTTCCAGCTCTCGGACGACATCCTCGACATCGACTCGAACGCGGAGCAGTCCGGCAAGACGCCGGGCACCGACCTGCGCGAGGGCATCCGGACCCTCCCGATGCACCACGTCCTCGCGGGCGTGGGCTCCGGCCCGGACGACGCCCGCCTGCGCGAACTCCTCGTCCAGGACCTCACGGACGACGCCCTGCACGCCGAGGCCCTGGCCCTCCTGCGCGGCCACCCGGCCATGGAGCGCGCCCGCGCCGACCTCCGCCGCTGGGCCGAGGACGCGCGCGGCGAACTCCTCACCCTCCCCGACATCCCCGCGCGGGCCGCCTTCACCGGCCTCTGCGACTACGTGGTGTCGCGCACGGGCTAGCTCCGCACGCGATCGCGGCACCGGGGCCCGCGACGGTGGACGCCGCGGACCCCCGGTGCGTCACGCGTTCTGCGGCTCGGGGTCCACCAGTCCGCGCGACTTCATCGCGTGGATCACGAGGTCGATGAGGACCTCCTTGCAGGACTCCAGGTTGCGGGCGTCGCAGAGCATGACGGGGACCTTGGGACCCAGGTTGAGGGCCATCTGGATCTCCGCCAGGTCGTACTTCTGGGAGCCCTCGAAGCAGTTCACCGCCACGACGAACGGGGTGTTGCGCCGCTCGAAGTAGTCGACGGACGGGAAGCAGTCCGACAGGCGGCGGGTGTCGGCCAGGACGACGGCGCCGAGGGCGCCGAGCGAGACCTCGTCCCACATGAACCAGAAGCGTTCCTGGCCAGGGGTGCCGAACAGGTACAGGACGTACTCGTTCCGCATGGTGATGCGGCCGAAGTCCATGGCGACGGTCGTGGTCGTCTTGGCCTCCACGCCGGAGATGTCGTCGACGCCGACGCTCTCGTCGGTGAGGAGCTCCTCGGTGCGGAGCGGCGCCGTCTCGGAGACCGTCCCGACCATGGTCGTCTTGCCCACCCCGAACCCGCCCGCGATCACGATCTTGACCGCGGTGGGGAGCCGGCGGGCCCGGTCAGAGCGCCCGGAGACCATCGATCACCGCCTTGTAGAGCCTGATGTCGTGCATGTCCGCCTCGGGTTCGGGCTCCTGCATCGAGACGAACCCCTTGTCGAGAAGGTCGCCGAGCAGGACCCGGACGGTCGCGACCGGCAGGTTGAGGTGGCCGGTGAGCTCCGCCACCGACAACACCGCCTGGCACAGCCGCATGATCTCGAGGTGCTCGGGGCCCAGCCCGATCGCGCCCTCCGGTTCCGGGCCGACCGCGACGACCAGGGTGATCAGGTCGAACTTGCCGCGGGTCGGCTCGATCCGGCCGCTCGTCATCACGTACGGCCGGACCATGGGGCCGGCGTGGTCGTCCAGCAGCCGGTCCATGGGCGTGAGCTCGTCCGATCTCTGTTCCAGCGGGGTGCGGTCCTCGGGGGGCATCATGCCGAGCGCCCCTCCGCCTCGGCGCGGGCGGGCGAGGTGAGGTGGTGGCCCATGGCGGTGACCAGCATCGCCATCTCGTAGGCGATCAGGCCGACATCGGCGTCCTCCTCCGCGAGGACCGCCAGGCACGCACCCTTGCCGGCCACCGTGACCAGCAGGAACGCCGACTGCATCTCGATGATCGTCTGGCGGACGGGGCCGCCGCCGAAGCGGACGCCGGCGCCCTTGGCCAGGCTCTGGATCCCGGCGGAGACGGCGGCGAGGTGCTCGCCGTCGTCCTGGGTCACGCCCTCGGAGGAGGCCATGAGCAGGCCGTCCGCGGAGAGCACGACCGCGCTGCGGGCGTGGGGGAGCCGGTGGACCAGGTCGTCCAGCAGCCATCCCAGGTCAGATGACGAACCGGCCTTCTGCATCACGCGTCGTCCTCGCCTTCTACCGCCGGCGCGCCTTGCGCCTCGGCCGCCTCGGTGCGGCCCCGGCGGGTGCCGCGCTGGTACGCCCCCATGATCCGCTGGATCTCCTCGGGCGACCGCCCCGGGTCGTCCGGCTCGTCGGCCGCCTCCACGACGACGGGCTCGTCGGTGCGGAGCGGTTCGGCGAGGTTCGCCTGCGGAACCCGGACCGGCAGGCCGGACGGGGTCGTGGATGTGTCGGGCACGGGTGGCTGGTCCTCCGGCTGGATCGGTTCGGAACGCCCCCCGTCCGCGGGTTCGGGGGCCGGCTGAGCGCCGGGACGGTCGCCGATGGCGTGGGAGCGGCGTTCCGTCGCGGGGACGCCGCCGTCCTGCCGCGGGGGCGGGACGGCGCGGTGGTCGGCCTGGAGCACGGTGGGCTCCACCGTGGCCGGCGCGGGGGCGGCGGGCTCGGGCGCCTCGAGCGCGGGAGGCGGCACCGCGACCAGCGCGGGCTGCGCCGGGACGGACTGGGCCGGGACGGACTGCGCGTGCGGCCCGCTGCCGTGGCCCGCGGTCATGGTGGTCGGCTGCCGGACGGCCAGGCCGCCCGGCGTGGTGGTGCCCGCGGCCACGGGGACGGGCCCGTCCTGCGGCCGCGCCTCCACGATCAGGTCGCGGGGGACGACGACGACGGCGGTGGTGCCGCCGTACGCGGACCGCTTCAGCTGCACGTGCAGCCCGTACCGCTCGGCGAGCTTGCTGACCACGAACAGGCCGAGCTGGACGGAGCTCTGCAGGTTGAAGTCGGGCGGGTCGGCGATCCGCTCGTTGATCTCGGCGAGCTTCTCGTCGGTCATGCCGAGCCCGCGGTCCTCGATGTCGATGGCGAAGCCGCTCGCGACCATGTGCCCGCCGACCTGCACGACCGTGTCCGGCGGGGAGAACGTCACGGCGTTCTCGATCAGCTCGGCGAGCAGGTGGGTGACGTCGCCGACCGCGCGGCCGGCGAGCTCGACCGGCCCGAACGGCAGGACGGTGACCCGGGTGTAGTCCTCGACCTCGCCGACCGCGGCGCGGACGACGTCGACCATCGGGACGGAGTTGCGCCATCCGCGGGCGGGGAGGGCGCCGGACAGGACGATGAGGTTCTCGGCGTTGCGCCGCATGCGGGTCGCGAGGTGGTCGAGCTTGAACAGCTCTTCGAGGTCCTTGGTCTCGATGTCGCGGCGGCGCTCCATCACGTCCAGCATCGTGAGCTGCCGGTGCACGAGGGTCTGCGTGCGGCGCGCCAGGCTGAGCAGGACGTCGCGGATGCCGCGGCGCAGCTCGGCCTGCTCGACGGCGGTCCGGATCGCGGTCTCCTGGACGGCGTTGAACGCGCGGCCCACCTGCCCGATCTCGTCGTTGCCGAACCGGAGCGGCGGCGCCTCGACGGCCACGTCGACCTTCTCGCCGTGGCCGAGCCGCTCGACGACGCCGGGCAGCCGCTGCTCGGCGAGCTCCCAGGCGGCGCCGCGGAGCCGTTCGAGCTGCCTGACCAGGGCGCGCGCGGTGGTGATCGACACGACGATGGACGCGATGACCGCGAGGAGTCCGAGGCCGCCGGCGAGCAGCAGCCGGACGATGACGCCGATCGCGATGGGGGTGGCGCGCTCGACCAGCCGGTCGCCGGACGCCTGGATCTGCTCGCGCATCTCGGCGACGGCGGGCTCGGCGGCGGCGGTCCACTGCTCGGCGGTCACGCCGGGCCGCAGGGCGCGGCCGGGACGGCTCGGGCGCGCCTGCATGACCTGGTCCTCCAGGGCCCGGATGGTGGCGAGCCGCGGGCTCTTGATAAGCCCGTCGTGGAGGAGCCGGTCGGAGTCTCGATAGTTGAGAAGCGAGCGGGCGAGGTCGCTGCGCCGGGCACCGACGAGCTGGGTGAAGGCGACCTGTTCCGCCTGGGTGAGGCGTCCGGCGGTGAGGGCGCCGACGAGCATCGCGTCTTCCTGGGAGAGGAGTTCCCACTCGCGGTTGATCTCCAGGATGGTCCGGGTATCGCGGGCGAAATCCTTGTCGTCCAGCGTGGCGAGCGAATCGTAGACGCGGAAAATGGACTCGATGACCTCGGAATACCCGGCCGCGATCCTGTTGCGGTCCGTGGCGCCCGCGTCGACCGACCGCCGGTAGGACTCCAGGCCCTTGAGGCGGTCGAGCTCCTCGTCGATCCGCCGCTCGAGCACGTCGCCGGCGAACCGGCCGACGCTGCCGCCGCGGGCCAGCCGGACGACTTCGGCACGGGCCTTGTTCGTCCGGGCCCGCTGGGCGTTCAGCGCGCTCCGCGTCGCCGGGCCGGGCCGCGCCATCTGCACCATGCTCAGCCGTCGCTCCTTCTGGAGCTCGGCGAGGAGCGGGTCGGTCGGCTCGGCGAGCGCCGTGTCGAGGGTGCTGACGGTGAGCAGGTTGACGCCCTCCCGCAGCGTGACCCAGGCCGCGAAAACCCAGAGTGCGGTCAGCGAGAGCAACAGCGCCGTGATCTTGGTTCGCAGGCGCGAGTTGCGGAAGCGCATTACCATCGCCCCAACAATATGTGGATTGGCCCGTCACCGCTTCCGGATCGGAAAATGCGGGTCACGGGCGGGTGGTGTCATGGGTTCGCAGGGGCGACCGTGTCGCCGTTCCATACGGCGTAGAACACTAGCAACACCGCCATATCCCCTCAACCTAAACGCAACCGCAGGCCGATTTCTTCGCATTTGAAGGGATGTCCGGTACGTATCCGTGTGGCGAAATTCACCTTACGGAAACGCGACGTTCCACTCACTGAGATGCAGCGCCGCGAGCACCGCCGCCCGGACGATCGCGGACGGCCGGTAGAGGTCCTTGTCATGCCACAGCGCCGGCTCGTCCGCCGCGCCGGCCGCGCCGCTGGTCAGTGACCGGATCAGCGCCGGACGCGCGCGCTCGACCGCCGCCGCCGCGCCCGGCGCGAATGACCCCCCGGTCAACATCAGCAGTTGGACCGCGTACGCCGTCTCCTCCGGGGTGCCCGCCCAGCGGCCCCACGAGCCGTCCGGCCGCTGCGAGCCGAGCACCCAGCGGCGCGCCGCCGCGACCGCCTCCGCCGACTCCCGCCCGCCGAACTTCGCGAGCGCGATCGCCGTGCACGCCGTGGCGTAATGCGGGGACGCGTGCCATCGATCGGCCCAGCTCCCGTCCGTCCGCTGCTGCCCGCGCAGCCAGCCCGCCACCTTCGCGGCCGTCGCGGCGTACCGCCCGGCCGCTTCGTCGCCGGGATCGGCGGTCACCAGAAATTGGCCGAATGCCTCAAGAACATGCGCGTTCGTCGTGATCGACGCACCGTCCTCGCCCTGCCAGGTGCAGAAGTGCGTGTCCAGCTCGTACAGGTACAGCGGATCGGGGCGGCGCGGCGCGTCCAGGAGCGCCAGCGCGTACAGGGCGCCCGCCGTGGTGTCGGCGTCCGCGGGCAGTCCGGCCGCGGCCGGGGTGCCCGCCGGGCCGAGCGGCGCGGTCAGGCTCAGCACCAGCTGCGGCGGCACGGTGACCGGGACGCCCGCGCGCCGCAGCCACGCCAGCACCCATCCCCGCTCGAACACCGTCAGCGGGAATCCGCAGGGCACCGGGCCGCCGTGCTGCGCGACCACCGTCTCCAGGTACCAGCGCGCCGGGTCGCCCGACTCGTCCGGTCCCTGCAGGCCGAGCCACGCCGCGGCCGCCGCCGGAGCGGCGCCGATCGTCCCGGTGTCCTCGGGGGACAGCTGCGGCAGCCCCGCCGCCTCCGGGCCGAGGACCTCCAGAGCGTGCAGCAGCTTCTGCGGCGGCTCCGCGCCCGACCCGAGCAGCGCCCGGACGAGCTGGAGCTTCGCCGTGTCCATGCCGTGCGGCGGGATCAGCCGGTGGCCCGCCCACGCGTCCAGACCCGGGACGGCCCGCTCCCGGAGCCGGTCCAGCGACGCGTTGATCCCGTCGATCAGCGCCGGCGTGATCAGCTCGATCGCCGGCAGGTCGGGCAGGTCGAGGACGGGCGCGGACGGCCCGCACATGTGCGCGGTGACGGCCCGGAGCGCCGCGTCCGCCGCCCGCACCAGCGGTGCCGCCGCGCCGGGGAGCGTTCCCGCCGGGCCGGTGAGGACGGACAGCAGCGCGTCCGCCGCGCTCAGCGTAGGGACGAGCGCGTACCCGTGGTCGGGAGCGCCCCACGTCCCGTCCGGGTGCTGCCGCTCCAGGAGGTAGGCGACCCGCTCGGCGTGCCCGCTGAGCCACGGGGTGAGCGACACCAGCCGGCCGGTCTCGTACACCGAGGGGGAGACCTGCCCCCACGGATGCGCGACCAGACCGGCGATCAGTTCGTGCGCCGCGGCCGCGATGTCCACCGCCGGGGAGCCGGTGCGCCGCTCGCCGTGTGCGGACCTGGAGCCGCGCGGAGCCGAGACGTGGTGTGCGGAAGGAGGAAGGGTCTCCGTCAGCGGACGGTCGTCGATGCTCACAGCGTGCCCCAGAAGTCGGTTACCCCATAGAAGCCCGTGCAGAAGTCCATCTGGCGTTCCATGTAGTCGGCGAGATCCGGCGCGGTGGGCCGGACGTCCGCGAGCAGCAGGCGCGCCTCCCCGGTGAGCGCCGCGACGCGCTCCTCGACCTGACGGGGAGTGCGGTCCAGCATCAGGGCGTTGAGGTCGCCCCACTGCTTGTCCCGCTCGTACGTCCCGATGTCGTTCAGGAGGCGGATGACCCGCTGGACGGCCCAGCTCGCCTCCCGCACGGCGGACACGTCCCCGTGCCCTCCGGACGCGATCCAGTGCGAGGCGAAAACGACCGAGAAGCCGAGGTTGTCGGCGTTCGCCAGATACCGCTCGAAGGTCGGCGCGCCGCCGCCGTTCTTCAGCGCCGCATTCCAGTCCCATTCGAGGGCCATGGCGTCGAGCATGCGCCGGAACTCGTCCAGCCAGGCGTCGCGGAGGGCGGGGAAGGCGGGCATGGCCGCGAGTTCGTCCCGGACATCGGCGAGGAACCGGCTGAGATCAGCGTTCCCGCCGCTCCCGTCCCCGCCTTCGGCGATGGCGGCGCACCCCCGGACGAGCGCGGTGACCTCCGCCCGGGACGCGGCCTTGTAGTCGATCAGCCAGTCGAGGCCGAAGCACCACAGGCACATCCGGTTGGCCATCCGCAGGTCCGCGGCGGTGCGGCCGGGACCGCTGAACGCCGCCGCGAGCGCGAGCGTGCTGAACAGCGCCGGGTCGAACGCGTCCGACCCGTACAGGCCCGGGTACTCGGCGGCCCACGACCGCATCTGGCGCTGCGACTGGCCCGCCACGGCGCAGATCGTCCCCGATTCCAGTGCCGCGGTCGGGACGGTATGCGGAGGTTCCGCGGGACGCTCGGACGTCGCCGCGGTCATGACGCCGGCTCGCCGTCGATCGGCTTCAGGACGAGGTGCAGCGGCTGGTTCGGGCGCAGGGTCGCGCCGATCCGGGCCTGCACCGGACCGTCCGTCGGCAGGAGGGAAGGGGTGTAGCGGCTCAGGATGCTGGTCAGGATGAGCTCCGCCTCCATGTTGAAGACGTGCCGTCCGATGCACTGATGAGGACCCCCGCCGAACGGGTAGTAGCCGTAGCGGTGATGGGCGCGGACCCGCTCCGGGCCGAACCGCTCCGGATCGAACTCCAGCGGGTTCTCCCACACCGACTCCAGCCGGTGGGTGAGGAACGGGCTGACGAGGACGGTCTGCCCCGCCTTCACCTTCACCCCGCCGATGCCGGTGTCCTTCAACGCGATGCGCGGGAAGATCCACCCGACCGGGTACATGCGCAGGAGCTCCTGGACGACCTGCTTCACGTACGGCAGTTCGCGGAGGTGCTCGGGCTTGACGTCGTCCGTCCCGACGACCCGCCGGATCTCCTCCTGGAGCCGCCCCGCGACCTCGGGCCGGCTCTCCAGCATGGGCCAGATCCAGGTCAGCGCGACCGTCGTCGTCTCGGTGCTGGTCGCCCACATGGCGAGCAGGTTGCTGCGCACCCACTCGTCGCCGAGCCCGCTGCCCTCGGTCATCCGCGCCTTGCAGAGCGCGGTGAAGATGTCGTAGCCCTCGCCCGCGTCGTACCGGAACCGGTCGACGAGCTCGTAGAGCGTCTCGTCCATCACCTTCAGCCCGTCCGCGAACGCGGCGTCGCCGGGCAGCGGGATCGAGCGCGGGACGAACGGCAGCAGGAAGCGGAACGCGATCGAGGTGGCGAGCTGCTCCATGGCGGGGATCATCCGGTCGGCCTCCGCCTGCCGGATCTTGTCGCCGAACAGCACCTTGATGACGGTCTCGTGGACGATCCGCCCCATCTCCGGCAGCACCTCGATGGGGGTGCCGTTCCGGGCCGGCTCGTCCAGCTGCACCACCGCGGCGTTGATCGCCCGCGCCATGGCGTCGCTGAGCGACCGGATCGTGCGGGTCGAGAACACCGGCTGCAGGATGCGCTTGCTGCGCTCCCATTCCTCGTACTCGGACATGATGCTGTCGCCGAAGAGGCTGTTGAGCGGACGCCAGAACGTGCCGTCCCGGACGAAGTTCTCCGACTCCCCGCGCAGGACCTGCTGGACGTGGTCCGGATGGGTGACCAGGAAGGGACGTGATGCGCCGAGGTCGATCCGCGCCACCTCGCCGCCGGCCTCGGTGCTGATGCGCTCCAGCTCCCGCAACGGGTCGCGCACGAACCGCGCGACCGTGCGGTGGAGCGGAAAGTTCCTGGCCTTCCGTACCGGAAAGCCGCCGACGTCAACCGACATTCTCGACTGCCCCTCGATGTGAAGTTGAAGGCGATCCGGGCCCGTCTGGGGGCCGCCGGGCAGGGTGGGTCGACGGCGCGTCAGATGGGCGATTGGTGGTCTCTGTCCGCGTCTATGAGCCTTGGGTGATTTGTAGCGTTAAGTGGGAGTATCACATGATCATTTAACGCCTTCAAGGGTCGAGCGGGCAGCAGAGTATGGCCGTTATGAGTGACCTCGATCACTTGATGAACGGCTTGTCTCATTTGTCGAGATGTCCTGACTGGATCGCCCCAGGTGGCGGACAGGTCAGGTCAACTCAGTCAGGAGGGAGGTAGCAGAGCGGACACAGAGGGTGTATGTCCGAGAAAAGGCCGGAATTCGCTATTCAGCGTCGGACAGGATGGCCTGCCACGCGAATCCACCGGACACACGGAACTCCCCGACCACCTCGCGGCCGCCGCACGTGGCCGTGATCGGATGGGTGCCGGCCTCCGCGGTGCGGCGCACGACCGCGACCCCGCCGCCCTTTCGCAGCGTCACCGGCAGGACGAACACCCGCGAGGCCACCCGTCCACCGCGCGGGCACCCCGGCACCGCGACCTCGACCCGCTGCCCCGGCCGCGCAACCCCGGGACGCACCGCGATCCCCTCGTCCTCGACCGTCTTCGCGCCCGCCGTCGCCAGGCCCGTCACGGGGGCCGCGAACCCGGCCGCGACCAGGGCCGTTCCCAACACCGCAACGCTGAGCAGACGCAACAGGAGGCTCCTTCGGGCCGGAATGTGACGTCCGGCACTTTAGTGCCTGCGGCCCGCTCAGTGCACCGTTTCCAGCACGGGCCTTCGCCGGATGGCCCGCGCCCCGTCCCACGTCAGTGCCACCAGGGCCACCCAGACCAGCAGGAACCCGGCCCAGCGGCTCGCGGGCATCGCCTCGTGCTGCACCAGCAGCCCGATGAGGAACTGGAGCACGGGAGCCAGGTACTGGAGCATCCCCATCATGCTCAGCGGCAGCCGGGTCGCCGCCGCGTTGAACAGCATCAGCGGGATCGCCGTCACCACACCGGCCCCCACCAGCAGCAACACGTGCCCGGTGCCCTCGCTCCCGAACGTCCCGCCACCGATCCACACCACGTACCCCAGCGCCGGGACGAGCATCACCGCCGTCTCGACGCTCAGACTCTCCGCCGACGGCATGGCGGCGAACTTCTTGAGCAGCCCGTAGGTCGCGAACGAGAACGCGAGGACCAGCGCGATCCACGGCGGCCGCCCGTAGTCGGCGGTCAGCACCAGCACCGCCGCGGTCCCGAGCCCGACCGCCGCCCACTGCCACGCCCGCAGCCGCTCCCGGAAGATCACGACCCCGAACAGCACGCTGATCAGGGGATTGATGAAGTACCCGAGCGCCGCCTCGATCGTGTGCCCGGAGTTGACGGCGTAGATGTACGTCGCCCAGTTCACCGAGATGATCACGGCCGCCGCGCTCAGCAGCCCGAACCGCCGCGCCCCGAGCGTCCGGATCCAGCCCCAGTTCCGCGCCGCCGCCAGGACGACCACCACGGCGACCAGCGACCACACGATCCGATGGGCCAGGATCTCCACCGCGCCGGCCGGCTTCAGCAGCGGCCAGTACAGCGGGAACAGCCCCCACAGCCCGTACGCGGCGGCGCCGTACCCCAACCCCTGACGATTCACGAGAGCACGATACCAGCACGTAATTAGCCAAATCAGACACACTACTGTCGAGTACGCTGGGACCATGTTCGGTACCCCGAAGATGGTCAGCCCGGAGCAGGCACTCCCCGGCCGCGACGAACCCCTCCCCGTCCCGTCCCACCACGAGGTCCTCGACGCCCCCCTGGCCCCGCCCTACCCGGATGGCACCGAGATCGCCGAATTCGCCCTCGGCTGCTTCTGGGGCGCCGAACGCAAGTTCTGGCAGACCCCCGGCGTCGTCTCCACGTCCGTCGGCTACGAGGGCGGCCACACCCCGAACCCGACCTACGAAGAGGTCTGCAGCGGGCGGACGGGCCACACCGAGACCGTCCGCGTCGTCTTCGACCCGACCAAGACGACCTACGAGACGCTCCTGCGCGTCTTCTGGGAGTCCCACGACCCCACCCAGGGCATGCGCCAGGGCAACGACGTCGGCACTCAGTACCGCTCAGCGATCTTCACCCACTCCGACGCCCAGCGGAAGGCCGCCGAAGCCTCCCGTGACGCCTACGAACCCGTCCTCCGCAAGGCGGGCCACGGCCCCGTGACCACGGAGATCACCAAAGCCGGCCCGTTCTACTTCGCCGAGCACTACCACCAGCAGTACCTGCACAAGAACCCCGGCGGCTACTGCGGCCTCGGCGGCACCGGCCTCTCCTGCCCCGTAGGCGTGGCCCCCGCCGAGTAGCGGCAACGACTGAAGTTTTGCTACTTGAGGTAGTAAACTGCGGGCATGGCTGCGGAGGAGAAGGAGTTCGGGCTGGGTGAAGGCCCGGCGGTGAAGGCGAGCGTCTCGCTGAGAGCCGGGAACATTCGTGCTGTCCGCGAACGGGTGGGAACCCGCGGCTTCTCCGCCTACGTCGACGCCGCCGTTGAGCGTCAGATCGAGCGGGACCTGCTCGAAGAGGCACTGCAGGCCAATGAGGACGCCTCGGGTCCGATCCCGCAGGCGCTTCGCGACGAGGCCGCAGATCTCTTCCGTGCGGTCAAGGCGGCGCCCGAGTTGCAGGAGGGCGCCGAGTGGGCCGGGCACGAAGCAGGCTGAGCGCGGGGACGCTCGTCCTCGACTGTGAGGGCCTGGTCAAGTGGTGCGGGGCCGATCAACGCGTCACCGCTCTGGTCCGCGAAGCCCAGGACAACGATTTCCGCGTGATGATCAGTGCGCTCACCCCGATCGAAGCCCAGGACGTCCGGACCAAGCCGGACAGGCTTCGTTGGTATCTGTCCAGGCTCCGCATCGAACCGGTCACCGAAGAGATCAGCACGGTGGCCGTCGACCTGCTTCGCGCTCACCGCCTTCACGGGCACAAGTACGCGATCGACGCGGTCGTCGCTTCGACCGCGCTCCAGGCCCCCAAGCCCGTCGTCCTTCTGACCTCCGACGAGGACGACATGACGACCCTCTGCGGAAAGGGCATCAAGGTGGTAGCCGTATGACCCGCCCCGCCCCCAGCCCGGCTCTTGGGCACTGACGGCTACCACCAGCCCGGTGAGGGAGGCGCCGGCACTCGCTCTGGACGGTGAACTCGGCATCCGTGTCGACATCGGTGCAGATCAGCATGGTTTCAGGTGGGATAGATTGACGTCGTGTCGCTCGTGGATCTTGTGTGGGGGTGCCCGGTTCGATGCGGATGAAGGCCCTGTCGTCGGCGGCGTTCCTGTGCATGATCGTTGCGGTCCTGACCGTCCCGCGTGAGCCGTATCTGATCGCTGTTGTGAGCTGGGCGGCGGGATTCGTCCTCACGTTCGCCGCGGTGCTGGCCGCGGGGGGCGTGAAGGCCTTCAGTTACCGCATCACCTGGGCGTTGACCGGCTCGGCCATCCTGTCGGCGTCCATCCTCATCGAGGGCTTCTTCGGGGTCGACAGCACGACACCGGGATTGATTCTGGCGGTGGCGTGCTCCGCCCCGATGGCCTGGAGGCGTAGCCTGTGGCCGCCGTCGGCCCCGCCCCGAAGCCTGAGTGAGCAGGGTTGACCACCTGCACTTTACTCCTCGAGGTAGTAAAACTCCTGGCCGCGGAGGTCTCCTGGTCAGTCCAGGAAGGCGGAGGAGACGGGTGACTGGGCTGTGGACGCGTCCGCCAGGTGGGTCGTCCCGCCGCCGACCACGCGGAATCCGTACTGGCCGTTGGGGCGCCACAACTCGGTGACCGTGCAGTTCGGAACGTTGCACGCGCCGTTGAAGTGGCGGAAGGCCCGCATCGCGGCGACGTCCGGGACGGTGACGCCGGTGAGGACCGACCAGATCACCGCCTTCATGAAGAGGCCGTGCGTGAACACCGCGACCATTCCCTCGTCGGGGAGCGCGGCGAGCCGCTCCAGGAAGGCGTTGGCCCGCGCGATGAGCGCCACGAACGACTCGCCGTCGCCGTCGTTCACGTACGCGGGGTCGGCGCGTTCCCAATATGCCTCGGCGAATGGGCGCCTCTGCTCGCCGGTGGTCCGCGGCCCGTGCAGCGCACCGAGATAGGTGAACTCCTCGACGGGCCATTCCTCGTACGGCACCGCAGGGAACCGCTCGACGGTCGCTTCGGCGGTCTGCCGCGCGCGGACGAACGGTGAGCTCACGATGAGGTCGGGCGGCGCCGTGAACGCCGCGGCCATCCGCGCGGCCTGCTCCCGGCCGAGCGCCGTGAGCGGGGCCGCGCCCGGCCCGTTCGTCGGCAGGCCGGCGTTCGACTCGCTCTGCCCATGCCGGATCATCCACACCCGTCGCACATTGATCATGCCGACAGGCTGACACACCGTCCCCCGACAATGGTCAGAAGTGTGCGAGGAGGCCCGAAAGTGAACGAGGCGGACGGGCACCGCGGTGCAGACGACGAAGGGGCGGGCTCTCTTCTGAGGAGCATCCATGGCCTGTTTCCGGTCTGCGTCGCGGGGTACTCCCGGCCGGACAAGCCGTATCGGGGAGCGGACCATGGTTGAGGATCTGCGGCAGCGGCCGCGCGTTGTCCGGCCGTCCGGGGGAGAAGAGGCGGGCGGCGGGATCGGGGATGTGCTCGCCCGGGGCGTCACCGCCGGGTTCGTGAAGGTGTTCACGACCCTGGCCCGGGTGCGGGGCGGGCGGCCGCTGCATCCGCAGGGGGTGGTGCTGGACGCGACGCTGCGGTTGAGCGGGCGGTCCCGCGGGTGGGGTGTGCCGTTCCTGGACGACGCGGCCGAACTGCGCGGGGTGGCCCGGATGTCGCGGTCGGTGGGGCTGCCGACGTCGGTGCCCGATCTGCTGGGTCTGGCGCTGAGGTGGCGGGCGCCCGGGGGCGAGGAGTCGGAGTTGCTGCTCGCGACCACCGGCAGCGGTGCCCTGGGGCGCTTCACGCTGCGGCCGGTGATGAGGTGGAGTCCGCAGTTCTACGGGTCTCTCCTGCCCTACAGGGCGGGTGACCGGCTCGTGATGCTGGGGGCGATCGCGCGGGGGGACCGGGAGATCCCGGCCGATTTCGCGGCCCTCGAGGGCGCCATCGGTGAGGGGCCGATGGTCTTGGACTTGGTCGTGGCGGACGGGAAGGGTGCGTGGGAGCGGTTCGGCGAACTCGTCCTCAGCGGCCCCGCGCGCAGCGACGAGAGCGAGCCGCGGCGGTTCAATCCCATCCGGCGGCCGATCCTCGGTCTGGTGCCCGCCGGCCTGTTCCAGCAGCTGAGGGGGCCGACGTACGAGGCCGTGCAGCAGGTCGACCGGGGCGGCTCCTCCGGTAAGTGAGCGCTGACGTAGGATCGCGGCCGTCGGGCGCGAATCGAAGGAAGCCGAATGGACGTGCTGGAACTCATCCGGGGTGGGAGCGCCTCGGGGGAGAAGGTGTTCGCCGAGCTGGGGGCCGTGGCCCCCGACGCCATGCTCGGGACGTGGCGGGGCGGCCTGTTCGACGGGAGCGAGCCGATGGCGGCGCGGCTCGTCAAGATGCGCTGGTACGGGAAGCGCTTCAACGACGCCGAGAACGTCGAGCCGCTGCTCTGCCTCGACGACAAGGACGAGATCCACTCGTTCGACGGGATGGGCATGGCGCGGCTGCGCGAGATGTCGCACCGGGGGCTCGTGTCGGCCGCGATGGTGTACGACACCCAGCCGATCATCGACCACTTCCGGCGGATCGACGACGACCACGTGATGGGCGCCATGGACGCGAAGGGCGTCGGAAGCGTCCTGTACTTCCACCTCACCCGCGTCTGGTAGGCCCGGACACGGCGCGGATCGCCCAGTCGAGGGAGTTCGTCCGCTGGGCCTCTTCGGCCAGGCGCTTCGCGGACCCGGTCTGGAGCTCGGGCAGGGCGCTCGCGACCCAGTGGTGGGTGTTCCGGTTGCCGTGGTCGCCGTACTCGATGGCCTGGACGAGGCATTCCAGCTTGTCGGCGTCGCGGGCGCAGCGGGCCTCGAGGCTGTCGCGCGCCTCGAACTCGGCGACCGCGGAGCCGATCATCGCGGCGACCGGGGGCGGGACGCCGGCGGTCTGATCCGCGGTGACCTGTTCGTTCGGGGCCTTCGTCAGGTAGGCGCGGCCCAGGTGCGGGACGTCCGTCAGCCGCGTCTCCTGGGTGTCGTGGAACAGGGCGAGCAGCGCGGCGCGCTCCGGGTTCGCGCCTTCGAGGACGGCGAGGACGCTCGCGATGACGGCCGTCCGGAAGGAGTGGTCGGCGACGCTCTCCGGGTCGTTCACGCCCGCGACGAGCCAGCCGGTGCGCTTGTAGCGCTTCAGCAGGCCGATCTCGTAGAGCAGCCCGGTGAGCCGCTCCATCTCGTCCGCCATGTGGGTGTCCTTCCGGCACGACGCCGATAGGTCGAGGGCCTCCTCGTGGCGAGGAGGCCCTGTGCGGTCCGCGGGAGGTGGGAGGCCGGTCAGTACGGCAGAAGCCGGCCCGAGGGCGTCCTGAGGTCGAGGGGGCTCGGTTGACGTGGGGGCTTGGGGCGCTTGACGAGCTGCTGCCGTGCCATGGTGATCATCTCCCCCGTCGGGCCGGGTGTTAACCCGTCCATCGAGCCGATGTCGCGTGTACCCCGTAGGACGTGGACGGTGCCCCTGAGGTTCAGTGAGCTTATGTGATGCACCTCGTCACGTTCGACCGTTTTTCAGGACACGATGTCGCGGGTCTGGAATCGGCGGAAGGCCAGGGCGAACAGGATCGCGGCGTAGGCGGTGGAGATGGCGGCCCCCTTGGCCATGCCAGTCCACTGGATCTGGGGCTGGAGGGCGTCCATCCAGGCGTACATCCAGTGGGTGGGCAGGAAGTCGCGCCAGGAGCCGAGGGCGGTGACGGCGTCCAGGATGTTGCTGACGATCACGAGGCCGACCGCACCGCCCACCGCGCCGAGCGGGGAGTCCGTGGTGACGGACAGCAGGAACGCGAGGGCGGCGACGACCAGCTGCGCGATCAGTGAGTAGCCGGCGATGATCGCCATGCGGGAGAGGGCCGTGCCGACCGGGACGGTGCCGCCGGTGGGGAGCTCGACCGGGCCCCAGCCGAACGCGACGGTGCCCGCGAGGAGCGCCATCGCCGGGAGGCTGAGGACGGCGACGACGGCGTAGGCGAGCGCCACGATCAGTTTCTGGCGCAGGAGGCGGGCCCGGGGAACGGGCGCGGCGAGGAGGTAGCGCAGAGACGACCAGTTCGCCTCGCTCGCCACGGTGTCGCCGCAGAAGAGGGCGACGGCGACGACGAGGAGGAATCCCGTCGAGACGAAGAGGGCGAACAGGGCGAAGTTGAGGGCGCTGGACGTCGCGACGTCGACGAGGCTCGGGAAGCCGTCCGGGCCGGGGTCACCGCCGATCTTGAACGCGCCGACCAGCACCCACGGCAGGGCGAGCAGGATCGCGAACGCGACGAGGGTGCGGCGGCGCCGGAACTGCCGGACGGCCTCGACCCGCAGCGGCAGCGTCCGCCGCACGGCGTAGGTCATGACTTCTCTCCGATGAGTTCCAGGAACGCGTCCTCGAGGCGGCGGCCGGAGCCGGTGATCTCGCTGACGGGGCCGGCGGCGACGCGGCGTCCGCCCGCCATGACGACCGCGTGGGTGCAGGTCTGCTCCACCTCGGACAGGAGGTGGCTGGACACGATGACGGTGCGTCCGGCCGCCGCGTACGTGACGAGGACGTCCCGCATCTCGCGGATCTGGGGCGGGTCGAGCCCGTTGGTGGGCTCGTCCAGGACGAGCAGGTCGGGGAGGCCGAGCATGGCCTGCGCGATCGCGAGGCGCTGCCGCATGCCCTGCGAGTAGGTGCGGACGGCGCGGTCGAGCGCCGTACCGAGCGCGGCGATCTCGAGCGCCTCCTCCATGTGGGCCTCGGCCCGGGGGCGTCCGGTGGCGCGCCAGTACAGGTCGAGGTTGTCGCGGCCGGACAGGTGGGGGAGGAACCCGGGGCCTTCGACGAACGAGCCGAGACGCGCCAGGACGGGGGCGCCCGGAACGACCCGCTGCCCGAAGATCCTGATCTCGCCCGCGTCGGGATGGATCAGGCCCATCAGCATGCGCAGGGTCGTCGTCTTGCCGGCGCCGTTCGGGCCGAGGAGGCCGAGCACCTGGCCCTTCTCGACGCGGAAGGACAGGTCGGCGACGGCCAGGTGCCCGTTCCGGTACTTCTTGGTGAGGCCGGTGATCTCCAGCGGAACGTCGCCGTCGGTGACCGCGGCGGGCCTGCGGCGCCGGACGAGCAGCGCCGCGGCGAGCAGCAGCGCCGCGCCGGGCAGCCACCACACCCAGGCGGGGACCGGCGTGGCCGTGGTCGTCAGCGCCGGGACGGACGGGACCGTCAGCGGCGACACGGCCCGCACCTTCACCGTGGCGGGCGCGGCCGGGGTGGCGAAGCCCATGTCGGTCGTGGCGATGGCGAGGCGGACGCGGTGGCCCCGGTCGAAGCGGTGGTCCATGGCGGGGAGGGTCACCGTGACCTCGCCCGCCTCGTCGACCAGGAGGGGGGCGGCGATGCGCCGGGCGAGGGACGCCTTCCCGTCCGGGGCGACGTCGTACAGCTTCGCGAACAGCGGACCGGGGGCCGAGACGGCGATCCGGACGGTGGCGGCGCCGGTGAGCCGCAGCGGGGCGTCCAGCGGACGGGTGTCGAACACGGCGGACTGGCCGGGCATGTCGGCGGGCAGGCCGGCGGCGGAGCCGAGGTCGCCGAGAGAGCCGAGCGCGCCGAGGCCGGGCAGCGCGGAGATCGACGCGGGGGCGCCGCCCGCCGGGCGGTGGACGCTCTGCTCGCGGCCGGTCAGCGGCAGCGCGCGGGGGCCGGCGGTGAGCCCGGGGTAGGCGGGGGCGGTCGCCTGCTCCACCACGACCTCCTGCGTGGACGAGTCGATGCCGCCCGCGCGCGTCACGGTGAACCCGTCCGGGGCCTTTCCGGAGCCGCGCAGGCGGGCGTCGAAGAAGTCGTGCACCAGGCCCCGGACGCGGGTCGTCTCCGGGTCTCCGCCGTCGTGCCCGCCCTGGAACCACACCATGGAGACGGGGGCGCCGTTCCGGGCGATGGCGCGGGCGTTCGCGTCGGCGTGGTGCAGGGGGAAGAGCGAGTCGGCCTGGCCCTGGACGAGCAGGGTCGGGATCTTGATGCGGTCGCCGACGGAGGAGGGGCTCGACCTCCGAAGTCTCTCGACCGCCTCGCGGGTCGGACGCCCCGTCTCCGCAACCTCCTCGTACATCTCGCACACGGACGGGAGGAACCGCCCGCAGGCGGTGCCGTTCGCGCCCGAGGAGAAGAAGAGGCCCGCCCACAGCTTCTTGAACACGCCCGGCTCGCCGCCGGTCGCGTTGGGGAAGAGGGCGTCGGCGAGGTCGTGCCAGGTGATCTGCGGGGCGATGGCGTCCACGCGCGGGTCGTACGCGGCGGTCATGAGCGCGATCGCGCCGCCGTAGGACTCGCCCGCCATGCCGACGCGCGGGTCGCCGGGGCCGTCCAGCCGGACCTCGGGACGCCGTGCCAGCCAGTCGATGAGCCGCCGTGCGTCCTGGACCTCGTGGTCGGGGGAGTTGAGGGCGATATGCCCGGTGGAGCGGCCGAAGCCGCGGGCCGACCACGCGAGTACGGCGTATCCGGCGCGGGCGAGTTCGCGGGCCTCGCCCGCGACACCGGACTTGTCGCCGCCGAAGCCGTGCCCGAGCATGATCGCGGGGCCCTTGGACCGCCCGACCGGCGCGTAGAACGTGGTGTCGAGCGTGACGTGCGCGTCGTCGCCGGGGCCGCCCGGCACCGTGACGCGCTGCTCCGTCGTCCGGACGCGCGGCGCGTCGCCCGCCGCGACCCCCCACGCCGTGCCGCCCGCCGCCAGCGCGAGGGCGGTGCCCGCCGCCGTCCACCGCACCGGACGCGTCGTCCTGTTCCAGCGCGCGCGGAGCGCTCCCCCCAGATTCATGCAAGCACCCTATGCGCGGCCCGCGCCGGCCGAGTCCGACCTGCCGCGTATCCGCCGGGCCTCCCGGCGCGGTACGTGATCGCCCGTCCCTACGCCTCGGGGTGGACGGCGTCCCCGGCCGGGAGGGGGCCGAGGGCGGCGGTGAACATCAGCGTCAGCCGCTCGGTGAGCTCGCCGGGGTCGAGCGCGCGCAGGTCGGCCAGGCCGAGCACGCGCCGGATCGGGCCGGTGCCCATGATGATCGAGGCGGCGAGCATCGCCCGGCCGCGCGGGTTCGGGCCGGTCAGCTGCGCGGCCATCGGCTCGATGGCGGCGGCCTCGATGTAGTCGTGGAGGATCCCGGTGACCTCGGGGTTGCCGACGGACCGGTCGAGCATCCGGGTGAGCGGGGTGGGCCGCCCCTCCCGGATCCGCCGCGCGACGTGCTCGGCGAGCCGCCGGGGGAGTTCGCCCGGCTCGCCCGCGATGACGCCCCGCAGGACGGACTCGCTGCTCAGCACCTCGCGAAACAGCGCCGCCTTGGAGCCGAAGTACCGGTTGACCAGGGCCATGTTCGCGTCCGCCGCCGCCGCGATCATGCGGACGGTCACGCCGTCGTAGCCGTGCTCGCCGAACAGGTCGCGCGCCGCGTCCAGGATCCGGCGGCGGGTCGCCTCCCGGTCGCGCTTGCGCCGGCCCGGCTGTGTCGTCTCGTCGAGCGGCGTCCCCACGTCCCGGCCCTCTCCCTCGCCCCGCTGCGGCACGGTTCAGTATCCACCGGCTTGCAAGTAAACGAGTGCATACATAATATCGGCGGAGGTGAGAGGGCGAGCGCGTACGGGGGCAGGGTGACGCAGGCGAGGACGGCGGAGCAGCGGACGACGGCACCGCCGCGTCCGCAGTACAGCCGGCGCCAGATCCTGGAGATCCTCTGCGGGCTGATGATGGCGATGCTGACGTCGATGGTCTCCACGTCCGTCGTCGGGACGGCCCTCCCCACGATCGTCGGGGACCTCGGCGGCCAGGAGCAGCTGGCCTGGGTGGCGAGCGCGCCCCTGCTCACCATGACCGCGTCCACGCCCCTGTGGGGCAAGCTGTCGGACATCTTCGGCCGCAAGCTGATGTTCCAGACCGCGCTCCTGCTGTTCGTCGTCGCGTCCGTCGCGGCCGGGCTGTCGCACGGCATCGGCGAGCTCATCGCCGCCCGCGCGTTCCAGGGCCTCGGCGTCGGCGGCATCTCCGCCCTCGTCCAGGTCATCCTCGGCGACGTGGTCGAGCCCCGCGAGCGCGGCCGCTACGCCGGCTTCGTGGGCGCCGTGTTCGGCGTCGCGACCGTCACCGGGCCCCTCCTCGGCGGATTCATCGTGGACGCCGACCGCCTCGGCTGGCGCTGGTGCTTCTTCGTCTGCGTCCCGCTCGCGGTCGTCGCGTTCATCGTCACCCAGAAGGTCCTGACCCTGCCGAAGGTCCGCCGGGACACCCGCGTCGACGTCTTCGGCGCGTTCACCGTCACCGGGGGCGCCGCCACCCTGATGCTCCTGCTCTCCCTGGGAGGGCAGGAGTTCGCCTGGACCTCCGCCTGGAGCCGGCTCCTGCTGGCGGGCACCGTCGTCCTCGTCGCCCTGGCCGTCGTCGCCGAACGCAGGGCGAGCGACCCCATCCTCCCGCCGCGCCTCTTCCGCAACCGGACGTTCCTCATCACGTCCTTCACGTCGCTGTGCGTCGGCGTCGCGATGTTCGCCGGAATGATCTACCTGCCGCAGTACCTTCAGGTCGTCAAGGGGATGAGCCCCACCGCGTCCGGGCTGATGACGCTGCCGCTGGTCGTCGGCATGCTGATCGCCTCGACCGGATCCGGCCAGTTCGTCACCCGGACCGGGCGCTACAAGTGGTTCCCCGTCGCCGGCATGGCGCTCGTCGCCGTCGCGATGGGCCTGCTGGCACGCCTGCACGTCGGCTCGCCCGCCCTCGTGATCGGGCTCGACTTCGCCGTCCTCGGCGTCGGGCTCGGCCTCACGATGCAGATCCTGATCCTCGCCGCGCAGAACGCCGTGCCGCCCGCCGACATGGCCGCGACGACGTCCGGTGTCTCCTTCTTCCGCAACCTGGGCGGCGCCATGGGCGTCGCCGCGTTCGGCGCGATCCTCACCACCCGCCTGTCCGGCGAGCTGTCGGACGGCCTGCGCGCAGCCCGCGCGACCCCGCCACCGGGCGCGGCCGATCTCGGCTCGCCCGACCAGATCCAGGCCCTCCCGGAGCCGTTCAAGCACATCGTGCTGACCTCGTTCGCGAACGCGCTGGAGACCGTGTTCCTGGTGGGCGTCCCGATCGCCCTGCTGGGCCTCGCGGCGGTCCTGGCGCTGAAGGAGCTGCCGCTCCGCGGCGCCCGGATCCCGAAGGCCCGCACCGCCGGACCGGTCAGCTCCCCTTGAGCTCGCGGTAGAGGCGGTCGGCCGCGGCGCGGTCGGGAGGCCCCGTCACGACGACCTTGCCGTCCAGGATCGGCATGTCGACGCGCGGCAGGGTGATCAGGCGCTCGCGGACCACGAACGCGAGATCGCGGCCCACCGTCGCCCGCGTCAGCCGCGCGAACGCCTTCCGGTCGGCGGCCCGCAACGTCACCGCCACGTCGTAACCGGACGTGACGCGCGACCGCTGGACGCGCAGGTCGGCCACCTCGCGGATCGCGATGCCCTGCGCGAGCCGGTAGCAGGCCGGACCGGACGCCGCCTGACCGTTGATGCCGGCCGCGCCGGCCGGGCACGGCCCGGGGGTCGTCTGCGTGACGGGGTAGACGTGCAGCGGCGCCGCCAGCGCCACCGGCCGCGTCCGCATCGACGTGGCGATCATCGTGCCGGTCACCGCGACCGACGCGATCAGGAGGCCCAGGGTGAGGACCATGACGAGCAGCGCGGACCGGTGCTCCGCCGCGGCCGCCGCCCGCCGGTCGCGGCGTCCCCGCCGCAGGCCGGCGCGGCTCCGCTTGACCTCCGCCGCGGCGCGCTGCCGCTCTGCGGCGCGGGCCCGGCGCTTCCGGTCGGCGTCCGAGACCCCGCTCACCGCCCGCCGGGCGGCGGTGGTCCCGGCCGAGGAACCCGTGCTGGGAGACGACTGCGAGGAAGGTTCGGTGGGGGCCGGGGCAGCGGACCGGGTGGAGGACGGCGGAGGCGGCCATGCGGGCGGCGGGCCGGCCGGGACCCAGCCCTCGGAGGTGAGTTCCTCCTGGCCGAGCACCTCCGCCGCCGACATCCGCACCGTGTCCGCCTCGGAGTCCCGCCGCGACGCGTCCGGCGGCGGCTCCTCCACCGGGACGCGCTGCTGGGGCGCGGTGGGCGGTTCGGGGCGCGCGTCGCCCCCGTCGTCCGGACGACCCTTGCCGCGACGCGGAAGGACCCGCATCCGTCACCTCCCCTGCTACATGATCTGTCTCAGTGTGTCAGGGTGAGACGGCGTCGCGCATGGTGTCGTGCTCACTCCCCGGAGAACCGTGCCCCGCGCACGGTGGTTCATACGCGAAAGCCCGCCACCGGCCACGAGACCGGGGGCGGGCCTACGACCGCGCGGCGCGTCCCGTCAGTCGATCCTCCAGGTGTCCCCGCTGCCGAGCAGCGCGGCCAGGTCGCCG
Organism: Spirillospora albida; assembly: GCF_000718255.1. Classification (GTDB taxonomy): domain Bacteria; phylum Actinomycetota; class Actinomycetes; order Streptosporangiales; family Streptosporangiaceae; genus Spirillospora; species Spirillospora albida. The sequence goes on from NZ_JOFJ01000002.1 coordinate 369,268, forward strand.
CGGCCCTGCGTCCCGACGGCCTCGTCCACCTGCTCCCGCATCAGCTCGTCGTAGGACGGGCGGTCGACGTCGCGGAAGATGCCGATCGGGGTGTGCTCGAACGCCGGGGAGTCCAGCCGCGACAGCGCGAACGCCTGCGACGGGTCCGGGTTCGCCGCGTCGTGCACCGCGATCTCCGACGGGTCGACGTCCGTGACCCGCACGACCTCGAACGAGCCGGCCCGGGTGCGGCGCAGCGCCTTCTCGCGCTCGGCGCCGAAGACGATCGGCTCGCCGTGCTCCAGCCGGATCGTGATGTCGTCGCGGACGTCGGCGTCCTTCAGCGGGTCGAACGCGCCGTCGTTGAAGATGTTGCAGTTCTGGTAGATCTCCACGAGGGCGGTCCCGCGGTGCTGGGCCGCCGCCCGCAGCACCGACTGGAGGTGCTTGCGGTCGGAGTCGATCGTCCGGGCGACGAACGTGCCCTCCGCGCCGATCGCGAGCGACATCGGGTTGAACGGGGCGTCCAGCGAACCCATCGGGGTCGACTTGGTGATCTTCCCGATCTCGGAGGTGGGCGAGTACTGGCCCTTCGTCAGCCCGTAGATCCGGTTGTTGAAAAGGAGGATCTTGAGGTTGACGTTGCGGCGCAGCGCGTGGATCAGGTGGTTGCCGCCGATCGACAGCGCGTCCCCGTCACCGGTCACCACCCACACCGACAGGTCGGGGCGGGACGTGGCGAGGCCCGTGGCGATCGCCGGCGCGCGGCCGTGGATCGAGTGGAACCCGTACGTGTTCATGTAGTACGGGAACCGGGACGAGCAGCCGATGCCGGAGACGAACGTGATGTTCTCCCGGCGCAGCCCCAGCTCCGGAAGGAACGACTGGACGGCGGCCAGGATCGCGTAGTCACCGCAGCCGGGGCACCAGCGCACCTCCTGGTCCGTCTTGAAGTCCTTCAGCGTCTGCTTCGCGTCGGTCTTCGGGACGAGGGAGAGCGGGCCGTGCCCGTTCAGGCCGTGGCCGTCGCCGTTGGTGCCGTTCTCACTCACTGTCCATCACATCCTGGATGACGCCCTGCAGTTCCTCCGCCTTGAAGGGCAGACCGCGGACCTGGTTGTAGCCGATGACGTCGATGAGGAACCGGCCGCGCAGCAGCAGCGCGAGCTGACCGAGGTTGATCTCCGGGACGATGACCTTGTCGTAGGAGCGCAGCACCTCGGCGAGGTTCGCCGGGAAGGGGTTGAGGTGCCGCAGGTGCGCCTGCGCGACCTGCCGCCCCTCCTTCCGGACGCGCCGCACCGCCGCGGAGATGGCGCCGAACGTCCCGCCCCAGCCGAGGACGAGGACGCGGGCCTCGCCGGACGGGTCGTCCACCGCGAGGGGCTCGACGTCGTTCGCGATGCCGTCGACCTTGGCCTGGCGGAGTCGCACCATCGTGTCGTGGTTCGCCGGGTCGTAGGAGATGTTGCCGGAGCCGTCGGCCTTCTCCAGGCCGCCGATCCGGTGCTCCAGGCCCGCCGTGCCGGGGATCGCCCACGGCCGGGCGAGGGTCTCCGGGTCGCGCTTGAACGGCTGGAAGCCGGGGTCGTCCGCGGTCGCGAACGCCGGCTCGATGACCGGGAGGTCGTCGACGTCCGGCAGCTTCCACGGCTCGGAGCCGTTCGCGAGGTAGCCGTCCGACAGCAGGATGACGGGCGTGCGGTACTTGACCGCGATCCGGGCCGCCTCCAGCGCCGCGTCGAAGCAGTCCGACGGGGACCGCGGCGCGATCACCGGGACGGGGGCCTCGCCGTTGCGGCCGTACATGGCCTGCAGCAGGTCGGCCTGCTCGGTCTTCGTCGGCAGGCCCGTGGACGGACCCGCCCGCTGCACGTCGATGACCACCAGCGGCAGCTCGGTCGCGACCGCCAGGCCGATCGTCTCGCTCTTGAGCGCGATGCCGGGCCCGGACGTCGTGGTGACGCCGAGCGCACCGCCGAACGAGGCGCCGAGCGCCGCGCCCACGGCGGCGATCTCGTCCTCGGCCTGGAAGGTCCGGATCCCGAACTTCTTGTGCCTCGACAGCTCGTGCAGGATGTCGGAGGCCGGGGTGATCGGGTAGGAGCCGAGGTAGATCGGCAGCCCGCTGCGCTCACCGGCCGCGACGAGCCCGTAGGCGAGCGCGACGTTCCCGGTGATGTTGCGGTACAGGCCGGGCTCGTGCTCGGCCGGCTTGATCTCGTACTGGACGGAGAACGCCTCGGTCGTCTCGCCGTACGCCCAGCCCGCCTGGAAGGCCGCGATGTTCGCCTTCATGATCTCGGGCTTGCGGGCGAACTTCTTCTCCAGGAAGCCGAGGGTGCCCTCCGTCGGCCGGTGGTACAGCCAGGACAGCAGCCCGAGCGCGAACATGTTCTTCGCGCGCTCGGCGTCCTTCTTGGAGATGTCGAAGTCGGCGAGCGCCGTCACCGTCATCGAGGTGAGCGGCAGCGCGTGCACCCGGTACTCGGCGAGGGAGTCGTCCTCGACGGGGTTCGCGGCGTAGCCGACCTTCGCGAGGTTGCGCTTGCTGAACTCGTCGGTGTTGACGATGAGGTCCGCGCCGCGGGGGAGGTCCCCGAGGTTGGCCTTGAGGGCGGCCGGGTTCATGGCCACCAGGACGTTCGGCGCGTCGCCCGGCGTGAGGATGTCGTGGTCGGCGAAGTGGAGCTGGAAGCTGGACACTCCGGGGAGCGTTCCGGCGGGGGCGCGGATCTCGGCGGGGAAGTTGGGCAGCGTCGACAAGTCGTTGCCGAACGCCGCCGTCTCCTGGGTGAAGCGGTCGCCGGTCAGCTGCATCCCGTCGCCGGAGTCCCCGGCGAATCGGATGATGACGCGGTCGAGCTGCTGGACCTGTTTGGTCACAGAGGAAGACCTCCTCGACGGGCAGCGCCCGTCCCGGGGGAGGCACCCGGGATCGTGACGCTACTTAGGCTTACCTTCATGGTATGTCCGGGATGAAATGCTGTTCTCGGGGGACGGGAGACTCGCGGGGACACGCGGCCCGGACGATTCCGCCCGATGCGGCCCGGTCCGTTCCGGCTCGCGGCCACAGGAGGCATGGACCGCGGGCACCGCTCCGCCCGTCATGGTGACGTCCCGCTCTCGGGGAGGTCGTGGCCCCGTCACCCAAGAGGTATCACCTCCGGCAACGGTTCACGCGATTCCGCCGAATTCGGGCAGGTCCTATCCGGAGGTACGACCTGGACGGGCTCCCGAGTTCACCCGCCCGGCGGACAAAGGGAACTGGCCTGGCGGCGCAGATCGACGTGGAGACGCCGGACCAGCCGCGCGCGATTCGTCGAGGAGCGGAGGCTGCTCCTCTGGGGCACGGAGTTCACGCCCCGCAGTGTAGACATCCCGAATTCCGTTCTACTTCACCGCCCCCCGTGCCCGGGACGTCGGGGCTCCGCCGCGTCCGCAGGCCGCGTCACGGCCGGGCGGGGCTCGTCGAGGCGGCGGGGCCCGTGCGGGCCGCGGTGCCGCCCGCCGCGGTGCCGCGCTCCCGGTCGACGATCGCGAGCAGATCGGGCACCCGGGCCGGCGCGACGGACTCGCCCACGATCCGGGCCGTCGCCGCGTACGGGTACGAGCCGGGCCGGTCGAGCGCCGCCCGCATCCACGTCCGCCACGCCTTCCCCGCGACCGTGCAGCGGAGCGTCAGGCTTCGGCCGGACGGGATCGGCTCCGATCCCGTGCACGTCCCGAGCGGCCGCCCCTTCGACGTGATCGAGGCCCTCAGCGCCGCGCGCGCTCCGTCCGGCACGGGGCCCTCCGGCGAGGTCAGCGTCGCCGGCACGCGGACCGTGCATCCGCTGACGTTCTGGTTGCAGTTGCTGAACCGAGGCGTTCCGGGCGCGAACCGCAGCCCCGGGTCGGCGGCGCCGCCGAGCGCGGCGACCCGCGCGCGCAGCTCGGCGAACATCGACGGCGGGTCCAGCACGGGCGCGACGGTGAGGGCCGCGCCGGTGCGGCCGGCCGCCCGGACGCCCAGCAGCGCGTGCGGCGCCGCGGCCGCCACCAGGTAGTCGGCCCGCGCCGTCCGGATCCGGTAGGCGCGGGCGCCCCGCACGGTCTCCGTCCCCGGCTTCGGGGGCGCCTTCACCATCAGCCGGGCGATCGCGCCGGGGCCGAGGACGTCCGGGACGTCGAAACCCGGCACCGTCGCGGGCGCCTTCGTCCAGCGTCCCGCGTAGTTCTCCGGACGGCTGCGCTCCCCGGCGTAGTCGCGCCAGAACGCGAGACCGGCCCTGACATAGGTGACGCCGTCCACCGCGACGATGTCCGCGGTGAGGGCCCCGGCCGTGAGCGTGCCGGTCGCCGACCCCGCCTTGGTGACCCGCAGCCGGGCCTGGAGGGGCTTGCCGCTCACGGTCAAGGTCCCCTCGTACCGGAGCCCCGGCGGCGCCGTGACCTGCCGCTCCGCCTCCCGCAGCAGGTTCGACGGGGCGGACTCCGCCTTCACGGCGCCCTTGCCGCCGGGCGCGTCCTCCCCGGACAGCAGCGCGGCCGCCGCCCCGCCCACCACGACCACGGCGCCCAGCGCGCCCACGGCGAGCACCCGCCGACGCCTCCGTCCGGACCGCGCCACCGCCTTCGGCGGCACGGCCCCTCCGGGGGTGTCACCGGTCACATGAGCGGTGTTCCGCGGCGCGCGGGGCGGGATGCCTCCGGGCGCGGGCGGCATGGGGGGCGCGGGGCCGTCCGCGGCCGGGGGCGGGCCGTCCTGTTCGACGCTCACTCGGCGTTCACTCCGCTCCGTTCAGGTGTCCGGGCACAAGAGTGCCCGACGGCGCGCCCCCGCGTGAGCGGGACACGGCGCGTCGCCGGGCACCGGAGCGAGGGCGGGTCAGCGCGCGGTCACGCGGCTCACCCGGGGCCTCACTCGCTGTCGAGCGCGCTCAGCATCGACTGCACCTGGCTGGAGGTGGCGCCGATGACCTTGTAGTCGGCGTGCTTGTAGAACGTGCCGCCGGTGGCCTTCGCCCAGCTCGTCCACGCGCTGCTGGTCACCCGGCAGCTCGCCCACACCGGCTCCGTGCCGGTGATCGTGATCGTGGACGTGCAGTTGCCCAGGTCGCGGCCGGTCAGCGTGCCGGCCGTCAGCCGGAACCGGACGTCGACCGTGACCGGCGTCTCCGCGCCGTACGGCGGACGGATCTTCGCCTCGACCGTGCAGCCGGAGTTGCTGTTGCAGCCGCCGCGCTTCCACTCGGCGACCGACGGGCGGGCGGAGCCGTCGAAGGAGTCCTTCAGCTCGCCGACGCTCGTCCGCATGTCGGACACCACGGACGACGCCTCACCGGAGCTCTTCGGCTGCACGTCCAGCTTCACCCGCGGAGTCGTCGCCTCGTACCGCAGCAGCTCGGCGTCGTCCTCGTCGGTGATGTAGAGCGTCGAGGAGAACGTCGTGAACTTCAGGGCCTTCTTGCCCTGCCACGTCGTCTCGATCGGCTTCACCTTGGTGGTGGCGGCCGTCCGGAGCTTCGCCGCGAGCGCCGCCGGGGTCAGCTCGCGCTTGAAGTCGATCTCCAGCTTGTCCTCGTCGAGGCGGCCCCACTGCTGGCCGGAGCCGAGGAAGTACGGCGTCTCCGTACCGGAGATCTGACGCCGCCAGTACGCCGGCTCGGCCTTCGCGAACAGCTTGCCGTCGATCGACAGCAGCGTGACGTTGTCGCTGTTCCAGGTGACGGGGCCGGTGGCCCGGCCGCCGCGGGTGACGCTCAGCTCGCCCTCGAGGGTGTCGGCGCCGCCGCCGAAGCTGCCCTTCAGACCGACCGCGCGGTCGTCCTCGAGCTCGGTCGCGGCGGCCCGGAGCTTCTCCTCGGGCGTCGTGCCGCCGCTCACGGCGAGCACGAACACCACGATGCCGATCAGCACCAGCAGGGCGACACCGCCGCCGATGATGGCGAGGATCACACCGCCGCCGCCGCTCTTGCGGGGCGGTGCCATCCCGGGACCCATGGGGGCGCCGGGCGGCGGGGGGTAGAACGGGGGCGGGGTCCCGGGCCCGCCGAAGCCGGGGGCGGGGGGAGGTCCGCCGGGGGCGCCGGGTGCACCGGGACCCGGAGGGCCACCGGGGCCCGCCGGCGGCGGTGGCGGAGGCCACGAGGCGCCACCCGGGTTCTCCCAGCCCGGGGGAGGCGGAGGGTTGCTCATCCGGTCACGTCCTTCCAGGTCAAAGTGACCCCATTCAATCCTCTAGTTTGCAGCAAATCACCGACATTGTGATGCTCGGGTCGGCAGGTAGTCGGCAGGTAGGACGCCGCGCACTCGCATCTGGCTCCACTGGATACTTGTTGTGATGCTCACCGGGAGGTACTTGTGCGGACCTACTTCGAGTCGTATGCCGTCCTCGGCGCGTTGCTGCTGGTCGGCGGGGGGATCGTGGCGGGCGGGCTGGCCGCCAACCGGCTGCTGCGCCCGAACCGGCCGACGGCGGAGAAGCTCACCACGTACGAGTGCGGCGTGGACCCGGTCGGCGAGAACTGGGCCCATTCGTACGTTCGCTACTACGTGTTCTCATATCTTTACGTAGTGTTCGCGGTGGACGCGGTCTTCCTGTTCCCGTGGGCGACGGTGTTCTCCGCGCCGGGTTACGGAATGACCACTCTCGGTGAGATGTTCGTCTTTCTGGGTTTTCTCGCCGCCGGTCTCCTCTATGCGGGCAAGAAGGGCGTCCTCTCCTGGGTCTGAGCGCCGGGGGCGGCGCGGGCGGAGGCTGACACAATGTTTCCCGTGAGCGCCATCGATCTGCCACCGCCCAGTGTCGGCCCGCTGTCGCGGCTGGCCCCGAAGCCGATCAAGTTCGTGCTCAACTGGGGCCGCCGCTACTCGCTGTGGGTCTTCAACTTCGGTCTGGCCTGCTGCGCGATCGAGTTCATCGCCACCTCGATGAGCCGGCACGACTTCATCCGGCTCGGCGTGATCCCGTTCGCGCCCGGCCCGCGGCAGGCCGACCTGATGGTGGTGTCAGGCACGGTCACCGACAAGATGGCGCCGGCCATCCGCCGCCTCTACGAGCAGATGCCGGAGCCAAAGTACGTCATCTCGTTCGGTGCGTGCTCCAATTGCGGCGGCCCCTACTGGGACTCCTACTGCGTCACGAAGGGCGTCGACCAGATCATCCCCGTGGACGTCTACGTGCCGGGCTGCCCGCCGCGCCCGGAGGCGCTCCTCCAGGGGATCGTCCACCTCCAGGAGAAGATCGCCGCGGAGTCGCTCGGCGACCGGTACGACCGGGACGACGCGGTGACTCCGGCGCCGCCGCCACGTCCGCTATCGGCCACGGTGCTGCGGCGGCCGCTGCAGCCCGCGCCGCCGGAGGCGGGCGTCGCGGGAGCGTCCCCGCCGGACGAGACGGTTCCCGCCGACTGGGATCCGATGGCCGCCGAGGTCGCGCGGGAACGGGCCGCCGGGGCGACCGCCGCAGGCCCGGACGACGTGACCCTGCCCGTAGAAGCCCTGCCCGACGAGCCCGTGCCGTCTCCGTCGGACGTGACCATGCCGGTCGAGCCCGTGCCGGATGAGTCCGTGCCGTCTCCGTCGGACGTGACCCTGCCGGTCGAGCCCGTGCCGGATGAGTCCGCGCCCTCCCCGTCCGACGTCACCCTCCCCGTCGAGCCCGTGCCCGACGAGCCCGCGCGGGCGGAGCCGCCCGTGTCGCCTACCGACGAGACGCGGCCCGTCCGGCCCGTGCGCGAGCACGACCCGTCGATCATCCCCGGCCTCACCGACGACGACGAGCGGGGGCGGGACCGGTGACGGCCGAGCTGACCGCCGCCTGGACGGCCCGCTTCGGCGAGGAGATCAGCACCGAGGAGACGACCGGCGGCCTCGCCGTCGGGGTGCCGCCCGAGCTGTGGCTGGACGCGCTCGCCTTCGCCCGCGACGACCTCGGCTGCGGCTTCTTCGACTGGCTCACCGGCGTGGACGAGCTGGAGGACGGGTTCGCCGTCGTCGTCCACGTGTACTCGATCGAGCGGCGCCACCACCTCCTCGTCCGGACGCGGGTCCCGCGCAGCCGCCCGGTCCTGCCGACCGCCACGGGCGTGTACCGCGGCGCGGCGTGGCATGAGCGGGAGACGTCCGAGATGTTCGGCGTCCTGTTCGAGGGTCACCCGAACCTCGTCCCGCTGCTGCTGCCGGACGGGTTCGAGGGCCATCCGCTGCGCAAGGACTTCGTCCTCGCGGCCCGTGTCGCTAAGCCGTGGCCGGGCGCGAAGGAGCCCGGCGAGTCCGGGCACGGCGCGCCGTCCCGCCGCCGGGTCCGCCCCCCGGGCGTCCCCGAGGACGGCCCGTGGGCGGCCGTCGCGGAGCGCCCGCGGGCCGAGGACCGGCCGAGGCGGGCGCGTCCCGCGGCCGAGGCCCCCGAAGGGCCGCGGGGGTCCGGGGGGCGCTCCCCGGAAGGGCCGAGGGGGCCGGCCCCGGAAGGGAAGGGGCCCGATGCTTGAGATCGTCGTCAAGCTGGCGCTGGTGGCGGCGGCGTTCGCCGTCCTGCCGCTGCTGGTGGGGCAGGCCGAGCACAAGGTCATGGCGCACATGCAGGGCCGGCTCGGGCCGATGTACGCGGGCCGGTTCCACGGCTGGGCGCAGCTCGTCGCGGACGGCGTGAAGTTCGCGCAGAAGGAGGACGTGGTCCCCCGCGCGGCCGACCGGTGGATCTTCAAGCTGGCGCCGGGCGTGGCGCTCGTCCCGTACCTGCTGGTGCTGATCGTCATACCGGTCGGGCCGGGCGGCCAGGTCGCGCTGGACCTCGGCATCGGCGTGTTCTTCGCGCTCGCCGTGATGGGCGTCGGCGTGATCGGCGCGATCATGGCGGGCTGGGCGAGCGCGAACAAGTACTCGCTGCTCGGCGGGATGCGGGTCGCGGCCCAGCTGATGTCGTACGAGCTGCCGATGGTGTTCGCGGCGTCGTCGGTCGCGATGGCGGCGGGCACGCTGTCGATGCAGGGCATCGTCGGGGAGTGGCGCTGGTGGTGGCTGCCCTGGCAGGCGGTCGGCGCCGTGGTGTTCTTCGTCGCGGGCCTCGCGGAGCTGCGCCGGCCGCCGTTCGACATGCCGGTCGCCGACTCGGAGATCATCTTCGGCCCGTACACCGAGTACGGCGGCCTGCGGTTCGCGCTGTTCCTGCTGGCCGAGTACGCCGGGATCATCGTGCTGTGCGCCCTGACGGCCGTCCTGTTCCTCGGCGGCTGGAAGGGGCCGTTCCTCAATACCGAGCTGGGCTGGCTGTGGACGGGCCTGAAGGTCGGCGTCCTGTCGTTCCTCGTCATCTGGCTGCGGGTCAGCTACCCGCGGATGCGCGAGGACCAGCTGCAGAAGCTGGCGTGGGCGTGGCTCGTGCCGCTGTCGCTGGCCCAGCTGGCGCTCACCGGCGTGGTGAAGGTCGCGACGGCCTGACCGCTCAGGGCAGGAAGATCGCGTACTCGGCGATCTGCGGGACGATGTCGGGCGGCAGGTCGGCGTCCACGCCGAGCTCCTCCGCCGACACGAACGTGCCCTGCTCGTCGCGCCGGACGACGATCCGCTCGACCAGTTCGGGCGTCATGCCGGGCAGCGCGGCGATGGCCTCCGCCGGGGCGTGGTTGACGTCGATGAGGCCGCCGTCGTCGTAGGCGCGCGGCAGGTCGGGGCGTCCGATCCGCAGCTCGTGGGCGAGCGCCGGGTCCTCGGCGGCCAGCACGCGCGCCTCCTGGCGGAGCGTCCGGCGGTACTTCGCGACGTTCACGGCGTGCTGGTTGTAGCGGTTCGGCGGGGCGGTGCGCGGGAAGACCGACGGCCGGACGGCGAACGAGTGCACCGTGCCCGCGATCCACAGCATCATCGTCAGGAAGAAGCCGAACATCATCAGGGCGGGCTCGCCCGTCTGCATCATCGTCACGGCGGACACCGTGCCGAGCCCGTAGCCGGCGGCACTCGTCCCGAGGCTCCACGAACCACGCCGGACCGATGCGTACAGGAACGAGAACGGCGTTCCATAGCCGAATGTGATGAACGGCACGAACGCCCACAAGATCCCGCGCGGCTCGCCCGGCCCCGGAACCGGGACGGGCATCTGCTGCGGCGGCCGCGGCGGCAGCGGGAACGGTGGACGCCAGCCCGGCGGCACCTCCGGCCGGCCCGCCGGCGGACGGGAAGGCCCCTGGTGGCCCAGGGGGAACGGCCGATCACCGGGATGGGCGCGGTGCGCGCCGGAACGGTCGGGATCGGGGCCGTGGGGGCCGTCCGCGTGCTGGCTCACATGCCCTCCTTCGCCGCGCCTGTCCGGCCGTGGACGCGCAGGTCCACGTCAGGTTCGACGAACGCGGAGCCCTCCGCGTTCCCCCCGGGCCCCCGGTACGCAATCATGGGGCGCGTGGGACGGCTACCAGGAGGCGGGCTGGCCAAAGGGCTGGCGGTCACGTTGCGGACGATGACGCGGCGTTCCATCACGCGTCAATACCCGGAAGTGCAGCCCGATCTCGCCCCGCGCAGCCGGGGTGTGATCGCGCTGTTCGAGGAGAACTGCACGGTCTGCATGCTGTGCGCCCGCGAGTGCCCCGACTGGTGCATCTACATCGACTCCCACAAGGAGACGCTCCCGGCGGAGGGCGGCGGGCGCGCCCGCACCCGCAACGTCCTGGACCGCTTCGCCATCGACTTCTCGCTCTGCATGTACTGCGGCATCTGCGTGGAGGTCTGCCCGTTCGACGCGCTGTTCTGGTCGCCCGAGTTCGAGTACTCCGAGTACGACATCGCCGAGCTGACCCACGAGAAGGAGCGGCTGCGGGAGTGGATGTGGACCGTCCCGCCTCCCCAGGCCCACGACGCCGCCGCCGAACCGCCGAAGGAGCTGGCCGCCGCCGAGAAGGCCGCCGCGCGGGCCGCCGGGAAGGCGCCGGGTCGGTGACCGGCCAGGAGATCGTCTTCGCCCTGCTCGGCGCGGTCGCCGTCGGTTCCGGGATCATGGTGGTGACGACCCGGCAGCTGGTGCACGCCGCGTTATGGCTGGTCCTGTCGTTCGGCGCGCTGGCCGGCATGTACCTCGTGCTGACCGCCGAGTTCGTCGCCTGGGTCCAGGTCCTGATCTACGTCGGCGCGATCGTCGTCCTGCTGCTGTTCGGGATCATGCTGACCCGGGCGCCGATCGGGACGGCCCCCGACCTCGACTCAGGCAACCGCTGGATCGCCGCGGCCGTCGCCGTCGCGACCGCCGCGCTGCTGGTCACCGTCGTGGTCATGGGCTTCGGGGACGCGAAGATGCCCCTGGAGGCCGGCGGCGGTTCCGCGGAGGCGCTGGGATCCGCGGTCTTCCGGACGTGGGTGCTGCCGTTCGAGGTGCTGTCGGTGCTGCTGCTGTCGGCGCTGGTCGGCGCGATCGTCCTGTCCCGCACCGACATCGGCGGCGCGCGCTCCCGCGGGAAGGGCGACTGATGCACCTCGCCTACCCGGCCGTCGTCGCGGCCCTGCTGTTCTCCATCGGCGTCTACGGGGTGCTGGCGCGCCGCAACGCGATCCTCGTCCTGATGTCGGTCGAGCTCATGCTGAACGCCGTCAACCTGAACCTGGTCGCGTTCGACGTGTGGTTCCGCGACCGGCTGCACGGCGGCCAGGTCCTCACGCTGTTCACCATCGTGATCGCGGCGGCGGAGATCGGGCTCGGCCTCGCGATCGTCCTGCTGGTGTACCGGAACCGGCGGACGATCGACGTCGACCGGCTCCGGACCCTCGCCGAGGGCACCGGCGACCCCGAGCGCACCGACGAGCCCGGCCCCGCCGATGAGCCCGGGGACGCCGGAGACCTCGAGGAGGCCGCCCGATGATCTGGCTGGCCTCGCTGACGATCCTGCTGCCGTTCCTCGGCGCCTTCGCCGGGATGCTGCTCGGGCCGCGCCTGACCCGCCTCCTCGGCGGCGGCTCCCCGCTCCGCAGCGGCCCCGCGCTGATCGCGTGCGCGCCGATCGCGGTCTCCCTCGTCCTGTCCGCCGCCGTCGCGTTCACGGTCTGGCGCGATCCGGGGGCCCGGACGGGCTCGCTCACCGTCATCGACACCGGCTCCGTCCCGATCCAGGTCGCCCTCCAGGTGGACGGGCTGGCCGCCCTCGTCGGGCTGATGGTCTGCTGCGTCGCGCTGGCCGTCCAGATGTACTCGGTCGCCTACATGGACGGCGACCGCCGCCACTCCTCCTACGCCGCGTTCATCGCGCTCTTCACCGCCGCGATGCTGCTCGTCGTCTACTCGGGCGACCTCCTCGTCCTGTACGCGGGCTGGGAGGTGATGGGCGTCTGCTCCTACTTCCTGATCGGCCACCACTGGGAGGACAGGGCCAACTCCCGGGCCGCCGTGAAGGCGTTCCTGGTCACCCGCTCAGGCGACGTCGGTTTCCTCCTCGGAATTCTGATCCTCGGGATCAGCGCGAAGACGTTCTCCATCGAAGGCGTCCTGCGCCAGGTCTTCGAGCTGCCCCACTCCGCGGTGACGGCCGCCGCGCTCCTCCTCCTCGCGGGGGTCGCGGGCAAGAGCGCCCAGTTCCCGCTGCACACCTGGCTCCCGGACGCGATGGCGGGCCCCACCCCCATCAGCGCCCTGATCCACGCCGCCACGATGGTCGCGGCGGGCATCTACGTCGTCGCCCGCCTCTTCGGGGTGTTCGCCACCGCGTCCGCCGCGCTGGCCGTCCTCGGCGTCCTCGCGGTGATCTCCATGGTCGGGTCGGCCCTCGCCGCCCTCGCCCAGGACGACCTCAAGCGCGTCCTCGCCTACTCCACGATCAGCCAGCTCGCCGTCATGGCGTGCGGCCTCGCCGTCGGCGCCGACACCGCCGCGATCTTCCACCTCGTCACGCACGGCGCGTTCAAGGCGCTGCTCTTCCTCGCCGCCGGCTGCGTGATCGTCACCGCCGGGTCGAACATGCTGGCCCACTACGGCGGCCTCCGCCGCGCCATGCCGATCACCTTCGTGTCGATGACGATCGGCCTCGCCGCCCTCGCGGGCGTCCCGCCGCTGAGCGGCTGGTTCAGCAAGGACTCCGTCATCGAGGCCGCCCAGCACGCCGCCCTGCACGGCGGGCCGGAGGCGGAGCTGAACTCGACCGGCTGGTTCGCCTACGAACCGCTCGACCAGAACTCCGCGGTCGTCGGGATCTACGCGCTCGAAACGCCGTCCGCGCTCGCGTGGCCGATCTACCTCGGGCTGCTCGTCACCGTCGCGCTGACCGCCGCGTACGCGATGCGGACCTGGCTGATGACCTTCTTCGGCGAGCAGCGCGGCACGTTCGAGGCGCGCGACCCGTCCAGGATCATGACGTGGACGGTCGCGGCGCTGGCCGTGCCCGCCGCGATTCTCGGGTTCTTCGGGCTCGGGGCCGAGGAGCTGCGGCCGCACGTCGGGTCGGCGCTCCTGAGCGCCGTCCTGGTCGCCTTGGGCGCGGGCGGGGCGTTCTACGTCTGGAACCGTGATCCGGCGCTCGACCCCGCACGCGCGCTGGGCCGGGTGCGTCCCGTCTTCGCCCGCGCCTTCTATGTGGACGAGCTGTACGACCTGCTGATCGTCCGGCCGGTCCGGGCGCTGGCGCGGCACACCGTCACCGTGGACGCGCGCGGGGTCGACGCCGCCGTCGTCGGCACCGGACGCGCCGCGCGGTGGCTGGGCGGCGTCCTGCGCGTCCCGCAGAACGGCAACGCGCAGGCGTACCTGACCGGCCTGCTCGCGGGCGTCATCGTCATCACGGCCGGGGTGGTGCTGTTCCGATGATCTTCGTGCTGATGATGGCGATCCCGCTGTGCGGGGCGCTCGCGCTGATGGCCCCGCCCGCGCGGTTCCTGCCCGGCGACGCCGCGGTGCGGCGGTTCGGGGCGGCGATCTCGGGCGCGACGCTGCTCGTCGCCGTGTCCGCGCTGACCGCGTTCGACTACGGCGCCACGTCCACCGTGCAGCTGGAGATCGACCGCGCCTGGGCGCCCGCGATCGACCTGCGCTTCCATCTCGGCGTCGACGGGATCTCGCTGCCGCTCGTCGCGCTCACCGCGCTGCTGACGTTCCTGTGCTTCCTCTACACGCTGAAGCACCCGCCCGCCGGAGGACGGATCCGGCTGCTGACGGCGCTGCTGCTCGTCCTCGAAGTCGGGCTGCTGGGCACGTTCACCGCCCTCGACCTCATCCTCTTCTTCGTGTTCTTCGAGGTCGTCCTGATCCCGATGTACGTCGTGATCATCCTGTGGGGCGGCCCGGGACGGCGCGCGGCCGCCTACAAGTTCATCCTCTACACGCTCCTCGGCTCCGGCCTCCTCCTCGCCGGGATGCTGCTCGTCGGCGTCACCGCGGGCACCCTCGACATGACGGAACTCGCCGCGCGGCACGGCTCCGGCGTCACCCGCGGCGTCCAGATCACCGCGTTCGCGCTGATGGGCCTCGGGTTCGCGGTCAAGGCCCCGATGTGGCCGCTGCACACCTGGCTGCCGGACGCGCACACCGAGGCCCCGACGGTCGGGTCCGTGCTGCTGGCGGGCGTCCTGCTCAAGATGGGGACGTACGGCCTGATCCGCGTCGCGCTGCCGCTCGCCCCCGAGGGCGCCGAGTTCTGGGCGCCGTGGCTCGGCCTGCTCGCCGTCATCGGGATCATCTACGGCTCGCTCGCCTGCCTCGCGCAGCGCGACCTCAAGCGGATGATCGCGTACTCGTCCGTCGGGCACATGGGCTTCGTCCTGCTCGGCATCGCGACGCTGACCCCCGTCGGCGTGAACGCGGCCCTGTTCGGCAACATCGCGCACGGGCTGATCACCGGCCTGCTGTTCTTCCTCGCCGGCGCCGTCAAGGACCGCTGGGGCACCACCGACCTCACCGCCCTCGGCGGCGGGCTGCTCGGCACCGCGCCCCGCCTCGCGTCGCTCCTCACGTTCGCGTCGATCGCGTCCCTCGGCCTGCCCGGCCTCGCCGGGTTCTGGGGCGAGATGCTCGCGCTGCTCGGCGCGTACCGCCCGCACGCCGACCTGCCCCGCGAGACGTTCGTGACGTTCATGGTGGTCGCCGCGATCGGCGCCGTCCTCACCGCCGCCTACTTCCTGCGCCTGCTCGCCACCCTCACCCACGGCCGCGCCGACGGCGTGACCGCCCGCCGCCCCGTCACACCCGCACCCGAGGGGTCCGCCCCGCCGCTGCCCGAAGGCTCCGCGGCGCCGGCCGGGACCGAGCCGGAGGCGTCCCCGGCGCACGCACCCGCCCGAGAGGCCGCGATCACGCTGCCGGAGTACGCGGCCTGGACGCCGCTGATCGCGCTCACCCTGCTGGTCGGCCTGTGGCCCAAGACGTTGCTGGACGTGACGACCGCACCGGTCCGCGCCCTGTTCGGAGGCGGCTGATGATCCAGGGCATCGACTACGCGGCGATCGCGCCGCCGCTGATCCTCGCCGTCGCCGCGATCGGCCTCCTGCTCGCCGACGCGTTCGACGCCCCGCGCCGCCTCCTCGGCCTGCTCAGCGCCGGATCGCTCGCCGCCGCGCTGATCGCCGTCGCCGCCCTCGCACCCGGCGACCGCCGCGCCACCTTCTGCCTCCCGGACGGCCTGCGCTCCGGCGGCCCCCGCTCCTGCTCCTACGTCGCGGACGACTTCACCCTCCTGTTCCAGGGCATCGTCCTGGCCGCCGCGGTCGTCGTCGTCCTGCTCTCCCTGCAGGAGATCACCGACTCGGACATCCCGGCGGGGGAGTACCACTTCCTCATCCTGGCCGCCGTGATCGGCGCCCTGACCCTCGTGGCGGCCCGCGACCTCGTCCTCCTCGTCGTCGCGCTGGAGACCCTGTCCCTGCCCGTGTTCGCCCTCGTCGGCCTCCGCCGCTACGACGGGACGGCGTCCGAGGCGGCACTGAAGCTGTTCCTCGTCTCCGTCGTCTCCGCCGCGGTCATGCTGTTCGGGATCAGCCTCGTGTACGGCGCCACCGGCGCCATGCACCTCGACCGCGTCGCGCCCGCCCTCGAACGGCTCCCCGCCGACCTCGACCCCGTCGCCGCCGCCGGGATCGTCCTCGTCCTCGCCGGGTTCGCGTTCAAGGTCGCCGCCGTCCCATTCCACTTCTGGGCCCCGGACGTCTACCAGGGCGCGCCGCTGCCCGTCGCCGCGTTCCTGTCCGTCGTGTCCAAGGCCGCCGGCTTCGCGGGACTCGCGATCGTCCTCGCGCTCGGCTTCCCCGCCTACGCCCACATCTGGGGCCCGGTCGTGGGCGTCCTCGCCGCGGTCACGATGACGCTAGGCAACCTCCTGGCGCTGCGCCAGAACACGGCCATCCGGCTGCTGGCATGGTCGTCCGTCGCCCAGTCCGGCTACATGCTCGCGCCCCTGGCCGTGGGCGACCGCCGCCTCCCCGAGGC
The DNA here is from genome assembly GCF_000718255.1 of Spirillospora albida. Classification (GTDB taxonomy): domain Bacteria; phylum Actinomycetota; class Actinomycetes; order Streptosporangiales; family Streptosporangiaceae; genus Spirillospora; species Spirillospora albida. Next base: position 385,613 of record NZ_JOFJ01000002.1, read on the forward strand.
CGTCGCCGCCACCACCGCCTACGTCGCGCTCTACGCCGTCATGAACCTCGGCGCGTTCGCCGTCGTGATCGGCTTCAACCGCCGCCACGGTTCCGTCCGGACGGCCTACGACACCCTCGACGACTACCGTGGCCTCGCCCGCAGCAGCCCCGCCGTCGCCGCCGCCCTGGCGTTCTTCCTGATCTGCCTGGCCGGCCTGCCCCCCGGCGTGATGGGGCTGTTCGCGAAGATCGTCGTGTTCCGCGCGACCGTCGCGGGCGGCGTCACCTGGCTCGCCGTCGTCATGGCGATCAACACCGTGATCGGCCTGTACTACTACCTGGTCTGGGCCGCGCGGCTGTTCACCGCCGGATCCGGGGCCCGCTACGACGCCGCTCCCGGCCTGCCGGTCCGCGCCGCCGTCGCGGCCGCCGCGACCGCCGCCGTCGTCCTGTCGATCGCGCCCCAGATCGTCCTGCAGACCGTCACGAACGCGACCTGACGGGAACGTCGAACCAGGTCAAACCGTTGACCATGTGAGTCGGCGGGGAGGCGGCGAAGTGCGGTTGAACGGCGTCAGAACGGCAGCGTTGATCGGCACGCTGTCGGCGCTGATGCTCGCGCTCGGCTGGCTGGTCGGCCGCGGCGCGGGCCTGGCCCTCGCCCTGCTCATCGCCCTCGCCACCAACGGCGTCGCCTACGTCTTCAGCGACCGGATCGCCCTGCGCTCCATGCGCGCCCACCCCGTCGGCGAGGTCGAGACGCCCGTCCTGTACCGGCTCGTCCGGGAACTGTCGACCGAGACCCGCAAGCCCATGCCCCGGCTCTACGTGTCCGAGACGCTCCAGCCGAACGCGTTCGCGACCGGCCGCAACCCCCGCAACGCCGCCGTCTGCTGCACCCGCGGCCTGCTCCGCATGCTGGACGAACGGGAACTGCGGGCCGTCCTCGCCCACGAGCTGTCCCACGTCTACAACCGCGACATCCTGGTCTCGTCGGTCGCCGCCGCCCTCGCCACCGTGATCACGTACCTGTCCCACCTGGCGATCTTCCTGCCGATCGGCCGCACCGACGACGACGAGGGCCCCGGCCTTCTCGGCGCCCTCCTCATGCTCGTCCTCGGGCCGATCGCCGCCGTCGTCGTCCAGATGGCGATCAGCCGCACCCGCGAATACCAGGCCGACGCGTCCGGCGCCCGCCTCACCGGCGACCCCCTCGCCCTCGCGAGCGCCCTCCGCAAGATCGAGGCCGGCACCCGCGCGATGCCGCTCCCGCAGGACCCTGAGCTCGCGTCCGCCAGCGCCCTGATGATCGCGAACCCGTTCCGCGGCGCCGGCATCGGCCGCCTCTTCTCGACCCACCCACCGACCGCCGACCGGATCGCCCGCCTGGAGCGGATGGCCGGACGCTGAGGCGCGGCGACTTCACCGAAACCGATGGCCCCGTCCCGGCGTCCTACGAACCGGGTGCGCCGGGCATTTCTGCGGGGGAACGTCCGGCGCACCCCTCAGAAAGGCGTGAGGCGCACCGCGCGGGGCGGTGCGCCTCACGTGCGGCCGAACGGCTACCGGTAGTTCGTGAACTGCAGGGCGACGTCCAGATCCTTGCCCTTCAGCAGGGAGATGACCTCCTGGAGGTCGTCCTTCTTCTTCGAGCTGACGCGCAGCTCGTCGCCCTGGATCTGCGCCTTGACGCCCTTCGGGCCCTCATCCCGGATGATCTTGCCGATCTTCTTGGCGTCCTCCTGGGAGATGCCCTCCTTGAGCGCGACGCCCAGCTTGTAGACCTTCCCCGACAGCTTCGGCTCGCCCGGGTCGATCGCCTTCAGCGAGATGCCCCGCTTGACGAGCTTGTCCTTCAGGACGTCCAGGACGGCGTTCGCCCGCTCCTCGGTGTTCCCCTGGATCTCGATCGACTCGCCCGACCACTTGATCCCCGCGTCCACGTTCCGGAAGTCGAACCGGTTGGCCACCTCCTTCGCGGCCTGGTTCAGCGCGTTGTCGACCTCCTGCCGATCGAGCTTCGACACAATGTCGAACGAGCTATCCGCCATCCGGCACACTCTCCTTCAGCAGCATCTTCGCGGTCCTGTGAGCCTAGCGAGCCCGCCCGCCGCACGCCCCCACCCGCCGATGTCACACCCGCCCCAGAGGTCCGCTATCCTTTCGAGTGCCGTCGCGACAGCGGCGCCAGGCGGGTTGCCCGAGTGGCCAATGGGAGCGGACTGTAAATCCGTCGGCTTAGCCTACGCAGGTTCGAACCCTGCACCCGCCACCACCATGCAGAACGGCCCCTGACCAGCTAGAACGCTGTCAGGGGCCGTTCTCGTTGCTTCCCGGTGAGTCCCGGCTCCTACCGGCGATTGCCGGGTGTTCGCGGGACAGTCACGGGACAGGCTTTGCGGCCGTGACCTCCCTAGTCGTCGTCCTTGAGAGCGTCCTCAATGCGGCCATTCCACATGTGCTCATGGCCGTCGATGCACCCGGCGTAGACCCGTAGGAGCACGTCAACGCCGTGCCCGGCGCGGCGGGCGACCTCGGGCGCCGGTACGCCGGCGTTGAGCGCCAGCGTGACGCCGCTGTGGCGGAGGTCGTAGGGCCGTCCGGCCAGGGGAGAGGCCACCTGTGTGGGCGTGAGCGCCATGCCGCGGGCGAGCTGCCAGACGCGCCCGTACACGCTCTCTGAGAGCGGCCCACCGCGCCCACCGGAGAACAGCCGACCGTCCGGCGCCGTCCCGTGCTCGGCCAGGTGACGACGCAGCAGCCGGACGAGTTCGGGCGGGATGGGAACGGGCCGAGCGATCTTCTTCGCCCGGTGCTTCAACTGCCTTTCCTCGTGACTCGTCCCGGCGTCTGTCCACTCCGAGCCGACGCGGGGCGAGTTGCCGGTGAGCAAGAGCTGTCCCCATCCCTCGTCGGGCAGGTCGATGCAGTCGCCCTTACGCAGGACTTTGGCCTCACCGGGCCGCATGTAGGCGTAGTACAGGCAGCCGTAGAACGCGGTGAGTTCGGGCCGCTTGTCCTCGATCGCGGCCAGGAGCGCCCGGACCTGGCGAGGCCGGGCGACGACGTTGCGGTTGACCTCCTCGGCGATGGCCGGGGCTTTCCAGGCCACGCGGTCGATGGGGTTCGCCGGCAAGATGTCGAGTTCTACGGCGTAGTTGAGCGCGCCGTAGAAGATCGCTCGCTTCCTCGCGACGGTCTTTGCCGCGGCGGGCGTGCCGTCCATCTTGAGCGCGATCGTGTCGAGTGCCGAGCGGATGAGTTGCGACCGCTGCTCTTTCTCGTTGAGCGTGACGACTCGCAACGAGTTGTCCTGTAGCCACTTGAGCGCGGCGCCCTCCTTGCCGGTGAGCTTGGTCGTCTCGCGGCGGACCTTGTGGAAGGCCCAGCCGTACAGCGCCGCGCGTAGAACCTTGTCGTCAGGCTTCCCGCGCTTCGAAGTCACCAGAACCGGCGTGACGGTCGCGAGGGCATCGGCGATGCCGGTCCGGGACTTGGCCGCGGCGTGCGGCCACTTGAGATCTACGAACCGGCAAGCGAGGTCGAGCCACGTGACCGCGAGTTGGGCCCGGACCATGGACTCGGGAAGGCCCGTGTCCGTGTCGAAGCCCTCTCCTTTCCTCGCGGCCTGCATGAGCTTGGACCGGTAGTTGTCGGCCAGCGCGCGTTCGGTGAACCACTTCGAGGATTCCTTGCCGGCGACCGTCCAGCGGACGCCGTGACCGCGCTTGCGGTTCTTCTTCCTGGCCAGCTCCCAAACGCTGACGTCGTGGGAGTAGGCCACTTCAGACCGCCTCCGCAACCTCGGCGCGCGTCGAGAGCCACGCGTCGAGGTCGTTGCGGTGGACGCGAATGCGCCCGTTCGGCAGCTTGAAGCACTTGGGGGCGGTGCCGAGCGTTCGCCAGGTGTCGAAGGTGCTACGGGACACGCGAAGCTCGTCGAGCACCTCGGCGAGCGTGAGCAGGTCGGACGGCGCGGCGGGATTCCGAGCGGCCATTCTGGGGCCCTTCCTGAACGTGATCGGTTGGACGGCGCCGGCGGCGGGCTTGGTGGCTTGTGCGCCGGGCGACGGAGCGTGAGACGAGTCGAGGGCCGAGGGGGCGCGCGGGGACAGGGGACACGGGGACAGAAGGCGACACAAGGGCTTGCGTCGGCTTCTGTCACCCTGTCCCGGCGTCCCGGTCGCCAGATCTGCGCCGGGCGCGGTAACGGCACGTAGCGGCGTCCGAGGCGAGTCACCGGAAGTCCTCCGACAGGTCGGGGTGAGTCTCGTAGGCCGGTGAGGTGGGCCGTCCTCCCGTCCGTGTGCCGGGTATCTGCCGGATCCAGCCGTGGGTTTGCAGGACGCGCAAGACCGGTTCGAGGTCGGCGACCTTGCGGGCGCGGTTCTTGAGTGGGCCGCGCATGAGGTCGCGGGCGGTGAACCGGGTGGTTTCGGTACGGCGTGCCCAGTCCAGAACGGTGCGGGCGTGGTTAACGGCAGGGTCGGCGCCAATGGCGTCATAGGCCGCTTGGGCGTGCGCGGTGAAGTACTCGCCGAGCTGGCAGGCTTCCCGGAATGTGGCGAGGTCGATCGGGCGCCCGTACCCGTCGCGCAAGTGCTTCGCCAGGTGAAGAAGCGCGGCAATGCGCACGACGGCGCCGACCAGCTTGCCGCCCCAATCGGTCATGTGGGCGAGGTCGCCGCTACCGGGGCGGAATCGCGGTTCCGTGGCCTCCAGTAGGTCGATGACGGCCTCTTGTGCCTCGCTCGTGAACGTCAGGGCGACGGGCGTGCCGTCCGGGTCGCCGAACCTTCGCAGCGACAGGACGAGATCGGTAAGCGTCCGCTCGTAGGCGTGGGCGGCGTGCGCGGGGATGGGGGCGGGACGGGCGTTGCGGTGGCCGAGCATGGATTCCGGCATGGTGATCAGCAGGCGTCCGAGCAAGCCCTGTTCGCGGAATTCGGGGGTGTCGCCGAGCCCGGCCAGCACGCCGGGTTGCAGGCACACGCCGATGGTGAGCGCGGCGGCGTCGATGCGCTCGGACGAGCGGCCCACACGCTCGATGCGCATTTCCTCGCCAGCGTGCCCGGACAGGAAGACGCCGATGTCCGGAGAACCGGAGTAGCGGCCACCAGCGATTGAGAACAGCTTGCCGCCCTCGGGCGCCATGACGGCGTATCGGCCGTTCTGTTCGGCCAGTCGTGAGGTGACCTTCTCAACGGTCGAGTCGTTACCGCCGAAGAGCGCGGGCTCGGCGGGCACCGTGGCGTTGTCGAGAGCCATTCGCGCGGCGGACGCGTCGGCGCGCCGCTCGAGGCTGTCCGGGTGGTCGGCGGCGGCCTTCTCCGAACGCTCGGCCTCGGCCTCGGCGACCTTGCGGGCAATGGTCGCCTCGGCGATGAGCGGCGCGGCCAGGTCGGTCAGGATGCCCTCGGCGGCCCGAATGGGTCCGGTCATGGCCTTGTAGACCTCGGACTTCCGGTTGCCGGGCGGCAGCACCATGACCAGGAACAGGTTCACCGGCTCGGACCATGCCCCGGCGCTCACCGTCACGTTGCCGGCGGCGGCCACGGCGAGCGCGGCAAGGGCGAGACACCCGGCCAGATCTACCGGCGTCTGGGTGACGTCGGCGACACCGGCGGCGTACTCGGCGGCCCAGTCCGGCAGGCACCAAATGGGGAACGTCGGCAGGTCGGGCGCGGTCGAGAGCGGCGTCGGGTCGGGCCAGCCGCGCCGGTCGGCGCCGGTCACGGCGGCGACCTCGGCGGCCACTTGCGCCCGCAGCTCGGCGGCGTCGCCCTCGGCGACGGTGGCGAGCTGGACGAGTCGAGTACCGGTCTCGGCGACGGTCCGGGCATAGGCCAGGTCCCGCACCATGTGAGCCCAGTAGACAGCGTTCGCCGCGGTCGGAACACGGCTGATCAGCGTGTGGAGGTACGGGCCACCGCCGAGCTTGGCCAGTTGGCGGGCGCCGATGTGCGCACCGACCGAGAGCGGGTCGGCGGGCGCGCCGCGGTCGGCGAGCGCGCACACCGCCTCCCAGATCTGAGCGTGCGCGGGCCGGTAGAAGTCGGCGCCGTCCAGCAGCGGCCGGACCTCGGCGAGCGCGGCCGGCGAGAGCATCACCCCGCCGAGGACGTATTGCTCGGCGTCGATGCTGTGCGGCGTCGCGTCGAGGTCGGCGTCGGCGGGCGCGCTGTCGACCACGCGCAACGATGCGGGCTTGGTCATGCTGCGGTTCCCTCGGACAGTGGTTGGTCGGTGGTAAGGCGGGTGAGGAGGGCGGTGAGTGCGGCGGCGCCTTGGGCGGGGACGACGCCGTTGCCCAGGGCTTTGAGCATCTGGTTGCGAGTCAGGCCGGGAACGGCGGTGACGTGGCCCTCGGGGAGGCCCATGAGCCACTCGACGAATGCGGGGTTCAGCTGGTCGGCTCCGCCGCGTCCGGTGGGAAGCCGGGGAGTAGGAGCTGGCCGCCCGAGGGCGCGGGCCCATCGGTCGATGGCGGGGCGGTAGGCGCCCCAGTCGACATGTGGGCCACCGCCGAGGGCAGCATCAGGTCGCCCGAGGTTCCCCGCTGGTTCGGGCCGCCCTTGGTGCCGTCGGTCGCACGCGGGGTCGGCAGCAGGGCCGCGGTTTCGGTCGAGGATCCGCCGCGGGTGGCGCGCGGGGTCGGCAGCAGGTTGCACACCTCGGCCGCCAGGTTCAGGCCGTGTGTGCCCGCTTCCTGGGATGGAGTGCGGCGGGTCTGCCGGTTCTCGTTCACCGATGCCCGCGGGGTCGGTAGCAGCGCCACCTGAGCCCGTAGCGTGTCGTTGCGCGGGCTGCCCGGCGGGCCGGTCCCGTTGGTCTCCGACACGGTCGGGGTGGGCAGGAGTTCCACCACCGCCGGGAGGCCGTCGGCGTAGCCGCGGCCCTTGGAGTCGCGGGCGCGGGGCGTCGGCAGGCCAGGCCAGCAGGAACCACCGCCACCGCTGGTGTGCGGCGCCGACGTCCGATGCTCGGATACACGTCCATTCCGCATCGAACCCGAGGCGGGCAAGGTCGGTGAGGACACGATCGAGCCCCGGTCGTCGAGCAACGATGGCGCGCACGTTCTCCAGCACGACGAGCCGAGGTCGTAGTACACCGAGGGCGGCGGCGATGACGAGCCAGAGCCCACTTTGGGTTCCTTCCTTGATCCCGGCACCGGCGCCGGCGAGCGAGAGATCCGTGCAGGGGAACCCGGCGGCCACCACATCGACGGGCGGCACGGTCGTCCAGTCCACGGCGGCGATGTCGCCGAGGTTGGGCACGCCGGGCCAGTGGTGGGCCAGGATCGCGGCGGCGCCGGGGTCGGGGTCGGCAACCCATGCGGGCTCGACGTCCAGCACGGCGGACACGGCCAGGTCCAGCCCGCCGTACCCGGTGCACATCGACCCGAGGGACAGGGCGGTCGGCATGGTCACGCGGCCTCGCCGTCCTGCGGGTCGCGCCGAGTGTGCGGCCAGACCGGCGCCCAGTCCGACAGGTCCTCGTTGCCAGAGGTGATGACGATCCCTTCGGGGGTGAGCACGAATTCGTGCCCGTGCTCGCACGTCCACAGGTTGCCCGGGGTCTCGGGGGCGAGCGCGGCCCAGCAGGTGACGACGGTGCGGCAGTGCGGGCAGCCGGGGCCGTCCAGCACGGGCCAGTGGGTGACGGGGATGAACCAGTCGGTGGGGCAGGCGCGGCAGCGCCAGACGTTGACCTCGTCGCCCTCGGCGAACGTGGCGGGCCCGATCCATGCCACGTCGGCGGAGCGGCGGCAGGTGGGGCAGTCGGGGGCGGCCAGCACGGGCCATTGCTCGACCGGCGGGAACGGGACTTGGTTCGGTGTCATCATGGAGTGACCTCCTTCTAGGGACCTGGCGGTTCCGTGATCGGTTGGAGGTGCGGCCCTCGGCGGCGTGCTTGGTGGCTTGTGCGCCGAGGGCCGCTTTGCCTCCTGGTGCGGGCGGTGTTGCACCTGGCGTTGCGGGCGGGCGGGGGTTTGGGGGTTGGTTGCCTGTTCGGCGGGGGTGCAACGCGGGTGTTGCGCCCCTGTGTTGCAGGGGTGTTGCACCTCCCGCGTTGCACCCGTTGCACCATGATCAACTTCGCGCGGCGCGCTGCCTGCGCGCAGCCGTGCGGGTGCGCGTGCGCGCGATTCAGGCGGCGTCGGAGACGGCGAGCAGCAGGTGGCGTTGGGCGTCGTCGTCGTAGCCGAGCACGCCCTGTTCGCGTAGGCGGCGGATCTGGTTCTGTGCCCACTGGCGGGACAGGCCGGCGCCGGTCCACACGTCGGACAGGTCGGCGGTGGTGAAGTCCTCGCGGCCCTCGGCGGCCCATGCGGCGATGCGCTCACGCAGCGCCTGGCGCGCCTCGGCGGCGGTCATGGTCGGTTCGGGCCGGGTGAACTCCCATTCCTCGTCGTCGGGGTCGTCCTCGATCGGGTCGTCCATGTCGGCGGTCATGGTCGGGTCGGGGTCTTCGGTGGTCAGGTCGTCGGCAGCCGACCAACCCTCGTCCGCGTCGCTCTCGGCGTCGTCGCGGGCGTCGTCCGTGGGGCCGGGCTCGCCGACCGGGCGGGCGCCCGTGGTGCCGGTGGCGTTGCCGGTGATGGCGGCAGTGAACTCGTCCACCGTCTTGCCGGTGGCGGGCCACTCGGCGGCATGGGCGGCTATGGCGGCGGTGTCGGGCTTCCCGCTGGCGTCGAGCCATGCGAAGGTGCGCAGCGGCATCGCGATGCGCTCGATGGGGATGCCGGGGGCGTCGAGGTAGGCCATGCCGGGCTGGGACGATCCCCACAGTTCCGGGCGGGCCCCGGCGTCTTCCTGGGCCTCGGACAGGCCGAACGCGGCGTCATGGGAGTTAGCGACGCCGAAGCACATGTTCGCCAACTGGCCGCGGGCGATGGTCGGCATCTGCGTCCAGTCCGAGCGCTGCAAGCTCATGACGATGGTTCCGCCGGCGGACCGGACGGCCTTGAGCAGCCGCAGGAAGGTCTCCATGCCCTTGTCGCCGAGGGCGTCGCCGATGTCGGGGAACTCCTCCAGCCACAGCACCCAGTAGGCCAGCCCGCATCCGGGCTCCCAGTTGACGTATCCGCGCGCCGAGAGCCAGTCGGTACGGGGCTTGAGCTGCGCTTCGATGTCGTTGATCAGGGACCGGACACCCTGTTTGGTGGTCTCGAAGCGGTGCAGGGCGGGGCGGAGCGGGCCGAGGGTCTGCTCTCCCTTGGTGATGTCGGCGGCGAACACCGCGACGTCCGTGCGGGTGATGATCTCGGCGAGGTAGTCCCATGCACCGCCGATGGACTTGCCGGACCCGGTCTTGCCCATGAACTGGCGGTGGCTGCCGGGGATGGTGTCGGCGACGTCGTCACCGTCCTGCCAGACGCCGGGGCGGACCGGTTCGGCGATCGAGCCGCCGGGCCGGGACGGGCCGGGCCAGGGGATCGGGGCGCGCATGATGCGCGGGTCGGACAGGGTGACCTTGGCGCGGTCGGCGCGGTCGGTGTCGGCGGCTACCGACAGGGTGCCGGGCGGCAGGCCCATGGCGCCCTCGATGTGCTCGGTCTTCTTCTGCACGTCGCCCACGGTCTTCTGTCCGGCGGGCAGCGCCATGGCGGCCTCGATCTTGCGTTCGCCGGCCTTGACGGTGGCCATCCGGGCGCCGTCCAGGCCGGTGCTGTCCTTGCCCTGGTCGAACAGGAACGCCAGTGGATCGGTAACACCGGACAGGCCGGTCTTGGCCCGGATCACGGTCCGGATGTTCCAGCCCGTGCAGACGGTCACGCCACCGGCCAGGAAGAACCAGGTCACCACCGGTTGCCCGATCCCAGCGACCGAGCATGAGGTGACCCACATCCCAGCGGCGAACGTGGTGACGGTGGCCGAGCCGCGGCCGAGGATGCCGCGGGTGTGGGAGACCAGCCACGTCACCCCCGACAGCACCCCGGTACCGAGGGTGAGGCCCATGGCCGACCATGCGGCGCCCTGCCCGGTGCCCCACAGGGTGTGGGCGGCGTGGCCGATGCCCGCGACGACGGGCCAGATCAGCCACGGCGGGGCGAGGGTGGCGAGCTTGGAGGCTTGGGCGGCCTTGAACCGGTCCCATGAGGCGTCGTCCACGGTGGCCAGTTGCGTGCTCTTGAGCGTGTTCTTGGCAGCCATCAGGCGTCGTCCTTGAAGTCGAACTTGGGCTTGCGCTTGGGCGGGTTGAGGATGTCGGCGAACTCGGTGCGGAACTGGTTGTGGAACTTCACCGCTTCCACTGCGGCGCCCTTGGCGTGCTCGGACGCGCGCCGCAGCCGGTTGCGGACCCGGCGGGCGCGCATCTTGACGTCCACACCGAACAGGGCCGGGTGCCCCTTCTGCGAGGCGATCAGGGCGCCGTAGACCTCATCGGCGGCCATCTCGAACTCCATGGACAGGTCCCGGCAGATCGACCGGGACGCCTGGCTGTAGGCGGTGATCGACTTGGCCCCGGTGAACTCGATGTTCGAAAGCTCCGGGATGCGCCGCTTTACGCTCACGGGCGGTTCTCCTTCACGGGCTCGGCGTGCGGTTCGGTGTCGGGGTCGGTGGTGTCCTCGATGACCTCGGCGTCGATAGCGCCGACTCGTCCGGCGCGGTACTCGTCGGCTATCAGGTGGCGCAGGCGGGTCGCCGAGGCCGGGGGCGTGCCGATGGCGGCCGAGGTGAGCGCGGCCAGGGCACCGGCCAGCAACCTGGCCACGGCCCACAGGCCGCGCAGGACGGCGAACAGGGCGGCCAGCGCAGCGCCGGTAAGGGCTCGGTCCGTGCGGGGCGGGTAGTCCAGCGTCATCGCCGCGGCCTCCACTCCAGCAGGGGCCGGAGATGCGGGAGCCGCTTGACGGTCACCAGCACCCCTAGGGCGAACGTGAACACCAGCACCCCGGCGGCGGTCGCGGTGCCGGTTGGCAGGTGCGCCAGGTGCAGGGCGAACAGGTACACCGCGCCACCGGTCGAACAGGCCAGCATGAACCGGTCAGCGAACGCCAGCCGGTAGCCCGGACGCGTCCGGCGGGTACGCCGGACCGTGCGCGGGTTGGGCGTGGGGGTACGGGCAGTCATGACAGGACCTCCTTGCCTGCCGTTGCGGTCACCGGGGTACGGGGGGCGGAGTCGAGGGACGCCAGGTACTCGCGGACCTGGGATGCCTTGGTCTGACCGCACCGAAGCGTGGCCTTGATCCGGCGAATCGAGGGCACCTGTCCGGCCGCGATCTCATCGGCGAACACCGCCACGGCGCGCACCTCGGCCGGGTCGCCAGCCGAACGGGTACGCCGAGCCGGGCGCACCTCGGCGGACGCGGGTACACGCGCGCCGGAGGTGTCGGGTACGGCCGAGGACGACGCCCCGGGTACGGCCGTGGGTGCGCCCTCGGCGAGTGCGGGCACGGGTACGGGGACGGGCGCCGACTCGGGTACGAGGTGCGGCGTGGCGGCGTCTTCACCGACGCGGTATGCCGCCTCGGCCACGGCGCCGGACTCCTGCTCGGCCTCGGCCGACTGGCGGCCGCGCCGGATCATGCCCATGAGCAACTCGACAACCAGAATGAGCGTGATGGCCGGCCACGCGCCGACGACGGCACCGACCGGGCCATGGGCCAGCCCGTGCAGCACGTTCACCGCGACTGTTGCCGCGATGCCCAGCGCCAGCGCCACGCGCGCCAGCATCGGGCCCGGTCACCGCGCCGGGCGGCGTCCAGCAGGACCATGGATGCGGTGAACACGAGCCCGTCCACCGTCAACGGCGTCAGGTAGGCGGTCACCCCGGACTCGCCGTTGTCGCGGACGACCTCCAGCGCGTGCCGGAACGAGACCACTGCGGCGATACCGCCGATGCCCACCACCGTGGCGGCGGTGCTGGCACGGATCACCCGGTCACCCGTCCGAGGCTGCGCACTGCGCGCCTGTGCGGAGCTCACCGGGCCACCCCCGCCGAGTCGAGGGCGGACATGATCGGGGCCATGCGGGCGGTCACCAGGTCGGCCAGCCGCCGCACCGATGCCTTGGCATCGGCCACGGTGAGCGCCTCGGGCGCGTCCTGGGGGACGTACAGCTCACCGGCACCGATCTCGAACAGCAGCAGGGAACTGGTCAGCATCGCCGGACGGCGGGCCAGGGCGTCATCGGCCGGGGTGTGGTAGCCGCGGTTCCAGCGGTCGCCACGGTCCCAGTCGGCGAACCCCCGCACGTCGGCGAGCGCGGCCGGGCGGGGGACGGCGACCTGGACACGGGCGATAAGCGCGGCGCTGTCCTCGCTGCCGGTGAAGGTCACCCACTGGACGCGCTCGGCCGTCCAGTCCAGGTAGGGCGGCGCCATGATCGGGGATGTGGCCACCTGCCACGCGGCGGCGGCGAACTCGCCCGGGTCGGTCGTCACCGCGCCGTCCCCGTCGCCGAACAGCCTCGGGTACTGCCGCAGGTAGACGCCATACCGGGACACGCCGTCCGAGGCGCGGTCACGGTCGTAGACGTCGTTGAAGACGAACGTCATGCCGGTCACTTCTTCTTGCCGGACTGCGCGGCGTCGTAGGCGTCCCGGACGCTCTTGGGCTCGCCATTCGGCCACGTCGAGGACTTGTCCTTGGTCGGCTTGTCGGACATCGTTGAAGCTCCTTCCTTGGAAGGAACCCAGGGGCGTTCGCTCTTGGCCGTTCGGGCGCTCCTGGGTCCCCACTGATCGGACGGGGTCAGGCGACCTCGTCGAGGTCGAGGGCGAACAGCGCGGCCAGTTCCGCGGCGGTGAAGCCCGCCCACACGCCGTGCTCCGGACGGATTCGCGCCGCCAGCTCGAAGCAGGCACCGCGCAGCGGGCAGGACTCGCAGACCTCGGCGGCCACGACCTCACGCGCCGCACGCTCGTCCGGCGGCTCCTGGCCGTCCGGGCCGGTGTGCAAGTCGGGGTCGAAACGGCACTGTGCGCCCTCGATCGGCTCGCCGCGCAGGTCCATGGCGGACAGCGCCGAAACGGCGGTCAGGGGTCGGGACACGAGGCAGCTCCTTGAATCGGTGATCGGTTGGAAGCGCGGTCCCGGCGGCGTGCTTGGTGGCGTGTGCACCGGGACCGGCTTCGGGTGACGGACGGGCACTTGATCAGCCCAGGGCGTTGGCGAAGCGGGACACGGCGTCGAAGAAGCCGGTCACGAAGCCCGCGGCCTTCTCGGGGTTCTGGAAGACGAAGACCGCCAGAACCAGCGCGGTGACCCACTGGCCGACCTTGCTCGACTTGTCGGGGAACATCCGACGCCTCCTCAGCGTTGTAACGCCAAACGTTTGGCGTTTGCTCAACTCTGATTGTGGCCATCCGTGGCCGGATGTCAAGTAACGCCAGTCGTTTGGCGTATGCAGTAGGGTCTAGTTAGGTAGCCCTAAGCGGGCTGGGAAGGAGCAGGTCAATGCAGCAGTCGGAGCGTCACGGGTTCCGCGACATCGCCGCGAAAATTCGTCAGGAGATCATGGACGGCCGGTACCCCACCGGGACCGTCCTGCCAGCCGAGCCGGAGCTTGCCGACCGCTACGGGGCGTCCCGTAGCTTGGTGAACAGGGCAATGCAGGTACTCGCGGCCGAGGGCATCGTCCGACCTCGGCAGGGACGGGGCACCATGGTCACCTGGCTACCGCCGATGCTCCACTCACCGGCGCGGTACGACCGGGCCACCCGCGAGAACAACGGCGCCCGCGGCGCGTTCGACGCCGAGGTTCGCGCCCGTGGACTGGAGCCGCAGCACGAGATCACCACCGAACGCGCCGAACCGCCGGCGGACGTCGCCGAGGCGCTCGGCCTGCCGACCGGTGAAGTGAACTGCCTCGTCCGGCGTCGGCGACTACTCGCCAGCGGCATTCCCGTCCGGCTCAACGCCAGTTGGTTCCCGCTCGACATCGCCGAGGGGACCGTCCTGGAGGAAGACGGCCCGGTGATCGTCGGCGGCGTCAAGAGCGCGCTTGCCGAACTCGGCTACGCGCAGACCAGGGCGCGCGAACAGATCATCCCGAGTCGTCTGCCCACCGAGGCCGAGGCGCACGCGCTGGAGATCAGCCCGGAGCGCACGGTGGTCGAGATCACGCATGTCGGCATGACGGCCGAGGGCCGCGCCGTCGAGGTCACGGTCTCGGTCGCCCCCGCCCACTACGTGACGGCTCAGTACGAGTTCCCGCTTGCCTGACAACCGGAGAGACCACACCTGATGATCACGCGCCTAGTCGAAGACCACGCCCAAGCCCTTGCGGGCAAGGGCGAGCTACCCGCGTTCGTCTACGACCTCGCCGCGCTACGTGAGCACGCGGCCGAGGTCAAGGCCGCGCTCTCGGCGCCCGGTGCGCCGGAGATCTTCTACGCCGCAAAGGCCAACCCGGACACGCCGATCCTGCAAGCGCTCGCCCCCTACGTCGATGGCATCGAGGTCGCGTCCGGCGGCGAGCTGGCGCACGTGCGCGAGGCGCTGCCGGACGCGCGGTTGGCGTTCGGCGGCCCCGGCAAGACCGACGACGAGCTACGGCTTGCCCTAGACCTCGGCGTCGAGCGCATCCACGTCGAAAGCCCGTATGAGCTGTCCCGGCTGGCCGAGATCGCTCGGACGTCCGGCCGTGAGGTCGATGTCCTGCTACGCCTCAACCTCGCCGGCGACCGCAGCGGCGTCGCGCTCGCCATGAGCGGCCCGTTCGGCATGGACCCGGACCTGATCGAGTCGTGCACCAGCATCCTGGACGACTCTCCGCAGGTGCGCCTCCGCGGCATTCACGCGCACCTGGCGTCCGGCCTGGATGCCTCCGCCATGGTCGCCCAGTCCGCCGAGATCCTCGCGTGGGGCCGCGCGTGGCTCGACAGGATCGGCCACACCGGCCCGCGTGAGTTCAACCTCGGCGGCGGCATGGCCGTCGACTACTCCACACCCGAGACCCGATTCGACTGGAAGCAGTACGGCGCCGACGTCGCCGCGCTCGCCGAGCCAGGCGAAACGCTGCGCATCGAACCGGGCCGCTCAATCAGCGTCTACGCCGGGTGGTACCTCACCGAGGTACTGGACGTGAAGAAGGCACACGGCCAGTGGTACGCCGTCCTACGCGGCGGCACCATGCACATCCGCACACCCGTCACCAAGCAACACAACCACCCGTACGACGTCCTCACCCGCAACGGCGACGGCCCCGCAGTCGTTGGCGAGCCCGTAACCCTCGTCGGCCAACTCTGCACCCCAAAGGACGTCTTCGCACGCGAGGTCCCCACAGACCGCATCGCCGTAGGCGACCTAGTCGCCTTCTCCATGTCCGGCGCCTACGCCTGGAACATCTCCCACCACGACTTCCTCATGCACCCAAAACCGACCTTTCGATACCTCGGCAATTAACTCTCGCATAAGGCTGGCCCTCGGCCACTCGTGGCCGAGGGCCCTTTCTATCTCGGATACTTGACATAATCGCCCACATCATTTGTGTTCGGGGCTCACGAGTCCGTCATGCGATGCGTAGTTCGTGTGGCTGTCAGTCATTCCCATATTCAGGCTCCTGGAAGTAGTCTTCGGGGTTGCCCTCGGTTTCGAATGAGGTTGGTAGCCCTGCGTGGTTGATTAGTTCCCATGAGTCGAGTACGAGTTGGCACGTGGGACAACTGAAGTAATCAGATCCTATTGTGAGCTCTACCGTCACGTCAGTAATATCCTCATTGATCCCTCCGGAAGAAGAGTAGAAACCACTTTCGTGAAAGATCTGAGTATTCTCGACGTCCTCGCCTTCCAGGACGCCCTCTGATCCGCACGCGGGGCAAAGTGCCGTAGTGTTATGGCTAAGCCATGCGGTCAGATCTCGCCCCACTTTCCATTCGGCTGCGACCTTTGTCCGAAGCGTTCCCTCACGTCTTTGTTGTAGACGCTGCTTGGCTCGTTCTATCAGAGCTTCAGTTCGCAGTTCAACGTTCTTGGCGTTCTGCTCTAGGTGGCCTAGGACTATTCGTTCCCTGTCTGCGCCTACCAGTGCGGCAATATCTTGGTCAAGTGCCGTTACCAGGATAGTCGCCTGCGCCCAATATCTCGGCCACCAAACTTTCGGTGGAATAGCCATAAAGCCTGTTCCGCTGCTATGTAGGTATTCGTTCCTCCCATTGATGATCCTGTTGGCCTCGGCTTGGTCGAATGGCTTGAATGCCTTATGGCAGCGAGCGAACAATGTTTTAGCTCTTACTGAAGTGAATCGAGCCTCACCCGAGACCAGTCCACTTGCAATAAGTAGATTTGTGCCGTCCTCGGTAGGCTCGGCAACCAACAGCGGTGAGACACGCGCGAGAGCAGCCTTGGCAAGCAGTTCGAGGGCAAGGGCGGCCCACAAGGCTTGCTCGTCGAACGATCTAAAGTCATCATCCATTGCGCGATTGAGGAACAATTTTGCCTTTATCCACAATGCTTCGTGATCGTAGGGTGAATTCACGACTGCTCGCCTTCGATGTAAAAGCTAATTCGCTGGAGTTCGCGATCAGGGTCGTTGATTGCTGAGGCGCGACCATGGAGAGTGCGTCTATTGTTAATCACCAACAGCATGTTTGGTTGACTCCACGCATGTTCGGTGATGCCTTCAGATATTTTTTGAAAGAAGGTAGCTATTCGCCGGGCGCGAGCATCGCATGGCGTCATGCAAGCAGGATCGTAGCGAAGCCTTCCGCGAGCCTCGGCCGTGCAGAAGAATGAGTCCTTGCCGCTGTGAACAAGAAAGATGCCATCTTGTGCAATGGAAGGGATTCTTGAGTTCAAACGTTTGGCGCTGTAGCTTGGTCGCCAAAGACGTGTGTGAGTGGAATTCTCATCTGTATTGGAGAGCACTACTACGTCCGGCGGGCGAAGTAGGTGAGCGCCATCGGTGTGCAGCGGTTGTTCCTCCAGGCCGTATTGGGCACTCATCGACTTTGGTCGTGCGGCTGCTTGACCCAGTGATCGCAACGTGACAACAGTCGGGTCACCCCTGCGTATTGGCACCTCAATCCAGCCTAGGGACTGTGCCTCGCTCTGAACTTGATCGATCGTCCCCGACCCCACAGCCCACCCTTGCCGCTGGGCTCTTTTGGCCAAGCCTTCTAGCTCCGTCGCCATGGAGTAGTTGTACTTCATCTGCCTAGCCAGGCGCACCCGGGATTCCCCGGTGGGTCAGGGGAGGCTATTGGCGGTGTAGTACATCGCCAGGATCGCGGAACATGGACGGGACGGCGAGGTCCCTGGGAAGACGGGAAGGATGCTTCGCCGCAGGTCAGCCTAGTTACAGGGGTGACGACATGGTCTCTCTGTAAATCCGTCGGCTTAGCCTACGCAGGTTCGAACCCTGCACCCGCCACACCACGTAAAGCGGCCCCTCACCAGGCATGACCTGGCGAGGGGCCGCTGTCGTTAATCCCGATAGGTCCCCCTTTTCCTTTTCTAGCCGTCTTCAGGTCGGGCGGGTGCTTTCGGGGGCCGGTGGTTCGATCGGCAGGCAGACGGTGAAGATGGTGCCGCCGCCGTCGCGGGGTGCGGCGGCGATGGTGCCGCCGTGCGCCTCCACTATGGCCTTGGTGATGGCCAAGCCCAGACCGGTGCCTTTGACGCCGGCCTCCTTGGCGGTGGAGGCGCGGAAGAACCGGTGGAACAGCTGCCCGTACTGCTCGGGCGGGATGCCGATGCCGGTGTCGGCGACCGTGAGCAGGACCGCCTCATCCCCGCCGCCCTCGGCGCCGGTGGCGGGTCCGGCGGTG
The DNA here is from genome assembly GCF_000718255.1 of Spirillospora albida. Lineage (GTDB taxonomy): Bacteria > Actinomycetota > Actinomycetes > Streptosporangiales > Streptosporangiaceae > Spirillospora > Spirillospora albida. The sequence goes on from NZ_JOFJ01000002.1 coordinate 403,317, forward strand.
ACGGTGACGGCGCCCCCCGCGGGTGTGTACTTGATCGCGTTCGACAGCAGGTTGTCGATCACTTGGCGCAGCCGGACCGGGTCGGCGTTCACGGCCAGGGCCGGGGCCAGCTCGGCGGTGACGGTCAGCCGCTTGGCCTCGGCGGCGGGCCGGTGGTCGTCGACGGCCTCGCTGACCAGGTAGGTCAGTGCCACCGGGCGGGCATCGATGCCAATGCGCCCGGACTCCAGGCGGGCCTGATCCAGCAGGTCGTCGACCAGGCGCTGCAGATGGGCGCTCTTCCGGTCGATGACGTCGACGAAACCGCGCTGCTCGCTGCTCATGCCCGCATCGTCCAGCAGCAGCTCGGCGTAGCCGCGGATGGCGCCGATGGGATTGCGCAGCTCGTGGGTGACCAGCGCCATCAGCTCGTCCTTCATCGCGTCCAGCTCCCGCAGCTGGCGTACCTGCCGCTGCTCGGCGGCCAGCAGGCGCTCGCGCTGCTCGGCCAGCCCGTGGCGCTCGGTGATGTCGGTGGAGATGCCGTCGACCAGCAGCCGGTCCCCTTCGCGGCGCGGCGTACCGCGCATCCAGATCCAGCGGGTCACGCCGTCCAGGCCGATCAGCCGGTATTCGGCCTCGGCCCGGTCGCCGCTGGAGGCGGCGACGTGAAAGGCGGCCATGGCCGGGCGGTCGTCGGGGTGGAGCCGACTCATGACCAGGTCGGCCACGTCGGCGCCCTCAGGCACCGGGCCGCCGAGCAGCTTGGCCAGGTTCGAGCTGACCGCCACGTTGCGGCCTGTGCCGTCCGCACCGAATTCGATGGTCCACACGTCATCGTCGAGCTGGGCGATGACCTGCTCGAACCGGCGGTTGCTCTCGGCCAGGGCAAGGGCGAGCTCCTCGGCCCGGCGGCGCTCCATGTAGCGGCCCACATGCGCGCAGATGCCCTCCAGCAGCGCGACCAGGTCCTCATCGGGCTCCAGGACGGCGTCGGAGAAGAAGGCCAGCACGCCCTCCACCCGGTCGCCGCGGTGGATCGGCAGGCCGATGGCCGCATGCAGGCCGACCTGCAGTGCTTCGGCCTTGCGGGTGAAGTCGCGGTCGTCGGCGGGCAGGTCGGCCACCCACATCACGCCGCCGCGCTCCCACACCAGCCCGGCCAATCCATGGCCGCGGGGAAAGGTGACCGGCTCGGCGCCGGTGAAGGCCGCCACCTCCCGGCCGGGCCGGTGCCAGGAGGCGATGCGGGTGATCTCGTCGTGGTCGGGCCGGACGTGCCAGTATTCGCCGCAGGTCCAGCCCAGCGCGTCGGTGACGGCGGCCAGCACGCCGACCGCGGCCTCCCGGCTGGAGCGTGCGTCGGCCAGCGCCCGCACCACCGCGTGCTGAGCCTCCCGCAGCATCTGCGTGCGGCGCGCGGCGGTGATGTCGCGCAGCACCGCGTGGCACAACGCCCCGTCCTGTGCGGGACCGACCTGCACGATCATCTCGGCCGGGAACTCCCGCCCGGACCGGTCGACCGCGGTCACCTCCAGCCGCTGCCCGACCGCGGACGCCTCCTGCCGTATCCGGCGCACCATCTGCTCCCAGCCGGTCCGCAGCTGCTGCGGGCAGATCAGCGCCCCGGCCTGGCAGTCGGCGGCCTCTGTCGCCGACCAGCCGAACAGATGCTCGGCCGCGGCATTCCATGCCACCACCGCCCCGGTGGCATCGAAGGAGACCGCCGCCTCCGGCACCCGGTCAAGCACCGCCTGCGCCCGGCCCAGCCGCACCGCGATCTCCACCTCGACCATCGCGGCGAGGTCCCCCAGCGTCTCCAGCTGCTCGGCGTTCCACTGCCGGGGCCGGTCGTCGATCACGCACAGCGCGCCCAGCACCTGCCCGCCACCGGATCGCAGCGGCATCCCCGCGTACGCCGTCAGTTTCCCGGCGGAGACGGTCTCGACCGCACGCCAGCGCACGTCGGCCCGCGCGTCCGCCACGGTCAGCGGCACGTCCTCGACGACGATGTTCTGGCACAGCGATTGCGACAGCGGGCTGTGCTCGGCCCGCCAAGGGTCGGCGGGCCCAGCCGAGCTGACCACGATCTGGCGGTCGGCCTCGATCAGCGACACCATCGCCACCGGCGTGCGCAGCCACCGGGCCGCCAGCCGGGTCACCCGGTCCAGCAGTGGCACCTCGCTGGACTCCAGCAGGCCGGTGGCGCGCAGCACCCGCAGTCGCCGGGCGTCCAGTATGCGGTCCGTCTTCTGCATGGTCGCCATCTCCCCCCGGCGCCCGTTCCCTTGCATCTCCCGGTTTCACACCGTTGCCTACCGACCACGTTACGCTTCCGGCCACTTCAGGTGATCAGCACCCCGCACCGCGCCGCCCTCGGGCGGGGTGCGCACGGGGCGCGTGTCGCCGGCGGATGTTGCGAGCGGAAGAGCTCGGCTCCGCCACACCGTTAGATACAGCCCTTCACCAGCCACGCGGTGGAGGGCTTTTCTCATTGCCGCACCGGTGATCCACGGCTGTGACCGGTTCTTGCGGCTCGCCCCGACGCCGGGGCCGGACAAGGTTTTCGGGGTTTTCCTCAGGACCTCGTCGGGTGGTGCCGATGGGTCTGCTGACAACGACGAAAGAGCGCGATCCGAAACGCGCCGGCTCAGGCCCC
>NZ_JOFJ01000003.1 GCF_000718255.1 Spirillospora albida
CTAGGGCCTGTTCGTAGTTCAGATCATGAGGGGGATGGGAGGCTGCGCAGCCAGATGATGGCTCCGCGCAGGTGGAGTCCGGCCTCGTAGCTTTCGGGGGTTTTGTCGTAGCGGGTGGCCAGCCCTCGCCATTCCTTGAACTTGTTGATGCAGCGTTCGACGGTGTTTCGGTCGGTGTAGAGCTCGGCGTCGTGGCTGACCGGACGTCCGCCGCGCCGTCCCTTCTTCTTGCGGTTGGCGGCCTGGTCGGCCTTCTCTGGGATCACCGCCTTGATGTGGCGTCTGCGCAGGTAGCTGCGGTTGGCGCGGGAGGAGTAGGCCTTGTCGCCGGCGGCCGCGCGCGGCCGGGTGCGGGGGCGGCCGACCGGCCCGCGCACCCGGATCTTGTCCATTACGGGGATGAAACGGGGGCTGTCGGCGGCCTGCCCGGGGGTGAGTATCAGCGACAGCGGACGGCAGCGCCGGTCGGCCGACAGGTGGATCTTGCTGGTCAGGCCGCCCCGGGACCGGCCGAGGGCGGCGGCCTTCAGCCGGGCCCTGCGGCGGCGGCGTATCCGGCGCCGCCGCTCCCGCACGGGATCGGGCGCGTCCTCGGGCTGCTGTTCTACGGGCCCGGTTTGCCCCTTTGGCGCAGCCCCTTTTCCTCGGCCACGGCCCGCTCCAGCTCCTGGAGGCGTTCGGGTGCGACCCTCATCCCGGCGGCGTGGTGATGCGCGCGGGAGGTGCTGGAGTCCACGCTGACCAGGCTCAGGTCGACATCGCCGCGGGCCGCCGCCTGGCTGATCATCGCGTTCATCAGGTTCTGCCCGGCGGTCTTCTCCCGAACGTGTCCCCAGCCGCCATGTAGTGCTGTGTGATGCCCGGAGATGGTTCGCTGTGGGTGTCCGTTAGAGGAACGCTCACCGGACAACCGTGACCGGCCTTCGAGCGAGAACGCGACCTGCGGCAACGCAGTCTCACATGGGTAGTCCGCAAAACTGTCCGGTGGAGGGGGCCTAAACGGTACGCTGGGGCGGGTGGGAGAACTCATCGGCTACGCACGGTGCTCAACTGTCCTGCAAGACCTCACCGCCCAGGCCGAGATTCTCGCCGGTCTCGGCGTCTCCAACGATCGGATCTATCTCGACAAGGGGCTCACCGGCACCAACCGGGAACGGCCGGGCCTCGGCCAGGCCTTGGCGGCCGTCCGCGCCGGCGATACCCTGGTGGTTCCGAAACTGGATCGGCTCGCCCGCTCGGTCCCCGACGCCCGCGATATCGGCGACACCCTCGTCCAGCGCGGTGTCCGGCTGTCGCTGGGTGGCAGCATCTACGACCCGGCCGACCCGATGTCGAAGATGTTCTTCAACATGCTGGCGGTGTTCGCTGAGTTCGAGGCCGACCTGTTGAAGATGCGCACCCGCGAGGGGATGGCCATCGCCCGCTCCCGCGGCAAGCTGAAGGGCCGGGCGCCCAAGCTGAGCGCACGGCAGCAGAGCGAACTGGTGCGCATGCACGGCACCGGCGAGTACACCATCGCCGAGCTGATGGAGGTGTTCTCGGTCGGTCGGGCGACGGTGTACCGGGTCCTGGCACGCGCTGGAGCCGCCGCGGACCGCGCCTGAGCTCACGTACTGGTTCGAGGTGGCGGGGCTGATTGCTGGTGAGCTCGCGCAATCGTCTAGTGCGTATTCTCCGCTGACGTTAGGGCCGCGATGCTGCGGAGCTTAGGCCTGCACGACCAGCTCATGTTCTGGGAGGAGTGCCGGCCGCTGATGCACTCAGGCCGGGATCCCCGCCGAGGCGGCGGGGGACGCCGGCTATTCGGGCAACACCGATCTGCTGCTGGAGGGCGGCGACCCGGTGTTGCGCCGCTGCAAGGGCGCCGAGCGGCGCCCCTCGGCGCTGGCGCTGGAAGCGTCGATCCACGACCGGCTGCCGCAGCGGGCGCTGCTGGATTCCTCACCCACACGGGATCTGGCCACCGAGGACAGCGTCGGCCGTTCCACCATCCACCGCATCATCCACAGTCCAGCAGACGTCATGGGTTGACGAGTATCCCCACCGTGAATACGGCGCCGTTACACCCCCAGCACCGTCAACGGGCGCGAGCCCTTGTCATCCCGTCGCGCGCCAATTCTTCTGGGCATCGAATGCCGAGGAGTGTGTCGCCCAGATGACCTGGAGCGGCCGCACGCACCTATCTTCCGGAGGATCTCTTGTTCGATTTCGACCTCCACCATCGGTATGCCAGTATGCCCGCCAAGGCTATGGCTATGTACAACAAACCGGTAAAATATGATTGCGAAAATGGCGGACTTCCCGTGGCGATGTTGACAATGGCCATGATCGCCGCGACGCTGAGGAATATTAGGATTGTTTCGCGAGCTTCCTTCATGCTTCCTCCGGGATGGGAGACATGCCCCCTCCTCTCGCGAGAGGAGGGGGCATGTTGACGGTTACCTACACGTGGGGTTCCTGGTGTACCAACGCCAGCCATCGATTCCGCCGCCGTAGTCGAACTTTACCTCATGGCAGGCGTTGCGGTTCCTTGCATTCTTGAATGATTCGTGAATTTTCCACCCTACTGAATTGACTGCAGCTAGGCAGAGCACCTTCTGCCAGGCGGACTTGACCCATTTTCCTGCACAGCCGGCGCTGGCCAGGGCGCCGATGACCTGGCTCAGTGTGCTGTTGCCGATGGTCCGCGATTCGTTTCGGCTCCACCGGACATAGATGGACCATCCGAAGCTGACCTTGGGGTCGGCGATCACCGGGAATGCGGGGGAGACGGTTCCTTCCTCCGTGGTGACCGGCGTCAGGTCTACGTGCAGCTTGAGGGCGCTTCCCTCGAGGGTGTAGCTGGTAGGCCACGTACGGCCGTTGGCGTCCTTGGCCCAGGGCTTGGCGATGTAGCCGAGTAGTTCCTCTGCGATGACCTCCGAAGTATCGGGAGATTCGCCCGAGGATGTCACATCCCGGACGATGCGCACACTTCCGTCCGCCTCATTTAGATCCATTCTCGCCCCTTCCGGAAGGGCGACAGGGAAGAGATACGTGGTCGGAGAATTCGCGTTGTCTATGTGGACGAGAATGCGGGCTCCACCGTCACCGAGGGGCTGCACTGCGGTGGAGAACCCATTCTGAATACCGTCATACACCACGGTCCCAGCAGCGGCAGGGACTGCCGATCCGACTGCCGGAACCCCAAACTCCAGTCGGCCGCTGTCGGCGGTGATGGAAATCCTAGAATTGGGATCACGGGGGACCTCGACAGTGGAAACTCCGGCAGGAGCATCGGCAGCTGAGTCAGCCCCCGCAGCCGCCGCAGCTTCTTCTTCCGCGGTCGTCAGCTCTTCTGCTGAGGGCTGCTCCAGCGCTGGGTCATCTCCCACTGGTTCGTCGTAGGGCGCCTGTCCGGAAACGTGTACCAAGCCCGTCGAGACGGCGACATTGTGGGCATCGCTAGTGACTGCGGTGGCGAGGTCTTCGGTGCCGGTGGCGGCTTCGACGGCCCTCGCGACTGCTTCGGGAGGAGACAGTACGAAGTAGCCGCGGATGGAGTACTGGACGTGGACGGTGGCGTCGCTGTGGTTGGTGATGGTCAGCTTGCCGTCGGTGCCGGGGCGGACGATGTCGGTGAGCTGGCTGGTCTCGCCCTTCATGAACTGAAGGGCGCCGAGCTTCGCCTCGGTGCCGCCGGTGGGGGTGATCGACAGGGAGCCGGTGGCGGCGGGGGCGTAGGCGGTGAGGCTGCCGGCGACCGCGGAGATCCGCTGCAGCGGGGTGCTGGTGGCGGAGGTGGCGGTGAAGGTCAGCGATGCACGAGCGGCCAGCGGGGTGGTGGTGGCGCCGGGGGTGCCAACGCCGCTGTCGGTGCGCAGCAGCGTCTTGGGCTCGACGGCCTCGAATCCGGCCCCGGCGGTGTCGGTGGTGGTGGTCTTCTTGAAGTAGCCGCGGATCGCGATCGCGACGTTGATCGGGTTGGCGCCGTGGTTGACCAGCCGGATCCGTCCGTTGGTGCCGACGCGGACGATATCGGTGAGGCTGTTGTTCTCGCCTGCGGTGTAGAGCAGGGTGGAGGAGGTGGGGTCGGACTCCCCGTCGGCCCACAAGGAAAGGCCAGCGTTGGTGGTGGCGCCCAGGGCGGCGATGTTGATGGCGACCGAGTCGACGCCGGTGGCGGGGATCCCGGCCTTCCCGTTGACCTGGATGGTGATCGGGGTCTTGGACGGCACCGGGGTCTTGGGTCCGTCGGCCGGGCCGACTCCGGGGCGGGAGTCGTAGAGGTAGGCCGCGGTGACCGGGTGGTACTCGGTGGCGGCCTGGGTGGCGGAGGCGTCCAGGAAGTAGCCGCGCACTGCGATCCGCACGTCCACCGGTGTCGGTGTACGGGGTCCAGTGCAGAGCCAGGTACAGGTAAACGTGCAGAGATGATCGGTGTGTCGGCGGTCTTGCCGGGGTGGTGATCTTGGAGCCTGCCAGGTGATGGTGATCATCATGTGAGGGGCGGGTTGCGGTGGTGCTGGAGGCCGAGCGGTGGCTCGAGCTGCGGCGGTTCCGCGCATTGCGGGACGCGGGGGCGTCGATCTCGGAGATCGCTCGGGAGACCGGGCTGAACTGGCGCACGGTGAAGAAGTATGTGGAGGACGACGGTCCGGTGGCGCCTCCGGCGGCGGCTCCGCGGCCGAGTCGGCGCAAGCAGATGATCGAGCAGTACGCGCCGGTGATCGACGCGTGGCTGCGGGCGGAGTTGCTGCTGAAGGCCTCGGTCGTGCACGAGCGGCTGGTCGAGGAGTACGGCTTCCCGGGCACTTATCAGCGGGTGAAGCTGTATCTGCAGGACGCCCGGCCGCGGATCGCCGAGGAGCTGGGGTTCACGCCGCGGGAGCTGTCCCGGTTGCATCGCCGGTTTGAGGTGGTGCCGGGCGCGCAGGCGCAGGTGGACTGGGGTGATGAGGGCGGGATCTTGGCGCATGCGGGGATCGCGAAGGTCTACTCCTTCCACATGACGTTGTCGTATTCGCGTGATCCGTTCGTGTGTTTCACCACCGGCCAGGATCTGGCGACGTTCTGGGCCTGCCATCGGCGGGCGTTCGAGCACTTCGGCGGGGTGCCGGGATCGATCGTCTATGACCGGACCAAGACCGTGGTCCGGCGGCACGTCGCGCCGGGCAAGGCGGTGCCGCTGCATCCCGAGGCGGTGGCGTTCGCCGGGCACTATGACTTCGACATCGATGTGCTGGCCGCCTACCGCCCGACGGGCAAGGGGCGGGTGGAGCGGCAGGTGCTGATCGTCCGCGACCATGTGCTGTCGGGCCGCTCGTTCTCCTCGCTGCAGGATCTGGACAGGGCGTTCTTGGCCTGGGTTCCGGTCCGGCGCCGGACCGTGCACCGCACGCACGGCCAGGTGATCGGGGTCCGGGCACGCCGCGACCATGCCGCGCTGCGGCCGCTCCCCGCCACGCCCTATCTGGTCACCGACCGGCATCTGCGGCACGTCGGCAAGGACTGCCTGGTGGCGTTCGAGGCCAACCTCTACTCGGTCCCGGCGATCCGGGTGTTCCATCGGCAGCTGGTCGAGGTCCGGGCGTCGGCGGCGACGGTCAGCCTGCACGCCACCGTCCCGGACGAGAACGGGATCACGCTGCTGGCGGTGCATCCCCGAGCCGCCGGCCGCGGTAACCGCGTCGTCGATCCCGAGCACTGGCGCGGGCTGCCCGACGGGCATACCCGCACCACCACCACCGGGCACGGCGACCCGGGGGATGAGTTGACGGCCCGGCGGCGGCATCACCGGCAGCAGGGCGCGCTGGGGTTCCTGCTCGCCCGTTCCGACGCCGCCGACATCCAGGTCGGCCGCCGTTCGCTGGCGGTCTATGACCAGATCACCGGCACCGGCCCGTTCACCTGACCACGGGCACCCCACCCGAGCCACGCCTGCAGCCCGACCTTCCAGGAGAAAAGGACACCTTCGTCGTGAGTGAGCTGGTCACCGCCCGGATCCGCGCCACCGCCGCCAAGCTGACCCTGCCGCACCTGGCGGCCAGCCTGGGCGAGTTCGTCAGCCGCGCCGACGACACCCAGATGGGCTATCTGGACTTCCTGGACATGGTGCTGGCAGAGGAACAGGCACTCAAGGAAGAACGCCGGATCCGGCACGCGCTGCGGGTGTCGGGAATGCCGCACCACAAGACCGTCGAGGACTTCGACTTCTCCTACCAGCCCGGCCTGGACGTCAGGAAGGTCCGCGATCTGGCCACCGTCGCCTACGCCGAAGCCCGCGCCAACGCCGCGTTCCTGGGACCGCCCGGGGTCGGCAAGACCCACCTGGCCGTCGCGCTGGCGGTCGCGGCCTGCCGCACCGGCTACAGCGTCTACTTCGCCACCATGGACGACATGGTCCGCCAGCTCAAGGCCGCCGACGCGATCGGGAAACTGACCTCCAAGCTCAAGGTCTACACCCGCCCCCAAGTCCTGGTCCTGGACGAGGTCGGCTACCTCCCGCTGGCCCGCGAGGAGGCCAACCTGGTCTTCCAGGTCATCTCGAAACGATACGAGCGGGGCTCGATCCTGCTGACCAGCAACAAGGCCTTCTCCGAGTGGGGCCAGGTCTTCGGCGACGAGGTCCTGGCCACCGCGATCCTCGACCGGCTCCTGCACCACTGCGAGGTCATCGCGATCAACGGACCCAGCTACCGGCTCAAGAACCGCATGCAAGCAGCCGAAGCCGAGGCCGCCGCCGGCTGACGGACACTCTGCACGATTACCCGTACTCACCTCTGCACTTCAAGGAGTACGCCGACAACCGGGTTCGGCCCCGTGTTGGTCAGGGTCAGCTTGCCGGTGGAGGTGAGCCGGATCAGGTCGTCGGTGGAGTTGTGGTCGGTGGGGTTGTAGTACAGCGTCACCGCGGTGGAGGGCTTGTCCGAGGGCCGCAGCACCAGGTAGCCGTACCCGTCGGACCCGCCGCGCTTCCAGATGTTCAGCGCGACCGCCGACACCCCCGACGCCGGCACCCCGCCCTTCCCGGCGACCTGGACGGTCACCGACCCGTTGGCGGGGATCTCGGCGACCGGGGCGTTCACCCCGGACACCGTGTCGTAAATGCCGACCAGCGGCAACGACACGAACTGCCCGCTGTTGCCCTGCTGGGTGGTGCCGGTGTCGGCTTGGGCCACCTGACCCGGCGCGGCCAGCGCGGCCAGGCATGCGGCGGCCACCACCAGCGCGGTGGCCAGCGCCAGCACCCGTGTGCGGGCATGCTGAAGAGACGAACCCACAAAGGCTCCTTGTGCACGTGATGAGAGAGGCGCGGCCCCGTGCTCGACTGGCTAAGGGCGCGCGCTGGGGAGGTGGCCACGCTGCTGCGCGACCACCGAATGTTGCTTCAAGGTAGCAATCGGTCAAGGATGCGTAAGCCGGGCGTAAGTAAAATTTGGCGACCATGGAAGCTCGTCATTAGGCCCTCCGCCGGGAGATCCTCCACCAGATCGACGCCCGCGCCCGCGCCCGAGTGCAGGAAGGCAACATCCTGCGCGTCGCCAGCGCCCGCAGCCTGAACTACCTACGCGACTTCCTCACCAGACTCGACCCGTGGGCCGGCGAGACCGCGGTGAAGGACACCCCCCACCGCGCCGCCAAGAGTTCGCGCTGCGATAGCCGCAATGGGACTCAGGCCACCAGCCCCAGATCCAGGTGGGTGTCCATGTCGATGGAGATGGTGCCGTACAGGTTGGCGTGCGACCAGAACAGCGGCGACAGGGCGCGGCGGTCGGCGTCGGTGAGCCGGCCCGCCCAGGCCGGGTCCTTCAGCACCGACTGGACCAGGACGGTGTTGACGAACACCAGCGCCGACTGCAGCAGATGCAGCGCCAGCATCGACACCTCCTGGTTCTCGCGGTCGACGCCGCCGATGGTGCCGGCCTTGCCGTAGAACAGGTCGGCGTTGGCCGAGTTCCAGTTCTCCACCACCTGCAGGCCCTCGTGGATCTCGCGGCGCAGCTGCTCAGACGCCATGTACTCGGCGATGAACACGCTCTTGACCGCGCGGCCGACCTCCTCGATGGCGCGGTAGGTGGGGTGCTTGGGACCGCCGCGGGTGAAGCGGCGCAGCACCTGCTCGGCCTCGCCGGTGCGCAGCTTCAGCGCGGTGGCGTACTTGACCATCTGGTCGTACTGCTGGGCGATCAGCTCCCAGTCGATCGCCCGGTCGGCCACCATGCCCGCCAGGACGTCCGGCACCGGCTCGCCGGCCTCGACGCGCACCAGCTTCTGGTGGGCGACGTTCTTCATCCGCGGCAGCAGCTTGAACCCCAGCAGGTGGGAGAAGGCGAACCCGACCAGGTTCTGGCCGTGGGTGTCGGTGTACTGCCGGTCGATGGTCGCGTCGGTGCAGTGCCGCAGCACGCCCTCGATCATCGCCGACACCTCCGACGCCGAGCACGACTTCAGCTGGGAGTACACGCACACGGACTTGCGTTCGACGTGCCAGTAGATCATCACGCCGTGGCCGCCGTAGCGGACGTGGTACTCGGTCATCAGGTTCGAGGACCACGACCCGAACTTCTTGGCGTCGCTCGCGCACGCCGTCCCGGTGCCCCACCACGCCTCGTCGCGCATCCGCAGGGTGGCGTTGACCAGGGTCGCGATCGCGTTGCGCAGGTTGTCGCGGTTGACGAACAGGTACCGGGTGGCGCGCAGCGCGGCCTCGGTCTCGCCGTGCTTGCCGCCGTCGGCGACGCGCTTGATGCCGATGTTGGTGCCCAGCGCGTACAGCACCAGCAGCAGCCGCTTGCGGATCACCTCCCGCGGGGTGTTCTCCCGAGTCGCGACCGTGGAGAACGCGTCGGTGAACTGGGTGACGAAGTCCGACTCCTTGAGGAAGTCCAGCAGGTCGATCACGCCCCACCGGGCCTGCACCTCGGCGTGCAGCGCCTTGAGGTTGTCGGGGGTGGCCAGCTTGCCCAGGTCCGAGACATGCCAGCGGGGCTCGCCGCGATGGGTCTTCACCTTGGTGCCGCCCGAGCGTTTGCGCCCGATCGCGGCCGCGGCCTGCTCCATCGAGGCGCGCATGGCCGCCTGCAGGTTCGCGATGAACTCGGCCGGATCCAGCGGCTGGCGCAGGTTCTCGTAGTGCACGTCGCGGTTCTCCTCGAAGTCGGCCGGCAAGTCCTCCTCCGGGTTGCGCCACCGGGTCGCGCCGTGCACGTAGATCTCCCGGCGGCGCAGCGCGTTCTTCAGCGCCACCAGCACGCACAGCTCGTAGGAGACCCGCTCGATCACCCCGTCTGAGTCCACGACCGCCTCCAGCCAGGCGTCCCGGACCACACCCTTGACCGGCACCCGGTCCGAGCCGTCGAAGTGGCGGACCTTGTTCGGCACGTCGGCGTAGCGGGCCAAAAGATCCAGCGCGTCCATCACCGGCCGGTAGGCGGTGTTGTTGCACTTGAACTCAATCGCCGCCAGCAGCTTGGGCAGCATCCGCCGGTAATAGGAGGAGTAGGAGCTGGTCAGCACCGTCCGCACCCGCGCCTGGTAGGTCTTGGCGTCAGCCTTGGCCTCGGCGACCAGGGCGCGCAGCGTCCCCTCCCCGACCGTCGGGAACACCACCTTGCGCACGGTGTCATCGGGGGCCTGCAGCGCCGCCTCGGCGATCGAGTACAGCTTGGCGGTCTTGCCGTGCACCTTCTTGGCCTCGGCGAACATCGCCTGCTCGACCTTCCGCTCCGCCTTGGTATTGATCTTGCCGATCAGCCCGATCAGCAGATCCACCAGCGCGTCGGTGATCTCAGCGGTCCGGCTCCACGCCAGCGCCGCCAACAGCGTCAACCGCACCGGCTCGGGATTGGCGGCGAAATCAGAAGGGTGCGAGGCCATCGCCCGCGCCCGCCAGGACGCCACCAGCCGCTCGGAGAACCCGCCGAACACATCGGCCGGCAACCCGATCGCCTTGGCCCGCCGCAGCTTGACGATCTCCTCCAGCAGCGTCTCCAGCCCCAGCCGCCCCGGATCGGACTTCAGCTCCGCCAGGAACCCATCGATGCCCTTGGCCAGCTCCAGCAGCGCCGTGACCGACCCGGCCGACAGCCGCGCCGTCACCTGCTCACAGAACGACCGCTCGAACCGCGCCCGGCACGACCGCACGATCCGCTCGATCCGGCCCGGCGGCTCGATCCGCAGCTTGCGGCACCGCGCCAACAGCGCCGACCGCACCCCCTCATCGGTCAGCACCATCGGACAGATCTCCGCCGCCAGCCACTCGATCAGCTCATCCTCATCGACCCGGGTCGACTCCCGGAACCCCAACGCCTCCCGGACCTGCTTGCGGTGATACTTGATCGTGCTGCCCGACCACTGGTAGTCGGCGAACACCACCGGATCGACCTTGACCTGCCCGGCGACGTACTCCACCGCAGCCTTGGGGATCTCACCGGCGTGCCGCGGGAACCGCGCCTCCAGCTCGAAGAACTTCAGCAGCAGACAGAACCCCAGCCGCGTCGCGCCGGTCTTGTTGGCCACCAACTCCCAGTCGCCATCCAGCAGCGTCCACGCCTCAACCAGCTCTTCCGGCTCCCATTCACGCCGCACATCCGCCCCATTCGCCTGATCGGCCCCCGGGTCGGGAACACCCTCGAACGCCGGAGATGGGCTACCGCGCAGTACTGCCGACCCGTGATGACCACGAACCGCAACCGTGACTGATCACGCAGCTACTTTGGCCCTGGGGTCACGTTCGGGAGAAGACCCCCGTTCTCGAAGACGCCCTGGCATGCCCAGGCCCGGAACCGGTCATAGATCGTCGACCAGTTGCCGTAGGTGGCGGGCACGTCCCGCCACGGGCTGCCGGTAGTTCCCATTCCGTATCGGTCACATCACCGCGCGTCATACAGCCGGTGGTACAGCCCGCTCCCGCCCCGGTGTGAGCGAGTCACTCAATCGTGACCAGCGGCAACTGATCAGAACTACGAACAGGCCCTAGTCCAGGTCGATCCTGCCGAGGCTTGGAGGCGAGAAGCGGACGCCGTCGCCCAGGAGCACCGGCAGGACGTACACCAGAATCTCGTCGACGAGCCCGCGGCGCTGCGTGCCGTGGCGACGGCTTCCTCGAGTCCACAGGTGAGGAAGGTGACGGTGGGATCCGGCTCCTCGGGAGGCTTGTGCGTGAGGACGAACTGCGCTCCCCCGTCGTAGGGGGTGTCCTGGTCGGCCATACGCTTGGCGACCTCGTACGTGCCCCGGCCGACGAGCATCGCGCCCGTGGCCGCCATGACCTCCGGGACCTCGGCCGCGGTCAGATACTCGGCGATCCAGTCCATCGCGTGGCCGGGGCCGGCGATGAAGCCGTCCAGCGACATCGCCCGGTTCACGACCACTTTGCCGGTGCCGAAGCCCACATCTCTCATGCGATATCTCCACGGATCTTGGAGACCCGGGCCGGGTCATGGTTCGGCCGGCGGGGAGCCGCAAGCGTGTCCGCGGTGGCACAACGCGAACAACCGGCCGCCGGGTGTGCCGACTACTCAGCGTGCCCGGGTACGGCGTGAACGGCACCGCCGGTCGGTCGTCCTCAGTCCCGGGCCGGGTCACCAAGCCGGCGATCGTTCGTGGTCATCGCGTTAGACGGTGGTGGGGAGCGGGGAGGTCGTGGCGTCCCGCATCGCCTTCAGGGCATTTAGGACGGGGCCGGGAGGAGCCGCGTGGACCGTGGGGAGCACCGGGAGGTCCGGGTAGGCCAGGGCGTGCTCGGAGGCGGAGAACTCGACGCTGACGTCCGCGTTGTTGCCGCGAGGGTCGAGCAGGACCCAGCGGTCGTCGATGAGGGCCGCCGTCAGGCCGTGCAGGACGCCGGACACCTCTTGGTAGCAGAGGCCCGCCTGGATGCCGCCGGCGCGGAGGAGCGCCGTGTAGGCGTGGGACTTCGCGTAGCAGAGGCCCACCCGGTGGGTCAGGACGTCGGACGCGCGCCAGGTGACGCGGGGGTCGCCGGCGTCCATCGAGTGGGCCACCTCGTCGCGGACGTGGTCGAAGGCGGCGTGCGCGTAGGCGATGTCGTCGCCGGTGCGCAGACCGGCGGCGATCGACTGGACCAGCGGGTGCTCCAGGTCGATCGCCTCGGACGCCTCCAGGTAGTCCCAGGGGTCGGCCGCGAAGTCCATCACAGGCCGAGGAGCGACTCGATGCCGAGGGTGAGCCCGGGAAGGGCGGGGACCTTGCGGACGGCGAGGAGGACCCCCGGCATGAACGACTCGCGGTTCATCGCGTCGTGCCGGATCGTGAACAGCTCGCCGTGGCCGCCCAGGATGACCTCCTGATGGGCGATCGAGCCGGACATCCGGACGGCGTGGACGCGAACGCCGTCGACGTCGGCCCCGCGGGCGCCAGGGATCTCGGACGTCGTCGCGTCCGGGGACAGGGCGGTGCCCGCCTCGGCGCGGGCGGCGGCGACGAGCTCGGCGGTGCGGTAGGCGGTGCCGGACGGGGCGTCGGCCTTCTTCGGGTGGTGCGTCTCGACGATCTCGACGGACTCGAAGTACGGGGCGGCCTTCTGCGCGAAGTGCATCATCAGGACGGCGCCGATCCCGAAGTTCGGGGCGATGAGGACGTTCCCGGACGCGTCGTCGGTCAGCCACGAGCGGACGGCGTCGATGCGGTGCGGGTCGAAGCCGGTGGTGCCGACGACGGCGTGCAGCCCGCTCTTCACGCACCATTCGAGGTTGTGCATGACGACGTCGGGATGGGTGAAGTCGACGACGACGTCGGCGGCGGTCAGCGCGTCGAGCGGGTCGCCCTGGTCGACGGCGGCGACGAGTTCGGTGTCGTCGGCGCCCTGCACGGCCCGGCACACCTCGGCGCCCATCCGGCCCTGCGCGCCCAGCACCCCAACCTTGATCACGTTGTCCTCCCGGCTCATGTCCGCCGAGCCTACCGGTCAGGCGGCGAAGTCGTGGTCGCCGACCGGGCCGATGACGGTGAGGGCCTGCGGCGCGGCGAGGACGTCGCGGGCCACGGCGCGCACGTCGTCGAGGGTGACGGCGTCGATGCGGGCGAGGACGTCGTTCACGGGGAGGAGGGACTCGTAGACGAGTTCGCTCTTGCCGATGCGGCTCATGCGGGAGCCGGTGTCCTCCAGGCCGAGGACCATCGTGCCGCGCAGCTGGCCCTTGCCGCGCACGAGTTCCTCGTCGGTGATGCCGTCGACGGCCTTCGCGACCTCGTCCCGGCAGATCGACAGGACCTCGTCGACCTTGCCCGGCTGGCAGCCGGCGTAGACGCCGAAGATGCCGGAGTCGGCGTACTGGGCGGTGTAGCTGTAGACGGAGTAGGCGAGGCCGCGCTTCTCGCGGATCTCCTGGAACAGCCGGGACGACATGCCGCCGCCGAGGGCGGCGTTGAGGACGCCGAGCGCGAAGCGGCGGTCGTCGGTGCGGGCCACACCGGCGGAGCCGAGGACGATGTGGGCCTGCTCGGTGTCCTTGTCGAGGACGCGGGTGGTCGGCGTGACGGGCGCGGGCGCGCCGTCCAGGCGGGGCGGCGCGGGCGGGGCGTCGCCGGTGAGGCGGCCGGCCCAGGCGCGGGACACGAGGCCGACGACCTCGTCGTGGTCGACGTTCCCGGCGGCGGACACGACGAGTTCGGACGGGACGTAGTGCTCCCGGTAGTAGCCGTGGATCCGGTCGCGCGAAAGGGTGTTGATCGACTCCTCGGTGCCGAGGATCGGACGGCCCAGCGGGGTGTCGCCGTAGAGGGCGAGGGCGAACTCGTCGTGGATGAGGTCGCCGGGGTCGTCGTCCCGCATGTGGATCTCTTCGAGGATGACGCCGCGTTCGGCCTCGACGTCCTCGGGGCGGTTCAGGGACGCGGCGACCATGTCCGAGACGACGTCGACGGCGAGGGGCAGGTCGGCGTCCAGCACCCGCGCGTAGTAGCAGGTGTACTCCTTGGCGGTGAACGCGTTGAGGTCGCCGCCGACCGCGTCGACCGCGGCGGAGATCTCCAGGGCGCTGCGCCGCTCCGTGCCCTTGAACAGGACGTGCTCGAGGTAGTGGCTGGCTCCCGCGTCGGCGACGGCCTCGTCGCGGGAGCCGACCGCGGCCCAGATGCCGAACGCCGCGGACCGGACGGTCGGCAGCGTCTCGGTGATCACGCGGAGCCCGCCGTGCAGCACGGTCCGGCGGACCGTGCCGGCACCGTCGGTGTGGATCGTGGTGGTGGTGCCGGGCTCCTGCGCCCGCGCCGGCAGGGTCACGTGTGACTCACATCCCGTCGTGAGGAAGATCGGGGAAAAAGCGGCCGACCGGCCTGCCCGCTGAGGGCAGGCCGGTCGGCGGAGACCGGATCAGGTGTTGCGCTGGCCGGCGTCGTCGCTACCGCGGGTGCGGGTGCGGCGGCGGCGCGGGGCGCGGGACTCGCCGTCGTCGTCGGACTTCTCGGCCGTGTCCGAGGGGGCGGCGGCCGCCGGGGCGTCACCGTCGCCGCCCTTCTCCGCGGCCTCCCGCTCGACGACCTCGACCGGGACCAGCGACAGCTTGCCGCGCTGGTCGATCTCGGTGACCTCGACCTGGATCTTCGCGCCGACGCTGATGACGTCCTCGACGTTCTCGATCCGGGCGCCGCCGTGCAGCTTGCGGATCTGCGAGACGTGCAGCAGGCCGTCCTTGCCGGGCAGCAGCGACACGAACGCCCCGAACGTGGTCGTCTTCACGACGGTGCCGAGGTAGCGCTCGCCGACCTCCGGCATGTGCGGGTTGGCGATCGCGTTGATCGCCTGCCGCGCGGCCTCGGCGGACGGGCCGTCGGTGGCGCCGACGTAGATGGTGCCGTCGTCCTCGATCGTGATGTCGGCACCGGTGTCGTCCTGGATCGAGTTGATCATCTTGCCCTTGGGGCCGATGACCTCGCCGATCTTGTCGACCGGCACCTTGATGGTGATGATCCGCGGCGCGTTCGGGCTCATCTCGGCGGGCGCCTCGATGGCCTCCTGCATGACGTCCAGGATCGCGAGGCGCGCGCCCTTGGCCTGCTTCAGCGCGGCGGCCAGCACGGACGCCGGGATGCCGTCGAGCTTGGTGTCGAGCTGCAGCGCGGTGATGACGTCGCGGGTGCCGGCGACCTTGAAGTCCATGTCGCCGAACGCGTCCTCGGCGCCGAGGATGTCGGTGAGCGTGACGTACTCGCCGCCCTCGTGGATGAGGCCCATCGCGATGCCCGCGACCATCTGCTTCAGCGGGACGCCCGCGTCCAGCAGCGACATCGTGGACGCGCAGACCGAGCCCATCGAGGTGGAGCCGTTGGAGCCGAGCGCCTCCGACACCTGCCGGATCGCGTAGGGGAACTCCTCGCGGGTCGGCAGCACCGGGATGAGGGCGCGCTCGGCGAGGGCGCCGTGCCCGATCTCGCGGCGCTTCGGCGAGCCGACGCGGCCCGTCTCACCGGTGGAGTACGGCGGGAAGTTGTAGTTGTGCATGTAGCGCTTGGTGCGCTCGGGGTTCAGCGTGTCGATCATCTGCTCCATGCGGAGCATGTTGAGCGTGGTCACGCCGAGGATCTGCGTCTCGCCGCGCTCGAACAGCGCCGAGCCGTGCACCCGCGGGATGACGTGCGCCTCGGCGGTGAGCTGGCGGATGTGCTTCGGCCCGCGGCCGTCGATGCGCAGCCCCTCGCCGATGACGCGCTCGCGGACGAGCTTCTTCGTGAGCGCGCGGAAGGCGGCGGAGATCTCCTTCTCGCGGCCCTCGAAGCCCTCGCCGAGCCTCTCGGCGACACCGGCCTTGATCTCGTCCAGCCGGGACTCGCGCTCCTGCTTGCCCGCGATGGTGAGGGCCTGCGCGAGGTCGTCGCGGACGGCGCCGGTGACGGCCTCGAGCACGTCGTCCTGGTAGTCCAGGAAGATCGGGTACTCGGCGGTCGGCTTGGCGGCGACGGCCGCGAGGTCGCTCTGCGCCTTGCACAGCACCTTGATGAACGGCTTGGCCGCGTCGAGGCCCTGGGCGACGGTCTCCTCGGTGGGGGCGGTCGCGCCCTCGGCGACGAGCTTGAGGGTGTCGCGGGTCGACTCGGCCTCGACCATCATGATCGCGACGTCGCCGTCCTCCAGCACGCGGCCGGCGACGACCATGTCGAACGTGGCGCGCTCGAGCTCGGGGTGCGTCGGGAAGCCGACCCACTGGCCCTCGATCAGGGCGACGCGGACGCCGCCGATCGGGCCGGAGAACGGCAGGCCGGCCAGCTGCGTGGACATCGAGGCGGCGTTGATCGCGACGACGTCGTACAGGTGGTCGGGGTGCAGCGCCATGATCGTCTCGACGACCTGGATCTCGTTGCGCAGGCCCTTGGTGAAGGACGGGCGCAGCGGCCGGTCGATCAGTCGGCAGGTGAGGATCGCGTCCTCGGACGGCCGGCCCTCGCGGCGGAAGAACGAGCCGGGGATGCGCCCGGCGGCGTACATCCGCTCCTCGACGTCCACGGTCAAGGGGAAGAAGTCCAGGTTCTCCTTGGGCTTCTTCGACGCGGTGGTCGCCGACAGGACCATCGTCTCGTCGTCGAGGTAGGCGACGGCGGACCCGCCGGCCTGGCGGGCCACCCGGCCCGTCTCGAAGCGGATCGTGCGGGTGCCGAAGGCGCCGTTGTCGATGACGGCCTCGGTGCTCTGGGCGCCGTCGATGCGTACGGCTTCTGTCACGGGAAACCTCCAGGGTTCCATGTCCGGCCCCGCGGCCGTCTCCCGTGGCTTGTCACGCTGCCGGTCTTCGATCGAAGCGTCCGGATCGTCCCGCCGAAGCGGGCGGATCCGGAGGCCACTACCGAGGACCGGCCCGCGCCAGCGGTGTCCGCGAGGCATGTCTCCAGTTGGACGGCCGGCCGGTCGGACCGGGCGGCCGCTCCGCCGGACGCGTCCCTTCGGGCGGGCGCGGCGTCCGGCGCGGCCGGGGGCGGGCTGCCCGCCCGCTCCGGCCGATATGCGAGAGGGAGCGGCCCGGCGGGCCGCCCCCTCACCGTGCTAGCGGCGCAGACCGAGGCGCTCGATCAGCTGCCGGTAACGGTTGATGTCCTTGTTGGCCAGGTACTTCAGGAGCCGGCGACGACGGCCGACCAGCAGCAGGAGGCCGCGGCGGCTGTGGTGGTCGTGCTTGTGCTCCTTGAGGTGCTCGGTCAGGTCGTTGATCCGGCG
This sequence comes from Spirillospora albida, assembly GCF_000718255.1. Taxonomy (GTDB): domain Bacteria; phylum Actinomycetota; class Actinomycetes; order Streptosporangiales; family Streptosporangiaceae; genus Spirillospora; species Spirillospora albida. The sequence continues at coordinate 17,150 of NZ_JOFJ01000003.1, forward strand.
CGTGAGCAGCGCGACCTGGACCTCCGGGGATCCGGTGTCACCCTCAGTGGTCGCGTACTCGGCGATGATCTTGTTCTTGGTGGCGGTGTCGAGCGACACGTGGCTCCTTCGATGCGATCGTCACCCGCAGATCCCGGGCCCTCGGGCGCAGGGGGTCCGCATGGTGCGTGAAGAGATGGGCGGCCGCATGAGGGTGCAGCCGTCCGCGCCGGGACCCTACCCGGCGACTCTTCACCGTACCATGCCCGCCCACCGCCCGATCACGAAGCGGAGCCCGCCATGATCGCACGGTGCACGCCGCCGGGACGGGTCATTCCGCGGTGATCTCGCGGGCGCGCGCCACGTCCCGGTGCATCTCCTCGATCAGCGCGTCGATCGAGTCGAACTTGAGCGTGTCGCGGATCCGGGCGGCGAAGTCGACCGCCATGTGCTCGCCGTACAGGTCGAGGTCGTCGCGGTCGAGGGCGTACGCCTCGACGGTCCGCTCCCCCGCGCCCTCGAACGTCGGGTTCGTCCCGATGGAGATCGCTGCGGGCCAGCGGAAGGCCGGGTAGCGGTCGGAGTCGCACACCAGCCAGCCGCCGTACACGCCGTCGGCCGGGACCGCGGTGTGCGGCAGCGTCTCCAGGTTCGCGGTGGGGAACCCGAGCGCCCGTCCCCGCTGATGGCCGCGCACGACCACGCCCTCGACGCGGTGCGGACGGCCGAGGGCCTGCGCGGCGCCGGCGACGTCGCCCTCCTCCAGGCGGGCCCGGATGAAGCTGGACGAGATGGTGCCGCCGTCCGCGACGAGCGGCATCCCCTCGGCGGTGAAGTCGTACTTCTCGCCGAGCTCCCGCAGCAGCGCGACGTCGCCCTTGGCGCGGTGCCCGAACCGGAAGTCCTCGCCCACGATCACGTGCGCCGCGTGCAGCCGCTCGACAAGCACGGACTGGACGAACTCGTCCGGCGGCACCTTCGACAGCTCGAGGGTGAACGGGACCACGACGACCGCGTCGGTGCCGAGGCCCTCCAGCAGCTCGATCCGGCGCCTGGTGCTCGCCAGCAGCGGCGGATGGGTGCCCGGCCGGACGACCTCGTCCGGGTGGGGGTCGAAGGTGATCGCCACGGACCGCAGCCCGCGCCGGTGGGCCTCGGCGGCCGCGGCGCCCACGATCCGCTGATGACCGCGGTGCACACCGTCGAACACGCCGATGGTGACCACGGATCGGCCCCAATCGGCGGGAACCTCGTCGAGGCCATCCCAGCGCCGCACCATGCTCTCCCTGCGTCGGACCCTGCCGTCATACCGTCGTCTAAGGGTGCCATGACCGGACGGCCCGTGTGACCGCCGGGGGGCGGCCGCCGCGTGACCTCGGGCACCCGCCCCGCACGGCGGCGAGCGAGGCCGGGTCAGCCCGCCCGGTAGACCACCAGCGACACCGCGATGTACTGCAGGATGTACGCGGCGAGCGTGCAGGCGTGGAAGACCTCGTGGAACCCGAACCAGTGCGGGATGGGATCGGGCTTGCGCAGGCCGTAGATCACGCCGCCGACGCTGTAGGCGACTCCGCCGAGCGCGACCATGACGCAGGCCGCGACGCCCGCGCCGTCCAGGAACTGGGGCATGAAGAAGACGGCCACCCAGCCGAGGACGATGTAGAGGGTGACGTAGAGCGCGCGCGGGGCGCCGATCCACGTCGTCCGGAACACCACCCCGGCGATGGCGCCGGTCCAGACGATGGCGAGGACGGCGACGCGGGCGCCGCCGTCCATCGCGAGCACGGCGAACGGCGTGTAGGTGCCCGCGATGATCAGGTAGATGTTGGCGTGGTCGAAGCGGCGGAGCACCTCGATGACGCGCAGGGACCGCTGCCGGTGGTAGGTGCCGGAGATGCCGAAAAGCAGGGCGGACGTGGCGACGTAGATGGTCGAGGCCAGCCGCGCCTGCAGGGTCGGGCCGAACGCGACCAGGACGAGCCCGGCGACCAGCACCGCGGGGAACGCGCCGAGATGCAGCCAGCCGCGCAGCCGCGGCCGGGTCGGCGACGGTGCCTCGGACTGGTCCGTCACGCTGGTCATGGAGCGCACCTCCTCGCAATAACTTACGCTCTCGTAGGTTACGCGACCGTAAGTTAGCTCGTCACGCGTTCCCGGCGTGACGCTCGCCACCCGATCATGGAACGAACACCGCGAGGGGCTTCGCGACCTGGGCCTGCTCCTCCACCAGGGCGAGGAGCGTTCCGTCGGGGGCGAAGACGCCCACCGGCCCGGGACCGAGCCCCGCCGCCGGGAGCCGTCCGCCGTGCATCACCTTGCGCGCCTCGTCCGCCGACACGTCCCGCCGCGGGAACGCGGCCGCTACCGCCTGCGCCATCGGCAGGATCTCCAGCTCGGCCGCCAGTTCGTCGAGCGTGCGCGCCGACGCGAGGTCGTAGGGGCCGACGCGTGTCCGGCGCAGCGCCGTCAGGTGCCCACCGCAGCCGAGCGCCGCGCCGAGGTCGCGGGCCAGCGCCCGGATGTAGGTGCCGGACGAGCAGGCGATGGACACGTCCACGTCGATCAGGTCGCCGGACCGCCGCACTTCCGTCACCGTGAAGGAGTGCACGGTGACCGGCCGCGCCTTCAACGCGACCTCCTCGCCCTGCCGGGCCATCTTGTAGGCCCGCCTGCCGTCCACCTTGATCGCACTGACCTGCGGCGGAACCTGCTGGATCGGGCCGGTCAGCGCCACGATCCCGGCATGCAGCGCCGCGTCGCCCACGGCGGCGGCCGACGCCGTCGCGGTGGTCTCGCCCTCCGCGTCGTCGGTGTTCGTCGACTCGCCCAGCCGGATCGTCCCGTCGTAGCCCTTCTCGGTCAGCGCGAGATGGCCGAGCAGGCGCGTGGCCTTGCCGACCCCCAGCACGAGGACGCCCGTCGCCATCGGGTCCAGCGTCCCCGCGTGCCCGACCCGGCGCGTCTTCGCCAGCCGCCGCATCCGGCCCACCACATCGTGGGACGTCCAGCCCGCCGGCTTGTCCACGATGACGAGTCCCGATTCCATCCCGCTCTCTTTCCCGTTCATGTCTCCGCCGTCAGCAGCGCGCGAAGCCGGTCGAGCGCCCTCCCGGGCGGGCCGGGCCACAGGAACCCCGCCATCTCCCGATGCCCGCCGCCGCCCAGCGCGGCGCACACGCCGCTCAGGTCGACCCCGCCCTTGGAACGGGCCGACACGTACCAGCGGCCGTCGTCGGTCTCCTTGCAGACGATCGCGACCTCCGCCTCGTCCGTCCGGCGGAGCTGGTCGATGACGCCCTCGAGCCGGTCGTAGCCGACGCCCTCGGCCAGCCGGTCGGCGCGGGTGATCGTCGTCCAGACCAAACCCCGGCCGCCCGCCGCGTCCCGCTCCAGCCGCGCGCGGGCCAGCGCTCCCGCGAGGACCCGCAGGTAGCCGAACGGCGCGCGGTCCCACAGCTCCCGCGCCACGGCCGCCGGCCGCGCGCCCGCCGCCAGCAGCCGCGCCGCGAGGGCGTGCACCGCCGGCGTCGTGGACGGGTACTTGAACGATCCGGTGTCGCTGGCCAGCCCCGCGTACAGGTTCTGCGCCATGTCGCGGTCCAGGGGGACGCCGAGCCGCCGGATCAGCTCCTCGGCGAGCACCGCCGTCGCGGCCGCGTCCGGGTCGACGAGCCGCGTCCCGCCGAAGCCGGCGTTGGACGCGTGGTGGTCGATGACGACCAGGTCGCCGGCCCGCGCCGCGCGGCCGGCGAGCGAGCCGAGCCGCGCGGGGTCCGCCGAGTCCAGCGCGATCAGCAGGCGGGGGGCGGCGGGCATCCGGCCCGGCTCGACCAGGATGTCCTGCCCCGGCAGGAACCGGAGGGACGCCGGGACGCCGAACGGCTCACCGAACGACGCCGTCACATGCTTGCCCAGGACGCGCAGCGCCCGGCCCAATGCGAGCATCGAGCCGAGCGCGTCGCCGTCAGGGACCACATGGCAGGCGAGGCTCACCTCGCCCGCCGCGCGGATCAGCCGGACCGCGCGGTCCCACTCCAGGTCGTCCGGGGGTGCGGGCGCTCCGGCGCGGAACGGGCGCGGGACGGCGTCATGACCGCCGGTCTCCCGCACGCGCACGGCATGCCCGCCGCCCTCCCCGCCGCGTTGTCCCGCGTCGGACGAAGCGCCCTCTCCCGCGCTCGGCCCGGCGGTCACGGCGGCAGGAGGTTCCGCGCGCCCTTCGGGAGCGGGCACTGCCGCCGGCGGTTCTCCGCGTCCCTCGGGAGCGGGCACTACGGCCGGTGGTTCCCCGCGTCCCTGCGGAGCGGTCACGGCGCCGGGCGTCCCGGAGGGCCGTCCTCACCGTCCTCCGCCTCGTCGAGACCGTCGAGGTCGTCGTCTTCGTCGCCGGCGTCCTCGTCGTCCTCCCGGTAGGGGTTCGGGTCCCCGGCGGGGGTCGCGCTCTGGGCCGCCCGCGCGACCTCGGCGTCCTTCGCGCGGGCGCGCGCGAGCAGATCGTCGATGTGCGCCACGTTCTCCATGACGGAGTCCATGACGAACGTGATGCTGGGCGTGTGCCGGACCCCGGTCTTGCGCCCGACCTCCGACCGGATGACGCCCTTGGCGCTCTCCAGCGCCGCGGCCGTCTCGGCGCGCTCGCCGTCCGACCCGTACACCGTGTAGTACACGGTCGCGTCGCGCAGGTCGTTGGTGATGCGGGTGTCCGTCACGGTCACGAAGCCGAGCCGCGGATCCTTGATCCGGCGCTCCAGCATCTCGGCCACGATCTGCTGGATGCGGTCGGCGAGCTTGCGCGCGCGAGCTGCGTCCACCATGATCGCACTCCCTTTCTAATCTTCGTCATGGAAAAGCCGCTGCCGCGCCGACAGCAGCTCGATCTCGGGGCGTCCCGCGACGAGGCGCTCGCACTGCTCGAGGACCCGGGTGCAGTTGGCGGCGGTGCCCGAGACCACCGCGATGCCGATCTCCGCCCGGCGGTGCAGATCGTTGTCGCCCGTCTCGGCGACCGCCACTCCGGGGAAGTGCTTCTGCACCTCCGCGATGACCGGCCTGATGACGGACCGCTTCTGCTTCAGCGAACGGACGTCGCCGAGCAGCAGGTCCAGCGTCAGCGCACCCACGTACACGTGATGGATCACCTCGAGATCTTCAGAAGCCAGAACGACGGCGGACGGCCGCGGTGTTCCCGGGACCTCGCCATGGGATGCTCCCGTCGCCGCGGCACCGTACGGAGAGCCGGGCCGGCCGCCGGCGGAACCGGTCGCGACACCGACCCTAGGAGATCCCCGGTGCCGTGTCACCAGAATAAACGATCTTCAAGCCGACGGGCCCGCGCCCCGTCCCGGCCGCTTGGGCCGGGACGGGGCGCGGGCTGCCGTCGCCTCAGTCGCGGGGCTTCTCCCGCATCTCGAAGCACTCGACGACGTCGCCGAGCTTGATGTCGTTGTAACCGACGCCGATACCGCACTCGAAGCCCTCGCGGACCTCGGTCGCGTCGTCCTTGAAGCGGCGCAGCGACGACACCGTGAGGTTGTCGGCGACCACGACGCCGTCGCGGACCAGGCGCGCCTTCGCGTTGCGCTGGATGATGCCGGAGGTGACCATCGAACCGCCGATGTTGCCGATCCGCGGCACCTTGAAGATCTCGCGGATCTCCGCGGTACCGAGCTGGACCTCCTCGAACTCCGGCTTGAGCATGCCCTTGAGGGCCGCCTCGATCTCCTCGATCGCCTGGTAGATGACCGAGTAGTACCGGATGTCGACGCCCTCGCGGTCGGCGAGCTCCTGCGCGTTGCGCTCCGGCCGGACGTTGAAGCCGAGGATGACCGCGCCGTCCGACGCCAGCGAGAGGTTGACGTCGTCCTGCGTGATCGCGCCGACGCCGCGGCGGATGATGCGCAGGTTGACCTCCTCGCCCACGTCGATCTTGAGGAGCGAGTCCTCCAGGGCCTCCACCGAACCGGACACGTCGCCCTTGAGGATGAGCAGCAGCTCCTGCCGCTCGCCCCGCTCCAGGTCCTTGAACAGCTCCTCGAGGGAGCTGCTCTTGCGGCTCTTGAGCAGTTCGGCGTTGCGCTTGCGGGCGACCCGCTTGTCGGCGATCTGGCGGGCGACCCGGTCGTCCTCGACGACCAGGAAGTTGTCCCCCGCACCCGGCACGGCCGCGAGGCCGAGCACGAGCACCGGACGGGACGGGCCCGCCTCCTCGACGTGGTTGCCGTTCTCGTCGAGCATCGCGCGGACGCGGCCGTGGGCCACACCGCAGACGATGGAGTCGCCGACCCGCAGCGTGCCGCGCTGCACCAGCACGGTCGCCACGGCGCCCCGGCCCTTGTCCAGGTTGGCCTCGATGGCCGAGCCCTGGGCGGGCATGTCGGGGTTGGCCTTCAGCTCCAGCTCGGCGTCGGCGGTCAGGACGACCGCCTCGAGCAGTCCCTCGATGTTGATGCCCTGCTTGGCGGACACGTCGACGAACTGGGTCTGGCCGCCGAACTCCTCGGCGATCAGGCCGTACTCGGTGAGCTGCGCGCGGACCCGCTGCGGGTCGGCGCCCTCGACGTCGATCTTGTTGACCGCCACCACGATCGGCACCCCGGCGGCGGTGGCGTGGTCGATCGCCTCGGTCGTCTGCGGCTTGACGCCGTCGTCCGCGGCGACCACCAGCACCACCAGGTCGGTGGTGTCGGCACCGCGGGCACGCATGGCGGTGAACGCCTCGTGACCCGGGGTGTCGATGAAGGTGATCTTGCGCTCTTCGCCGTCGACCTCGGTCTCGACCTGGTAGGCGCCGATGTGCTGGGTGATGCCGCCGGCCTCGCCCGCGACCACGTTCGCCTTCCGGATGGCGTCCAGCAGCTTGGTCTTACCGTGGTCGACGTGGCCCATGACGGTGACCACGGGCGGACGGGCCTCGAGGTGCTCCTCGCCGCCCTCGTCCTCGCCGTACTCGATGTCGAACGACTCGAGCAGCGCGCGGTCCTCGTCCTCGGGGCTGACGACCTGGACGTCGAAGTCCAGCTCGGCCCCGAGCAGCTCGAGGTCGGTCGGGTCGACCGACTGCGTCGCGGTGAGCATCTTGCCGAGGTGCATCATGATCGCGACGAGCGACGCCGGGTTGGCGCCGATCTTCTCGGCGAAGTCGGTCAGCGACGCGCCCTGCGGCAGCCGGATCGTCTTGCCGTTGCCGCGCGGGGCGGAGACGCCGCCGACGGCGGGCGCCTGCATGTTCTCGAACTCTTGACGGCGCGCGCGCTTCGACTTGCGCCCGCGGGCCGGCCGGCCCCCGGGGCGTCCGAACGCGCCCTGCGTGCCGCCGCGGCCGCGGCCGCCGCCACCCGGACGGGGACCGAAGCCACCGCCACCGGGACGGCCCGCGCCGCCACCGCCGCCACCGGCGCGGGGGGCGCCGAAGCCGCCGCCGCCACCCGGACGGCCACCGCCGCCGGGACGGCCGCCGCCACCACCCGGACGGCCACCGCCGCCGGGACGGCCACCGCCGCCGCCACCGCCGGGACCGCCGCGGCCGGGCGCACCGGCCGGACGGGAGGACGGCATGTTCATCGGGCTCGGCCGCGGGCCGCCCGGCCGGGGCGGCATGCCGCCCGCCGGGCTGGGACGGGGACCGCCGGCGCCGGGGGCGCCGGGACGCGGACCGCCGGGACGGGGCCCACCGGGCCGGTCACCGCCGGCCGCGGGCGCGCCCGCGGGGCCGGCGCCCGGCCGCGGGCCGGGCCGGGGTCCCGGCTTGGGCGCCTGGCCCATGCCGGTGTTGGTCGAGCTGAACGGGTTGTTGCCCGGACGCGGGCGGCCGCCGCCGGCGCCGCCGGGACGGGCCGCCGGACGCGGGCCCGGCTTGGGCGCGCGCGGACCGGGCTTCGGACCGCCCGGAGCAGCCGGACCGCCCGGAGCCGCCGGGCCGCCGGCGGGCGGGGCGCTCGGCGCCTTCGCCGCGGGCACCTCCGGCACGGCGGGCGCCGGTGGGGTCACCGGGGTGCTCGGCGCGGGCGGGACGGGCGGACGGGGGCCCGGCTTGGGGCCGGGACCGGCGCCCGGAGCGCCTGCGGGACCCGGAGCGCCTGCCGGACCCGGCTTCGGCGCGGGCGGACGGGGCGCCGCGGGACGCGGCGCGGCCGGACGGGTGCCGCTCTCGGCACCGGCGGCGGGCGCTCCAGCGCCGGCCGGCGGACCCGGACGCGGTGCCGCCGGGCGGGGACCGGGGGTCGGCCGCTTCTGGCCGCCTCCGCCCTTGCCGCCCTTGGCGGGCGAAGAAGAAGAGTTGGAGAAGGCTTCTGTGAGCCTGCGAACGACCGGCGCCTCTATCGTGGAGGACGCCGACCGTACGAACTCGCCCATTTCCTGGAGCTTGGCCATGACGACCTTGCTCTCGACGCCGAACTCCTTGGCGAGTTCGTAAACCCGGACCTTGGCCACTGCACTCCCTACTGGTCCGGGGGTGGGGCCTCCGGACCGTCGCTAACTTGCCGTACTCATCGCGGCGTGCTCATCGAGCGCTCATAGCAATCTCGACCTGCTTCCGACTAGACGTCGCTTACCAATCGGCCATCCTGCTGCCGCGCGGCCCGCTCCGCAAGCCACGCCCGCAGCGCTTCGGTGTCGAGCGGACCCTTCAGGCGGAACGCCCGTGGGAACGCCCGACGTCGCTCTGCGAGCTCGAGACAACCGGGGTCGGGGTGCACATAGGCACCTCTTCCCGGCAGCCGCCCGCGGGGATCGGGGACGATGGCGTCCTCGACCACCACCAGGCGCAGCAACCCGGACTTGGCCGTGCTGACCCGGCAGCCCACGCACATGCGCGACGGGACCGCCCGGTCACAACTCCTCAGTTTAGCGCGCCGACGCGTCGGCGGGACCGGTCGCATGTTCTCCAGACTCAGACGGGGCCGGGGCGGGGGGTGCGGGGGTTCGTCCTGCCTCGGACGATGCCGGGGTGGAAGGTCCGGATTCGCCGCGCGATTCCGGGCCCGGGACGCCGCGTCCGGACGGCTGGGCCGCCTGTCCGGGGCGCCCGGCGGGGCGGTCGTCGCCCCCGGGCTGCTCGGTGTCGGACCGGATGTCGATCCGCCAGCCGGTGAGCCGGGCGGCGAGCCGGGCGTTCTGCCCCTCCTTGCCGATGGCGAGGGACAGCTGGTAGTCGGGCACGATGACCCGCGCCACGCGCCCGTCGGCGTCCACGACCTCGACCCCGGAGACGCGGGCCGGGGACAGCGCGTTCTTGACGAGGTCGGCCGGGTCGTCCGACCAGTCCACGATGTCGATCTTCTCGCCGTGCAGCTCCGCCATCACGTTGCGGACGCGGCTGCCGAGGGGGCCGATGCAGGCGCCCTTGGCGTTCACGCCGGATTTGCGCGAGCGCACCGCGATCTTGGTGCGGTGGCCGGCCTCGCGGGCGATCGCGGCGATCTCCACCGTCCCGTCGGCGATCTCGGGGACCTCCAGCGCGAACAGCTTGCGGACCAGGTTCGGGTGGGTGCGCGACAGCTGCACCGACGGGCCCCGGTGGCCCTTGCGGACCTGCACCACGTAGGCGCGCAGCCGCTCGCCGTGCTCGTACCGCTCGCCGGGCACCTGCTCCTGCGGGGGCAGGACGGCCTCGAGCCTGCCGAGGTCGACCAGGACGTTGCGCGGGTCCTTGCCCTGCTGGATGACGCCGCTGACGATGTCGCCCTCACGGCCGGCGTACTCGCCGAAGGTCAGCTCGTCCTCGGCGTCCCGGAGCCGCTGCAGGATGACCTGCTTGGCGGTGGTCGCCGCGATCCGCCCGAAACCGGTGGGCGTGTCGTCGTACTCCCGGAGGGCCGCGCCCTCCTCGTCGGTCTCGGTCGCCCACACGGTGACGTGCCCGGTCGCGCGGTCGAGCTCGACGCGGGCCTTCGGCGCCGCGCCCTCGGTCCGGTGGTAGGCGATCAGCAGGGCGTCTTCGATGGCCTTGACGGCCACGTCGAGCGAGATGTCCTTCTCGCTCTCCAGGCTGCGCAGGGCAGTCATGTCGATGTCCACGTGGTTCCCCCCTCTAGTCCGGCTGAGCCGGAGAACGCGTTTCGTCGGCCTCGCCGGCCTCTGTGGCGGCGGCGTCCCCGGGAGCCGGGCCCCGCGTTCCCCCGTCGAGGGGGCGGAACTCCACTTGGACGCGGCCGCGGCCGAGCTCGCCGAGAAGGAACCGGCGCCGGCCCGCCGCCGGGTCGCCGTCGGCGCCCCCCTTGCCCGCGCCCTTGCCCTTGCCCTTGCCCTTGGCCTTGGTGACGACGTCGAACTCGACGGACTCGTCGTCGGCCGCGATCACGCGGCCCTCGACCTGGCCGCCGGCGGTCAGCGGCGCGACGACGAGGCGTCCGGCGGCGCGCCGCCAGTGCCGCGGCTCGGTGAGCGGGCGGTCGACGCCCGGCGAGGTGACCTCCAGCACGTACGCCGCGGAGCCCATGGCGTCGGAGCCGTCCAGCAGCGCCGAGGCGGTCTCGCTCAGCCGGGCGATGTCGTCGAGGCTCACGCCGCCGTCGGCGTCCACGACGATGCGGACGAGGCGGCGGCGCCCGGCGGGCCGGACGTCGACCTCCTCCAGGTCGAACCCCGCCTCGGCGACGGCGGGCGCCAGCAGCCCGGTCAGCGCGGCGATCGCGGCGTCGCGGGACGGCCGTCCGGCGCTCCCCCGGTCGGCGCCGCGGTCACCGGCCGCGCGCTCGGCTCCGGCCCGGCCTCCGGCGCCCCGGTGGGCGCGGCCCCCGTGAGCGCGGCCGCCGCGGGACTCGACGCTCATGGGTCCTCCTCATGTTGTGCCGATCTCGTGTGGTGCGCCTCAAGACTATCGACAGCCGGACACCGGAGCGGTCTTTCGGACAGCTCACCGGCGCGCCGGATATGGAATGCTTGAGCTGCCCTGATGGACGCGTCCGGGGATCGGGACCGCCGCGGGCCGACACCGCCATGCCACCCGGTGAGGAGACGCCCTTGCCACAGGGCCCGTCACGTCCGCCGTCGCGCCGCCTGATGCTCGGCGCGAGCGCCGCCCTCGCGCTGCCGTGGGCCGCGGGCTGCGCGGAGCGCCGGCCCCCGTCGCGGGACGTGGGGACGCTCGCCGCGGCGATCGCGTCCGAACAGGACCTCATCGCGACGTACGAGGCGGCGCGGGCGGCGAACGCGCCGCTCGCGGGGCGCCTCGATCCCGTCCTGGCCCGCCACCGGGAGCATCTGGCCGTGCTGCGCCGCCACCTCGTGCCGGGTTCGGGCGATCGCGCTCACGAGGGCGGGCGGATCCCGGCGCCGAGGGCCGAGCCGCTGCCGCCGGAAGGCGAGGCGGTGCTCGCGGCCCTGCGCCGCCTGGAGGCCCGCGCCGCCGCGGCGCGGGCGGCGGACACGCGGGAGGTCGAGCCGGGGCTGGCGCAGCTGCTTGCCGGCATCGGCGCCTGTGAGGCGGGCCATGCCGGTTCGGTGCGGGCGGCCGGCGTCCCGGACCCCGCGAAGTCGGGCGCGCAGGCGCTGCGGACCGCCCTGGAGGCCGAGCACGCGGCCGTGTACGGGTACGGGGTGCTGGGCTCCCGGCTCGGCGGGACGCTGCGGGCGAGCGCGAAGGCGGCGTGGAACGCGCACCGCGCCCAGCGGGACCGGCTGGGGGCGATCGTGGCGGGCGATCCGGTCGCGGCGGCACCAGTGTACGCGCTGCCGGTGCAGGTCACGTCCGCGCGCACCGCCGCCCAGCTCGGGGCCGCCCTGGAGGACGAGCTGGTCCGCGTGTACGTGGCGCTGGCGGGGGCGCCGGGGCCGAGGCTGCGCGTCCTGGCGGCGGGCTGCGCGCAGACGGCGATGACCCGGGCCGGGCGCTGGCGCGCGGCGGCGGGCGACCGGGCTCCGGCCTGGGCGTTCCCGGGGCTGCCCGCGGCGGCGCTGGCGCCCCCGCCGAGGCCCGGTGAGTGATCCTCCGCGGGTGGCGGCGCTGCTAGGGTCGAGCGGGTGTCCAGGTACGGTCTCCTCGTCTCGCCATCGCACAACCGGGTCTACGGGCAGGCCGCCGCCGGGCTGGTGAAGGCCGAACTCGCGGTCTTCGGCGAGAGCGCGCTCGGCGGGCGGATCCGTGACATCGAGGAGTCGTCGATCGGCGGCGTCCCGTACGTGACGTTCACGGCCGAGGCGCCGGAGCCGGACGACATCCGCCTGCTGTCGAACCTGTCGTCGCTCTACGCCCTGTTCGAGCTGCGGGCCGACGATCTGCTCCGCCCCGTCGCGATAGAGCCGCTGGACCGGTTCCCCAGCGATCTGCTGACGATCCAGAAGTACTCCGGCAAGACCAACGAGCACTTCACCCGGCTGCTCCTCAACGTCACGGCCATGGCGACGTCGGCGCCCCGCGACCTGCTGGCGCGCCGGTTCCGGCTGTTCGACCCGATGTGCGGGCGGGGCACGACGCTGAACCAGGCGATGACGTACGGCATGGACGCCGCCGGGATGGACGTCGACGGCAAGGACTTCGACGCCTACGCCGCGTTCATCAAGACCTGGCTGAAGAACAACCGGGTCAAGCACCAGGCCGAGATCACGAACATCCGCCGTGAGCGCGCCGTCCTCGGCCGCCGCCTGCACATCACGCTGGGCGCGACCAAGGAGGAGTACCGGAGCGGCGACACGAGGGAGATCACGGTCGTGAACGCGGACGCCCTCGGCGCGGGCCGCTTCTTCCGGCCGAACTCGTTCGACCTGATCGTGACGGACGCCCCGTACGGCGTGCAGCACGGCGCGCGTTCCCAGGGCGCGCGGGGGAAGGGCGCGCCGCCGGGCCGGAAGGGCGCCGACCTGTCCCGCAGCCCGGTGGAGCTGCTGGCGAAGGCCGTCCCGGAGTGGACCGGGCTGCTGCGGCCCGGCGGCGCGATCGGGATCTCCTGGAACACCTACGTGGGCCGGCGCGAGGACCTCGCCGAGATCCTCGCGTCCGCCGGCCTCGAGGTGCGGGACTCGGCCGCCCACCGGGCCTTCCGGCACCGCGTCGACCAGGCCATCAGCCGCGACCTGATCACGGCCCGCCGGCCCGGCTGACCCGCCGCGCTAGCCGCCCCAGCCGTCGATGTGCGGCAGCAGCTCGTCCAGGCGGTCGATCAGCGCGTCCGGCGGGGTGAGGCCCGGACGGGAGAACGCGGCGGTCGTCTGGTGCCGGATCTGGACGGCGCGCAGCCCCGCCGCCTTGGCGCCGTGGATGTCGTCGAAGGGGCGGTCGCCGACGAAGACGCAGGACGCGGGATCGGTCGCGCCGACGGCGGCCATCGCGCAGCGGAACGCCTCGGCGTGCGGCTTGGCGTAGGGGATCTCGCTGGAGTAGACGGCCCCGTCGAGCATGTGCAGGACGTCGTCGCGGGCGAAGATCCGCTCGTGCCACTCCCGCGACCAGAGCGTGTTGGACAGGACGCCGATCTTGATGCCGCGCTCGCGGAGGTCCTGGAACAGGCCGGGGACGGCGGGGTCGGTGTGCGTGTGGGGCGTCCACATCTCGAACTTGGTGGCGAGGAGCTCCTCCGTGGGCTCGACGCCGGCCAGCTCGAACAGTTCGGCGAGGGTGGCGCTGAGGTGATCCTCGCTGCCGCGCCGCCACAGCTCCAGCTCGTTCTCGACGAGCGCGCGGGCGGCCTTCTCGACGTCCTCCGGCGGCAGGTGCGCCGAGCAGATCGCGTGCCACATGTCCGCGAGTTCGATGTCGTGCCAGGGGGTCAGGGTGCCGCCCCAGTCGAAGATGACCGCTTTCACTCCCATGAAGCGCATCGTAACGGGCGACGAAAAGGGACCCCGCGCTTGATTAATTCAAGCGCTTTAGACGAGGATCCGTCCATGCGGTCGTCAGCACGAAGCGCGGCGCTCGTCGCGAGCAGCCTCCTGGTCGCCTCCGTCGCCTCCGTCGCCTTCGTCGCCCCCGCCGCGGCCGACCCCGTCCCGGACGGCCCGGGGCGGGCCTTCGTCCCGGCGTACACCGGCGGCCCGGCGACGCCGAGGCCGCTGCCCGGACGGCCCGTCCCGGCCAACCCCTTCCAGGGCCCGGTGGGCACGTCGTCCATGCACGCCGACAGCCACGCGTCGGACACCTACCCCTTCCTGGGGCCGCTGGGGCGCAGGCCCGAGGTGCTCACCGAGGCCAAGGGCGGCGGGCTGCCCGGTCTGTGCTCGACGGTCACGTTCGCCAGGAGGACGGGGCTGATCGTCGCGCAGTGCACGCGCGGGCAGAACTTCACGCTGCGGCTGATCGACCCGAGGACGCTCAAGGACCTCGCCGTCCACGAGCTGCCGCCCCGCTCCTCCACCGTGCGGGCCGTGTTCTCACTCGACCTCGACAAGGTGCTGACCGACACGTCCGGCGGCGCCTACTACTACCTCGACCCGCGGGACCGGGCGGTGCTCGCCGACTCGGCGTTCCATCTGCGGCGCTTCGCGCACGAGAAGGGCCCGGACGGAGCATGGCGGTTCACGGTCACCGATGACTGGGACCTGAGCCGGCACCTCCCCCACGACTGCGCGACCTGGACGAACCCGTTCCCGAAGGGCGAGTGCGACCCGATCACCGCGGTCGGCCCGGACTGGGGCGGGCTGATCTGGTGGATCACCCGCAACGGCCGCGTCGGCACCGTGGATCCCGCGACGGGGACGGTCAGGCGGACCGCACTCGCCGGGGAGCGCGTCCAGAACTCGTTCGCGGCGGCCGAGGACGGCGTCTCGATCGTGTCCGACCACGCCCTCTACCGGATGAGGGCGGACGCGTCCGGCACCCCGCGGATCGTCTGGCGCCACGCCTACGACCGGGGCAGCGGACGCAAGCCGGGCCAGATCGACCAGGGCTCCGGCACGACGCCCACGTTCTTCGGCGACGGGTACGTCGCGATCACCGACAACGCCGACGAACGCATGAACATCATCGTCCGGCGCCGCGCCGGCGGGCGGCTGGTCTGCCGGATCCCCGTGTTCGGCAGTGGAAGGAGCGCCACCGACAACTCCCTCATCGGGTACGGGAACAGCCTGTTCGTCGAGAACAACCACGGCTACCGGAACTTCCTGGAGCTGCCGCCCGGCGGCTCGACGGTGGGCGGGGTCAGCCGGGTGGACGTCGATCCGGGAGGCAAGGGCTGCCGCACCGTCTGGACGAGCGCGGAGCGGTCGCCGTCCACCGTCGCGAAGGTGTCGGTCCCCGCGGGGCTCCTGTACCTCTACACGAAGGAGCCGCGCAAGGACCTGCTGGACGCGTGGTACTTCACGGCCGTGGACGTCCACAGCGGGCGCACCGTCTACAAGGTGCTCACCGGCATGGGCAAATGGTTCGACAACAACTGGGCGCCCATCACGATCGGCCCTGACGGCACGGGCTACGTCGGGGTGGTCGGCGGGCTGGTGGCCGTGCGGGACCGGGGATAGGAGAGTAGGTCACGGGCGGGCGGGAACACCGGTCCCCATGAGGCAACGCAGACCGGGCGAGGGCCGCGACCACCGCCAGGACATCGACGAGATGGGCGACGACGAGCAGGGCATGGACGTCGCGCTCACCGAGCAGTACGTCCAGGATCCGCCCCCGGACCACGTCATCGAGGAGCCCCGCGAAGGGCCGATCGGCATCACCGAGTACGAGAAGCGGACCGAGGGCGCGGGCGACGACGGCCCCTGGCCGCCCCCCAACCCCCCGGCCGAGTCGGACGCGATGCACCACACCCGCCGCCCTTAGTCCCCGGGGTCGCCGGCATGGCGTCCGTCACTTGACGATTTCGAGATCGTTGCGCGGGGAATGTCATACGCGAGCCGTAGGTTGCGCAAGGCGGGACGAGCTTGCGAGGTGACCGGGGACATGCACGACACAGTCACGGCACCGGTCCGCCTCCAGGCCGACGCCCCGCCCTCCCCTCCCTCCGGAGCGCCCGCCGGGACGGCCGGCGCGCCCACGCGGTGGCGGCGCGCGCGAGGCCCGCTGCTGCGCTGGGGGTTCCTCGCCGCCGTCCTGGCCGCGCTCCCCTTCTTCGCCGGCAGCCTTCCCGACCCGGGCGCGATGTGGGCGTCGCTCAAGACCGCCCACCCCGCCTGGCTGGTCGTGGTCGTGGTCGCCGAGGCGGGCTCGATGGGCGCGTTCGCCCGGCTGCAGCGCCGCCTCCTGCGGGTCGGCGGGCTGCGCATGTCCCGCCGCCGCGCGTTCGCGATCACCTACGCGGGCAACGCGCTGTCGACCACGCTGCCGGCCGGGCCGGCGGTGAGCATCGGGTACACGTTCCGGCAGTTCCGGCGGGGCGGCGCGTCCGCCCGGCTCGCGACGGCGGTGATCGTGGCGGGCGGGGTGATCACCACCGCCGCGTACACGGTGATCGGGCTGCTGGCGCTGACGACGCAGCCGCAGGCGCGGGTACCGGTACTGGTGGCCCTCGCCGTCCCGGTCCTGCTGTTCCTGCCCGCGCTGCGGTGGGGCGCGCTCCGCGCCCGGCTGGCGGTGCCGCTGCGGCACCTTTACCGGGCCGCGCTGGCGCATCCCCGGATCGGCCCGCACGCGGCGCGGCTCGCGGACGTCCGGACGGCGCTGCGCCCGTCCCGTCGCGACTGGGCGGCGCTCGCGGCGCTGGCGGTGCTCAACTGGGTCTGCGACATCGTGGCGCTGCTCGCGGCGGCGCACGCGGTCGGCATCGACGTCGCCCCGCACACGGTGGCGCTCGCGTACTTCGCGGCGCAGGCGGCGGGCAGCGCCCTGCCGCTGCTGCCCGGCGGGCTCGGCGCGATCGAGGGCAGCATGGCCGCCGCGCTGGTCGCGTTCGGCTCGGCCGTGACGCCCGCCGTGGCGGCCGTCGGGCTGTACCGGTTGATCTCGTACTGGGCGGTCGTGGCGGTCGGCTGGACGGCGTGGCTGGCCCTGCACGACGGGCCGCGCGTCCCCGAGCGCGCCAGGGCGGCGGCCGTGCGGGCGGGCGGCGCGGTCCTGCGCAGCCTGACCGCGGCGGCCCCCGTCACTCCCTGCGGCGGCCTCGGCTTCGCGCCTCCCGCGCACGTCCGCCGCCCGTAGCGCCTGGAACCGGGCCGGAACCGCTCGCGCTCGGGACGCCTCCTCAGGAGACGGGGGTGTCCTCCGGGGTGCGCAGGCGGGTCAGGACCTGGACGGGGTCGGCGAGGACCTCCGCGAACGCGAACTCGGCGGCGCCGACGAGGGTCGTGTCGTCGCCGAGCTCGGTGGTGCGCAGCTTCACCCGCTCGCGGGGCGCGGCGAGCGCGTTGGTCGCGAGGACGCTGCGGACCTGCGCGGCGGAGCCGAGGTAGATGTCGCGGAGCGTCCCGCCGAACACCACCATGCCGGGGTTGAAGACGTTGACGAGGTTCGCGACGCCGAGCCCGAGCCGGTTCCCGACCCTGTGCAGCGCCTCGCGCGCGACGATGTCGCCGCGGTCGGCGGCGTCGACGACGCCCCGGACGGCGTCGCGGCCCGACTGACCGGGGGCCGCCTCGCGCCCCGCGAGGTCGAGCAGGGTCCGCTCCCCCACCTCGGCCTCCAGGCAGCCGCGCGCGCCGCAGGCGCAGGGCCGTCCGCCGGGGTTGACGACCATGTGGCCGATCTCGCCGCCGAAGCCCTCGTCGCCGCCGAGCAGCCGCCCGCCGACGATGATCCCCCCTCCGACGCCGACGTCGCCGTGCAGGTAGATGAGGTTGTCGCAGCCGACGCCCGCGCCGCGCTCATGCTCGGCGAGCGCGCCGAGGTTGGCGTCGTTGCGGACGGAGACGGGGATGCCGAGGCCGAGGCGGCGGGACAGGGCGTCGCCGAGGTGCACGTCGCCGACGTCCAGGTTCGGCCCGAACATGATCGCGTCGTCGGACCGCCGGACGGTCCCCGGGAACGCGAGCGCCGCGCCGACGCACACCGCGCCGCGGTCGGCCTTGCGGACGAGGGACCGCGCGCCCGCGGCGAGGGTTCCCACCAGGTCGGAGGGGTCGGCGTCGCGGGATCGCGCCGCCTCGCGCCGGTCCAGGACGACGCCGCCGAGGCCGACGCGGGCGACGACGAGCCGGTCGACGCCGACGTCGAACGCCAGCACGTAGACGCGGGTGGACTCGGGCCGCACGACCAGGGACGGCCGGCCGGCGCGCCGTCCCGGCCCGCGCGGCAGCTCCTCCCGGACGAGGCCCGCGGCGGTGAGGTCGGACGTCAGCGCCATGATCGTGCTGCGGTTCAGGCCGAGCGACTCGGCCAGCCGCGCGCGCGAGGCGGGGCCGCGCAGATGGACGAAGCGCAGCAGCGTGCCGAGGTTGTGCCTGCGGATCTCCTCCGGCGCCGGGCCCGCGCGCATCATCGGCGCAGCCCGAGGTCGCCGCTGACGCCCGCGGTGATCAGCTCGACGATCTGCCGGTGCGTGACGTCGGAGGTCCGGACCTGCGCGGCCATGCGGCCGAGGTAGAGCGCGGCGATCCGGTCCGACACCGCGAACACGTCGTTCATGTTGTGCGAGATCAGCACGACGGCGAGGCCCTTGTCGGCGAGCCGGCGGACGAGCTCGAGGACCTGCTGGGTCTGCACGACGCCGAGCGCGGCGGCGGGCTCGTCCAGGATGACGACCTTGCTGTCCCACAGGACGGCGCGGGCGATCGCGACGGTCTGCCGCTGCCCGCCGGACAGCGTGGAGATCCGCTGCCGGACCGAGCCGATCGTGCGGACGGACAGGCCCGCGAGGGTGCCGCGGGCGAGCTCCTCCATGCCGGCCTCGTCCAGCATGAGGCCCCGGCGGCGCTCGCGGCCGAGGAACAGGTTCTGGACGATGTCGAGGTTCTCGCAGAGGGCGAGGTCCTGGTGGACGATCTCGATGCCGAGCGCCGCCGCGTCGCGGGGGCTGCCGACCCGGGCCGGGGCGCCGTCGAAGCGGTACTCGCCGGAGTCGAACGGGTGGATCCCGCCGATGCACTTGACCAGAGTCGTCTTGCCCGCGCCGTTGTCGCCGACGAGCGCCGTGACCTCGCCGGGGTAGGCGGAGAACGCCACGTCGTGCAGGACCTTGACGGAACCGAAGCTCTTGTCGATGCCGCGCAGGTCGAGGACGGGCGTCACTGACATCCTGAGGGGCTCCCACCGTGCCACGCCGCCGTCGCGCGATGGGCGGTCGTGGCCGCCGAGCGTATCAGCCGCGCCAGGGTGCCGGTACCCGGGCGTTGCGGCGCCGTTCCGGCCCGCCTCGAGCGCGTGGGGCCGCACCGGGGGGCCGGCGGCGGCGCGCGCCGCCGGCCCCCCGCCGCCGCCCGGCAGGTTCACCTTCCGGTACTCGACCGGCGGCGCCGGGCGAGGGCGTCGATGCTCGCGGCGAGCAGCAGCACGACCCCGGTGATGAGGTAGCTCAGGTACGCCTTGGTGCCGAGGAGCCCCAGCCCGTTCTCGATGATCGCGATGACCAGGCCGCCGAGCACGGCGTCGCGGGCCTTGCCGCGGCCGCCGAACAGGCTCGTCCCGCCGATGACCGCGGCGCCGACCGCGTACAGCAGCGTGTTGCCGCCGCCCGCGTCGGTCGCGACGGAGTTCAGCCGGGACGCGGCGACGATGCCGCTGACCGCCGCGAACGCCGACCCGATCATGAAGACGGAGATCCGGATGCGGGTCACGTTGATGCCGGCCCGGCGGGCCGCCTCGGCGTTGCCGCCGACCGCGTAGATGTGCCGGCCGTAGGCCGTCCGGGACAGGACGAACGTGCAGCCGATCAGCAGGACGCCGACCAGCGGCACGCCCCACGGGATCCCGGCCAGCGTGATCAGCGGGCTCGGGGCGCGGTCGATGCTGAGCAGGTAGGTGCCGGCGAGCAGCACGACCGCGACGACCGCGGACTGGGCGACGACGAGCTGCAGCGGCCGCGAGTGCAGCCTGCGGTCCCGCTGCCGTTTCCAGCGCAGCAGCTGGGTCGCGGCGTAGCCGGCGGCGCAGAGGGCCGCGAGGGTCCAGCCGAGCGGTACCGGCATGTTCTTGTTGGCGAGCGCGACGATGACGTCGTCGCGGACGGGGACCGTGCCGCCCTCGCCGATCATCCACAGCGTGATGCCCTGGATGCCGAGGAAGAAGGCCAGCGTGACGACGAACGACGGGATCCGCAGGACCGAGACCAGCCAGCCGATCGCGGTGCCGAGGACGATGCCGACCGCGACGGCCGACAGCACCGCGACGTACCACGGCTGGCCGGAGTCGACCATGAGCTTGGCCATCACCGCCGCGCAGACGCCGCTCGCGACGCCGGCGGACAGGTCGATCTCGCCGAGCAGCAGGACGAACACCAGGCCCATCGCGAGGATGGTGATGGGCAGCGCCTGCGTGAACAGGTTCGCGATGTTGCCCTCGCTGAGGAACGTCTCCGGCTTCAGCGCGGTGAACAGCACGATCAGGCCGGTCAGCCCGAGGATGGCGGGCAGCGCGCCGAGCTCGCCGGAACGGATCCGGTCCCGGTAGTCGCGCACCGCCGACCGCATGTCGTGCTCGCGCAGGTCGTTGGCGAAGTCCGCGTCGGCGAGTTTCACGGCGGGACCCTTGCCCCCGGGGATGTCGGTGGACACCTGCGTCCCCTTTCAGATGCTCTCGGCGGCGGTCTGCGGCGCGAGGCCGAGATCGCCGGAACGGCCGGCGGTGATGAGCTCCACGACCTGGCCGTGGGTGACGTCGGAGGTCGCGACGTCCGCCGCGACCCGGCCGAGGTAGAGCGCGGTGATGCGGTCGGCGACCTCGAACACGTCGTTCATGTTGTGCGAGATCAGCACGACGCCGTGCCCGGTCTCGGCGAGCCGCCGGACGAGGTCGAGGACCTGGCGGGTCTGCGCGACGCCGAGCGCGGCGGTCGGCTCGTCCAGGATGACGACCTTGCTGTCCCACAGCGCGGCCTTGGCGATGGCGACGGTCTGCCGCTGCCCGCCGGACAGGCTCGCGACCTGCTGCCGGACGGACTTGACGGTGCGGACCGACAGCCTGGCCAGGGTCTGCCGGGCCGCCTCCTCCATCGACGCCTCGTCCAGCACGAGGCCCTTGCGGCGCTCGCGGCCGAGGAACATGTTCTGCACGATGTCGAGGTTGTCGGCGAGCGCGAGATCCTGGTAGACGATCTCGATGCCGAGCGCGGCCGCGTCGCGGGGGCTGCCGATCTGGACCGGCGCGCCCTCGAACGTGATCGTGCCGGAGTCGGTGGGGTGGATCCCGGCGATGCACTTGATGAGCGTGGACTTCCCGGCGCCGTTGTCGCCGACCAGGGCCATCACCTCGCCGCGCCGCACCGTGAAGTCCACGTCGTGCAGCACGTGGACGGCGCCGAAGCTCTTGTTGAGCCCGGTCAGGTGGAGGACGGGGTCTCCGTTTTCTGCCACGATCTTCCTTCCAGGTTCTGCGTGCCCGCGGCGGGCCCCCCGGCGTCCCGGTCTCCCGGGTCCCGGGACGCCGGAGACCGTGGCCCGGGCGGCCGGGACGCCGTTGCGAGGGTGGGGGCCCGCCACGAGGTCAGCGGAGGTCCGTCACTGAATGCCGGCGGCCTTGCACTTGGCGGCGTAGTCGCCCTTGCACAGCTCCTCGGCCTTGACGAACCCGTCGTCGACGACCCGCTTGATGTTCTCCTTCGTGATGCCGATCGGGGTCAGCAGCACGGAGGGGACGTCACGCTTGCCGGTGGCGTCGTTGGTGGTGCCGTTCGTCTCGGCCTTCTCGCCCTTCAGGAGCGCGACGGCCAGCTTCGCCGCGGCCTCCGCCTCCTCCTTGACGGGCTTGTAGACGGTCATGCACTGGGTGCCGTCGAGGATGTTCTGCAGGCCCTGGAGGGTGGCGTCCTGGCCGGTGACGGCGACCTTGCCGCCCTGGCCGTTCTTCTTGATGATCGACACGGCGGCGTTGCCCACGCCGTCGTTCGCGGCGAGCACGCCGTCGATCTTGCCCCGCTGCTCCGTCCACATCTGCTCGAAGATCGTGGCGGCCTTCTCGGCCTTCCAGTCCGGGACGGCCTGCTCGGCGACCTTCTTGTATTTCGTCACCGGGTCGAGGATGTTGTGCGCGCCCTTGGCGAACAGGGTGGCGTTGTTGTCGGTGGGGGCGCCGTTCAGGTAGACGATGTTCGCCGCCTTGTCCCCGAGGCACTTCTGCAGGCCCTTGCCGAGCTCCTCGCCGACCTTCACGTTGTCGAACGACACGTAGTAGTCGGAGACGCCGCCGAGGGTGAGGCGGTCGTAGTCGATGGTCTTGACGCCCCGCTGCTGCGCCTTGCGCTGGACGGCGGCGGCCGAGTTGGAGTCGATGCCGTCCACGACCAGGATCGTGACACCGCTGGTGATCATCTGATCGGCGATCGTCTGGAACCGCTGGGTCGAGCCCTCGGCGTTCTGGATGTCGTACTGGACGCCCGCGGCCTTGAATGCCTGCTCCAGGTACGGCCGGTCGAAGCTCTCGTACCGGGTCGAGGAGACGGTGTCGGGCAGGATCACGCCGACCTTGCCCTTGATGGCACCGGAGCCGGAGCCGCCCTCGTCGTCGGAGTCGCCCCCGCACGCGGTGAGGGTGAGCGCCGCCGCCGCCGATACGGCGACGAGGCTGAGGATCCCCTTGCGCATGGCCGGGTCCTTTCTGGGGTGGGTGGCCGCGATGACACGGGCCAGGGTTGGTGCAGCGCCGGTCGCTAGGGAGCGGCGCGAATGTTGTGTCCCGCAACTTATGTCGCTTACCGCCACCGCGCCAAGTGTTCCGGACGCCGAATTTGTTGTCGCCGGTAACAATCCCGTAACACGAGATCAGCAGGGGAAACGACCCGCCGCGACGCCCCTGGGCGGGCGGCCCGCCCGGTCGGCCGGGCTCGGCATTATGTTCTTCGGATCAACATTCAGGGCGCGACGCGAGCCCCGGCGCGACGGCGCGTCAGCCGGAGCGGGCGGACAGGACCCGGGCGACCCGGTCGGCGGCCTCGGCGGCATCGCCGGCGGCGGCGATCCGCTCGGCCCACGACCACCGGAACCACCAGCCCTCGCCGCCGCGCTCCACGAGGATGGTCTCGGTCAGCGCGGCGGCGTCGGGGTTCGCGACATGGAGGCTCGGGGCCTGCCCGCGCGGGAGCGTGAGGCGGACCCGGAGGCCGCGGCGCGACAGCTCGCCGGCCAGTTCCTCCAGGTACTCGATCCGCGTCCTGGCCGGCGCGGCCGCTCCCGTCTCGTCAGGCGTCATCGCATCCCTCGCGGGCTCCGCGCGGTTCTCCGGGCGGACCTCACCTTTCCGCGTCCGGGGCCGGGAGGCAAGCGTCGGAGCCGGTCAGCGCGGTGCGGCGCGGCGATCCGCGGACGGCGCTCGGACGGAGCACCCCGTTCCCGATATCTTGCCCCTAGAAGACGTTCGGGGAGAGTGGGGCCAGCATGACGGTGAGCGCGGGCGGCGACGCGGAACGGGCCCGCCGGGGCGGCGCCCACTGGCACCGCTACCACTACGCGGTCGGCGTGTTCCTCGCCGCGTACGGCGTGACGGTGCTGGCCGGGTCGGCGCTGCGGTGGGACGACCGCCGCGAGGAGATGGAGATCTACTTCTCCGGGTCCGCCGGCACCCTGCTGCTGGTGGTCAAGGCGTTCGAGGCGCTGCTGCTGCTCTGCGCGGCCGCCGCGCTCGCGCTGCGCCGGGACGTGCTGCTCGTCCCGCCGCTCGCGGGATGGATGGCGGGGTTCGCGATGTTCGCCGTCCTGGACGTGTTCGCGGCCCGCTGGGGCGGCCTGGTCGAGCACCTCTGCTACCTGGCCGGCTTCGTCGTCCTGCTGTTCCTTTCGTACGGGTTCAGCGCGATGGCGCAGGCGGCGGGCGCGGCGGGCGGCGCGGCGCCCGGGTCCGGCCCCGGCACGGGCCGCCTCACCCGGACGCAGGAGCTCGCCCTCGCGGCGATGAACCGCCTGCCGCGCCCCTCCTGAGCCTCGTCGAGGCCCGGCCCTAGGGCACCACGACGATCTTGGCGTGCCGCTCCGGGGCGCCCAGCTCGGAGAACGCGCCCATCACGCCGTCCAGCCCGACGGTGCCGGTGATGATGGAGCCGGCGTCGATCCGACCGTCCCCGATCGCCGCCAGCGTCGCGCCGTACTCGGCGGGCAGCGCCCCGAACGTTCCGCGGATCGTCAGCTCCTTGCTGACCGCGACGCCCGGCTCGATCTCGTCGGGCTCCATGCACACCCCCACCACCATGACCGTCGAGCCCGCCGGAGCGCCCTCCACGACCCGGCCGAGCACGCCGGGCACCCCCACGCACTCGAAGATCACCGCCTGCTTGGCGCGGACGCCCAGCAGCTCGGCGGCGATCCGGTCGACGGTGCCCGTCGGGACGCCGAGGTCCGCCCACCGGTCGAACGGCGACCCCGCGGCCGGGTCGATGACCTCGTCCGCGCCCAGCCCCTCGGCGAGCGCCCGCCGCTTCGGGGAGAAGTCGGCGGCGAGCACCGGGCCGTGGCCGCGCGCCTTGAGCACGGCCACCACGCCGAGCCCGATCGGCCCGAGGCCGAGGACGACCGCGACGTCGTCCGCGCCGATGCCGCTGCGGTCGACGGCCCGCGTCCCGACCGAGAACGGCTCGGTGATCGCGGCGACCTTCGGGTCCAGGCCGTCCGGGACGGCGAAGACCAGGCCCTCGTTCACGATCATGTACTCGCCGTACCCGCCGGGGTACATCGGCGTGTACCCGATGATCCCGGCGCCCTGCGGCCCGATCCCGATCGGCGGCCCGCACACGGCGGTGCCGACCGGGAAGCGGCCCTCGGTGCCTGGCCCCCGCTCGACCACCTCGCCGGCGAACTCGTGGCCGAACACCAGGCCGTCGCGGGGGTCGTAGGGCGTGCCGCCGGACCGGCGGGTGGTGTCCATGAACGCGTCGGGGTGCTCCAGCGCGTGCAGGTCGGATCCGCAGATGCCGCAGGCCAGCGTCCGGACCAGCAGCTGCCCCTCCTGCGGCACCGGGTCGGGCACGTCGGTCACGATCATCGTCCGGTCCGTGGTCAACGCTGCGCGCATGCGCGGCCTCCAGCCTGTGCGGTTGCTGCCGTCCACCGCACCGAACCATGTTCGCGCGCCGAGCGGTAGTCCTGATACCAGCGATCGCTGGCGCATTCCCGGACGTCCGCGGCGGTGACGGTTCCCTAACGCGCGGCCCGGTCCCTAACGCACCACCCAGGCGACCGCGGTCATGGTGCCGGGCGGGACCTCGGTGAAGCCGCCGTCCCGCACCGCCACCGCGGCGCGCTTCACGCAGGTCTTCCACGGGACGTCGCGGGCCAGATGGACCCGCAGGCCCCCCTCGAGCCACGCCGCCGCGTCCTTGCGGCCCGCCTGCCGGAGCAGGAGCTGCGCGGCGTGCCCGCACTGGGCGGCGGCCTTTCCGGTCGTGATCCGGACGTCCGGGTTCAGCGCGATCGCGGCGTACGGGGCGTCCGGCAGCGGCGCGGCACCCCCGTCGGCGAGGTCGAGCCCGGCGACCTGGAGTTTCGCCAGCTCCTGCGGGACGTCCAGCATCGGCCCCGGCACGAACGCGCGCACTTCGGCGCCGGCGTGCCCGACGGTCACGCCGGGCAGCTCCTGCACCTCGGGCCAGCGGACGCCGCGCGCCCGCCGCGTCACCTTCCGGATGCGGCGCGTCTCCCACTCGCGGACGGCGCCGTGCCATTCGCCGTCCGGATCGGCGGCGCGCGGGTCGCTGAGGAGCCGGACGACCGCCTGCGCGGCGGCCTCGCAGACCGGCTCATGGGCGGGCGGATCGGCTTTCTCCACCCGCACCACCAGCTGCATCGCCCAGGGCGGATCGTCACGGGGATCGTATTCGGGACGCACGGACGGAGTATTCCAAACCGAATCCGTCGGGTGGTACACGACTTTCCGGAGGCGGAACTGGGTACGGGATTCCGGGAGGAACAGCCTCGCGGGCGGGCGAGGGGGCACGGCGGAGGCTCGGAGGTCGCCGGTGACCAGTGGCGCGTGGAGCGATTCCATCCCCGGTATCGGAACGTTTTTCGTCGGCATCGACGTCGCCCCCGGGCGCTACCGGTGCGACGACGGCAAGGGCGGCTGGTGGGTCCGGTTCACCGGCCCCTCGGGCGGCGAACCGGTCGGCTCGTGGCCGCTGCCGTCCGGCCCCACCGAGATCGAGATCGCGCCGGACGACTTCGCGTTCGAGACGCACATCGGCACCCGCTGGCGGCGGATCGCGCCCGCCCGGCGGCCCGGCGACGGCCCCGCGCCGCAGGCCCGGCCGGTCGCCGACCCGACGCTGCGCGCCGAGCTCGACACGATCGTGGGCCGGCACCGGCCGCTCGCGTGGCTGGCGCCGGTGACGGTCCTGCTCGTCGGGGTGCTCGGCTCCACCGTGCTCGGCTCGCTGTGGCTGATCGGCCTCGGGATGCTCGCCGTGCTGGTCGCGCTCGGCACGCCGTCGGTCTCCCTCGACATCCGGCGGGCGCGGGAACTGGAGCGGCGCCGCGACCGGTACGTGACGCCCGAGGACCTGGACACGCCCGGACGGGACCTGCTCGCCCGCGTCCAGGCCGCCGTGGACACCGTCCGCGACTCGGAGGTCAACCGGGAGGGGCTGCTGGACACCGTCGACAACGCCGTCACGCTGCCGCGCCAGGAGTGGGAGATCGCGCAGGTGCTGGCCCGGCAGGCGCGGCTGCGCGGCGAGCAGGAGGAGATGTCGGCGTCGGCGCGGCTGCCGGAGGTGGACGCGGCGCTGCGGCCGCTGCGCGCGAAGCTGGAGCTGTCGGTGGCGGCGGTGACCCGGCGCGTCGAGGCGCTCGAGCGGTACGCCGAGCGGGCGGAGGAGGCCGACGAGGCGCTGCGCGCGACCCGCCACCTGGAGGCGATCGCGGCGCGGGCGCCCGAGTACGACGAGCTGCTGGCCGACACCGTGCGGGACGAGCTGGCGCTGCCCGCGATCGAGCGGCTCACCGAGCAGGGCGACGAGCTCGTCCGGACGCTCCGGGAGCGGATCGCGGCGGCCGAGCAGGCGGGCGGGGAGCTGTCACCGCCCTAGACGACCCCGGGTGTACATCAGCGCGAACACCAGGCAGGGCCTATTAGACATCAAGTCCCACAAGAACGGGACAGAATGGCCGGATGGCACAGATCAAGGTCTACGGCCGCAGGGACGTATGGGCGGACCGCAGGCGGGACGTCTCCGACCTGCTCCACGAATGCCTGGAGTCGGCGTGGCGGCTGCCGCCGGGCAAGCGGTTCCACCGCTTCCTGCTGCTGGACCCCGAGGACCTCGTCTGCCCCGAGCGCGGCGAGCGCTATCTGATCGTCGAGATCCTGTGCTTCACCGGCCGCTCCGACGACGCCAAGCGCGACCTCATCCGCACCCTTTACGCGCGGATGGCGCCGGCCCTCGGCCTCGCGCCGGGCGATCTGGAGATCACGATCATCGACACGCCCAAGGTGAACTGGGGCATCCGGGGCGTCCCCGCCGACGAGCTGGCGCTGCCCTACCCCACGGAGATCTGAGCGTCCGCGGTCCCCCTTTGCCCGGTCGGGCACTAGAGCAAGCGCTTGTGCGGCGCGTAATGTGAGGCCGACGCGCCGTACGGGCGAGCGCCGCGGGCGCGCCCGGCATAATGAGGGGGTGACGACCACGAGCGCCAACTCCGGCCGCCCCGGCACCCGGACCCCGGGCCAGGGCGGCGGCCGCCGCCGCGGCAAGGGCTCGTCCGCGCTGGCCTCGGAGCGGCGGGAGCACCTCGTCCGGCTGGCCGCCGAGCTCTTCGCCGAGAAGGGCTTCCAGGCCACCACGGTGCGCAACATCGCCGACGAGGCCGGCATCCTCTCCGGCAGCCTGTACCACCACTTCGACTCCAAGGAGTCGATCGTGGACGAGATCCTGGCCGGCTTCTTCAACGAGATCATGGAGGCGTACCGGTCCGTCATCGACGGCGGCCGGGACGCCCGCGAGACCATGGCCGCGCTCGTCCGGATCGCGTTCGGCACGCTTGAGCCGCACCGCGCCGCCATCACCGTCCTGCAGAACGACTGGAACTACCTCAAGGACATGGAGCGGTTCGCCTACCTCATCAAGTCCGAGGACGAGGTAGAGAAGCTCTGGGTCGACACCATCAAGGCGGGCCAGAAGGAGGGGCTGTTCCGCGTCGACCTCGACGCGACGCTCACCTACCGGATGATCCGCGACACGATCTGGGTCGCGGTCCGCTGGTTCAAGCCGGGCGGGCGGCTGAACGCGGCCGATCTCGCCGACCACTACGTCAAGGTCATGTTCGACGGCATCAACGTCCACTGACGTACGCCGGGCCGGTGGAGGCGATCCCACTGTCCGGCGCGTATCCCCCCTTATGAGCCGTCGGGCGTCCATAGTGTCCTTAGTCGCACTCGCTATCGAGGGGCACGCTTTGGCCGACGGGGACGCTGTTACGGATGAGATCTACGGGGGGAGGGTGACATGACGACTCCGAGTGCCGCCGGCGGCCGGGAGGAGCCCACACCCGCGGCCCTGCGCGCGGCCACCGCGCGCGGGCTGCAGGAGCAGTTCCCGGGGATACGCGTCTGGTTCGGCGAGTCCACCGGCTCATGGTGGGCGCTCGTGCCCCTGATGAGCGGCCCGGCCCTGCTTGAGGCGCCCACCCCGCAGCAGCTGCGGGACGCGGTGCTCAACGCGCGCGCACGGGGCTGAGCCGGTGCCGTCCGCCGGAGACGGGGCGCGATCCGTCCCCGGCGGTCGGCGTCCGCGGAGCGGGTCCGGCCCGGTGGCACCGGCGCGATGGCGCCACCGGACCGTCCGCCATGCAGGTGAAACTAGCCTTGATCGAGCGTTAACACAAGCGCTTGCTCGGTACGTTTCGCGCGGCAGGTCCGAAGCCGCGGTCAGAACGCGTACTGGAGCGCCGCCCGCTCCGCCACGAGCGGCGAGACGAAGGTGTCGATCACCGCGCGGTGGGCGGCGTGGTCGCGGTAGGCGAGGTAGGCGTCCCGGTCGGCGAAGTCCGCGACGACCGCGAAGTCCCAGGAGCCCGGGTTGACGCCCGCGTCCATGCCGACGCTGTACTCCCGGATCTCCGGGATCGCGCCGGGCAGCTCCCGCAGCTTCGCCGCGACCTCCTCCTGCTGGAGGGTGGTCGTCCCCTCGACCCACTTGAACAGCACCACATGCCGGAATCCACTCATGGCCAGCACCGTAGCGGCCGGACGGGTCAGGCGCCGCCCAGCTCCGCCGCCGCCATCGCGCCGAGCTCCCAGCACGCCTCCAGGTCGGCCTTGCCCGGCTCGCCCGTCACCACGACCGGCGGGCGGACGGCCCTCCACCGCAGCCCCGTCGTGATGGACTCCAGCGCCCGCAGCGCCCCCGTCGCGTCGTTGTTGCCGTGCAGGAACGCCCCGAACGGGCGGCGGACGGTCTCCTCCAGGCACGGGTAGTAGACCTGGTCGAAGAAGTGCTTCAGCGCCCCGGAGAGGTAACCGAGGTTCACCGGCGTGCCGAGGAGGTAGCCGTCCGCCTCCAGGACGTCCACGGCGGACGCCGTCAGCGCCGGGCGCGACACGACCTCCACCCCCTCGACCTCGTCGGTGGACGCGCCCGCCCGCACCGCCTCCAGCATCGCCTGGACGGACGGCGACGGCGTGTGGTGGACGATCAGCAGCCTCTTCATCCCCACGAGACTAACCCGCTCACGGAATCGTGGCCGGCTGCGGACGCGACCCGGAACGGTCTTCGGCGCGAACCGGCAGACCGGCGTCACAAGAAGGTATCCGGACGGCGGACGTCGGGGGGCACAGCGGCATTCACGACCGGCGGCTTCGGCCGTAGGCTGAGTGAGCGATCCACCACGAACGGCCACGATCAGGTCCGATCCGGCAAGGGGTTCCCGCGTGATCGCGCGGGGGCCCGGCGGAGGTGTCCTTCGTGCACACGGCTCCGGCCCCGGGCGCGCCCAAGCCCGTCTGGCCGCTCGCGCTCGCCACGGCGGCCGTCGCCCTGCTGATCGCCGTCCCGGCGCTCGCGGGCGCGCCCCGCTGGCTCGACCGGGCGGCCCTGCTCACGACAGGAGGCCCGCTCGCCCCCGCGCACGCCGTCGCGCTCGCGCTCGCCCTCGGGCTGGTGGCGCGTGGCGTGCGGCTGCGCCGCCGCGCCGCCTGGCACGGCCTCGTCGTCCTCGTCGTCCTCGGCCTGCTCGCGGTGCTCACCGGCGACGACCCGCCATGGCGCCTGCCGCCGCTGGTGGCGGCGCTGGCCGTCCTGCGCGCCTGCCGCGACCGGTTCCCGGTGCGTCCGCATCCGGAGCGGGTGCGGACGGCGGTGCGGACGTCCGCGCTGCTGCTCGCCGCGACCGTGGCGGGGTCCGTCGCGATCGGAGGGGTGTCGATCCGGTCGGCCGGACCGGACGTGGCGGCCGGTCTCGGCGCCACCGGCGCGCCCATCGACGGCGCCGCGTGGCTGCCGGAGGTCCTCGCGTTCATCGGCACGGTGGGCCTGCTGGTCCTCGTCGTCACGCTGCTCGGCCCGGACCCCGCCCCGCCGCCCGGCGGAACGGCGGAGCGTCGCCGGGTCGCGGCCCTGGTCGCGCACCCGGGCTCCGACACCCTCGCCCCGTTCGCGCTGCGCCGCGACAAGACGTACGTGTTCGCGCCGGGCGGGCGGGCCGCGATCGGCTACCGCGTCCTGTTCGGCGTGGCGGTAGCGGGCGGAGACCCGGTCGGCGACCCCGAGGCGCATCCGGCGGCCGTCCGGGCGTTCCTCGACCTGTGCTCCCGCACCGGCTGGCGTCCGGCGGCGCTCGGTGCGAGCGCCGCGTCGCTGGAGGCGTGGGGGCGGGTGCGCTCGCTCGGTTTCGGCGACGAGGTCCTGGTCCGCCCGGACCGGTTCACGCTGTCGGGACGGCAGATGCGCAACGTCCGGCAGGCGGTGCGCCGCACCCACAACTCCGGCGTCACGTCCGAGATCCTGCCGGAGCGCGACCTGCCGCCCGAGCTGCGCGACCGGCTGCAGGACGTCGCGGCCCGCTCCCTCGGCGGGGCCTCCGAGCGGGGGTTCTCGATGAACCTGGACGAGCTGCTCACCGGCCACCACCCGGGGGCGGTCGTCGCGATCGCCTACGACGAGGGCGGGGAGCCGATCGCCTTCCAGCGGTACATGACGGCGGGCACCGGCCTCAGCCTGGACGCGATGCGGCGTACGCCGGGCGGCCCGAACGGCGTCCACGAGCGGCTCATCGTCGAGGTCGTCGCGTACGCGGCCGAGCGGGGCCACCCCGTCGTGTCGCTGAACTTCGCGGCGTTCCGCGCCCTGCTCGACGCGGCGGACCGCAACCCGGCCGAGCGCGCCGGCTACCGGGCCCTGCACCTGCTGGACCCGCTCATCGCGGTCGAGTCGCTGTACCTGTTCAACAAGAAGTTCCGGCCGGACTACCTTCCCCGCTCGGTGCTGTTCCGGTCGCGGACGGACCTCGGCCGGCTGGCCGTCGCCCTGCTCACGCTGGAGTTCGGGCGGACGAAGGCGAGCCCCGCACGGGCCCGCGGGGCCGCCGGGGAGACGGCCGCCGAGCCGGTCCCCACTTTCGGACGGTCCTGACCCCCCATCGCCACGCGCCCGTGCCTTCGAGCATGATTCGGTGCACAGCTTCGTCGAGAGGACCCGCGATGACCAGCACCGTCCAAGGGCACTGCGATCCAGCGTTCGCCGCCGTCCGCGACGTGTTCGAGGAGAACTTCGCCGAGGGACGGGAGCTCGGCGCGTCCGTCACCGTGTACGCGGGCGACCGCAAGGTCGTCGACCTGTGGGGCGGCACCGCCGACCGGCGCACCGGTCGGGAGTGGCGGGCGGACACGCCGTGCTTCGCCTTCTCCTGCACGAAGGCGGTGACGGCCGCGGCGGCGCTGCTGCTCGCCGAGCGCGGCGCGTACGACGTGGACGGCCCGGTGACGGCCTGGTGGCCGGAGTTCGGCGCCGCGGGCAAGGAGGGCGCGACCGCCGCGCACCTGCTGTCGCACCAGGCGGGACTGCCCGCGTTCGCCCGTCCGGTGCCGGCGGAGGAGGCGGCGGACGCGGCCGCGCTCGCCGCCGAGCTCGCCGCGCAGGAGCCGGAGTGGACGCCCGGCGAGGCGCACGGCTACCACGCGCTGACCTACGGCTGGCTCGCCGGGGAGATCGTGCGGCGGCTGTCCGGGCGGACCGTCGGGGCGTTCGTCCGGGACGAGTTCGCCCGCGACCTCGACCTGTGGATCGGCGCCCCCGACACCGTCATCGACCGGGCGGCCAAGCTCACCGCGCGGCGCGGCGACGCCCCGAAGCAGGGCGGCGACTCGCCGCGGACCGTCCCGGACGACGACATGCTGCACCGGCTCGCCGAGGCGTACTTCGACCCGCAGAGCCGGATGAACCGGGCGCTCAACAATCCGCACCCGGGCAAGGGCGGCTACAACAACCCGGTGGTGCTGCGGGCCGGCTGGCCCGGCGCGGGGATGCTCACCACGGCGCCCGCCCTCGCGGGCTTCTACCGCGACCTGGTCGCCGGACGCATCCTGCGGCCCGGCACCCTGCGGGAGGCGCTCCGGCCGCGCGTGGCCGGGCCGGACCGCACGATGCTGCTCGACAGCGCGTTCGGGCTCGGCTTCATGCGCCCGTCCCAGACGTTCTTCCTGCCCCGCCCCGCCCGCGAGACGGCGTTCGGGCACTCCGGCGCGGGCGGTTCCATCGGCGTCGGCGACCCCGATGCCCGGCTGGCCATCGCGTACCTGCCGAA
The DNA here is from genome assembly GCF_000718255.1 of Spirillospora albida. Lineage (GTDB taxonomy): Bacteria > Actinomycetota > Actinomycetes > Streptosporangiales > Streptosporangiaceae > Spirillospora > Spirillospora albida. The sequence goes on from NZ_JOFJ01000003.1 coordinate 49,805, forward strand.
CCTGATGGCCGACATGGCGGCCGGCGACCTGCGCGCGTACCGGCTGGTCGAGGCCGCCTACGGGGCGCTCAGCTGATGGAGGTCCGTGACCTGCACGCCTGGCCGTCCACGGCGGCCGAGGCGGAGGCCGTCCAGGACCGCCTCCGCCCGCTGCTCGACCTCGGGACACTCGGGCCGGCGGAGCCGCGCACGGTCGCGGGGCTGGACGTGTCCTACGCGGGCGACGGCGGCGGCACCGGTACGCGCCTCACCGCGGCGGTGGTCGTCCTGGACGCCGCCACGCTGGAGGTCGTCGAGGAGTCGGTCGTGTCCGGGACGGCGGCGTTCCCGTACGTCCCGGGCCTGTTCGCGTTCCGGGAGCTGCCCGCCCTGGTGGCGGCGCTGCGCGCCCTGAGGACCACGCCCGACGTGCTCGTCTGCGACGGGTACGGCGTCGCGCATCCCCGCCGGTTCGGGCTGGCGTGCCACCTCGGCGTGCTGACCGGCCTGCCGTCGATCGGCGTCGCGAAGACCGGCTTCATCGGCACCTACGAACCACCGGGGCCGCGGCGCGGCGACGCGTCCCCGCTGACCGACGGCGGCGAGGTCGTCGGCCGGGTCCTGCGGACGCGCGACGGCGTGAAGCCCGTGTTCGTGTCCGTCGGCCACCGGGCGGACCTCGACTCCGCCTGCCGTCTCGTCCTGGATCTGGCGCCCGAGTTCCGGCTGCCGGAGACGACGCGGCGGGCCGACCGGCTGTCGCGGGCCGCCCTTGTCCGTTAAACCAAGCGTGCGCTAGCTTGGTCGCGCAGCGGAAGGAGCATCGATGGGGCAGCTCGACGGCAAGGTGGCGCTGATCACCGGCGGCGCGCGCGGCATGGGCAAGTCCCATGTGCGGCGCTTCGTCGCGGAGGGCGCGAAGGTCGTCTTCGGCGACGTCCTGACGGAGGACGGCGAGAAGCTCGCCGCCGACCTCGGGGACGACGTCCGGTTCGTCCGGATGGACGTCACGGACCCCGACGACTGGGCCACCGCGGCCGACACCGCCGTGACGGTGTTCGGCACGCTGAACATCCTGGTCAACAACGCCGGGATCATGCGGCACAAGCGCATCGAGGACATGTCCCTCGACGAATGCCGGCAGGTGCTCGACGTCAACCTGGTCGGCCAGTGGATCGGCGTGAAGACCGTGATCGAGCCGATGAGGGCGGCCGGCGGCGGCTCCATCGTCAACATCTCGTCCACCGAGGGCTTCATCGGCGCGGCCGGGCTCGCCGCCTACTCCGCCAGCAAGTTCGGCGTCCGCGGCCTCACCAAGGCCGCCGCCCGCGAGCTCGGCCAGTACGGCATCCGCGTCAACTCCGTCCACCCGGGCGGCGTCCTGACCCCGATGGTGATGCAGGACGATGTCGTGAACGCGACCGCCGCGTCCGCCGACTCGTTCATGAAGGCGCTGCCCCTCGGCCGCATGGCGAAGACCAAGGAGGTCTCCGGCGCCGTCGTCTACCTCGCGTCGGACGACTCGTCCTACTGCACCGGCACCGAGGTCCTCGTCGACGGCGGCCTCGTCACCGGCGGGGGTTTCTGAGCGGACGCGGCGGGCCGCCGGTGTGGGGGGGGACGGCCCGCCGCGCGTTCACGCGGGCCGCCGGGCCGTCCAGCCCTCGACGGCCTCCAGCTCGGCGGCCAGGGAGATGAGGGTCGCCTCGTCCGAGTCGTGGCCCAGCAGCTGCGCGCCGACCGGCAGCCCGCTCCTGGTGAACCCGGCGGGCACGTTCACGCCGGGCCATCCGAGGACGTTCCACGTCCACGCGTAGGGGCACGCCGCCGCGACACCGGACTGCGTCCTGTGGTAGCCGGCCCCGTCGAACGCCCCCACCTTCAGGGGCGGCTGAGCCGTGGTCGGCGTGAGCACCACGTCCGCGTACCGGAAGACGCGCCCCACCTTCCGGTGCAGATACGGGTCCATGCGCTTCGCGAGCGGCAGCAGCCGCTTCCCGACGATCCGCCCGATCTTCGCCTCGATCTCCGTCCGCGCCTCCGGCCGGGGGTTCGGCATGGAGTCGAGCCAGTCGGCGACCCCGGCGGTCCCGCGCGGAATCAGCCCGAGCCCCACCGGCCCGTAGTCGGGGTCGGCGGGGAAGACCTTGTGGCCGAGCTCGCCGAGCCGGCGCGCGAGCCGCTGGACGGCCGCCCGGATCTCCGGGTCGAGCCTCCCGCTCACCCCGAACGCCGTCCGGAACGACACCGCGATCCGCAGCCGCCGCGGCGGCGTCCGGGCGGCCTCCGCGAAGGAGCGCACCGGCGCCTCCAACTGGTAGACGTCCTCCGGATGGCTCCCCGTCAGGACGTCCAGCAGCAGCGCCGCATCCTGGACGGACCGCGCCAGCGGCCCCCACACGGTGATCCCGTTGAACGGGTCGGTCTGCGGATACCCCGACACGCGCCCCCGCTGCGGCTTGATCCCCACAAGGTTCGTCCAGGCCGCGGGGATCCGGATGGACCCGGCCCCGTCCGACCCGACCGCCGCCGCGACCATCCCGCCCGCCACGGCGGCCGCCGACCCCCCGGACGAACCGCCCGGCGTGTAGTCGGGATTCCACGGATTGCGAGCGCACCCGTACTCGGGCGACTCGCTGAACGGCCACAACCCGATCTCGCACGTCGTCGTCTTCCCCACGATGATCGCGCCGGCCGCCCGCAGCCGCCGCACGATCTCCGCGTCCGCGACCGCGGGCCGGTGGTCTCCCCCGACGGCGAACGGCGTGGTCTCGCCCGCCAGATCGGTGTCGTCCTTGATGGCGACCGGCACCCCTAGCAGGGGCAGGCGCTCCCCCTCCGCCAGCCGCTTGTCCGCCCGCAGCGCCTCGCTCGCCGCCGCCTCGGCCCGCACCACGCGGAACGCCCCGAGGTCCTCCTGCGCCGTGATGCGCTTCAGGGTGTGGTCCACCAGTTCGCTGGACGACACGTCCCCCCGCGCGAGCGCGTCCGCCTGCTCCGCCAGCCCCAGATCCACCGCCACCTCCGCTATCGTTCGTTCGAACGAACGATAGCGGGCACGCCCGCCGTACGGAAGACTGGGCACCGATGAGCGCTCGCGACGAGATGATCAAAGCCACCCTCCGCCTCATCGGCGAGCAGGGCATCGGCGCCGTGACCAACCGCGCCGTGGCCCGCGAGGCGGGGGTCTCCCTCGGCTCGCTGACCTACCATTTCCCGAGCCAGAGCGACCTGCTCCGCGAGTCCCTCCGCACGTTCGTCGACGCGGAGATCGACCGCATCACGACCTACGCCGAGTCACTCCGCGACGCGGGCCTCGACCCCGTCGAGGCCGCCGACCTGGTGGAGAAGGCGGTGGCCGAGTTCGCCTACGGCCCCGAGCAGACGGCGAACCTCGAACTCCACCTCCACGCCGCCCGCGAACCCGGCCTCCGCGCCACCTCGGCCCGCTCCGTGGAGGCCTACGACCGCCTCGCCACCGCGATCCTCACCGCCCTGGGCGTCCCCGACGCCGAGACCCACGCCCCCGCGATCGTCGCGATGCTCTACGGCCTGGCGATCCGCCGCCTCGCGACCGGCGACACGACGGCCGCCGGCACCGCCGACGCCTTCCGCCTGCTCCTCCTCGGCGCCCTGCCCCGCTCCTGAAAAGGCTTCTGGCCCGCACGGCCCCAGAGCGGGGTTAGGGGGCCGTGCGGGCCAGGAACCTGTCTCAATCAGGAACCTCAGTCGGAACCTCAGCCGACGTTCGCTCTGCTCTCCGCCTGTACACCTCCGCCGTAGCTTCGTTGTGACACGTGTAACGCTAAGCCGCCCGACCCGCCCCAAGAACCCCTTTAAGCCTCACTTAGGGATGGGCTGAGCAAGCCTTATCCAGTCGTGGTTCGCGGGGGCCGCACATCTGTGCGTTGACGGCCGGTTACGTGCAGAAATGAGGGAAGAGCACCGAAAAGGCCCGGCCTTACCAGCTGCTGGAGGAGCTGTCGCTGGAGGACGACGAGCTGCTGCTGTCGCTGCTGGACGAGCTGGAGCTGTCGCTGGACGACGAGTGGCCGCTGTCGCTGGACGAGTGGTCGCCGTACCAGGCGTCGCCGCCGGTGTAGCCGCCGTGGTCGTGCATGTACGGGCCGCCGCCGGAGTTGTGGTGGTACGTGGAGGGGCTCGTGTTGTAGCCGGAGCCGTGGGCCGTCGGGTCGCCGGCGACGCCGTGGAAGGTCTGGCGGTACGCGGCGGACTGCACGCTCCTCACCCAGCAGATGATCACGACTGCCGGGATGACCGCGCAGAAGGTGATCACGGCCGCGATCAGGAGGGCCACGCTCATCACCGATCCCCTTTCTCTCCTTTGCCCTCTTTCGATACTCGGAAGGGGCTTCGGGTTCGGGGCGGCGGGCGTCAGTAGTGGACGCGGATCAGCATCTTGTGGCGTTTCGCCAGGCGGGCGGCGGCGCAGAGGTCCTTCGCCAGGCGGACCACATCGGGGTCGCCTTCCCGGTCGGTGATGTCGCGGGTGCTGCCGATGAGGTAGTCGAGGTGGCCGACGAACCAGGACGTGCCCGACTCGGTCGTGAAGCGAGGGTTGAAGGCGTAGGGGGCGAACACGTCGTAGCCGTCGATGAGGCGGTCGAAGAGGTCGTAGGTGCCGTCGCCTTGGGAGAGCCTGTCGATGCGGGCGCGCGTCCGGGGGTCGGGTTCGACCGTGGTGACCAGGTGGAGGGTGCCGTCCTCGTCGCGGACGCGGCGGAACGTGAGGCGGTCGTCGCCGTTCATGATGGCGAGGGTGCGCCGGCCGTAGAGGTTCGCCTCGACGAATTCCCGCCACTCCTCCACCAGTTCTTCCGTGGTGGTGTTGTAGCGCGCGGGGCTTTCGACGATCCCCCAGGTGACTCCCATGGCGGGATCGTAGTGGCGGGGTGTGTCAGGTGCGGGAGTGGCGGCGGCGGACCAGGCGGCGGGAGCGGCGACGGGTCGGGGGCAGCCACTTCGTGCGGAACCACATCTGGATCTGGGCTCCGCCCAGGACGCTGCGGTGGATGCGCAGGTAGCCGCCCGTGGACTCGGCGGCGCGGCGGGCGATGTCGAGGCCGAGGCCGGTGGAGCCGCCGCTGCTGCTGCCCCGCTTGAGGGCGGCGTCCGGGTCGGCTATGCCGGGGCCACCGTCGGCGACGAGGATGCCCGTCACGCCTTGGCCCTGGTGGAGGGTCACGGCGAAGCCCGTGCCCTCCGCGGTGTGGCGGAAGATGTTTCCCAGGAGCGCGTCCACGGCGGCGGCCAGTTCGCTGCCCGGGATCGGCAGGGGGGCGGGGCGCTCGGCGCCGATCAGCTCGCAGGAGCGGCCCTCGTCCTCGGCGAGGACGGACCAGAACGCGACGCGGTCGCGCAGGACCTTCGCGGCGTCGCAGCTGCCGCGGCCGGTGGGGCGGCGGACCGTCCGGATGATCAGGTCGACCTCGCGTTCCAGGCGGTCGATGGCCTCCCGGGTCTGGTCGGCGACCTGGTCGCCGCCGAGCGCCTCGGCGTTGAGGCGGAGCGCCGCGAGGGGCGTGCGGAGGCGGTGCGAGAGGTCGGCGGCCATCTCGCGTTCGGCGGACAGCAGCTGGACGACGTGGTCGGCCATCGCGTTGAACGCGAGGCCCGCCTCGACCAGTTCGGGCGGGCCGTCCGGCTCGATGCGGACGCTCAGCTCGCCGTCGCCGAACGCGGCGGCGGCCTCGGCGAGGCGGCGGGTGGAGCGGATCATGCGGGCGCCGAGGCGGTCGGCGACGCCGACCGAGCCGGCGACGAGGGCGGCGGCGACGGCGGTCATGACGAGCCACGCCTGCCAGACGCCGCGCGACAGGTCCTCGTCGGGGAGGAAGACCTCGACCACGGCGGTGCGGCCCGCGTCCAGGGCCACGGGCTGCAGGAGGGCGTGGCCGCCGGGGACGCGGGTCGTGTAGGAGCGGCCGCGCCGGCCCGCCTCGGTGAGCTGCCCGGCGGCGGCGCGGGAGTCGCCGCGCGGGACGCGCCCGCCGTCCGGCATGTGCACGGTCATGCGGTGCGCGGCGCCCGCCTGGGTGCTGGCGACGGCGCGTTCGAGGGCGGCGGGGTCCTCGGTGACGACGAGGACGGGGCCGAGCGCGTTCGCCTGCCGCTCGGCGGTGGTGAGGGCCCGGTCGCGGGCGATCTCCCGGACGGTCAGCGCCAGCGGGATGAGGAAGGCCAGCGCGACCATCGAGGTGACCGCGAGGGACACCAGGACGAGCGTCCGCCTCATGACCGCGGATCGGGCTCGGCGAGCCGTACCCCGACGCCGCGGACGGTGTGCAGGTAGCGGGGCTTGGCGGCGGTCTCGCCCAGCTTTCGGCGCAGCCACGACAGATGGACGTCGATGGTCTGGTCGTCGCCGTACGCCTGCCGCCAGACCTCGGCGAGCAGCTCGCGGCGGGCGACGACCCGGCCGGGGCGGGCGGCGAGGTAGGCGAGCAGGTCGAACTCGCGGCGGGTCAGTTCGAGGGGCGCGCCGTCCAGCGCGGCCTCCCGGCGGTCGAGGTCGATGCGCAGGCCGCCGACGCTGAGCGTCGCGGCCGGGCCGGAGCGGGCGGAGCGGCGCAGTACGGCGGCGAGCCGGGCGCTGAGGTGCTCGATCGAGAACGGCTTGATGAGGTAGTCGTCGGCGCCCGCGTTGAGGAGCCGGACGATCTCGGGCTCGTCCTCGCGGGCGGTCGCGATGATGACGGGAACGTCCGAGATGCCGCGCAGCATCTTCAGCACCTCGGCGCCGTCGAGGTCGGGCAGCCCGAGGTCGAGGATCACGACGTCGGGCGGCGCCTGCGCCACCTCGCGCAGCGCGTCCATCGCGGTCCCGACACTGCGCACGACATGGGATCGCGCGCTCAACTCCCTGATCAAGGCGGTGCGGACGTTGGCGTCGTCCTCCACCACCAGAACACTCGCCATGAGCGAACCGTATGCCACCATGTGTCGATGCGTCGCGCAATGTCGTATGTTGCCCCGTGGGCGGCTGCGACGGCACTGGCCGTGACCCTCTCCTGGCTGGGGGTCCGCGGCGTGGTGCGCGGCGCGGTGTCGGAGCGCTCGGCGCCGCCGCTGGCGGGGCCCGTGATCCACGGCAGCCCGTCCTCCCCGGCGGACATCGGGTCGCCGACGACCCGGGCGAGCGCCCCGGCGGGCGAGGACAGCGCGCCGCGCCCGAAGCCCGCACCGAAGCCGAGCCCCGGCCCGAGCACGAGCCCGTCCCGGCCGACCGGGGACGTGCGCAGCTACGGGACGCGCGGCGGGCACGCCGTCCTGGCCGTCTCGGGCGGGCGCGTCCGGCTCGTCTCGGCGACGCCCAAGCCCGGCTACGAGACCCGCGTGACGCAGGCCGACCGGTGGCTGCGCGTGGACTTCCTGGACGACGACCACACGTCGTCGATCGTGGCGAACTGGGAGCGCGACCCGAAGATCGACGTCTACGAGTACTAGGGGCCGAGCAGGACGAACGTCGCGGTCGCCTCGACGGTGACGCGGCCCTCGGGGTCGCTGATCGTGGCGCCGGCGTAGACGCGGCGGCCCTCGACCCGGCTGGCCTTCCCCTCGATCCGCAGCGGGACCCCGAGCGGCGTCGGGCGGCGGTAGCGCAGCTCCAGGCCGGCGGTCACGGCCGGTCCGGCGGCGGCCGCCGTGGCCATGCCGAGGACCTGGTCCAGGATGAGCGCGGACACGCCGCCGTGGACGAACGTCGGCGGCCCCTCGTAGGCGTCGTTGAGGGTGATCTCGGCGCGGGCGATGCCGTCGTCGCCGACCTCGACCTCCACGGGCGGCGCGATGGGGTTGATCAGGCCGGTGACGGGGTTGCCGATCTGGCGGCCCATGCGCCCGGTGCCGGTGGTGTTGAAGGGGGGCGCCTCCCGGCGGCGGGCGTTCAGCCGGGCGGTGAGCGCCGCGACCTCGGCGGACACGGCGGCGGCCTCGGCGGAGTCGACGGCGGTGAGCACGGTCGCCTCGGTCAGCTCGCGGACCCGGTCGGCGAGCTCGCGCAGCACGGCCAGCTCGTCGTCGGGGACCAGGTCACGCTCCGGCCTGGTGAAGGCCCGTCCCATCGGCGTCTCGCCCATCCACCCCTCCTAGAATTGAACATGATTCTAGGATGTCTGGATGGACAATCTGGACACCGGGTGCGCCCCGGGACGAGGTGAACCCGCACCTCCGGGCGGATCCGGCCATTCGATCTTCATCGGGTGATCCCCTGGCATGTCGGCCATCCACTAGATTGCGCACGTGACCGATCTGCCTCCCGTCGACCCGCCGCCGGGCCGGCCGCAGCCCGACCAGCCGCCGCCCCACCCGGCGCCGTACGGCGCGTACCCGGCGCCGCAGCCCGGGGAGTACGACCCGCGCTGGGGCTACGGCCCGCCCGGCGTCCCCTACGGCCCGCCCGCGGGCCCGCCCCAGGACACCACCTGGGCGCTGTTCTCCTATGTCGGGACGCTCGTGGTCGGCTTCCTCGCGCCGCTCGTCATCTACTTCGTGAAGCGCGGGGAATCGGCCTTCACCCGGTTCCACGCGGCGCAGGCGCTGAACTTCCAGATCACGATGCTGATCCACCTGCTGAGCGTGGCGGCGGTCTGCGCCGTGCCGGCGATCCTCACCGAGAACCCCGCGTTCCTCATCCCGATCGCCATCCCGTACCTGGAGGTCATCTTCGGGCAGTGGGTGTTCCTGATCCTGGGCGCCGTGAAGGCCGGCAAGGGCGAGTGCTACCGCTTCCCCACGTTCTTCTGCTTCCGAATGGTCCGCTAGGCGCGCCCGGTCACGCGGGCGACGACCCGGGCCGGGGCGCCGTCCGCACCGGCGAGGGGCAGCGGGAGCAGCCAGACCTCGATCGCGCGGCCGTCCTCCTGCGCCCGGACCAGGCGGTCGAGACCGGTCAGGTTCTCGGCGATCACCGCCCCCGCGCCGCACAGCACGCGGTGCGCGGCCAGTGAGAACCGCGTCTCGCCGGGGGCGGGCGTGCGGTCGACGCTCAGCGCGTCGATCCCGACCGTCCGGACGCCGGACGCGACGATCGCCTCCGCCGTCCGCTCCGACGGATAGGGATGCGCCGGGTAGCCGCCGCTCCCCCACTGCTCCGACCAGCCGGTCGCGATGAGGAGGACCACCCCGGGACGCAGCCCTTCCGGCAGGAGGTCCGGCTCGATGGCGGCCCGCGGCGGGAGGCCCCGCGCGTCCATGACGACCGCCGGGCCGGTGAAACGGCTCAGCGGCAGCTCGTCCAGCTTCGGGAGCGCGTCGCCGACGTGGAAGGGCGCGTCCACGTGCGTGCCGGTGTGCGACCCCAGGTGCAGGCGCAGGACGTTCACGCCCGCGTCCGCGACGGTCAGCGCCGGGACCGCCTCCACCTCCGGGTCGCCGGGATAGACGGGCATGCCCGTGGTGACGGGCACCGACAGGTCGAGCAGTTCGACGGCCATGCCGCCGATTATCCCGGCCGGCCACCCGGTAGCGTTGCGGTGTGCTGCCCCATGTGACCGCCATCCGCTATGTGACGCCGCTGCGCGAGGGCGGATCGCTGCCGGGCGTCGTCGAGGCGGACGATCTCGGTACCTACGTCATGAAGTTCCACGGCGCCGGGCAGGGCCGCAAGGCGCTGGTCGCCGAGGTGATCGCCGGAGAGCTGGCCCGCCGGCTCGGCCTCCGGGTGCCCGACCAGGTGCTCATCGACCTCGACCCGGTGATCGGGAGGCACGAGCCCGATCCCGACGTCCAGGACCTCCTCAAGGCGAGCGCCGGATCCAACCTCGGGGTCGACTTCCTGCCCGGCTCGCTCGGCTTCGACCCGCTCGGCTGGAACACCGACCCGGAGTTCGCGTCACGCGTCCTGTGGCTGGACGCCTTCATCGGCAACGTCGACCGCAGCTGGCGCAACCCGAACATGCTGGTCTGGCACGGCGACGTGTGGCTGATCGACCACGGTGCCAGCCTCATCTTCCATCACGCCTGGGCGAACGCGACCCGGCTCTTCAGCGGCCCCTACGACGTGGACGACCATGTGCTGACCCCGTACGCCTCCCGGCTCGCCGACGCCGAGGCGGAGTTCGCCCCGCAGATCACCGAGGGCCTCCTGCGCGAGGTGACCGGCCTCGTCCCCGACCTCTGGCTGGAGGGCGAGCCGGGCTTCGCCACCCCCCAGGACGTCCGGGACGCCTATGTCGGCATCCTGCTGCCCCGCGCCGGGAAGCCGCGCGACTGGCTGCCGGACCTCGACGTGTCCGCGCGCAGGCCCGACACGTCGGCGCGGCGCGGCGAGAAGCGCCCCGGCCGGCTGGGCGGGCCCTCATGAGCAACATCCGGACGGCGGGCGAGCCGACCGTGTTCGAGTACGCGGCCCTGCGCGTGGTGCCGAGGATCGAGCGCGGCGAGACGATGAACGTCGGCGTGGTCGTCTACTGCCGCGCCCTCGACTACCTCGCGTGCGGCACCCATCTGGACGAGCGCCGCCTCCTGGCGCTCGACCCGGGCCTCGATCTGGAGGGCGTCCGGGCGGCCCTGAAGGGCGTGGACGCGATCTGCTGCGGCGGCGACCGGGCCGGGCAGGCCGCGCGGGAGGCGCCCGGGGCCCGGTTCCGCTGGCTGACCGCGCCGAGGAGCACGATCGTCCAGCCGGGGCCCGTCCACGCGGGGCTGACGGAGAACCCCGCGGCCGACCTGGGCCGCCTCGTCGACCTCCTGGTCAGGTAGCCCGGCGGCCCGGCGCGGTCACGACCACTCCCAGCGGATGCCGTGGTATCCGGCGGCCATGCCGAACTCGATGTAGTGGACGCTGTGGTAGCTCGACATGCGCAGGTCCGCGGCGTCCTGCAGCGCGGTCTGGCCGTCGGGGCGCCACGTCCGGTAGCAGCGGGCCGGGAGCGTCGCGGGATGGAAGCGGATCTCGATGAGGTACTCGTGCTGGGGGGCGTGGAACCCGCGGCCCTCCTCGGTGACGGGCGGGCCCGTCTCGTCGAAGCCGAAGCCGTACTCGAGGAGGTAGGTCTCGCCGCGGCCGAGGGCGCGGTCGAAGAGCAGCTCGGCGGCGATGAGGCCGCTCGCCTGGTCCATCCGGACGCGCCCGAACCGGCAGCCGCGGACGAACCGGGAGGACGGGAGGACGCCGTGGGGGTGGTGGTAGACGGCGATCCAGCGGTCCACGCCGCGCTGCTGGGCCTGGTACACGGCGCGGGTGCGGACCTCGCGGAGCTCGCGGTGCCGGCCGATGAGGTACTGGTCGTGCAGGCTGAGGCCGGTGAGGCGGCGGCCGCCCGCGTCGCCGATCTCGTCCAGCAGGTCGCGGACGCCGGGTTCGGGGCAGAGCTCCTCCAGGGGCAGCCAGGTGCCGGTCGTGCGGTCGGCGGTGGGCCGCAGGAGGGTGAGCAGCGAGTGCCGGGGCAGGTCGAGGATGGTCTCCAGCCCGCGGACGGCGCGCAGCGAGTCGGCCCGCTCGGGGCGGGTGCGGCCGCGCTGCCAGTAGCTGAGGGTGGACAGGCTGACGGCGATGCCCTGCTCGTCGAGCCGCCGCCGCAGCGTGTCGAGGCTGAGGCCGCGCGCCTGGATCGCGGCCTGCAGCGCCACGTTGAAGGGACCGTACCGCAGGACCTGGAGGAGGTCGTCCTCCGTGACGCTCTGCACCGCTCGGCCTCCGGATTCGGCTCCGGCCGGCCCCCGCCTACGGCCTTGACAGCTTCGCCTTGCCATTCCCGCGCTCACTGTAAGGCCACCCGGCCGGGCGCGCCAATCGGCAATTTGTCACAAGGGTGAGCCCCGGCGGCCCGCGCGCGCGGGCCGCCGGGGCTCGGCGGGACGCCTACAGGGACCGCTTGTTCAGCAGCCGGTTCGGGGTGCCGGACGGGTTGCCGGTGATCACGCCGCTGGTGGCGTTGGAGGTCAGCCAGCTGCGGATGGTGCCGGCGGCCGCGTCGCCGTTCGCCGCCTTGTAGAGGGCGGCGACGCCGGCGACGTGCGGGCTGGCCATCGACGTGCCGCTGATGGTGTTCGTGCCGCCGTTCAGCCACGTCGAGGTGATCGACGACCCGGGCGCGTACAGGTGGACGCAGGACCCGTGGTTGCTGTACGACGCCTTCGCGTCGGTGCTGGTGCTGGCCGCGACGGAGGTCGCGCCGGACGCGCTGGCCGGCGAGAAGCTGCACGCGTTCTGGTTGGAGTTGCCCGCCGCGACGGCGAGGAACACGCCGGAGTTCACCAGGTTGTTCGCGGCGGAGTTGACGGACGAGGAGTAGCCGCCGCCGAGGGACATGTTGGCGACGGACCGGGCCACGTGGTTGGTCGCGACCCAGTTCATGCCGGCGATGACGCCGGAGTTGGAGCCGCTGCCCGAGCAGTTGAGCACGCGGACGCCGCGCAGCTGCACGCCCTTGGCGACGCCGTACGCGGACGCCCCGACGGTGCCGGCGACGTGGGTGCCGTGGCCGTTGCAGTCCTGGCCGCTGCCGCCGAACGCGTCGAACACGTTGCTCGCGCGTCCGCCGAACTGCGAGTGGGACGTGGCGATGCCCGTGTCGATGATGTACGCGGTCACTCCGGCGCCGGTGGCGTTGTAGGTGTAGCTCCGCGACAGCGGCAGGGCGGTCTGGTCGATCCGGTCGATGCCCCACGACGGCGGGTTGCTCTGCGTGGTGGTGGCCTGGACGAGCCCGTCCTGTTCGACGGACGCGACGCCGGGCGTCCGGCGCAGCCGGGTGAGCTGGTCGGAGCTCAGTTTCGCGGCGAATCCGTTCAGGACCCGGCCGTAGCGGTGGGTGGTGCGGATACCGCGCTTGGAAACGGTGTCGCCGATGGAGACACCGGACTTCAGCGTCACGATGTACCGGTCGGCGACGCCCTGGCCGGGAGCCGCCAGGGAGAGGGGTGCGTTGTGGGTCGCGGCCTGGGCGGGGGTGACCAGGACGGCGACCAGGGGGGCGGCGGCGAATGCCGCCAGCAGGGGCTTCCTCATCGAAACTCCGTCTCGTGCGGGGGGCCGGCCTGCGGGGGGGGTAGGCCGGTTCACGAAGCCGAACGATGTGAATGCTCTACAGAACGTGAGAAATCGTCAACGCTTCGACGCCGACTTGATTTCAAGTGTTAACACCGGACGCGGCGCAACTCCGTTCTCCGGCACCGTTCCTCAGTGCCATTCCCATTCGATCCCGACGATGCCGCGCCGGACGTTTCCGACCGCGATGTTCGCGCTGCCGGACGTCCCGACCCACAGTTCGCCGAGCCGCCTGCGGGGCGCGGCGGACGTCTCGGCCGTGAAGCCGTAGCAGCGCGCGGGGAGCCGTTCGCCGAGGAACTCCACGACCGCGACGTAGTCGTGGACGGGGTGCGGGAAGCGCCGGTCGTAGCCGTCCGGGACCGGGTCGGCGGGCGCGCCGGTGATCGGGCCGAGGTCGTACTCGACGACGGCCGTGTCGCCCGCGGCGAGGACCCGGTCGAAGACCAGTTCGAACGCGACCAGGCCGCCGGAGGCGCGGACCCTGCCGGGACGGCAGTAGCGGGCGGCGGCGAGCCCGTCGGCGCTCGGCCCGCCGTGGGCGGGCGTCCCGCCGGTCCAGTGCGCGCAGACGACCCGGTCGATGTCGTCGCCGGCGGCGCGCAGGACGGCCCGGACCGACAGTGTCCAGGTGCGGCGCTCCTCGTCGAGCCGGTAGATGTCGTGGATGCTGAGCCGGTCGAGGCGGTGGTCGCCGGACCGGTCCAGCTGACCGACGAGCCGGGCGTACCGGTCCGGATCGGGCCACAGGTCGCCCGCGGGACGGGCGCGGCCGCCGTCCGGCGGCGGCGCGGCGGTTCCCCGGCGGGCCCGGCCGCGCAGCGGGGGCGCGGAGGGGGCGGGGTCGTCCAGCAAACCGGTGAGGGTGCCGGGCGGGACGCCGAGGATCTCCTCGAGCGCGGTGACGATCGCGCTGGAGCGCGGGCGGCTGCGGCCCCGCTGCCAGTAGCTGAGCGTGGCGACGCTGACGGTCACGCCGCGCCGGCCGAGCCGGTGGCGGATCCGTTCCAGGGTCAGCCCGCTCGCCGCGATGGCCTGCCGCAGTGCCCCGGCGAACTCCACGGCCGGATGGTACCGGTCTGTGGCGGTTCCGTCTGCGGATGGACGCGGTCAGAACAGGACAGAGGTGAACGTGCCGACCTCGGTGAAGCCGACCCGCCGGTACGCCGCCCGAGCCCGCGTGTTGTAGCTGTTGACGTACAGCGAGACGGCGGGCGCGATGCCGCGCAGCGCCAGCCGGACGATCGCCGCCATCCCCGCCACCGACCGCCCCTGGCCGCGCAGGTCGGGCGGCACCCACACGCCCTGCACCTGGCAGGCGTGCGGGGTGACGGCGCCGACCTCCGCCTTGAACACGACCCGGCCGTCCTCGATGCGGGCGAACGCGCGGCCCTCACGGATCAGCTCCGCGACGCGGGACCGGTACAGGACGCCGCCGTCGCCGGTGTTCGGGGAGACGCCGACCTCCTCGGTGAACATGGCGACGCACGCGGGGTAGACGATGTCGAACTCGTCGGACCGGACGCGCCGGACCCGGTCGTCGGCGGCCACGTCCGGGACCGCCGAGGTGGCCATGACCGGCTGCCGGGCCCGGATGGCGCGGGCCGGGCCCCAGTAGGGCGCGAGGGCGTCCCAGAGTTCTCCGACCGCGTCGACGGGCCCGACGATGGACGAGCAGCGCCGGCCCTGCGCCCGCGCCCGGTCGGCGAAAGCCCGGGTCGCGTCCGGGCCGGCGGCGATCGGGATGAGGTTGGCGCCGGCGTAGCAGAGCGACTCCAGCCGGCCGTCGCGCGGATACCCCCACATCTGGGCGCCGAGGCGGCGGGGGTCGAGCCCGGCGGCATGGACCCGGGAGCCGACGAAGACGTTCGCGACCGGGTCGGCGTCGAGGATCGCGAGGACCTCGGCCCGGGACCGGTCGTCCAGCACCCGGACCGGAACCGACCCCAGCATGCGCACCACGACACCAAGCCTATGTGGTTATGTACCGGGACATCTCACCCGGCTCGCGGATGGCGCTCACCGGCCGACGTCCCGGCCGCCCTTCCCCCGCGCCGGGTCGGGCGGGCCGGGCGCCTGGCAGGTGGTGTCCGCGCCGGGCCTGTCCGGGGGGAGCGCGCCGTCGCGGAGGTATCCGGCCACGGCCGCGTCCACGCAGGCGTCGCCGCCGAGGGCGACGCCGTGGTTGCCTCCGTTCTCCTGCACGACCAGGCGGGACGTGGGGAAGAGGCGGTGCGTCTCGATCGCGCCCGGGTAGGGGGTGGCGGCGTCGTGGGTGGCCTGGACGAGCAGGATCGGCGGCAGGGACGCGGCGCCGCGCACCTCCGGCGGCGGGCCGCCCTTGACCGGCCAGAACGCGCAGGGCGCGTTGTACCAGGTGTTCCCCCAGGTCAGGAAGCGGTATCCGAGCTCGTGGAGCCGGACGGAGTCGGCGTGCCAGGGCGCCCAGCGGCGCGGCCAGGGGGCGTCGCGGCACTCGACGGCCGCGTAGACGGTGTAGTTGTTCTGCTCCAGCCAGGTCGGCGGCTCCCACGCGGCCTCGAGCGGGGCGGAGTCTCCGCGGACGACCCGGGCCGACAGCGCGGCGGCGTGCTCGGCCCAGGTGAGGTCGCCGTAGCCGTCGTCGAGGAAGACGTCGTCGAGCTCGGACGGCCCGATCCGGCCGCGGATGGGCTCGCGCGCCAGCTCGGCGCGGACCCGCCGGTAGGTCTTCGTCACCTCGCGGCGCGTCCGGCCGAGGTGGAAGCGGTCGTGGTGGCGCGCGATCCACCGGAAGTACGCGCGGATGCGCTCCTCGAACGCCACGTTCTGGTCGAGGTTGCTCTCGTACCAGACGCCGCTCGGCCGGACGACGCTGTCGAGCACCATCCGGCGCACCCGCCCGGGGAACATCGTCGCGTACACGGCTCCGAGGTAGGTGCCGTACGAGTAGGCGAAGAAGTTGATCTTCTCCTCGCCGAGGGCGCGGCGGATCGCGTCCACGTCGCGCGCCCAGTCGGCCGTCCCCATGTGCGGGAGGTACTCGCCGTACCGGCGGCCGCAGTCGGCCGCGAACGCGCGCACCCGCGCGAGCCAGGCGCGCTCCTGCGCCCGGTTCGCGGGGACGGTGTCCGCGCGCGGCCGGCCGGGGTCCTGGAAGCTCCGGTCGCATACGAGCGCCGGGGTGCTCGCGCCGACGCCGCGCGGGTCGAACCCGATCCAGTCGTAGGCGGCCGCGACGCGGGCGGGCAGCGCGGCGCTGACGACGCCCGCGAGATCGCGTCCGTGGGAGCCCGGTCCGCCGCGGTTGAGCAGGACGACGCCCTGGGACCGCCGGGCGGTGTGCCGGACGCGGGTCAGCGCGATCGTGATCTTCTGGCCCTCCGGCCGGGCGTGGTCGAGGGGGACCCGCAGCTTCGCGCACTGCTGGCCGGCGAGGTCGCCGCCCTCGACGGGGTCGTCCGCGGGGCAGGGCCGCCAGACGAGCCCGCCGGACGCGGTTCCGGGCGACGGGGCGGGGCGGGCGGCCAGCGGGGCGGCGGCGGAGGGCACGGCGGACACGGCGACCGCGGCGCCGCTCAGCGTGACCAGCGCGGCGGCGGTCCCCGCAACGCCTCTCTTTCCAGGCAGGTTGCGCACACCGGTGTTCTACCTGCGCGGACGCGGCCGCCCCGGGAGGAGGGGATCGCGCGCGATTCCCTCCGGAACCGGGAGCGACCGCACCGAAGGACGGCGTGCCCGCCGCGCCCACGCGGGCGCGGCGGGCACGGGACGGTCAGGGACGGCCCACCGGCAGGTCCTTGCCCGTCCGGGCTCCGGCGGCCTTCGCGCTCACGGCCGTCGGGTCCGGGTCGTTCAGCTCGGGCACCGCCTGGCAGGCGGCGTCCGCGCCGCGGCGGCTCGGCGGCAGCGCGCCGCTCTCCAGGTAGGCGCCGACCTTGTCGTCGAGGCACGCGTTGCCGTTCAGCGTGTTCGAGTGGGTCTTGCCGCCGACCTCGATGACGAGCCGCGACGACGGCAGCGTCCGGTGGAGGGCGTAGCCGCCCGCGACCGGCGTCGCCGCGTCCTCGGTGGACTGGACGAGCAGGATGCCCGGCAGCCCCTTCGCCCCGAGCCTGAGCGCGGGCCCGCCCTGGAACGGCCAGAACGCGACGGGCGCGTTGAACCAGACGTTCGACCACGTGTTGAAACGGTAGCCCTGCCGGTAGAGCTTCACGGCGTCGTTGTGCCACGTGCTCCACTTGCGGGGCCACCTGGCGTCCGCGGCCTGGACGGCGTTGTAGACGGCGAAGCCGTTGTCGTCACCGCCGGGGTTGAGCCAGTCGAGCAGCCCGGCCGGGTCGCCGCCGTTCACCCAGGCCGACAGCGCCTGCGCGAACGGGATGTAGTACCCGGTGTTGTACCCGGCGCTGAGGACGATGTCGTCCAGCTCGGACGGCCCGATCCTACCGTCGATCGGCGCCTTCTTCGCGGCGGCCCGGACCTGGTAGTACTTCGCCTCCACGGCCTTGCGCGTGGTGCCGAGGCGGTACACCGAGTCGTACTTCGCGATCCACGCCCACCACGACTTCATGTTCCGCTCGAAGGCCTTGTCCTGTTCGAGCTGCGCGTCGTACCAGACGGTCTTCGGGTTGACGTTGCCGTCGAGGACCATGCGGTCCACCCGGTTCGGGAACAGCGTGGCGTAGGTGGCGCCGAGGTAGGTCCCGTACGAGAAGCCGTACCAGCTGATCTTCTTCGCGCCGAGCCCGGCGCGGATCGCGTCGACGTCGCGGGCGGCGTCGGTCGTCCGCATGTGCGGGAGCAGCGCGCCGAACTTGCGGGTGCAGTCCCGCGCGTACTTCGCCGACTTGGCGATCCAGGCCCGCTCCTCCTTCGCCGAGGAGGGCACGTAGTCGGGCCGGATCGGGTCGGAGAAGTGCGGGTCGCAGGTGAGGGCGGGCTTGCTGGCGCCGACACCGCGCGGGTCGAACCCGATGATGTCGTACTTGGCGGCGGTGGCGCCGTGGCCGACGCCGCCGAGCCAGCGGGCGAGGGCGGGACCGTAGGCGAGGCCGCTGCCGCCCGGTCCGCCCGGGTTCACGAGCAGAACGCCCTTGTAGTTCTTCCGGTCGGTCGCCTTGAACCGCGACACCGCGATGGAGATCTTGCGGCCGTTCGGCCTGCCGTGGTCCAGCGGGACCGCGACCTGGGCGCACTCGGCCTTGTTCATGGGGTCGCTCGGCCCCGAGACCTCGCACTTGCCCCAGGCGATGCCCGTCGCGGCGCGGGTCTCCGCGCTCGCCGTGGCCGTCGCCGCGGCGAGGGCCCCACCGGCGGTCACGACCGCGGCGGCCGTGACCAGGACGATGCTCTTCACCGGACCCCCTTGCGGATGATGTCGTTCTCCAGGGCCCCGGCGCCCGTGAGGCTCTTGGCGGAGACGCCGGAGGGCGGCGTCGGGTCGCCCAGCTGCGGGACGTGCACGGTGCGGTTCCGCGGCAGCTCGCCGCGCAGGAAGTAGGCGTCGAAGTAGGCGTCGACGGCGGCCGAGCCGCGGTGGACGATGCAGTGCGTGCGGTCCCCGTCCTGGACGACCATCCGCGAGCCCTTCAGCAGGCGGTGCATCTCGCGGGCGCCCGCGTACGGGGTCGCGGCGTCATGCGTGGACTGGAACATGAGGATGTTGCGCGGCATGTCCTTGGTGGCACCGATCTCGATCGGCTTGCCCGCCTTCGCCGGCCAGGACAGGCACGGCGCGTTGTACCAGGCGTTGCTCCAGGTCATGAACGGGTGCTCGCGGTTGATCCGCTCGTTGTCGCGCTGCCACTTGCGCCAGCTCAGCGGCCACTGGACGTCCGTGCACTGGACGCCGAGGTAGACCGCGTAGCCGTTGTCGTCGGCGCCGCCGGTGGTCTGCGAGCCGAACGTGAGCGCGAACGTGGCGGTGTCGCCGGCCTTGTACGCGGCGAGGGCCGAGGCGTAGCCGTGCCAGACGCCCTGGCTGCGGCGGTACCCGGCGTTCAGCAGGACGTCGGTCAGCTCGTTCGGGCCGACGGCGACGGTCTGGCCGCTCTCGGCGTCGGTGTGGAAGAGCGGCTTCGCCTTCAGCTCGGCGCGCAGCCCGTAGAAGAAGTCCCGGACCTGCTTGCGCGTGGTGCCCAGGTGGTACACCGAGTCGTACCGGGCGATCCACCCGAAGTAGTACTCGATGTTCTTGTCGAACGCGACGTCCTGCTTGAGGTTGGCGTCGTACCAGACGTCGGACGGGCCGACGACGCCGTCCAGCACCATGCGCCCGACGTTCTTCGGGTACAGCGTGGCGTACGCCGTGCCGAGGTAGGTGCCGTAGGACGCGCCGTAGTAGTCGAGCTTCCTGCTCCCGATCGCGCGGCGGATCGACTCGACGTCGCGCACGGAGTCGATCGTCTTGATGTGCTTGAGCAGGCCGGTCGTGTCGGCCTTGCCGCACGCCTGCGCGTAGCCGCGGGTGAGCCTCAGCCAGGTGGCGACGGACTTGCGGTCGCCGGTGCCGTAGTCGGGCCGGGGGGCGTTGGTGTAGTTCGGGTCGCAGGTGAGCGCGGGGACGCTCATGCCGACGCCGCGCGGGTCGAACCCGATCACGTTGTACGCCTCGCGCATCGGGGCGGAGTTCTGCGCGAACACCCGCGGCCCGAACAGCGCGCCGCCGCCGCCCGGTCCGCCCGGGTTGACGACGATGTCGCCCTTGGCCGGGCCCTTGCCGGTGTGCGGGGTGCGGGTGAGCTGCAGCGTGATCTTCGTGCCGTTCGGCTTCGCGTAGTCCAGCGGAACCTGGAGCTCGGCACACTGGATGATTTTGGAGACCGGGTAGATGCCGTCGTACAGGGAGTGCACGGTCTGGACGAAGTCCGCGGGGCACGGGTGCCATTTGGCGGCGGCGGGGTTGAATCCGGCGGCCTTGGCCGCCGGCGCGCCCGGGGCCACCGGGCTCGCGGCGGCGGGAGCGCTCGCGGCTCCGAGCCCGGTCAACCCGAGCCCGGCCGCGGTGGCCACGACGACGATTCTCTTCACTTATCCCCCTATTACGGCCGAACTCCGATGAGTCAGGCATACGGGTAAACAGCGTGAAGATTCTGCCGATCAGGGCCCATCCGGCGACAGAGCTTGTCGCGAGTGATGCCGAACCGTGACAAGATCGTCGGAACCATGTGCCATGAGAGAGCGTTTCTCTTCGGGACTTCCGCCAAAAGCGGGACCCCCGGGCGCGCGGCACCCGGGGGCCCGAAGGCATACGGCGGAGGTCAGCCGACGACGACCTCGGCACCGGGCCCCGACACGGACCCGTCCTCGGCGATCTCGATCCCCATCTCCTCGGCGATCCGCATCGCCTCCTCGATCAGCGTCTCGACGATCTGCGCCTCCGGCACGGTCTTGATGACCTCGCCCTTCACGAAGATCTGGCCCTTGCCGTTGCCGGACGCGACACCGAGGTCGGCCTCGCGGGCCTCCCCCGGACCGTTCACGACGCAGCCCATCACCGCCACCCGCAGCGGGACGGGGAAGTCCTTCAGACCGGCGGTGACCTGCTCGGCGAGGGTGTAGACGTCCACCTGGGCGCGGCCGCACGACGGGCAGGACACGATCTCCAGCCCGCGCTCCCGAAGGCCGAGCGACTCCAGGATCTGCGTGCCGACCTTGACCTCCTCGACCGGAGGCGCCGACAGCGACACCCGGATCGTGTCGCCGATGCCCTGCGAGAGCAGCGCGCCGAACGCCACCGCCGACTTGATCGTCCCCTGGAAGGCGGGGCCGGCCTCGGTGACGCCGAGGTGCAGCGGGTAGTCGCAGGCGGCGGCGAGCTGCCGGTACGCCTCGATCATCACGACCGGGTCGTTGTGCTTGACCGAGATCTTGATGTCCCGGAAGTCGTGCTCCTCGAACAGCGAGCACTCCCACAGCGCCGACTCGACCAGCGCCTCAGGCGTCGCCCTGCCGTACTTCTCCAGCAGGCGCTTGTCGAGCGACCCCGCGTTCACGCCGATCCGGATGGGGACGCCCGCGTCCTTCGCGGCGCGCGCGATCTCGCCGACCTTGTCGTCGAATTTCTTGATGTTGCCGGGGTTCACCCGGACCGCCGCGCACCCGGCGTCGATCGCCGCGAACACGTACTTCGGCTGGAAGTGGATGTCGGCGATGACGGGGATCGGCGACTTCCTCGCGATCGCGGGCAGCGCGTCCGCGTCGTCCTGCGACGGGCACGCCACCCGGACGATCTGGCAGCCGGACGCCGTCAGCTCCGCGATCTGCTGGAGCGTCGCGTTCACGTCGGCGGTGAGGGTCGTGGTCATGGACTGCACCGACACCGGGGCGTCGCCGCCGACCGGCACGCTCCCGACCATGATCTGCCGGGACGCGCGGCGCGGCGCCACCGGACGCGGTCCCTCGCCGGTGCCGCGGATCGTCGGAATACCCAGTGAAACGCTCATCCCTCTCCTCTGGTCGCCGGCTACGGCCCGGCCCGTACAAGACTAGGCGCCCCGGACGCATGCGGTGACGCCGACCTGTCCCCGGCATATGCGCGCGTACGGCCGCATACGGCTAGGCGAGCTCCCGGGCCCGGGTGCGGGCCCACGCGTCGGCCTCGAGGACGTCCTCCACCGTCACCGCCCCCGGGACGCCCGTGCCGCGGACGTGCTCGTCCACGACCCGGTCGATCGTGTCGACGATCCCGAGGAACGGGAGGCGGCCCGCGCGGAACGCCTCCACGCACTCCTCGTTCGCCGCGTTGTAGACGGCGGGGACCGTCCCGCCGAGCTCGCCGGCGCGGCGGGCGAGCGCCACCGCCGGGAACGCCTCGTCGTCCAGCGGGAACAGCTCCCACGTGTGCGCCTTCGTCCAGTCGACTCCGGGCGCCGCGTCCGGGACCCGGTCCGGCCAGGTCATGCCGAGCGCGATCGGCAGCCGCATGTCGGGCGGGCTGGCCTGGGCGATGGTGGAGCCGTCGGTGAACTCCACCATCGAGTGGATGACCGACTGCGGGTGCACCATGACCTCGATCCGGTCCATCGGCACGTCGAACAGCAGGTGCGCCTCGATGACCTCCAGGCCCTTGTTCACCAGCGTCGCCGAGTTGATCGTCACCACCGGGCCCATGTCCCAGGTGGGGTGGTTCAGCGCCTGCTCCGGCGTCACGTCCGCGAGCTCGGCGCGGGTGCGGCCGCGGAACGGGCCGCCGCTCGCGGTCAGCACGAGCCGCCGCACCTCGTCCGCCCGCCCGCCGCGCAGGCACTGCGCCAGCGCCGAGTGCTCGGAGTCGACCGGGACGATCTGCCCCGGACGCGCCCGCTCCTTCACCAGCGGGCCGCCGACGATCAGCGACTCCTTGTTGGCGAGGGCGAGGGTCCGGCCCGCGTCCAGCGCGGCCAGGGTGGACGCCAGGCCGAGCGCGCCCGTCACGCCGTTCAGCACGGTGTCGCACGGCCACGCCGCGACCTCCGCCACCGCCTCCGGACCCGCGACGATCTTCGGGATCGGGTAGTCGCCGGACGCGTAGCCGCGGCGCTTCGCCTCGGCGTAGAACGCCAGCTGCAGGTCCTGCGCCGCCGACGCCTTCGCCACCGCGACGATCTCGGGCCGGAACTCCAGGGCCTGCGCGGCGAGGAGGTCCACCCGGCCGCCGCCGGCGGCGAGACCAGCGACCCGGAACCGCCCGGGGTTGCGCCGGATCACGTCGAGGGCCTGGGTTCCGATCGAGCCGGTGGACCCGAGCACGACCACGCTTGAGGGAGATGTCACCGCCCCATTGTCGGGCACGTTCCGCCTCGTGCCGACACGGGAGCCTTTACCGGCCTTTTCACCTGCGCTAGCTGGGACAACAAGATCCCCGTCCTATAAAGGGAGCAGTGAGCTGACTTCCCTCGGGGGGATGGGGACATGGGCCAGACGGGCGAACCGGTGATCGACCCGCGCGGGCTGAGCACGGCCCAGCGGCTGGGCGACGCCTGTGTCGTCTGCCGCAAGAGATGGCCCCGGCCGCGCGTCCGCGTCGGCCGCCTGCCGGACTCGTCCGGGGTGTTCGCGTGCGCGGAGTGCGCACCCGCCCCGCCGGTACCCCGGGCACGCCGGGGACCCCGGGAACCGCTCATGGTCGCCGGACGCCCGGTCGGAGAGCCGGGCCGGCGCATGCGGCGCGACGTCACGTCGCCGCCGTGAAGTCTCTCCAGGGAGAAGGGTGACCCGGGTGTTCGGGGGGAGATCCGGGACCACCCCGTGAGGCGCGCTCGGCTGGGGGCGGCCGGGCGCGCCGGGGGAAAGGCCGCCGATCTCCGCTACGGCGTCCGCGTCGGCCGCGCCGTCGGCGGCGGCATCTGCGTCGCCTCGATCCACGCCTTCGTCCACTCGGCGTAGTCGGTGCACTCCCGCTTCTCGGGGTCCTTGCCGCACTCCTTCACCGGCGCGTGCGCGAAGACCACCCTGCCGATGTGGCCGCGGTCGCCGACGCGGTGCGCGGCGCAGAACCCGGCGCTCAGACGATCACCGGTGCAGGCCTGCGGGTTGGCGGGCGCGACCCCGTTCCACGCGGCGACCTGCCGCTGGACGTCGGGCGACGCGGTCCAGCGCAGCCACTGGTACATGCAGTTGGGGTGCTCGGCCCGCGCGCCGATCAGCCACGCGTCCGTCCATCCGGTCACGCCCTCGGACGGGAGGGCGCCCTGCACGGGCCGCCCCGCCCGGGTGAGGACGTCCACCGGATGGGAGGTCGCCATGCCGAGCGACGCCGTCCCGCCGGCGAACGCGCTCACCACGTCGGCCCCCTCCCGCCAGTACGCCTTGACGTGAGGGCGCTGCGAGGCGAGCACCTCCTTCGCGGCGGCGAGCTGGCGCGGGGTCAGCGCGAACGGGTCGCGGATCTTCAGCTTGCGGTTCTCCGCCTTGAGGTAGAGCGCGGCCTCGGCGATCGTCATGGGGTCGTCGCGCAGGACGATGCGGCCCGACCAGCGGCGCGCCTGGTCCGGGTCGAACAGCGCGGACCGGCCGCCCGGCGGCGGCACCGTGCGGGTGTCGTACATGAGCACGTTGGTGCCCCACACGTAGGGGACGCCGTAGACCGTGCCTTCGCGCTTCAGGAGGTCGCGGAGCCGCGGCTCCAGCTTCGTGTAGCCGTCCACGAGGGCCGTGTTCACCGGCGCGACCTGCCGCTCGGCGATCAGCCGGCCGGCGACCTCGGGCGGCGCGGCGACGCCGTCGTAGCGGCGGCCGCCCTGGCGCATGAGCTCGATCAGCTCGCCGCCGTCCTTGGCGATCTTCCAGGCGACCTTGCAGCCGGTCTGCTTCTGGAAGGGCGCGACCCAGTCGACGCGCGGGTCGGCGGTGCCGGCCTCGATCGCGCCGGCCAGGGCGACGATGCTGAGCGCGCCCTCGCCGGGGCCGACGGCCTTCGCCACCGCGGTGCTGCCCGCGGGACGCGCCGGCTCCTCGTCGCTGCAGGCGCCGAGGCCCGCCGCCACCAGGCCCGCCGCGACCACGAGGGCCGCCCCGGCGCGCCGTGTACCGGCCCGCGCCGCACCGGCCCGCCCTTTGCCGACCAACGTCGTGGCCGTCCGCCGCATGTCGCTCCCGATCCGTTCCCGCCGCGGGCCCCGGTCCCCTCGCGCGCGGCCCGTCGGCGAGCGTAGCGCCTTCCGGCGGCCGGACCGGCGCCGGGCGCGACATCGGGTGGCCGGCCGAGCGCCGGGACCGCCGCTCGCGTGCCCACGCGGGGGCGGCGGCGAATTTATCGTCGGTTTCCATCCGGCATACCGACGAGGCGAAAGCAGAGAGCGGCGATTTACCGAAAGTGTCAACGCGGCATTCGCCGTACGGCGGCCTTTATCGCATGCCTTTCATGGCGAAAGAGGGCCGCCGCGGCCCGGGAGGACGGCGGGTGCTGGCGTCCGCGCCGTACACGGAGGTTGCTGGAGAGGGATACGGCGCGGGCTGCCGCCCGTCCTGGGCCGCGGCGGCACCGGCGGACGTGGCGAGGTTGGGGAACAGCGGATCACCTTGCAGTGCTGCCTGGCCACGCGATCACCGGTACCCGGCGGAACGGCGGCGGTGTGACGCCCTCGAGACGGAGGAGGTTCGAGGGACGCCGCGCGTCCTGCCGGGGCTGGGGGGACGGCCGTGGGCCGTCGGTGGGCGCCGCGCCGATGGGCGCGGAGCGCCGGTCTGGAACCTGCCGAACCACCTCGATCCGTGCGATGAGGGCCTGCGGTGTGCCGGCCTCGATCAGGTCGCGGGCGCGGGACCGCGCCGGCGGCAGCGCCCACCAGGTGCGGGTGGCGCGGCCGAACCAGAACGTCCAGCCGGGGTAGCGCCGGCCGAGCGCCTCGGCCTCCGCCGCGTGTTCTTCAGCGGTCATCGCGCGACTCCCGGTCCCCACGTCGGATCCCGATCCGGGGTCCCGTCCCGGGACCCTGACTCTGGATCCTGACCATTGAAATGCGCCTGATGAATGGCGACAGTCCGAGTGTGTCGTCCGCCACAGACCCAGTCAACAGATGTAGCTATTATCCCTTTCGCGCAGCACGACGGAAATCAACGACGGAAACCTGCGCGAGGAAGAAAGTCGCGAACAGCGCTGGACCTGCGATTTCATCACGTTCGTCGGACGTATGCCGTACGCGAGCAATATCCGGTTCACCGGCAGGCCACCCCCGCGTCCTAACGTGGCCGCCCCTGTCCATGATTCGCCGGGATGGAGCCGCGTGACCCCAGGGGGATTGTTCTATTCTGCTACCCGTTGGGCGATTCGTCCTGGGCTTCGGCACGTGCCGTTCCTGCTGGCGCTGGCCGGCGGCGCGGTGCTGCGCTGGACCGCCGTCCGCGCCTACCCCAACGGGCTGTGGTTCACCGGGGACTCCTACTTCTACCTCGGCTACGCGCTGCGGCCCTCCCCGTCGCCGAGCAAGACCCTCGGCTACCCGTTCCTGCTGCGCCTGCTGGAACCGCTGCACAGCCTCACCGCGATCGTCGCCGTCCAGCACCTCATGGGCCTCGCCGTCGCCGGGCTCGCGTACGCGCTGCTGTGCCGGGCCGGGCTCCCCGCCTGGGCGGGCACGCTCGTCACGCTGCCGCTGCTGTACGACGCGTACCAGGTGGAGCTCGAGCACCTCCTGATGTCGGAGACGCTCTTCACCTTCCTCATCATGGCCGCGCTGACGCTCCTGCTGTGGCGCACCGGCGCGCCGGGCGACGATCCCCCGGTCCCGCCTTGGTGGGCTGCGGCCGCCGCGGGGCTGCTGATCGGCTACGCGGTGCTCGTACGGTCCGCCGGGGTGCCGCTCGTGCCGGCCGTCCTGCTGTGGGTGCTGCTGCGACGCCGCGCGGGGACGCGCCGTCCCAGGTGGCTCACGGCGGCGGCCTGGCGTCCGGCACTGGCCTTCGGCGCCGCCGCCGCCCTCCCGCTCGCCGCCTACGCCGCCTGGTTCCACTCCCAGCACGGCGTGTACGCGCTGACCAGTACGGACGGCCTCTACCTGTGGGGCCGCACCGCGTCCTTCGCCGACTGCGCGAAGATCGATCCGCCGGCGGAGCAGGTGCCGCTCTGCCTCGACGAGCGGATCAGGGCGGAGGGGGACGCCCCCGGCCACCTCATCTGGCGCGGCGACATCCCGCCGCGCCGCGTGTTCGACCCGGTCGCCGCGCCGGAGGCGAACGCGGCGCTGCGCGGCTTCGCCGTCCGGGCGATCCTCGCCCAGCCCGGCGACTACCTCCGGACGGTCGGGGCCGGCATCGGCATGGCGTTCGACTCCCGCCGCCACCCGCACCCGACCGCCGGGACGGAGGCGCTCTACCACTTCCCCGCCCGTCCGCACGTCTTCCCCGGCGGGCGGAGCCTGCCCGCCGGGGGAACCGCCCGCTCGGACGCCGTCCACTTCGGCGGGGAGCACCCGAGCCGGGTCGTCCGCCCGCACGCCGACCGCATGATCGCCTATCAGGAGCGCTGGTACCTGCCCGGCCCCGCGCTGGGCGCGCTGTTCGCGGCCGGCGCCGCCGGCGTGCTGCTCGCACGGCGGCGGCGCCGGGAGGTGCTCCTCGCGTGGGGCACCGGGGCGACCCTGCTGGTGTTCCCCATCGCGAGCGCCGACTTCGACTACCGCTACGTCGTCCCCGCGATGCCGTTCGCCTGCCTGGCGGCCGGCCTCGCGCTCGCGTCCGTCCCGCGGGTCAGCCGTTGGTCGGGAACCCCAGGTTCACGCCCCCGTGGCTCGGGTCCGGCCACCGCGCCGTGACGGCCTTCGTCCGCGTGTAGAAGTGGACGCCCTCCGCGCCGTGGGCGTGGCTGTCGCCGAACAGGGACGCCTTCCAGCCGCCGAACGAGTAGTACGCCATCGGCACGGGGATCGGCACGTTGACGCCGACCATGCCGACCTCCACCTCGTTCTGGAAGCGGCGCGCGGCCCCGCCGTCGTTGGTGAAGATCGCGGTGCCGTTGCCGTACGGGTTGGCGGAGATGAGCTCCATCGCCTCGTCGTAGGAGGAGACGCGGACGACCGACAGCACGGGGCCGAAGATCTCGTCCCGGTAGGCGTCCATGCCGGGAGTGACATGGTCGAGGACGGTGGGGCCGAGCCAGAAGCCCTCTCCCCCGCCGCCGGTGACCGGCGCCTCACGCCCGTCCGCGGCCAGGGTGGCGCCCTGCGCGACGCCCGAGTCGATGTAGGACGCGACCTTGTCGCGGTGCGCGCGGGTCACGAGCGGTCCCATCTGTGACTCGGGATCGTCGCCGGGGCCGACCCTCAGCCCGGCGACCCGCTCGCGGATCCGGGCGACGAGGTCGTCCCCGATCGGGTCCACGGCGACGACGACGGAGATCGCCATGCAGCGCTCCCCCGCCGATCCGAAGCCCGCCGACACCGCCGCGTCGGCCGCGAGGTCGAGGTCGGCGTCCGGCAGCACCACCATGTGGTTCTTCGCGCCGCCGAGCGCCTGGACGCGCTTGCCGTGCCGCGCCGCGGTCTCGTACACGTACCGCGCGACGGGCGTGGACCCGACGAAGCTGACCGCCTTCACGTCGGGATGGCGGAGCAGCCCGTCCACCGCCTCCTTGTCGCCGTGCAGGACGTTGAACACGCCGTCCGGCAGCCCGGCCTCCGCCCACAGCTCGGCGAGCCGCACCGACGCCGAAGGGTCCTTCTCCGACGGCTTCAGCACGAACGCGTTCCCGCACGCGATCGCCACGGGGAACATCCACATCGGAACCATCGCCGGGAAGTTGAACGGGGTGATGCCCGCGACCACGCCGAGCGGCTGCAGGATCGAGTAGGCGTCCACGTGCGACGAGACGTTCTCCGAATAGCCGCCCTTGAGCAGGTGCGGGATTCCGCAGGCGAACTCCACGACCTCCAGGCCGCGCGCCACCTCGCCCGCCGCGTCCGACACGACCTTGCCGTGCTCGGCGGAGATCAGCCGCGCGAGCTCGTCGGTGTGCGCCTCCACCAGCTCGCGGAACCGGAAGAGCACCTTGGTCCGCTTCGTCAGCGACGCGTCCCGCCAGCCGGGGAAGGCGGTCTTCGCGGCGGCGACGGCCGCGTCGACGTCGGCGGCGGAGGCGAGGACGACGGTCCCCGCCACCCGGCCGGTCGCGGGGTCGTAGATGTCGCCCGCGCGCTCGGCCGTGCGGTCGGACGGCTTCCCGCCGATCCAGTGGGTGACGTGCTTGCTCATGAGGACGCCTCGTTCATGGATTCCAGGGATGCGATCAGTATGCCGAGCCCCTCGGCGGACTCGGCGTCGGTGAGGGTCAGCGGCGGGGCCATCCGCACCACGTTGCCGTACAGGCCGCCCTTCCCGACGAGCAGGCCGCGGCCCCGGGCGGCCTCCATCAGCGCGGCGGCGCGCGCCGGGCTCGGCTCGCCGGTGCCCGGGTCGGCGAGCTCGATCGCGAACATCAGGCCCTTGCCGCGGACGTCCGCGACGAACGGGAACCGGCCGGCCGCCCGGCGCAGCCCGGTGATGATCGTCTCGCCCTGGCGGCGGGCGTTCGCCTGCAGATCCCGGCCGAGGACGAGGTCGAGCGTCGCGTTCGCGGCGGCCATCGAGACCGGGTTGCCGCCGAACGTCGAGATCCCCGCCGCGTGCAGGCCGTCCATCAGGTCGCCTCGCGCCACCACGCCGCCGACCGCGAAGCCGTTGCCGAGGCCCTTCGCGAAGGTCATGACGTCCGGGGTCACGCCATGGGCGCCGATGCCCCAGAAGTGCTCGCCCGTCCGGCCCCACCCGGTCTGCACCTCGTCGGAGATCAACAGGATGCCGTGCTCGTCCAGGACCTCCTTGAAGGCGGCGAACAGCCCGTCCGGCGCCATGGTGAACCCGCCGACGCCCTGGATCGGCTCCGCGATCAGCGCGGCGACGTCGCCGGCCGTCGCGGTCGCCAGGACGTGCCGCAGGTCCTGGACGCAGACCTCGGTGTACTCCGCGTCCGACAGCCCGGCGAACTGGGCCAGGTGCCGGTCCGCGCCGTGCAGGAAGTGGACGTTCAGCGGGGAGCACCCCACGTTCGACCAGGCCCGGTTGCCCGTGACGGCCACCGCGCCGAACGACCGGCCGTGGTAGCTCTGCCGCATCGCGAGGACCTGGTCGCTCCTGCGGGCGTGGGCCGCGAGCAGCAGCGCCGTCTCGTTCGCCTCCGTCCCCGAGTTGGTGAAGAAGACCTTCGCGTCCGGGATCCCGGACAGCCGGGCGATCTTCTCCGCCAGCTCGACCTGGCCGCGCAGCAGGTAGGCCGTCGAGGTGTGCACGATGCCGGTGGCGAGCTGCCGCTCCACCGCCGCGCGCACCTCCGGCACGTCGTAGCCGATCATGTTGGTGAGGATGCCGATGAAGAAGTCCAGGTAGGTGCGCCCCTCGGCGTCGGTCACGCGGGCGCCTTCGCCGCTGACGATCTCGATGGGCCGGGCGTAGTTGAGCGCCAGCCAGGACGGCATGACCGCCCGGTGCCGGCGGAGCAGGTCCGCGTGTTCCGACATGCCCTCCAGTCTCGGCCGCCCGTCCCGGCCCGGCCACCGGCACAGTGTCAAGACAGCGGCCCGAGGCCCGACACCCTGTAATGACCTGGGAGATCCCGCGGGTAGCATCGGCCCGATGCTTCCGACCGTCGCCGACGTCCTCCGGCTGGACGCGGTCCGCCGCGGCCAGCCCCGCGTCGTCGCGGGCGCCGACCGCACCGGGAACCGCGTCCGGTGGGTGCACGTCGCCGAGGTCACCGACATCGCCCATCTGCTGCACGGCGGCGAGCTCGTCCTCACCACCGGCATCGCCCTCCCGGACGAGCCGGACCGCCTCCGCGCCTACATCGGCGAACTCGCCGACGTCGGCGTCAGCGGGCTCATGATCGAGCTCGGCCGGCGGTACGCCACCGCGCCGCCGCCCGCTCTCGTCGCCGCCGCCGAGGACCACCGCCTCCCCGTCGTCGTCTTCACCCACGAGCCCGCGTTCGTCGACATCACCGAGGCCGTCCACGCCCGGATCGTCCAGGACCAGTTCGCGGAGCTGCGCGCGTCCGAGCGGCTGCACGAGATGTTCACCCAGCTGTCGGTGGAGGGCGCGTCCACCGACGAGGTCGTCCGGCAGGTCGCCTCGCTCGGCGGCCACCCCGTCGTCCTGGAGAACCTGACGCACCAGGTCCTCGCCACCGCGGGGGGCGACCCGGCCGAGCTGCTGTCGGCGTGGGAGACCCGCTCCCGCGCCGTGCGGCCCACCGACCGGACGGGCTACGACGCCACGTCCGGGTGGCTCGTCACCATGGTCGGCGCCCGCGGCGAGGACTGGGGC
Source organism: Spirillospora albida (assembly GCF_000718255.1). Classification (GTDB taxonomy): domain Bacteria; phylum Actinomycetota; class Actinomycetes; order Streptosporangiales; family Streptosporangiaceae; genus Spirillospora; species Spirillospora albida. The sequence goes on from NZ_JOFJ01000003.1 coordinate 80,550, forward strand.
CGCCTCATCATCGTCCTCGGCGCCGCGCCGACGCCCCGGGAGACCGCCCTGATCGAGCGGGCCGCGACCACGCTCGCGCTCGGCCGGCTCCTCGACCGGCACGCCGAGGGCCTGGAGCGGCAGGCGCACGGCACGATCATCGCGGGCCTCCTCGCGCACGCCTACTCCGACCCGCAGGAGGCCGCGGCCCGCGCCCGCGCCCTCGGCGTCCCGTTGTCCGGCCGCCGCCTCCTCGGCGCCGTGCTGCGCCCGCACGGCGGCGGCGAGCTCGCCCAGCTCGCCGAGACGGCCGCCGCCGCCTGCAAGGACGCCCGGCTCGCCGCCCTCGTCGGCATCCTCGACGCGGGCGGCCCCAAGGCGCGCGTCAGCGTCCTCGTGTCGCTGCCGGCCCGCGCCGACGCCGACGCCGCGCTCACCGACGCCGCGACCCGCATCCGAAGGCAGTGCGCCGACGTGGTCATCGCCGTCGGGTCCGTCGTCGAGTCGGTCCGGGACGTCCGCCGCTCGTTCCTGGAGGCCGAGCAGGTCCTGGACGTCGCCGCCCACGGCGACGGCGACCGCCTCTACTACCGCCTCCCCGACCTGCGCCTGCGCGGCCTGCTCCATCTGCTGCGCGACGACGCCCGCGTCCAGACGTTCGTCGAGCGCGAGCTCGGGCCGCTGCTGCGGTACGACGCGGCGCGCGGCACCGACCTCACCCGCATCCTGGAGCTGTACCTGCGGTCCGGCCGCAACAAGGCGGTCGCGTCGCAGCGGGCGCACCTGTCCAGGCCCGCGTTCTACGAGCGCCTGCGCCGCATCGAGCGCATCCAGGACGCCGACCTCGACGACGTGGAGACCTGCGTCTCCCTCCACGTCGCCCTCCTCGCCCTCCAGTCGCTGCGTCCCTGAAAACGTGACAATCGGTGACTCTCCCCATACCGACAGGCTCCGGTTGCTAGCCTGAGACGGCACACGGACGACGAGCGGCCGGCGGGAGGGGCACGGTGCCTTCGACCGCCCTTGTCGGCTTTATCCTTCGTCCATGAGCGACGCGGCGCTGTACGTTCACCGGTTCGGTGCGCCGTCCGGGGCTCCGGTCGTCCTCCTGCACGGCGTCACGGGCCACGGGGCGCGCTGGCGGCGCATCGCCGAGCGGTACCTCCTCGACCGCCGGGTACTGGCCCCCGACCTGCGCGGCCACGGCCACTCCCCGCACGAGCCGCCCTGGAGCACCGAGCAGCACGTCGCGGACGTCCTCGCCGCCCTGGACATCGAGGGCGTCGACCGCGCCCACCTCATCGGCCACTCCTTCGGCGGCATGATCGCGCTGCATCTCGCGCGCGCCGCCCCCGACCGCGTCCGCAGCCTCGTCCTCCTCGACCCCTCGATCGGCCTCGACCCGTCCGGCGCCCACGCGGGCGCCCGCGCGCGGCTCGCCGAACCCGCCTTCACCGACTCGGCGGAGGCCCGCGCGGCGCTGGCCCGGCGCTGGCCCGGCGCGACGCCCGGCATCCTGGACGACGAGATCGCCGCGCATCTCGCCCCGGGTCCCGACGGCCGGCTGTACTGGCGCATCGACCCCGCCGCCATGGTGACCGCCTTCTCCGAGATGGCCCGCCCCCATGTCCTGCCGCCCGCGCACATCCCGACCCACCTGGTCATCGCGACGTACGGCGACTACGTCCGGCCGGAGTTCGTCGTCGACTGCCGCACCGCCCTCGGCCTGGGCCTGACCATCACCGAGATCGAGTCCGGCCACATGCTGTACGTGGACGCGGAAGAGGAGACCGGCACGCTCCTGTCGGAGTGGCTGAACCCCTGACGTACATCGGCGCGCCGGGGGCACAACCTCTTGGTGACACATCGTGGACCGCGGACGTTCGGGGTCGAGGAGGAGCTGCTCCTCGTCGACCCCGTCACCGGCGCGCCGCAAGCGCTGTCCGGGTCGGTCGTCAGATATGCGCGGCTCCACCAGGAGGTCTGCCTCGCGGGTGAGCGGCGCTCGGAGCCGCTGGAGACCGAGCTGCAGCGCGAGCAGCTCGAGACGGGCACGCCCGTCTGCACCAGCCTCGACACGCTGGCGTCGCACGTCCGGTCGGCGCGGCAGGCGGCGTCCCGGGCCGCCGCCGGGGTCGGCGCGGCGGTCGCGGCGCTCGCCACCTCGCCGCTGGAGGTGCAGCCGTCCCTGACCCCCTCGCACCGGTACCGCCGCATGTCCGACGCCTACGGACTGACCGCCGCCGAGCAGCTCACCTGCGGCTGCCACGTCCACGTCGGGGTGGAGTCGCCCGAGGAGGGCGTCGCCGTCCTCGACCGCATCCGGCCATGGCTGCCGCCGCTGCTCGCGCTGAGCGCGAACTCGCCGTTCTGGCAGGGCTCCGACACCGGCTACGACAGCTGGCGGCATCAGGTCTGGGGCCGGTGGCCGTCCAGCGGCCCCACCGAGCTGTTCGGCTCGCCCGAGGCGTACCGCGCGACCGTCGACACCATGCTGCGCAGCGGAGCGCTGCTCGACGAGGGGATGGTCTACTTCGACGCGCGGCTGTCGCGGCACTACCCGACCGTCGAGGTCCGCGTGATGGACGTGTGCCTCGACGCCGACGACACCGCGCTCATGGCGGCGCTGGTGCGCGCCCTGGTCGACACCGCGTCCGACGACTGGCGGGCCGGGGTCCCGCCGGACGGCGTCCGGACGGACCTGCTGCGGCTCGCGATGTGGCGGGCGAGCCGGTCCGGGCTGCGCGACGACCTCGTCCATCCCGCCAGGCGCGACGCCGGATGCGCCCGGACGGTCGTGTCCGCGCTGCTGGAGCACGTCACGCCCGCGCTGGAGCGCTCGGGCGACCTCGGCACCGTGCGCGGGCTGCTCGGCCGCCTCCTCGACCGCGGCAACGGCGCCATGGTCCAGCGCGAGGTCCACCGGCGCACCCGGGACGTGGCCGCCGTCGTCGCGGAGGCCGTCCGGCGCACCGTCAGCCCGTGATCACGGCCGGCCGAGCAGCCGCAGCAGGCCCGGCTCCGCGGCGAACATCCGGTCGAGCTCGGCCGCGCCGACCCGCGCCGCGACGATCTGGAGGGCGATGTCCTGCCGGACGTACTCGGCCGCCATCACCGCCACCGCCGGATCCGCCGTGTAGATCCCCCACGCGGCGCCGTCACCGAAGCCGCCGACGACGGCCTCCCGCCGGTCGCCGACGACCACGATGAGCCGGTACCCGAGGTCCTCCCGCCGGTACCGGTGCTCGTACACGTGGCCATGCCCGAGCGTGTCCGGCCCGAACGACACGGCGGAGATCTCCACGCCGCGCCCGGCCGCCGCCGCGACGGGGCCCCGCAGCCGCTCCGCCTCCTCCGGCCAGATCGACAGGAACAGGTCGGTGCGGGCGCCCGCGACGACGTCGCCGGCCCGGTCGATCATCGCCGCCGCGTCCTTGAGGTTGTGGATCGGATGCGTCTCCGGCGCCGCCGCCACCGCGGGCAGCGCGGTCCGCAGCGCGTCCACCGACCCGTCGAACTCGCGGCGCATCCGGTCCAGCAGCGACTCCGGCGGCAGCGGCAGGTACTCGGTGGCGTCCGGCGTCCCCCGCAGTTCGTACGCCGCGCCCCGCGCCACCAGCTTGCCGAGCGTCTCGTACACGGTGCTGCGCGGCACCCCCGACCGCTTCGCGACCTCGTACCCGTTGACGGGCCGTCCCGAGGCGACCAGCGCGACGTACGCCTTGGCCTCGTACCCGGACATGCCGAGCCGCCGCAGGTGGTCGAGGACGTCCGGCACGCTCACGGCGGCATGCTACGCGGACGCCCCGACCTGCGGCTTGTCAGCGCCCCCTTACCCTGGCGTCAGGGAACCGGTCGGCGCTCCTCTACGATGCGCGGCATGGCCTCCCCCCTCGATTGGACACCGCCGTCCGAGCGCCTGATCCGGGCCGCGAACCTGGCTCTGGAACCCTGGCGCGCGTGGACCTCCCCCGTCTTCCACGGACTGGAGAACGTCCCGCCCGAAGGGCCCGTCCTGCTCGTCGGCAACCACACGGTCTACGGCGTGATCGACGCCCCCCTGATCTTCTTCGAGCTTCACCGGCGGTACGGCGTGTGGGTCCGCTCGCTGGCCGACCACGCGCACTGGAGGATCCCGGTCTGGCGCACGCTCCTCGACATGGGCGGCTCCGTCGACGGCACCCGCGACAACTGCCGCGCGCTGCTGCGCGACGGACGGCACGTCGTGGTGTTCCCGGGCGGCGCCCGGGAGGCCACCCGCGGCCGCGGCGACCGGTACCGCCTGCAGTGGGACGGCCGCCTGGGCTTCGCCCGGATGGCCGTCGAGGCGGGCTGCCCCATCGTCCCGTTCGGGACGGTCGGTGTGGAGGAGATGTTCAGCCCCGTCCTGGACGCGGACAGCCCCCTGCTGGCCCCGGCCCGCGTGGCCGCCCGGGTCGTGTTCGGCGAGCGCGGCCGCCGCGACGACGCGGTGATGCCCCTCTCCCGCGGCATCGGCCCCACGCCCGTCCCCCGCCCGCAGCGCCTGTACTTCGCGTTCGGCGACCCGATCGACACCACCCCGTGGGCCGGCCGCGACGACGACGAGCGCTCTCTCGGCGAGGTCCGCGACCTGACCCGCAAGTCGGTCGAGGAGCTGATCGCGGGTCTCCGCCGCGAACAGGAGCGGGACCCGTCCCGCACCCCGCTGGGCCGCCTGTCCCGCGCGGCGGGCAGAGCGGCCGGCCGGACCGTCCGCACGACGGCCCGGCTCCGCCGGTCCCTGGCTCCGTGACCACCCGCGCCGCGGCCCCCGGGCGGGGGCCGCGGCGCTGGTGGTCAGGCGGCCGTCTTGCGGGGCTGGAACGGGAGGTAGCGGTCGGCGCGGCGGGGGCGGGACGGGAGGCCGGTCGACTCGACGGCGAGGATGCGGTCGAAGCGGAAGGCGCGGACGCCGCGGCGCATCCGGCACCAGCCGACCAGGTACCAGTGGTCGCGGTGGACGAGGCAGGTGACGGGCTCGACCTCGCGGATCGTGACGTTGGCGGCGGCGTCGCCGTAGCAGAGGCGGACGACGCGGTGCTCGGTGATGGCGGCGGCGACCACGCGGGCGCGGTCGGCGGTGGGGCCGTCGAGGGGGACGGTGAGGGTGGCGAGGGTGGTGGTGACGGGGTCCGCCGGGAAGGCCCCGACGGGGTCGCCGGCGGGGTCGAGGAGTCCGCGCAGGGCGCGGCGCGCGGTCGCGGCCTGCGGACCGGCGCCGAGGTGCGCGAGCGAGAGCGCGAGTGCGGCGATCTCCGCGGCGGAGAGGCCGGTGCTGGTGTGCGTCGCAACGTTCGCCATGGTTCGATTATATGTTCGACCACCGACATTTTCGCGGCTCGGGCGGCGCCGGATCCGGCTGCCTTGAGAAGCCCGCCGCGCATGGTGAACACTGATCTCCGAAACCGCTCTAAAACGGGGGAACCAGGGGCGAACATGTGCCGATCGGCGGACCGACCTTGAACGACGCGCGCACGGGCCGCCCTCCGTTGAACCGCGACGAGGCGGACCGCGCCCTGGCGCGCCTGAAAGACGAGCGCGAGCGCGTCGCCGCGGCGCTGCTCGAACTGGAGGGCCACCACGGCTTCCAGCTGCTCAAGGGCGCGAAGGTGGAGGGTGAGACGCGGCGAGTCCAGGCGGCGGTCGGGGCGCGGACGGCGACGCTGTGGGACCTGTTCGACCGCTACACGCGGACGCTCGGCGCGGCGGAGGAGCTGCGGGCGCGGCACGCGCGGCCGGGGCAGGCGCAGCTGGCGGAGCTGACGCGGCTGCTCACGGGCCCGTCGGTGGAGCTCGCCGCGCAAGAGGTTCCGCTGGAGCGCCGGACGCTGCTCGCGTCCCCCTCCGGCGAGCGGCTGACGCTCGCCGCGGTCGTGGCGCGCATGACCCCGCTGTACGAGGAGGTCGCGCGGACGGTCGCGCGCGTCGACGCGGTGTGGTCGGCGCTGCTCGCGCGGCTCGCGGAGGTGGAGGCGCAGCGGCGGGCGGCGGAGGAGCTGCGGGCGTCGCTCGGCGGCCCGGACCCCGTCCTGGAGCGGCTGTCGGCGGAGCTCACCGGGGCCGCCGAGACCGTCCGCAGCGATCCGATGGCGCTGGCGCGCGACGACCGGGCCGACACGTCGGGCCTGGACGCCCTGCACGCGGGGCTGGTGGAGGCGCGGCGCGCGCTGGCGGAGGCCGACCGGCTGCGCGCCGGGTTCGCCGACCGCGTCCGCGGCATCGCGGACGTGGTGGCGCGGGTGCGGGCGGCGGAGGCGGAGGCGCGCCGCGTCCGCGCGGACGTGCTCGCGAAGATCGCCGGGACGGTGCCGCCGCCGGCCGACCTCGCGGCGGCGCTGGCCGACCGGCTCGCCGCGCTGCACCGGCCGGGCGCGGCGGGGGGCTGGCACGGTCTCGCCGGACGCGTCGCCGGCCTGGAGGAGGCCGCGCACCGGGCGCTGGCCGAGGCGCGGTCGTCCGCGGAACTGAGCCGCGGGCTGCTGGAGCGGCGCGAGGAGCTCCGCGGGCGGCTGGACGCCTACCGGGTCAAGGCGGCCAGACTCGGCCACGCCGAGGACGCCGAGCTCGGCGGATTGTACGAGGAGGCGCGCGCGCTGCTGTGGACGTCGCCGTGCGACCTGCGGCGGGCGACGGTGGCGCTGGCGGGCTATCAGCAGGCCGTCAACGCCAAGGCGAAGGGAGCGGGACGTTGAGTGCGTGCACGGCGCCGGGCTGCGGCGGAAACCTGGACGGCGGATACTGCGTCATATGCGGCATGGCGGCCACTTCGAGCGCGCCGAGCGCGGCGCCCGCCTCGGCCGATGCCTGCGGCCGGTCCGGGTGCGGCGGGACGATCCAGGACGGCTACTGCGACGTCTGCGGGTCTCCCCCCTCCACGGGCACTCCCCCGGCGAGCACGCCGGCCCCGTCCGGAGGCGTCTCCTCGGGAAGCGTTCCCTCGGGAAGCGTTCCCTCGGGCAGCGGCCGGACGGGCAGCACGCGGACGGGTTCCGCGCGCTCCTCGGGGCGGCGGGGCGGGCTCGGCGCGGGGCTCGTGGAGGTCCCGCCCGTCCCGTACCGGGATCCGTCGACGGCGGTGATGAGCGACCCCCAGGTCGCGGAGGCCAAGCGGTACTGCAGCGGCTGCGGCGAGCCCGTCGGGCGCGGGCGGGGCGACCGTCCCGGGCGGACGGAGGGCTTCTGCCCGAAGTGCCGCACCAGGTTCTCCTTCACCCCGAAGCTGAACCCCGGGGACCGGGTCGGCGGCCAGTACGACGTGCTCGGCTGCCTGGCGCACGGCGGCCTCGGCTGGATCTACCTCGCGAAGGACCGCAACGTCAGCGACCGGTGGGTCGTGCTGAAGGGCCTGCTGGACAGCGGCGACGCCGACGCGATGGCAGCCGCGGCGGCCGAGCGGGCGTTCCTCGCCGAGGTCGAGCACCCCAACATCGTCAAGATCTACAACTTCGTCCAGCACGGCGGCGACGGCTACATCGTCATGGAGTACGTCGGCGGCCGGTCGCTGAAGGACATCCTGGTCCAGCGGCGGCAGGACCTCGGCGCCGACTCGCTGCCGCTCGCGCAGGCGATCGCGTACGCGCTGGAGGTGCTGCAGGCGCTCGGCTACCTGCACGCGCAGGGCCTGGTGTACTGCGACTTCAAGCCGGACAACGTGATCCAGTCGGAGGAGCAGCTGCGGCTGATCGACCTCGGCGGCGTGCGGCGGCTGGACGATCCGGACGGCGCGATCTACGGAACGGTCGGCTACCAGGCCCCCGAGATCGCCGACACGGGCCCGTCGGTGTCGTCCGACCTCTACACGGTCGGGCGGGCGCTGGCCGTGCTGAGCTTCCCGTTCCGGGGCTACACGACGACGTACGCGGAGAGCCTCCCGCCGCGCGCGGAGGTACCGCTGCTGCAGCGGTTCGAGTCGTTCGACCGGCTGCTGCGCCGGGCGACGCACCGGGATGCGGCGCGGCGGTTCCAGAGCGCGGCGGAGATGGCGGAGCAGCTGACCGGCGTCCTGCGCGAGGTCCTGGCGGCGGAGGACGGCCAGCCGCGCCCCGCGCCATCGGCGCTGTTCGGGCCGGAGCGCTTCACGCCCGGCACGGAGTACGACACCGCGCACGGCACGGGCGAGGGCGCGCCCGTGGACGCGCCGCTGCCCCCGGTCCCGCCGGCGGCCGCGGCGGCGGCGCTGCCGGTCCCGCTCGTGGACGGCGCCGACCCCGCGGCGCAGTTCCTGTCCGGGCTGACCTCGCTGGAGCCCGACCAGCTCGCCGCGGCGCTCGGCAACGCCCCCGAGCGGACGCCGGAGGTGCGGCTGACCCTCGCGCGCGCGGAGATCGAGCGGGCCGGCCACGCCGCGGCGGGGCGGCTGCTGGACGAACTCGCCGCGGACCGTCCGGACGACTGGCGGATCGAGTGGTACCGGGCCGTCGCGCTGCTCGCGGAGGGCCGCTTCACCGAGGCGCAGCCCCGGTTCGACCTGCTCTACTCGCTGCTGCCGGGCGAGACGGCGCCGAAGCTGGCGCTCGCCTACTGCCGGGAGCGGAACGCGCCGCAGGGCGCGGCGGAGCTGTACGAGCGGGTCTGGCGCACCGACCAGACCTACATCAACGCGGCGTTCGGCCTCGCGCGGGTGCGGCTCGCCGCGGGCGACCGGCCCGGCGCGGTGGCGGTCCTCGACTCGGTTCCGCGGACGTCGATCCGGTGGCTGCCCGCCCAGGTCGCGGCGGTCGCGACGGCGGTGCGGGGCCGTCCGCCGGGCGAGCCGACGGCAGCCGAGCTGATCGGCGCGGCGGACCGGCTCGACGGGCTCGGACTGGACGGGGAGCGCCGCGAGCGCCTCGTCGCCGAGGTCCTGGAGGCGTCGCTCGACTGGCTTCCGGCCCAGCGGGGCGCGCAGGGCGGGGCCGTGCTCGGCACGCCGCTCGCGGAGGCGCCGCTGCGCCACCGCCTCGAACACACGTACCGGGAGCTCGCCCGCCACACCCGCGACCGGGACGAGGCCCGGATGCTCATCGACGCCGCCAACACCGTACGCCCGAGGACGCTCCTGTGACCGACGAACCGACCGGAACCGACCCCGCCGCGACGAAGACCGCGGAGCTGTCCTGCGCCGGCTGCGGCGAGATCGTGTTCCCGAGCGAGGACTTCTGCGAGAACTGCGGGCGGCGCCTGCGGGAGGGCGCCGCCGCGCCGGCGGGCGGGCCGGGCCCGGCGCGGCGCGAGGGCGCCACGACGAAGCAGTACCGGGGCGGCGCGGACCCGGCGCGCGCCTGCGCGCACTGCGCCTCCCGGACGATCGACGCGGAGGGCTACTGCGGGGCGTGCGGGATGCGGCAGCCCGCCGAGCGCGACCACGTCGAGATCACCGTCCCGGCGGGCGCGGCGGGCGTGAGCGACCGCGGCAGGCGGTACGCCCGCAACGAGGACGCCCTGGCGCTGACCGGGCACGCCACCGGGGTCGCGGCCGTGGTGTCGGACGGGGTCGGCTCGTCCCAGCGCCCGGAGGAGGCGTCGCGCGCGGCGGCCGACACCGGCGCCGCCGAGCTGGCGGCCCGGCTCGACGCGGGCACGGACCCGCAGGAGGCGACCCGCCTCGCCGCGCTGAAGGCGGCGGCCGCCGTCGCCGCCCTGGCCGGGTCGCCCGGGGAGGCTCCGTCCTGCACGTACGTCTCGGCGGTCGTGCACGGAGGCGCCGTCACGGTCGGCTGGATCGGCGACAGCCGCGTCTACTGGATCGCGGCGCAGGAGCCGCCCGAGGACGCGGCGGACGCCGGGGTCGAGGCCGACACGGCCGATCTGGCGGAGCTGACCGGGTCGGCGCAGCTCACCGAGGACGACTCGTGGGCCGCGTTCATGGTGGCGGAGGGCGCGCTGACGGAGGCCGAGGCGGAGGCGCATCCCAACGCGCACGTCATCACGGCCTGGCTGGGAGCCGACGCCGGGGAGGTGCACCCGCACGTGCGCACGTACCGGCCGTCCGGCCCCGGAACGCTGCTGGTGTGCAGCGACGGCCTGTGGAACTACTTCCCCGCCCCGGCCGCGCTGGCGGCGCTGGTGGACGGCTCCGCCGACGCCCTCGGCACCGCGCGGACCCTGGTGCGGCACGCGCTGGACGCGGGCGGCCGCGACAACATCACGGTCGCCGTGATCCCCCTCCCGACCCCGAGCACGGAGCAGCCACGATGAGCCACCCGCACTTCTCGATCAGCGTCGACCAGAACAAGTTCCTCCCCGAGGGCGGGCGCGAGGTGCACGCCATCGTGTCGGTGGAGGCCACCGACACGCGCGGCTCCCAGCCGGTCCGGGTCGACCGGACCCGCGCCGGCGAAGTGATCATCATCGACACGTCCGGGTCGATGTCGTACCCGGAGACCAAGCTCCGCGCGGCGATCGAGGCGGCGCAGACCGCGATCGACACGCTCCGCGACGGGGTCGAGTTCGCCGTGGTGTCCGGGTCGAACTGGGCGACCATGGTGTACCCCGCGCAGCCGGGGCTCGTCGCCGCCGACGACCGGACGCGGCGGGAGGCCAAGCGGGCGCTGGGCCGGCTGACGGCGTCCGGCGGCACCGCGATCGGGTCGTGGCTGCGGCTCGCCGACGAGCTCTTCGGCGACCGCGACGGCATCCGGCACGCGATCCTCCTGACCGACGGCAAGAACCAGCACGAGTCGGCGGAGGAGCTCGACGCCGTCCTGTTCCGCTGCGGGGGCCGGTTCGTGTGCGACTGCCGCGGCGTCGGCACCGACTGGGAGGTCGCCGAGCTGCGGAAGGTCGCGTCCGCGCTGCTCGGCACCGTGGACATCGTCGCCGACCCGGCCGGGCTCGTCGCCGACTTCCAGGCGATGACGGAGGCGGCGATGGGCAAGGCCGTCGCGGACGTCGCGCTGCGCGTGTGGACACCGCAGACCGCCCGGATCAAGTTCGTCAAGCAGGTCATGCCGACCGTCGAGGACCTCACCGGGCGGCGGACGGACTCGGCTCCGCAGGCGGGCGACTACCCGCTCGGCGCGTGGGGCTCGGAGGTCCGCGACTACCACATCTGCGTGGAGGTGCCCCCGGGAGAGATCGGCAGGGAGCTGCGCGCGGCGTGGGTGAAGGTGGTCGTGCCGGGCGAGGCGGGCGAGGAGCCGCAGGTCCTCGCGTCCGGGAACGTCCTGGCCCAGTGGACCGACGACGAGGCCGCATCCACGAAGATCAACGCGCGGGTCGCGCACTACACCGGCCAGGTCGAACTCGCCGCCGCCGCCCAGGAGGGGCTGCAGGCGTACCGGGACGGCGACCTCGAGACGGCGACGGCGCGGCTGGGCCGGGCCGTCGTCCTCGCCGGGGAAGCGGGGAACGACGCGATGACGGCGATGCTGCGGAAGGTCGTGGACGTCATCGACCCCGTGACCGGCACCGTCCGGCTCAAGCGCGACATCAGCAAGGCCGCCGAGATGGAGCTCGACACCCGGTCGAGCAAGACCGTCCGGACGCGCAAGGACGAGACCGTCAACTCCCGGCGCGGGCAGGGCTGAGCATGGCCACCTGCCCCAACGGCCACGGCACGCAGGCGACGGACTACTGCGACGTCTGCGGCGAGCGCATGGGCTCGTCCGCCCCGGCCTCCGGCGGGGGGACGGCGGGTCCCCCGGGCACGCCGCGGCCGCCGTCGCGTCCCGCCGGCGCCACGCCCTGCCCGGACTGCGGGACGCCCGCCGTCGGCCGGTTCTGCGAGGAGTGCGGCTACGACTTCGCGACGGGCGGCGGGCGGCCGACGCCGCTCGAGGCGGCGGCTCCGCCGCCGCTCTCCGTCCCGCCGCTCTCCGTCCCGCCGCCGGTGCCCCCGACCCCGCCCCCGGCCGTGCCCCCCGTCGAGGGCGGCGTCTGGACGGCCGTGGTCACCGCCGACCGCGACTACTACGACACCGTCATGGAGGCCGGAGGACCCGACTCCGCCTCCCTGGCGTTCCCCCCGTACGCGCCGGAGCGGCGGATCCCCCTCACCGGGTCGCAGGCCCGGATCGGGCGCCGCAGCTCGTCCCAGCCCACCCCGCCCGAGATCGACCTCCGCGAACCCCCGGAGGACCCGGGTGTCTCGCACGTCCACGCGGTCCTGCTCGCCAAGCCCGACGGCGGCTGGACGCTCGTGGATCCGGGATCCACGAACCGGACCTGCCTCAACGGGTCCACCGAGCCCATCCCCCTGAACGTGGAGATCCCGGTCTCCGACGGAGACCGCATCCACGTCGGGGCCTGGACCACCATCACGCTCACCCGAGGCGAGGCGACATGACCGCCGTCCAGCAGGCACCCCAGACGGCGCCCCCGGCGGCACCGCCCGCCGCGCGGCCGTCCCGGTCCCCGGCACGCGCACGGCACGCCCCCGCCGCGCCCCCGCCCACCGGGATCCGCCGGGCGCTGCCCCGGACGGTCGCGGCCCGCGTCCGCGTCCTCACGGCGCTCGCCGCCGCGCTGCTCGTCGCGCTCCTCGCCGTCGCCTGGACGGCGGTCACGGACGCCCGCGAGGGCATCCGGGTGATCGGGCACGACGCGGGCCCGCAGGTCGTGGCGACCGGCGACCTGTACTTCCAGCTCACCGACATGGACGCGCAGCTCGCCAACGCGCTGCTCGGCGCCGACCGGCGGGCGGCCCTCGCCCGCTACGAGCAGAACCGGGAGAAGGCGGGCGCCGCGCTGCTCGCGTCCGCGAAGCTCGCCGACGAGTCCACCGAGGACAACACCGCCCGGGACCTTCTGGACGCCTTCGGCCGGTACGAGCGGCTCGCCGGGCAGGCGCTCCTGCTCGACGAGCAGAACCCGCACGCCGCCGGCCCGCCGGCGCGGAAGGTCCTGGACGTGTACCGCGAGGCGACCGACCTCATGAAGCTGGACCTGCTGCCCAAGGCGTACAACCTGACGCTCGACAACGGCACGCTCGTCCGGCACACCTATGAGGAAAAGCGCTCCGCCGTGCTCACCGGGCGGACGCTCCTCCTCGTCACCGGTCTGCTGCTGCTCGCCGTCCTCGCCGGGCTCCAGCTGTACCTGGCGGCGCGGTTCCGGCGGCTGCTGAACCCGGCGCTGGCGCTCGCGACGCTCGGCACCCTGGTGCTGGTGACGGCGGGAACGATGATGCTGTCGGCGCAGGCCGCGCACCTGCGCGACGCCAAGCAGGAGGGCTTCGACTCGATCCTGGCCCTCGCCCGCGCCCGCGCGATCAGCAACAGCGCGAACGCCGACGAGACCCGGTTCCTCCTCGACCCGGGCCGCGCCGACGCGTACGAGCAGGTGTTCCTCAGCAAGTCGCAGACCGTCCTGTACCTGCCGGCGGGGAACCTCGGGAAGTACCACCGGCAGGTGGAGGGGGACCTGACCTTCGAGCCGGGGCGCGCGTCGTTCCTCGGGTTCCTCGGCGACGAGGCGTCCCGCTCCACCGAGCCGCGTCAGGTCGCCGCGCTGCGGCGGGTGCTGGAGGAGTACAAGGGGTTCCAGCGCAGCGACCGCGCGATGCGGGACCTGGTCTACGGAGGGCAGCGCGGCCGGGCGGTCGGCGCGCGCGCGGGCGCCGCGGAGTTCGCCCAGTTCGACCGTTCCCTGCAGGAGCTGATCGGGACGCACCGGACCGCTTTCGACACGGCCGTGCGCAAGGGCGACGACGGGACGGGCGGCTGGTACGCGGTGCTACCGGCCGCGGGCGCGGGCATCGCGCTGCTGCTCCTGCTCGGGGTGCGGCCGCGGCTGGCCGAGTACCGATGGTCGAAGTGAGCGGCGTCGGGCCGGGCGGTCACCGAGATCAGTCGGTTACGTAAGTCCCGGTCGGCCCACATGATCGTAAGTTATGGTCGCGAACAAATCCCGTTACGGGAGAAATCGGCCACCCGAGGAGTGCCATGATCACGGTCATCCTGGTGGTGATGTGCGTCGTGGTCGGGGTCCTCGAGCTGTACGCCGGCCGCCAGTCCGGGCGGCAGGCGGCCGCCTTCGAACGCCGTATCCGGGAACTGAACGAGCAGGTCACCAAGCAGAACAACGTGCTGGTCACGGTCGGCGAGCAGCTCACCGCCGAGCTGTCGCGGGTCAAGCGGGACGTGCTGCCCGCCCTCGACACCCGGCTGCGCTCGACCGTCGACCAGGTCGAGGACCTCGCCGGCCTCGTCCACCGCGCCGACGAGTTCCTCCGCACCCAGTCGGGCCGGCTCCGCGACCTGGAGCAGCAGCGCGTCACGCTCGCCGCGCTGCGCCGCAAGCTGACCGACGTCGAGACCTCCGTGCGGACCGTGACCGCCACCGGCGCCGCCTCGATCGAGGGCAAGGTCGACACCGCGCTCGACCGCCTCGCCGACCTGGAGCGCGGCGGCGCGGAGATCCTCGACCTCCAGCGCACCCTCACCCGCACCCTCGAGGACGTCGAGGACGTCGTCGCCGAGCTCCTCCAGTACACCGAGGGCGAGCTCGGCGACACCGTCACCGCCGCGCTCACCGCCCGGCCGGCGGGCGACGCCACGTCCGTCACCGCGACCGGGCGGCTCTGGACGCGCGACGATCAGCTCGAGGACATCCTCACCGAGATGTACGAGCGGTGCGTCCGCGCGAACCGCCTGCACGTGCGGTTCCGGACCGCCGAGGGAGCGGACGGCCCGGAGGGCGCCGAGCGGCGCCGCTACTTCCTCGGCGGGCAGGACGCCGAGGACCTCGCCGGCGCGTTCAGCGCCCTGCTCATCTCCACCGGTGCCGACCTGCGCCCGAACGGCGCGGGCGCGCGCGGCCTCGCCAGGATCGAGCCCGGCCTCCCGTCCGGCGTCGAACCGGTCCGCCCGCCGGAGGACGAGGCGGCGCTCAAGGCGCTGCTGCGCGTCCTGCACGAGAGCTCCGGCGCGGTCGCGCAGATCGGCCCGCTCATGGCCGTCCGGACCCGGGACGAGCTGCTGTGCGCCGTGCTGACCGCCGGGCAGTCGCTGGAGCTGGAGAGCGACGAGGTGTTCTGGGACCCGGCCGCCGCGACCGTCCGGCTGCGGCGGCTCCCGTCCCACCAGCTGTGGGACCTCACGGCCTGGGCGGGGACGCCCTGACCGGCGCGGGCGGACCCGTGCCGTACACGCGGACGGTCCGCCGCCCCGGGTCGCCGAGCCGCACGTACAGCGGGCAGCGCGCCGCCCGCGTCGCCGGCTCCACCTCCGCGCACAGCCCGATCCCCGCCGCCCGGTCGAGGAACACGACGCTCTCCACGGCCCGTGCCCCCCGTACCGCGTACGGGACGGAGTCGGGGTCGTGCGCGTCGAACAGCTCCTCGAACGTCAGCCGGCGCGCGAACCGCAGCAGCGCCGCCGCGTCCACGACGCGCGTGCCGACGGCCGCGGACGGGCCCGCCACGACGATCCCGAAGCTCGGGTTCTCGCGGCCCCGCACGTAGATCTCACGGTCGGGCTCCAGGCCCCGGCGCCGGGCGGGCACCTGCACCCCGAACCCGGCGTCGCCGGTCACGTACGCGGGCGGGCCGAACCCGGCCGCCGCGTCGCCCGGCACGCCGACCGCCGTCTCGGGCGCCGCCCAGCCGGGCAGGTACACCGAGAGGCCGCGGAGCAGGAGCCGCCAGATCGGCCGTCCCGTGACATCCGGGTCGAACCGCCCCCGCGCGCCGTCCATGCCCACCATCATCGGCCGCCACAGGGCCCCCGTTCAAGGGGTGCGCCACCCTCACCACCCGGGCGATGCGGCGCCGCGCGCCGGTCGGCTACGGTGGAACGAACCGGATCATGAAGAGGAAACCCCCGTGAATCTTCAGGACATGATGGTGTACCGCGACAGCGGGTCGCGAACGTCCCGCCGGTACCTGATGTCCTACGAGGAGCGGGTCATCGGCGTCCGCCGCCATCCGGCGGTGCTGCTGCCGCCGATCGCGCTGGTCGTCGGCGGGATGATCGCGTGCGGCGCGGCCGCCGCCACCGTCGGCGCGCTGTGGCTGTGGTGGCTGTGGCTGCTCGCGGTCGGCTGGCTCGTCTGGAAGGTGTTCGCCTGGTCGGTGGAGTTCTTCCTGGTCACCGAGCACCGGGTGATGCTGGTCACCGGCGTGCTCAACCGGAACGTCGCGATGATGCCGGTGGCGAAGGTCACCGATATCGCGCTGGAGCGCTCGCTCGGCGGCCGGATGCTGGGGTACGGCGAGTTCATCCTGGAGTCGGCCGGGCAGAAGCAGGCGCTCCGCAACGTCCGCCACATGCCGTATCCGGAGCAGCTGTACTTCGAGGTCTCCTCCGTGATCTTCGGTTCCACGGACGAGTCCCCCGACTGACGGCGCCGGCCGGGGCCCGGTCAGGAGTCGAAGCCCAGGCCCATGCGGTCCAGGGCGCGGAGCCAGAGGCCGCGGCGGCCGGCGTTGCGGTCGGCGCGGGCGATCTCCCGGCGGGTCAGCTCGATCACGCCGAAGCGGAGCGGTTCGGGCGGGAACGGGACGGGCTTGGAGCGCACCATGGCGAGGCGGGTCCGCTCCGTGCGCTCGCCGGGGGCGAGGCCGACGCGCAGCAGGTCGAGCATGACGTCGGCGCCGAAGCGGGTCGCCCCGACGCCCAGGCCGGTGTAGCCGGCCGCGTAGGACAGGCGGCCGTCGTAGGCCGTCCCGTAGAAGGCGCAGAAGCGCGAGCACGTGTCGATGACCCCGCCCCAGGCGTTGGTGAAGCGGACGCCCTCCAGCTGGGGGAACGTGGTGAAGAAGTGCCGGGCGAGGGTCTCGAACGTGGCGGGGCGGTTCTCCAGTTCGACGCGGTTGGCGTTGCCGTAGTGGTAGATGGCGTCGTAGCCGCCCCACAGGATGCGGTCGTCGGCGGTGAGCCGGTAGTAGTGGAACTGGTTGGCGCTGTCGCCCACGCCCTGGCGGTTGCGCCAGCCGAGGGCGTCCTTCTGCTCCGGGGTCAGCGGCTCGGTCACGAGGGCGTAGTCGTAGACGGGCACGATGTAGTGCTTGAGCCGCCGGAGCAATTGCGGGAACGCTCCAATCCCGAGTGCGACGCGTCCCGCGGTGAGCGTCCCGTACGGGGTGTCGAGGCGGAGCCCCGCCCCCTCCGGGCGCAGCCGGTCGACGCGGGTGTTCTCGTGGATCCGGACGCCGAGCGACCGGCACGCGTCCGCCAGGCCCCACGCCAGCTTGGCGGGATGGACCATCGCGACGCCCTCCCGGTCCCAGAGGCCGGCGAGGTAGGTGGGCGAGGTGATCTCGGCGCGCACCGCGTCCCGGTCGAGGAGAACGGGACCGGCCCCCAGGTCGCGCGCCCGCGCGGCCTCCTCCGCGAGGCCCTCCGCCTGCCACTCCTCCGTCGCGACGGCGAGCTCTCCGGTGGTCTCCCACTCCGCGTCGATGCCGTACCGGACGAGGGTGCCGCCGATGTCGCGCAGGTTCTCGCGGCCGAGGCGCTCCAGGACCGGCAGCTCGTCCGGCCAGCGGCCGGCGCCGTTGCTCAGGCCGTGGGTGAGGCTGGCGGAGCAGAACCCCCCGTTGCGGCCGGACGCCGCGGCGCCCGCACGCCCGGCCTCCAGCACCACCACGTCGAGGGAGGGGTCGCGCTCCTTGGCGAGCAGGGCCGTCCAAAGCCCGCTGTACCCGCCGCCCACCACGGCGAGGTCGCACGTGCGCGTCCCCGTCAGGGCGGGCCGCGCCTCGGGCCGGGCCGGATCCTGGAGCCAGAAGGGGGCGGGTTCGGCGTCCGCCAGCGAGTCTCGCACGTCCACGGGCCGAGTCACCTCATCGGACGGCGCGGGCGTTCCGCCGCGCCGAAATGATCGCGATCACGACGCCGACCGCGAAGATCAGCGTGCCCATCACGTTGACCTGCGGGGGCGTACCGGTACGGGTCGAGCCGTAGATCCACAGGGGGAAGGTCACGGTGGCGCCGCTGGTGAAGTTCGAGATGACGAAGTCGTCGATCGACAGCACGAACGCCAGCAGCGCGCCGGACACCACCCCCGGCATGATGGTCGGCAGCGTGACGAGCCGGAAGCGCGCCCACGGCCCGGCTCCCAGGTCCTGCGCGGCCTCCTCGATCGAGGGGTCGAGCCCCACGACCCGGGCGCGGACGGTCACCGCCACGAACGCGATCGAGAACATCACGTGCGCCACGAGGATCGTCAGGTAGCCGCGCGGCAGGTTGAACGTGACGAACATCGACAGCAGCGACGCCCCCATCACGATCTCCGGGCAGGAGATCGCCATGAACAGGACGATGTTCGTCGCCCCCCTCCCGCGGAACCGGTAGCGGCCGAGGGCGAGGCCCGCGAACGTCCCGAGGACAGTGGTGATCAGGGTGCTCAGCAGGGCGATCGTCAGCGAGTTGACGACGGCGGTGGTGAGGTCGCTCTTGTCGAACAGATGGACGTACCACCTGAGCGTGAACCCCTCCCACCGGAAGTTCTGCTTACCGTGGGTGTCGTTGAACCCGAACAAGATCATGATCGCGATGGGCAGGATCAGCCATCCGATCAGGACCAGGGTGTAGAGCCGCAGGCCGGAGATCCGGCGCCGCCGCTTCGGCGCCCTCGGCGCCGCGGTCTCGGGCTTGGTCAGGGTGGTCATCGTCCCGCCGCCTCCAGGACGTCCTTCGTGCCGAGCGTCCGGGCGTAGACGAAGATGCCGATCAGCAGGATCGCCATCAGCGTGAACGACAGAGCGGACGCGACCGGGTAGGCGCTGTTGCCGAAGTACTCGGACTGGATCACATTGCCGATCATGGTGTTCTGGGGGCCGCCGAGGACCTCCGCGTTCACGTAGTCCGCCGAGATCGGCACGAACGTCATGATCACGCCGGCGAACACGCCGGGCAGCGAGAGCGGCAGGATCACCTTGGTGAACGCGTGCAGCCGGCTCGCGTACAGGTCGTAG
Source organism: Spirillospora albida (assembly GCF_000718255.1). GTDB lineage: Bacteria > Actinomycetota > Actinomycetes > Streptosporangiales > Streptosporangiaceae > Spirillospora > Spirillospora albida. The sequence continues at coordinate 99,388 of NZ_JOFJ01000003.1, forward strand.
GCCGCCTCCACGACCCGGTGGTCGACCCGTTCGAGCGCCACGTAGATCGGCAGCACCATGAACGGCAGGAAGTTGTACGTGAGCCCCGACACCACCGCCGTCGCCGTGTCCAGGATGTGGAAGTCGTCGGGGACGATGCCGTGGTCGCGCAGCGGCCCGAGGATCGGCCCGTTGTCGGTCAGGACGAGCTTCCAGGAGACCGTCCTGAGCACGAACGACACGAAGTACGGCAGGAGCAGGAGGAACAGGTACGTCGACTTGTGCCGGCCGCCGTGGAACGCGATCCAGTACGCGGCCGGGTAGGCGAGCGCGATGCAGGCGCCCGTCGCCAGGAGCCCGTACCAGAGGGACCGGACGAACTTGTCGCCGTAGGTGTCGAGGCCGTCGACGTAGTTGCGCCAGTGGAAGGTCTGCTGGAACCCGTCCACGAGGTTCCCGGTCTGGAGCGACAGCGACACCATCAGCACCAGCGGGATCGCGAAGAACGCGAGCAGCCACAGGCCGCTGGGCAGGATCATCAGGTACGGCGCGAGCCGGCCGCTCTTCGCGGCCATCACGAGCCCTTCGCGATGGGCTCGAAGATCTTCTGGTACTGCGTCTCCTCCGCCTGCGTGAGGCGGCGGAAGTGCTTCAGCCGCGCCATGTCGGCCTCGGACGGGTAGACGAGCGGGCTCGTGCTGAGCCGGGTCAGCTCCTCCTTCTCGTCGCCCTTCGCCTTCGCCGCGTCCGCCGCGACGATCGCCTTGGTCGCCGGGACGGGCGTGATGTAGTTGATGTACTCGGTGAGCGGCGCGTTGTTGGCCGGCAGGTACAGCCAGTCCATGAGGGTGAGGGCGTCGACCGGGTTCTCGGCGGTCTTCGGGATGCACATGTTGTCCGTCCAGAGGGTGCCGCCCTCCTCCGGGATGACGAACTTCACGTCCGGGCTGGTCAGGCTGTAGACGTCCCCGGACCACGCCATCGTGATCCAGACGTCGCCCTTGCTGACCGCGTCCACGTAGTCCTGGTTGTAGTACTTGCGGATGAGCTTCGCCTCGCGCTGCTCGCGGAGCTTCGCGGCGGCCTTCTCCCAGTCGGCGGGCGTCGACTTCTCGGGGTCGACGCCGAGGGCGAGCATCCCGAAGTTGCCGAGCTCCTGCGAGTCGCCCATCATCCCGATCCGGCCCTTGTACTTCGGGTCGAAGAGCTGGGCAATGCTGGTGATCTCGTCCTTGACGTAATTGGTGTTGTACGCGATGCCGGTGATGCCCGACATGTACGGCAGCATGAACGTGTTGCCGGGGTCGTACGACGGGTTCTTGAACCCCGCCCCCGCGTGCGCCGCGAAGTTCTTCAGCCTGCCGTGGTCGAGCGGCGCGAGGTAGCCGAGCTGCCGGCACTTCTCCAGCTGGATGCCGTTCGTGATGACCATCAGGTCGAACCCGATCGACTGGCCCGCCGCAAGCGGCGCCTGGATCTTGCCGAACCACGGACCGGTCTCCTGGATGACCTCCTTGTAGGTCACCCTGATGCCGGTCTCCTTCTCGAACGCCTTGATCGTCGCGTGGTCGTCCTGCATGTACCCGGGCCAGTTCGCCCAGTTCAGCTTCCCGTTGCGCGCCTTCCCGGCCCAGTACTCCCGAACGTCGTTCCGGCTGACCTTCGACTTGCCGCCCTGGCCCTCCACACCGCACGCCGACAGCGCGAGGCCCGCGCCGGCCGCGCCCATCAGCCTCAGGAAGTCGCGCCGGCCTGCCCGCGGCCGGGTGAGTCCGCGCACGAACGCGGGGTCGTTCTCGCTCACTGGGTGCTCCTATGCGTCCGGGTGGATGGCGTACGAGTGACGGGGGTCCCACGACAGCCAGACGTCGTCGCCGCGTACGGCGATGTCGTCCGCGGACGTCGCGTTCTGGAGGAAGACGACGACGTCCGCCCCGGCGGCCGTCGTGACGTTGTAGTTGGTGGAGGTGCCGAGGTACACGACCTCGGTCACCGTCCCCCGGACGCGGCACAGTCCCTCGTCCGGCCTGTCGAGCCCGATTCCGATCTTCTCGGGCCGGACGGTCAGCTCCAGCCGCTCGCCGACGGCGACCGCGGCGCCGTCGCGCAGCGGCACCTCGATCCGCTCGTCCGGGCCGCCCGCCAGCACCGCGCGCTCCCCCGCCCCGGCGACCTCGCCGCCCAGCAGGTTCGACGTCCCGATGAACCCGGCGACGAAGCGGGTCGCGGGCCGCTCGTAGATCTCCCGGGGCGTGCCGAGCTGCTCGATCACCCCGTCGTTCATGACGGCGATGCGGTCCGACATGGTGAGCGCCTCGCTCTGGTCGTGCGTCACGTACACGAACGTGATGCCGACCTCCCGCTGGATCCGTTTCAGCTCCACCTGCATGAGCTGGCGGAGCTTCAGGTCCAGCGCGCCCAGCGGCTCGTCCAGCAGGAGGGCGCGCGGCCGGTTGACCAGGGCGCGCGCCAAGGCGACCCGCTGCTGCTGCCCCCCCGACAGCTCCGCCGGCCGGCGCTTCTCCCGCCCCGCCAGGTCGACGACGCCGAGCATCGCGCCGACCCGGGATCTGATCTCGTCCTTGGGCACGCCCTTGCGGCGCAGGCCGAACGCGACGTTCTCGAAGACGTTCATGTGCGGGAACAGCGCGTACGACTGGAACACCATGTTGACGTCGCGCTTGTTCGCCGGGACGCCCGTGACGTCGCTCCCGTGCAGGTACACCGCGCCGGCCGTCGGATCCTCGAACCCGGCGATCATCCGCATCGTCGTGGTCTTGCCGCATCCGGACGGGCCGAGCAGGGAGAAGAACTCCCCCTCCGCTATCCGCAGGTCCACTCCGCGGACCGCCGCGACCGTCTCCCCATGGGACACGTACGACTTCTCCACACCGGACAGTTCGATCGCGGCGACGGCGCGCTCCGGGGCCTCGCGCACCGGCGCGGACTGGGTCTCGGTCATGACGGGGTTCCTTCGCCTTGCCGGTCAGGCACCGATGTAGTGCATGACGTGCTTGACACGCGTGTAGTCCTCGATGCCGTACATCGACAGGTCCTTGCCGTAGCCGGAGTGCTTGAAGCCGCCGTGCGGCATCTCCGACACGAACGGGATGTGGGTGTTCACCCACACCGCGCCGAAGTCGAGCGCCTTCGTCATCCGCATGGCGCGGCCGTGGTCCCGCGTCCACACGCTGGCCGACAGCCCGTACCGGACGTCGTTCGCCCAGCGGACCGCCTGCTCCTCGTCCGCGAACCGCTGCACGGTGATGACGGGGCCGAACACCTCGTCCTGGATCAGCTCGTCGTCCTGGCGGAGGCCGCCCACGACGGTCGGCGCGAAGAAGTACCCGCGATCGCCGACCCGCCGCCCGCCCGTCAGGATCTCGGCATGGTCGGGCGCGCGGTCGATGAACCCCTGGACGCGCTCCAGCTGGGCGGCGTTGTTGACCGGGCCGTAGTCGGCGTCCGCGTCGGCGGGCGGCCCCACCACCGTGTTCTCGGCGGCCTCCGTGAGCGCCTCCACGAAGTCGTCGTGCAGTCGCTCCGCCACCAGGACCCGGGTGGCGGCGGTGCAGTCCTGGCCCGCGTTGAAATACCCCGCGCCCGCGATGCCCGCGGCCGCGGCCTCCACGTCCGCGTCGTCGAACACGACGACCGGCGCCTTGCCGCCCAGCTCCAGGTGCACGCGCTTGAGGTCGCGGGCCGCGGACGCGGCGACCTCCATGCCCGCCCGGACCGACCCCGTGATCGCGACCATCTGCGGCGTCGGGTGCTCCACCAGCGCCCGTCCCGTGGCGCGGTCACCGCACAGCACGTTGAGGACGCCCGGCGGCAGGAACTCCGCGGCGATCTCCGCCAGCAGCAGCGTGCTCGCCGGCGTCGTCTCCGACGGCTTCAGCACCACCGTGTTGCCCGCCGCGAGCGCCGGCCCGATCTTCCAGACCGCCATCATCATCGGGTAGTTCCACGGCGTGACCTGCGCGACCACCCCGATCGGCTCCCGCCGGACCGAGGACGTGTGGTCCGCCATGTACTCGGCGGTCGCCTTGCCCTCCAGGACCCGCGACGCCCCCGCGAAGAACCGGAGGTTGTCCACCATGGGCGGGACCTCCTCGTCCATGGTGAGCTGGACGGGCTTGCCGGTGTCGCGGCACTCGGCGTCCACGAGCTCCCCGGCGCGCGCCTCCACGGCGTCCGCGAACCGCAGCAACGCGAGGCTCCGGTCCTTGGGGGTCGCGTCGCGCCAGCCGGGGAACGCGCCGGACGCCGCCCGGAACGCCGCGTCGACGTCCTCCGCGCCCGACAGGGGCGCCTCCCCGTAGACCTGGCCGGTGCTGGGATCGACCACCTCCAGCGTCCGCCCGTCCTTGGCGGGGGTGTACTCCCCACCGATAAAGTTGCGCAACCGTTCGCCGGACATGTCGCCCTCCCTGAACACCCGAGATGCCGGTGTTCGCCCGACCTTGACAGACAAAGCCGCGCCAACACAAGTGATTCCGTTGTTACGATCGAGTTTCACCACTGATTCGCTTGACCACCTTCACCCTCACCTCCGTAAGTCGCAGCTAGGAGACCCACGATGAGCCAACGACGAGGGGTCCAGCTCGACGAGACCGCGAAGCAGATCATCGAGCAGCTCCAGCAGGACGGCCGCCGCTCCTACGCCGCGATCGGCAAGGCCGTCGGCCTCTCCGAGGCCGCCGTCCGCCAGCGCGTCCAGAAGCTCCTCGACACCGGCGTCATGCAGATCGTCGGCGTCACCGACCCCCTCATGGTCGGCTTCTCCCGGCAGATGATGATCGGCGTCCGGTGCGAGGGCGACCTGCAGAGGATCGCCGAGGAGCTCGCCGCCGTCGACGAGATCGACTACGTCGTCATCACCGCCGGCTCGTTCGACATCCTCGTCGAGCTCGTCTGCGAAGACGACGAACGCCTCCTCGAGCTCCTCGGCCGCATCCGCGCCGTCCCCGGCGTCGTCGCGACCGAGAGCTTCGTCTACCTCAAGCTGCAGAAGCAGACGTATTCGTGGGGCACCCGCTGAATAGTCCTCCAAGGGGATGCCCGGCCGGTCCGCGCGACGTACCGTGAGATGCCGCAAGGAAGGGAGACCGGCCATGACCGATCCGGTTCGCCACAACCTTCCCGCCGTCCGCCCCGACGACCCCATCGCCTTCCGGGCGTCCGCCGAGCAGTGCCTCGTCATCCGCGAGGCGGCCGCGCTGATCGGCTGGACCGTCCACGACTACGTCCTGTCCGCCGCCCTGGACCGGGCCGAACGCGACCTCTACGAGCACGCCGCCGTACGGGACGTCCGGCCATCCCACCCCGCGCCCACCACGACCGAACCCTACGTGGCCGTCATTCTGGCCTCGGGCTGACCCACCGCACGCCTTCGAGACCGGCCGGGCCTGCGGTGCACCCGCACCGCAGGCACCGGAGGCACCGGAGGCGGCCTGCCCATCGCCGCCCAACCGCCTTCGCTCACCGCCCCCAGCGGCCTCCGCTCGACGGCCTCCGCTCACCGCCGCCCAGCGGGGCCTCCACTCATCGCCGCCCAGCGGGCCTCCACTCATCGCCGCCCAGCGGGCCTCCACTCACCGCCGCCCAGCGGGGCCTCCACTCATCGCCGCCCAGCGGGCCTCCACTCATCGCCGCCCAGCGGGCCTCCGCTCATCGCGGCCCGGCGGCCTCCGCCAGCCGGGCGGCGTACTCCACGGCCTCCGCGTCCGACGCGTACTTCTGCCGCGGCCAGAAGAACCCGCGCAGCCCGTCCTTCCGGTTGCGCGGCACCACGTGGACATGCAGATGCGGGACACTCTGGCTCACCCGGTTGTTCATGGCGACGAACGACCCGGCCGCCCCCAGCACGGACTCCATCGCCGCCGACAGCCGCTGGACCTCGCCGAAGAACGGCCCCACGCACTCGGCCGGCAGCTCCGCCAGCGTCTCGCAGTGCGCCCGGGGCACCACCAGCGCGTGGCCCTTGAACAAGGGCCGTGTATCGAGGAACGCGAACGCGTCGGGCCCGTCCAGGACCACGTGCGCCTCCCGCTCCCCCCGCACGATCTCGCAGAACACGCATTCCTCAGCCACGCGGACTCCCCCGGCGTTCCGACCCTTCTCACGAGGACCTTACCGACGCCCCGCTACCGTGCCTCTCATGCGGCTGAACGACGTCGCGTTCCGCTACCACCGCCGGTCCTCCTGGGTGCTGCGGAACGTCACGCTCTCCTTCCCGCCGGGCGGCGTGACCGAGGTGACCGGCCGCAACGGCGCGGGGAAGTCAACGCTCCTCCGCCTACTCGCGGGCATCCGCCGCCCCCTCAGGGGCACCATCGAGGGCCGCCCGGCCCGCGTCGGTTACGCGCCGGAGCGCTTCCCTGCGGACCAGCCCTTCACCGTGGGCGGGTACCTCTCCCACATGGCCGCGATGCGAGGCGTCCCGGACACCGCCATCACCACCTGGGCGGAACGCCTCGCCTTCGGCGACCTCCTCCCGGTGCGCCTCCCTGACCTCTCCAAAGGCAGCGCCCAGAAGGTGGGCCTTGCCCAGGCACTCATCGCGGACCCGGCCCTCCTGATCCTGGACGAGCCGTTCGCCGGCCTCGACCGCACCACCCGCGCCGACCTGCCGGCCCTCCTGGCGGAACTGGCGGCCCACGGCACCACCGTCGTCGTCAGCGACCACCAGCGCTGTCTGGAGGCACTCCCCCACACGAACCGACTGCACGTGGCCGACGCCTCGGTGACACCCCATCCCGGAAACGGCCCCTCCCCCTGGACCGTCCTGGAAGTGATCGTGCCCGCCGCCGAGGCCGCAGCAGCGGCCACCGATCTCCGCGCAGCCGGCTACCGAGTCCAACGCCGGCGGGCAGACCATGACACCTGACGAAACACCGGCCGCGGCAGCGAAGACCGACCTCCGCGCAGCCGACTACCGCGTCCGACCCCCGGCGGGCCAACCATGACACCAGACGAAACGTCGGCGGCAGCCGGCTCGCGTTGCCCGGCGGTGCCGATTCCTCTGGTGCACTCGCGGGTGGGAGGAGCGCCGTGATCGCACTGGTGCGGTTCCTGGTAGCGGGGTATCTGTGGTCTGCCCGGGTGCTCCAGCCTCTGATCGTCATAGCGTTGATCGTGGTCGTGGTCCTCCTCCAGGGGCCCGGCGGGCCGGACGCGGCGGAACCGGCCGTCGGAACGCTCGGGGACGTGGCGGCGTTCATGTTCCCCGTCTGGGCGTGGGCGGCGCGCGGGCTGCTCGATACGCAGCCGGACGAGCAGCGGGCGTTGTCGGCCACCGCGGTGGGGCGGCGGTGGGTGGCCGTGGGCGCCGGATTGCTCGCGGCCTATGGGGTGAACCTCGCACTGGGCATGATCGCACTGCTGGTTCCTCTCCTCCAGGCGGTTCTGGCCGGGGTCCCGGTGACAGCGGTCCTGACGGGATGCGGGTTGAGCGCGCTCGTGGCGGCGGCGGGCACGCTGCTCGGCGCGTGGACGAGCCGGGCGATCATTCCGAACCCGGGCCTGTCGCTGCCGGCGCTGCTCGGCGGTGCCGTGGCGGTGCTGCTGCTCGGGATCGGGCGGCTCGCGTGGCTGTCCGTGCCGATGATCGCGTGGCTGCGGTCGGCGCACGGCGGGCCGGGCGCGTTCGTGGACGGCTTCCCCGGTGTCGCCCTCCATCTGGTGCTGTGGTCCGCCGTCGTCGGCGGCGCCTACGTGGCGGCGGCCCGCGTCCGGGTATGACGGGCGGAACGTCCCGGACGGCGCCGACCTCGTCAGGTCGCCTGGACGGTCAGCCAGGCGCGTTCCAGAGGTTCGTCCTCGCGGAAGCAGAAGTAGACGCGGCCCGGGTCGCCCCAGTGCCAGCCGAGCTCCCTGTCGGAGTCGAGCTGGAGCAGCAGCCGCCACCGCTGCGCGGCCATCTCTTCGTCCGGGGGAAGGCGGACGGGACCCGGTGAGTCCAGGGAGCGGCCCGTGGAGGCGTACAGGCAGTCGGGGCCGACCGGGCGCTGGACGAGGGCGGGCCAGCCGCCGAGCTGGTGCACGGGCATGTCGTCGGGCCAGGCGTGCTGCGCCCACGCAAGGTACAGCTGCTCGTACACCGCCAGCGCACCGCTGTAAGCGGACTCCAGCCGCTGCAGCTCAGGTTCCTGCGGCGAGGGCAGGGACAGGAACGGCGCGGCGCCCAGCGCGCGCTCCGGGTAGCCGGCTGTGCCGGAGGGCGCCGTGACCTTCTCCAGCGGGCCGGTGTAGACGCGCCAGCCGTCCCGCTGGGCCGCCTGGTCCCCCCAGGGGCGCGGCGCCCCGCTCACGTAGTAGAACGCGGCCCTGCCGGACGCGGGAAGCCCCGGGATCGTGCCGAGCAGGGCGAGGTCGCCGAAGTCGACCGCGCCGAGGAAGTCGAGAGGCCGCCCGTTCCATTCCGGCCACGGCTCGCCGGGCGGCAGGAGCGGCGTGCCGCCGAGATGAACGGTCACCGGGCCGTCCTGGCCGAGCCGGAGCGCCGGCCTGGTCAGCGGCAGCAGCGCGGTGATGATCTCGGAGCCGAGGAACAGGCCGAACAGGGAGCGGAGCCGGCGGCGCTGCGAGACGAAGTGATCCATGTCACGTAGCGTTGCGTGCCCGGACGGCCCGCGCCACCCCCGCGCCGATTTGTGGATAACTTCGGTCCGGGACTTTTCACCGGCGTTCGAGCGCCCCCGCCAGCTGGACGAGGAAGCGGTCGACCTCCTGCTCGTCGTAGCCCGGCCCGAGCCTCACCACCCGGAAGGCGCTCTCCCGGACGTCGCGGGCGGTCACCGGCGGCGCGACCCCGCGCAACCCGGCGACGACCCGGTCCAGGAAGACGTCCACGTCGCGGACGTCGTACCCCGGGCGCATCCCGGCCCCGGAGAACCGCGCGTTCTGGATCCAGCTGATCAGCCACCCGGGATGGACGCGGGACCGCCCCGGGCGGACGGTGCGCGGAGCCGCCGCCTGCAGCTCCCTGATGCACTCGCGGACGAGGTCGTCCACGGCCTTCTGTTCGTAGCCGCGCAGGACGATGTCGAACCGGGTCGCGCGAACCTCGTCCGGGCTCAGCGCCGCCCCGCCGTTCAGCGCCCGAGCGATCCGCTCCAGCAGCCCGTCCACCTGATCGCGGTCATAGCCCCGCAGCGCCACCGGCAGCCGCGCACCCGTTCTCACCGGCACCGTGCTCCCTCAGCCGTCCCGCACCGGCGGGACGCCGGAACACGCCCGCCGGAGCACTCAGTCCCCGGTCGCCGCGGCCAGCTGCCCGCAGGCCCCGTCGATCTCCCTGCCCCGAGTGTCGCGCACCGTGACCGGGACCCCGTGGGCCTCCAGGCGGCGGACGAACTCCCGCTCGTCCTCCGGCCGCGAGGCGGTCCACTTGGAACCCGGCGTCGGGTTCAACGGGATCAGATTGACGTGTACGAGGTGTCCGCGCAAGAGCCTGCCGAGGAGATCGGCCCGCCACGCCTGGTCGTTCACGTCCTTGATCAGGGCGTACTCGATCGAGACGCGGCGCCCGCTGCGCTCCGCGTACGCCCAGGCGGCGTCGAGGACCTCGGCGACCTTCCACCGGTTGTTGACGGGCACCAGGTCATCGCGCAGCTCGTCGTCGGGCGCGTGGAGCGACACCGCGAGCCGGACGGACATGTCCTCGGCCGCGAGCTTGTCGATCGCCGGGACGAGCCCGACGGTCGAGACCGTCACGGCACGCTGGGAGATGCCGAGGCCGGCCGGCGCCGGGTCCGTGATCCGCCGCACCGCGCCGAGAACGGCCTTGTAGTTGGCCAGAGGCTCGCCCATCCCCATGAAGACGATGTTGGACACGCGTCCGGGGCCGCCCGGGATCCGTCCCCGGGCCAGGGCGCGCGCACCGGCGGCGACCTGCTCGACGATCTCCGCCGTGGACAGGTTCCGGGTGAGCCCGGCCTGGCCGGTGGCGCAGAACGGGCAGTTCATTCCGCAGCCCGCCTGGGACGACACGCACATCGTGGCCCGGTCCGGGTAGCGCATCAGGACCGACTCGAACAGGACGCCGTCGAACGCCTTCCAGACGGTCTTGAGCGTCCTGCCGCCGTCGCAGTCGAGTTCGCGCACGGGGGTGAGCAGATCCGGCAGCAGCGCGGACACCAGCCGGTCGCGCACGGAGGCGGGAAGATCGGTCATCGCGGCGGGGTCGTCGACGAGCCGCGCGAAGTAGTGCCGCGACAGCTGGTCGGCGCGGAACGGCCGCTCCCCCAGCTCCGCGACCGCCTCGCGGCGCTCGGCGGCCGTCATGTCGGCGAGGTGCCGGGGCGGCTTGCCGCGCCGGGGCGCGGCGAAGACGAGCTTCGCCGGGGTCTTCTTCGGCGCGGCGGCGCCCGCGCCCGCGTCCGGGGCCGGGGCCGTGCCGGCGGCCGCGGCCTGACCGGTGCCCGTGGTGTCGGTGGTGGAAGACATGGTCCCTCCAGTGTCGCAAACGCCCGCGCGTGCCTCGTCCGTGCGCGCGGCGGGATCGGGTGCGAGCGTCCCCGCCGCATCCCTCGTGCGACTAAGGTCTCGCTCATGTCGGTATTGCGCAGGGGTACCGCTTCGCCCCGAATCCCCACCGCCACGGCCGTCCACAGCGAGGCCAGCCCCTACGGGAGCCGCCGGCTGGTCATCGAGACCGACGGTGAGGTCACGGCCGCCTACCTGAAGGACGCGCGGGACTCGGTGGTCGGGGCGGTCTGGGTCGCGAACCACGTCGAGGCCCCTTCCGGCCTCGACCGTGCGCGCCTGGACGCCGGCGGCCCACCGCTCCTGCCCCGATCCCACGTGCGGCATCCGGAGGGCAGGGAGGCGCTGGACGCGTCCTCCCTCGAGGTGGTGTGGTTCGAGGAGGGCGACGGCGTCGCCGTGCTGGAGGACGGCGACCTCCTGTTCGTCATCCCGGGCTGGTCCGACATGGGACGCGGAATCCCCGGCTACAGCCGGGACGCCTCGGGGCAGAGCCCGTTCGCGTTCCCCCTGCGGGAGGAGATCGACGGCTTCGGTCCCCGCGTGGACGTCGCGCGCCGGCACTGGAAGACATGCCGGACGGAGGGCTCCTGGGCCGACTTCCAGCAGTCCGTGCTCGGCCACCTGCTGCAGAGGCTCGGCCCCGGCGGGCACTACTGGCACGACGTGGGTCGCCAACTGGCCGGCGGCCGGGCGGGCGCGGCCCCGACCGTGGGCGTCACCGAACGTCCCGCGCGCGGCGACAGGGACTTCACCGTCCTCAGCACGGTCGGCATGAGCCGCCAGCGGATGCCGACCGTGGAGCTCTACGAGGGCGACGTCGCCCCCTACGCCCGGATCGAACTGGCCGTGGCCGGGACCCTGCCCAGCCAGCGCGCCGGCAGCATCTTCCCCTGGCTCGCGCAGTACCCATGGCGGTCGGTGACGTGGTTCGCGCCCGGCGACGTCGTGAAGTGGTACCACGAGTCCCGGACGTTCCCCCTGGGGACGGACGAGTCCGCCTGGGCCGGCGTGCTCCTCCTGGAGGATCCCACCCGGCTCGCCGGCCCGCCCGCTCCCGCCCTCACCGGACTGACGGTTCAGGGCGACCCGGTGCGCTGGCTCTGGCTCGTCCCGATCACCGACGAGGACCACCGCCACGCGAAGAGCGAGGGCTCGGAGGCGCTCATCCGGCGCCTCGCCCAGCAGGGCCGCTCCTGGGTGGTGTCGTGACGCGGCGCCCGTCCTAGCTCGGGACGAACAGCTCCAGCAGGAGCCAGACGACGGGGACCGTCGCGACCAGCGAGTCGAGGCGGTCCATCACCCCTCCGTGGCCCGGCAGGAGCGTTCCCATGTCCTTGATCCCGAGATCGCGCTTGATCATGGACTCGATGAGGTCGCCGACCGTCGCGGTGACGACGGCCACCAGCCCGATCAGCACGCCGTGCCAGACCCGGCCGCCCTCCAGCAGGCTCCACACGAGCAGCCCGCCGGCGAGCATGCAGGCCAGCGCGGACCCGGTCACGCCCTCCCACGTCTTCTTCGGGCTGATCGTGGGAGCCATCTTGTGCTTGCCCAGGAACGCGCCCGCGAAGTACCCGCCGATGTCGCTGGCGACGGTGACGGCGATGAAGACCACGATGCGGTGGTCACCGTCGTCCGGGCGCATGAGGAGCGCCACGATCGCGCCCATCAGCACCAGATAGCCCGCGACGAGGATCCCGGCACCGACGTCGCGGACGTAGCCGTCCGCCCCCTTCGGCATCCGGATCATCAGGACGGCCAGCACCGTCAGCGACAGCGCGGCGACGACGGCGGTGGAGCCCCACACGTACGCGGCGACCGGGGCCGCGACCATCCCCGCGGCGAGCGGGACGAACGGCACGTCGATCCCGCGCGTCCGGAACGCGTCCGTCATCTCCTTCATGCCGAGCAGAAGGAACAGCACCATCACGCCAAGGAAGATCTCCTTGACCGTGTAGAGGGAGACCACGACCAGCGCGCCGAGGGCGGCGCCCACGACGATCGCCATCGGGAGGTTCCGTCCGGCCCTGCCGTGCGGCGGGGGACCGGCGGCGGTGGCGCCTGCGGACGGCGGTGCCCCGGAGGCCGGGTCGTCCGGCGCGTCTCCGGGGGGCGGGCCGGCCATGGCGACCTCCGGCTCATCCGGGGAGCCCGCGGGCTCCCCGGCGTCATTCGGTTTCATCAAACCTCGAGCAGTTCGGCCTTCTTGTGCTCGAGCAGCTCGTCGATCTGCGCCACGTACCGGTGCGTGGTGTCGTCGAGCTCCTTCTCCGCACGGCGGACCTCGTCCTCGCCTGCCTCGCCGTCCTTGACGAGCTTGTCGAGGGTGTCCTTGGCCCGCCGGCGCACGTTGCGGATGGAGATCTTGCTGTCCTCCGCCTTGCCGCCGGCGACCTTGATGAACTCCCTGCGGCGCTCCTCCGACAGGTCGGGGAAGACGACCCGGATGACGTTGCCGTCATTGGTCGGGTTCACCCCGAGGTCGCTGTCGCGGATGGCCTTCTCGACCGCCTGCATCGACGACTTGTCGAAGACCTGCACGACGACCATCCGCGGCTCCGGCAGCGTGAACGACGCCAGCTGGTTGATCGGCGTCGGGGTGCCGTAGTAGTCCGCGGTGATCTTGTTGAACATGGCGGGCGTGACCCGGCCGGTGCGGATGGCCTGGAAGTCCTCCTTGGCGACCGCGACCGCCTTCTCCATCTTCTCCTCGGCTTCGAGGAGGGTCTCGTCGATCACTGCGACTCCCGTGTCATCTGGTCGGCCCTTGCTCTGCTGTCCGGTCGGCGGTCAGCCTTCCGCGGGGCTGACCAGCGTGCCGATCTTCTCACCCCGGACGGCCCGGACGATGTTGCCCTGCCCCAGGAGGTCGAAGACCACGATGGGAAGAGCGTTGTCCATGCAGAGGCTGATGGCCGTGGCGTCCATGACCTTCAGTCCCCGCTGTAGAACTTCACCGTAATCCAAACGGTCGAACTTGACCGCGTCAGGATTCTTGCGGGGATCGGCGTCGTAGACGCCGTCCACCTGAGTCGCCTTCAGGACCGCCTCCGCACCGATCTCCAGCGCGCGCTGGGCGGCGGTCGTGTCGGTGGAGAAGAACGGCTGGCCGAGGCCCGCGCCGAAGATGACGACGCGGCCCTTCTCCAGGTGCCGGATGGCGCGCCGCGGAATGTACGGCTCGGCCACCTGGCTCATGGTGATGGCCGTCTGCACGCGGGTGTCCATACCGAGCTTCTCCAGGAAGTCCTGGAGGGCGAGGCAGTTGATGACGGTGCCGATCATGCCCATGTAGTCGCCGCGGCCGCGGTCCATGCCGCGCTCGGCCAGCGCGGCCCCGCGGAACATGTTGCCGCCGCCGCAGACGACGGCCACCTGGACGCCGTCCCGGACGGTCTCGGCGATGGCCTCCGCCACGTGCTGCACGATCTCCGGATCGATGCCCAGCGGGTCGCGTCCGGCGAAGGCCTCGCCGGACAGCTTCAGCAGCACCCGCTTCCAGCCGGCACGCGGCGCGTGCTGGCCGGGCGCCGGCCCGCTGGACGACGAGGCCGCCGTCGCGCTAGTGGTCGTCTTCTCCGGCACGTCGGCGGCCTCCTCGTTGTCGCGATCTCTGCGGGTCCTCCGGTCGGAGGGTCCTACGCCTGCCCGACCTTGAACCGGGCGAAGCGGACGACCTTGACGCCGGCCTCGTCGAGGACCTTCGTGATCGTCTTCTTGCCGTCCTTGACGAACGCCTGCTCCAGCAGCACGAAGTCGCGGAAGTACGCGTTCACGCGGCCCTCGACGATCTTCGGGATCGCCTGCTCGGGCTTGCCCTCCTCGCGGGTGATCTGCTCGGCGAGCGCCCGCTCCTTCTCGATCGCCTCGGCGGGGATCTCGTCGCGGGTGAGGTACTTCGGCGCCATCGCGGCGATCTGCTGCGCGATGTCCTTGGCGACCTCGGCGTTCTCCTTGTCCAGCTCGACCAGGACGCCGGTGGTCGGCGGCAGGGACGGGTCGGACTTGTGCAGGTAGCTCGCCACGTAGGCCCCCGTGAAGTGGGCGAAGCGGCGCAGCTCCAGCTTCTCGCCGATCTTGGCGCTGTTCTCCTCGATCAGGGCCTGGACGGTCGTGCCCGCCTCGATCTCGGACCCGAGCAGGGCGGCCGCGTCGGTGGCGCCGCTCTCGGCGGCGAACTTGACGAGGCGGTCCGCGAGCTCGATGAAGGAGGCGTTCTTGGCGACGAAGTCGGTCTCGCAGTTGAGCTCCAGGAGCGCGCCGTCACCGGTGCCCTGGAAGTACTCGGCGACGAGGCCGTTCGCGGCGGTGCGCTCGGCGCGCTTGCCGACGTCCTTGGCGCCCTGCAGGCGCAGCAGCTCCGTGGCCTTCTCGAAGTCGCCCTCCGCCTCCGTGAGGGCGTTCTTGCACGCCATCATGCCGGAGCCGGTCAGCTCGCGAAGCCGCTTGACGTCAGCGGCGGTGAAGTCAGCCATCGCTCTCTTCGCTTCTCTCGTCGTTGGTCGGTGGGACCCGCGACGGTCCCGGCGGCGCCCTTTCGGGGCCGCCGGGACCGCGGGATCAGGCCTGCTCGGACTCGCCGTCGGCCGGAGCGGCCTCGGCGGCGGGCTCGGTGGCGGCCTCGGCGGACTGCTCGGTGGCCTCGGCGGGCTGCTCGGCGGCGGCCTCGGCCGGCTGCTCGGCGGGCTCGGCGGGCTGCTCGGCCGGGGCGGCGTCGGCGGCGTCGGCGGGCTTGCCCTCGAGCAGGTCGCGCTCCCACTCGGCCAGCGGCTCGGCGGCACCGGCGGCGCCCTCGGCCGGCTTCTCGTCGCCGCCGCCGGCCGCACCGGCGCGGGCGATGAGGCCGTCGGCCACGGAGTCGGCGACCACGCGGGTCAGCAGGCTGACGCTGCGGATCGCGTCGTCGTTGCCCGGGATCGGGTAGTCGACCTCGTCCGGGTCGCAGTTGGTGTCGAGGATGGCGACGACCGGGATGCCGAGCTTCTTGGCCTCGTTGACCGCGATGTGCTCCTTCTTGGTGTCCACGATCCAGATGGCGGAGGGGACCTTCGCCATGTCGCGGATACCGCCGAGGGTGCGCTCCAGCTTGTCCTTCTCGCGGCGCAGGCCGAGGAGCTCCTTCTTGGTCATCCCGGAGCCGGCCACGTCGTCGTAGTCGATCTCCTCCAGCTCCTTGAGCCGGGTGAGGCGCTTGTGGACGGTGGAGAAGTTGGTGAGCATGCCGCCCAGCCACCGCTGGTTGACGAAGGGCATCCCGACCCGGGTGGCCTGCTCGGCGATGGCCTCCTGGGCCTGCTTCTTGGTGCCGACGAACAGGATCGTGCCGCCGTGCGCGACCGTGGCCTTGACGAACTCGAAGGCGCGGTCGATGTAGGACAGCGACTGCTGCAGGTCGATGATGTAGATGCCGTTGCGGTCCGTGAGGATGAACCGCTTCATCTTCGGGTTCCACCGGCGGGTCTGGTGGCCGAAGTGGACGCCGCTCTCGAGGAGCTGCCGCATGGTGACGACGGGTGCCATAGCCCGTGTTCTCCTTCTCTGGCCCGGTACCGGGCCGCATTTGGTTGTCTGCCTGCGCCCGGGCGCCGCCCCACCGTCACCGGAGGTGACGGACCGAGGGACAGCGCCCCACCATGTCGTTCGGTGGCATGCGGACGCGTGAAATCAGCCGCCGGGGTCCCAGGCGGCTGTGACTCTCCCGCTCGTGGAGCGGCTTCTCACCTCTCCGCGGGCGGATCGGCGACGGCCAGGCCCTGGCCGATGTCCAGACGGACACGGCAACAGATTATCAGGGCGCGGAGGGCGTCCGGGCATCGACGGCCCGGCGGCCGCGAGGGGTTATCCACAGTTGCGGAAGGAGCGGCGCGCCGGCCACCGTCAACGGCAGGCTCACCGGCATGACCCTGCTCACCGTGCTCGTCACCTGCATGATCGCGGCCGGTGCGCCCGGCGCGGACGCCCGGCGCTGGCCCCTCGGCCCACCCGTCCCCCAGGTCGTCCGGGCCTTCTCCCCGCCCGCCGTCCCCTGGGGCCCCGGCCACCGCGGCGTGGACCTCGCCGCGCGGCCGGGCCAGCCCGTCCACGCCGCCGCGCCCGGCCGCGTCGCGTACGCCGGCCGCATCGCGGGCCGGGGCGTCGTCACGATCGCGCACGGTGCCCTCCGCACCACGTACCTGCCCGTCCGCCCCAGCGTCCGCCCCGGGGGCCGGGTCGGAGCGGGCACCCGAATCGGCGCCCTGGAGGGCGGCACTCCGCACTGCCCGACACCCTGCCTGCACTGGGGCCTGCTCCGCGGCGGCACGTACCTGGACCCGCTGCTCCTGGTGCGTCCCCAGGTCCGTCTCCTCCCCCAGTGGCAGCCCATGCCCAAGACCGAATCGCCCCCGAGGCGGGCACCGCGCTCGTCCCATGAGATGGGCCTGCGCGACGCGACCACGGCGACCGGAGGGGCCGTCACCGGCCTGGCCTTGGCGTACACGATGAGCTTCCTGACCCGCCGCTTCCGCTTCCGCTCCCGAAATCGCCCGGACGGGGTCGTGGACCTGGCCCGAGAACGCCAGGTCCGCCGAGTCCGCCGCACCCTCTGAGCCGGGCTCTATGCCACCCGGGCCACGAACCGACCGGGACGCGTCGGCCGCCAGGGCGCGCCGGCCGACGAGCGAGGCCCCACTCGCCGCGCCGGACCGATTGATGGGCGAGGCGGAAGGGTCCCCCTGGCCCGTGTCTCCTATCCGCCCCCTCAGTCGTCGCGGACGCCTCGGGGATGGGCTCGGCGGTGCACATGTCTGAGGCGGTCCACGGACACCTGGGTGTAGAGCTGCGTCGTCTGGAGGGAGGCGTGGCCGAGGATCTCCTGGACACTGCGCAGATCGGCGCCCCCCTCCAGGAGATGGGTGGCGGCGGTGTGGCGCAGCCCGTGCGGGCCGAGGTCCGGCATCCCGCCCGCCTCGGATATCCGCGTGTGGACGATCCGGCGGGCACTGGTGGGGTGAAGCCGTCTCCCGCGCGCGCCCAGGAACATCGCGGGGCCGCTGTCCTCGGTCAGCAGGGCGGGACGTCCTGAGCGCAGCCAGTCCTGCAGGGCGCGCACGGCCGGCTCGCCGACGGGAACGGTCCGTTCACGACCGCCCTTGCCCATGACCCGGATCGTCCGGCGGCCGGTATCGAGGTCGTCCACGTCGAGGCCGCAGAGCTCCCCCACGCGCACGCCCGTTCCGTAGAGGACCTCCAAGACCGCGGCGTCGCGCAGTCCCAGGTGTCCCTCCGCGTCCAGCCCGTCGAGCAGGCGGCTCGCGTCGCCCTGGCTCAGCACGGTGGGGAGCTCCCGCTGCCGCTTCGGCGTGCCCAGCAGCAGCCCGGGATCCTCGGGCAGCAGGCCCCCGCGGTGGAGGTGCCGCGTGAACGCGCGCACGGCGGCCGTCCGGCGGGCGAGCGTGGCGCGGGCCCGGCCGGACGCGTGCTGCCGCGCCAGCCAGGCCCGCAGGAGCGCCACATCCAGGTCGGCGGGCGACGTCACTCCCACCTGAGCGGCGTACGCGCACAGGTCTCCCAGGTCTCCCAAGTAGGCGCGCAGGGTGTGCGGTGACACGTCGCGCTCGGCACGGAGGTGGCGCCCGAAGTCGTCGATGGCCTCTTCCAGAGGGATGCTCACAGCCGCCACGCTGCGCCAACGGCGCCTCCGAGGCAAGCACCGACGCCGGTATCACCCGAATCACCGGAATCGGTCTCCACGGTTATCCACAGTTCACCGTCCCCCTTCCCGCCGGTCACCGAGTGCAGCACGGTGATGACCGGAGGTGAGACCCATGACCACGCACATCGATCTCGGACGGCGCGGCGAGGACGCGGCCGCGGCATATCTGGGCGCACTCGGCTGGAAGATCATCGACCGCAACTGGCGGTGCCCCGAGGGCGAGCTCGACATCGTCGCGCACGACGGCCGCGGGCACGTCGCCTGCGAGGTGAAGACGCGCACCTCGGTCCGGTTCGGGGATCCGCTGGAAGCGATCACCCCCGCGAAGGCGCGGCGGCTGCGGCTGCTCGCCTGGCGGTGGGCTGCCGTGCACGGCGTCGGCGCGACGGGGATGCGGGTGGACGTCCTCGGCCTCCTCACCGAGGGCGGCGGCTTCTCCATCCGGCATCACCGGGAGGTGTGCTAGATGACGCTCGCGAAGACGCGCTCGGTGTCCCTGGTGGGGGTGGACGGCTTCGTCGTCGACGTGGAGGCCGCGATCACCAGCGGGATGCCCGGCCTGCACCTGGTCGGGCTGCCCGACGCGGCGCTGAACGAGGCCCGCGACCGCGTTCGCGCCGCGATCTTCAACTCCGGCGAGGACTGGCCCAACCGGCACGTCACGGTGTCGCTGTTCCCCGCCAGCCTGCCGAAACGCGGATCGACGTTCGATGTCGCCATAGCCATCGCGCTGCTCGCCGCGGCGGAGGCGGTGCCGCCCCGGGCGTGCGAGGGCCTGGTCCTGATCGGCGAACTCGGCCTGGACGGCCGCATCCGCCCCATCCCGGGGGTCCTGCCGGCCGTCCTGGCGGCGGCGAACGCGGGCTGCCGCACGGTCGTCGTCCCCCGCGCGAACGCCGCCGAGGCCGAACTCGTCCCCGGCGTGCAAGTGATCTGCGCGGCCACCCTGCGGGGCCTGCTGTGCCTGCTCCGAGACGAGCCGCCGCCACCGGAAGAGGAGCCGGACGAGACCGCCACCGGCCCCATGGACGGCCTGGCGCTCGGCAACCGGCAGGACACCTCCGGCCTCGACCTCGCCGACGTCCGCGGGCAGGCGGAGGCTCGCCGCGCCCTGGAGATCAGCGCCGCCGGAGGCCATCACCTGTTCTTCGCCGGGCCGCCCGGGTGCGGCAAGACGATGCTGGCGGAGCGGCTGCAGACCCTGCTGCCGCCGCTGGAGGCCGACTCGGCGCTCGAGGTCACCGCGATCCACTCCGTCGCGGGGACGCTCCCGCCGGGACGGCCGCTGATCGTCCAGCCGCCGTTCTACGCACCGCACCACACCGCGACCCGCGCCGCCATGGTGGGCGGCGGCTCGGGCCGCCTCCTGAAACCGGGCGCGGTCTCACTGGCCCACCGAGGGATCCTGTTCCTGGACGAGGCGCCCGAGTTCACCGGCGGAACCCTCGACGCGCTCCGCCAGCCCCTCGAAGAGGGCGAGGTGCGGATCTCCCGCGCCGAGGGCACCGCCCGCTTCCCGGCGCGGTTCACCCTCGTCCTCGCGGCGAACCCGTGCCCCTGCGCGGCGGCCAAGCAGGTCGACTGCTCCTGCGCCCCCGGCATACGCCGCAGATACCTGTCCCGCATCTCCGGCCCGCTCCTCGACCGGATCGACCTCAAGCTCGAACTGAGTCCCGCCAGCCGCGCCGAGCTCCGCTACGACCTGGAGTTCGCCGAGACCAGCGATGTAGTCGCCGAACGGGTCCTGCTCGCCCGGGAACGTACGCTGAAGCGGCTGGTCGACACGCCATGGCGCTCCAACTCCGAGATCCCCGGCCCGGAGCTGCGCCGCCGCTTCACTCCCGGCGCCGAGGCGATGAAGGCGGCCGACGACGCGCTCCAGCGGGGCACGCTCAGCGCCCGGGGCCTCGACCGGGTCCTGCGGGTCGCGTGGACGATCGCGGACCTGGCCGGGCACGAGGAGCCCCACCCGGACGACATCGGCGGCGCCCTCATGCTCTGGAGCGGGAGGCGGCCGTGAACGACGAGCGCATCGCCCGCGCCACCCTCACCGCCGTCGCCGAACCCGGCGACGTCCTCCTCAACCGGATCATCGCGCACGCCGGGGCCGAGGGCGCACTGGACATCATCCGGACGGCGCGTATCCCACATGGACTGCCCGTCACCGGGAAGGAGGCCGAGCGCCTCGACCACTGGCGGATCCGCCTGGCCGGCGCGGAACCCGACCTCGATCGCGAGGTCTGCGACCGGTTCGGCGGACGCCTCGTCTGCCCGGGAGACCCGGAATGGCCGACCACGCTCGATGACCTCGGCGACCGCCGCCCCTACGCCCTATGGCTGCGCGGGCCCGGCGACCTGCGCAACGGCGGCCTGCGGTCGGTCGCCGTCGTCGGGTCCCGCGCCGCCTCGCCCTACGGTTCGCGCGTCGCGTCCGACTTCGCCTGTGACCTCGCCGACAAGGGCTGGACGGTGATCTCCGGCGGCGCCCTCGGCATCGACGCCGCCGCGCACCGCGGCGCTCTGGCCGCCGACGGCCCGACCATCGCCGTCCTCGCCAACGGCGTCGACGTGCCCTACCCGGCGTCCAACGAGGGGTTGTTCGCCGAAATGGCTCGCCGTTGCCTGCTGGTCAGCGAATCCCCGCCGGGGACGCACCCGCACCGGCTCCGCTTCCTCGTGCGCAACCGCGTGATCGCGGCGCTCTCGCGGGGGACCGTCCTCGTGGAGGCGGAGGCTCGCAGCGGCGCGCTCAACACCGCCTCGTGGGCGCGCAAGCTGGGCCGCGTCGTGATGGCCGTCCCGGGCCCGATCACGTCCCGCACATCGGTCGGCTGCCATGCGCTCTTCCGCGAGCAGGCCGCGATCGTGGTCACCCGCTCCGAGGAGATCGTCGAGGCGGTGGGCCGCATCGGCGCCGACCTGGCCCCGCCGCCGCACACCCCGGTGCTCCCCCGCGACCGGCTGGATCCCGGCACCCGCGCGGTCCTGGAGGCGTTCCCGGCCCGGGGCGCGACCGGCCCCGCCCAGCTCGCGGTGAAGGCGGGCGCCGATCTCGTCACCGTCAACGCGAAACTGGGTCTTCTGGCCGCCGGCGGCTTCGTCGAACGCGCGCCGACCGGGTGGCGGCTCACCGAGGCGGCCAAGTCCACCTGACACCACGGCCCCGCGCCCGGCGCCCGATACCGGAGGCGTCTCCTCACACCCAGCGTCCCCCAGCCACACGACAGAAGATCGTGCAGGGCGATCGATAAGGAGCGGGCGCTCACCGCGCCGATCCGCGTGTCAACGCTCGGAAGGGAGTTCGAAGTCGCTCTTGGCGAGTTCCTCGATATTGACGTCCTTGAACGTGACGACACGGACGTTCTTCACAAAACGAGCAGGTCTGTACATATCCCAGACCCAGGCGTCCTGCATGGTGACCTCGAAGAAGGTCTCGCCGTTGTCGGTGCCGCGGACCTGCATGTCGACCGAGTTCGTCAGGTAGAACCTGCGATCGGTCTCGACGACGTAGGTGAACAGCCCGACGACGTCGCGGTACTCCCGATAGAGCTGCAGCTCCATCTCGGTCTCGTACTTCTCGAGATCCTCGGCGCTCACGCTCGTGCCCCCTCCGTACGGCCTTCGCCCGGGACCTCCCCGCCGGTCTCCTGCCCCAAGGCCACCCCTCCATTGTCGCGCAACGCCCTCCCCACATTGACGTAGGAGAACCGATGTTCCGCACACGGCCCGTACGTGTCGAGCGCCGCCCCGTGAGTCTTCGTCACATACCCCTTATGCACGTCGAATCCGTACTCCGGGTACCGCTCGTGCAATTCCGTCATGATCCGGTCTCGGGTGACCTTGGCGACGATGGAGGCGGCCGCGACACACGCCGCGACCTGATCCCCCTTGATCATCGCCAGCCCGGGCACCTCCAACCCCGGTACGGGGAACCCGTCGCTCAGCACGTACGCCGGCCGCTCCGCCAGGGCCGCGAGCGCCCGTCGCATTCCGGTGATGTTGCACCGGTGCAGCCCGATCCGGTCGATGTCGTGGCACGGGACCACGACGACGCTCCACGCCCGCGCCCGCTCGGTGATCTCCGCGTACAGCGCTTCGCGCCGCGCCGGGGTGAGCAGCTTCGAGTCGGTGAGTCCCTCGATCCGCCCGCGTCCACCATGGAGGATCACCGCCCCGATCACCAGCGGCCCCGCGCACGCCCCGCGCCCCGCCTCGTCCACGCCCGCGACGGGCCCGAAACCGGCGTGTTCCAGTGCGCGCTCGTACGCGTAGAGCCCGGCGTCGCGGCGCGGCGTGAACCGGAGTGGACGACCCTTCATGCCCCGCAGCGTACGTCGCGCGACCGCCCCCCGCCTCCCGAACGCCCCCGGTCGCGAAATGTCCCCGATCACCGCCATGGCCACCCCGGCAGCGCCATCCGGCGTCCTTTCACGCGACCGCCCGCCGCCCGCCCCTCGACGGCCTCACCACGCAGTCCCAACCCGATGACGCCGAGGGCAGGCCCCCGACCACCGCACCACCACCGATCACAACCCACCGCAGAGTCCGAAGGAGACACCCCGGCCGTCGGCGCCGGTTCGGCTCTGCGTCGTGGACGTCGCGGCCACATCGGTGCTGCCGTCCACCTCGGTCTCGCGTACGGGACGTTTGTGGTGGCGCTGGGGACGAAAGGCCGCGGGCAGCCGAGCCGGGCTCGGCTGACCCTGGATGCGGCAGGGAACCGAGAAGACCGCTATGGAGGGGAGCCGGGCATGGACTGGCCGACCGCAGTGGTGATCGTGTCCATCGTCTTCGCGCTGACCGCCGTCATCACCACCTACCTCAGCCGGAAGTGACCTTCGGGTGGCAAGGCCGACCGCAGCCGCCAGCGGACCTGGCACCTCGGGGCGCTCACCGCCCCGAGGTGCCAGGGTTCGCGTCAGGGGGCTTGGCTCTGCTGGCCGCGGTTCCTGCGGCGCAGGAGGTAGGCGAGCGGCAGGGTGACGGCGACGCCCAGGGCCGCCGGGGCGGCGGGGGTCGTGGCGGCGGCCGCCTTGAGGGCCGGCTGCTCGAACGTCCCCGGGATCGAGAGCCAGTCGAGGCGGTTCAGCGGCCAGACGATCACGAAGGCGCGGCCGATCACCCGGTCGACGGGGATGGTGCCGCCGCCCGGGTCGCCGCGGTGCGAGCGCGAGTCGTAGGAGAGCTCCCGGTGATCGCCCATCACCCAGAGCTGGCCCGCCTTCACCTTGACGTCGAAGTGGTCGTTGGACGGCTTGTTCTGCTCGTTCGTGACCGGGTCGGTGTAGAGGTACGCGGTCTCGTCGAGCGGGACGCCGTTGACGGTGACCCGGCTCTTGGCGTCGCAGCACTTCACATGGTCGCCGGGGATTCCGATGACGCGCTTGATGTAGTCCTTCTCGTTGGGCGCCACACCGAAGGCTGTGCCGATGGCGCGCATCGCCTTCGCGAGGGGGTTGCCCGGCTCGGACACCTGGGTCTCCGGGTCCCACGAGTCCAGGCCGTTGAAGACGACGATGTCGCCTCGGGCGATGTCGCGGGTGTGGTAGACGAGCTTGTTCACCAGGACCCGGTCGCCCACCTGAAGGGTGTTCTGCATCGACCCGGAGGGGATGTAGAACGCCTGCACCGCGAACGCCTTGATGACGAGGGCCAGCACGACGGCGACGATGATGAGGATGGGCAGTTCCTTCCAGAACGACCCCTGCTTCTTCTTCGCTTCGCCCGCCTCGCCCGTTTCGGCCGGCGAATCGTCGCCCGTGTCCGGATCGGACGTCACGGCCTGGTCGTCTGCGGGCACCGCGCCCTCGGCCTCGGGTCGCACGTCTCTCCGATCGTCCTCGTCATTCATCAGAGCGAAAGCCTAGCGGCGCCCGGGCCCGAGAGCCCCGTCCACACGCGTGTCGGCGACGGCCGTTGCAGCAGGGCCGGTACGAAACGGGCAACGCCCCGGTGACCGCGTACGGTTCCCGGGGCGTTGCGGAGCTCTGGGCTCAGAAGTCGCGCTTCTCCTTGATGCGGGCGGCCTTGCCCCGCAGGTTGCGCAGGTAGTAGAGCTTGGCGCGGCGGACGTCACCGCGGGTGACGACCTCGATCTTCTCGATCGACGGGCTGTTCAGCGGGAAGGTCCGCTCGACGCCGACGCTGTAGCTCACCTTGCGGACGGTGAAGGTCTCGCGGGCGCCGCCGCCCTGCCGCCGGATCACCACGCCCTGGAAGACCTGGATACGGCTCCGGTTGCCTTCCGTGACGCGGACGTGCACCTTGAGCGTGTCACCCGGACGGAAGTCCGGCACGTCGGCGCGCATCGCGGCCTTCTCGATCTCCTGGATCAGGGTGTGCATCGCAGCGGTTCCTCATGGTCGGACGCGTGCGTCGAGAGGCCCCGGAAAAAGCGTGTGGGGGCGTCGCGCCGCGGAAAGTGTGGTCTTCTCTGAGCGCCGCGCGTCCGAGCGCACGGCGACGCTCTAGTCTGCCATACCTTCGCCGTCAACCGGACAACCGGCCTCCCGCAGCACTTCGCGATCATGCTTGTCGAGGGCCTCCGGGTCGAGCCGGCCGAGCAGCTCGGGCCGGTGCCGCGCGGTCCGCAGCAGCGCCTGGTCGCGCCGCCACCGCGCGATCGCGCCGTGGTGCCCCGAGAGCAGGACGTCCGGGACGGCCCGTTCCCGCCACACCGGCGGCTTCGTGTAGACGGGGCCTTCCAGCAGCGATTCCATCGCCCCGGGGGCGAAGGAGTCGTCGGCGACGGAGTCGGCGTTGCCGAGGACGCCCGGCAGGAGCCGTCCGATGGCTTCGACCATGACGAGCACGGCGACCTCGCCGCCGGCGAGCACGAAGTCGCCGAGACTCACCTCGTCGACCGGCATCCGGGTTCGGGCCTCCTCGGCGACCCGCGAGTCGATGCCCTCGTACCGCCCGCAGGCGAACAGCAGCCACGGCTCGGCGGCGTACGCGGCGGCGAGCGCCTGCGTGAACGGCCGCCCGCTCGGGGTCGGCACGATCATGCGGGGCGCGGCCCCGGGCGGGGCGACCGCGTCGAGGGCCTCCCCCCACGGCTCCGGCTTCATCACCATGCCCGGCCCGCCGCCGTACGGGGTGTCGTCGACGGTGCGGTGCCGGTCGTGCGTCCAGTCCCGCAGGTCGTGGACGCGCACGTCCAGCAGCCCGGCCTTGCGCGCCTTGCCGAGCAGCGACACGTCCAGCGGGGCGAAGTACTCAGGGAAGATCGTGATGATGTCGAGTCTCATGGGCCGTCGAGGAGTCCGGGGGGCGGGTCGATCACGAGACGGCCGCCGGTGACGTCGACCTCGGGGACGAGCGCCGCCACGAACGGGACGAGCCGGTCGCCGCCGGGGCCGCGCACGACGAGGAGGTCCTGGCCGTGGTGGAGGATGTCGGCGATCTCACCGACCGCGGTGCCGTCGGTGGTGACCACCGCGAGCCCGATGAGCTCCTGGTCGTGGAAGTCGTCCGGATCAGCGGAGGGGGTGATGTCCGCCGCGTCGACGACGAGCCAGGTGCCCCGCAGCCGCTCCGCCGCCGTGCGGTCGTCGATTCCGGCGAACCGGGCGAGGAGGCGGCCGGAATGCCAGCGGACGCGCTCGATGGTGAGGGGCCCGGCGGTCGCGGGGTCGGTGGCGATGACCGTCCCGGCGGCGAACCGCGCGTCCGGCTCGTCGGTGCGGACGTCGATCGCGATCTCACCCCGGATCCCGTGCGGGCGGCCGACGCGCCCGACCACGAGCTGATCGGTCATCGCGCGGCTCCGGGACCCGCCGCGGGGGCGGAGGCGTGGAGGTGTGAGGGGGTGGAGCTGAGGCCCGCATGACCGGGGGCGGCAGCGGCCGGCCGGCCGGTCATGCGGGTGCGGCCGAGTGGGCCCCGGCATGCGGGATGCCGGAGTCCCACTCAGCGAACCTCGTTGACGTCGAGCAGGTCCACCCGCACGTAGCGGCCCCCGGAGAGGGCGCTGATCACGGTGCGGAGGGCCTTGGCGGTACGACCGCTGCGGCCGATGACCTTGCCGAGGTCCTCGGGGTGCACGCGCACCTCCAGGACCCGGCCGCCCCTGATCCGGCGGGCGCGCACCCGGACGTCGTCCGGGTACTCGACGATCCCGCGGACCAGGTGCTCGAGCGCTTCTTCGAGCACGTCAGTCCTCGCTCTTGGCTTCGGTCTCGGTGGCCTTCGCCTCGGACTTCTTCGGCTCGGCCTTCTTCTTGGCCTTGGTCGCGGCGACGTCGGCCTCGGCGTCGCCCAGCGACTCCTTGACGGCGGCCTCGAAGGCGGCCTTCTTGTCGGCCTTCGGCTCGGCGACCCTGAGGGTGCCCTCGGCACCCGGCTCGCCCTTGAACTTCTGCCAGTCGCCGGTGATCTTCAGCAGGTTGAGGACGGGCTCGGTCGGCTGCGCGCCGACGCCGAGCCAGTACTGCGCGCGCTCGGAGTCGATCTGGATGAGCGACGGCTCCTGCTTGGGCTGGTAGAGCCCGATCTCCTCGATGGCGCGCCCGTCACGCTTGGTGCGGGCGTCCGCGACGACGACCCGGTACTGCGGGTTCCGGATCTTCCCCAGACGCTTGAGCTTGATCTTGACTGCCACGGGTGTGGTGTTCTCCAGACTTCATTACAGGGTGGACGAGCCTGCGCCAGGTGGGGAACACCGGCTCACGGCCGTCCGAGGACTCCGGCCGCACGGGACGTGAGAGGGCGCCTGTGCGGTTCCGGGGTTTCCAGCACGTCATTCTGCCAGACGATCGCGGGAAAAGCGCAATCGCGCGATGACACGCGGCGACTTGCCCGCGTGTCGCCCCGCGATCACTTCTTCTTGCGGTCCTGGAGCTTTCCGAGGTCGGGCATCTGGAAGCCGGGCGGGAGCTGGCCACCGAGCCCGGGGGGCAGGCCGGCGCCGCCGCCGAGGCCGGGCGGGAGGCCCTGCGGGAGCTGCGGCGCGGCGTCCGCGGCCGGCTGCCTGCCCCGCTTGCGGGGGTCGCCGCTGCGCTGCTTGCCCTTCTTGTTCTTGGCTCCCTTGGCCGCCTTCGCGGCCTTGCGGCGGCCGCCGGGCATGCCGGGCAGGCCCATGCCGCCGGCCATCTGCCGCATCATCTTCTGCGCGTCGAAGAACCGGGTGACGAGGCTGTTGACGTCGCCGACGGTGACACCGGAGCCCTTGGCGATGCGGGCCCGCCGCGAGCCGTTGATGATCTTCGGCTGGAGGCGCTCCTGCGGCGTCATCGAGCGGATGATCGCGGCGATGCGGTCGAGGTCCTTGTCGTCGATCTGGCTGATCTGGTCCCTGACCTGGCCCATGCCCGGCATCATGCCGAGCAGGTTGCCGATCGGCCCGAGCTTGCGGATCATCATCATCTGCTCGAGGAAGTCCTCGAGGGTGAAGTCCTCGCCGGAGGCGAACTTCCCGGCCATCTTCTCGGCCTGCTCGGCGTCGAAGGTGGCCTCGGCCTGCTCGATCAGGGTGAGGATGTCGCCCATGTCGAGGATCCGGCCCGCCATGCGGTCGGGGTGGAAGACGCTGAAGTCCTCGAGCTTCTCGCCGGTCGACGCGAACATGATCGGACGGCCGGTGATGTGCCGGACGGACAGGGCCGCGCCGCCGCGAGCGTCGCCGTCCAGCTTGGTGAGGACCACGCCGTCGAAGCCGACGCCGTCCATGAACGCCTGAGCGGTGTTGACGGCGTCCTGGCCGACCATGGCGTCGACGACGAACAGGACGTCGTCGGGCTTGACCGCGTCCCGGATGTCGATGGCCTGCTGCATCATCTCGGCGTCGATGCCGAGGCGCCCGGCGGTGTCGATGAGGACGACGTCGTGCTGGGCGTGCCGGGCCTGCTCGATGGACCGGCGCGCCACGTCGACGGGGTCGCCGACGCCGCTGCCCGGCTCGGGCGCGAACACCGGCACCCCGGCGCGCTCGCCGACGACCTGGAGCTGCTGGACGGCGTTCGGGCGCTGGAGGTCGGCGGCGACCAGCAGCGGCGCGTGCCCCTCGGACTTCAGCCAGCGGGCGAGCTTGCCGGCGAGGGTCGTCTTGCCGGCGCCCTGCAGGCCCGCCAGCATGATCACCGTCGGGGGGGTCTTGGCGAGCCGCAGCCGGCGGGTCTCGCCGCCGAGGATCTCGATGAGCTCCTCGTTGACGATCTTGACGACCTGCTGGGCGGGGTTCAGCGCCTGCGAGACCTCCTCGCCGCGGGCCCGCTCCTTGATCTTCGCGATGAAGTCCTTGACGACGGGCAGCGCGACGTCGGCCTCGAGCAGCGCGACGCGGATCTCCCGGGCCGTCGCGTTGATGTCGGCCTCGGAGAGCCGTCCCTTGCTGCGCAGCGACGAGAAGACCGTCGTCAACCGGTCGGAGAGCGTCTCGAACACGTGTCTTGACCGTCCTTGGAAGGCTTCTGGATCGCCTATCAGGGTATCGGGTCGGCGGCCGCGCCCCGCCCCCGTCGGGAAAGCGGTCCGCTCCGCGGGGACGTCCGCGGCGGGGAGGTCACGCGGCCGGGGTCAGGAAGAGGCGTCCAGGGCCTCTTGGAGGTGCTTGCGAATGCCGGTCAGGGCCTCCGCCTCAGCGACCGGCTCGCCCCTCTCGTCCACGACGTAGAAGACGTCCACGGCCTCGGCGCCCAGGGTGTCCACCCGCGCCGCCCTGATCTGGAGGGCGCGGGAGTCCAGGGCCTGGCCGATGCGGCAGAGGAGACCCGGGCCGTCGTGGGCGCGGACCTCGATGACGGTCGCGGTGGTGGAGGCGTCCGCGACGATCGTGACCCTCGGCGGGGGAACGGGGATCCCCGGGCGGACGCGCCGCGAGCGGCTCCGGCGGTCCAGGCGCGCGGCCACGTCCAGGCGCCCGGCGAGCATCAGGCGGAGGTCGGCCTCGAGGGTGGCGGGGTCGGGCGGGGTGCCGTACTCGGGGACGGCGGTGAAGTCCAGGACGGCGGTGCCGACGTCGGCGGAGAGGGTGCGGGCGCTGCGGACGGCGAGGCGGTGGAGGGCCAGGACGCCCGCCGCCCGCCAGAGCAGCCCGGGGGTGTCCGGCGCGGCGATCGTGATGTGGGACCCGGTGACGCGGACGGCGGCGCCGTCGTGCCGGGCCAGCGACAGATGGCCCGCGCTGGGGACGGGCAGCGGCGGGGGCGTCCCGCCGGTGAGGGCCGCGATGGTGCGGCGGGCCAGTTCGGCGACCAGCTTCGCCTTCCAGGCGCCCCAGGCGGCGGGGCCGGTGGCCAGGCCGTCGGCGACCGCCAGGGCGGCGAGCAGCTCCACCGTCTCCCGTTCGCGGCCCGGGACGGCGGAGACGGCGGCGGTCACGGCCTCGACGGTGACGGGGTCGTGGATGTCGCGGCGGGTCGCGGTGTCCGGAAGGAGGAGGTGGTGCCGGACGACGGTCTCCAGGACGGCGCCGTCCTGGTCGGAGAAGCCGAGGTCGGCGGCGATGGAGCGGGCGAGTCCCGCGCCGGCCGTCGAGTGGTCGCCGGGCAGGCCCTTGCCGATGTCGTGCAGGAGCGCGCCGATGAGCAGCAGGTCGGGGCGGGCGACCTCGCGGGTGAGGGCGGCGGCGTGGGCGGCGGCCTCGACGAGATGGCGGTCCACGGTGAAGCGGTGCACGGGGTTGTGCTGGGGCCGGTTGCGGACGCGCTCCCAGGCGGGCAGGAGCCGGACGATCAGCCCGGCCTGGTCCAGGTCCTCCCAGACGGCGATCGCGGCGGGCCCCGCGCCGAGGAGCGAGACCAGGGCGTCGCGGGCCCGGGCGGGCCAGGGCGCGGACGGGAGGGCGGCGCGGGACGCCAGGTGCGCCACGGTGGCGGGGGCGAGCGGCAGGCCTGCCTGTGCGGCGGCGGCGGCGACCCGGGGGACGATCGCGGGATCGTCGAGGTCGGCGCCGCGGGCGAGGACCACCTCGCCGTCCTGCTCGACGGCGCCGTCTCCCACCGGCCGGCGCGCGGCGGGCCCGGCCGGGGAGCGGCGCAGGACGGCCCGCCAGAGGGTGCCGGACGCGTGGGTGATCGTGCGGGCGGCCTCGGCGAGGGCGCGGAGCAGGGCGTCGGCGTCGGGCAGGCCGAGTGCGCGGGCGACCGCCTCCTGCTCCTGGAGGACGAGGCGGTCGGAGGGGCGTCCGGTCGCCTCGTGGAGGGCGTGCCGGACGTCGAGGAGCACGTCGTGGGCGGCCATGACGGAGGAGTCCGGGGCGGGGACGGCCCAGGACGCCGCGGCCGCCCGCATGACGTGGACGTCGCGTAGCCCGCCGTGGGCCTCCTTGAGGTCGGGTTCGAGGAGGAACGCGGCCTCGCCGTGGGCCTGCCAGCGTTCCCGGCACATCCGCGCCAGGTCCGGCAGGCGGGTGCGGGCGTCGGCGCGCCAGTCGGCCTGGACGGCTGTCCGCAGGGAGGACACGAGGGTCTCGTCGCCCGCGACGCAGCGGGCGGACAGCAGGCCCAGGGCCGCCTTCAGGTCGGTGCGGGCGACCGCGCGGGCCTCGTCGGCGGTGCGGACGGAGTGGTCGAGCCGCAGCCCGGAGTCCCAGACGGGGTACCAGATGCCGTCCGCGACGGCGGAGATGTCGGCCCGGCCGCGGTGCAGGAGCACGAGGTCCAGGTCGCCGCCCGGCGTCAGCTCCCGCCTCGCGTGGCTCCCGACGGCCGCGAGGGCGACCCCGTCCGGCGGGCCGTCCCCCTCCGGCGCGGCGGCGCCGAGGAGGTCGGCGAGCCAGGTGTCGAGTTCCGACGCGCGGGAGGCCCGCGCCGCCGTGAGGGCGGCGCGGGCCTGCGCGACCTGCCGGTCCGCGAGGGGCACTACAGGGCGTCCGGGCCGGTCTCGCCGGTGCGGACGCGGACGACGGCGTCGACGGGGACGGCCCAGACCTTGCCGTCACCGATCTTGTCGGTGCGGGCGGCCTTGACGATGACGTCGATGATGTCGTCGGCGTCCTCGGACTCGACGAGGACCTCGATCCGCAGCTTGGGCACGAGGTCGACCTTGTACTCGGCGCCGCGGTAGACCTCGGTGTGGCCCTTCTGGCGGCCGAAGCCGGACGCCTCGCTGACCGTGAGGCCCTTGACGCCGAAGGTCTCCAGCGCCGCCTTCACCTCGTCCAGCTTGAACGGCTTGATGACCGCCGTGATCAGCTTCATGGGTTAAGCCTCCACCTTCGTCGTGGTCGGTTCCGGAGCGGGGGCCGGGGCGGGGCCGCCGACCCCGGTGCGGACGGCGCCGAAGTCGTAGGCGGTCTCGGCGTGCGCGGTGCTGTCGATGCCGGCCTGCTCGTCCTCCTCGCTGATCCGGAAGCCCATCACGAGATCGATGAGCTTGGCCAGGACCAGCGTGACGATGAACGAGTAGGCGAGGGTGGCGCCGACGGCGACCGCCTGCTTGCCGAGGAGGCCGAAGCCGCCGCCCGCGAGGATCCCGTCGGCCCCGGCGTCGTTCACCGAGGTCGTGGCGAGCACGCCGATCAGGAGGGCGCCGACGATGCCGCCGACCATGTGGACGCCGACCACGTCGAGGGAGTCGTCGTAGCCGAGCTTGTACTTGAGGCCGACGGCGAAGGCGCAGACGGCGCCGGCGACGACGCCGAGCGCGAGGGCGCCGAGCGGGGTCACGTACGCGCAGGCCGGGGTGATGGCGACGAGGCCGGCGACGACGCCGGAGGCGATGCCGAGCGTGGTGGACGAGCCGTCCCGCAGCTTCTCGACGACGATCCAGGCGAACGCGGCGGCGCAGGTCGCGGCGAGGGTGTTGATGAACGCGACGGCGGCGGTGGAGCCGGCCGACAGCGCGGACCCGGCGTTGAAGCCGAACCAGCCGAACCACAGCAGACCGGCGCCGAGCAGGACGAACGGCAGGTTGTGCGGCCGCATCGGGTCGCGCGGCCAACCCTTGCGCTTGCCGAGCACGAGCGCCAGGGCGAGCGCGGCGACACCGGCGTTGATGTGGACGACCGTACCGCCGGCGAAGTCGAGCGCGCCGAGGTCGAACAGCCAGCCCGCCTTGCCGTTCTCCTCGCCGTCGGACCACCAGACCCAGTGCGCGACGGGCAGGTAGACGACCGTCACCCAGAGGGCGCTGAACACGACCCACGCGCCGAACTTGGCACGGTCCGCGACGGCGCCGCTGATGAGCGCCACGGTGATGATGGCGAACGTCGCCTGGAACGCGACGAACACGAGCTGCGGGATCCCCGTGCCGTCGTCGGCGGTCGCGAGCTTCTCCAGGCCCACGAGGCCGGCGTCGCCGAATCCGCCGATGAACGAGCTGAGCCCGCCGCCCTCGCTGAAGGCCAGCGAGTAGCCGTAGCCGACCCAGATCATCCCGGCGACGGCGATGCTCACGAAGCTCATCATCATCATGTTGAGCACGCTCTTGGCCCGGCTCATGCCACCGTAGAAGAACGCCAGGCCCGGTGTCATCAGCAGGACGAGCGCGGTACTCGTCAGCATCCAGGCGGTATTACCGCTATCGATCTTCATTTCGGAGAGCGCCCCTCCTCGGCAGGAACTTCTGAACTGCACAGAAGATTCGAGGGCGGCGGTTTCACCTGGACGGCTCTCGTGTTTCGGCGGTGTGAAACCCAGCCTCGCGATGTTGCGCACGTGTTTCGGAGTCCTCACCGCCTGTCCTCGCGGTGAGCACGGACTCCCTTGCTCGCCGGTCATGCCGCGGTCAGCGGGAATCGCCTGGTGAAATGGCGGACGCCCCGCGCCGAATGGGGCGCGGGGCGTCCGGGAACGGTCTCAGTCGCCGAGGATCGCGTCGACGAACGCCTCCGGCTCGAACGGGGCGAGGTCGTCGGGCCCCTCGCCGAGCCCCACGAGCTTGACGGGAACGCCGAGCTCGCGCTGCACCTGGACGACGATGCCGCCCTTCGCGGTGCCGTCCAGCTTGGTCAGGACGACGCCGGTGACGTTGACGACCTCGGCGAACACACGGGCCTGCTGCATGCCGTTCTGGCCCGTCGTGGCGTCCAGGACGAGGAGGACCTCGTCGACGGCGGCCTGCTTCTCTACGACCCGCTTGACCTTGCCGAGCTCGTCCATGAGGCCGGTCTTGGTGTGCAGCCGGCCGGCGGTGTCGACGATCACGGCGTCGACCTTGGTGTCGATGCCCTGCTTGACGGCGTCGAACGCGACGCTGGCGGGGTCGGCGCCCTCGTCCTTGCGGACGACCTGGGCGCCGACGCGGGTGCCCCACGTCTCCAGCTGGTCGGCGGCGGCGGCGCGGAAGGTGTCGGCGGCGCCGAGCAGGACGGTGCGGCCGTCGCCGACGAGGACGCGGGCGAGCTTGCCGCAGGTGGTGGTCTTGCCGGTTCCGTTGACCCCCACCACCATGAGCACGGCCGGCTTGTTGCCGTGCGGCTCGGTGCGCAGCGTCCGGTCGAGGTCGGCGCCGATCTGCTTGACCAGCTCCTCCTTGAGCAGGGCGCGGACCTCGGCGGCGCCGCGGGTGCCGAGGACCTGCACGCGGGTCCGCAGCGCCTCGGTGATCTGCTGGGCGACGGCGGTGCCGATGTCGGCGGAGATGAGGGTGTCCTCGATCTCCTCCCACGCGTCGTCGTCGAGCGTGTCGCGCGACAGCAGGCCGAGGAGCGTCTTGCCGAAGGTGTTCTGGGAACGGGCGAGGCGGGCCCGGAGCCGGACGAGGCGGCCCGCGCCGGGCGGGGGCTGCTCGATCTCGACGGACGGCGGCGGCGGGACGGCCTCGGTGGGCGGCGGCCGCTCGATCGTGGGGGCCTCGGCGACCGCGGCGGTGGCGCCGCCCCGCAGGTCGGCGGGCCGCTCCCCGGTCGGGACGGGCGGTCGGGGCCGGCGCCGTCCCGGCCGCAGCAGCATCACGCCGCCGAGGACGAGGGCGACGGCGGCGAGCACGGCGATGACGATCAGATATTCCATAGCGCCCCCAGTTTTCCAGACCCGCGCGGTGGCACCGAACACCGTACGCGGATCACGTGCCGGTCATGCCCATGCCCGGCCCGCCCGGGGACATGCGGGCCGTGCGGGCCCGTCAGCCGTCGGCGTCGCGGAGGCGCTGGCTGACGACCTGGGTGACGCCGTCGCCGCGCATGCTGACGCCGTAGAGGGCGTCGGCGCCCTCCATCGTCCGCTTCTGGTGGGTGATGATGATCAGCTGGGACGATTCGCGCAGTTCCTCGAACACGCCGATGAGCCGCTGCGTGTTGGTGTCGTCGAGGGCGGCCTCGACCTCGTCCAGGACGTAGAAGGGCGACGGGCGCGCCTTGAACACGGCGACGAGGAACGCGATCGCGACGAGCGACCGCTCGCCGCCCGACAGCAGCGACAGCCGCTTGACCTTCTTGCCCGGCGGGCGGGCGGCGACCTCGACGCCGGTGCCGAGCATGTCGTCGGGGTCGGTGAGCGAGAGGTTGCCCTCGCCGCCGGGGAACAGCCGCGCGAAGATCCGCTCGAATTCGCGGGCGGTGTCGTCGTAGGCGGCGGCGAACACCTGCTGGACCCGCTCGTCCACCTCCTTGACGAGGCCGAGCAGCTCCCGCTGGGTCTTCTTGAGGTCCTCGAGCTGGGAGGTGAGGAAGGCGTGCCGCTCCTCCAGCGCCGCGTACTCCTCCAGCGCGAGGGGGTTGACCTTGCCGAGCTGGTTGAGCTGCCGCTCGGCGGCCTTGGCGCGCTTCTCCTGGACGGCCCGGACGTACGGCGCGGGCCGCGCGTCCTCGCCCTTCTCGGGGTCGGGCGGGACGGGCTGGTCGGGCCCGTACTCGTTGATGAGCGACTCGACCTCGAGGCCGTACTCCTCCAGGGCGCGCTGCTCCAGCTGCTCCATCCGCAGGCGCTGCTCGGCGCGGGCGACCTCGTTGCCGTGGACGACGTTGACGAGCCGTTCGAGCGTCCCCGACAGCTCCCGGACCTGCGTCCGGACGACCTTCAGCTCGGCCTCCCGCGCGGCGCGTGCGGCCTCGGCGGCCTCCCGCCGCCGCACCGCCGTGGCGAGGGAGACCTCGATGCGGTCCAGCGCGGCCTCCGCGCCGCGCAGGACGGCTCTCGCGACCTCGGCCTGCCGGGCACGGCGGGCGCGGCGCTCGGCGGCGCGGGCGCGCTCCTCGCGCTCGCGGCGGGCGCCGTGTTCGAGGGCGTCGGCGCGCC
Source organism: Spirillospora albida (assembly GCF_000718255.1). GTDB lineage: Bacteria > Actinomycetota > Actinomycetes > Streptosporangiales > Streptosporangiaceae > Spirillospora > Spirillospora albida. The sequence continues at coordinate 134,668 of NZ_JOFJ01000003.1, forward strand.
CGGCGATGGCCTGGACGCGCTCCTCGGCGGTGCGCACCGACAGCCGCGCCTCCATCTCGGCCGAGCGCAGCTCCGCGCAGCGGGCGTTCAGCTCGTCGCGGGCGCCGGTGTCGTCGCCGGCCTCGTCGGCGATCTCGGCGGCCTCCGCCGCCTCGGCCAGCCGCTCCGCGAGCTCCTCGGCGGCCTCGGTGTCGTGGTCGAGGGACTCGGTGGCGGCGTCCAGCGCCTTGGTGAGCCGTTCGGCCTCGCCGCGCGCGGCCCGCACGCCGGCCTCCAGGCGGGCGGCGCGCTTGGCCTCCTGCGCCGCCTGCGCGTCGAACTCCCGGACCCGGGCCCGGACCCGGTCGAGGTCGCCCTGCGCCTGGTTGACGCCCGCCTGGGCCTGGTTCGCGGCGGCCTGCGCGTCGTCCAGCGCGGCCTGGGCGGCCTGCTCCGCCTCCGCGGCCGCGGTGAGGTCCTCGGCGGCGGTGGCCGCCGCGGCGGTGGCGGCGTCCAGGTCCCCGGCGGCCTGGTCGAGGGACGCGCGGATCTGCAGCACGCCCTGCGCGCCGCCCGCCGCTCCGCCCTGCACCCAGTGCGCGCCGACGAGCTCCCCGCCGCGCGTCACGGCCCGCAGCGACGGCTCCCGCCGGACGAGCGCGACCGCCGCGGCGACGTCGCCGACCACGACCACGTCCCGCAGCAGATGCTCCATCGCCGGACGCACCGTCTCCGGCACCGTCACGGCGTCGATCGCGTAGTCGGCCCCCGCGATCCGGCCGGATCCCGGGGCGGCCCCGCCCCCGACGAGGAGGCCGGCGCGTCCGGTGTCGCGGGCGCGCAGCAGCGCGAGGGCGGCCTGCGCGGTGTCGAGCGACCCGACGGCGACGGCCTCGGCGGCGTTCCCGAGCGCGGCGGCGATCGCCGTCTCATACCCCGGACGGACGGCCAGCAGCGACGCCACCGTGCCGAGCACCCCGTCCAGGGACCCGTCGGCCCCCGCCGCGAGGAGGACCTCTCCCCCGTCGGCGGCCCCGGCCAGGGTCAGGTTCAGGGCCTCGATCCGGGCCTGCAGCGCGGTGACCCGCTTCTGCGCGGCCTGGTCGGCGGACCGGGCGGAGGCGACGGCGGCCCGCGCGTCCCTGAGCGCCTGCCGGGGGCCGTCGACGGCGGCGCGGGCGGCCTCCGCCGCCTCCTTCGCCGTCGCGAGGGCCTCCTGCGCCGACTCGTGCTCGGCGGCGAGCGCCGGATCCTGCTCGACCTCCGCCTCGAACGCCTCGAACTCCGCCTGCGCCGCCTCGGCGCGCGCCAGGGCCTCGGCCCGCGCGTCGCCGAGCCGGCCGATCTCCGCCCGGCCCGCCTGCGCCCTGCTGCGCAGCGCCTCGACCCGGCCGCGCAGCCGGGCGAGCTCCTCGCGCCGGTCGGCGGCGGCGCGCGCGGCCGACTGCAGGCGGCGCTCCTCGGCGGCGAGGGCGGCCTCGGCGCCGGACCGCTCCTGGACGGCCCGCGACAGCCCGTCCTGCGCCTCGTCCAGCGCGGCCTGGAGGGTCTCCTCCCGGGCGCGGATCTCGGCGGCCTCGCGCTCCATGTCCTCCGGGTCGCGGCCGCGCCGCTCCTCCGCGCGCTCCTCGGCCGCGTTCCGGTGCCGCTCGGCGGCGAGGTCGGCGACGCCGCGCAGCCGCTCCCGCAGCGCCGACAGCCGGAACCAGGTGTCCTGCACCCGGGCCAGCCGCGGCGCCTCCTCGGCCTCCTCGGCCTCCAGGACGGTCTCCCGCTCCTGCGCCTGCGCGAGGGCCCGCTCGGTCTCGGCGCGCCGCTCCCGGACGGCGGCCTCGTCCGCCGCCTCCTGCTCCAGCCGCGTGCGGAGGGTCACGAGGTCGTCGGCCAGCAGCCGCAGCCGGGCGTCGCGCAGGTCGGCCTGGATCACGGCGGCGCGCCGCGCGATCTCGGCCTGCCGGCCGAGCGGCTTCAGCTGGCGCCGCAGCTCGCCGGTGAGGTCCTGGACGCGCGTCAGGTTGCCCTGCATCGCGTCCAGCTTCCGCAGCGCCTTCTCCTTGCGCTTGCGGTGCTTGAGGACGCCCGCGGCCTCCTCGATCACCGCGCGCCGGCCCTCGGGACCGGAGTGCAGGACGCGGTCCAGCTGCCCCTGCCCGATGATGACGTGCATCTCGCGGCCGATGCCGGAGTCCGACAGGAGCTCCTGGATGTCGAGCAGCCGGCAGGAGTCGCCGTTGATGGCGTACTCGCTCGACCCCGACCGGAACATCAGCCGGCTGATCGTGACCTCGGAGTAGTCGATCGGCAGCGCCCCGTCGGCGTTGTCGATCGTCAGGACGACCTCCGCGCGGCCCAGCGGCGCCCGGTTCGCCGTCCCGGCGAAGATGACGTCCTCCATCTTGCCGCCGCGCAGCGACTTGGCGCCCTGCTCCCCCATCACCCAGGCGAGCGCGTCGACGACGTTCGACTTGCCGGACCCGTTGGGGCCGACCACTGCGGTGATCCCCGGCTCGAACTTCAGGGTGGTGGACGACGCGAAGGACTTGAAGCCGCGCAGCGTCAGGGTCTTCAGGTACACGCGCTCGCCGTCCTCCAGGTGTGCGACATCCGGGAGCCCGTCGAACGATACCCCCGTTCCCGCAGAAAGACCGGCACCTCGGCCGGGGACCCGGGATCGGAGGGGAAAGCGTAAGGGACGCCTCGCGGCGTCCCTGTGCTGTGAGTTCGGGCGCCGTGCTAGGTCAGCGCCGGTTCGCGGTCCTTCGCCGCCAGCGACATCACATCGTCGTCCGCGGCCGTCGCGAGCGCGTCGTTCTCCGCCTGAAGCCGTACGAGCTCGGCCTCCAGATCACGTACGCGCTGCTGCAGGCGCCGCACCTCCGCGACCATACGGGGGTCGGGACCGCCGACGTGGCCGAGTAGAGCCTTCGCCATGACTAAGGGTCCTCCACGCTGAGTAACCAGCAGGGATCGCGCACAAGAAGCAACGTGAGTCGGTGCGCGTATCGTCTAGAGTCGCACCGGCCGGTGTCCTGGTCAAGATGGACATCACAGGCCGGTAACAACCTTCCTCCCCTAGTTTAGCAGGTGTGAACCGGCGTTCCCTACCCGGTCACCTTTCGTGGAAACCGGAGCCGGTTCCGCGCGCCTCCGACCACCGCTCCACGACGCCGGTCACCCGCCCCGGACGCGGCGGGATCCCCTCGCGCGCGGCGTCGCCCCAGGCCACGTCGTCGGCGAGCAGGTCGAGCAGCAGGCGGCACCGCCCGCGCGGCCCCTCCGCCACGACCTCCACGCGGCCGTCCCGCAGGTTGGCGGCGGTGCCGGTGAGACCGAGCTCCAGTGCGCGCGACCGCACCCACCAGCGGAAGCCGACGCCCTGCACGTGCCCGCGCACCCAGGCGGTGAGCCGGACCGGTGCCGCGTCGTCGCCCTCTTCCATGATCTCCCCTGTTCGGCAGTCCGATCGGACACGCTCAGTAACGTGCCCGCCGGGGGCGGGGCTGGCACCCCGGGCAGCTGTAGGACGACCGGTTCATGAACACGTCGCGGCGGATCGGGGTCCCGCAACGCCGGCACGGCTCGTCCCGGCGGCCGTAGGCGTCCAGCGACCGCTCGAAGTAGCCGCTCTCCCCGTTCACGTCGACGTAGAGGCTGTCGAAGGACGTCCCGCCCACCGCCAGCGCGGCCGACATGACCTCCCTGGCGGCCTCCAGGACCCGTTCGGCCTGGGCCCGGGTCATCGTCTCGGTCGGACGCGCCCAGTGCAGCCCGGCCCGCCACAGCGCCTCGTCGGCGTAGATGTTGCCGACCCCGCTGATCAGCGTCTGGTCGAGGAGGGCGCGCTTGATGCCGGTCCTGCGGCGGCGCAGGGCACGGAAGAACGCCTCCGCGTCGAACGCGTCCTCCAGGGGATCGGCGGCGATGTGCGCGACCGGTTCGGGAACGGCTCCGCCGAAGCGGTCGGGCACGAGATCGGCGACCATGAGGTGGCCGAAGGTCCGCTGGTCGACGAAGCGGAGGTCGCGGCCGCCGTCGGCGAACCGGATCCGGACCCGCAGGTGCTTTTCGGGCTCCCGGTCCGGCTCCGCGACGAGGAGCTGGCCGCTCATCCCCAGATGGGCCAGCAGCGCCTCCCCCGGCCCGTCCGCGTCGTCCAGCGGCAGCCACAGGTACTTGCCGCGCCGCCGGGGAGTGCCGATCGCGCGGCCCGCGAGCCGGCCGGCGAAATCGGCGGCGCCCGCCGCGTGCCGCCGCACGGCGCGGGCGTGCAGAACCTCCGCCGACGCGATCGCGCGCCCGGCCGTCCAGCGCTCCAGCCCGCGCCGGACGACCTCGACCTCGGGGAGCTCAGGCACCGGTGCGCCCGGCCGGGGCGGCGGGCGTCCCGGGCGCCGGGGGGACCGGCCGCGACCCCGGCGGTACCGTCTCGGACGCCGACTCGGCCGCCTCCCGGGCCGCGACGACCTCGCGTATGGCGGTCCAGGCGGCCTCGGCGGCGTGCTGCTCCGCCTCCTTCTTGCTGCGGCCCTCACCCGATCCGTAGGTCGTCCCGCCCACGCGGACGGACGCCCGGAACGTCTTCTGGTGGTCGGGGCCGCTCTCGGCGACGTTGTACTCGGGGACGCCGAGTTCCTCCACGGCGGTGAGCTCCTGGAGGGAGGTCTTCCAGTCGAGGCCCGCGCCGAGGCCCGCCGAGCGGGCGATGAGCCCGTCGAACAGCCGGTGCACCAGGGCCGACGCCTCGTCCAGGCCCCGGTCGAAGTACACGGCGCCGATCAGCGCCTCGAGGGTGTCGGCGAGGATCGACGCCTTGTCGCGCCCGCCGGTGCCCTCCTCGCCGCGGCCGAGCCTGATGTGGGCGCCGACACCGAGGTCGCGGGCCACCCCGGCGAGCGCCCGCATGTTGACGACGGCCGCGCGCAGCTTGGCGAGCTGCCCCTCGGGCAGGTCCGGGTGCCCGCGGAACAGGGTGTCGGTGACCACGAGGCCGAGGACGGAGTCGCCGAGGAACTCCAGCCGCTCGTTGGTCGGCAGGCCGCCGTTCTCGTAGGCGTACGAGCGGTGCGTCAGCGCCCGCTCGAGCAGGTCGTCGTCGATCGCGACGCCCAGCGCACGGCTGAGCTCGGCGCGGTCGGGGGCGGGGTCGTTCTTCTTCGCGCTCACAGGCCCTCCTCGCAGGCCGGGCGACCGCACGGGGGCGCGGCCGCCGTCGTGGCGCGCGGGCCGGGGGCCGGTACGGCGGGGACGCCCGGCGCCGGGCGGGGCCGCGGCCGCCGGATCCCGCCGGTATGCGGGGACGCCGGGACGGCGGACGTCCGGGAGAGAGCGCTCCGCGAAGACGAGGTGCGCGCCGGTCGTTCGGCCCGGCGTGCACCACGGCTCCGGGCGCGGGTCTCCGCGCCGGTCACCACGCCGACGTCGCGCGCCGGGTGGTCGGTTTTCGGGGTGGGATCCCCCCGCACCGTGAGGGGCGGCCGCGCCGCGCGCGGTGCCGCCCCCCAGGATGCGAGAAGTGTCAGGCCGACGGGCTGGTGACCTGCCGCCGGTCGTAGGTGCCGCACGTCGCGCAGGCGGTGTGCGGGAGCTTCTTGTCGCGGCAGGTCGGGCACTCGACCAGGTTCGGCGCCGCGGCCTTCCACTGCGAACGCCGGTGCCGCGTGTTGCTCCGCGACTTCTTCCGCTTCGGGACGGCCATGTCAGCCCTCCTGCTTTCCTTCTCGTCGGTCGGTTGTTCCGCGGGAGCCGGGGCTCCCGCTCCCCCCGGTCGGGGACGCCGGCATGTCGCCGGCGAGGCCCTGCAGCGCCGCCCACCGGGGGTCGGCGACGTCATGGTGGTGCTCCGGGCCGGCGTCCGCCAGCCGCGCACCGCACTCCGGGCACAGGCCCGGACAGTCGTCCCGGCACAGCGGCGACAGCGGCAGTGCGAGCACCACCGCGTCGCGGAGCACCGGTTCGAGGTCGATCAGATCGTCCTCGAGGCGGAGCTCGTCGTCGTCCGCGTTCCCGCCGGAGCGGGTGTCAGGATAGACGAAGAGCTCCTGGAAGTCCGCCTCGAACGTCGAGGCGATCGGGTCGAGGCAACGCGCGCACTCCCCCTGCAGGGGCAGCGTCGCGGTGCCCGTGACCAGGACCCCTTCGAGCACCGCCTCGAGCCTGAGATCGAGCTCGATGGGCGCGCCCGCGGGGGCTCCGATCATCTCGATGCCGAAGTTCTCCGGGGCCGGCGCGGTCACGTGCTCCTCCCGCGACGACCCGGGCTGCCGGCCAAGAGCTCGGGTGTCGAGCACGAGAGGGGCGTGGGGATCGAGGCGAGACAGAGTGGATTCCTGCTTCCGTGCGGCATGCGAAGGACTGCGGCCGAGATGGCCGACGTCCAAGGGTATCGGACGGCCGGACTCTGTCCCAACTCGCGGCCCACCGACCTGCGGATCAGGGACGGGGCGGGGTCAGCCCTCCTGCCGGAGGCGCTCCACGAGCCGGTCGTGGACGGAGTCGGGGACGAGCCCGGAGATGTCCCCGCCGAACTTCACGACCTCCTTCATGAGGCTGGACGACAGGAACGCGTACTCGGGGTTCGTCGCCATGAACAGCGTCTCGACGCCGGAGATGCGGTGGTTCATCTGCGCCATCTGCAGCTCGTACTCGTAGTCGCTGACGGCCCGCAGACCCCGGACGATCACCGGGATGTCCTGTTCCTTGCAGTAGTCGACGGTCAGCCCGTAGAAGGTGTCGACCTTGACGTTGCCGTACTCCCTGACCACGTCGGCGATCATCGCGGCGCGCTCGTCGACGGTGAACAGGCTCTTCTTGTTCTTGTTGATCAGCACGGCGACGACGACCTCGTCGTAGAGCCGGGAGGCGCGGCTGATGATGTCGAGGTGCCCGTTGGTGACGGGGTCGAACGATCCCGGACAGACGACACGACGCACGAGATGAACCCCTTCGGTCCCGAATTCTGACCTGCGGCGCGACCGTACCAAATCCGGTTCGGTGCGTTTTCATCCGGGACCTCCCGATGCGCCGGCCCCCGCTCAGCCCCGCAGCGCGTCGATGATCTCGGCGACGATCGGCCCCGACTCGATCCCGTACCCCGGCGCCTCCGTCATGACCGCGACCGCGTACCTCGGGTCCTCCCGGGGGCCGAAGCCGATGAACCAGCGGTCGTTGTAACCGGCCCCCTCGATGTCGGCGGTCCCCGTCTTCCCGCCGCGGACGGACGTCCCGCGCAGCCGCGTCGCGGTGCCCTTCGCCACGACCGCCTCCATCATCCGCTGCATGTCCGCCGCCTGCCCGGACGTCATCGCCCGGCCGAGGCGGCGCGGTCGCGTGCGTCCGATCTCGGTGCCGTCGGCGGCGGTGAACCGCTGGACGAGATGGGGCACCATGACCTCCCCGTCGTTGATCGCGGCGGACGCGACCATGGCCATCTGCAGGGGCGTCGCGACCGTGCTCCCCTGCCCGATCGACGCGAGGGCGCTGAGCGCGGGCTCGCCGGTCCGGGGGAACGAGGCGGCGGCGCTCCGCAGCCCGTTCGCGATCTCGATCCGCGTCCCGAACCCGTACTCGCCCGCCTTCGCGTGGACGGCCTCGTTCCCGGGCTCCTCCGCCCCCATGAAGGCGAACGTGGTGTTGCACGACTGCGCGTACGCGGTCAGCAGCGGGATGGACGGCCGGTCGCAGTCGCCGCCGATGTCGCTCTCGTCGTTGTTGATCGCCTGTCCGGCGCCGGGCGCCCGGTAGCGGCGGCCGGCCCTGACCCCCGTCCCGGCGTCGGCGCCGGCGGCGAGCGCGGCCGACGCGACGACGGTCTTGAACGTGGACCCGGGCGGGAAGAGCTCGCCGGTCGCCTTGTCCAGCAGCGGCTTGAGCGGCTGGGCGCCGAGCCGCGCGAACGCCCGCTGCGCCTTCTCCCCGTCCAGCACGGACACCTCGCCGGGGTCGTAGGACGGGGTCGAGGCGAGCACCAGGATCGCGCCGGTCTCCGCGTCCAGGGCGACGGCCGCGGCGCGGCGGGCCCCGCTCGCCTTCAGCGCGCGGTAGGCGGCGCGCTGCGCGTCCGGGTCGACGGTCGCGTGCACGGTGCCGCCCGGGATCCGCTCGCCGAGGAGGCGGTCGACGAGGCTCGTGGTGGCGAAGCGCGGGTCGGTGCCGTCCAGGATGTGGTTCCCGGCGCTCTCCAGGCGGGTCTCCGAGAACGGCGAGAAGTAGCCGGTGACCGGGGCGAAGACGGGGCCGTTCCTGTAGCGGCGCAGGTAGCGCTGCCCGTCGCCGGCCGGCTGCGACCAGGCGAGCCGCTCCCCGCCCGCCACGATCGGCCCGCGCTCGATCCGGTGCCGGTCGGCGAGCCGCCGCGCGTTCTGCGGGTCGTCGCGCAGATCCTGCGCCTGGAACCCCTGGACGTAGGTGACGTTCACCATCAAACCGACGGTCATGACCGCCGTGACGACCCAAGCGCGCCCCAACGCGCGGTCGATCCCCGGTCTCATGGCACCGCCCCTACCCGGCCGACTCCGCCTCCTCCGAGGGCCGTCCGTACCAGAACACGGCCTCGCCGTAGCGCCGGTCCCGTTCGGCCTCGTACCCGTCGGGCCACCGTAGCGCGGGGCCGCGCGCCGCGCGCTCAACGACGACCAGCGCGTCGGGCGCCGTCCAGCGCTGATCGCGCAGGTCGGCCAGGAGCGCCTCGACGGACGCGTCGGGCAGCGCGTACGGCGGGTCGATGAAGACCAGGTCGTAGGGTTCCGCCGGCGGCGTCCGGACGAGCCGCTCCACCTTGTCGGCGCACGGCACCGCGCCGGGCAGCCCCAGCGCGTCCGCGTTCTGCCGGATGACCCTCATCGCGCGTGGGTGCGACTCGACGAGCAGCGCGTGCGCGGCGCCTCTCGACAGGGCCTCCAGCCCGACGGCGCCCGAACCCGCGTACAGGTCGGCGACGCGGAGGCCGTCGAGGGGCCCGAGGAGGGCGAGGACGGTGGAGAACAGGCCCTCCCGGGCCCTGTCGCTGGTCGGCCTGGTGTCCCGTCCGGGCGGAACGGCCAGCCGCCGTCCGCCCGCACTGCCCGCGATGACCCTGGTCATCCCCTCAGTATCCCGGCGGGCGGAGGCGGGCGGGACGCCCCCACCCCGAGCGCGTCCCGCCCTCCGCGCGCCCCGGCCGTGCCTCCGGGGCCCATGACGAGATCGTGCCCCCGACGCGGCGAAATGTCAACAATTCCGGTAGGAAATCATCCCTTTTCTAGGAAGTCGGCCCGCTCCTCGTCCAGCAGCGACGACAGCACCGTCGCCAGCCCCGGATGCCGGGCCAGCTCCGGGTCGTCCCCGACGAGGGCGGTCGCCTCCTCGCGGGCGTCGAGGATCACGTCCTCGTCCCTCTGCAGGGTCAGCAGCCGCAGGCTGGACGCGCGGCCCGCCTGCGCCGCGCCCAGCACGTCGCCCTCCCGGCGCTGCTCCAGGTCGAGGCGCGACAACGCGAACCCGTCGGTGGTCGACGCGACCGCGTCCAGGCGCTCCCTCGCCTTGCTCCCGGGCTCGGCGTCCGTCACCAGCAGGCACAGCCCGTGCAGCGAGCCCCGCCCGACCCGGCCGCGGAGCTGGTGGAGCTGCGACACCCCGAACCGGTCCGCGTCCATGATGACCATGACGGTCGCGTTCGCGACGTCCACGCCGACCTCGATCACCGTGGTGGCGAGCAGGACGTCCAGCCCGCCCGCCGCGAACCGGCGCATCACCGCGTCCTTCTCGTCGGGGTGCAGCTTCCCGTGCAGGACCCCGACGCGCAGGCCCGCGAGGATCTCCTCCAGCTTCGGCAGCAGCTCCATGATCCCCAGCGGGGACCGGCGGCCCTCCTCCGGCGCGGTCACGTCCCCCTCGTCGCCCTCCTGCTCACCGATGCGGGGGCAGACGATGTAGATCTGGCGGCCCTGCGCGGCCTCCTCCCGGATGCGCTCCCAAACCCGGGCCAGGAAGGCCGGCCGCTCCGGCGGCACCACGTGCGTCCTGATCTCCGACCGCCCGGCCGGAAGCTGCCCGAGCACGGACGTCTCCAGGTCGCCGAACACGGTCATCGCGACCGTCCGGGGGATGGGCGTCGCCGTCATCACCAGCACGTGCGGGCGGCCCCCGGCGACCTTCTCCCGCAGCGCGTCCCGCTGCTCCACGCCGAACCGGTGCTGCTCGTCCACGACGACGAGCCCGAGATCGGCGAACTGGACGCTCTCCTGGAGCAGCGCGTGCGTGCCCACCACGATCCCGGCCGCCCCGGACGCCGCGTCCAGCAGCGCCGCCTTGCGCGCCTTCGCGCCCTGCGAGCCGGTCAGCAGCGCGACCCGCGTCGCGTTCTCGGCACCGCCGATCTGCCCGGCCCGCGCCAGATCGCCGAGCAGCGCCGTGATCGACCGGTGGTGCTGCTGCGCGAGCACCTCCGTCGGCGCGAGCAGCGCCGCCTGCCCGCCCCCGTCGACCACCTGGAGCATCGCCCGCAGCGCGACCACCGTCTTGCCGCTGCCGACGTCGCCCTGCAGGAGGCGGTGCATGGGGTGCTCGCGGGCCAGGTCGGCGGCGATCTCGTCGCCGACCTCGCGCTGGCCTTCCGTCAGCTCGAACGGCAGGCGCGCGTCGAACTCGGCGAGGATGCCGCCGAAGGACGGCGGGCGCGGGGTCGCGGGCAGCGCGGCGGCGGCGCGGCGGCGCTGCGCCAGGGCGATCTGGACGACGAACGCCTCGTCCCATTTCAGGCGCTTCTTCGCCCGGCCCAGCTCGTCCCACGTCCGGGGCCGGTGGATGCCCTCGTACGCCTCCCGCAGGCCGATCAGGCCGCGGCGGCGCAGCAGCTCCGCCGGCATCGGGTCGTCGGGCAGGTCGAGCCGGTCGAGGACGATCCCGACCGCCTTGCCGATCGCCTCGATGTCGAGGCCCTTCGTCGACGGATGGACCGGGATGATCTCGTCCGCCCACTCCTGCGCCGCCCGCTCGGCGGACTTCTCCTCGACGACCTTGTACTGCGGGTGGGTGAGCTGGCGCTGCTCCCCGCCCGAGCGCGGCCGGTAGGTGCTGATCTTGCCGGCGAACAGGCCGCGGGTGCCGGGTGAGAGGTCCCGTTCGGGGATGTAGGAGCCCTTCCGGCCGAAGAAGCTGAGCTTGAGGGTGCCCGTGCCGTCCGTGACGGTGATCTCCAGGACGTAGCCGGGGCTGCGGGTGAGGGTGCGGCCCTGGACCTTCACGACCTCCGCCATGACCGTGACGTGCTCGCCGTCCTGCAGGCCGCTCAGGGGCGTCAGCTCGCCCCGGTGCGCGTAGCGGCGCGGGTAGTGGTGCAGCAGGTCGCCGACCGTGCGCAGGTCGAGGCCCTTGTCGAGCACCTTCGCCGTCTTGTCGCCGAGGACCTTGCGCAACGGCTCGTCGAGTTTCGCCACGGTCCTTTTCTAGCCGATGGATACGACGCGTTCACTCGACACCGATGAGCAGCGGAAACCTCTCCTGGCCGCCCGCGTAGACGCCGACCTCCACGTCCGGGCGCCGTTCCCGCACCCGGGCCTCCAGGTCCTCGGCGAGGCCCGGCGCGGCGTGCACGCCCGCGATCAGGGTGACGAGCTCGCCGCCGCCCGACAGCATGCGGTACAGGACGTGCCGCGCGACGCCCGCGAGGTCCTTGCCGATCATCGCGACGTCCCCCTCGATCAGGCCGAGGACGTCGCCGGGCTGGCACAGGCCGACGGTCGTGACGGCCTCCTCCGCCGCGATCTCCAGATGCCCGAAGCGGGTCGCGCCCGCCGCGCGGGTCATCTCGATGACGTCGTCGTCGAAGCGGCGCACCGGATCGTGCACCGCGAGCGCCGCCATGCCCTGCACCGCCGCCTTCGTCGGCACGACCGCGATCCGCGCCCCGCCGTCGCGCGCCCGCTCCGCCGCCGCCTCCGCGAGCGCGAGGACCTCCGGCTCGTTCGGCAGGACGGCCACCTCGTCGCCCGCGGCGAGGATCGCCTCCGCCAGCACGGCGAGCGGCGGGACCTCCCCCGGCCCGCGCCGGACGACCCGCGCGCCGCACTCCTCGAACAGCGCCGCGAGCCCGTCGGCGGCGGTCACCGCCACCACGGCGCGGCCCCGGTGCGGGACGGGCCGGCCGTGCGCCTCCGCGTGCAGGTACGTCACCCGGACGCGGTGCGGGCGGCCGGCGGCCATGCCCGCCTCGATGGCGGCTCCCGCGTCGTCCACGTGCACGTGGACGTTCCACAGGCCGTCCCCGCCCACGACGACGAGCGAGTCGCCGAGGCGGTCGAGAACCTCGCGCAGCGGCGGGACGGCGCCGTCCGGGGCGTCCAGCAGGTACATGACCTCATACCCCGGTCCCGGCGGCTCCGGCCGCTGCTCCGCCCGCTGCCCGGCCGCCCTGGCCGGGATCTCGTACCGCTCCGGGTACTCCCCGGTGATCACCGCGGCGAGGGCGTCCAGGACCACGCACAGGCCGGCCGCGCCCGCGTCGACGACCCCGCTGCGCTCCAGCACCTCCAGCTGCGCGGTGGTGCGGCGCAGCGCCCGCCGCGCCCCGTCGGCGGCGGCGCGCGCGGCGCCCGGCAGGCCGGTTCCGGACGCGTCCCCCGCCGCGCCCGCCGCCGCGTCGAGGACGCTCAGCATCGTGCCCTCGACGGGGTGCTCCACGGCGGCCCTGGCCAGCCGGGACGCGTGCTCGAGGGCCGCCGCGAACGCCGTCCCGTCCGGGGTCGCCTCCAGCGGTCCGAGGACCTCCGACAGGCCGCGCAGCACCTGGCTCAAGATCACGCCCGAGTTGCCCCGCGCCCCGAGCAGCGCGCCCTGCCGCAGCGCCCGCCACGTCTCCGCCGTCCCGGCCCCGGCCGGCAGGCTCCCGGCGGCGTCCCGTGCCGCGAGGACCGTCAGGTGCAGGTTGGTGCCGGTGTCCCCGTCGGGGACGGGGAACACGTTGAGGGCGTCGATCTCCGTCCGGGTGCGCCCGAGCGCCTCCCCGGCCAGCCCGCACCACTCCCGGACCGCGGCCTCGTCCAGACCGGCGCTCATCGCACCGCCTTCCGCGACACCGGTCCCCGCCTCGCCCCAACCCGGCTTCGCACGCGATCGCAGCAGATGCTCATGCTCCTTCTGTACCGTCCGGTATCGGTCCAAGGGAACCTGGGCCCGCGCCTGTGGTCACAGCCGATTCGCCTACCCGGCGGACGGTCGGCTACTCTGATCCATGCGCCTCGTCCCGAGGCGCTCCCCAGTGAGCGCAATCGATGTCCGTCTCGCCCGACAGCGGCGGCGGGCGGCGCTCCGGTTCAGAGCATCGACACCACTTGGAGTTTCCCGTGGCTTCCGTCTGCGACGTCTGCGGCAAGGGACCCGGTTTCGGCATGCGCGTCTCCCACTCGCACCGCCGCACCCCGCGCCGCTGGAACCCCAACATCCAGCGCGTGCGCGCCGTCGTGAACGGCAGCACCAAGCGGATCAACGCCTGCACGTCCTGCATCAAGGCCGGCAAGGTCGTCAAGCCGACCGTCTGACCCCGGTCGCACCACACGCTTCAGTCGGCTCACCGCCTCGGTGAGCCGACTTTTGCGTGCCCGGGGTCGTTCCGGAACGTCCGGCGGCCGGATTCAGCGGCGGATGCGCCACCCGTGGTCGACCGGGCCGATCCCGGCGCCCAGCGGGAAGCCCGCGGCGATGGCGCCGGTCACGTACTCCTTGGCCTTCGCGACGGCGGACGGGACGTCGTCGCCCATCGCGAGACGCGACGCGATCGCGGACGCCAGCGTGCAGCCGGTGCCGTGGGTGTGCCGGTTGTCGTGCCGGGGGGCGGTGAACCGGTACTCGTGCTCGCCGTCGAAGAGCAGGTCGGCGGGCTCGCCGGGGAGATGACCGCCCTTGATCAGGACCCAGCGCGGGCCGAGCGCCTTGACCGCCTCGGCGGCCTCGCGCAGGCCGCGCTCGTCCACCACCTTGACGCCGGTGAGCTGCTCGACCTCGTACAGGTTCGGCGTGACGACCGTGGCGGCGGGCAGCAGGAGGGAGCGGACCGCGTCGACAGCCTCGGGGGCCAGCAGCGAATCGCCGTGCTTGGAGACGCCGACGGGGTCGACGACGGCGGGCGCGTCCGACGCGGCGAGGGCCTCGGCGACGACCTCGACGAGCGCGCTGGACGCCAGCATCCCCGTCTTGATCGCGTCCACGCCGATGTCGGACACGACCGAGTCGATCTGCGCCCGGACGGCCTCGGGCGGGAGTTCCCAGTCCCCCTGGACTCCCACGGAGTTCTGCGCGGTGACGGCCGCGATGACGCTCATGCCGTGGACTCCGAGGGCGAGCATCGTCTTCAGGTCCGCCTGGACGCCGGCGCCGCCGCCCGAGTCGGAACCGGCGATGGTGAGGACGAGGGGCGGTGCCTGGGGGGTCTGCTGCATGCCTCCACCCTACGGCGACGGGGCGGGCGACGCCGTCAGGCGAAGGTGCAGGCCAGCCCGTTCAGGACACAGCTTCCGGGCCTGCGCGGGGCGCCGGTCGCGGTGTAGACGATCCGCACCGAGCCGCCGGGAGCCAGCGTGGCGCCGGGACGGCTGCGCAGGAAGGGCACCGCGCCGCGCCGCTGGACGGTCGCGCCGGCGACCTCGCGGACCCGCACGCCGTCGATCGCGAAGGCGAGCGCCCAGCGGGCGACGGGCCGCTCGCCCCGGTTCGCGATCGTGACGGTGCCCTTGAAGCCGGACGCCGACCGGGACGCGACGCGGAACGCGACGACGATGCCGTCGGGGCGGGCGTCGCCGCCCGGCCCGCGCTGCGACACCTGCCCGTCCCTGGCCGGGTCGCGGGGCGGGCCGCCCGCGAAGTTGAGGGAGATCTGCTGCGTGCTGAACGTGTAGGAGACGACGCCGACCGCGACGACGAGCGAGACGAGCGGCAGCAGCGGGACGGGGAGCGCCGACACGAGCCGGGCGACGCGGCGCGCGGACCCCGCCGGAGGGGCGGGAGCGGGCGGCGCCGGGACGACGCGCGACGGGTCCCTGGGCGGCGGGACCCGTGACGGGTCGGGCGCCCCGGAGGCGACCCGCGACGGGTCGCGCGGCGCGGAGCCGGGCCGCGACGGGTCGCGCGGCGCGGAGCCGGGCCGCGTCCGCGCGGACGGGCCCTGCTCGTACGGCTCGCGGGAGGCGCGGGGGTCGTAGGGCGAGAGGACGACCTGGTCGTCGGCCGGACCGGAAAAGGCCTCGTAGGACGGCTCGGGGGTGCCCGGAAACGCTCTCCCGGGGACGCGGCGGGCGTCCGGCAGGGGATCGTCGTCCGGCGGTTCGAGCCTGGTGTGTCGTCCCATCCCATTCCTCTTCGATCACAGGATGTATACCAAAGCCGTACCGATCATGCCTACCGAACAGACAATCCGGCACGTTCTATTACATCTGGCCCGCATGCGTTCACATGCGGAAATGGTCCCAGCCGCCGGGTCCGGGGGGCCGGCCCGCCACCGTGACCCCGGTTCCGGCCGAGACCCTCCCGACCGGTGTCCAGGATGGTGGCAGCGCGGCCGTGGCGGGGAAGGTTCCGGCGAACGCGTGGTCCTCCCCGCCGGTGAGGACGTGGTGCCGCCCGTCCCGCCCCAGAATGTCGGGAACGGGGAGCGCGGCCGGGTCGAGGTCGATCGCGACACCGGAGGCGGCCGCGATGTGCCCGAGGTCCTGGACGAGCCCGTCGCTGACGTCGAGCAGCGCGGTCGCGCCGAGGGAGCGCGCCTCCGCGCCCGCCGCGTACGGCGGTTCCGGGCGCCGGTGCGCCTCGATGAGCTCGGCGGGCGCGTCGCGTCCGGCGAGCAGGAGGGCGAGCCCGGCGGCGGCGAACCCGAGCCGCCCCCGCACCGCCACGACATCGCCCGGACGGGCGCCGGACCTGGTCAGCGGCGCGGCGCCGCCGAGGTCGCCGAGCGCGGTGACGGCGAGCGTGATCTCCGGCGCGGCGACGACGTCCCCGCCCGCGACGGACGCCCCGGCGGCGCGGCACTCGTCGGCGAACCCGTCGTAGAGCCGTTCGGCCCATGCGACGGGCGTCTCGGCCGGGGCGGCGAACCCGATGAGCAGCGCGGTGGGGCGGGCGCCCATGGCGACGACGTCGGCGAGGTTCTGCGCGGCGGCCTTGCGGCCGATGTCGTAGGGGCCGGACCAGTCGCGGCGGAAGTGCCGTCCCTCCACGAGGAGGTCGGTGGTGGCGACGACCCGGCCGTCCGGCGCCGCGATCACCGCCGCGTCGTCGCCCGGCCCGAGGCGGACGGCCGGGCCCTGCGGCAGCCGCGCCGTCAGCCGCCCGATCAGCCGGAACTCCCCCAATTCCCCGATCGTTCCCATTCGTTCCCGTTCGTCCCCGTTCCGCATTCACGGATCCCCGCGGGACCCCGGCCGCCCACCGCGGCGCGTAACACGATACGGTGAATCGTCCGACCGCAATTTTCCCGCGCGCGGGGAGGACGTGATGGTGCAGGCCTACATCCTCATCCAGACCGAAGTCGGCAAGGCGGCAGAGGTGGCCGGCGAGATCTCCGGCATACCCGGCGTCACCCTCGCGGAGGACGTCACCGGACCCTACGACGTGATCGTCCGGGCGGAGGCGCGGAACGTGGACGAGCTCGGCAAGCTCGTCGTCGCGCAGATTCAGGCCGTCGAGGGCATCACCCGTACGCTGACCTGCCCGATCGTCCATATCTGAGCAGGAAGAGCACTGGGCACGATCATGCGCCGAGGGGTGTCGCCGGTCCTGGTCGGGCTCGCACTGCTGACGTCGGGATGCGCCGGCGGGGCCGTCCGGGTCCCGGTGCCGGAGCCGGACGGCGCGACCGCGCGGCTGTGCGCGGGCCTGCGGCTGCCCGAGAAGGTGCACGGGCGGGAGCGGCGCGACACCTCGCCCGATTCGCCGCTGACGGCCGCGTGGGGGTCGCCCGCGATCGCGCTGCGCTGCGGCGTGCCGCGTCCGGCCGGCCTGCGCCCCGAGTCGCGGCTGGTCGACATCAACGGGATCTCCTGGTTCGGCCATCCCGTCGACCGGCCGGTGACCTGGACGGCCATGGCGCGGCAGGCCTACGTGGAGGTGACCGTCCCCGGCGAGTACGAGCCCGCCGGGGACGTCCTCATCGAGCTCGGGCCGGCGATCACGGCGACGATCCCGCCGAAGCCGGAGGGGCGGATCTAGCCGCGGGCGCCCGTCACCACAGCGGCACGGGGCTTTCGCCCCGCGCGTAGTAGCCGGGGATCTTCGCGCCCGACGCGGCCCGCTCCAGCCGCCGCTTCATCCCGTCCGACAGCACGTCCGCCTTCATCATCTCGATGAAGATCGCGGTGACGTTGCCGAGGTCGAACCAGTCGCGCTGCCACGACCACTGCCGGTCGCCGGCGTAGCGGAACCAGCTGCCGCCGATGCCGAGCACCTCGTAGGGGGTGCCGTCGGGGCGCTCGGCGTCCGCGACCTGCTTCCAGAAGCCGACGACCTCGCCCTTCCGCTCGTCGACGAGGATGCTCTGGTACGGGTACGTCCAGCCGTCCAGGCCGCCCATCTCGGAGCCGAGGGCGATGTCGCGGATCTCCGCGCGCCCGACGGCCATGAAGTCCTGCTTCGGACCGATGTTCCAGCCGTAGGTGGCGTCCTCGGTGTAGCAGTCGGCGAGCGGGCGCCAGTCGCCGAGCTCCTCGCACCGGCGGTTCTCCGCCAGCCAGTGCTCCACCATCGCGTCGAGTTCTTCTCGGGGGAAGGACGGCATCACGTCTCCAGCAGTCTGAGGGCCTGGGTGGGGCAGTAGCGGACGGCCGCGGCGACCTCCGCGCGCAGCCCGTCGGGGGGTTCGGGGTCGAGGACGCGGACCTTGCCCTTCTTCGGGACCTCGAAGACGTCGGGGGCCTCCAGCTCGCACATGGCGTGGCCCTGGCAGATGTCGAGGTCGGCCTCGATCCGCATCAGCGCCGCCTCCGCCGGTACCGGACGGCGCACGGCTGCGCGAGCTGGACGACCATCTTCGAGTGGTCGTTGCGGTAGGTCTCGGGCGGCTGGGCGGGCTCGAACTCCCAGTCCCGCAGCAGCACCGAGAAGATCGCCTTGAGCTGGATCATCGCGAAGTTCGCGCCGACGCAGCGGTGCCGGCCGGCGCCGAACGGCACCCATGTCCAGCGGTTGAGGAGGTCCTCCTCGCGGGGGGCGATGTAGCGCTCGGGGCGGAACTCGTCCGGCTCGGGGAAGTCGGACTCGATGCGGTTGGAGACGGCGAGGGAGCAGCCGACCATCGTGCCCTTCGGGATGCGGTGGCCGCAGACCTCCTGGTCGGACTGGGCGACGCGCAGGAGCAGGATCAGCGGCGGGTGCAGCCGCAGCGCCTCCTTGATCGCCGACTCCAGCCTCGGGATCGTGCGGAGCGCCTGGAACGAGACCTCGCTGCCGTCGGCGTACAGGTCGTCGAGCTCCTGGACGACACCCGCCAGCACGTCCGGGTGGCGGAGCAGCTCGATCAGCGACCAGGCGGCCGTCCCGGACGTGGTGTGGTGCCCGGCGAACATCATCGAGATGAACATGCCGGTGACCTGATCGGCGGTGAACTTCGGCGTGCCGTCCGGCTCCTTGATGGACATGAGGACGTCGAGGAGGTCGCGGTCCTCGCGGGGCGGCCTCGGCGGCCGGCCGTCCATGATCCCCTGGACGAGCTCGACCAGCGCGGCGCGCGCGGTGTCGCGCCGCCGGAACGACTCGATGTCGGCGTACGGGTCGACGTAGGCGATCGCGTCGGTGCCGCGTTCGAGATCGTGGTACAGCTCGGCGAACCGGCGGTCGAGCTGCTCGCGGAACTTCTTGCCGATCAGGCACGCGGACGAGGTGTAGATGGTCAGCTCGGCGAAGAAGTCGAGCAGGTCGATCACGCCCTCGTCGCCCCAGCCCGCGACCGCCCGGTCGACCTCGGCGGCGATCGTCGCGGCGTGCCCCTTGAGGAACGATCCCTTGAGCGCCTGGTTGTGCAGGGCCTCGCGGCGCTGCTCGGGGGTGGCGTCGAACACGACGCCCTCGCCGAAGATCGGGGTCATGAACGGGTACGCCTCGGCCTGGTCGAGCTCCTCGTCGGGGGACCGGAAGAAGTACTCGTTGGCCTCGGCGCCGGTCAGCAGGACGACGCGGCGCCCGGCGAGCCGGAACTCCCCCACGTCGCCGCATTCCTCCCGGACGCGCTTCATCAGCGCGATCGGGTCGGAGCGCAGCTCCTCCAGATGGTCGGGGCCGCCCGACACGACGCGGGGGTCCACCAGGGCGGTCATGACTCCTCCAGGGGGGCTTCGGGCTGGACTTCGATGAGCCGCAGATGGGCGCCGCGCGGGGTCGCGACGATCGCGGTGACGGCGGCGGCGACGTCGGACGGGCGCAGGAAGTAGGGGTGGCGGGCGTGTCCCCATCGGGCCCAGTCCTCCAGGACGGCGCCGGTCGTCTCCGCGTCCCAGCCCATGCCCATGCCGGTCGCGGTGGGGCCGGGCCGGACGATCGACGCCCTCACGCCGGTGCCCTCCAGCTCCATCTGCATGGTGCGGGCCATGCCCTCCACCCCGTTCTTCGCCGCGACGTAGGCGCCCGTCCAGGAGCGCGGCGCGGGCACGGTGTCGGACGAGATGAACACGATGTCGCCCCGCCGCCGCGCCACCATCTGCGGGACGAACGCCGACACCAGCCGGTGCGCGCCCACGAGATGGACCTGCACCTGGGCCAGGAACGCGTCGGAGTCGAGTTCGTGGAGGCGTCCGGCGGACAGGTCGCCGGCGCTGGACACCACGACCTCGATCGGCCCGAGCGCGTCGCCGGCGGCCGCCGCGAACGCCTTGACCGAATCGGCGTCGGAGACGTCCAGGGGCAGCGCGACGGCCTCTCCCCCGCCGGCCCGGATCGCCGCGGCCAGCTCCTCGCACTTGTCCGCGCGCCGGGCGCCGAGCGCGACGGGGTGCCCCGCCGCGGCGAACGCGCTGGCGGTCGCGGCGCCGATGCCGGACGAGGCGCCCGCGACGACGGCGGGCCGCCGCTCCGGATGCGGATCGAACCTGGGCATCAGCGGACCTCCACCCGCACCGGCAGGGCCGCGAAGCCCCGCACGTTCACCGAGTGCACGCGCTCCGCCCCGGCGAAGTCGATCTCGAAGGACGACACGTGCCGCACCAGCTCGGTCAGCGCGATGCGGGCCTCCAGCCGGGCGAGGTTGGCGCCGAGGCAGAAGTGCCGGCCGCCGCCGAAGCTGACGAGCTGGGAGGTGTCGCGGTCCAGGTCGTACTCGTCCGGACGGTCGAACACGCGGGGGTCGCGGTTGGCGGACCCGACCAGCAGCAGCATCCGCTCGCCCTTGGGGATGTCCCGTCCGTGGAGGGTGACGTCCTGCGCGACGGTCCGGGCCAGCATCTGGCTGGAGGTGTCGTAGCGGAGCGTCTCCTCGACCCAGTCGTCGACGCGTCCGGGGTCGGCGAACGGCTTCGCGCCCTGCTCCGGGTTGCGCCCCGCCCAGTACAGGGCGTTCGCGAGGAGCTTCGTCGTGGTCTCGTTGCCGGCGACGACCATCAGGAACAGGAAGGCGATGACCTCCCGCTCGTCCAGCCGGTCGCCGTCGATCTCGGCGTCCAGCAGCGCGGACGTGAGGTCGCCCGTCGGCCTGCGGCGCCGCTCGGCGACCATGTCCTCGTAGTAGCCGACGAGGGTGAGGGCGGCCTCCATCCCGGCGGGTGGGACGTCGTTGAGTCCCTCCTCGCGGTGGACGACCGTGTCGGCGAGCCGCCGCACCTCGACCCGGTCGGCCTCCGGGACGCCCATCATCTCGGAGATGACGTCCATCGGCAGGAGCCCGGCGAAGTCGGCGACGAAGTCGAACTCGCGCTTCTCCAGCGCCGGTTCCAGGTGCCTGCGGGTCAGCTCCAGGATGCCGTCCGCCATCTCCTTCACCCGCCTGGGCGTGAACCCCTTGGAGACGAGCGCCCGCATCCGGGTGTGCCGGGGCGGGTCGAGCGCGAGGAACGACATCGTCCGGGGCGCGTGCGGGCCCCACGCGCTCGGCTCCAGCGAGACGCCGTTGGCGTTGGAGAACGTGGCGTGGTCGCGGAACGCGGCGGACACGTCGGCGTGCCGGGACAGCGCCCAGAACCCGATGTCGTCGTTGCGGTAGAGCGGCGCCTCCTCGCGGAGGCGCGCGTAGAACGGGTAGGGGTCCTCATGGACGGCGTAGTCGAACGGGCTGTAGGAGACCTGCGAACCTGGGTCCACAGCCGTCACCTCACTCGTGGTCGGGGAGGATGAGCTCGGCCATCTCGGCGAGCCGGTCGGCCATGCGGGCATAGGACGTGTAGCCCATGCCCGCGTGCACGAGCGCTCCGGAGTAGGCCAGCTCCAGCGCGCCCACGATCTTCTCGTCCGCGCGCTCCCTGAGGGCGGCCTGCAGCCGTCCCCGGATCGCGACGCCGATCCGCAGCCGCAGCTCCCGGACGTCCGGATCGGTCCCGAGCATCGCGGTCGTGCAGGCCGCGGCCAGCTCGGGCTCGTCCGACACCAGAAGGGCGATCTCCCGGAGGACGGCCACCACCCGCTCGCGCGCCGGCCCGCGCGCGTCCACCTCGGGCAGCGCGGAGAGCCGCCGCCAGAACACCTCGGTGATGAGATGGTTCTTGGAGGCGAAGTAGGTGTAGGCGGTGGCGGGTGCCACGCCTGCGCGGCGGGCCACGTTGCGGACGGTCAGTCCCTCGTAGCCGGCCTCGCGGAGCTCCTCCACGGCGGCTTCGGTCAGCCTCCGCACGGTGTCGGCCTGCCGCTCGGTCAGGCGGCGACGGGTGGGCTCGGTCGTTGACAGCTGTTCACCGGACACGTGTCCAGACATTAGTTCAGAAACATCCCGTTGGCAACAACCGCCCCGCCGCGCGAAGCCGTGGACCGGCCCGCCGCGCGCTAGGGAACCCGGTGGGGCGGGTGGGATTCGAACCCACTCAGCGAAGCACCTGATTTACAGTCAGGCCCGACTCTCCGACGTCGGCGCCGCCCCTCAGTACCTCCGGAGGGATTCGAACCCCCAGCACACAGCACCTCATGCTGCCGCCTCTACCGATAGGGCCACGGAGGCTTGCGTGCGGCTCCCGGGATTCGAACCCGGAGCGTCCACTTCCTGAGAGTGGCCCCTCTGCCGGTTGGGGTAGAGCCGCGTGATCGCGAGGTGGCGTCACTCGCCGCGGCTCGGCCGGAGGGTGTTACGAGACGGGATACCGGCCGGGGCGGGCGTGCGACGCCCTGGGAAGTCGATACAGAAGTCGCTGACGTGCCATGACCGGTCCTCCTCTCGGGCGCTCGCGGCGGCCTGACGTCCCTTACGGTGCCAGGTCCCGCGGGAGGGCCGCAACGCGTTTACAGGTCGAGCGCCAGCCTGCCGTCCGCCGCGCGGGACACGCAGATGAGCATGGCGCCGTCATCGCCGTCGGACGGGGAGCGCCGCTCCACCTCGCCCTCCAGGACCCGCGTGCGGCACGTGCCGCAGAAGCCCTGCCGGCACGAGTACGCGACGGCGGGCAGTTCGTCCTTGATGACGTCCAGGGCCGACCGGTCGGCGGGAACCTCCAGCACGCGTCCCGAGCGCCGCAGCTCGATCCGGAACGGGCGGCCGTCCGCGACGGGCGCGGGGGCGAAGCGCTCGTAGTGCAGGGTCGCGTCCGCCCGGCTCCCGAACGCCGCCCGGACGCCGTCGATCATCGGCGCGGGCCCGCAGCAGTAGACGGCGGTGCCCGGTTCCGGGTCGCCCAGCAGGTCCCCGCAGTCGGGCACGCCGTGCTCGTCGTCGGTCCGGATCCGGACGCGTTCGCCCGCGAGCTCGTCCAGGAAGGGCATCGAGTCCCGGCCGCGGCCGCAGTAGATGAGCCGCCAGTCGGCGCGCAGCCGTTCGGCGGCCGTCACCATCGGCAGGATCGGGGTGATGCCGATGCCGCCCGCGATGAACAGGTACCGGTCGCCGCGCAGGAACGGGAACGCGTTCCGCGGCCCCCGCACGCGGATCACGTCCCCCTCGCACAGGGCGTGCATCTCCGCCGACAGGCCGTGCAGCCGCCGGACGGCGATCCGGTAGGCGCGCCGGTCGGCGGGGTCGCCGCAGAGGGAGTACTGGCGCGTCCCGGCCGGGAGCAGGACGTCCAGGTGGCATCCCGGCTGCCAGGACGGCAGGACCCGCCCGTCCGGGGCGCCGAGGCGGAGCGAGACGACGCCGTCGGCCCGCGGCCGGACCTCCAGCACGACGAGGTCCATCGTCCGGTCGACGGGGCGGATCTCGCGGACGGCGGGCGGGCGCAGGTACCGCACCCGCTGCCGGGCGCCGAACAGCGCGCTGACGGCCACCCAGAACGGGTCGCGGCGACGCCGGCCGTAGAGGTCGGGAGGGATCACCGCCGGGCCGCCCGCGCCGCCGGAGAGGCCGCCAGGTACGCGAGGGCCTGGCTCGTCGAGCCCTCGCCCAGCGGGCTGTAGGACCGCTTCAGGTACCGGACGATCGACGCGCCGACCATGCGGCGGTCGGGGGTGAGCCCGGCCGGGCCGGTGCGCCGCAGATGGTGCAGACCGCCCCTGACCCGCCCGTTCAGCAGGGGGTCGCGGGCCATCAGGAAGCGGTGCCCCCGGCTCCACAGCAGCGTCAGCATCGTGATCGTCTGCGCCATGGCGCGCAGGCGCGCCGCGTAGGAGCCGTCCAGGTGCATGAACAGGTCGTGCGCCACGTGCCGGTGCTCGACCTCTTCGGCGCCGTGCCAGCGCAGCAGGTCGAGCATCGTCGGGTCGGCGCCCGCCGCGTCCAGGGCGTCCGCGTTGAGGATCCAGTCGCCCAGCACGCCGGTGAAGTGCTCGATGGCGGCGATGATGGAGATCCGCTCGACCAGCCACGCGCGGGCCCGGTCGCCGGTCGCGCCGCGGTCGCCGAGGAGGTCCTCGAAGACGAACTCGACCTGCCGGAGGAACGGCCGCACGTCGAGCCCCTGCTCCTGGAAGTGGTCGAGGACCCCGTCGTGCGACGACGCGTGCACCGCCTCCTGCCCGATGAACCCGAGCACGTCCTCGCGGAGCCGCTCGTCCCGGATGCGGGGCAGGGCCTCCTTGAACACCCGGACGAACCACTCCTCCCCGGCCGGCAGGAGCATGTGCAGCACGTTGATCAGATGGGTGGCCACGGGGTCGCCGGGGATCCAGTGCAGCGGCACGTCCGCCCAGTCGAACCGCACGTCACGGGCCTGCAGGACGAGATGCTCCGGCTCGAGCCGAACGGTCATGCGGCCTCCGTCGCACCTATTGACGAACTGTCCAAAAACCTACCGCCGCCGTCCCCGCCCGACAACACTCCGGCCCGGGTGACCCTCCTCACGGCGCGGCCCCCCGAGCGGGACCGGGCCCGAACCGGACGGAATCGCCCCTTGCGCCGGGGTGCGGGCTGAACGGTAGTCTGGACATGTGTCCAGAACAACCGATCGCTTGCTTCTGTTGGACGGGCGGCTCACCCGCGGTACGGGCGGCGCCTTCGAGACGATCAACCCCGCGACCGAGGAGGTGCTCGGCACCGCCGCCGACGCCACGGCCGCCGACATGGACGCGGCCATCGGGGCGGCCCGGCGCGCGTTCGACGAGACGTCCTGGGCGACCGACCTCGCCTTCCGGGTACGGTGCCTGCGCCAGCTGCGCGAGGGCCTGCGGCGCCGCGGCGACGAGCTCCGGGAGCTCACGATCCAGGAGGTCGGGGCGCCCCGGTTCCTGACGTTCGGGGCGCAGCTGGACGCCCCCGTCGAGGACATCGGCTGGTTCGCCGACCTCGCCGAGTCCTACGCGTGGGAGCAGGACCTCGGGCGGGCCGAGCCGATGGGGATGCCGACCCGGCGGCGCGTCGTCCGGGAGGCGACCGGGGTGGTCGGCGCGATCACGCCCTGGAACTTCCCGCACCAGATCAACCTGGCGAAGGTCGGTCCCGCGCTGGCGGCGGGCAACACCGTCGTGCTGAAGCCGGCGCCCGACACGCCCTGGTGCGCCGCCGTCCTCGGCGAGGTCATCGCCGAGGAGACCGACATCCCGCCGGGCGTCGTGAACGTGATCACGTCGTCCGACCACGCCCTGGGCGCGCAGCTCGCGTCCGACCCCCGCGTCGACCTGGTGTCGTTCACCGGGTCCACCGCGACGGGCCGCGCCGTCATGGCGGCCGGCGCCGCGACCCTCAAGCGCGTGTTCCTGGAGCTCGGCGGCAAGTCGGCGTTCATCGTCCTCGACGACGCCGACCTCAAGGCCGCGTGCGGGTACGCGGCGTTCTCGAGCGTCGCGCACGCGGGGCAGGGGTGCGCGCTCACGACGCGGATCCTCGTCCCGCGCGACCGGTACGACGAGGCCGCCGGCATCATCGCGGGCACGCTGCGCGGGCTCGGCGCGGGCGACCCGCAGGACGCCGGCACGATGTGCGGCCCGGTCATCTCCGCCCGCCAGCGCGACCGCATCGAGGGGTACCTCGCGCTCGCGAAGGAGGAGGGCGGGTCGTTCGCCGCGGGCGGCGGCCGGCCCGAGGGGCGCGACAGGGGCTTCTGGATCGAGCCGACGCTGATCACCGGGCTGACGAACGACAGCCGGGTGGCCCGCGAGGAGATCTTCGGGCCGGTGCTGGCGCTGCTGCCGCACGACGGCGACGACGACGCCGTGCGGATCGCCAACGACTCGCCCTACGGCCTGTCGGGCGCCGTGCACGGAGGCGACCTGGAGCGGGCGCGCGGCATCGCGGCGCGACTGCGCACCGGCACGGTCAGCGTGAACAGCGGCGTCTGGTACGGCGCGGACGTCCCGTTCGGCGGCTACAAGCAGTCGGGCATCGGCCGGGAGATGGGCACGGCGGGATTCGAGGAGTACCTCGAGACCAAGGCGATCGCGGAGGGGCTATGAGGTTCGTGAACAAGGTCGCCATCGTCACCGGCGGCGCGCAGGGGATCGGCGCCGCGTACGTGCGGGGCCTCGCGGCGGAGGGCGCGGCGGTCGTCGTCGCGGACGTGGACGCCGAGCGCGGGCAGGCCGTGGCCGACGAGGTGAAGGGCCTGTTCGTCCGGACGGACGTGTCCGACCCCGCGTCGGTGCGGGCGATGGCGGACGCGGCCGTGGAGCGGTTCGGCGGCATCGACCACCTGGTGAACAACGCCGCGATCTTCGGGACGATGAAGCTCGACTTCCTGTTCACCGTGGACTGGGACTACTACAAGCGGTTCATGGCCGTGAACATGGACGGGGCGCTGTTGTGCGCGCGGGCCTGCTACCCCCACATGCAGGTGCGGGGCGGCGGGTCGATCGTGAACCAGTCGTCCACGGCGGCGTGGCAGTACTCCGGCTTCTACGGGCTCGCGAAGGTCGGGGTGAACGGCCTGACGCAGCAGCTCGCGCACGAGCTCGGCGGCATGGGCATCCGGGTGAACGCGATCGCGCCCGGCCCGATCGACACGGAGGCGAACCGGAAGGTCGTGCCCGGCGGCATGTCGCAGAAGATCGTCCAGGACAAGATGGCGCTGAAGCGCATGGGGACGCCCGAGGACCTCGTCGGAGCGTGCCTGTTCCTGCTGTCGGACGACGCGGCCTGGGTCACCGGTCAGATCGTCAACGTGGACGGCGGCGAGGTGTTCCGCGCATGACCCCCGGGTTCATCGGCCTCGGCCAGATGGGCGCGCCGATGGCCGGGCATCTCGCCGGCCGCGGCCTCATCGTGTACGACACGCGCCCGGAGGCGGTGGCGCCGCTGGTGAAGGCGGGCGCGCGGGCCGCGAGGAGCGTCGCGGAGGTGGCGGCGCACGCGGACGTGGTGTCCGTCATGGTCCGGGATGACGAGCAGGTGCGGGAGGTCGGCGCGGAGATCCTCGCCAGCGCCCGCCGCGGCACCGTCCTCGCGATCCACTCGACGATCGCGGCGCGCACCGCCGTGGAGCTGGCCGAAGAGGGCGGCAGGTACGGCATCGACGTCGTGGACGCGCCGGTCAGCGGCGGGTTCATGGGCGCGAGCGCCGGGACCCTGGCCGTGATGGTCGGCGGCACCGGGGAGGCGTTCGAGCGGTGCCGCGAGCCGTTCGGGACGTGGGCGGAGCTCGTCCTGCACATGGGTCCGGTGGGCGCGGGGACCCGCACGAAGCTCGCGCGCAACCTGCTGCACTTCGTGGCGTTCAGCGCGGCGGCGGAGGCACAGCGGCTCGCGGAGGCGTCCGGGGTGTCGCTGCGGAAGCTGGGCCGGATCGTCCGGCACACCGACGCGATCACCGGCGGTCCCGGCTCGATCATGCTGCGCCCGACGACGGCGCCGCTGGCCGAGGACGACGCCTTGTACGACATCCTGCGGCACGTGCGCGCCCTGGGCGAGAAGGACCTGTCGCTCGCTCTGGATCTCGCCGGGGAACTCGGGGTGGACGCCCCGTTCGCGGAACTCGCGCTCCAGCGGTTCGCCGCCGGGCTCGGACTGGAGGACGGCGATGGATGAGCCGATGACCGAGCGCCGCAGGCGCGGCCTCGAGATGATGGGGAAGGTCTACGGCTGGGAGATGTCGGACGGCGAGGGCGACTTCTTCGCCCTGACCGCCGACCACCTGTTCGCCGAGATCTGGACGCGTCCCGGGCTGAGCGTGCGGGACCGACGGCTGCTGCTCATCGGCATGCTCGCCGGGCAGGGCCTGAACGACGTCCTCGACATCCAGCTCCCGGCGGCACTGGGCAACGAGGAGCTGACACCGGACGAGCTGCGAGAGATCGGCGTCTTCCTGCTGCACTACGTCGGCTGGCCGCTCGGCTCCAAGCTGTGCGTGCAGATCGAGGGCGTCATCGCGAAGCGGGAGAAACAGGAGAAACGCCGGGAAAGCTAGGAACCGGGGGGCGGGCCGCCGCGTCCGACGTCCATGCGCGCCCCTACCCTCGCCGTGCTCGCCGCGGCCGTCACCCTGGCGGCGGCCGGATGCTCCGGCGCGCCGGCAGGCGCCCCCGCCCCGGACGCCCCGCCGATGCGGCTGGTCGCCTACGACGGCTGCGGCCCGCTGCTGGACGGGCTGCGCCGCGCGGCGCTCGAACGGGTCGGCCCGTACGGGCTGGACGGCGGCCCGGCCGAGTTCCGCGCCATGCCCAAGGGCGCCGTCCCCGAGGCCGCGGCCCGCGCGCCCGCCCCCGAGCATTCGACGACGAACACCCACGAGCCGGGCGCGGACGAGCCGGACCTCGTGAAGACCGACGGGCGCCGCATCGTCACCCTGTCCGGCGGTCGCCTCCAGGTCGTCGACCCGGCGTCCCGCCGGCTCCTGCACAGCCTGCCGCTGCCCGGACACGCGCACGGCGAGCGGCTGCTGCTGAGCGGCGACCGGGTGCTGGTCCTGTCCGGCGGCCTCACGATGGCGGCGCGGCCCGCGCCGGGGTCCGCTCCAGGGTTCGCTCCCGGCGCGGAGCGGTCCCGGCTCACGCTGGTCGACCTCTCCGGCACCCCGGAGATCGTCGGGGAGATGGCGTCCGAGGCCGAGTACGTGGACGCGCGGCAGAGCGGCCACGTCGTGCGGGTCGTCATGCGCTCCGTTCCCCGGATCCGCTTCCCGTACACGCCGCGCGTCTCGCCGGAGAAGGCCGTGGAGCGCAACAGGGAGGCGATCCGGAAGGCGCCCCTGGACGCCTGGATCCCCGGCTTCGACATCGGAGGCCGCACCTACAGGACGCCCTGCGACCAGGTCAGCCGCCCTGCCGGGCAGCCGGGGACGAGCATGCTGACCGTCCTGACGCTCGACCTCGCGCGCGGTCTCGGCGACCCGTCGCCGGTCAGCGTCGCCGCCGACGGCGCCACCGTCTACGGCAACGGCGCGAGCCTCTACGTCACGGGCTCGCCGTGGGGTGCCGAGGAGCAGCGCACACATGTGCACCGGTTCGACGTCGGCGGCGCCGGGCGTCCGGTCTACGTCGCGTCCGGGTCGGTGCCGGGCGGCGTCCTCAACCAGTACTCCATGTCGGAGCACGACGGGAACCTGCGCATCGCGACGACGACGCAGAACGCGCGGTCGTCCGAGTCCGCCGTCCATGTGCTGGCGCGGCGCGGCCTCCGGCTCACCGAGATCGGGCGGCTCGGCGGCCTCGGGAAGGGCGAGCGGATCCACTCCGTCAGGTTCCTCGGCGCGACCGCGTACGTCGTCACGTTCCGGCAGGTCGACCCGCTCTACGTGGTCGACCTGAAGGACCCGCGCCGCCCCCGCCTCACCGGCGAGCTCAAGATCCCCGGCTATTCCGCCTACCTGCACCCCCTGGCGGACGGACGGCTCCTCGGCGTCGGCCAGGACGCCGACCCCGCCACCGGCCGCACCCGCGGAACGCAGGTGTCGCTCTTCGACGTGTCCGGCGAACCCCGGCGGATCGCCTCCTACCGGCTGCCCGGCGCCCATTCCGAGGCCGAGTTCGAACCGCACGCGTTCCTGTACCGGCCCGCGTCCGGCCTCACCGTCATCCCGGTCACCCGGCCGGGCCGGGGCGGGAGCGAGGCCCTCGCCCTCACGGTCGCCGGCGGGACGATCCGCCGGCTCGGCACCGTGGGAACGTTCGGCGACTCCGTCCGCCGGTCCCTCGTCGTCGGCCCCGCCCTGTGGACGATCTCCGACCAGGGCGCCCGCGCCGTCGACGCCGCCACCCTGGAGGACCTCGGCCGCGTCCGCTTCGAGGGGCGCTAGCGCAGCCCGATCGGCCGCCGCAGCGCCGTCTGGATCAGGCGGTCGACCAGGTCTCCGTAGCTCAAGCCGCTCGCCGCCCACATCTGGGGGAAGGCCGACGCCGGGGTGAACCCGGGCATCGTGTTGATCTCGTTGAGGATCCAGCGGCCGTCGGTGGTGTAGAAGAAGTCGACCCGGGCGAGGCCCTCGCAGTCGAGCGACTCGAACGCCTTGACCGCGAGGCGCCGCGCCTCCTCGATCGCCGCGGACGGCAGGCTCGGGGGGATCGCCATGCTGGTCGAGCCGTCGAGGTACTTGGTCTCGAAGTCGTAGAAGGCGTGCTCGCCCGCGATCAGCACCTCGGCGGGCAGGCTCGCCTCGGGCGCCTCGTCCCCGACGCCCTGCAGCACACCGCACTCGATCTCGCGGCCGTCGATCCCCGCCTCGACGATCACCTTCGGGTCGTGCTCGCGCGCCGCGTCCACCGCGGCCTCCAGCGCCGACTCCTCGGTGACCCGGGAGATGCCCATGCTCGACCCGGCGCGGGCGGGCTTCACGAACACGGCGCGGCCGTCCCCGAGGCCCAGCTCCTTCACCTCGTCGATCTTGCGCTTGCGCTCCCGGCGCCACTCCCGGTCGCCGATCAGCACGTACGGGCCGACGGGCAGGCCGCACGCCTGCCACACCAGCTTCATGAAGCCCTTGTCCATGCCGACCGCGCTGGCCAGCACCCCCGCGCCCACGTACCGGACGCCCGCCAGGTCGAGCATCCCCTGGATCGTGCCGTCCTCCCCGTACGGGCCGTGCAGCAGCGGCAGGACGACGTCGACCTCACCGAGCGTGGCCGGGACCGCGCCCGGCTCGATCGCGAGGAGGCCGCGCGCGTCCGGGTCGAACGGCAGCGCGAGCGCGGCCCCCGAACCGGACACCTCGGGCAGCCGGCCGTCCACGATCGCGAGCCGCTGGTCCTCGGGGGCGAGCACCCAGCGGCCGTCGCGGGCGATGCCGATCGGCACGACGTCGTAGCGGTCCCGGTCGATCGCGGCCATGACGGCGCCGGCGGTGACGCACGAGATCGCGTGCTCGGAACTGCGTCCGCCGAACACCACGGCCACGCGAAGTTTGGGAGAAACCTGGGACATGATGCCCGACCTTACCGGTCACCGGCCGAAGTCGGCCACGGGCGCGATCCGTCCCCGGCGGTCACAATCCGTAGCGCTCCGGCTTGGGCGAGCGGGAGATCAGCGCGATCGCCGCGTCCTTGATGGGCGTCCCGTGGTACAGCACCGACACGACCGCCTCGGTGATCGGCATCTCCACGTTGTGCTTGCCGGCGAGCTCCAGCACGGCCTCCGACGACTTCACGCCCTCGGCGGTCTGCTTGGTCACCGCGATCACCTCGTCCAGGCTCATGCCCCGGCCGAGGTTCTCGCCGAACGTCCGGTTCCGCGCCAGCGGCGAGACGCAGGACGCCACGAGGTCGCCCATGCCGGCGAGCCCCGCGAAGGTGTGCTCGTCGGCGCCGAGCGCGGCGCCGAGCCGGGCGATCTCCGCGAGCCCGCGGGTCATCAGCACCGCCTGGGTGTTGGACCCGAAGCCGAGCCCCACCGACATCCCGACGCACAGCGCCACGACGTTCTTGATCGCCCCGCCCAGCTCGCAGCCGATCACGTCGGTGGAGGTGTAGACGCGGAAGTACTGGGTCATGGTCGCGGCCTGGAGCCGGACGGCGGCGTCCTCGTCGGCGCACGCGGCGACGGCGGCGCTCGGCTCCCCGGTCGCGATCTCGCGCGCCAGGTTCGGCCCGCTGAACACCGCGACCCGGTCCTCCGGGACGTCCGCGACCTCGCGGATCACCTCCGACATCCGCCGGGTCGTGCCGAGCTCGACGCCCTTCATGAGGCTGACCAGGACGGACTCGGGCGGCAGCAGCGGCACCCAGGCGGACAGGTTGGTCCGCAGCGTCTGCGCCGGGACGGCGAGCGCCACGAAGTCGGCTCCGGCGAGGGCCTCGGCCGGGTCGAGCGTCGCGCGGAGCCCCTCGGGCAGCGGGACGCCCGGCAGGTAGTCGGCGTTCTCGTGCCGCTCGTTGATCGCTTCGACGAGGTCCGGGCGGCGGCCCCACACGGTGACCTCGCCCCCCGCGTCGTGCAGCATCTTGGCGAACGTCGTCCCCCAGGACCCGGCGCCCATGACGGCGGTGCGGTAGCTCACGATCCGGCCGCCTTCTCCTCGCGGTTCGGGCCCCGCCCGGCCGTTCCGCGCCGCTCCTCCAGGACCCGGTGATGATCGTAGCGCTCCGCCGGCGGCGCCTCGCCGCGCAGCTCGCCGAGCAGGGCGGCGATGGCGGACATGACGTCGTCCGTCGCGGCCCGGAGCGTCTCCTTCGAGAGGGGCTCCCCCGCGTATCCGGACAGGTCGACCGGTGGCCCGGCCATCACCCGCATCGTCTTGCGGGGGAACGGGTGGAAGCCCCTCTTCAGGCTGCCCGCGAGGCCCGTCTGCTCGCCCTTCTTGTAGGGCAGCAGCTCGTGCGGCCCCCAGGTGGCGAGCGGGACGACCGGGGCGCCGGTCCGCAGCGCCAGCCGCGCCACACCGGTCTGGCCCGTCATGGGCCACAGGTCGGGGTCGCGGGTGCAGCTGCCCTCCGGGTAGATGCAGACGCACGCGCCCTCCCGGAGCGCCTCCTCGGCGTCGCGGAGGGCGAGGGACGCGTCGGCGCGGTCGCGGTACACGGGGATCTGCCCCGTGCCGCGCAGCACCCGCCGGACGAACGGCACCTCGAACAGCGGCGCCTTGGCGAGGAACTGCGGGAACCGGCCCGACTCGTAGACGAAGTGGGCGAAGGCGAAGGGGTCGGCGCCGGACAGGTGGTTCGCGGCGATGATCACGCCGCCGGTCCGGGGCACGTTCCCGCGGCCCCGCCAGTCCCTCTTCAGCAGGGCGGACAGCAGGGGGCGCAGGATCACGACCGCGAACCTCCGCCAGCCCGGGGACGCGCCGTGGCTCATGCCCTTGCCTCCTCGATCCGTCCCCGGCGTGAACGCGGGGTGTCCTCAAGTGTCGCGGTTGCGTGCGCATAGTGTCGAGTCGCCATGTCTACCGCAGCGCGCAGCGCGCCCCGCCTCCCGTGGTCGCTCGTCGTCCCGGTGAAGGTCCTCGCCCGGGCGAAGACGCGGATGTCGGCCGCCGCCGGCCCGTACCGCGCGGACCTCGCCCTCGCCGTCGCCGCCGACACCGTCGCCGCGGCGCTGGCCTGCGACCGCGTCCAGAACGTGATAGTGGTCACGGACGATCCCGTCCCGGCCGCCGAGCTGGCGGCGCTCGGCGCCCGGATCGTCCCGGACGAGCCGGACGCTGGGCTGAACCCGGCCTTGGTGCACGGGGCGGGCCGTGGCAGGGTCCTCGCCCCGAATGCCGGAGTCGGAGCCATTTCGGCAGACTTGCCCGCTTTGCGTCCTTTTGAACTTGCCCGGGTGCTGGACGCCGCGGCCCTCCGTCCCGAGGCGTTCGTGCCGGACGCCGCGGGCATCGGCACGACGCTCTACACCGCGCTTCCGGGGGTCCCGTTCGCCCCCGCGTTCGGCGGCGGCTCCCGCGCCGCCCACCGCGCCCGGGGCGCCGCGGAACTGCTCCTGGACGGCATCGCCACCGTCCGCCGCGACGTGGACACCCCCGACGACCTCCGTGAGGCCCTGCTGCTCGGCACGGGCCCCCGCACGGCGGAGATCGCCGCCCGCCTCCCCGCCCTCCGCTGACCGGCCCGCCGCGGCGCCCGCGCCGACGGCGGACGGGGCCGGGATAGGGTGCCGTCATGCAGGGGACCGTACGGACCTTCGACACCGCCACGCGCACGGGCAGCGTGCTGCTCGACGACGGCACGGAGCTGCCGTTCGACGCGGAGGCGTTCGGGGCGGGCGGGCTGCGGCTGCTGCGGTTCGGGCAGCGGGTGAACCTGGCGCTGGACGGCGACCGCGTCGCGGTCGTGACGCTCTCGACGTTCCCCCTGCCGCCCGCGCGCTAGCCGCGCCGCGAACCGGATGCCGGACCGCGCCCGGAACAAGGCGCTGGGCCCCGCCGCGAGGCGGGTGCCGGGCAGCGCCGCGAGGCGGACCTGGCCTTGCGCATCGGGCCCGCAGCGGAGG
Organism: Spirillospora albida; assembly: GCF_000718255.1. Taxonomy (GTDB): domain Bacteria; phylum Actinomycetota; class Actinomycetes; order Streptosporangiales; family Streptosporangiaceae; genus Spirillospora; species Spirillospora albida. Next base: position 168,449 of record NZ_JOFJ01000003.1, read on the forward strand.
TGGCCGCGTACGGGATCGGGAGTCTCCGCTCATGCGTCAGCGCCCGGGTCGTCCACATTCGGGACCCGGGCGCTGAGGCGATGAGGCCTACTTCTTGCCGGCCACGAGGTTCTTGAAGTCCGCCCCGGCCTTGAACTTGGGCACGGACGTCGCGGGAACCTCGATGGTCTTGCCCGTTGCGGGGTTCCGGGCCGTACGGGCAGGCCGGTCGGCCTTCTCGAACGAACCGAACCCCGTGATCGCGACCTTGTCGCCCTTGGCGACGGTGGTCTGGATCGTCTCCAGGATCGCGTCGACGGCCTCGGCTGCGGCCTTCTTGCTGCCCAGCCGGTCAGAGATCGCGTCGACCAGCTCACGCTTGTTCATGGGTTACTCCTCTGGTTCCCCCCTTGCCCAGACGAAACTAAGGGACCCATACCGAGGACACAATCACCTGCACGCAATAGTTGCCGTGTCGCTGGCGTTTTTGTCGGACTCGCCCCCGTCTCGCCGGGCGGCCGGACCGTATCCGGCCACTGCGCACGCTAACGGACGTCGGGTGCGTCCTGGAAATCGGCCGCACCCGGGTGGCCTGCCGCACCCTGCGGATCCGCCGGGTTCCGGAAGCCCGCCGCGCCCCCGACATCGGCGAGGAAGCCCTCCAGGCGGCGGCCGGCGAGACCGGCGTCCCGCTTGGCCAGGTCGGTGATCGCCAGCAGGTGCCGGATGAGCCGGCGGCGGGTCTCGGGCGGCAGCGGCGCGACGGCGCGGTGCGCGTCGCGGAGCCGCCGGGCGAGCCGGGTCAGGTCCGGGTCGTCCCACTGCGGCCCGGCCCATGGGACCGTGCTCAAGGTCATGCCCCCCAACGCTCGCGCCTTCTCGCCGTCGGGGACGATTGTCCGCCCACGGGACCGGGCGGCGGGCGGCGGGGTCGCCGAAAGCCCGGCCCGCGCTCGCGGACCGGGCCTGACGTGCGGCGGGTCAGAGGGTCACGGGCAGCCAGGCGGCCCGGTCCCCCTCGAACCCGCTGATCGCGTCGGCGTGGCGGAGGGTCAGCCCGATGTCGTCCAGGCCCTCCATCAGGCGCCAGCGCGTGTAGTCGTCGATCTCGAAGGACGCCGTGTCGGCGCCCCAGCGGACCTCGCGCCCGTCGAGGTCGACGGTGATCTCCAGGGCGGGGTCCTTCTCGACCGCGCTCTGCAGGGCCTCGACCTGCTCGCCCGTCAGGACGACCGGCAGCAGGCCCATCTTCGTGGAGTTGTTGCGGAAGATGTCGCCGAACCGGGCCGCGATCACGACGCGGAACCCGTACTGCTGCAGCGCCCAGACGGCGTGCTCCCGGGACGACCCGGTGCCGAAGTCGGGCCCGGCGACCAGGATGCCGGCGCCCTCGTACCGCGGCTGGTTCAGGACGAACTCCGGGTCCTCCCGCCAGGCGGAGAACAGGCCCTTGTCGAAGCCTGTGCGGCTGACCTGCTTGAGCCAGACGGCCGGGATGATCTGGTCGGTGTCGACGTTGCTGCGGCGCAGCGGCACCGCGCGGCCGGTGTAGGTGGTGAAGGCTTCCATGCTCTGCTTCCTCACAGGTCGGCGGGCGCGGCCAGGCGGCCGGTGACGGCGGTGGCGGCGGCGACGGCGGGCGACACCAGGTGGGTGCGTCCGCCCGGCCCCTGCCGTCCCTCGAAGTTGCGGTTGGACGTGGAGGCGCTGCGCTCACCCGGGGTCAGCTTGTCCGGGTTCATGGCGAGGCACATCGAGCAGCCCGCCTCGCGCCATTCGGCCCCGGCGGCGGAGATGACCTCGTTCAGCCCCTCGTCCTCGGCCTGCTTCTTGACCTTCATCGAGCCGGGGACGACCAGCATCCGGACGCCGTCGGCCACCTTGCGGCCCCGCAGCACGCCCGCGACGGCGCGGAGGTCCTCGATGCGGCCGTTGGTGCAGGACCCGACGAAGACGGTGTCGACCGCGATGTCGCGCAGCGGCGTCCCGGCCGTCAGGCCCATGTACTCCAGGGCGCGCTCGGCGGACTGCCGCTCGACCGGGTCGGCCAGGGTCGCCGGGTCCGGGACGGAGTCGCCCAGCGGCAGGCCCTGGCCCGGGTTCGTGCCCCACGTGACGAACGGCGTCAGCTCGGCGGCGTCGATGACGACCTCCTTGTCGAAGACCGCGTCGTCGTCGGTGCGCAGGGACGTCCAGTACTCGACGGCCCGGTCCCACTCCTCGCCCCGCGGGGCGTGCGGGCGGCCCTTGAGGTACTCGAAGGTGGTCTCGTCGGGGGCGATCATGCCGGCGCGGGCGCCCGCCTCGATGGACATGTTGCAGACCGTCATGCGGCCCTCCATCGACAACGACCGGATCGCCTCGCCCCGGTACTCGACGATGTGCCCCTGGCCGCCGCCGGTGCCGATCCGGGCGATGATCGCCAGGATCAGGTCCTTGGCGGTGACGCCCGCGGGCAGCCCGCCCTCGACCGTGACCGCCATGGTCTTCGGCTTGACCTGTGGCAGCGTCTGGGTGGCGAGGACGTGCTCGACCTCGCTCGTCCCGATGCCGAACGCCAGGGCGCCGAACGCGCCGTGCGTGGAGGTGTGGGAGTCGCCGCAGACGACCGTCATGCCCGGCTGGGTCAGGCCCAGCTGCGGGCCGATGACGTGGACGATGCCCTGGCCCTCGTCGCCCATCGGGTGCAGCCGGACGCCGAACTCGGAGCAGTTCTTGCGCAGCGTCTCGACCTGGGTGCGCGACACCGGGTCGGCGATCGGCTTGAGCAGGTCGGTCGTCGGGACGTTGTGGTCCTCGGTGGCGATCGTCAGGTCGGGGCGGCGGACCCGGCGGCCCGCCATCCGCAGCCCGTCGAACGCCTGCGGGCTGGTGACCTCGTGGACCAGGTGCAGGTCGATGTAGAGGAGGTCCGGCTCACCCTCGGCACGCCGTACGACGTGCGCGTCGTACACCTTCTCGGCCAATGTACGGCCCATGCTCCACCTCACCTGTCACGGTCGTCGGCGCTCCGCTGCGCCGTGGTCTCGGTCACCCTGACTTGCATCTCAGATTACGAGACTCCAATATCAAGACATGGACAACTCTAGCGGAGTCGGCGTACTTGACAAAGCGGTTCTCGTCTTGAACGCGCTGGAGGCCGGCCCGGCCTCGCTCGCCCAGCTCGTCCAGACGACCGGTCTGGCCCGTCCCACCGCCCACCGGCTCGCCGTCGCGCTGGAGCACCACCGCCTCGTCCACCGCGATACGCAGGGACGATTCATCCTCGGTCCGCGCCTCGCCGAGCTGGCCGTCGCGGCGGGGGAGGACCGCCTCCTCGCGATCGCCCAGCCGATCCTCGCCCAGCTGCGCGACCTCACCGGGGAGAGCGCGTCGCTGTTCCGCCGCCAGGGGGACGTCCGGGTCTGCGTCGCCGCCGCCGAGCGGACCAGCGGACTGCGCGACACGATCCCGGTCGGCGCCGCCCTCCCGATGATCGCCGGCTCCGCCGCCCAGATCCTGCTGGCCTGGGAGGAGCCGGACCGGATGCACCGCGGCCTGCGCGGCGCCAAGTTCGAGGCGACGACCCTGGCCTCGGTCCGGCGGCGCGGCTGGGCGCAGAGCGTCGGCGAGCGCGAGCAGGGCGTCGGCTCCGTGTCCGCCCCGATCCGCGGTGCCGGCGGCCGGGTGATCGCCGCCGTCTCCGTCTCCGGCCCGCTGGAACGCCTGACCCGCTCCCCCGGCCGCCTGCACGCCGGCCCGGTCGTCGCCGCCGCCGAGAAGATCTCCGAGGGGATGCGCCGCACCGCCTCGTGATCTCCGCCGCGTCGCGGCATAGGGTCGTGGACCGGGTGGTGGTGCGTCATGTCCGTTCCGGAGGACGATCTGCGCGGGCGGGTCGCCCGGCTGACCCTCGACGAGAAGGCCGACCTGCTGACGGGGGCAAACTTCTGGACGCTGCGGGCCGTCCCCGAGATCGGCCTGCGGCGGCTCGTCCTCTCGGACGGGCCGAGCGGCGTCCGGGGTGTGGCGTGGGACGAGCGGGCGCCCAGCCTGCTGTTCCCGAACGCCACGTCCTTGGCGGCGACCTGGTCGGTGCCCTCGGCCGAGCGGGCCGGGTTCCTCAACGGCGCGCAGGCGCGGGACAAGGGCGTCCACGTGCAGTTGGCCCCCACCGTCAACCTGCACCGGACGCCCCTGGGCGGACGGCATTTCGAGAACTACTCCGAGGACCCGCTGCTGACGGCGCGCATCGGCGCGGGATTCGTGCGGGGCGTCCAGTCCACGGGGGTCGCGGCGACCGTCAAGCACTTCGTGGGCAACGACTCGGAGACGGGGCGCATGTCGTACGACGCGCGCATTTCCCCCTCCGTGCTGGAGTCGGTGTACCTGCGGCCTTTCGCCGAGGCGGTCCGGGCGGGCGCATGGGCGGTCATGGCGGCCTACAACAAGGTCAACGGGACGTCCATGACCGAGAACCGGCCCTTGCTCACCGAGGTTCTCAAAGAGCGCTGGGGTTTCGACGGAGTCATCGTGTCGGACTGGACCGCGATCCGGTCGACGGAGGCGAGCGCCAACGCGGGAATGGACCTCGAAATGCCGGGCCTGCCGTCCAGCCGATGGCGCGCGAAACTGGCCGCGGCCGTTCGTGAAGGGCGGGTCGCCGAGGAACTCGTGGACGACAAGGTCCTGCGCCTGCTGCGTCTCGCCGCCCGCGTGGGAGCGCTCGAAGGCGTCCCGGAGCCGCCACCGGTGACCACACCGCCCGACGCCCGTGACCAGCTTCGGGGGCTCGCGGCCCAGGGCATGGTCCTGCTCCGCAACGAGGGCGGTGTACTGCCCCTCTCCCCCGGGTCCGCGATAGCGCTGATCGGGCCGAACGCGGTGCGTTTCAGCGCGCAGGGCGGAGGCAGCGCCCACGTGAACCCGGCCCACGTCGTGACCCCCGTGGAGGGCCTGCGACGGGTCTTCGGCCCCGCGTTCCCCGTCCATTCCGGCGTCCACCCACATGACCGTCTGGCGCCTCTGCCGATCGGCATGGCCACCGACCCCGAAACGGGGGAACGCGGCGTCCGGCTGGAATTCATCGACGCGGACGGAGCACTTCTGAACTCCGAGCACCGCTCGGCCGCGCATTTCATCATCCTGGACGGCCTCCCGCCGGGCACCGCACAGATCGTCCTCCGCGCGAACGTCACCCCCGCGACCGACGGAATCCACACGTTCGCGGCCGCGGGCGTCGGCGCGCACGAACTGCGGATCGGCTCCCTTTCCACAACGGCGACGCTCACCGCGGACGGCCTCGATCCCGTCGAGGCTCTGATGCGTCCACCGGAGCACCGCATGGAAGCCGAACTCTCCGCGGGACGGACCGTCCCTGTGGAATTGCGGCACGCGACCGGCGGACGGGGCGCCGCGTTCAGCCTCGGATATCAGGAGCCGCACCTGCCGGAGGACGAGGAATTCGCCGCCGCCGTCGCGGCCGCCCGCGCGGCGGAGACCGCCATCGTGATCGTGGGCACCCACGACGGCGTGGAGAGCGAGGGCTTCGACCGCACGACCCTGGCCCTCCCCGGCCGCCAGGACGCCCTGATCTCGGCCGTGGCCGCCGCCAACCCCCGCACGATCGCGGTGGTGAACGCGGGCGCGCCCGTCCTGATGCCCTGGCGGGACGAGGTGGCCGCGATCCTGTGGGCCTGGCTGCCCGGCCAGGAGGGAGGCGACGCCATCGCGGACGTCCTGTGCGGCGCCGCCGAACCGGGGGGCCGCCTCCCCACCACCTTCCCCGCCTCCGAGAGCGACCTCCTCTCCCCCGTCCCGGACGCCGACGGAACCCTCGCCTACGCGGAGGGCGCCGACATCGGCCACCGGCACTACGCGCCCGACGACATCGCCTTCCCCTTCGGGCACGGCCTCGGCTACACGACCTGGGAGTACACGTCGCTCAAGCTCCAGGACGGCGTCGCCGAGGTGACCGTCCGGAACACGGGCACCCGACCGGGCCGCGAGGTCGTCCAGTGCTACGACGCCTCACGGCTCGTGGGCTTCGAGGCGGTGGAGGCGGAACCGGGCGCAGAGGCGACGACTCGGATATCCCTGGACGGTGAGCCCCGCACCGTGCGCGCGGGCCGTTCGTCCGCCGACATCCGTCTGACCGGATGAACCCCGCGACCTGCACGGTTTCCGTGTATCCCGGCATATTCAGTGGGAATTCATATCGGCTTTCGTCGCCTACCATGAGTCCCCGGGCGCGATCGATCATCGCGCCCGCCGAGCGACGCAGAGGGGGATGATGACCGCGACGCAAGCCCCCGGCCCGTCCGGCGGCTGGGCCGACCGCCTGCTCGCCGAGGGAACGGACCCCGACCCCCGTTTCACTCTCGCCAACGAGCGCACGTTCCTCGCCTGGATCCGCACCGCGCTGGCACTGATCGCGGGCGGCATCGGCGTCGCGCTCAGCGGAGACCTCGTGGACGCGCCCCTCCGCATCGGCCTGGCGATCGTGTTCTCCGGGACCGGCGCCCTGGTCGCGGCCCTCGCCTTCCGCCGCTGGCTCCGCACCGAACGCGCCCTCCGCCGCGCCGAGACCCTGCCGCCCCCGGCCCTGGCCCCGCTCATGTCGTACGGCCTCGCCGCGACAGCGATCGTCCTGCTCGTCGCGCTGCTGGCGACGCGATGACCCTGTGGGACCGCGGAGCCCAGCCGGAACGGACGGCGCTCGCGTGGTCCCGCACGACCCTCGCGCTGATCGTCGCGGGTCTGCTGTGCGTCCGGTTCGCCCCGTCGATGCCGGCCGCCGCGGCGTCGGCCGCCGTCGTCTGCGGCGGCGCCGCCCTCCAGCTCCGCCGCGCCCGGATCGCCCTGCGCCTCCGCCACCACCGGCTCGCGGAGGGCACGAGCGTCGCCGACCCGGTCTCCGTCCTCCTGACGACCGCTCTGACGATCACCCTGGCCGTGGCCGGCCCCCTGCTCGCGCTGGCCTGAGCTAGGTTGCGGGTGTGCCCGGTGGTCGTCCGTTCATCAGCCTGGCCACCGACTTCGGTGCCGCCTACACCGCCATCTGCGCGGGAGTGATCTACAACATCGCCCCCGCGGCGAACGTCCTCGTCCTGAGCGACGAGATCACCCCGTTCGCCGTCACCGAGGGCGCGATGCTCCTGCGCCAGGCACTCCCCTACCTCCCGGCCGGCGTCCACGTGGGCATCGTCGATCCAGGCGTGGGCACCTCCCGCCACCCGGTCGCCGTGGAAACCGGACGCGGCGACGTCCTGATAGGCCCCGACAACGGCCTCCTCTCTCCAGCCGCGGAGAAGCTCGGCGGCCTGGTGAGGGCGCACCGCCTGGAGAATCCCGCCTACCGCCTCCGGGAGATCTCGACGTCCTTCCACGGCCGCGACATCTTCTCCCCGGCTGCGGCCCACGTCGCCTCCGGCGTCCCGATAGCGGAACTGGGCCCGCGGACCGAGCTCCTTCCGCTGGACGTCCCACGCCCCGTCCGCGCGGACCGCGCGCTGACCGTTCCCCTCCTCTACACCGACAGGTACGGAAGCCTGATCCTGGGCGCCGAGCGCCCCGACCTGACCGAGGCCTTCGGCGACCTGCCCTACGGGACGCCCATCACAGTTTCCTGGACGACCCCGGAAGGCGAACGCGCGATCGAGGTCCTCTTCGTGGAGACCTTCGGCTGCGTCGCCCGCGGTGAGCCCCTGCTCTGGATCGACTCGTCCGGCCTGCTCGGCCTGGCCGTCAACCAGGGCTCGGCGGCCGCGACCCTGGGCATCACCGGCCCCGTCACCCTCCGTCCCGGATACTGATGCGCATGGCGGTTCTGGACGTGGTGGCGTGGGTGCAGGTGTCGGACGGCCGGTTGCTGACCGTCCGGGCCCGAGGCCGAGACCTGCTGTACCTCCCCGGCGGCAAACGCGAACCCGGCGAATCGGACTGGACGGCGCTGTCCCGCGAGGTCCGCGAGGAACTGGCCCTGGACCTGGACGAGCCGTCCTTCCGAGAACTGGGCGTCGTCCACGCCGAAGCCCATGACCAGCCGTCCTTCACGCACGTCCGCATGGCATGCTTCACCGCCGGCTACAGCGGAACCCTCACCCCGGCGTCCGAGATAGGCGAGTACCGCTACGTCCTCCCGTCCGACCGCCGCCTCCTGGCGCCCGCCAGTCAAGCCGCCCTGGACCTGGCCGAAGAACACGGCCTTCTCGGCTAGCGCCGAGCAGGCGATCGCGACCCACCCGAACGGCCGATGTCAGTCGGCGAAGGTCGCAGGTGTCGCCGCGTCCCAGAGAATCGATGCCTCGTCGAGGAAATGCGCGAACCACGGGTCGTCCGGTTGCAGGGTGAATTTCGGCTCACCGGCCGCCTGGTACGTGTAGTACTCAAGGAACAGCGCGGGCCGCGCGGCGGGGTCCGGAGCGGGCCAGTCGGCGGCGAGAAGCCCGATCGCCAGGGGATGCTCGGTGAGCCGGACGCTCAGCCCCTCATGGGCGCGGCCGAGTTCCTCCAGGAGACGCAGCGTGTGGCGTATGCGTTCGCGCAGGCTGTCGGTGGAGCGCTGCGCGTAGTACCGTTCCGCGGCGACCGCCACGGCCGGCGAATCGGGATCGATGAGCAGGACGCGGATCTCGCATCCGTCCCGCAGCAGGCGCTCCAGCAGGCCGTATCGGGAATGCACGAGGCTGTTGCGGGTGACCCCGGTGACGAACAGCCGCCGGGCCGAGGCGAGCCGGGTATCGAATTCCTCATCGAATTCGGTCACGAACGAGGGTCGCGGCGTTCCCTCCGGAGGGATCCGCCGGTCCAGCGGCCACGGCAGCCCGTCCTCCCACATGCGGCGGGCCTCCGCCGTGAAGTGGTCGAACCAGGGGCCGTCGCGGCGTTCGAGCCACAGGATGGGGGCGGCCTCCTGTTCCGACCGGTGCTCGTAGTGCTGCACCAGAACGCCGCCGTCCCGGGATTCCAGGTCGATCCCGTTGAACCCGATGACGGGGACGAACGGGCTCACCCGGACCTCCAGATCACCGCCGGTCGAGTCGCGCAGATGGATCAGATCCTCGAGGGACGCCTCGATACGTCCGCGCAGCCTCTCGGGGCCGCCGTCCGAAGCGCGGTTGCGGGCCGCTTCACGGACGAGCCGCTCGTCCGTCGGATCGAGCAGGAGGATCCGCGCCTTTCCTCCCGCCTCCAGCATCCGCCGCAGATCACGATGCATCGTCCGGATCGTCCTCGACCCGGAGATGCCGACGAACAGGAAGGTCCGCGCCCGCGCCCTGCGCGCGTGGTACTCCTCCGGGAATTCCGTACGCAGCAGGACCAGATCGTCGCTCGCGCGCTCCCGCGCGATCGCGCCTATCTGGTTCCGGGACTTGATCTGCGAGAACGCCATGAAGGCCAGCAGCGCGAGAACCGCGGACGAGAGCGTCTTCACGTCCGAGATGCCCAACCCGCCGAGCAGGGTGAACACCAGGGCGGTGATGATCAGGCAGTAGAGGTCGAGGTTGGCGTCGGCGGCCACGCGGCCCAGCAGGGCCCTCAGTTTGCTGATCACGTTTTCACCCTAGAAGAGACGAATCCGCACGGGACCGGCAGCCTGCGGGTGCCGATCCTCAATGCGGGCACTCCGCGCCGAGGGTCACCCCCGCTCGCCCGGCGTGAAGCCGTCGACGCGGAAGACGGGGTGGTCGATCGCGACGCTCTCGAACCGGCTCAACGGCGCGGACCGGTCGACCGGGAAGTGCGGACGCGCGCCCGGCGCGATGTCGAGGTACCGCTTGAGGATCGGGGCGCGCTCGGCGGTGGGCACTTCGATGAGACGCACGTTCCACGAGCCGCCGTGGCGGATGAGCGCCTCGCCGTGGGCGGCTCGCACGTTACGGACCCAGTTCGCGTTCGCGCCGAGCATGGACACGGCGTACCAGACGCCGTCGACGTCGGCCAGGACGATCGGAAACGTGATCGGCCGACCGCTCGAACGTCCCCTCACCCCGAGTTCGACGTCACGGGAGCGTGCGAGGAGGGTTCCCGACCGGTACTGGCGCGACCAGTACCGGTTGAGCAGCTTCGCGACGGCGTGAGGCTTGTCCCCCCGATAGATCCACCGCTTGATCCAGTGCAGGCCGCGCAGGCGTGGGCGCTGATCGATCACGGGATCATCATCACACGCGGACCGGTACGAAACAGACGACCGGTCCTGCTGTCGGCGCCCACCGCTCCCGCCAGGGGGCTGCTCGAAGTCCTTACCGGGGGCAAAAAGGGTTAGGACTCCGAAGAGGTCGAAACAGAAAAGCCCGATCACCGTAGTGATCGGGCTTTGCGCTGTACCCCCGAGCGGATTCGAACCGCCGTTACCGCCTTGAGAGGGCGGCGTCCTAGGCCACTAGACGACGGGGGCCGGACTCAACGAAGCCTCCGCAGTCTCCCGCTCGGGCTTCGCCAAGCTTACCGGACGTTCACCTCTCCCTCGACCGGCTTTTCCCTACGCGGGGCCGGGCTCTCCGGGCGTTCCAGCGCGACCTCGGGCAGGACGCGGGCCAGCGGGGCGGGAAGCCACCAGGCCCGGCGGCCCAGCAGGTGCATGACCGCGGGGACGATCAGGCAGCGGATCACCACGGCGTCCAGCAGGATCGCGACCGTGAGGCCGAGGCCGAACTGCTGGAGCATCCGGTCGGGGCTCAGCAGGAAGGCGCCGAACACCACGATCATGATGGCGGCGGCCGCGGTGATGACCCCGCCGGTGGCGGCGAGCCCCTCGCGGACGGCCCGCGCGTGGTCGCGGGTCGCCGCCCAGCGCTCGTGGATGCGGGAGACGAGGAAGACCTCGTAGTCCATGGAGAGCCCGAACACGATGGCGAAGATCATCACCGGGATGAACGCCTCGATCGGGCCGGGCTGCGCGCCGAACCGGCCGTCCTGGAAGACCAGGGTGATCGCGCCGAGGGCGGCGGCGATCGACAGCAGGTTGAGGACGGCCGCCTTCAGCGGGATGAGCAGCGAGCGGAAGACGAGCATGAGCAGCAGCGACGACAGTCCCACGACGATCGCGACGAACAGCGGCATCCGGTTCTCGACGGAGTCGGCGAAGTCGAGCGCGGCCGCGGTCGGCCCGCCGATCAGGTAGGCCGTCCCGGTGTCGGCGGTGAGCGGCGGCAGCACGTCGGCGCGCAGGACGCGGACGAGGTCGGCGGTCTCGGCGGCCTGCGGGGCGCTCGCCGGGAACGCGATGACCGTCGAGATCGCCCCGTCCTTCGACGGGATCGGCGGTGTGGCCGCCGCGATGCCGGGGGTACGGGCCAGGGTGTCGCGCAGCTTCGCGGCGTCGCCGTCCGCGACGACGATCAAGGGGCCGTTGAACCCCGGCCCGAACCCCTCGGCGAGAAGGTCGTACGCCTGCCGGCTCGTGGACGCCTCGGCGTCATTGCCCGCGTCGGCGAAGCCAAGCCGCATGTCGAGCGCGGGCGCCGCGAGGGCGAGCAGCGCGGCCACGGCGACGACCAGGGCCGGCACGGGACGGCGCTGCACCCCGTTCGCCAGCGCCTCCCAGCGCCGTCCCTCCCCGCGCCCCTTCCGATCGGCCTTCGCCGCGCGGCGCAGCACGTGCCGCTGGACGCGCCCACCGAAGATCGCCAGCAGCGCGGGCAGCAGCGTCAGCGACGCCGCCATCGTGACCAGGACGGTCAGCGCCACGGCGAGCGCCACGCCCTGCAGCGACCCGAGCCCGAGGGCGACGAGACCGAGCAGCGCGATGATGACGGTGCATCCCGCGAAGAAGACGGTCCGTCCCGCCGCGTCGAGAGCGGCGCGGGTGGCGTCCGGGCGCTCCGCGCCGGCCATCAGCTCGTGCCGGTACCGGTAGAAGATCAGCAGGGCGTAGTCGACCCCCACCCCGAGACCGACCAGCATCATGATCGGCGGCGTGAAGTCGGCGACGGTGAACACGTGCGAGGCCAGCGTGATCAGCCCGATCGAGGCGGCCACCGCGAAGATCGCGGTGATGAGCGGCAGTGCCGCCGCGAGCACCGAACCGAACAGCAGGACGAGGATCACCAGCGCGGCGAGCATCCCGGCGCCCTCGCCGCCGCCCCCGCCCTCCTCGGACACGCCGCGCACGGCGTCACCGCCGACCTCGACCCGCAGGTCATCGGCCGCGATGCCGTGGGCCGTGTCGATGAGGCGCTTGACGTCCTCCTTGGGAACGGTCTCGGACGCGCCGTCCAGGACGACGGCGGCGTAGCCGATGGTGCCGTCACGGGAGATCGCGGAACGGTCGGTGAACGGGTCGCGGACGTCCGCGACGCCCGGCAGAGCACGGACCCGGTCGAGCATCGGCACGATCCGCGCCCGATCGTCGCGCAGCCCGCCGGGGGACTGGAAGACGATCTGGACGCCTCCGCCCGCCTGCGCCGACCCGTGCCGTTCCAGAAGATCGGCCGCGGCCTGGGAGTCGGTACCGGGCAGGGCGAAGTCGTTGCGCCACGCTCCGCCGGCGAGCTGCGAGCCGGCGACGACCGAGGCCACCACCGCGACCCACAGGACGATCGCGATGAACCGGCGCCGCTGCGCCCACCCGGCCAGGCGCCCGAGAACACCTGAATTGTCAGAGAAGGACATGCCGTCATCATCCGAACACGGCATGCCTCGGGGCATCGGCCGGGAGCTGTCACCTGCCGTACCCCAGCGGTTGCGGCCGGCGTCCCGGCATACCCCGGAAGTTGCGTCAGCGGTCCAGCCAGCCGGGCGTGACCATGCCCGACTCGTACGCCATGACCACCAGCTGGGAGCGGTCGCGGACGGCCAGCTTCGTCATGATCCGGCTCACGTGCGTCTTCGCGGTCGCGGGGCTGAGCGTCAGGTGCGCGGCGATCTCGTCGTTGCTGAGACCGACCGCCACGAGCCCCATGACCTCGCGTTCCCGCTCGGTGAGGGCGTTCAGCGCGGGGCTCGGACGGGGCGCCGCCACGCGTCCGGCGAACTCGGCGATGAGCCGCCGGGTGATCGCCGGGCTGATCAGCGCGTCGCCGCGCGCCGCGACCCGCACCGCGTGCACCAGCTCCTCCGGCTCGCTGTCCTTGACCAGGAACCCGGAGGCCCCGGCCCGCAGTGCCCCGTAGATGTACTCGTCCAGGTCGAACGTCGTGAGGATGACGACCTTGACCCCCTCCAGGCGGGGGTCCGCTCCGATGAGGCGGGCGGCCTCCAAGCCGTCCGTGCCGGGCATCCGGATGTCCATGAGGACCACGTCCGGACGCAGCTCACGGCACGCCGCGACGGCCGCCCCGCCGTTGTCCGCCTCACCGACGACCTCCATGCCGTCCTCGTCCTCGAGGATCGAGCGGAACCCCGCCCGGACGAGACGCTGGTCGTCGGCCAGCAACACCTTGATCATGAACGCGGCTCCGTCCCGGTGAAGGGCAGAACGGCCCGCACCGCGAACCCGCCGCCCGGCGCTGGACCGGCGGTCAGCTCGCCGCCGAGCGCCCGCGCCCGCTCCCGCATCCCGGCGATGCCACTGCCGGACGACTCGGCCCGCGCCGGACCGCGCCCGTCGTCCACGACCTCCACGGTGACGAGTCCGGGCGCGCACTCGACACGGACATCGACACGCGTCGCGTGCGCGTGGCGGGCCACATTGGTGAGCGATTCCTGGACGACCCGGTACGCGGCGAGCCGCACCTCCGTCGGCGGGGCGTGCCCCGCGCCGCCGATGCGCGTCCGGACGTCGAGGTCCGCGAGCCGAGCGGACGCGGCCAGCTCGTCGAGCCACGCGCCGTCGGCCGCGGGTGCCAGTGGGGCGGCCTCGCCTGGCCGGCGCAGGATCCCGAGCGTGGCGCGCAGGTCGCCGAGCGCCTCCCGGCTGGACCGCTTGATCTCCGCCAGGGCGGTCTCCGCCTGAGGCACGCCCACCTCCGGATTCTTGCGCATCCGCCGCAGCGCCGCCGCGGCCTGCACATTGATCATGGACAGATGGTGCCCGACCACATCGTGCAGTTCCCGCGCGATCCGGAGCCGCTCCTCCCCCGCCGCCCGCCGCTCGGCCTCGCGCGCGTAGGCCAGCCGGCTGTGCCGCGCCCACCCGAGCGAGACCATCCCGACCAGCCATCCGGTGAACATGAACAGCGCGACCGCGGTCACGTCGTCGTTCCCGGCGAGCGTCCCGGCGCCCGTCCCGAGGACCCCGAGCAGCCCCAGCACCACCGCCGACCGCAGCCGTCCCGCCGCCGCCACCCCGTACAGCGCGATGACGTACACGACCATCAGCGGCCCGTCGTAGGCGCTGGCGACGTAGTACACACCGGTCACGACCAGGGTGAACGCGGTCACGGCGACGGGATACCTGTGCCGCCACGCCAGCGAGGCGCAGGCGGCGAAGATGAGTGCCCACCCCATCGCGGTGGCGCCCCAGGACTCCTCCCGCGCGCCGAGCAGCGAATGGAGCGTGGCCAGCCCCACCAGCAGGAAAACACCCCCGGCGAACGCCGCGTCCGCCGCCCGCCCGGACGGCCGCCGCACCCCCGACACGGCAGACAACATGCCGCCACCCTATTCCGCCCCGCCCCACACCCCGAGTACGGGCCGACCGGCCCCGGCCCCACGCGCAACCCAACGGCGAGAGCCGAGCAGCGTGCCGATGCCCAGGTCCCGGACTCGCGTGTGGGGCATGGATTCAGAGTCTCCGATGCGCGCAGCGGCGGCCGGAATACCGACGCGTGGAACGGCCTCGATGCCGGATGGCCACGTTCGCGCGAGGTAGAGAGCCGAGAGGACCGCATGTCCGCACGGTTCCAAAAACAAGAAACCCCGCCCGATGGCGGGGTGTGGGGGCTCCGCCCCCACATCGGGGGTTCCAGGGGGTCGCCCCCTGGGAAGACACCGCGGGCCCTGGCGAAGTTGCCGCCGGAGGCGGCAACGAGCATGGAAGGCCCGCCACGTACCCCCGAGCGGATTCGAACCGCCGTTACCGCCTTGAGAGGGCGGCGTCCTAGGCCACTAGACGACGGGGGCGTGGTCCACGTATGAGCGTGGACTCAGCTGGGGTACCAGGACTCGAACCTAGACTAAGTGAACCAGAATCACTCGTGCTGCCGATTACACCATACCCCAGTGTGGTACTCGCTTCCGGCCGTTTCCGGCTGGTCGCTCGCGCCTCGAAGAGAATACAGGAGTCCGCGACCTTGGGCCAAAACGATTACCGAACGGCCCCGCCAAACGCGTTCAGCGGGTGGACTCGGCCGGCCCGATGTGCTCGTGCCCCCAGTCGACCAGGGGGCGCAGGAGGCGCCAGGAATCGCGGACGCGGGCGAGCACCTCGTCCGGGTCGGACATCCAGGGGTCGGCGGGCCAGCCCCGGTGGGCGTACAGGGAGCGGTGGCGGAGCAGGTCCAGGCGGGGATGGTCTTCCGGTGTGCCGCGCGGGCGGGTCTTGAGGCGGTCGCCGGCGATCTCCAGACCTGCGGCGCGGAGGCCGTCCACGATCTTCTGGAGTTCTCCGCCGGACGCGCCGGCGTCGACGGCGGCGCGGTAGCGGCGCAACTGCTCGGGGGTGGGGGCGTACATGCCGCCCGCGACCATGAGGCCGTCCGCGTCCACCTGGAGGTAGAAGCCCTCGCCGGTGTGCGCGCCCTGGTGCGTCTTGTAGGGCGTCTTGTCCTTGCTGAAGCGGACGTCGCGGTAGGGGCGGAAGAGTTTCGCGGGCCCGAACTCGTCTTCGAGATCCGCGCAGAGTTCCGCGAGGGGGCCGCGGACGTGGCGTTCGTAGTCGTCCTTGTGGGCCGTCCAGTAGGGCTTGCCGTTGTCGGACATCAGCCCCTCGTAGAACGAGAAGGTCTCGGTGGTGAATCCCGCGAACGCCACGTTCCCCTCCGGAGGTGTCAGTCTCGGGCGACGACCCGGTTGGTGAGGCCGCCGATGTCCTCGACGGTCACGGTGACCTCGTCACCGATCTCCAGGGGGCCGACGCCGGCGGGGGTGCCGGTGAGGATCACGTCGCCGGGCAGGAGGGTCATGACCTGGCTGACGTACTCGACGAGCGCCGGAATCGTGTGCATGAGCCGGGACGTCCGGGCCCGCTGGCGGACCTCGCCGTTCACGGTCGTGATGATCTCCAGGTCGGACGGGTCGGCCTCCGTCTCGATCCAGGGGCCGAGGGGGCAGAACGTGTCGAAGCCCTTGGCCCGGGTCCACTGGCCGTCCCTGGCCTGGAGGTCGCGGGCGGTGACGTCGTTGGCGCAGGTGTAGCCGAGGATGACGTCGGCGGCGCGGGCCGCGGGGACCTCGCGGCACATGCGGCCGATGACGACGGCGAGCTCGCCCTCATAGTCGACGCGCTCGGACAGCTTCTGCGGGTACGCGATCGCCTCGCCCGGCCCGATCACGGCCGTGGACGGCTTGCCGAAGATCAGCGGCTCCGCGGGGGCCTCGGAGCCCATCTCGGCGGCGTGCTCGGCGTAGTTCTTCCCGATCGCGATGATCTTGCTGGGCAGGATCGGGGCGAGGAACCGCACGTCGGTGAGCGGGTACCGCTGCCCGGTGAAGGCGAGATCCCCGAACGGGTGGGCCGCGATGGCGGCGACGGTGTTCTCCTCGACCACCCCGAAGGACATTCCCTCGTCGGTGGCGAACCTGGCGATGCGCATGCCGGGAACCTTAGTACGCGGCTACGACACGGTCAGAATCCGCACGCCTTGCCGTTGAGGCGGCACGCCTTCGGCGGCGCGGGGGCGCCGACCGCCCCGTACTGGATCTCCCAGGTGCCGCCGGGCGGGATGGCCGGGGCGTTCTCCAGGTTCTGGATCTCGGCCTTGGCGCCGCCGCGGGTCAGCCGGGCGCCCCAGATGTTCTTCACGTCCCGTCCGGGTGCGTCGAACGTGAGCTTCCACGCCTTCATCGGCTTCGTGCCCCGGTTGGTGATCACGATCCGGCCCTCGTAGTAGCCCGGGTCCTGCTGGACGAGCTGGTACGTGATGCCCTTGCCCCGCAGCAGCGGGCCGATGGGGGCGGTGGTCGGCGACGGCAGCGGGGACGCCGGCTGCTGGACGGGAGGCGTCCCGCCGGGCGTCGGGGCCCCGGACGGGACGGGCGAGCCGGGCGGGACGGGCGTACCGGGCGGAGGCGAGGCACCGGGACCGCCCGGTGCGCCGGGCTCCGTCGCGCCGCCGCTCGGTGCGGTGCTCGCGGCCCGCGGGGGCACGGGGTCCTTGCCTTCGGGCGAGTCGCCGTCCCCGGTCAGGAAGAAGGCCGCCGCGACCCCGCCCGCCAGCAGGAGGACGGCGAGAGCGGCGGCACCGATGACCAGAGGGAGCCGGGAGCCGCCCGGCCGGGGGGCGGACGGTATCGGCTGCGCGGCCGGCGGCAGCGGCGGGGCGGCGTGCTCCATGGGGGCCGGCGCCGGCGGCGCGGGCTGCGCCATGGCGGCGGGGGGCACCGGACCGTGTCCGGGGGCGGTGGCCTCGCTCCCGGCGCCGAACTGAGCCGTCCAGGGGGCCTGGGGCAGGATCGGCGGCTGCTCCGGCGCCTGGGGCGCGGTGCCCGGCTCGCCCGGCGTCGTGAAGGGAACGTCCGTGGCCGTCTGCGCCGCCCCCTCCGCGGAGAGGTCGGTGACGGTCTGGGGCGCGTCCCGCGCGGACAGGTCCGTGGCGGTCTGCGGGGGTTCCGCCGGCAGGTCCGTGGCCGTCTGCGGCGCTTCCGCCGCCAAGTCGGTGACGGTCCGGGGCGGTTCGTCGACGGGGGCACCGGCGAACGTGGTGTCCGCTTCCCCTGCCGCCTTGGCGGGGGCGGCGAACTCCGCGGTCGTCTTGTGGTCCGGGGGGATGTACCCGGGCTGGTCGCCGCTCACGTCGTCACCCTCCGTTCCGGCCGGCCTCTTGGTGTCCGACGCCGCCGGGAGCGTATCGGTTCATGCCGGACGTCGCGGATCACCCGGCGGGTGCGGGCTCGACGCCGCGGCGGGCCGCCTGCCGCTGGTGCCGGTTGAGCATGTCCGTGATCAGCTCGATGGCGTCGGGGGTGGTGGCGTCCGGTGCGCCGCTCAGCCAGCGGGTGGCCTCGGCCAGGAGGTCCTCGGCGGAGATGCCGGCGCGGCCGGTGTCGGCGAGGCGGCCGAGGACGGCGCCGAGCCGGAGGGCGGCGTCCGGGTGGCCGGCCTCGGCGGCGCGGCGGTACCAGCCGGCGGCCTGGTCGAGGTCGCGCATGCGCTCGTACAGTTCGCCGAGGCCGAAGAAGATGCCGGCGGCGGTGCCGTCCGCGATTCCGCCCGAGGGACGCCCGGGATCGGGGCTCCAGGGTCGGACAGGCATGCGATCACTCCGGCTGGTCGGGTGCTGGGAGACGGGCGCGCGGAGACGGCTCGCGCGCCGTGCGGCACCCATGCTGGCGGGCGGTCGCGACATCCGCCACCGCTTTTGCCACATTTGTTGAAATTTCTCCGCAACAGCCCCACGAGTACCGAATGGCGTTGCGCGTCCCGGCCACGTCCCGGCGGCGCGGGCGCCTCCCGGTACGGTGGTCGCGATTCAGATCATGAAGGGGGTGGGCACGTGTCCGTGGTGAAGATCAACGTGCTGACGGTGGCGCCGGAGATGCGCGAGGAGATCGAGCGGCGGTTCGCCGGCCGGGCCGGGCTCGTGGAGACCGCCGAGGGATTCGAGGGCTTCGACCTGCTGCGTCCCGTCGAGGGCCTGGACAGGTACATGGTCGTCACGAAGTGGCGCAGCGAAGAGGACTTCCAGCGCTGGACGGAGAGCCGCCAGTTCCAGCAGGGCCACGCGCAGGCCGCGCAGGACCGTCCCGCCGGGCACGGGCACGGCCACGGGCATGGCGGTCCCGCCGCGATGGGCTCGGAACTGTGGAGCTTCGACGTCGTGCAGAGCGCCGCGCCGAAGTCCGCCGAGGGCTGAGAACGGCGCGGCCGCGGGGGCTCGCCGCGGCCGCGCCACCCCTCTCAGGAGGCGGACGACTGCACGAGGTCCTGGTAGTCCGGGTGCTGGTCGATCCACCGCTTGACGAAGGAGCAGGCGGGCACCGCGCGCAGGCCCTGGCCGCGGACGTCGTCCAGCGCGCCCTGGACGAGCCTGCCGCCGAGCCCCCGGCCCTCCAGCTTGGAGTTGATCTCGGTGTGGGTGAAGACGACCCGGCCGGGCCGCGACTCGTAGTCGGCGAAGCCCGCGAGATCGCCGTCCAGGGTGATCTCGTAGCGGGCCTTGGCCTCGTTGTGGATGACCTCGGTGTTCATGACCGGATAATGCCCGCCTGACGGAGGGCATTCCCGATCCGGTCAGCCGGCCTCGTAGCCCGCGCGCAGCAGGCAGTACGAGACGGCCTCCTCCAGCGCCTGCCAGGACGCGGCGATGACGTTGTCCTCCACGCCGACGGTGCCCCATTCGCGGTCCCCGTCGCTGGACTCGATGAGCACGCGGGTGCGCGCCTCCGTCCCGTGCGTCCCCTCCAGGATGCGGACCTTGTAGTCGACGAGCTCCAGCCTCGCCAGTTCGGGGTAGAGGCGGCCGAGGGCGACGCGCAGGGCGTTGTCCAGGGCGTTGACGGGGCCGTTGCCCTCGCCCGTCGCGATGATCCGCTCGCCCTTGGCGCGGAGCTTGACGGTGGCCTCGCTGACCATGGAGCCGTCCGGGCGGCGCTCCACGATCGACCGCCACGACTCGACCTCGAAGTGGCGCTGCCGGACGCCGGTCAGCTCCTCGCGCAGCAGCAGCTCGAACGAGGCGTCGGCGGCCTCGAAGGTGTAGCCGGTGGACTCCAGCTCCTTGACGCGGTCGACGACGGCCTTGGCCTTCTCGCCGGACAGGTCGTACCCGAGCTCGCGGCCCTTCAGCTCGACGGACGCGCGTCCGGCCATGCTGGAGACGAGCATCCGCATGTCGTTGCCGACGCGGGCGGGGTCGATGTGCTGGTAGAGGTCCGGGTCGACCTTGACGGCGGACGCGTGCAGGCCCGCCTTGTGCGCGAACGCCGACAGGCCCACGTAGGGCTGCTGGGACGCGGGAGCGATGTTGGTGACCTCGGAGACGGCGTGCGCGATCCGGGTCATCTCGGCGAGCTGCGCGTCCGTGACGATCTGCATGCCGCGCTTGAGCTGGAGGTTCCCGACCACGGTGAACAGGTTCGCGTTGCCGCTGCGCTCGCCGTAGCCGTTCGCGCAGCCCTGGACGTGGGTCGCGCCGGCCTTCACGGCGGCGAGGGTGTTGGCGACCGCGCAGCCGGAGTCGTCGTGGCAGTGGATGCCGACGCGGACGCCGAGGCCCACGACCTCGTGGACGACGTCGGCCAGCTCGTCCGGCAGCATGCCGCCGTTGGTGTCGCAGAGCGCGACGACGTCGGCGCCCGCCTCGACGGCGGTGCGGACGGCCTCCAGCGCGTAGGCGCGGTTGGCCTTGTGGCCGTCGAAGAAGTGCTCGGCGTCCAGGAAGACGCGCTGGCCCTCCGCACGCAGGTGGGAGACCGTGTCGCGGATCATCGCGAGGTTCTCGGCCAGCGTGGTGCGGAGGGCCAGGTCGACGTGCCTGTCGTGGCTCTTGGCGACAAGGGTCACGACGGACGCGCCGGATTCGCGCAGGGCGGCCACCTGGGGGTCGTCGGCGGCCTTCACTCCGGCCCGGCGGGTCGCGCCGAACGCGGTGAGCTGCGCGTGCTTCAGGTCGAGCTCTGTTCGAGCCCGCCGGAAGAACTCGGTGTCCTTGGGGTTCGCCCCGGGCCAGCCGCCCTCGATGAAGCCGACGCCCAGGTCGTCGAGATGCCGCGCGATGACGAGCTTGTCGGGCACGGAGAGGTTGAGCCCCTCCTGCTGCGAGCCGTCGCGCAGGGTGGTGTCGTAGACGTGGAATGCGTCGCCTTGCATGTCGTGAACCCCCAGGGATGGGCGATCAGCGCCAGGGCACAAAAAAGACCCCTCACGGACGTGAGAGGTCTGCGCGCCGGCGGTGTCCCGTGTCAGATGCCGGCGCGCCAGCCGATAATGACGAGGCTGATGCGCATGATGTCCACAGTCTGCCACACCGCCACCGCGCCTGGGACATCCGTCTCGCATGTCGAGACGCCGCCTCGCCCTGACATCTGTCGCACAAAATGCGACATGGACGGCGATTCACCGGCTCGACCATTTATCTCCTCGGCACTCTTTCTGCATTCCGCAAAATGCCTTGCGCAATGCGCCGATGCCGACGGAGTATCGAATCGCTCGCCGAGAAATACCTGGTAGTGCCCGGCGGGACGGTCGTGCCCGGCGCGTTCGCGCGCCGGTCGGCCGACGGCCGACGGCGCACGGCGGTGGACCGGCCGCCGTACCGGGCGGGCATTCACGGAACATTTCCGAAGGGAAAATCCCGACATGCACATGCAGAAGTTCGGCCGGACGGCCGCGATCTCCGGAACGGCCCTGGCGCTGGCGCTCGGCGCCGCGCCCGCGATGTCGTCGGCGTCCGTCCTGCCCGGGGCGTCCGAAATCGGGGTCGTCGGGCATCCGGCCCCCGAGCGCGAGGACCGCTTCACGTTCACCCGGAGGCACGAGAACTACTGGCACCGGGACCGGATCGGGCAGTTCAGCGCCCGCGTGGACCTCGACGGGGAGCACTCCCGCCGGTACCCGATGCGGTGGAGCTTCCAGATCACCAGCGAGCGCCTGAAGGACATGGCGCGCGGACGCGCGGTGTGCACCACCGAGCGCGACGACGACCACGACCGCCGCGAGGACCGCGAAGTGATCCGGGTCGGCGACACCTGGCGCTCGGACGTGGCGTGGCACCGCATCCGCCGGGCCTACGAGCTCGAGGGCGAGTGCAAGTTCCGGGTCCGGGACGGCGGCCGGCGCGGCGAGGCCCGCGTCAGCTTCGAGTTCCGGTACGAGATCGACCCGGGGGCGCACGGCAGCGACCCGCACGAGGCCTCGGCGGCGTTCGAGACGGACTACGAGTTCGACCGCTGACGACCGTCCGGGACCCCGGTGGCCCGCCCCGCGCCGCAGGCACGCGCGGCCGGGGCGCGGGAAGCGGGCCGCCGGGGTCCCGGCGTCAGACGATGCGGTGCACCCAGCCGTACGGGTCGGGGCGGGTGCCGTACTGGATGCCGACCAGCTCCTGGCGCAGCCGCATGGAGATCTCGCCGGGCTCCCCGGTCCCGATCGCCCACTCGCGGTCGGCGCCCTTCACCCGGCCGACCGGGCTGATGATCGCGGCGGTGCCGCAGCCGAACACCTCGGTGATCGCGCCGGACTCGCAGCCCTCCTGCCACTCCTCGATGCTGATCTTGCCCTCCTCGGCGGGGATGCCGAGGTCGGGCGCCAGCTTGAGCATGGAGTCGCGGGTGACGCCGGGCAGCAGCGTCCCGGTGAGGGCCGGGGTGAGCAGCCGCGCGTCCGAGCCGGAGCCGTAGACGAACATCAGGTTCATCGACCCGACCTCCTCGACCCACCGGTGCTCCACGGCGTCCAGCCAGACGACCTGGTCGCAGCCGTGGGCGACCGCCTCGGCCTGGCCCGCGAACGACGCCGCGTAGTTGCCGCCGAACTTGGCCTCGCCGGTGCCGCCGGGCGCGGCGCGCGTGTACTCCTGCGACAGCCACACCGTGACCGGCTTGATCCCGCGCGGGTAGTACAGCCCGGACGGCGACGCGATGACCATGAACAGGAACTCGTTCGCCGGGCTGTTCACGCCGAGCGCGCGGGTCGTCGCGAACATGAACGGGCGCAGGTAGAGGCTGTGGCCCTCGGCGTCCGGCACCCACTCCCTGTCCGTGCCGACGAGCAGCTCGCAGGCCCGGACGAACAGCTCCTCCGGGATCCCCGGCATCGCCATCCGCTTCGCGGACCGGTTCATCCGGGCGGCGTTCATGTACGGCCGGAACGTGACGATCGAGCCGTCCGGCTGCCGGTAGGCCTTGAGGCCCTCGAACAGCTCCTGCGCGTAGTGGAAGACCTGGCTGGCCGGGTCCATCGGGATCGGCCCGTACGGTTCGAGCCTGGCGTCGTACCAGCCCCGGTCCGCGCTGTACCGGATCGTGATCATGTGATCGGTGAAGTGCCGTCCGAAGCCCGGGTCGGCCAGCACGGCGGCCCGCTCCTCCGCCGAGGCGGGCCGATCGGTCAGCGTGATCTCGAAGTCCAGTGTGCTCATCGCGGTTGTCCTCTCGCGGATCGCCGGCGCGGCCTCGTTGCCGCCACGGCCTTCCATAGTCCCTATTGTCGTACTCCGTCCAGTCCCCTCGCTCGTTCACGGCGCGCACAGGAAAAACCGGGCGCGCCGCGCGGCGCGCCCGGGGTGTCCCTGCCTGAGGCCGGAGAGGCGCGCCCTCAGCCCGATACTCGCTTGGCGATCGCGTCGCCGATCTGCGCGGTGGAGCGGGCGCCGAGAGCGGCGCGCTCCGCCAGGTCGTCCGAGACGGCCTGCTCGACGCGGCGCGCGGCGTCGCCGGCACCGATGTGGTCGAGCAGCATCGCCACGGACAGGATCGTCGCGGTCGGGTCGGCCTTGCCCTGGCCGGCGATGTCGGGGGCGCTGCCGTGCACCGGCTCGAACATCGAGGGGGCGGTGCGGTCGGGGTTGACGTTTCCGGACGCGGCGAGCCCGATGCCGCCCGCGATCGCGGCGCCGATGTCGGTGATGATGTCGCCGAACAGGTTGTCGGTGACGACGACGTCGAAGCGCCGCGGCTGGCTGACGAAGAACATCGTGGCCGCGTCGACGTGGCAGTAGTCGGTCGTGACCTGGGGGTACTCCGCGCCGACGCGCTGCAGCGTCCGCTGGTAGAGGTCTCCCGCGAAGGTCAGGACGTTGTCCTTGTGGACGAGCGTCAGCTTCTTGCGCGGACGCGACGCCGCGACCTCGAACGCGTAGCGGATGACGCGCTCGACGCCGAACGCCGTGTTCACGCTCTCCTGGGTGGCGACCTCGTGCGGCGTGCCCTTCCGCAGGACGCCGCCGACGCCCGTGTACGGGCCCTCGGTGCCCTCCCGGACGACGACCATGTCGATGTCGTCCGGCGTGACGTCCGCGAGAGGGGTCCGCACGCCCGGGAACAGCTTCACCGGGCGCAGGTTCACGTAGTGGTCGAGTTCGAACCGGGTCCGCAGCAGCAGCCCGCGCTCCAGCGTGCCGCTCGGGACGGTCGGGTCGCCGACGGCGCCGAGCAGGATGACGTCCTGGGCGCGCAGCTCCTCGAGGACCGAGTCGGGCAGCGTCTCCCCCGTGCGGTGCCAGCGGGCGGCGCCGAGGTCGTACGCGGTCTGCTCGAACGCGAGGTCACCGGCCGGGGCGACGGCATCGAGGACCTTCAGCCCTTCGGCGACCACCTCGGGGCCGATCCCGTCACCGGGGATGACGGCCAGTCGAATGCTGCGGGAAGCCATGGGCGAACTCTACTGCATGTCGTCTCATTGCTTGAACCTATGTCTCACCCTTTGGGCAGCAGGGCGCAGTCGCCGCACATCTCCCCGCCGGGCGGGACGCGGTAGTACAGGCAGCAGCTCCGCCGGACGAACCCGGCCGGCCCGAGGCCGCCCGTCCCCGTCAGGGGGGCACGGTCCAGCAGCGCCCGGACGAGCGCCTCCCGCACGGCGTCCCGAGGCCCGACGGCGAGCCCGCCCGCCAGCGCGGAGGCCGCGTTCCCCCAGATCAGGCCGTCCGGCAGCCGCACGAGGGCGCGCAGCGTCACGCTCAACGGCACGAGCTGCCCCGCGACGACCGTTCCGTGGACGAGAGCGGCGCCGTCCACCGGGCCCTCGACGCGCCACCCGCGCGGCTCGGGAAGGCGGAGCGCGGTGGGGGCGCCATGCGCCCAGAGCAGACCGGACAGATCGGGGACGATCCCGCGCGCGGCCGCCGCGACGACCGGCGACCAGAGCCGCGAGGCCAGGCCCTGGAACAGGATCGAGGCCGCGACGCGCCGCTCGTCCGTCGCGAGCCGTTCGGCGTAGACGTCGACGAGTTCGCCGAGGTGTCCGGGCGCGGTCTCCGCGAGAACGCGCCACCCGGCGCCGTTGTCCGGCCCGGTGTCGATCACGAAGTACGGCCCGAGGCGCGCCACGTCCGCGAGGACGGCCGCGACCTCACCGGGATCCGCTTCGCCGCCCCTGCGGCTCCTCTCCATCCCCACCCCCACATGGTCCCGCACGTCCCGGCCGGGCGGGTCGCGGCGTGGACGGCGGCGAGCGGGCTCCCTCAGTACCCCCGCCCGCCTCCGTGCCGCGGCCGATCCGGAACGGGGGCCGGGCATGGAAGAAGGGGCCGTCCAGGTGGACGGCCCCTTCCCGGAAGTCGGGTCACCGGCTGGGGTGACCGCCGTTGTCGCGGCGGTCCAGGGCGGTCTGGAGGGCGCGGGCCGCCTCGTCCTGCGCGTCGTCGGCCGGCACGGTGGTGTTCTGGTTCATGATGGCTCTCCCCGAGAGTCGCTGGGCTGGTGGGGCCGGGGAGCCGGGTCCGCGTGGTTCGCACGCTCCGGCCCGCCGATGATCAGGCCCTGCTGCGGCAGCGAAGGATCACAACGAGCGCCGCGACTGGACACCACGGTACCCGCGAATCCGCTGGTCATCCCGACCCGTGGCGGAACTTCCCAGAATGTGAGACGGCCGGCCGCCAGGGGAACCGGCCGCCCGACTCACGCCCTGCCAAGGAGTGCCCACCGCGACGAGTCATCTGACCACGACCGGAACGCCGTTCACACCGGGTCCAGGAGACCTCAGCCACCCACGCGAACGCGATGCCGCGTTCGCCCGGGAACGGTCACGAGCAGCCGTCAGGCGAGCGCAGTGGGCCGCAACCGCAGGGATTCAGCCGTCGAGGTCGACGCGGCGGCCCATGTCGGCGCCCACTCCGGCGGAGATGGCGTCGAGCAGCTGCGGCGGGATGGCCGAGTCGACGGTCAGGGCGATCAGCGCCTTGCCGCCCTTGACGTCCCGGCCGACCTGCATGCCGGCGATGTTGACCCCGGCGTCGCCGAGCAGCTTGCCGACGGCTCCGACGATGCCGGGGCGGTCGACGTAGGAGAAGAACGCCATGTGCTCGGTCGGGACGAGTTCCATGTCGTAGCCGTTGATCTCGACGAGGCGCTCGGCGTGCTTCGGGCCGGTGAGCGTGCCGGACACCGACACGACGGAGCCGTCGGCCATCGTGCCGCGCACTTGCACGACGTTGCGCCAGTCGGGGCTGTCCTCGCTGGTGGTGAGGGTGACCTCGACGCCGCGGTCGCGGGCCAGCAGCGGCGCGTTGACGAAGGTCACGGCCTCTTCGACGACGTCCACGAACACGCCCTTGAGCGCGGCCAGCTCCAGGACCTTGACGTCGTGCTCGGCGATCTCGCCTCGGACGACGACGTCGAGGCGGACGGGGACGCCGCCGGCGAGGGCGGTGAAGATGCGGCCGAGCTTCTCGGCGAGGGGCAGGCCGGGCTTGACGTCCTCGGCGACGGCGCCGCCCTGGACGTTGACGGCGTCGGGGACGAACTCGCCGGAGAGGGCGAGCTTCACCGAGCGGGCGACCTGGGTGCCCGCCTTCTCCTGCGCCTCGTGGGTGCTGGCGCCGAGGTGCGGGGTGACCACGACGTTGTCGTGGTGGAACAGCGGGCTGTCGGTGCACGGCTCGGTGCTGAACACGTCGATGCCGGCGCCGGCGACGCGGCCCTCCTTGAGGGCGAGGTCGAGCGCGCCCTCGTCGACGATGCCGCCGCGGGCCGCGTTGACGATGCGGACCTCCGGCTTGACCTGCCGCAGCTCCTTGTCGCCGATGAGCCCGAGGGTCTCGGGCGTCTTCGGCAGGTGGACGGTGATGAAGTCGCTCTCGCGCAGCAGCTCGTCCAGCGTGACGAGCTTCACGCCGAGCTGGGCGGCGCGGGCGGCCTGCACGTACGGGTCGAAGGCGACGACGTTCATGTCGAACGCGGCGAGGCGCTGCGCGACGAGGACGCCGATGCGGCCGAGGCCGAGGACGCCGACGGTCTTGCCCTGAAGCTCGACGCCGGTGTACTTGGAGCGCTTCCACTCGCCCTGCTTGAGGGCGGAGTGGCCCTGCGGAACGTTCCGGGCGGTGGCGAGCAGCAGCGCGATGGCGTGCTCGGCGGCGGTGACGATGTTGGACGTGGGCGCGTTGACGACCATGACACCGGCCTTGGTCGCGGCCTCCACGTCGACGTTGTCGAGGCCGACGCCGGCGCGGGCGACGACGCGGAGCTTCGTGGCGTGCTGGAACACCTCGGCGTTGGCCTTGGTGGCGCTGCGGACGATCAGCGCGTCGACGTCCGCGACGGCCGGCAGCAGCGCGGCGCGGTCGCTTCCGTCGACGTGGCGGACCTCGAAGTCGGACTCCAGAACGGCGATGCCGGCCGGCGAGAGCTCTTCAGCGACGAGGACGACGGGCTTGCTCAAGGAAAACAGTCCTTCGGGAAGTCGGATGTTCTGGTGGTGTGCAGGTGAAGTCGCGAGTCACCGCGTCGTGCCCTCGCCCCCGCGGCGAGTCTATCCCCCGCGGGCGGGCGCCCTGCGGGCACCACCGATCCCGGCCCTAAATTCCCATTTGCCCAATATCCTGCGGCAATGCGGCCGGTGGCCTGGTTCAGCGGACCGGGCGCACGTGGCCGGGTTCACCCGGGCGGCTCCGCCCGGCCGGTCAGGCGGCGCTGGGCGCCGGGACGGCCGCGAGGACGGCGGCCACCCGCTCGGCGTCCGCGACCCGGATGTGCGGGACGTCCACGAACACGCGCAGCGGCCCGGCGGGCAGCCCGAGCTCCTCGGCGACCTGCACCTGGACGGCCCGCAGCGGGATGTAGGTGAGGTAGCCGCCGAAGACGTTCTGCGACCGGAACGTCGCCGTCATGATCAGCCGGTAGCCGCGGATGCGGAACGACAGGGCGGTGAGGCACGGCAGCCCGTCGGCGGGCTCGCCCGGCAGCGTCAGGGAGATCCACGCGCTGGTCGTCCACGGCCGGGCCCGCAGCAGGTCGACGACCCAGCGGAGCTGGTCGACGCCGTCGAGGTCGTGCAGGCGCGGACCGTAGCGGCCGTGGACGGCCCGGCGCGTCCGCTCCCGGGCGCGGCCGGCGAGCACCGCGTGGTCGCCGTGCTCGCGGAGGATCGGGTCCTCCCAGCTCAGTGCGGAGACCTCGAAGAGGAACGGGGGCGCCTCGACGATCGGGCCGCCGTCCTCCAGGCCCGCCTCGCCGGCCCGCCAGACGTGCCGCAGGACCGCGATCCACGCCTGGCCGCAGGTGGCGAAGCGCGGAAGCGCGCGGCCGACCTCCACCGGTACATCACGACGTCGCGCCATAATTCACCCCATGGCCGTGAAAGGAGAACGGGGAATTACCTGCGCCCGGGTCCACCGCCCCGAGGATGAATTGCGTCTTCCGCGGGACGCGTCGCCGCGCGCCCGTCCCGGATCGCCTCGCGTCTCCCACGCACTCCGCCCCACCGCCGCCACGGCGGCGGCCGGACGAGCGGGCACGCAGGTCACCCGCACCGGCCGCGGCCGTCGCGACTTTCCTTAAGTATGGGGCAAAGTACCCACAACGGATAGCTTCTAATATCCGATCGGCACGACTTCACCGGCATTCTGACCGGATCCCGGGCGAGTGGTCATTTGGACAATGTGTCCAACGCTCTCACCACGGCTCGGGGGCGTCCCGGTGCAGCACCACATAGCCGCCGGAGCGGAACACCTCCCGGTATCCCTGCGCCCGCAGCGTCTCGACCCGGCGCCGCTGCTCGCCCGGCGCGACGAACGGGAACTCCAGCCGCTCCACGTCCGCGATCACCCACGGGGCCCGGCGCGGCTGCCAGTCCCACAGCAGGACGCGGGTCCGCCCGGTCAGCGCGGGACCGACCGTGTTCGGCGCCTCGACGAGCGCCCCGTCCGGGATCCGCGCCGCCGCCGCGGCGGCCGACCGCGCCCGCTCGTTCGGCCGCCACAATCCCGGGTCGGCGAGGTGCGCGAACGCGAAGAACGGCACGGCGGCCAGTGTCGCCGCCAGCATCCCGGCGGCGGGCAGCGCCCTCGGCACCCGCCGCGGCGGGCGGCGGTTCCCGAACCGGGCGCGCAGCGGGCCCGCGAAGCGCGTCCGCAGCCGCGCCGCGCCGTCCACCGCCGCGAGGACGAGGACCGCGATGAGGAACGCGTTGTAGTGGTAGCTCGGCTGCCACCAGTTCTCGAACCGGCTGGCGAGCATCCGCTCCGCCAGCAGCGGCAGGACGGTCAGCGTCAGCGGCGAGCAGAGCGGGAGCAGCAGCAGCGGCAGGACCAGCAGCGCCATCGTGCCGAGCTTGACGGGCGGGCTGCCGAGCAGCGCCAGCGCGTCCCACGGGTGGGTGAGCAGGTGCGCGGCGGCGCGCGGCAGGTCCGGGCCGAGCCCACCGTACGCCCAGTAGTAGTCGTTGTCGCCGCCGAACGCCGCGATGAGCACCCGGGAGCACAGCCAGGTCGCGACGAGGCCGCCCGCCACGTAGGCGGCGCCGGCGCGGCGGTCGCCCCGCCGGGTCAGCAGGAACAGCCCGAACCCGGCGAGCAGGAGGCCCATGTCCTCCTTGACGAGCAGCAGCGCGAGGGCCGCGGCCGCCGCCTGGCCGCGCCGCCCGGCGTCGTGGCGCTCGACCATCAGCGCGGACAGCGCCGGGACGAACGCGACCTCGTGGAAGTCGAACGCGAGCGCCTCCGCGACCGGCCACGACAGCGCGTAGGCGCCCGCCGCGCAGTACGCGCCCGCCGCGCCGGCCCGGCGCTCCGCGAACCGCCAGATCGGCACCATCGCCAGCGCGAACAGCACCGCCTGCGCGACGAGCAGCGTCCCCGGGCCGTCGTGGATCCAGTAGAACGGCGCCAGCAGCGCGAGGATCGGCGAGAAGTGGTCGCCGAGGATCGCGAAGTCGGGCCCGAACCCGTTGTGGACGCCCTTCACCATCGCCACCGGCCGCTCGAACCGGCTGTAGGAGCGCACCGCCTGGTCGAAGATCACCAGGTCGTAGCTGCTGGCCCGGAACGCCCGCAGGCGCAGCAGCGAGTACAGCGCGTACAGCGCGGCGCTCGCCACGACCAGCACCGCCAGCGCGGGCCGGCGCCCGCCTCTCCCCGTTCTCTCCGCGCGGGCTGGGGCCTCGTCCACCGGCCCCTCCAGCACAACCGCGTCAGCCACGCGCCGGACGCTACCAGCCGGAGCGCCGTGCGGCGTCCCGCGGGCCGTCCGGCGCGTCAGGCCGGCCGGCGGGTCACCGGCAGCCGGCTCCGGGTGGACAGCCCGGCGGCCAGCATCGCCAGCAGCGGCACCGCGACCCCGATGAGCAGGAGGAGCTGCCAGGGGATGTCGATCGTGGGGCCGTGACCCGGGGCGGCGACGGCACCGTCCGCGCCCGGCTGGGCGGGGATCTCCTCGACGGCCGTCAGCGGGCGCGCGACCGCGATGCCCGGGACGAGTCCGCCCGCGAGGCCGAGCCAGCAGCCGAGGACGGCGACGAAGCCGGCCTGCCCGGCCATCAGCAGCCGCCGGGTCCGGGGCCGGGCGCCGACGGCGGCGAGGGTGGCGAGGTCGGGCCGGGCGTCCGCGGCCGACAGGCCCGTCGCGATCAGCGTGCCGCCGAGCGCGAGCACCGCCCCGGCCGCCGCCAGCAGCAGGAGGACGGCGGACGCCGACCCGGTGAAGCCCCGCTCGACGTGCACGGACCCGTCGTCGCCGGAGTACCCGGCGAGCAGTTCCTTCAGCCGGGCCTCCTCGTCCGGGGTGACGCGGTGGTCGGCCCGGTCGACGCCGAGCGCCTCGATGCGCGGCGCCACCCCGATCCGCTTCGCGGCCGACGGCGGGACGATCGCCCGGACGTGCGCGTCCGCCGCGACGGCGACCGCGGGCAGGTCCGGGACCGCGCGCAGGACGTGCCGCTGATCGTCCTTCCACACCGCGACCGTCGCGGTGGTCGTGCCGTACGGCCTGGGCTGCCGGCCGAACAGGACCACCCGCCCGGCCGCCAGCGCCCGGCTCACCTCCGGATCGTCCCTGCCGAGCAGCAGGCGGGCCTCGCGGGCGCCCCCGACCACGATGTCGGCCACGTTCTCGTCGCCGGTGGCCACGCCGGGCCCGGCGGTGCTGCCCCCGCCGAAGGAGACCGACGGGCAGCGCGCGGTGTCCTCGTGCCCGCACACCGAGAACTCGCCCGGCAGGGCCTTCAGTTCCAGCACCGGCACGCCGGGCATCTCGCGCCGGGCGCCGGCGGCGACCGCGTCCGCGCGCTCCAGCGGCGGCCTGATCACGGCCGACCCCATGGGGAGCCGCGCCTCGTACTCCAGCCGCTCCTGCCGGAAGTCGCTGGAGGCGCCGACGGCCAGCGCGGTGACAGCGGCCGTCGCCGCCATGATCGCGGCGACGACGGGCGCGGCCCGGCCCCTGTTGCGGGCCCCGTCCCGGACGGCGAGGCGCAGCGGCAGCGGCAGCCACCGCGCGGCCCGTCCGGCCGCCCCCACCAGCCACGGCGCGGCGAACACCCCGCCGATGATGATCGCTACGGCGCCGAGGGCGGGACCGAACTCGCGCAGCCCGCGCGTCCCGGCGAGGCACAGCACGACGCCCGTGCCGGCGAGCGCTCCCCCGGCGAGCGGCCAGCCTCGCCGGGACCTGGCCGCCTCGCGGCGCCCGCCGAGCGCCGCGACGACGTCCATCCGGGCTGCCTGGACGGCGGGCACGGAGGCGGCGGCGACGGCGCTGCCGGCGCCGAGCGCCATGGTCGTCAGCACGAGCGGCCACGGGACGTCGAGCGGGCCGAGCACGTGCCCCGTCGTCGCGCGGATCACCGGCTTGGCGGCGATCGCGGCGAGCAGCCCGAGCAGCGCCCCGGCCAGCGCGGCGGCGGCCCCGAGCACCAGGCCGCCGGTCAGCACCACGGTGCGCAGATGCCCGGCGTCGCCGCCGGCCGCCGCCAGCAGCGCCAGATCTCGGCGCTGCCGCCGGATGCCGACCGCGAACGCGGGACCGGCCAGCAGCACGACCTCCAACACGATCATGGCCACCGCGGCCGCCATGATCGTCCGCTCCTCGGCGGCGGGGCCGCTGTCAGCCGCCGCCGCGGGATCCCGCCGAGGCGGATCGTCCACCACGGACCGCGACAGGACGGTGATGCCCTCCTGGTTGAGATCGGTCACGTCGTCCCACGTCACCGGGGCGCCGACGCTGATCAGCCACTGCGGGAGCGAGTCTGCCGGGCCGGGGATCCCGCCCGGCAGGGTCACCACGACATCGTCGCGGGGCGACCGCGGGTCCCGGGCGAACCCGACGACCCGCAACCGCACGCCGTCGCGGCCCTCCCGGACCGCCGCGCCGTCCCGGCCCGCCCGGACGGTGGCTCCGAGGGGGAACCGCCCGGCGAGCGACGGGGCGACGGCGATCTCGTCCGGCGCCGCCGGCGCCCTGCCCCTCGTCACCTCCAGGATCCCGCGCGTCATGGGGTCGCGCAGGTCGAGGCCCGTGTGCCGGACCGCCAGCACGCCGCGGCCGGTCTCCAGCGCGGCGCGTCCGCCGGTCTCGATCGGCTGGACGCGGGCGCGCGGCCCGTAGCGCGCGACGACCCTGCGGGTGATCTCTGCCGTGGTCCAGGGCCGCTCGGCGCCGGCTCCGGGCTCCGGCTCGGACGACCCGTGGAACGGCTCGTCCGACTCCGGATCCTGGCGGACGGGCGCGTGCCCGGTGCCGGTGAGGCGCGCGTCGGCGGCGCCGATCTCGTACGGCAGCGCCTCGCGCGGCGACCACGTCCCGGTCGCCGACAGCACGGCGAGCGCGACGACCGCCGCCACCGGCAGCCCGATCATGGCGAGCACGAGCGCCGTACGGCCGCGGGCCCGCAGCGCGTCCCGCCGCGCGATCCGCAGCGCGGCCAGGAACCCGCTCACGAGGCACCCTCCAGCAGGCTCTCCGGGCCTGGGCGGCCGGGGGTCGCATCGATGAGCAGGCCGTCGCGCAGGAACACGACCCGGTCGGCCCAGGCGGCGTGCCGCGACTCGTGCGTGACCATCAGGCAGGCGGCGCCCGCGTCACAGCGGGCCCGCAGCGCCCGCATGACCTCCTCGCCGGTGTGGCTGTCGAGCGCACCGGTCGGCTCGTCGGCGAGGACGAGCCGGCGGTCGCCGACCAGCGCCCGCGCGATCGCGACGCGCTGCTGCTGGCCACCGGACATCTCCTCGGGGAACCGGTCGGCCAGCTCGCCGACGCCCAGCTCGGCGAGCGCGTGCAGCGCCTCCCTGCGGGCCTGACGGGCACGGACGCCGTCCAGTTCGCGAGGCATCATGACGTTCTCGGCGGCGGTGAGGCTCGGGATGAGGTTGAGGTCCTGGAAGACGTAGCCGACCGCGCGGCGGCGCAGGGCCGAGCGCCCGGCGGGGCCGAGCGCGCCGAGGTCGGCGCCCTCGACGACGACCTGGCCGGACGTGGGGGTGTCGAGGCCGCCGGCGATCGTCAGCAGCGTCGACTTGCCGGATCCGGACGGGCCCATCACGGCGACGAACTCGCCCGCGGCGACGTCCAGGTCCACCTGGCGCAGGGCGTGGACGAGGGCGTTCCCCGTCCCGTGGTCGCGGGACACCTGGCGCATGCTCAGGACCGTCATCGACGCGTCTCCTCCGTCGGTTCGGCGGGTTCGGCGGCCGCACCGGCTCCGGCGGGCGGTGCCGGCGGGGCGGGGCGCCCGGCGCGGGCGACGTAGACCTCGCAGTGGTCGAGCCACCGCACCTCGGCCTCCGCCTGGAAGATCATCGATTCCAGGACGAGCCGCCACGCGCGGTCGGGCTGGTCAGCGGGCACGGCCGGCGCGCCCATCTTGAGGCGGGTGAGGTCCTGCAGCGTCCGCAGCGTCGCGGCGCGCTGTGTCTGGACGACCGCGCGCACGTCCACGCCGGGAGCGGTGACGGCCATCGCCAGCTTGATCGCGAGCTCGTCGCGGGGCCGGTCGGCGGCGGCGACGGGGGTGGCGAACCAGCGCCGGACGTCCGCCTCCCCGGCAGGGGTGATCTCGTAGACGAAGCGGCCCTCGCCGTCGTCCCCGGCGCGCACGACGAGCTCGTCGCGTTCGAGGCGGGCGAGGGTGGAGTAGACCTGGCCGATGTTGAGCGGCCAGGTCGCGCCGGTGGACGACTCGAACTCGGCGCGCAGCTGGTAGCCGTACCGGGGACCCTGCGACAGCAGGGCCAGCAGGCCGTGACGGATCGACATGGATACCAAGTATGCATACCGCGTATGCGCAAGGCAATACCGAGTATGCATCCAGGAGGACAGGCTCTACGGTCTTTCACTGTGCGCGACCGCACCGGGGCCTAACGTGACCCTCGTGACGACCGACGACACGATCAGCGTGCTACGCGACCTGCTGCGGGTCTACGACCAGCGATTCCTCTGCCTCGACGGCGGCCAGCGCGAGGGGCTGCTGGAGGGCACCCGCAAGGTCATCGGCGCCGAGGGGCTGAGCGAGGACGCCCGCGCCGTCCTGCCCTCGTCCGTCCGCCTGCGAGCGTTCTGCATCCAGCACGGCCTGCGCGACGAACTGGAGCGGCTGATCCGGGACGAGGCCGACGGCGGCCCCGCCGGCGCGGTCGTCGTGGGCGGACGCGTCTACGCGCTGTACCCGTACCTGCGGGGCGTGTCCCGGCAGGACGCCGACATCACCGCCGAGGTCGGCGTCGACCACCGCCTCGACGGCGCCGGCTGGCACGGCAGGAAGATCAGGATCCGGGGGACGGCCGCCCTCCAGCGCGTCGAGACGCACCGCACCGCCGTGGACGTCGTCGTGCGCGAGCGGACGTCCGGAAAGGAGCACCGCGTCGCCGCGCAGCCCCGCGACGGCGGCTTCGAGGCGGTCGTCGACCCGGCCGCGCTCGACCCGGGCCGCTGGGACGTGCACGTCGCCGCCACGTCCCTCGGCATCACCCGCGAGGCGCGGCTCGGCGCCGTCCGCGGCCCCGCCCTCAGGACCGGCCTCCAGCGCCGCACGACCGCCCCCGACCGCGACACCGTCATCTACTTCACGCGCGGCGGGCACCTGGCGCTCCAGGTGATCGCCGACCCGGGCACGCCCTCGCTGCTCACCCGGATCCGCCGCCACCTGACGCGCTGACCCCCGCTCCCGCGGCGGGGCCGGGGGCCGGCGCGTCGACGGCTCAGTCGTCGATCCAGCTCATCATCGGCCGCAGCTCGGCGCCGGTCTTCTCGATCGGGTGCTCGGCGAGCGCCTCGCGGTACTTGCGGAACCGCGTCTGGCCGCCCTCGAACTCCTCCACCAGCTCCTTGGCGTACTCGCCGGACTGGATCTCGCCGAGGATCTTCTTCATGGCGGCCTTGGTCTCCGGCGTGATGACGCGCGGGCCGCTGCGGTAGCCGCCGTACTCGGCGTTGTCCGACACCGACCAGTACATCTTGGAGATGCCGCCCTCGTACATGAGGTCGACGATCAGCTTCAGCTCGTGCAGCACCTCGAAGTAGGCGACCTCGGGCTGGTAGCCGGCCTCCGTCAGCACCTCGAACCCGGCCTTGACCAGCTCCGACGCGCCACCGCACAGCACGGCCTGCTCGCCGAACAGGTCGGTCTCGGTCTCCTCGGTGAAGGTGGTCTTGATGCCGCCGGCGCGCAGGCCGCCGATGCCCTTGGCGTAGGACAGGGCGAGCGGCCACGCGTTGCCGGACGCGTCCTTCTCCACCGCGACGATCACCGGGACGCCGCGGCCGGCGACGAACTGGCGGCGGACGAGGTGACCCGGGCCCTTGGGGGCGACCATGGCCACGTCCACGCCCTCGGGCGGCTCGACGAGCCCGTAGCGGATGCTGAAGCCGTGCCCGAAGAACAGGGCGTCGCCCTCGACCAGGGCGGGCCGGATGTCCTTCTCGAAGATCTCCCGGTGGTGGTGGTCGGGAGCGAGCAGCATGATGAGGTCGGCCTCCTCGGCCGCCTCGGCGGGGGTGACGACGCGCAGGCCCTCGGCCTCGGCCTTCTCCCGGCTGGCGGAGCCCTCGCGGAGCCCGACCCGGACGTCGGCGCCGGAGTCGCGCAGGGACAGCGCGTGGGCGTGGCCCTGGCTGCCGTAGCCGATGATCGCCACGTGCCGGCCCTGGATCACGCTCAGGTCGGCGGCGTCGTCGTAGAACATCTCAGCCACAGTGCTGCTGCCTTTCTGGATTTCGGTAAGAGGGATTACGCGCTGCGCTCGATGGCCCGCAGCGAGCGGTCGGTGATGGACCGGGCGCCGCGGCCGATGGCCACCATGCCCGACTGGACGAGCTCCTTGATGCCGAACGGCTCCAGGACGCGGATCAGGGCGTCCAGCTTGTCGCGGTTGCCGGTCGCCTCGATCGTGACGGCGTCCGCGGCGACGTCGACGACCTTGGCGCGGAACAGCTGGACGGTCTCCAGGACCTGCGACCGCGTCTCGGCGTCCGCCCGCACCTTGACCAGGACGAGCTCGCGCTGCACCGACGCCGAGGGGTCCAGCTCGACGATCTTCAGGACGTTGATCAGCTTGTTCAGCTGCTTGGTGACCTGCTCCAGGGGCAGGTCGGCGACGTTCACCACGATCGTCATCCGGGAGATCTCCGGGTGCTCGGTGGTGCCGACGGCCAGGGACTCGATGTTGAAGCCGCGCCGCGAGAACAGGGCGGCGACCCGCGCGAGGATGCCCGGCTTGTTCTCGACGAGCACGGAGAGGGTGTGCAGGCTCATCGTCAGTCTCCGTTCTCCCAGTCGGGAGCCATGTCCCGGGCGATCTTGATGTCGTCGTTGGTGGTGCCGGCGGCGACCATCGGCCAGACCATCGCGTCCTCGTTGACGACGAAGTCGATCACGACGGGAGCGTCGTCGATCTCCATGGCCTTGGCGATGACGGCGTCGACGTCCTCGGCGCGCTCGCACCGGAGCCCGATGCAACCGTACGCCTCCGCGAGCTTCACGAAGTCCGGAATCCGCTTGGCCGCGTGCAGGTTCGTGTTGGAGTAGCGGGCGTCGTAGAACAGCGTCTGCCACTGCCGGACCATGCCGAGATTACCGTTGTTGATCACGGCGATCTTGACCGGGATCCCCTCGATCGCGCACGTCGCGAGCTCCTGGTTGGTCATCTGGAAGCAGCCGTCGCCGTCGATGGCCCACACCTGGGTGTCCGGCGCGCCGACCTTGGCGCCCATCGCGGCCGGGACGGCGTAGCCCATCGTGCCCGCGCCGCCGGAGTTGAGGAACGCGCCGGGCCGCTCGTACCTGATGAACTGCGCGGCCCACATCTGGTGCTGGCCGACGCCCGCGACGTAGTACGCCTCCGGCCCGACGATCCTGCCGATGCGCTCGATGACGTACTGCGGCGACAGCGACCCGTCGTCCGGCGTGTCGTAGCCGAGGGGGTAGGTCTCCCGCCAGGCGTTGAGCTGGCGCCACCAGTCGGCGTAGTCGCCGCGGCGGCCCGCCTCGTGCTCGTTCTGGACCGCGACGATCAGGTCGGCGATGACCTCGCGGGCGTCGCCGACGATCGGCACGTCCGCGTGCCGGTTCTTGGAGATCTCCGCCGGGTCGATGTCGGCGTGGACGACCTTCGCGCCGGGCGCGAAGCCGTCCAGCTTGCCGGTGACGCGGTCGTCGAACCGGGCGCCGAGCGTGACGAGCAGGTCGGCGCGCTGGAGGGCGCCGACCGCGCCGACCGCGCCGTGCATGCCGGGCATGCCCATGTGCAGCGGGTGGCTGTCGGGCAGCGCGCCCTTGGCCATCAGGGTCGTGACGACGGGCGCGCCGGTCAGCTCGGCGAGCACCTTCAGCTCGGCGGACGCGCCGGCCTTCAGGACGCCGCCGCCGACGTACAGGACGGGCCGCCGCGCCTCGACGATCAGCCGGGCCGCCTCGCGGACCTGCTTGGAGTGCGGGCGGGTGACCGGCCGGTACCCCGGCAGCTGCATCTGGACGGGCCACTCGAACGCGACCGGGGCCTGGAGGGCGTCCTTGGCGATGTCGACCAGGACCGGTCCAGGGCGGCCCGTCGAGGCGATGTGGAACGCCTCGGCGATCGTCCGGGCGATGTCCTCCGCCTTGGTGACCAGGAAGTTGTGCTTGGTGATCGGCATCGTGATGCCGGCGATGTCGGCCTCCTGGAACCCGTCCGTCCCGATGAGGGACGTCGAGACCTGACCGGTGATCGCCACGATCGGCACCGAGTCCATGTAGGCGTCGGAGATCGCCGTGACGAGGTTCGTCGCGCCGGGGCCGCTGGTGGCCATGCAGACACCGACCCGGCCGGTCACCATCGCGTAGCCCTGGGCGGCGTGTCCCGCGCCCTGCTCGTGCCGGACGAGGATGTGCCGCAGCTTGTCGGAGTCGTACAGCGGGTCGTACGCCGGGAGGATCGCGCCCCCCGGGATGCCGAACACGGTGTCGACGCCGACGTTCTCCAGAGCGCGGACCAGCGCCTGGGCTCCCGTCATCTGCTCGGTCGTCATGATCCTGTTTCCTTGCGAAGGGTGTGGTCTGGCTCGCCGGGGCAACAAAAAACCCCCGTCGCCGCGACGGCGATCGAGGGGAGGCGCGCAGGTCGGAAAACTCGGTCAGCCCGCGCGCCGACCAAGTACTACGAGGATGGTGGAAGTGTTCTGCACGCAGCCACTTTCGCCGACTTCGCGCCCACCGTCAAATCCTTGGACGTGTGATCCCACCATCTGAGACCGCTCACCCGGGCAGCGGCAGCGGGAGCGCCCCCGGCGCGCCCGGCGCGCCCTGCTGGGACAGGTTCGTCCGGACGAGCGATTCCACCCGTCCCGCCGCCATCGGCCGCGCCACCAGGAACCCCTGGCCGCGCGGACAGTCCATCCCGCGGAGCAGCTCCAGCTGCTCGGGACGCTCGATGCCCTCCGCGACGACCGTGAGACCGAGATCACGGCCGAGCCGCACGATCGTGCGGGTCAGCAGCGTCAGCGTCTCGTCCGACCCGAGCCCCGCCACGAACGACGGGTCGATCTTGATGATGTCGACGGGCAGCTGCCCCAGGTAGGCCAGCGACGCGTAGCCCGTCCCGAAGTCGTCGATCGCGAGCCGGACGCCGAGGTCGCGCAGCGCCGACAGCCGCGCCACGTTCTGCGGGTCCTCCACGAGGACCTCCTCGCGGACCTCCAGCGTCAGCGCGTGCGGCGGCAGGCCCGTCTCCTCCAGCGCCGCCGCGACCGACTCCGCGAACCGGGGCGCGGCGATCTGCCGGGCGGTGAAGTTCACCGACAGGCCGACGTCCCAGGACTCGCGGCGCCAGCGCGCCACCTCCCGGCACGCCTCCCGCAGCACCCAGTCACCGAGCGGGATCATCAGGCCGGACTCCTCCGCCGGGCCGATGAACTCCTCCGGCGGGACGGCCTCGCTGCCCCGCCACCACCGCAGCAGCGCCTCGACCCCGGTCACCCGGGACGTCGCGAGCTCCACCACCGGCTGGAACTCCACCGCGAACTGCTCGTCGGCGAGCGCCCGCTGCAGGTCGCTGCCGAGCTCCAGGCGCCGGACGACGTCCGCGTGCATGTGCGGGGCGAACACCTCGACCCGGCCGCCGCCGAGCTCCTTGGCGCGCGCCATCGCGAGGTCGCCGTTGCGCATCAGGTCGGCGGCGCTGCGGCGCAGCCGCCGCCCCACCTCCGAGTCGCGGGCGGGCCGCGGGCTGCCGCCCTTCGGCGGCTCCTCGTCGCCGGCGAAGGCGATGCCGACGCTCGCCGTCAGCACCAGGTTCTTGCTGCCGACCTGGTAGGGGTCCTCGGACAGCACCCGCAGCAGCCGCTCCGCGAGCTCCACCGCGCCGCGCGTCTCCCGGTCGTCGGCGGGCAGCTGCACGAGCACGGCGAACTCGTCCCCGCCCCACCGCGCCACGGTGTCGTCGGCCTGGACGGTCGCGCGCAGCCGCCGCGCCGCCTGCGCGAGGACCTGGTCGCCCGCCGCGTGCCCGGCCGAGTCGTTCACGTCGGTGAAGCCGTCCAGATCGACGAACAGCACGGCGACCCGGCCGCCGGACGCCTGCCGGGACAGCACGTCCCGGGTCCGCTCCTCGAAGAACGACCGGTTCGGCAGGCCCGTCAGCCCGTCGTGGAACGTCAGGTGCGCGACCTGCCGCTGGAGCGCCGCCTGCTCGCTCAGATCGCGTGTCGTGATCAGCAGCCGGGTGGCGCCGCCCGTCCCGGCGTACCGGGAGATCGTCGACTCGGTGGGCAGCCACGTCCCGTCGGCCGCCCGGACGCGGCACGACACGCGCGCGGGGTCGGCGTCGGCGTCGTTCACGAAGTCGGCGAAGACCTCCTCGACGCGGGGCAGGTCCTCGGGATGGACGATCTCCGGCAGCGCCCGGCCGAGCAGCTCGCCCCGCGCGTACCGATACGAGCGCAGCGCGCCCGCGCTGGCGTACTGGACGATGCCGCGCGTGTCGCAGATCACGACCGCGTCGTTGATGCTCTCCGACAGCGCCCGGAAGTGCTCCTCGCCGGTGCCGACGGCGCGGCGCAGCACCGCGTTCTCGCCCAATAGCCCGGCGAGCCGCGCGACCAGCACCAGCGCGGCCGAGCCGGCCACGACCGGCACGACCGCCTCCAGGCCGTCGCGGCCGGCCAGCGCGTGCCCGGCGACGAACAGCGCGGCGGCGGCGGCGATCGCGGCGGGCGCGAGCCCGGCGCTCTGCATCCGCCCGGCCCCGTCCTCGGCCTCGTCCACGGTGACCGAGTCGGGGATGTCGTCGACCTCGTCGGGCGAGGCGCCCGCCGGGCCCGTCCACGGGACGAGCAGGAGCAGCAGCAGCCCGGCGAGCCGGAGGATGTCGGACGGGTCGTCGGCCGGGCCGCCGCCGCGCAGCCGCACGACCGTCGTGACGACGTCGGCGACCGCGAAGGCCGCCAGGGCCCCGTAGCCCATCCAGGCGGGCCGCCGGTGCCCGCGCGCGGCGCCGCGGACGAACGGCAGCGCCCCGCAGACCAGCACGATCCCGATCAGCGGGTACAGCAGCTCCAGGAAGAACTCGGACGCCGACTCGCCCGAGCGGTGGTACAGCGAGCCGAACAGGCCCACCCAGCCCACGACGAACAGGGCGGCCGCGCAGACGTAGGCGTCGGCGGCGTAGCGCAGCCAGGTGCCCGCGTCACGGGCCGGCCTGACCGGCACGATCAGGCCCGTCACCAGCGCGAACACGGCGAACAGATAGAACAGGTCGGGCACCGACAGCGACAGCGCGCTGCGGTTGACGCCCGCGGACGCGGCGCTTCCCACGGCGCCGACGAACCAGCAGGCCCCGGCGATCCCGAACCAGCGCCACGACGCCCGCCACAGGGGCCCCTCACCGGGCGCCGCGGCACGCGCACGGGTGCCCGCGGGACGGCGCGCCGACAGCAGGAGGGACGCCGCGGCGGCGCCCGCAGCGCACGCCTCCGCCCAGGCGATGAAGGCCGTGCCGCCCCACCCGAGCAGCGAGCCGACGGCGTACAGCACGCCGACGACCGCGGCCAGGGCGACGGGAGGCGTCCACGGCGGCATCCGCCGGGCGTTCGCGCCGCTCATCACGCCGTGTCCCTTCCTGCCCCGCTGGGAGGCGGTCAGCCCCTCGGAGGCGCAGCGGCGCGCCGGAGGGGATGTGGGTCCGTTCCTCATCGATCACCGGGATAACGGCCGTGAGGTCCTGGATCGTGCCCGCGCAGGGTCGGCGCGGGCCGGCGGCGGGCACGGGCCTCGCCGGCCGGAGATCAGCGACGTTGCTGCACTGCGGGATCACCGTGTCGCTCAATGTACGCTCCGTATGTCACGGAGCGATTGAGGCTGGGCGTCCTCCCGGCGACGAACGGGCATGTCGGCGATCCGATACGCCCCTCCGGCGGGGTGAACGTCCCTGCAACGGAAATGTGCCGGAGATCACGTTCCGTGATGAATTTTGGGGCATTTCTTCGGTGCCATCGGGTGGTTGTGGCGCATGTCGCTTTGTGTCTTGAATGGCGTATGCGCCGCCTCAGCGTCCTCACGGTCCTCACGCTGGCCGCTCCAGCGCTCGTCCTCACCGGGTGCGGCGACGACCCGCCGGAACCGGCGCCGGTCGTCCGGAACGAGAGCGCGCCGGTCTCGCCGCCACCGCCGGTGACCGGGTCGTCGCGTCCCGGCGACCCCCGCGTTCTCGTGCGGGGACGGCAGGTCACCTGGGGTCTGGCGTTCCTGCCGGGCGGAGACGCCCTGGTCACCGAGCGGGACACCGCGAAGGTGCTGCGGGTCTCCCCGGGGGGCCAGGTAAGAGAGCTCGGGAAGGTGCCGGGAGTGTCGCCCGGTGGTGAGGGCGGTCTGCTCGGGATCGCCGTCCGCGCGGGCCACGCCTACGTGTACTTCACGTCCGGGTCCGACAACCGCATCGCCCGCTTCCGCCACGACGGCGGCATCGGCGCGCTGGAGACGCTCGTCACCGGCATCCCCAAGGGCGTCAACCACAACGGCGGCCGGCTCGCGTTCGGCCCCGACGGGATGCTGTACGCCGCCACCGGCGAGGTCGGCCGGGAGGAGCTCTCCCAGAACAGGGAGTCGCTCGGCGGCAAGATCCTCCGCATGACCCCCGAGGGGAGGCCGGCACCCGGCAACCCGTTCGGGACCCTGGTGTGGACGTACGGGCACCGCAACGTCCAGGGCCTCGCCTGGGACGGCGACGACCGCATGTTCGCCACCGAGTTCGGCCAGAACACCTGGGACGAGATCAACCGCATCGAGAAGGGCCGCAACTACGGCTGGCCCGTCGTCGAGGGCAAGGAGGGCCGGGACGGCTTCACCGACCCGCTCCTCGTCTGGCGGCCGTCCGAGGCGTCCCCGTCCGGCCTCGCCTACGCGGGCCGCTCGCTGTGGGCCGCCGCCCTGCGCGGGCGGCGGCTCTGGCAGGTGCCCGTCCGCCCGGACGGGTCGCTCGGCGAACCCGTCGCCCACTTCGAGGGCCGCTTCGGCCGCATCCGCTCCGCCACCCGCTCCCCCGACGGCCGCGCCGTGTGGCTCACCACCGACAACGACGAGGACGACAAGGTCATCGTCGTCCCGCTCCGCTGACCCGCCGGGCGGGCCGCGGAGCGGGACGACGGCTCACGACGCGCCGAGCTTCTCCAGGATCAGCTCGCGGGCGCGCCCGGCGTCCGCCTGCCCGCGCGTCGCCTTCATCACCGCGCCGACCAGCGCACCCGCCGCCGCGACCTTCCCGGACCTGACCTTGTCGGCCACCGCCGCGTTGTCCGCGATCACCCGGTCGATGATCGACGACAGCTCGCCCTCGTCGCTGACGACCTTCAGGCCCCGCGCCGCGACGACCTCGTCCGGCGCGCCCTCGCCCGCGAGGACGCCCTCGAACACCTGCCGGGCCAGCTTGTCGTTCAGCTCCCCGGCCGCCACCATCGCCTGGATCCGGGCGACCTGCTCCGGCGTGATCGGCAGGGCGTCCAGTTCGACGCCCTGCTCGGTGGCACGCCGCGACAGCTCGTTCATCCACCACTTGCGCGCCGCCCCGGCGTCCGCGCCCGCCGCCACCGTCGCCTCGATCAGCTCGACGGCACCGGCGTTCACGACGTCGCGCAGCTCCAGGTCCGACAGCGCCCACTCGGCCTGGACGCGGCGGCGGCGCGCGGCGGGCAGCTCCGGCAGCGACGCCTTCAGCTCCGCCACCCACTCCCGCGACGGGGCCATCGGCACCAGGTCCGGCTCGGGGAAGTAGCGGTAGTCCTGCGCCTCCTCCTTGCTGCGCCCGCTCGTCGTCCGGCCGGTGTCCTCGTGGAAGTGCCGCGTCTCCTGGACGATCCGCCCGCCGCCCGACAGCACCCCCGCCTGCCGCTCGATCTCCGACCGCACGGCCCGCTCCACCGACCGGAGCGAGTTCACGTTCTTCGTCTCCGTCCGCGTCCCCCACTCGGCGGCGCCGCGCGGCATCAGGGACACGTTCACGTCGCACCGCATGGAGCCCTCCTCCATGCGCACGTCGGACACGCCCAGCGA
The DNA here is from genome assembly GCF_000718255.1 of Spirillospora albida. Lineage (GTDB taxonomy): Bacteria > Actinomycetota > Actinomycetes > Streptosporangiales > Streptosporangiaceae > Spirillospora > Spirillospora albida. Next base: position 212,331 of record NZ_JOFJ01000003.1, read on the forward strand.
CCGGACCAGCTCCCGCAGCTCCGTCGCGTACGCGCGCGCCACCAGCGGCGCCTTCTCGCCCGTCGCGGGGATCGGCTTCGTGACGATCTCGACGAGCGGGATGCCGGCCCGGTTGTAGTCGACCAGCGAGTGGTCCGCGCCCTGGATCCGCCCGGTCGCGCCGCCGACGTGCAGCGACTTGCCGGTGTCCTCCTCCATGTGGACGCGCTCGATCTCGATCCGGTACGTCTCCCCCTCGGCCTCCACCTCGAGGAACCCGTTGACGCAGAGCGGCTCGTCGTACTGCGAGATCTGGAAGTTCTTCGGCATGTCCGGGTAGAAGTAGTTCTTCCGGGCGAACCGGCACCACTCCACGATCTCGCAGTTCAGCGCGAGCCCGATCTTGATGATCCCCTCGATCGCCGCGTGGTTCGTCACCGGCAGCGCCCCGGGAAGCCCCAGGCACACGGGGCACACTTGCGTGTTCGGCTCGGCCCCGAACCCCGTCGGGCACCCGCAGAACATCTTCGACGCGGTGCCGAGCTCGATGTGCGTCTCGATCCCGAGCACCGGCTCGTACTTCGCGAGCGCCTCGTCGTACTTCATCGGCGTTTCCACGCTCACAGAAATCCCAGTCCCTTCAACGCCTCTTCCGTCTCGGCAACCCAGGCGGCGTACGCCGGTATCTGCGCGAGCACATCGAGGTCGACGTTCTGTCCTATGTAGTCGTAATAGTCGGCCCGGGAACGCCGCCCGCTCCGGGGGCGGACGGCATCCAGCACGAGCTTCGGGTCTTGTAGCTTCTCCACGTCCCGGGGCCGCGCGGGCATCCTGGACGGGTCGCTCCCGCGCAGCCCCGCCCACACCGCCCGGTCGGCCAGCAGCCATGCCTCGGTCTCCCGCACCGGCACCAGCGGGATCACCGGCGTGGTCAGCCCCCGCTTGGCGAGATCCGCTCGCACCGCGTCGGCCTTGCCGCGTTCATTGTGGTCGTTGTGGACGCAGATCAGGTGGCAGTCCTCGGCGAGTTCCAGTACCGCCTGACAGACACGGTCGGGGTCCTTGATAGTCCAGCATTCGCCGACCTCGGTCCTGGCCACGTCCACGACATGCCGTGACCCCTTCTCCGTCAGCGCCCTGATCTGCCGGAACACCACCGCACCGAGGAAGCGCTCGTCGGTGGTGTTCTCCGCGACGAGCCCCGGAACCAGCGGACGGCTCACGGCGCGTCCTGCCGCACGGTGCCCAGGTACCTTCGCACCTGACGCGGCGACACGTACGTTCCCGGCTCCCCCTCGTCCCGGACGGGCTTGGCCACGCTCACGCGCGACACCCGGTCGTTCTCCGGATCGACACGCACCGCCGCGTCCATGAACACCAGCGACTCCGGGCATGTCCGGTACAGCTCGGACACCACCACGGGCGAATGGCTCGTGATGATGACCTGCCGCAGCGGTCTTCCCAGGGACTCCGGATCGTTGAGATCCGTGACCCTCTCCTGGATCCGCCGCAGCAACTCCGCCAGCCGCGCCGGATGCAGCCCGTTCTCGATCTCCTCGACCATGAGCACACCGGGATGATCCGGATCATGCAACGCCGCCAGGAGCCCGATGATGCGCAGTGTCCCGTCCGACAGCAGGCTGCTGGGGACGAGTCCCTGCCCCTCGACGACGAGGTCGAACGACCACTCCTGCCGCTTCTCGTCCAGTTCGGTCCTGATCTCCTTGACGTCCGGCATCAGTGCAGCCAGATCGACCATGAGATCGTCCAAGGCGTTGGAGGAACACATCCGGCCGAGCACGGCGGCCAGGTTGCCGCCATTGGTCAGCAGCGCCCGCCGGTCAGCCCGGTTCGCGACGGCCCGCATCTCGTGCGGATCGGGAACGTACGGCCGGACCTGCGCCATCTCTATTTCGACCGCGAATGCCAAGTCGCTGACGTCGTCGCCATCGGCAGCGGCATGTACCGTCCCGGACTCTCGCGCGCGGACGGCGTCCGGCACGCCCTGTTCAGTCCTCAGATGGAGGACCTTCCTGGCCAGATTCTTGGGAACTGGAACACCGCTCTCGAGGTATGCGCCCTCGCTCCATACGAATGCCGCAAATCCGTCGGCGATCCTCACCAGGCGACGTGTCTTGATCGTGAATTCGCCGACCGGACGGCCAACACCGTCTCGGTGGAACAACTCCTGCGGACGGCCCCGGCGCGCGGCCAGCAACGCCTCCTCCGACGACATCAAGGCGTCCCGGACGTAATCGATCGCGTCGAAGAGGTTGGACTTGCCACTGGCATTGGGGCCGACCAGGGCAAGGAAGGGCGGTACGTCCAGCTTGAAGTCCAGGAAGGACTTGAAGCCGTCGATCTCGATATGCGTGATCACTGACGTACCACCGTTCCGGTGCCTAGAGGGCCGGGGCCTGTGCGAGCAGCGGGCCGCCCCAGCGGTCTTCGAGCGCGCGCTCGATCGCCGCGCCGACCCGGTAGACGCGGTCGTCGGCGAGGACGGGCGCCATGATCTGCAGTCCGACCGGCAGGCCGTCCGACAGCCCGCACGGGACGGAGATGGCGGCGTTGCCCGCCAGGTTCGTCGGGATCGTGCAGAGGTCGGCCAGGTACATCGCCATCGGGTCGTCCGCGCGCTCCCCGATCGTGAACGCGGTCGTCGGCGTGGTCGGCGAGATCAGCACGTCGACCTGCTCGAACGCGGCCTCGAAGTCGCGCTTGATCAGGGTGCGGACCTGCTGCGCCTTGCCGTAGTAGGCGTCGTAGTAGCCGGACGACAGGGCGTAGGTGCCGAGCATGATGCGGCGCTTCACCTCGGGGCCGAAGCCCGCCGCCCGCGTCAGCGCCATGACCTCCTCGGCGCTGCGCGAGCCGTCGTCGCCGACGCGCAGGCCGTAGCGCATCGCGTCGAACCGGGCGAGGTTGGACGAGCACTCCGACGGCGCGATCAGGTAGTAGGCGGGCAGCGCGTAGGTGAAGTTCGGGCAGGACACCTCGACGACCTTCGCGCCGAGCGACTCCAGCACCTCGACTGCCTCGTCGAACCGCGCGGTGACGCCCGGCTCGTAGCCCTCGCCGTGGAACTCCTTCACGACGCCGACGCGCAGGCCGTTCACATCGCCCCTGCGCGCCGCCTCCACCACCGGCGGAACGGCCGCGTCGATGGACGTGGAGTCCATCGCGTCGTGGCCGCTGAACGCCTCGTGCAGGAGCGCCGCGTCCAGCACGTTCCGGGCGAACGGCCCGGGGGTGTCGAGCGACGACGCGAACGCGATCATCCCGTACCGGGACGCGCCGCCGTAGGTCGGCTTCATGCCGACGATGCCGGTCACGGCGGCGGGCTGCCGGATCGACCCGCCGGTGTCGGTGCCCGTCGACAGCGGCGCCTGGTACGACGCGACCGCGGCCGAGCTGCCGCCGGACGAGCCTCCCGGGATCCGGGAGGTGTCCCACGGGTTCCGCGTCGGCCCGTAGGCGCTGTTCTCCGTGGACGAGCCCATCGCGAACTCGTCCATGTTCGTCTTGCCGAGGATGACCAGACCGGCCTTGCGCAGGCGCGCCGTCACCGTCGCGTCGTACGGCGGCAGCCACCCTTCGAGGATCTTCGAGCCCGCCGTGGTCGGCATGTCGGCGGTGGTGAACACGTCCTTGTGCGCGATCGGCACCCCGGCCAGCGGGCCGAGCTCCTCCCCCGCCGCGCGCCGCTCGTCGACGGCCCGCGCCTGCGCGAGCGTCGTCTCCGCGTCCACGTGCAGGAACGCGTTGACCTGCCCGTCCACCCGCGCGATCCGGTCGAGATGCGCCCGCGCGACCTCCACGGCCGACACGTCGCCGCCGGCGATGAGCTCCCCGAGCTCCGCCGCGCCCTTCGTGACCAGCTCCGACATCAGGCTTCCTCTCCCAGGATCCGCGGGACGCGGAAGCGCTGCTCCTCGGCCGCCGGCGCGCCCGCGAGGGCCTGCTCCGGCGCGAGCGACGGGCGGACCTCGTCGGCCCGGTACACGTTGGTCAGCGGCAGCGCGTGCGAGGTCGGCGGGATGTCCTCCGCCGCGACCTCCTGCACCCGCGCGACCGCGGAGATGATCTGGTCGAGCTGGGCGGCGAGATGGTCGAGCTCGTCATCGCCGAGCGCCAGCCGGGAAAGCCGGGCGAGGTGAGCGACCTCGTCACGGGTGATGGCGGACATGTTCGAAGACCGTTTCTGAGATCGATTGGGTTCCCCAGCATCCTATGGGTCCGGCGTCCCGAGCCCCGCACCGTTCGCGGGGCACGCCAGCGGGTCGTTTCAGATCCTGGTGAGGGGAACATTGTCCAGCGTCCACCCCCAGGACGACGGAAGGAGCCCGCCGTGACCATCGGCGGCAGCATCGCCCTCATCATCATCGGCGCGATCCTGGCCTATGCGGTCAACTACGAGTTCAGCGGCATCGACATCCGGCTGGTCGGCGTCATCCTCATGATCGGCGGCCTGATCGGCCTCGTCATCGGCATCGCCCGCATCATGTCCGCCCGCCGCGCGGTCGACCGCCGCCCGCCCCCCGCGGTCCGCGAGGAGCGGTACTACGAGGACCCGAACCCCGAGATCCGCCGCCGCTACTGACCCCGGCGTCCCGGCCCCGTCACCGCCGCGCGGGAGAGCGGCGGTGTTCGTTCCGCCGCGCTAGCGGGTGAGGATGCCCGTGCCCGTGGGCGGGGGGTTCGACGGGGGGCGCTCTCCCCCGGCGAGGCTCCGGAGCCAGGCGGTCGCGGACGCGGCGTCCATCGGACGGCCGAAGTGCCAGCCCTGGGCGGCGTCGCAGCCCATCTCGCGGAGGGCCTGGGCGGTCTCGGCGTCTTCGACGCCTTCGGCGACGGAGCGCAGGCCCAGGGTGCGGACCAGGTCGACGATGGAGCGGACGATGACCGCGTCGTCGGAGGACGTGGTGAGGCGCTGGACGAACGACGCGTCGATCTTGATCTCTTCGACGGGAAGGCGCTTCAGCCGGACGAGGGACGAGTAGCCGGTGCCGAAGTCGTCCAGGCTGAGGGGGATGCCGAGCCCGGCGAGCGCGGCGACGGTGTCGGACGCGTAGGCGGGCTCGTTCATCAGGATGCGCTCGGTGATCTCCAGCTGGAGCGCGGCGGCGGGCAGGCCGTGGGCGGCGAGGCCCTCCTGGACCGTCTCGGTGAGGCCGGTGTCGAGCAGGTCGCGTCCGGACGCGTTCACGGCGACCTGGACGGTGAGGTCCTCGCGCCACCAGGTGGCGGCCTGCAGCAGCGCGGCCCCCACGACGTGGTGGGTGATGGAGCGCATCAGGTACGTCTGCTCGGCGATCGACAGGAACGCCTCGGGTTCGAGGAGGCCCTTGTCGGGGTGGCGCCAGCGCAGCAGCGCCTCCATGCCGACGAGCTGGCCGTCCCGCAGGGCGACCTTCGGCTGGTAGAAGAGCTCCAGTTCGCCGCGGTCGACGGCGCGGCGGAGGTCGCCGAGCATGCTGAGGCGGGCCGGCGAGTTGCGGTCGCGGGCGGGCGAGTACACCTCGACGCCGGTGCGCGACTCCTTCGCGTTGTACATGGCGACGTCGGCGCGCTGGAGGAGCAGCTCGAAGTCGGGGGCGTGGTCGGGGAACAGCGCGATGCCGACGCTGCCTTCCAGGTCGAAGGACATGCCGTCGAGGCGGACGGGTTCGCTGAGGGCCGCGCGGAGCCGGACCGCGACCTCGCGGGCGGCGGCCTCGTCGCGGACGGACGGCAGCAGCACCGCGAACTCGTCGCCGCCGAGCCGCGCGACGAGGTCGCCGGGGCGGACGCTGTGCGTGAGGCGGTGCGCGACGAGCTGCAGGAGGCGGTCGCCGGTCGGGTGCCCGAGGGTGTCGTTGACCTCTTTGAAGCGGTCGAGGTCGAGGAGGAACAGGCCGGCGCGGCGGTCGCCGGCGGCGGCCCGGCGGCGGCCGCCGCGGGCGTCGGCGAGGGCCTCCTCGGTGCGGATGATGAGCAGCTTGCGGTTCGGCAGGCCGGTGAGCCCGTCGTGCAGTGCCTGGTGCTCGCGCCGGACCGACACGGACGCGTTCAGGTAGACGGCGATGAACGGCAGGACGATCAGCGGGACGAACACGGCGGACCGGTCCATCGCGATGACCATCAGGGGCGCGAGGCCGAGCAGCGCCAGGTGCACGAGGACCTGGTACCCGAGGTCCCAGCGGAGCGCCTTCACGAGCGCCACCCGCTCGTGCAGGGCGACGGCGGCGCCGACGAGCGCGTCGTTGCAGATGAAGTAGACGGCGCCGGCGAGCGCGATCGCCGGCAGGTCGCCGCCCTCGGGCACCCACAGCGACGTCGGGGACGCGTCTACGCCGAACAGCGTGAGGACGACCTGCGCCGCGCCGAGGCTGAGCGTGTACTGGGCGGCGTTGAACGCGATGCGGTGGGACGCGCTGCCCCGCAGGACGCCGCACGTGATGACCGCCACGGCCTGCAGCGCGGCGGCGATCGGCAGGCCCGCGTACAGCAGCGCGGCGAAGGAGAAGGTGGTGGAGGTGGTGGCGCCGTTCTCGGAGCCGGGCGTGATGATCGGCCGCAGTTCGCCGAACACGATGAAGCAGCCGAGGATCCAGAAGACGGGATTGCGGGCGAGCGCGTTGAGGTCGTCGCCGTCCAGCCCGGTGAACGCGGCGGAGCCCGCGGCGACGCCGAGCACGACGACGGCGACGAAGTAGATCCACAACGGGGAACCGCGCCGGGGGGCCGTGTTCCGCGTGTTGTTCGGGTCCTTCATCACATCCTCGGGGGGAGGTTCGGGGGATCCGTCCCCCGGTCCCGGACGTCCCGGCCACGGGGGCTTCCCCGGGTGACGCGTCCGGACATTCAGGTGGGTCGTGATGTCTGGGAGGGTAAGGCCTGGATGGAACCTCGCGGAACCGGTTGCGTACGTACCGTTATTTCCATAGCGTACCGCCGCACAACCGGCGGGTAGCCGTAGTGTACCGCTGAGTAACCCGATACAGGTGACGGTCCCCGCCGATACGCGGGGGTCATTCGCCGGAGCGCACCGTCACGGACATGGCCGCATCCGGCCCCTCGGCGAGCAGAACACGAAAACCCTCCTCCGCGAGCACCGGCACCCCCAATTTGACGGCCTTGTCGTACTTGGAGCCCGGATTGTCGCCCACGACGACGAACCCCGTCTTCTTCGACACCGAGCCGGACACCTTCCCGCCGAGCCTCTGCACCGCCTCCGTCGCCGAGTCGCGGCTGTACCCCTCCAGCGAACCGGTGATCACGACGGTGACGCCCTCCAGCGGGCGCGGGCCGCGCGCGCCCTCGTCCTCCATCCGGACGCCGGCCGCGCGCCACTTCTCGACGATCTCGCGGTGCCAGTCGACCTCGAACCACGCCCGGACCGACCGGGCGATCGTCGGGCCCACGCCGTCGACCGCGGCCAGTTCCTCCTCCGACGCGTTCGCGATCCGGTCCATCGAGCCCAGCTCGCGGGCGAGGTCCTGGGCGGCGGACGGGCCGACGTGCCGGATCGACAGCGCCACCAGCACCCGCCACAGCGGCTGCCGCTTCGCCTTCTCCAGCTCCTCGAACAGCAGCTCGACGGTCTTCTTCGGCTCGCCCTGCCTGTTCGCGAAGAACGACACGACCTTCTGCTCGCCGGTCTTCGGATCGGTCTTCGGCGTGCCCGTCCGCATGTCGAGCACGAGGCTGCGGATCGGGAGGAGCTGCTCGACGGTGAGATGGAACAGGTCGCCCTCGTTGCGCACCGGGGGGTCGCTCGGCTCGAGGGGCTGCGTCAGCGCGGTCGCGCCGACGTAGCCGAGCGCCTCGATGTCGAGCGCGTTGCGGCTCGCGATGTAGAACAGCCGCTCGCGCAGCTGGCCGGGGCAGAACCGGGCGTTCGGGCAGCGGATGTCGGCGTCGCCCTCCTTCTCGTACGCCAGTTCCGTGCCGCATTCGGGGCAGTTCGCCGGCATGGTGAACGGACGCTCCGAGCCGTCCCGCAGCGCGGTCACCGGCGCGACGATCTCGGGGATCACGTCGCCCGCCTTCCGCAGGACGACCGTGTCGCCGATGAGCACGCCCTTGCGCTCCACCTCGCCCGCGTTGTGCAGCGTCGCGCGCTCCACCGTGGACCCGGCGACCTGGACCGGCTCCATCACGCCGTACGGGGTGACGCGCCCGGTGCGCCCGACGCCCACCTTGATGTCGAGGAGCTCGGTGTTGACCTCCTCCGGCGGGTACTTCCACGCGATCGCCCAGCGCGGCGCGCGGCTCGTCGACCCGAGCCGCCGCTGCAGCGCGAACTGGTCGACCTTCACGACGACGCCGTCGATCTCGTACTCGGGATCGTGCCGGTGCTCGCCGTAGTGGGCGATGTACTCCCGGACGGCCTCCAGCCCGCCGACGACCCGGTACCGGTCGCTGACGGGCAGCCCCCAGCCGCGCATCAGCTCGTACGCCCCGGACTGGCTCTCCGGCCTCGTCCCGCCGCGCCAGGCGCCGAACCCGTGGACGAGCATGCCGAGCGGCCGCCGCGCCGTGATCCGCGGATCCTTCTGCCGCAGCGACCCCGCCGCCGCGTTCCGCGGATTGGCGAACGGCTCCTTGCCCGCCTCGACCTGCGCCGCGTTGACCTGGTCGAATCCCTCGACCGGCAGGAAGACCTCGCCGCGGACCTCCAGCACCTCGGGCCAGCCGTCGCCGGCGAGCCGCCCTGGGACCGCGGCGATGGTGCGGATGTTGTTGGTGACGTCCTCGCCCGTTCGCCCGTCGCCGCGCGTGACACCGCGGACGAGCCGCCCGTTCTCGTACGTCACCGCGATGGCCAAGCCGTCGATCTTCGGTTCGCACAGATAGCCGGCGACCTCGCCGACCTCCTTGACGACCCGCTCGTCCCACGCGAGGAGCTCGTCGGCGCTCATCGCGTTGTCGAGGCTCTGCATCCGCTCCAGGTGCTCGACGGTCGCGAAGTCGGTGACGATCGGCGCGCCGACCCGCTGCGTCGGGGAGTCGGGCGTGACCAGCCCGGGGTACTCGGCCTCCAGGGCCTGCAGCTCCCGCATCAGCGCGTCGTACTCGGCGTCGGCGAGCGCCGGCCGGTCAAGCACGTAGTAGCGGTAGTTGGCGTCGTCGATCTGCTCGCTGAGGTCGAGATGCCGGTGCCTCGCCTCGCCGGGAACGCCGTCGCTCGTGGTCATGGGCCCATTCTGGACGCTGCGACCGACATTTCCAGGGCTGCCGCGCCCCGTCAGTCCGCCGCCTCGAACAGCATCCGGGCGGTGTCGCGGCACCGCTCCAGGGCGTCCCGGACGTACCGGGGCGACGCGCCCGCGAGCCCGCACGACGGGGTGATCACGACCTGCCGGGCGAGCCGCGCGGGCGGGAACCCGAGCCGCCGCCACAGCTCCCTCACCGGCTCCCCCGTGCGCCGCAGCGCGGGCAGGGCGGTGTCGGTCCCGGGCACCGCGCCGAGGAACAGCCCGACCCCCGCGTCGATCGTCTCGCCGATCGCGTCCTCGTCCCGCCTCGCCACGAGCGACAGGTCGACCGAGACGGCCCTGGCCCCCGCGCCGCGCAGCAGCCCGTACGGGACGTTCCGCGCGCAGCAGTGCACGACGGGGAACGCGCCGGCGGCCTCGATGACCCGCCGCAGCGCGTCCTGGACGAGCGGCGCCTCGACGGCGCGCAGGCGGGACAGCCCGCTGGCCGTCGGCAGGGCGCCCGCGAGCACGGCCGGCAGCGCGGGCTCGTCCAGCTGCAGCAGGATCTCGGCGTGCGGGGTCCGCCGCCGCACGTCCGCGACATGCCTGGCGACGCCTTCGGCGAGCGAGTCGACGAGGTCCCGGACGGCCCCGGGATCCCGCAGCGCCCGCTGGCCGTTGCGCAGCTCGATCGTCGCGGCGAGCGTCCACGGACCGCACACCTGGATCTTGAACGGCCCGTCGTGCCGGCCCGCGACCTCCTCCAGGACGTCGAGGTCGCGGGCCAGGTGATCGCGCGTCCGGACCGTGTCCCGTCCGGGCCGGTCGGAGAACCGCCACCCGGACGGCTCGAGGTGCACCGGCAGGTCCACCAGCAGCCCGGCCGTCCGGCCCGTGAGGTCGGCCCCCGGCCCCCGGGCGGGCAGCTCCGGCAGGTGCGGCAGCTCGGGCAGTTCGCCGAGGACGGTCCGGAGCGTCTCCTCCGGGTCGCTCCCCGGATAGGACCCGACGCCGGAGGCCGTCCCCGGCCGCCACGGAAAATCAGTCACGGCCGGAACCCTATCGACGCGATCAGAGCACTCCGGCGATCCGGTCGAGCCGGCGCAGTGTGTCGTCCGCCGGCTCGGTCGGCAGATTGAACAGGATCTCGGTGACGCCCGCGGCCTCCAGCTCGGCGATCACGGCGGGCTTGGGCGGGACGCCGAACAGCGTCACCGGCACCTCGCGCCCGGCCTTCTCACGGAGCTCGGCGATCTGCGCCTTCAGCGCGTCCGTGCCGCGGCCGAAGATGGGCATCCAGCCGTCGCCGAACTCCACGACGCGGTCGAACGTCGTCGGACCGGAACCGCCGATCATGATGGGCGGGTGCGGGTCCTGGACGGGCTTCGGGTAGGAGAACACCGGGCCGAAGTCGACGAACTCGCCGTGGAACTCCGCCCGCTCCTTCGTCCACAGTTCCTTGACCGCGAGGACGCGCTCGCGCAGCAGCCGCATCCGGGTGGCGGGATCGGTGCCGTGGTTGCGCATCTCCTCGCGGTTCCAGCCGGCGCCGACGCCGAGGACCGCGCGCCCGCCGGAGACCAGGTCGAGGGACGCGGCCTCCTTGGCCAGGATGAACGGATCCCGCTGGATGACCAGGGCGATGCCCGTCCCGACCCGCAGCCGCTCGGTGACCGTGGCGGCCGCCGTGAGCGCCACGAACGGGTCCAGCGTGCGGTAGTAGTGCCGCGGCAGGTCGCCGCCGCCCGGCCACGGCGTCTCCCGGCTCGCCGGGATGTGCGTGTGCTCGGCCAGGAACAGCGACCCGAACCCGCGCTCCTCCAGCGCCCGCCCGAGTGCCGCGGGGCCGATCCCGTCGTCCGTCACGAACGTGGAAACACCGAAGTCCATCTGTACTCTCCCAGCGCCGATCGTCTGCGTGACGATAACGGCACCGGAAGGGCCGCGGTTATTCCCGGATCAGGCGAGGACCCGGGCCGCCTCCGCGATCGTGGCGGAGCCGAGGACGCGATCGCCGTCGTAGAGGACGACGGCCTGGCCGGGCGCCACGCCCCGGGCCGGGGCGCGCAGGCGGATGCGCAGGCGCCCGCCGTCCGGCTCGACCTCGCATCCGTGCACCTCGCCGTGGGCGCGGAGCTGCACCTCGCAGGTGAACGGGCCGGCGGGCGGCTCGCTCAGCCACACCGGCCGCTCAGCGGTGATCTGCCGGACGTCCAGGGCCTCGCGCGGCCCCACCGTGACCGTGTTCGTCACCGGCGAGATGTCGAGGACGTAGCGGGGACGGCCGTCGGGCGCGGGGGTGCCGAGGCGGAGGCCCTTGCGCTGGCCGACCGTGTAGGCGTAGGCGCCGTCGTGGTCGCCGACCCGGTTGCCGTCGGTGTCGACGATGGGGCCGGGCGCCGCGCCCAGGCGTTCCCTCAAAAAGCCCCGGGTGTCGCCGTCCGCGATGAAGCAGATGTCGTGGCTGTCGCGCTTGGCGGCGACCTGGATGCCGCGGCGCTCCGCCTCGCGGCGGATGTCGGCCTTGGTGGTGTCGCCCAGCGGGAAGAGGGAGTGCGCGAGCTGCTCCGGGGTGCAGACCGCGAGGACGTACGACTGGTCTTTGCCGCCGTCCACCCCGCGGCGCAGGACGCCGTCCTCCAGGCGGGCGTAGTGGCCCGTGCAGACGGCGTCGAAGCCGAGCGCCATGGCGCGGTCCAGCAGCGCCGCGAACTTGATCTTCTCGTTGCAGCGGAGGCACGGGTTCGGGGTGCGGCCGGCCGCGTATTCGCTGACGAAGTCCTCGACGACGTCCTCGTGGAACCGCTCGGCGAGGTCCCAGACGTAGAACGGGATGCCGATCACGTCGGCGGCGCGGCGGGCGTCCCGGGAGTCCTCCAGGGTGCAGCACCCCCGCGCGCCCGTCCGGTACGACTGGGGGTTCGCCGACAGCGCCATGTGGACGCCGGTCACGTCGTGCCCGGCGTCCGCGGCGCGGGCGGCGGCCACGGCGGAGTCGACGCCGCCCGACATGGCGGCGAGTACGCGAAGAGTCATGGTTCTTCGAGGGTACGCGCCCCGGGAGGGTCGGCCGAAGCGGTTTCCGCGTACGATGAGGCGCGCTATGGGAATCTTCCGCCGCCCCCGCGACACGTCCGCCGCGACCCCGCCCGCGATCGGCGATTTCTGGGAATGGTGGGCGCAGGCCCGCCCGACGATCGAGGCGTCGCTGGCCGCGGCGCCCGGCGACCCCGCCGAGACGCCCGGTGAGGGGCTGTCCACCGACGTGGTCGAGGAGCTGTCCCGGCGCGTCCACCGGATCCACCCCGAGCTCCAGTGGGAGATCGGCGGGTCGGACGACCGGCACCCGAGCCTCACCGTGACCGGCGGCGGCGACCCGGCGCTGCGGGGCGTCGCCGAGCGGTGGTTCCGGGCGGCGCCCAAGAGCGGGAACTGGACGTTCCACCCGGCGCGGCAGGCGGACGCGGAGATGCTCTCGCAGGACCTCGTGCTCGGCGACCACGAGTTCGACCTGGAGTACGTGCGGCTCGGCATGCGGGCCGACACCGACCGGGCGCTCGTGCACGTCACGGCCTACCATCCCGACTTCCTCTTCGTGTCGGAGGAGCAGCGGCTCCAGGTGGCCATGCACGTCCTCGACTGGGCCATCGGCGAGGACGACGTCGCCCGCTGGATCGGCGAGGTGTCGATCGCGACGGAGGCGCCGATCGACTCGCTGCCGCCGTCGATGCTGCCGGTGGTGGTCGAGCAGGTGTCCGAGCCGTTCGGCGAGCCGGCCTGGCTGTCGGGCGAGGGCCGGACGCCCCGCGGCCACCCGGCCCGGGTCGCGGCCCGGTTCCCGCTGCACCGGCAGGACCACCCGCTGTGCGACCTGCACGTGGCGGTGACCGTCCCGTACGCGCACGGCAACCCCGACCGGCTGCCAGTGGAGCCGTCGGCGGGGGCGCTGCGCGCGTTCGAGAAGAAGCTCGCGAAGCTCGGCGACGGCGCGGTCCTCGCCGTCCGCGAGACGGGTGACGGGCTGCGGGTGTTCCACCTGTACGCCGACCCCGACTCGGGGGTGCTCGCCGAGCTCGACCAGCTCGCCGCGAGCTGGACGGAGGGCAAGGCCAAGGTCGCCTCCACGGGCGACCCCGGCTGGAAGGCCCTGGCCCCCTACCGCCCGTGACTCACCGAGTCGGGTGGACGGCCTCCACCTTGCGGTACCGGGCCTCGCAGAACGAGTACAGGCCGAAGATCAGGACGCCGATGGCCACCGCCACCAGGCCCCAGGGCCCGGCGGGAGTGTCGGCGAACTCGCGGAGGGTGCCGTCGACCCCCTGCGCCTTGTCCGGCTGGTATTCGGCGGCGGCGTAGCCGAACAGGGCGCCGGCCGCGATCGCGACCAGGCCGCGCGCCGAGTGGCCGACGATGCCGACGGTCTGGACGACGCGGTACGCCGTCCGGCTCATGCCGCCGGTCTTCAGGTCCCTGAGGAACTTCCGGCGGGCGGCCTTGACCAGCATGGCGACGCCCCAGACCACGAATCCGGCCGCGACGGCGAAGATCAGCCAGCGGCCGCCGGGCTGCTCCATCGCCCGCGCGGTCAAAGCCTTGGACTGCTTGTCGCTGGAGGAGGCCGGGCTGCCGAGCAGGAAGGCGACCGTCGCGGCGCATCCGACGGCGTAGACCGCGCCGCGGGCCGCGGACGAGAGCCGCTTCCGCGGCTTGTCGCCGTCCGGGACGGGACGGCCGTAGCGGGATTCGGCGAACTGCCAGAGCGCGAGCGCCGCGAACCCGATCGCCATCACCCACAAGATGATCTTGCCGCCGGGCTTGTCCGCGACGACCACCAGCGCGCCCTTCCGGTCGGCCTCCTGGCCGCCGTTCCCGAAGGCGATCTGGAGGGCCAGCCAGCCGATGAGCAGGTAGAGCAGGCCGCGCGCCCCGAGTCCGACGCGGGCCAGCCGGTGGAACCAGGGATGGCCGGCGACCTCGTGCCCCACGCCCCGGACCTTGTTGTCGACCGCCATGGTTCCCGCCTCCGTAAAGCCCGCTCCAAATGACGGCAGGGCTGTCCCCGAACAGCGGAACGCCAAACATGGGGAGCGCCGCCGCGGCGCGACGGGCCGGTCAGCTCAGACCGGCGCGCCGGGCGCGTTCCACCACCGGGCCGATGGCGTCGGCGAGGGCCTTGACGTCCGCTTCGGTGGAGGTGTGGCCGAAGGTGAAGCGGAGTGAGCCCCGGGCGCGTTCGGTACCCGCGTCCATCGCCAGCAGGACGTGGCTGGGCTGCGAGACCCCCGCCGAGCACGCGGATCCGGTGGAGCAGGCGATGCCGCGCGCGTCCAGGAGCATGAGGAGGGCGTCCCCCTCGCAGCCGGGGAACGAGAAGTGCGCGTTGCCGGGGAGCCGGCCGTCCGGGTCGCCGTTCAGGACGGCGTCGGGCACGGCCGCCCGGACGGCGTCGATGAGGCGGTCGCGCAGCGCGCCGAGCCGGGCGGCCTCGGACTCCCGGCGGGCGGCCGCGACCTGGACGGCGGCGGCGAACCCGGCGATCGCGGGGGCGTCGAGCGTGCCGGACCGGACGTCCCGCTCCTGTCCCCCGCCGTGCAGCAGCGGCACCGGGTCGCGGAACACCGGCTCCTTCGGCTTGGCGAGCAGCAGCGCGCCGACGCCGAGGGGGCCGCCGACCTTGTGGCCGGTGATGGTGAGGGCCTGCGCGCCGCTCGCGGCGAACCCGACGGGCAGGTGCCCGGCGGCCTGGACGGCGTCGGTGTGGAACGGGACGCCGTGCTCGGCGGCGACGGCGGCCAGCTCCGCCACCGGCTGGACGGTGCCGACCTCGTTGTTGGCCCACATGACGGTGGCGAGCGCCACGTCCGGGCCCATGGCCTCGCGCAGCGCGTCGGGCCGGACCCGGCCGAGGCGGTCGACCGGGACCCAGGTGACGGCGGCGCCCTCGTGGTCGGCGAGCCACTGCACCGCGTCGAGGACGGCGTGGTGCTCGACGGCGCTCGCGACGACGCGGACACGGGCGGGCTCGGCGGCGCGGCGCGCCCAGTAGATCCCCTTGACGGCGAGGTTGTCGGCCTCGGTGCCGCCGGAGGTGAACACGACCTCGCTGGGCCGGGCGTCGAACGCCTCGGCGATGATCTCGCGGGACTCCTCGACGACCCTGCGGGCGCGGCGGCCCGCGGCGTGCAGCGAGGACGGGTTGCCGAGAGCGCGCAGCTCGGCCGTCATCGCCTCGATCGCCTCGGGCAGCATCGGAGTCGTCGCCGCATGGTCGAGGTAGGTCACCACGCGGTCAACATTATCCGCGTGCGTCCTGTTCCTCTCGGGTGGTGCCGGACTTGGGCGCGGACGGTGCGCTGTGTTGGGGATCACCATGGTGACCTGGGAATACCACGGGATCGGCGGTGTTTCGTATACCGTCCGGCCGGTACAGTAGAGGAGCCATGAAGAGAGACGCCCTCCTTGACGCCGCCGAGTCCCTGCTCTCCGAGCACGGGACGCAGGCGCTGACGCTCGCCGCGGTCGCCGACCGCGCCGGGGTCAGCAAGGGCGGGCTGCTGTACCACTTCCCGACCAAGGAAGCCCTGGTCAAGGCGCTGGTCGCGCGGGTCATCGCGGAGTTCGACGAGCTGATCGCGTCCTATGACGACGGAACGCCCGGCTCCTACACCCGCGCCTACGTCCTCGCCACCTTCGAGATCCTGGGCGGCGAGGCCCGGACGCACCGACGATGGTCGGCGATCACCGCCGCGGCGACGGATCCCGAGCAGGCCGAGCCGCTCGGCCGGGCGATGCGCCGCTGGCACGGCCGCGCCCCCGCCGACGATCCGGACCCGGGCACGGCGGCGGTGGTCCGCCTGGCCGCCGAGGGCCTGTGGGAAGTGGTCAGCCACGCGCCGGACCTCTACGGCGAGGCGCAGCTGGCCGCGCTGAAGGCGCGCCTGCTGGCCCTTCTCTGATCCACCGCACCGGCGAACTCCGGGACGAACCGTCCTGGAGCGTTCCATGACGTCTGCTCCCATCGAGCCGAGAAAGAGGTGAACCATGCTGTCGCGCGCCCGTACCGGGACGTTCCTGACCTTCGCGCTGGCCGGCCTGCTGACCGGAGCGTGGGTGGCCCGCATGCCCGCCCTGGCCGCCAAGTTCGGGACGAACGAGGGCGAGATCGGCATCGTCGTCCTCGTCTGGGGCCTCGGCGCGATCGCGGCCATGCAGGCGCTGCGCGGCGTCCTGGCCCGCGCGGGCAGCCGCACCACCCTGCGCCTCGCGCTGCCGCTGACCGCCGTGTCCTACGCGGGCGTCGCGCTCGCCCCGTCCTACGGCCTGCTGCTCGTCGCCGTCGCCGTGTTCGGCATGGCGTTCGGCATCACCGACATCGCGATGAACGCGCAGGGCAGCGTCGTGGAGCGGGCCTACCGGCGGCCGATCATGTCCGCCATGCACGCCGGCTGGTGCGTCGGCGCGATGAGCGGCGGCCTGTTCGGCGTCGCCACCGCCGCCGCCGGGCTCGGCTTCACCCCGACCGTGCTCGCGGCGTCCCTGCTCAGCCTGCCGTTCGCGCTCGCGCTCGGCCGCACCTACCTGGCCGACCCCGCCCCCGCCGGCTCGGCGACCGGGCGCGGGGCCCGCCGCATGCCGCCCGCCGTCTACCTCATCGGCGCGCTCGCGTTCATCGCGTTCATGGCCGAGGGGTCCATCGCCGACTGGAGCGGGCTGCTCCTGCACGACGAGCTCGGTACCTCCCAGGCCGTCGCGGCGCTCGGCTACCCGGTCTTCGAGCTGGCCATGCTGATCGGCCGGCTGCGCGGCGACCGGCTCCGCACCCGGCTCGGCACCCGCCGCCTCCTCGTCGGCGCGGGCCTCGGCACCGCGCTCGGCATGACGGTCGTCGTCCTCGCCCCGGCCACCCCGGTCGCCATCGCCGGGTTCTTCGTCACCGGCCTCGTCGTCTGCACGATCGTCCCCACCACGATCTCCCTCGCGGGCACCGCCGACCCCGAGCGCCCCGCCGCGGCCGTCGCCCAGGTCGGCGCGATGGGCTACGGCGGCCTCCTCCTCGGCCCGGTCGTCGTCGGCTTCCTCGCGGACGCGACGTCCCTGCGCGTCGGCGTCGGCGTCGTCGTGCTCCTCGCCCTCCTCATCGCCGTCGGCGCCCGGTACGTCCCGATCCCCGCGGCCTTCGAGGAGGTCACCCCGGCGACCCCCGCGGACCCCCGCCCGGAACCCGTCGCCGCCTGACCGCGCTGCCCATCCTGCCCGGAGCGGAGCAACGCCCCACGAACGCGGCCGATCCTGTATAACGCGGGCATGTCGGTGTGGCGGGTCGGTGGGTACAGCGAGATGCGAGTGCTCGGGGAGGGCGCCCAGGGACGCGTCGTGCTCGTCCGGCACGACGCGACGGGGCTCCCCGCCGCGATCAAGTACCTGGGCGCCGCGTTCGTCCGGGACGCGGGGTTCCGGGAGAGGTTCCGCGGCGAGGCCGAGCTGCTGCGGCGGCTGCGGAACCCCTACGTGGCGCGGCTGTACGGGTTCGTCGAGGAGGAGGCGGGCGCGGCGATCGTCATGGAGGCGGTGGACGGGGCGCCGCTGAAGACGGTCCTGTCCGAGCGGGGGCCGCTGGAGCCGGAGGCGGCCCTGGCCGTCCTGAAGGGGTCGCTGCTCGGCCTGGCGGCGGCGCACGATCTCGGGATCGTCCACCGCGACTACAAGCCCGCCAACGTGATCGTGCGGGCGGACGGGCTGAGCAAGCTCATCGACTTCGGCGTCGCCGTGGAGGCGGGCGAGGCGGGCGCCTCCGGGACGCCGGTCTACATGGCGCCCGAGCAGTGGCGCGCCGAGCCCGCCTCGCCCGCGACGGACGTCTACGCGGCGACATGTGTGTTCCACGAGTGCGTGACGGGCCGGCGCCCCTTCGCCGCCGACGACCTGGACGCCCTGCGGGAACGGCATCTGACCGGGCCCATCCCGGTCGAGGACGTCCCGGAGGCGCTGCGCGGGCTCGTAGAGCGCGGCATGGCCAAGGACCCCTGGGAGCGGCCGCTCGGCGCCGCCGCGTTCGTCGCCGATCTGGAGGAGGCGGCGGCGCGGGCGTACGGCGGCGACTGGGAGGGACGCGGCCTGCGGACGCTCGCCGGCGCGGCGGCCGCGCTGTCGACGCTGTTCCCGCTGGCCGCGCTCGGCATCGGATCGGGCGGCGCCGGAGCGGGGGCCGGCGCCGGAGCGGGGGCCGCCGGCGGCGCGGCGAGCGCGACCGCCGGGAAGGGCGTCGTCGGGGCGCTCGGCGCCAAGGGGGCGGCGGCGATCGCGGGCGGCGCCACCGCCGTCGCCGTCGGCGGGGGCGCCGCCGTGTACGTCGCCGTCCAGGACGAGGCGCCGAAGCCGCCGCCGCCCATCGCGGTCGAACTGGTCGCGCTGAACGAGCCGCAGCTGCGCCTCGGGTCGGGCGGGACATGGCGGGCGCAGGGACGGGTCGTCCGGGTGAGGGGCATCGGGAACGCCGCGCTCGCGCAGCGCGTCGACCGGGCGCTGCGGGCGCCGATCGACCGGCGGTTCGCCCGCGACCGGGAGATGCTGGCGCGGTTCCCGGGGACGTTCACCGAGATCATCCGGCCGTCGGTCGTGCTGCGGAACGACCGGCTGGTGTCGGTCTGGTACGACACCGACGTCCAGGGGCAGCTCGGGGCGGGATGGAACACCCCCAGCGCGGTGACGGTCGATCTGAAGACCGGGACCGGGTACGAGGCGGCCGGCCTCTTCCGGCCGGGGGCGCGCCTGGCGCCTCTCCACTCCACGGTGGCGCGGCACCTGCCCGGCGGCGGCTACTGCCAGGGCGACCCGACGCCCGTGCCGCGGCGCCTCGTCCCCCTGCCGCCGCCCGACGAGATCGCGATGGCCCTCACGCCGCAGGGGCTGCGGGTGGGGTTCCACGGCGCGTCGCTGGGCTACGCGTCCGCGTGCGGGCTCCAGCTCGCGCGCGTGCCGTACGCGGAGGTCGCGGCGCTGCTGAAGCCGCCGCTGCTGGCGGCCGTCCCGTTCCCGTCGCCGGCGCGGTCGTGACGGCCGGACGCCCCGGCCGGTGGGAACCGGCCGGGGCGTCCGCAAGGCGATCGTCAGGCGCTCACTTGCGCTTGTTGATCTCCTCGGTGAGCTGCGGAGCGATCTGGAAGAGGTCGCCCACGACGCCGTAGTCGACGAGCTCGAAGATCGGCGCCTCCGGGTCCTTGTTGATGGCGACGATGGTCTTCGAGGTCTGCATGCCCGCCCGGTGCTGGATGGCGCCGGAGATGCCGACCGCGACGTACAGCTGCGGCGACACGGTCTTGCCGGTCTGGCCGACCTGGAACGTGTGCGGGTACCAGCCGGCGTCGGTCGCGGCGCGGGAGGCGCCGACGGCACCGCCGAGCGAGTCCGCGAGGTCCTCGATCAGCTTGAAGTTCTCCGCGCCGCCGACACCGCGGCCACCGGAGACGACGATCGCGGCCTCGGTCAGGTCGGGGCGCTCGCCCTTCTCCTGGACGACCTTCTCCACGACCTTGGCGCCCTTGTCGGCGTCCGACAGCGTGACCGACACCTGCTCCTCGGCCGGGGTGGCCGCGGCCGCCTCGGGGGCGATGGAGTTCGGCCGGACGGCGATGATCGGCGTGCCGGTCTTCACCTTGGCGTGCGCGATGACGCCGCCACCGAAGATCGAGTGCTCGGCGACGAAGCCCTCGGTGACGTCCACGACGTCGGTGAGGACGCCGGAGCCGGTCTTGACCGCGAGGCGGCCCGCGATCTCCTTGCCCTCGGCGGTCGCGGAGACGAGCACCGCGGCCGGGGCCCTGTCGGCGACGAGCTGGGCGAGCAGCGTGGCCTTCGGGGCGACGACGTAGGAGGTCAGCTCCTCGTCGGCGGCCACGTAGACCTTGCCGGCGCCGTACTCGCCGAGCTTGTCCTTGGCGCCCTCGTAGCCCGCGCCGACCCACACGGCGGCGGCCTCGCCGAGCCGGTTGGCCAGCGTCAGCAGCTCGAGGGTGACCTTTTTGACCTCGCCGTCGACGTGGTCGACGAGGACGAGAATCTCAGCCATTGTTGTTAAGTCCCCTTCCCCGGTCAGACGAACTTCTTCGACGCGAGGAACTCGGCGATCTTCGCGCCGCCGTCGCCCTCGTCGGTGACGATCTGACCCTGCGCGCGCGCCGGGGCGTCGGCGAAGTCGACCACCTCGGTGGCCGCGTTCGCCAGGCCGACCTGCGCGGCGTCGATGCCGGCGTCGCCGAGACCGAGCGTCTCGACCGGCTTCTTCTTGGCCGCCATGATGCCCTTGAAGGACGGGTAGCGCGGCTCGTTGATCTTCTCGACCACGCTGACCACGGCGGGCAGGGTCGCCTCGACCCTGTCGTAGCCGTAGTCGGTGACGCGCTGCGCCTTGATGGCGGAGCCGTCGATCTCGACCTTGTTGGCGAGCGTGATCTGCGGGACGCCCAGCCGCTCGGAGAGCATCGCGGCGAGGACACCGGTGCGGGCGTCGGTGGACTCCGACCCCAGGATCACGATGTCGAAGCCGGTGCGCCCGAGCGCCTGCTGGATCGCGTAGGAGGTCTGCAGCGCGTCGGAGCCGGCGAGGCCGTCGTCGACGAGGTGCACCGCCTTGTCGGCGCCCATCGCGAGCGCCTTGCGGATGGAGTCGGTCGCCTTGGCGGGGCCCATGGTGAGGACGGTCACCTCACCGCCGTGGGCCTCCTTGATCTTCAGCGCCTCTTCGATCGCGTATTCGTCGAGCTCGTTGATGACGCCGTCCGCGGCGGCGCGGTCGAGCGTGCTGTCATCGGACTTCAGCTTGCGCGGGCTCTCCGTATCGGGAACCTGCTTCACCAGGACGACGATGTTCATGGCCGGTGGCCGACCTCCCTGCATTCGGTTGGCCGCTTAACGGGTAAGCGGGCAGAGGGCGCCGCCCTGACGGGTCGACGCGGCATGCGTTCTCGTGGGTCACAGCCTGCCAAACACCCGAATGCGCTTCGGAGCCGGGTCCCCGGTTCGGCCGTGCGAGACAAATGTTACCCATCGGTAGCTCACTGGCAACTCCCAGCTCGTGAGACCTTACCCACCCATCGGCGATCATTTCGGCACGGTCCCGGCACGCAGGACGCCGTGACGCAGATCACGCCTCAGAGCCGGGTGAAGGCCGCCTGGAGCCGGTCGACGGAGTTCTCCAGCGTGCTCTGCAGGCCGTACATGGGGGCGAAGCTCGGCGTCAGCGACATCGCCCCGACGACCGCGAGCAGCGCCAGCACGCCGAGGACCGCCACCGCCGCCGCGATGCGGCGCGGCACCCGCGCGACGGCCAGGAACGCCGCCTCCAGCCGGCGCCGGGGACCGCGCACGCCCGGCGCGGCCCACAGCACGGCCGCCCCGGCGCCCGCGCCGAAGGCGCACGCCATCAGCGAGTCGATCTCGCCGCCGACCGCCGACACCGCAGCGAGCACCGCCGGCACCGCGACCGTGACCGCCGCCGCGTACGGGACGGTCACCAGCGTGCGGCCGAGCGCGCCCGGCCAGCCGCGCGGCCCCGGCGCCGCCGCCAGCCGCAGGCCGGCGACCGCCGCGAGCGACAGGACCAGGCCCGTGACCGGCATCATCACCGTGACACCGACCGCGACCACCACGACGAGCGCGGCCAGCAGCCGCGCCCACCCCTGGGCGACCGCGAGCTCGTGCGCCGCCGCGAAGTCTGGCATCCCCGTGCTCGCCGGAGGCGCCGGCGCGGGCTCTGGCCGGGGCGGCGGCGCCGGACGGGCCGTCCTCGCCGCCGGACGGGCGGCGGGGGCGGCGGGCAGCTCCAGCCGGGCGGCGGCCTCGGCCAGCTCGGCGGCGGACGGGCGGGCGGCCGGGTCCGGGTGCAGCGCCGCGGCCACGAGCGGGCGCAGGCCGTCCGGCAGCGATCCGTCCGCGAGCGCGTCCGCGGCGGGCACGCCGAGGCGCCCCGTCGCGGCGAACGTCACGGTGGCGGCCCAGCCGGGGATGTCGTCCAGGGGATCGGCGTCCGGCACCAGACCGAAGTCGACGACGACCGGCGCGCCGTCCACGACGAGGACGCTGTCCGGCACGAGCGCGCCGTGCGCGAGGCCGGCGCGGTGGATCGCCACGAGGGCCTTCGCCAGGCCCAGCGCCATGCGGCGCAGCTCGTCGCCGCCCATCGGTCCGCCCTCGGCGACGGCCTCGGGCAGCGGGCGCCCCGGCACGAACCGCGACACGACATGGCCGGGACCGCCGTCGAGGACGTCCACGGCGTACGGGCTGAGCACCGCGCGCATCCGGTCGACGTCGGGGCGGACGCCGGCCGGCAGCAGCCGGATCGCGACGTCGCGGCCGTCGGGGCCCGCGGCGCGGTGCACGTCGCCGCCGCCCAGCCGGGACAGCAGCCGGTACGGCCCGATGTGCTCCTGGTGG
This sequence comes from Spirillospora albida, assembly GCF_000718255.1. Classification (GTDB taxonomy): domain Bacteria; phylum Actinomycetota; class Actinomycetes; order Streptosporangiales; family Streptosporangiaceae; genus Spirillospora; species Spirillospora albida. Next base: position 234,923 of record NZ_JOFJ01000003.1, read on the forward strand.
CTCGTCTCACCGCTCATATGGCCGTCACCCTACCGACAGCGGAGCGCCTCCCGGGATGCGTCAGAGGAACGGCAGCCAGTCCAGGAGGTCGCGGGCGTCCGCCCTCAGCTCCTCCAGGCTCTGGCCCATGCCGTCCAGCGGCGCCGTGTCCGGGGGCTGCCGCTGCGACAGCGCGATCAGCACCGTCGCGAACACCCCCACGATCAGCACCCCGGCGGCCGCCGCCTCCGTGCGCGGCAGCAGCGCCCCCCACACGCGCGCCAGCTGGCGGCGGGGCGCGCCGCTGCCGGGCGCCAGGCACAGCAGCCCGATCACGGCCATCGAGGAGTACGCGATCGCGTGCGACGCCGTCATGTCCGGCATCGCGAAGATCAGCACGATCAGCAGGACGAGCCCGGCGAGCAGGCTGAGCGCTCCGAGCAGGACCGTCGTCATGACGGCGCCCGGCAGGTGCAGGGGCGTGCGGAACGCCGCCGCGACCGCGTCGCCCGAGCGCGGGCCGCGCCGGGTGCGCCGGTCCTCCATGCCGCGGGCGGCCTTGTCGGACATCCGCAGGAAGAGGACGCCCACGAGCGTCGTGACCAGCGCGTAGATCGGCATGAACGCGGCGTAGCCGAGCAGCGCGGCCAGGACCAGGAGGCTGATCACCCGGTACAGGCCGTAGGGCTTGCGGCGTTCCGGCGCGGGGCCCGGCGGGCGCTCGGGGGGATGCCGCCTCGGATCCGGTTCCGGGTGCCGCCGCTGCGGCGGCCGGTGCGCCTGCTGCGGCGGCGCGTAGGGCGGCTGCCCGCCGTAGCCGTACGCGCCCGACTCGTACGGCGCGGGTTCGTACGGCGCGGGTTCGTAGGGCGCGGGTTCGTAGGGCACGGGGGCGGGCGGCGGCGCTGCCGGGGGCAGCTGGCCGACGAAGTCCTTGGGCTGCGCCGGGACGGGCGCGGGCACCGGCGCCGGGGTGGGGACGGGCGGCGGCGTCGGGGTGGGGGCGGGCGGCGGCGCGTCCGGCGCGGGCATGGTGAACACGCGGGAGTGGTCGGCCGCGGGCGGCGCGGGGGCGGGCTGGTCGACGGACGTGCTCTCCGCCGGCCGGTAGTGCTGGTCGATCCGGGTCTGGTCGGTGATCGTCGCCTCGACGTGGATGCGCCGCGTGAGCTGGACGAGCCCGACCGCGGTCGGGCGCTCGGCCGGATGCCGCGCCATCGCCGAGCGGAGGACGGGCAGCATCGCGTCGGGCACGCCGTCCAGGTCGGGCGTCCCTTGAATGATCTTGTAGAAGATGGACTCGAAGGTGCCGGATCCGAACGGCGGACGGCCGGTCGCGGCGTACGCGACGGTCCCCGCCCAGGCGTGCACGTCGGACGGCGGCCCCGCCTCCTCCCCCTCGATGATCTCGGGGGCGAGGTAGCCGGGCGTCCCGATCACCATGCCGGTCGCGGTCAGCCGGGTCGCGTCGGCCGCCTGCGCGATGCCGAAGTCGATGACGACGGGCTCCCCGTCCACGAGCATGACGTTGCCGGGCTTCATGTCCCGGTGCACGATCCCGGCGCCGTGGATCGCCGACAGCGCCGACGCCAGCCCGACCGCGAGCCGCTGCAGGCCCTGCCCGTAGACCGGGCCGGCCTCCTCGACGATCTCTTCGAGCGTCCGGCCGGGGACGTACTGCGTGACGATGTAGGGCTGGTCGGCGGTCACGTCCGCGTCGAGGATCTCGGCGACGTGCGGGCTGTGCACCCGCCGCATGGAGTCGACCTCGCGGGCCAGCCGGCGGCGCGCCGTGGCGTCCCCCGCCACCGCGGGCCGCAGCACCTTGATGGCCACGTTGCGCCCCTGCGGGTCGGCGCCGAGGTGGACGACGCCCATGCCCCCTTCCCCCAGGGTTCGGAGCACCCGATAGTGGCCGATACGGTCCCCGGACAGGACAACCCCCTCCATCGTTTCCGAAACCCTACCCCGGTCGCCTCAGGCCGCCACCCCGCGACCACGCAGCCGGTCCGGTCCGTCACCGTGCGGCGCGGGGCCGGCCAGCGCCCCGGCGAGCCAGCGGGCCCGGGGGCGGTCGGCCGGGTCGCGGCGCTGCGCCGCCCGCACCAGGCCCGCCACCGGTTCCGGGACCCCGTCCAGGTCGGCCTCGCCGCGCAGGATGCGGAAGCACACTCCGTGCAGCGACCCCCGCCCGAACGGCGGCCGCCCCGTCGCGGCGTAGGCGACCGTCGACGCCCAGGAGAACACGTCGGACGCGACGGTGGCGACCTCTCCCTCGATCAGCTCCGGCGCGAGGTAGGCGGGCGTCCCCACGACCATGCCGCGCCGGGTGATCTGCGGGGCCCCCGCCGGATGGGCGATACCGAAGTCGATCAGCGTGGGCCGGTCGCCCTGCACGATCACGTTGCCCGGCGCGACGTCCCGGTGCAGGACGCCCGCGTCGTGGACGTCCGCGATCGCGATGGCCAGCCGCCGAGCGAACCGGACGAGCCGGTCACCGGTCAGCGGCCCGTACGCGGGGACGAGGTCGGCGAGCGGCGTCCCCGGCACGTACTCCAGCACCACGAACGGCCGCTCCGCCGTGACCAGGCCGTCCAGCAGCCGCGCCACGTACGCGCTGCGCACCCGGCCCTGGGCGGCCATCTCGCGCGCCATCCGGTTCAGGGCCTCGGGCTCGCCGACGAACTCCGGCAGCAGCGCCTTGACCGCGACCTCCCGCCCCTGGGCGTCCAGCGCGAGGTACACCGCGGACGTGCTGCCCCGGCCGATCTCCCCCAGCAGCCGGTGCCCCCCGAGCCGCCGTCGCATCCCCATACCGGATCAGACGCCGGAGAGACCCGGAGCGTTCCGGCGGAGGCGCTACCGGCGCGCGGCCCTGCGCGCCCGGCGCTCCTCGCGGCGGGTCTCGAACCTGGTCGCGGCGGCGTCCAGCTGCTCCATGAACTCGCCGAGCTCCTCGCGGGCCTTCTCGCCGTCGCCGCTGAGGTCGGTGCGGTCGAAGACGTTCCACTTGCGCAGGACGGGGACGAGCACGTCGTCGTGGTGCAGCCGCAGGTCGTAGATCCCGGCGTTCGCGATGACGACGGACTTGCGGAGGAAGCCGTCGATGCCGTGGCCCGGCATCTGGAAGTCCTTGACGACCTCGGTGATCGCCCGCATCGTCTCGTTCGGGGAGGCGTCCAGGGCCGCGCCGAGCAGGTTGCGGTAGAAGATCATGTGGAGGTTCTCGTCGGCGGCGATGCGCGTCATCATCTGCTCGCAGACGGGGTCGCCGGACGCCCTGCCGGTGTTGCGGTGCGAGACGCGCGTCGCCAGCTCCTGGAACGAGACGTACGCGGCGCCGTGCAGGAACGAGTCGCCGTGCGCGGCCTCGTAGCCCTCCTCCATGTGGCTCATCCGGGCGCGTTCCAGCGCGACGGGGTCGACGGCGCGGGTCACGGTGAGGTAGTCGCGCAGGACGATCCCGTGCCGGTTCTCCTCCGCCGTCCAGCGGTTCACCCAGGTGCCCCAGGCGCCGTCGCGGCCGAAGACGGTCGCGATCGCGCGGTGGTAGCCGGGCAGGTTGTCCTCGGTCAGCAGGTTGACGATCAGCGACTCGCGGGCCTCCGGGCTCAGCTTGGACTGCTCCAGCGACCACTCCTCGCCGCCGAGCGGGCCGTCGAAGTCGCGGCCCTCGCTCCACGGCACGTACTGGTGCGGGAACCACTCCTTGGCCATCTCGAGGTGCCGGTTCAGCTCCTTCTCCACCACCGGCTCCAGGTCGAGCATGAGGTGGATCTGTGCCTTGTCTACGGACGTCACTGACATGCGGTTCCTTCGCTGGACGAGGGGTGGAGCGGACCGGTTCGGGCGGGGCCGCGGCACCGGCCGGCCGCCTTAACCTACGGAAGCGTAGGTTCCGATGGTCGCGATCGCCCCCCACCCGCGTCAAGTCACCAGGGCGACAATCAGCCGCACTCGTCTTTTGTAGGCCCGGTGGAACCGGGCGCTCAGCGGCTTCCGGCCGCCTGGTGCCACATCCGGTTCACGGCGGCCCGGAGCAGCGGCCTCGGTACCAGCTTCAGCGCGGGCAGCACCGCCTTGTACTGGACGCCCGGCACCGCGAGCGCGCGGCCCGCCGCGACGGCGTCCAGCCCGGCCCTGGCCACGTCGTCGCGGCGCAGCCACAGCAGGTTCGGCGCCGCGTCGTCCTCCGTCCGGGTGAAGCCGGGGCACAGCGCCGTCACGTGAACGCCCTTGCCCGCCACCTCCGCGTGCAAACTCTCCGAGAACGAGATCACGTACGCCTTGGTCGCCCCGTAGGTCGCGCTGCCAGGCGACGGCGCGTACCCCGACATCGACGCGACGTTCAGCACCCCGCCCCGGCCGCGCCCCAGCATCCCGGGCAGCGCCGCGTGCGTCAGCCTGACCAGCGCGGACACGTTCAGCTCGATCTCGGCGAGCTGGTCGTCCAGGGGGATCTCCGCGAACGCTCCGAAGGCGCCGTACCCGGCGTTGTTCACGAGGAGCTCGACCGGCTCGGCGCGCAGCCGCCGCTCCACCTCCCCGCGCTGCCCCGGGTCGGTGAGGTCCGCGGCGAGCACCTCGACCGCCACCCGGTACCGCTCGACGAGCTCGCGGGCCAGCGCGTCCAGCCGGTCGGCCCGGCGGGCCACGATCACCAGATCGGTGCCGCGGCCCGCCAGGATCCGGGCGAAGCTCTCGCCGATGCCGCTGGACGCGCCGGTCACCAGCGCCGTTCGGTACGCCTGTCGCATGGCGGCAGATGCTAGCCGTGATCTTGCTCCGGCACCCGGGACCGCGCCGAAATAGTGCTATCTACCCGCGAACTTGGCCTTACCTGGACCTTCCTCAATAAAGCTCTTCATCCCGGACGCCTGGTCCTCCGTCGCGAACAGCGCCGAGAACTGGACGCGCTCGATCTCCAGACCCGAGTCCAGATCGACCTCCAGACCCGCGTCGATGGCCTGCTTCGCCGCCCGCAGCGCGATCGCCGGGCCGCCGGCGAGACCCGCCGCCCACTCCCTCGCCGCCGGGTAGACCTCGGCGTCCGGGACGACCCGGTCGGCCAGCCCCATCGCGAGGGCCTCGGCCGCGCCGACGTGCCGTCCGGAGAAGATCAGGTCCTTCGCCCTCGCCGGGCCGACCAGCCGCGCGAGCCGCTGCGTCCCGCCCGCGCCCGGGATGATGCCGAGCTGGATCTCCGGCTGCCCCACCTTCGCGCCCTCGCCCAGCACCCGGAAGTCGGCGGTGAGCGCCACCTCCAGGCCGCCGCCGAGCGCGTACCCGTTGATCGCCGCGATGACCGGCTTCGGTATCGCGGCGAGCGCCTTCGTGAAGTCCTGCAGGAGCCGGGAGGGGCCCGCCGACATCTGCGCGTACGACATGGACGCCATCTCCTTGATGTCCGCCCCGGCCGCGAACACCCGCTCCCCGCCGTACAGCACGACCGCGCCGACCGCGCCGTCCTCGGACACCTCGCGGGCCGCGTCCATCAGCTCCCGCTGCATCCGCGCGTTCAGGGCGTTCATCTTCGGCCGGTCCAGCCTGATCGTCGCGACCCCGTCCTCGACCTCGACCCGTACGAACTCTCCCACGGCGCACTCCCTCACGAACTCGGCGGCGGACGCCCCGAGCCTAACGAGCGGGCCTGCGCGTCCCGTCACAGGCCGCTGGTAGCTTCGGGGACCATGCTCGTCGCGCACGCCACCTGGCACGGAGGGGCTCTCTGCGTGTGGGCGGAGCGCACCGGCCCGGACGGCGGCGCACCCGGCGGCGGCCAGCCGTTCGCGACCCGCGACTTCACCGGCACGTCCTACGAGCCCCTCGTGCGGGGCGCCGCGCGGGTGGAGCTGACGATGACGCTCCCCACCCGCTCCGGCCGCCCGCTGCACTCCTCCGAACCCGTGCCGGACGGGGCGGAGCTGCGCCCCTGGCCGGTCCCGGCCCTCGTCCTCGACCCCTTCCCGGCGATGGCCCTGCTCCAGGCGGCCGAGGAGAGCGGCGACGTGGTCCCCGGCGCCGACCTGCGCTACCTGTGCGCCCTCGCCCGCGAGGCGGTGCACCTGACCGGCCGCGGCCAGGTCCTGCCGGCGCTGCTGCGCGAGGACGGCGACCTGGTCGCCCGCTGGCGTCCCGTCCTGGACGATCCGGTCCGGTTCCGCGACCTGGCGCGCTCGATGCCGGCCGCCTGCCGCGCCGCCGGCGGCGGCCGTCCCGCCGCCGAGGTCCTCCGCGACGTCCTGAACGGCCTGGTCGACACCGCCGTGCGCGGGGTCGTCCCGCACCCCCTGCTCCCGGCCCGGCGCGGCAAGGCCCCCGACCGCCTGCCCCTGGCGGAACGCTGGGTGGAGGCGCTGACCGGCCCGAACCCGGAGGTCCGCCGCGAACCCCGCGACGACGCCGACGACCTGATCGCCGAACTGGACGCCTGGGCCGCCGCGGCCCGCCGCCCGTCCGGCCCCCTCCGCGTCTGCTTCCGCCTGGCCGAGCCCGGCGCGGAGGGCTTCGAGGAGGAGCCCGGCGAGAAGGCGGACGCGGATGCCTGGCGGGTCGAGTTCGCGCTCCAGGGCACCGACGACCCGAGCCTCTACGTCCCCGCCGCGATGGTCTGGCAGGGCGAGGCGACCTCGGTCCCGGACGCGGAGGAGACCCTCCTCGCCGGTCTCGGCCGCGCGCTGCGCCTCTTCCCCGACATGGCCCCGGCCCTCGACGGCCCGGCCCCGTCCGAGCTGGTCCTCGACACCGGGGGCGCGTTCCGCTTCCTGCGCCGGGCCGCGCCGATGCTGGCCGCCGCCGGGTTCGGCGTCCTGCTGCCCCAGTGGGCGGGCAGGGCGAAGCTCGGCATGAAGCTGACGACGCGCGCCGACCCCGAGGCGTCGTCCGGAGCGGCCGCGTCCTCGGGCTTCGACCTGAAGGCGATGGTCGACTTCCGCTGGGATCTCGCCCTCGGCGAGGAGACCATCGACGAGGCCGAACTGGAGGAGCTGGCCCGCCTGAAGACCCCGCTCGTCCGCCTGCGAGGCCAGTGGGTGGAACTGGACGAGGAGCAGCTGGAGGCCGCCCTCGACTTCCTCCGCCACCCGCGCCGGGGCCGCATGACGGCCGGCCAGGCGATGCAGGCGGCCATCCACGCGGGCGACGAGACCCTCCCCCTCACGGCCGTCGACGCCGACGGCACCTTCGGCGACCTCCTGTCCGGCGAGGCCGACCGCCGCCTCACCCCCCTCGCGACGCCCGCCGGGGTCACCGTGAGCCTGCGGCCGTACCAGGAGCGGGGGCTTGCCTGGCTGGCGTTCATGCACGACCTGCAAATTGGGACATTGCTGGCAGACGACATGGGATTGGGTAAAACAGTCACCGTGCTCTCCCTGCTCGTCCACGAGCGGACGGGCGGCGACCGCCCCGCCCCCACGCTCGCGATCCTGCCGATGTCGCTGGTGGGGAACTGGCAGCGGGAGGCCGCGCGGTTCACGCCTAAGCTGCGGGTCTACGTCCATCACGGGACCGGGCGGCATCGGGACGAGGAGCTCGTGCGGGCCGTGGCGGGAGCCGATCTCGTGCTGACCACGTACGGGACGGCGGCGCGCGACGCCGAGATGCTCGCCGGCATCGCGTGGGGGCGGGTCGTCTGCGACGAGGCGCAGGCGCTCAAGAACAGCGGGACGCGGCAGGCTCAGGCGGTGCGGGGGATCCCCGCGCGGACGCGGATCGCGCTGACCGGGACGCCCGTCGAGAACCACCTCACCGAACTGTGGTCGATCATGGAGTTCACCAATCCGGGGATGCTGGGGCCGCGCGCGGCGTTCCGGGAGCGGTTCGCGATCCCGATCGAGAAGGACGGGGACGAGCGGGCGGCGGCGGCCCTGAAGCGGGCGACCCGGCCGTTCATGCTGCGCAGGCTCAAGACCGACAAGTCGATCATCTCGGATCTGCCGGAGAAGCAGGAGATCAAGGTCTACTGCAACCTCACGCGGGAGCAGGCGTCGCTGTACCAGGCGACCGTGGACGACATGCTCCGGCAGATCTCGGAGGCCGACGAGAAGCAGCGGCGCGGTCTCGTCCTGGCGACGATGGCCAAGCTGAAGCAGGTCTGCAACCATCCGGCGCATCTGCTGAAGGACGGGTCGCGGCTGCCGGGCCGGTCGGGCAAGCTGGAGCGGCTGGAGGAGATCTGCGCCGAGGTCGTCGGGCAGGGCGAGAAGGCGCTGGTGTTCACGCAGTACGCCGAGTTCGGGACGATGCTGCGGCCGTATCTCGCGGCGCGCCTGGAGCGTCCGGTGCTGTGGCTGCACGGAGGGACGTCCAAGCAGGCGCGGGACGAGCTCGTCCAGCGGTTCCAGGGCGATGACGAGCCGAGCGTCTTCCTGCTGTCGCTGAAGGCGGCCGGCACCGGGCTGACGCTGACGGCGGCGAACCATGTCGTGCACGTCGACCGGTGGTGGAACCCGGCGGTGGAGGACCAGGCGACCGACCGGGCGTTCCGGATCGGGCAGACGAAGAACGTGCAGGTCCGCAAGCTCATCTGCGTGGGGACGATGGAGGAGCGGGTGGACGAGATGATCGAGCGGAAGAAGGCCCTCGCCGAGTCGATCGTCGGCACCGGCGAGGACTGGCTGACCGAACTGTCGGTCGCCGAGCTGCGCGACGTCCTGCGGCTGTCACCCGAGGCGGTGAGCGACTGATGACCGACGGTATCCGGGCCCGCAACAAGCGGGGGTCGATCGGCGCCGAGTGGTGGTCGCGGCGGTTCATCGACCTGGTCGAGTCGTTCGCCGACACCGGGCGCCTCCAGCGGGGCCGCACGTATGCGCGCAAGGGCAACGTGGTCGACCTGCGGGTCGCGCCGCATGAGGTGACGGCGCGGGTGCGGGGGTCGGCGCCGGAGCCGTACGAGGTGGCGCTCGGGATCGAGGCGATCGACGAGGCCGGCTGGCGGCGCGTGGAGGCGGCGCTCGCGTCGCGGGCGGTGTTCCGGGCGCGGCTGCTCGCCGGGGAGATGCCGCCCGAGATCGAGTGGGTGTTCGCCGAGCTGGGCCTCGCCCTGTTCCCGTCGTCGGCGGCCGACCTGCACCTGATGTGCGACTGCCCCGACTGGGGTGACCCGTGCAAGCACACCGCGGCCGTCCTGTACCTGCTGGCGGAGGCGTTCGACGACGATCCGTTCCTGATCCTGGAGTGGAACGGCCGTTCGCGGGACGAGCTGCTGACGGCGCTGCGGCGGAGCGCCCCCGCCGAGGCCGAGCCGGAGATCGAGGACGAGCCGCTCACCGTGTCGGGGTTCTGGACGGCGCCGTCCCTGCCCGCCCGGCCGGCCGCCGCGCCGGTGCCGCCGGATTTCGTCCTGCAGGTGGTGGCGCCGCCGCCGGTCAAGGTCCGCCGCCGCGACCTGGCCGACGTCCTCGCACCCGCGTACGAGGCGCTCGCCGACTCCTGACTTCCCCGCGATCCTCGATCTTGCGATCCTGCGATGAGATGTAGTACATCTACTATCACTCGTACTGATGATGTGGTCAATGGAGGAACCGGATGGGTGCCGATGAGCGAGAAGGAGCACGTCCACAACCGGATCGCGGTCCTGCGGGCGGAGCGGGGGGTGTCGCGGCGGGAGCTCGCGGCGGCGTTGGGCGTCCACTACCAGACGGTCGGGTACCTGGAGCGGGGGGAGTACAGCCCGAGCCTGCACCTGGCGCTGCGGATCGCGGCGTTCTTCGAGGTGCCGGTCGAGGTCGTGTTCGCGCTGGAGCCGTTCCCGAGGCTGGGCGCATGAGCCGGCGGGCCGGGCTCCTGCAGGACCGCCCCGTCCCGTCGTGGGCGCGGACGCGCCGGCGCCGCCGCGCGGTGGTCGCCGCCGGCGGCGCGGCCGTCGCGATGCCGTGGGCCGCGACGGTCGTGTGCTGGCACCTCGCCCCGAGCGACACGGCCATGGTCGCGACGTTCGTCCTCCTCGGGGTCGCGACGGCGCTCGCGTTCCCGGTGATCTCACTGCTGAACGCGGCGACACGGGGGGCGACGTCGCTGCAGGAGCACGAGCTGGACGAGCGGCAGGTCGCCGAGCGGCTCCGCGCCCACACGGCCGCGCACCGCACGATGCTGGCGCTGCTCGCCGGGCTCGTCTTCGCGGTGCTGGCCGTGCCGGGCGACCGGGGCACGGAGGTCCCCATCGCGGCGATCACCGTCGGCGTGGTGGCGCTGTTCCTGACGCATCTGTCGCTGCCGCTGCTCGTCGCCGGGTGGCGGATGCAGGATCCGCCGCCCGACGACGAGGACGGCGTCTAGCGCAGGTTGCCGTTGGTCATGCCCGCCGGGGCGGGCGGCAGGGCGACGAGGCCCATCTCCGCGCGCCCCGCCAGCATCGGGTGGGACGGGACGACCCGGACGCTGTACCCGAACGCGCCGCTGCGGGCGAGCGGCACCTCGCCCGAGTAGCGGACGCGGCCGTCGTCAGCGGGGCCGTCGGGCTTCAGCTCCAGATACGTCGGGTCGATGATGGTGTCGGACTCGTCGACGCGGCCGTAGGCGACCTCGACGGCGATGTCGTCGGGCTCCAGGCCGCCGGGCGCGACGACGACCCGGACCGGCAGCCGGGTCCCGGCGTGCGGGCTCTCCTCGCCCATCGACTCGACGTGCTCGACGGCGACGCCGGACCAGGCCGCCGCGACCCGCTGCTTCCAGGCGGCGAGGGCGCGGGCGCCCGCGTGCTTGTCGGCGCTCATCCTGCGGGCCGCCTCGGCGGCGGGCGCGTAGTACCCCTCGACGTAGTCGCGGACCATGCGGGTGGCGAGCACCTTCGGGCCGAGCGTCGCGATCGTGTGCTTGACCATCTCCAGCCAGTGCCGGGGCAGGCCCGCCCCGTCGCGGTCGTAGAAGGTGACGGCGACGTGGTCCTCGATGAGCTCGTAGAGGGCGGCCGCCTCCAGGGCGTCGCGCCGCTCGGGGCCGGCGAGGCCGTCGGCGGACGGGATCGCCCAGCCGTTCTGGCCGTCGTACCACTCGTCCCACCAGCCGTCCCGGATCGACAGGTTCAGGCCGCCGTTGAGCGCGGCCTTCATCCCGGACGTGCCGCACGCCTCCAGGGGGCGCAGCGGGTTGTTCATCCACACGTCGCAGCCCTGGACGAGGAGCTGCCCGAGGTCCATGTCGTAGTCGGGCAGGAACACGATGCGGTGCCGGACGTCCTCGGACCCGGCGAACTTCACGATCTCCTGGATGAGGCGCTTGCCGCCCTCGTCGGCGGGGTGCGCCTTGCCCGCGATGACGATCTGGACGGGGCGCTCGGGGGCGAGCAGGATCGACCGCAGCCGGTCGCGGTCGGCCATCATCAGGGTGAGCCGCTTGTACGACGGGACGCGCCGCGCGAACCCGATCGTCAGGACGTCCGGGTCGAGGGCGTCGTCGATCCAGGAGATCTCGGCCTCGCTGGCGCCGCGCTGCCGCCACGACTCGCGGAGCCGGCGCCGGGCGTCCATGACGAGCCGTTCGCGCAGCACCCGGCGCAGCCGCCAGATCTCCTCCTCGGAGACGTTGCGCACGGCCTCCCAGCCACGGCCGCCCTCGATCAGGACGGGGACCTCCCGGGCGGCGAGCTCCAGGATCTCGCGGGCGACCCAGGTGGGGGCGTGCACCCCGTTGGTGATCGATCCGACGGGGACGTCGGCGGTGTCGAACCCGCCCCAGAGCCCGCCGAACATCTCGCGGCTGACGTGGCCGTGCAGCCGGCTGACGCCGTTGACGCGCTGCGCGAGCCGCATGCCCATGACGGCCATGTTGAAAACGGTCCGGTCGCCGCCGGGGTAGTCCTCGGTGCCGAGCGCGAGGACGCGGTCGACGGGGACGTACGGGTCGGTGTTCTGCCCGCCGAAGTACTTGGTGATGAGCCCCCGGGGGAACCGGTCGATGCCGGCGGGGACGGGGGTGTGGGTGGTGAACACGGTCCCGGCGCGGGTCGCCTCCAGGGCCTCGTCGAAGGTGAGGCCCTGCTCGGACACCAGCTCGCGGATCCTCTCCACGCCGAGGAACCCGGCGTGGCCCTCGTTGGTGTGGAAGACCTCGGGCGCGGCGTGGCCGGTGATGCGGCAGTAGGCGCGGATGGCGCGGACGCCGCCGATGCCGAGCAGCATCTCCTGCAGGAGCCGGTGGTCGCCGCCGCCGCCGTAGAGCCGGTCGGTGACGTCCCGCGCGGCGGGGTCGTTGACCTCGACGTCGGAGTCGAGGAGGAGCTGCGGGACGCGGCCGACGCGCGCGAGCCACACCTGGGCGGTGAGGTCGCGGCCGGCGGGCAGCCCGATCGTGACCCGGACGGGCGTCCCGTCGGCTTCGCGGAGCAGGGTGAGCGGCAGCCCGTTCGGGTCGAGCGAGGGGTAGCGCTCGAGCTGCCAGCCGTCCGGCGACAGCGACTGGGAGAAGTACCCGTGCCGGTAGAGGAGCCCGACGCCGATGAGCGGGACGCCGAGGTCGCTGGCGGTCTTGAGGTGGTCGCCCGCGAGGATGCCGAGGCCGCCCGAGTACTGCGGCAGCGCGGCGGTGATCCCGTACTCGGGCGAGAAGTAGGCGATGGCGGAGGGGCCGCCCTCCTGCGACTGGTACCAGCGGGGCGCCGTCAGGTAGTCGCGGAGGTCCTCCACGGTGTCCTGGAGGCGGCGCCGGAACCGGCGGTCGCCGGCGAGCCGTTCCAGCCGCTCCGGTGCGACCTCGCCGAGGAGGCGGACCGGGTCGTGCCGGACGGACCGCCACAGGTCCGGGTCGACGGCGCGGAACAGGTCGAGGGTCTCGTGATGCCACGACCAGCGCAGATTGAGGACGAGCTCTTCGAGTTGGACGAGCGGCTCGGGAAGGACAGTGCGTACCGTGAGTCGTCGGATTGCCTTCACGTGTGACCACGTTATGCGGTGACCGCGAGTGCCGCGAGCGCGTCCATGGAAACATCACGCGCCGGGCGCAAAGATCTCGCCAACTACCGGAGAGTAAGGGCCGCTTCCCGGGCAAGGACGTTTTGGATGTCCCGATCGGGTAGGTGGTGGCACATGCACGTCGAGACCGAAGGTGTCGGCCGTATTCCCATTTTGGACGTGGAGCCGGTGGTGGGCTGCGGCCGGTGGCCCGCGAAGGCGGTGGCGGGAGAGACGGTCGAGGTGCGCGCGACGGTGTTCCGCGAGGGCCACGAGCGGCTGGGGGCGGCGGTGGCGCTGCGCACCCCGGACGGCGAGGAACTGCCGGGCGCGCACATGACCGAGGTCGGCCAGGGGCTGGACCGCTGGGCCGCGGAGGTGACCCCGACCGAGCCCGGATCGTGGTCGTTCCGCGTCGAGGCATGGGGCGACCCGATCGCGCACTGGCGGCACGACGCCCGCATCAAGGTGCCCCGCGGCCAGGACGTGGACCTGATGCTTACCGAGGGGTCGCTGCTGTTCACCCGCGCCGCGGACGCCGTCCCGAGCAAGGACCGTCCGACGCTGACGCGGCTGGCCAGGCACCTCGCGGACCCGACCGTCCCGGCGGGCGAGCGGCTGCGGGCCGTCGAGAACGCCGACGTGTGGGAGGTCCTGGAGCGGCACCCGCTGCGGGACCTGCTGACCGTCACCCCGTGGTTCCCGCTGGTGGTGCACCGGCAGCGGGCGCTGTACGGGGCGTGGTACGAGTTCTTCCCGCGGTCGGAGGGCGCGCAGACCGACCCGATGGGGCGGCGCGGCCCGACCTCCGGCACGTTCCGGACGGCGATGAAGCGGCTGCCCGCGATCGCCGACATGGGGTTCGACGTCGTGTACCTGCCGCCGATCCACCCCATCGGCACGACCTTCCGGAAAGGGCCGAACAACACGCTGGACGCGGGGCCGTACGATCCCGGTTCGCCCTGGGCGATCGGTTCGCCGGACGGCGGCCACGACGCGATCCACCCCGACCTCGGCACGCTCGCCGACTTCGACGCCTTCGTCGCCCACGCCAGCCACAACGGCCTCGAGGTCGCCCTCGACCTCGCGCTGCAGTGCTCCCCCGACCACCCCTGGGTCAGGGAGCACCCGGAATGGTTCACCACCCGCGCGGACGGCACCATCGCCTACGCCGAGAACCCGCCGAAGAAGTACCAGGACATCTATCCGCTGAACTTCGACAACGACCCCGAGGGGCTCTACTCCGCCGTCAAGGGGGTCATCCGCCACTGGATGGACCACGGCGTCCGCATCTTCCGCGTCGACAACCCGCACACCAAGCCCGTGCCGTTCTGGGAGCGGCTGCTGGCCGACATCCGGGCCACCGACCCGGACGTGCTGTTCCTCGCCGAGGCGTTCACCCGCCCGGCGATGATGCACACCCTCGCCAAGATCGGTTTCCACCAGTCCTACACGTACTTCACCTGGAAGAACTCCGCCGACGACCTGCGGGAGTACTTCTCCGAGCTGAGCGGGCCGGCGGCGTCCTACATGCGGCCGAACGTGTTCGCCAACACCCCCGACATCCTCAACGAGTACCTGCAGCACGGCGGCCGGCCCGCGTTCGTGATCCGAGCGGTCCTCGCCGCCCTCCTCTCCCCCACCTGGGGCGTCTACTCCGGATATGAACTGTGCGAGAACATTCCCGTCCGGCCGGGCAGCGAGGAGTATCGTGATTCGGAGAAGTACCAGTTCCGGCCCCGCGACTGGGACGCCGCCGAACGCGACGGCACGTCCCTCGCCCCCCTCATCACCCGGCTCAACACCTTCCGGAACGCGCATCCCGCCCTTCAGTACCTGCGCGGCCTCCATTTCCACCACGTCGACCAATCCGAACTGATCGCCTTCTCCAAACGCCATCCCGGCACCGGCGACACCGTTCTCGCCGTCGTCAACCTCAATCCGCACCAGGTCCGCGAGGCGACCGTCTTCCTCGACCTGCCCGCCCTCGGGCTGCCCGCGGACCCCGACCGGCCGTTCACCGTCACCGACGCGCTGGACGGCGCCTCCTACACGTGGCGCCACGCCAACTACGTCCGGCTGGATCCCCATGTCCAGCCGGCGCACATCCTCACGTTCCGGAGTGACGAGAGTTGAGCGGACCTTACGAACCTCGCTATCCAGGCGGCCCCGACGACGCGCCCGGCCCGATGCCGGGCGACGAGCTGCGCGGTGAGATCCCGCCCGAGGGGCTGCCCCCGGCGCACGAGCCGATCCCGGACTCCTTCAGCCCCGAGACGCCCCGCGATCCGCACTGGTTCAAGACCGCGGTCTTCTACGAGGTGTCGGTGCGCGGGTTCGCCGACTCCAACGGCGACGGCTACGGCGACCTGCGCGGGCTGATCTCCAAGCTCGACCATCTGCAGTGGCTCGGCGTCGACTGCCTGTGGCTGCTGCCGATCTACCAGTCGCCGCTGAAGGACGGCGGCTACGACATCGCCGACTACACCAAGATCCTTCCCGACTTCGGGGAGCTCGGGGACTTCGTCGAGCTGATCGAGCAGTCCCACGCGCGCGGCATCCGGGTCATCGCCGACCTCGTCATGAACCACACCAGCGACGCGCACGCGTGGTTCCAGGCGTCCCGCAAGGACCCGGACGGCCCGTTCGGCGACTTCTACATGTGGTCCGACACCGACGACAAGTACTCCGAGGCCCGCATCATCTTCGTGGACACCGAGTCGTCCAACTGGACGTTCGACCCGGTCCGCGGGCAGTACTACTGGCACCGGTTCTTCTCGCACCAGCCGGACCTCAACTACGACAACCCGGCCGTCCAGGACGCCATGCTGGAGGTCCTGCGCTTCTGGCTCGACCTCGGCATCGACGGGTTCCGGCTCGACGCCGTCCCGTACCTGTACGCCCGCGAGGGCACGAACTGCGAGAACCTCCCGGAGACGCACGCCTACCTCAAGCGGGTGCGGGCCGAGGTGGACCGCCTCTACCCGGACCGGGTCCTGCTCGCCGAGGCGAACCAGTGGCCCGCCGACGTGGTCGAGTACTTCGGCGACCCGGGCGCCGGCGGGGACGAGTGCCACATGGCGTTCCACTTCCCCGTGATGCCGCGCATCTTCATGGCGGTGCGCCGGGAGCAGCGCTACCCCATCTCCGAGATCATGGCGCAGACCCCGAAGATCCCGGAGTCCTGCCAGTGGGGCATCTTCCTGCGCAACCACGACGAGCTCACCCTCGAGATGGTGACCGACGAAGAGCGCGACTACATGTACTCCGAGTACGCCAAGGACCCCCGGATGAAGGCGAACATCGGGATCCGCCGCCGGCTCGCGCCGCTCCTCGACAACGACCGCAACCAGCTGGAGCTGTTCACCGCGCTGCTGATGTCGCTGCCGGGCTCGCCGGTGCTGTACTACGGCGACGAGATCGGGATGGGCGACAACATCTGGCTCGGCGACCGCGACGCCGTCCGGACCCCGATGCAGTGGACG
Source organism: Spirillospora albida (assembly GCF_000718255.1). GTDB lineage: Bacteria > Actinomycetota > Actinomycetes > Streptosporangiales > Streptosporangiaceae > Spirillospora > Spirillospora albida. The sequence continues at coordinate 251,274 of NZ_JOFJ01000003.1, forward strand.
CCCGACCGCAACGCCGGCTTCTCCAAGTGCGACCCCGCCCGGCTGTACCTGCCGATCATCATGGACCCGATCTACGGTTACCAGTCCGTTAACGTGGAGGCGCAGGCCAACAACCCCGGGTCGCTGCTGCACTGGACCCGCAAGATGATCGAGATCCGGCAGCGGCACCCGGTGTTCGGGGTCGGGACCTATGTCGAGCTGTCGGCGTCCAACCCCTCCGTCCTCGCGTTCACCCGCGAGATCCACAACGGTGAGAGCAACCAGTGGGGCGGGCAGGACACCGTCCTCTGCGTGAACAACCTCTCGCGCTTCCCGCAGCCCGTCGAACTGGACCTGCGGCGGTTCGAGGGGTCGACGCCGATCGAGTGCATGGGCGGCGTCCAGTTCCCGGCGATCGGCGAGCTGCCGTACCTGCTCACGCTGCCGGGGCACGGCTTCTACTGGTTCCTGCTTCCACCCCCGCCGGAACGCGCGGGCGAAGGAGGGGTGTGACCCATGCTCTTGTTGGATCGGTCCATCACGGACCTGCTCGCGAACTGGCTGCCCCGGCAGCGCTGGTTCGGCGGCAAGGACCGCGTCATCGACGGGCTGTCGATCGGCTCGGCGACCGAGCTGGCCTCCGGCGAGCCCGGCCTGCACCACCTCGTCCTGGACGTGCGCCAGGGCGGCGCCGTCGAGCGCTACCAGGTGCTCCTCGGCGTCCGCGACCACCTGCCGGACGCGCTGCGCGCGCACGCCATCGGGCGCGTCGCCGGCGGGCACGGCATCGGCGGGGAGATCTACGACGCCGTCCACGATCCCGAGCTCACCCGCCTGCTGCTCGCCCACCTGTCCGGCGAGACCACCGTCGGGCCCCTGCGGTTCCGCCGGGCGCCGGACGCCGTGATCCGCACGGGCCTGCACGGCGTCCCCACCTCGGCGGAGCAGAGCAACACCTCCCTGGTCTTCGGTGACGCCTACATCTGCAAGCTGTTCCGCCGGCTCTCGCCGGGCACCAACCCCGATCTTGAGATCAACCTCGCGCTGTCCCGGCAGGGGTGCGCGCACGTCCCCGCCCTGTACGGCTGGCTCGAGCTGGACGCGGGCGGCGCCGAGCCCGCCACGTGCGCGCTGCTGTCGGAGTTCCTGCTCAGCGCGACCGACGGCTGGCAGCTCGCGCTGACGAGCGCCCGCGACTGGTTCGCCCAGCCCGTCCCGCCCGGTCCGCCAGAACCCGTCTTCACCAGCGCGGACGCGGGCGCGGCGGGCGGCGACTTCGCCGCCGAGGCGGAGCGGCTCGGTGCCGCCACCGCCGCCGTGCACCGCGACCTCGCCGCCGCGTTCGGGACGGACACGCTGCCGGCCGCCGAGGTCCGCGACCTCGCCGGCCGGATGACCGCACAGCTCGACGAGGTGGCCGCCGCCGTCCCGCAGCTGCGGCCGCACGCCCCGGCGATCCGCGCCGCGTTCGGCGCCGTCGCGGCGGAGGCCGGCGAGCTGCCGGTGCAGCGCGTCCACGGCGACTACCACCTCGGCCAGGTCATGCGGACCGACGCCGGATGGGTGCTGCTCGACTTCGAGGGCGAGCCGGCCAGGACCCCGGCGGAGCGCCGCGCCCCGGGCCATCCGCTGCGCGACGTCGCCGGGATGCTCCGGTCGTTCGAGTACGCGGCGCGGTTCCTGCCCGTCCAGGACGGCGACGCGTCCCCGGACGCGGCCGTGTCCCTCGAGCGGCGCGCGGTGGCGTGGGCCGACCGGAACCGGGACGCGTTCTGCGCCGGCTACGCGGCGGCCGGCGGGCCGGATCCGGCCGCGCACGCGGCGCTGCTGCGCGCGTTCGAGCTCGACAAGGCCGTCTACGAGATCCGCTACGAGGCGCGCAACCGCCCGGCGTGGCTGCCCGTCCCGCTGCGCTCCCTCGCCCGCCTGTCCGGCTGAGCCGCCGCCCGCCCGCCGGTCCGCGTCACAGGTCGATCGAGTAGTCCAGGATCACGCGGTCGGCGGGCAGGACGATGTCGCGGCACACCTCCATCACGCCCCGTCCGGACAGCAGCCGGCGAGTGATCGCGAACACGGGCACGCCGCCCGGTATCCGCAGCGTCTCCATCTCCTCCGGGGTCGGCATCCGGGACCGGACGGACTCCTCCACCCGGGTCGGCGGGTGGCCGAGATAGGCCAGCTGCGCGAGCGTCCCGCCGGGCCACGGCTCGCGCGCCGGGTCGGCGACCGGCGTCTCCCCGACGAGGTCCCACGGCAGGAAGGTGACGGAGATCTGCTGCGGCTCGCCGCGCGCGTAGAACACGAACCGGCGGCGGAGCAGCTCCGTCCCGGCCGGGCGCTCGAACAGGGCGCCGAGGTCGGCGTCGGCCCGCACCCGGGTGAACTCCCGGTCGAGCCGGTACTCCTGCCAGGTGATCCGCTGGTCGCGGGTGAACGTCGTCTCCGGCGCCGCGCGGGCCTCCGCCACGCCCCGGTACCGGTCCATCGCGACGCGGCGGGCGGGCGGGACGACCCGGACGACGGTGCCGCCACCGCGCCGGGTCTCCACCAGGCCCTCTCCGCGCAGCAGCGCCACGGCCTGCCGGACGACGATCTCGGAGACGCCGTGGGCCGCGCAGAGCTCCGCCATCGTCGGCAGCCGGGTGCCGGGTGCCAGCGTGCCGTCCCGGATCCCCTCTCGGAGCCGGTCCGCGATGCGCAGGTAGGCGGGACGGTCGGGCACCGGCGTCACCTTCCCTTCGGCGGGGCGTTCGCGGGACGGCGCCCGCGCTATCCGCGGGGGCACGGTCCACTTACGCCCAGCTTGACACTCTTCAAGCGGAGTCAGACTTTTGTATACAGAAGAACCGTCTCGTGGAAAGGACGACCTTGATGGGCGACTTCGCGGAGCGGAAGGCGGCCATCGAGGAGGACTTCCCCGGCTGGCAGGTGTGGCGCAGCGACGCCGGCCGCTGGTACGCGACGCGCAGCGGCGACCTCACCGACGCTCAGCTCCGGGCGGGATACGCGATGACCGTGGCCGCCGACGACGCGGCCGGTCTGCGCGCCCTGCTGCGGGAGCAGACGCGGGAGGGCTCGTGAGCGGGCGGCGGGGGACGGGACGGGGAGCCGTGTGGCCTGCGGGGTGGGGAGCGGCACGTCCCGGTCCGCGCGGGGGCGGACCGGGACGGTGCCGAAGGGGGCACCGGGACGAAAGGTACCTGTGTCCCGGAGGTGACACCGGCGGCTGACCGCGGCGCCGGTGCCGGTGTCACTCCGGGGCCCGTACGAGGTCACCGCGGAGGCCGCCGGGCGGCGCCGCGGGGCCGCCGGACGTGGCCGCACGGGCGGCGCATCCGGCGCGACCCCCGACGAAGGTCGCGCCGCCCGTGCGGTCGCACCACGTCGGGCCGAAGGAACCGCAAATCTTCGCGGAATCAGCGTGGCGCACCGTGTGAGACGGGCCCGTCTCCGGGCAGTCCTAAGGAGGTACAGCCCTCTGGAGGACAGCAGCGAGGAGGCCATGAGGCCATGGCTCGGGTGACGCGCGCGGAGATCGACCGGCTCGTCGGCGGTGACCACCACGACCCACACGGTGTCCTCGGGGCCCATCCCGGGCGGGACGGGGTGACCGTCCGGGCGCTGCGGCCGCTCGCGGAGAAGGTGGACGTCCTGCTGCCCAACGGCGACCGGCATCCGCTCCGCCATTTCCACGAGGGCGTGTTCGCGGGCACCCTCCCCAAGACCGCCTCCCTGTCGGGCGGCGGCGCGGACAAGGCGCCGCTCGCCGTCCCCGACTACCGCCTCGCCGTCACCTACGGCGACGGCGCCGAGACGATCCAGGACGACCCGTACCGGCACCTGCCGACGCTCGGCGAACTGGACCTGCACCTCATCGGCGAGGGCCGGCACGAGGAGCTGTGGAAGGTGCTGGGCGCGCGGGTCCGCACCTACGCGTCGGCGTTCGAGACGGTCACCGGCACGGCGTTCGCGGTGTGGGCGCCGACGGCCCGGGGCGTCCGCGTCGTGGGCGACTTCAACCACTGGGACGGGCGGGCGCACCCGATGCGGTCTCTGGGCTCGTCCGGCGTGTGGGAGCTGTTCGTGCCGGGCGTCGGCGACGGCACCCACTACAAGTTCGAGATCCTCTGCGCGGACGGGCGGTGGCGCGCGAAGGCCGACCCGATGGCGCAGCACACCGAGGTCCCGCCGGCGACGGCGTCCCGGGTGTTCACGTCGCGGTACGAGTGGTCGGACGGCGACTGGATGGACGCCCGTAAGGGCCGCGACTGGCTGCACGAGCCGATGGCGGTGTACGAGGTGCACCTGGGGTCGTGGCGCCCGGAGCTCGGATACCGGGAGCTCGCCAAGGAGCTCACCGAGTACGTCACGGAGATGGGCTTCACCCACGTGGAGTTCCTGCCCGTCGCGGAGCACCCGTACGGTCCGTCGTGGGGCTACCAGGTGACGTCGTACTACGCGCCCACGTCCCGGTTCGGCGACCCGGACGACTTCCGGCACCTGGTCGACGAGCTGCACCGGGCGGGGGTCTGCGTCATCGTCGACTGGGTGCCCGCCCACTTCCCCAAGGACGAGTGGGCGCTGGCCCGCTTCGACGGCACGGCCCTGTACGAGCACGAGGACCCCGGCAAGGGCGAGCACCCCGACTGGGGCACGCTCGTGTTCAACTTCGGCCGCGCGGAGGTCCGCAACTTCCTCGTCGCGAACGCGTCGTTCTGGCTGGAGGAGTTCCACATCGACGGGCTCCGCGTGGACGCCGTGGCGTCCATGCTGTACCTGGACTACTCCCGCAAGGAGGGCGAGTGGACGCCGAACATCTACGGCGGACGCGAGAACCTCGAGGCCATCTCCTTCCTCCAGGAGATGAACGCGACCGTCTACAAGCGGAACCCCGGCGTCCTGACCATCGCCGAGGAGTCGACCGCGTGGCCCGGCGTCTCCCGCCCCACGCATCTCGGCGGGCTCGGGTTCGGGTTCAAGTGGAACATGGGCTGGATGCACGACACCCTCGAGTACCTCAGGCACGAGCCCGTCTTCCGGAACTACCACCACAACGAGATCACGTTCTCGCTCATCTACGCGTTCTCGGAGAACTACGTCCTGCCGCTGTCGCACGACGAGGTCGTCCACGGGAAGGGCTCACTGCTCAGCAAGATGCCCGGTGACGCCTGGCAGAAGTTCGCCGGGCTGCGCGCCCTCCTCGCCTACATGTGGTCCCACCCCGGAAAGCAGCTCCTGTTCATGGGGCAGGAGTTCGGGCAGGGCGCCGAATGGGCCGAGCAGCGCCCGCTGGACTGGTGGCTGCTGGAGAACGCCGCGGAGGGGGCCCTCCATGTCGGGCTGCAGAAGCTCGTCAAGGAGATGAACCACGCCTACCGCTCCCACCCCGCCCTTTGGCAGTGCGACAGCGAGGAGAACGGGTTCCGCTGGATCGACGGGAACGACGCCGCCGGGAACACTGTGTCCTACCTGCGGTACGGGTCCGGTCCGGACGAGGAGCGGCCCGTCCTGGCGTGCGTCGTGAACTTCGCGGGCGCTCCCCACGAGAACTACCGGATCGGCCTGCCGTCCGAGGGCGGCTGGCGGGAGGTCCTCAACACCGACGCCTTCGAGTACGGCGGCAGCGGGGTCGGGAACCTGGGCCGGGTCGAGGCGACCGGGGAGCCCTGGCACGGGCTGCCCGCGTCCGCGACGCTGCGCGTCCCGCCGCTCGGCGCCGTCTGGCTCGTCCCCGAGTGATCGGGGCCGGGCGGCTCAGCGGCGCGGCAGGTGGTCGAGGAGCCAGCGGGGGCCGGTGACGGCGGCGCCCGCCGCCTCGCAGCGGGCGCGCAGCTCGCGGTCGGCGGTCACGACCAGGTGCGCCTTGTCGGGGCCGCGGCCGGTGACGAGGTCGACGATCCGGTCGTCGCCGCTGCCGGGCGCGGCCACGACGCCGACGCCGTCCGCCGGCTCGTCCGCGACCGCCCTGGCGGCGCCCTCCACGACCATGACGACCTCGGGGAAGAAGCGGTCGAACGGGACGAGCCCGCCGCCGGGGACGCCCCCCGCGACCGCCTTCAGGTCGTCGCGCAGCCGCGCGTTGGCCCCGGCCCGGTCCTTCCACCACCCGTCCGCTCTGGCGCCCACGACGTTGGCCGCGTCCACCACCAGGACGACCTGCTTCATGGCGTTCCGGAGCACGGGCCAGGAGCGCGCGAACGGCGCGAACAGCCTGCGCTGCCCTACCTCCTCCGCCCGGACCCATTCGGCCCTCCGGGTCTCCCTGGAGGCGGGGCGGACGGGCACCATCTCCGGTATCTCGCCGGCCACCGAGGTGAAGGACCAGCCGCCGTGGTCCTCGATCCGGGTGCCCCTGACCTCCACGAGACCGATGTCGAGCGTGCACTCCTCCGACGTCTCCCGGAGGGCGCCCGTCACCGGGTCCTCATGGCTGTGGATGGCACCGCCGAACATGCCCCATGTCCCCGCCCCGAGCCCCCACATGCCCCGCTGCTGCAAGAGCACCCACACCTGGCCGTCCGCGTCGCGGTGGTACGCGAGCAGCCCCGCCGCGCCGTGCCGGCCCCAGTGCGTGTGCCCCTGCCCGCACCCGGCCCATCCGTCGCCGTCTCCCATGGTGGCGACGATATCCTCGTCACCCGCCCCGGCGCCCCTGGTGACGAACGGCACAGTGCCCGGCCCCGCTTGACCGAATACGATTCGGAGATTGTCCGCGGAGCAGGGAGAGTGGCGTTGAGCGTCGAGGCGGATCCTGGAACGTCCCAGCAGGAGGCGGCCGAGATGTGGAACAGGTTGTCCGGCGCCGAGCTCATCCGGGCGATCGGTGAGGGCCGCTTCCCGGAGGTGTCGGACGTCGCGTCCTACATCGGGCAGCGGATCACCGGCGCCGACCCGGGCCGCGTCGACATCGCCTGGACGCCCGGAGAGCGCCTCTGCAATCCGGGCGGCACCGTCCACGGCGGCTACATCGCGATGATCCTCGACAACGCGGTCTGCCTCGCCGCGACGAGCACCTGCGACGTGTTCATGCCGATGCTGACGCTCAACCTCAACGTCGACTACCTGCGCGCCGTCCACGCCGGCGAGACCTACACGGTGACCGGCACCTGCGTGCACCCGGGGAGGACCAGGATGTTCTCCACGGCCGCCATCACCGACGCCGCCGGGCGACCGCTGGCGCAGGCGTCGGCGAGCGTCATCCCCAACAAGGCCTTCACGCGATAGGCGGTACCGGCGCATAGGCTGGGGGCCATGGTGGATCCCGGCACAGTCGTCAACGTCATCAAGCAGGCGAAGGAGCGGCGGACCGCCCCGCTGGTCCTCGAACTGGACCTCACCGACGGGATCGTGGAGACCGCGCCCGCGGACCCGATCTCGGCGCTCATGTCGATGCGCCGCACGACCCTGCGGGACGTCCTGGACGGCCTGCGCCGCGCCCGCACCGACCCCCGCGTCCGGGCGCTGGTCGTGAAGATCAGCGGCGGTGTCGGGCTGGCGCTCGTCCAGGAACTGCGCGAGGCCGTCGCGGAGCTGCGGGAGGCCGGCAAGCTGACCGTCGCCTGGGCCGAGACGTTCGGCGAGAGCGGGCGCGGCACGATCTCCTACTATCTGGCGACCGCGTTCGACACCGTGCACCTGCAGCCCACCGGCGACGTCGGGCTGACGGGCGTCGCGCTGGAGGAGCCGTTCTTCGCGGGGGCGCTGGAGAAGGCCGGCGTCCAGCCGCGGTTCGGGCAGCGGTACGAGTACAAGACCATGGCGAACACCTTCATGGAGAAGGCGTACACGCCGGAGCACGAGGAGTCGTCCAGGCGCCTGGTCGCCTCCATCGCCGAGCAGGTCGTCCGCGGCATCGCGGAGGGGCGGGACCTGCCGGAGGACAAGGTCCGCGACCTCGTCGACCGTGGTCCGCTGCTCGCCGGCGAGGCTCTGGACGAAGGGCTCGTCGACCACCTGTCCTACCGCGACGAGGTCTACGGGGCCCTGCGGGAGCGGTTCGGCGCCGCCGTCCAGCTGCGCTACGTCGCCCGCTACAACCGGACGCACGGGCTCGCCCGCCGCATCCCCCAGCCCGGCCGCCACGACGGCATCGCGCTGATCAACGGCCAGGGCCCGATCCGGCTCGGCCGCAGCGGGCGCGGCGGCCCGCTGCCGGGCTCCGGCCCGGCCATGGGGTCCGACACGATCGGCGCCGCGTTCCGCGCGGCCGTCGAGGACGACCACGTCAAGGCGATCGTGTTCCGCGTGAACAGCCCCGGCGGCTCCGCGGTCGCGTCCGACGCCATCTGGCGCGAGGTCGTGCTGGCGCGCCGCGCCGGCAAGCCCGTCATCGTCTCCATGGGCAATGTCGCCGCGTCGGGCGGCTACTACGTGTCCATGGCGGCCGACACGATCGTCGCCCAGCCCGGCACCCTCACCGGCTCGATCGGCGTCGTCGTCGGCAAGGCCGTCGTCAACGGCCTCCTCGACCGGATCGGCGTCGGGATGGGCAGCGTCGCCGAGGGCGAGCACGCCCGCTTGTTCAGCTCGACGAAGGACTTCAGCGAGTCGGAGTGGGAGCGCGTCAACGCGTCCCTCGACCGGATCTACGACGACTTCACCGCCAAGGTCGCCGACGGCCGGTCCCTGACGCGCGAACGCGTCCACGAGCTCGCGCGGGGCCGGGTCTGGACGGGCGCGGACGCGAAGGAGCACGGCCTCGTCGACGAGCTCGGCGGCCTCGGCACGGCCCTCGACCTGGCGCGGAAGGCGGCGGGGCTGGCGGCCGACGCACCGGTCCGGAGCTACCCGCACACGTCGCCGCTGGAGCGGCTGCGCCCGCCGGAGTCCAGCGAGGACCGCACCGCCGCGTCCGCCCGCTTCGACGGCTGGGGGTCGCTCGGCGGGATCGCCGCGCGGCTGGGCCTGCCGTCCGCCGGGCCCCTCACCCTGCCGGGTACATGGAACATCCACTAGGGCGGCCGGACTTCCTGGACGCCGTCGCCGGGTTCGCGACGGGTGTCGTGGTCCTGACCGTCCGGGACGGGCGCGACGACCACGGGACGACGGTGACGTCGTTCATGTCGGTGTCGCTGGAGCCGCCGATGGTCGCGGTGGGGGTGGCGTCGTCGTCCTACCTGGCGGAGGTGCTGCGGCGCCGTCCCCGGTGGGCGGCGACGGTGCTCGGCGCGGGGCAGCGGGCCCTGGCGGGCCGTTTCGCGGCGGCGGGACGCCCGGGGGCCCGGATCCTGCTGGCGGCGGAACCGCACCATCGCGGCCCCCTGTCGGAGGCCCTCATCGTGGACGACGGGCTCAGCGCACTGGAGTGCGAGACCCGTCAGACGGTGGACGCGGGTGACCACGTCCTGTTCATCGCCGAGGTCCTCTCCGCGGAGTACGTGGCCGCTTCGGCGGATCCCCTGATCCGGGTGAACCGGCGCTACCTCACATGACCCGGCGGCCCGCCTTCCAGACGGCGGCCGTCTGGGGGACGCCGGGCCGGTAGGCGAGGTGGATGTGGGACGGGGCGTCCAGGACATGGACGTCCGCCCGCGCTCCCGGGGCGAGGTTCCCGACGTCGGTGCGGCGCAGCGCGCGCGCTCCGCCCGCCGTGGCGGCCCACACGGCCTCCGCCGGCGTCATCCGCATGTCCCGGACGGCGACCGCCACGCAGAAGGCCATGCTGGACGTGTAGCAGGAGCCGGGGTTGCAGTCGGTGGCGATCGCGACGGTCGCCCCCGCGTCGAGCAGGCGGCGGGCGTCCGGATACGGCTGGCGGGTCGAGAACTCCACCCCGGGCAGGAGGGTCGCGACGGTCCGCGACGAGGCGAGGGCGTCGACGTCCGCGTCAGCGAGGAACGTGCAGTGGTCGGCGGACGCGGCGTCCAGTTCCACGGCGAGCCGCACGCCCGGCCCCCGCGTGAGCTGGTTCGCGTGGAGCCGGGGCGCGAGACCGGCCTTGATGCCCGCCTCCAGGACCTCCCGGGCCTGGTCGGCGTCGAACGCGCCCTCCTCGCAGAAGACGTCCACCCACCGGGCGTGGGGGGCGCAGGCGGCGAGCATGTCCGTCGCGGCGAGGCGCGTGTAGGAGGACGCGTCGGAACCGGCCGGAACGACGTGCGCGCCCAGGTAGGTGACCTCGTCCGCCAGTTCGGCGGCGATCCGCAGGGAGCGCTCCTCATGCTCGACCGTGAGCCCGTACCCGGACTTGCACTCCACGGTCGTCGTCCCCTGGCGGGCCATCTCGCCGATCAGCCGCCGCAGGTTGGCGCGGAGGTCGTCGTCGGAGGCGGCGCGGGTCCGCTCCACGGTGGTGCGGATGCCGCCCGCCGCGTACGGGCGCCCGCTCATCCGGGCCTCGAACTCCTCCGCGCGCTCCCCCGCGAACACCAGGTGGGCGTGGGAGTCGACGAAGCCGGGCAGGACGGCCCGTCCGGCCGCGTCGAACCGCTCGTCGGCGGGCGGCGCGGCGGCGGACGGCCCCGTCCAGGCGACCCCGCCGTCCTCGATCACGAGCGCGGCGTCCCGCAGTACGCCGAGCGGCCCCTCCCCGGTGCCGGGCTCGTTGGTGACCAGTTCCCCGATATTCGAGATGACGGTGCTAATCGTCGGGCTCCTCGTAGGTGACGGCCTCGATGGCGGCCGAGAGCGCGGCGGGCACGTCCTCCACGAGGAGGTGGCGCCCATCGTGGACGATCTGCCGGCCCGAGACCACGACGTGCCGGACGTCGGCGGCCGTCGCGGCGAACACGGCGGCCTCCGCCGCACCCCCCGGCCCGGCACCCGCGGTGCGGACGGTGTCGAGCGCGACCGTGGTCAGGTCGGCGTACGCGCCGGGCTCGATGCGGCCGGCCTCGGGCCAGCCGAGCGCCTGGTGGCCTCCGGTCGTGGCGGCGGTGAGCAGCTCCCCCGCCGTCCAGTGCCCGCGCACGCGGGAGCGGAGCCGCTCGTTCAGCTCCACCGCCCGCGCCTCCTCGAACAGGTCGATCACCGCGTGCTGGTCGGAGCCGAGGCAGAGCGGCGCGCCCGCGTCCGCGAGGCCGCGTGCCGGGCCGATGCCGTCGGCGAGGTCCCGCTCGGTCGTGGGGCACATGCAGACGCCGGTCATCGTCGCGCCGAGCAGGCCGATGTCGTCCTCACTCAGATGGGTGGCGTGGACGGCGGTGGTGAGCGCGCCGAGCGCGCCCGCCTCGGCGAGCACCCGCGTCGGGGAGATCCCGTAGGCGTCCTCGCACGCCTCGTTCTCGGCGGGCTGCTCCGACAGGTGGACGTGGAGGGGCGCCCGGTGGTCGCGCGCCCAGTCCGCCACGGCGCGGAGCTGCTCGCGGGGAACGGCCCGGACGGAGTGGATCGCGGCGCCCACGCGGGCGTGCAGCCGTCCCGTCTTGCCGGTCTGCTCGAAGAGGGTGTCGACGCGGCGCGCCCAGTTGCCGGCGGTCCCGTCGCCGAAGCGCAGCTGCGGCCCGGTGAGCGGCTTCCCGATCCCGCCCGCCAGGTAGCAGGTGTCGAGCAGCGTGATGCGGATCCCGGCGTCGGCCGCGGCCGAGATCACCGCCTCCCCCATCGCGTTCGGCGCGTCGTAGGGGTCGCCGCCCGGCCGGTGGTGCAGGTAGTGGAACTCGCCGACGCAGCTGATCCCCGCGAGCGCCATCTCGGCGTACACGGCGGTGGCGAGCGCGCGGTAGGAGTCGGGGTCGAGGCGGTCGGCGAGCGCGTACATCTGCTCGCGCCACGTCCAGAAGGTGCCCCGGTGCATCTGGACGCGGCCGCGGAGGGCGCGGTGGAAGGCGTGGGAGTGGGCGTCGGCCAGGCCGGGGAGGGTCAGGCCGGGGAGGCGGAGGGCGTGCGGGGCGGAGGGGACGTCGCGGGTGACGCCGGTGATGCGCTCGCCGTCCGCCTCGATGAGGACGTCGGCGGCGACACCGTCACCGAGCCAGGCGAACTGGGCATGCCATTGCATATCGGGCTTCCTACCCGTTCGCCAGGTCGGCCAGCACCGAGGTGAGCGCTTCCACTCCGGCGAGGCAGTCGGCCGGCTCGGCGCGCTCGGCGGGCGCGTGCGAGACCCCGGTCGGGTTCCGGACGAACAGCATCGCGGACGGGACGCGCGACGAGAGGATACCGGCGTCGTGCCCGGCGCCGGTGGGGAGGACGGGAACGTCGCCGAGGACCGCGGCAAGGCGCTCACGGAGGCCCTGGTTGAAGTCGACGACCTCGGTGTAGGACTCCTGCTCCACCTCGACCTCCACACCGTGGGCGCGGCCGGCCCGGCGCGCCGCGTCATGGGTTTCGGTCACGGTCCTCTGGACGGCCGCGTCATCCGGGCCCCGCGCGTCGAGCCAGGCCGTGACCGACGACGCGATGGCGTTCACCCCTCCCGGCGTGACCCCCACCTTCCCGACGGTCGCGACGGTCTCATTGCCTTCCGCCGACGCGCGGGCGGCGAGCACCATCTCGGCGAAGGGAACCATGGGGTCGCGCCGGTCTCGCAGACGCGTCGTCCCCGCGTGGTTGCCCTCGCCGATGAAACCGAACCGCCACCGCCCGTGCGGGACGATCGAACTCGCGATACCCACCGGCTCGCTGAGGGCACGCCCCTGCTCCACATGGAGTTCGACATAGCAGCCGATGCGCGCCAGGAGATCCTCATCAGGCCCGATGGAGGCAGGATCCAGCCCGGCCTTGTGCAGGACGTCCGCGAACGCGTTGCCGTCCTCATCCGTGAGGGCGCGCGCCCGTCCCGGGTCGATGGCGCCGGTGAGGAGCCGCGACCCGAGGCAGGCGACCCCGAACCGGGCCCCCTCCTCCTCCGCGAAGACGGCGATGCCGATGGGCCTTCCCGGGGCGGTCCCGCGCTCGCGGAGCAGGTCGACGGCGGCGAAGGCCGACACGACGCCGAGCGGCCCGTCGAACGCGCCGCCGCCCGGCACGGAGTCGAGATGGCTCCCGGTCAGGACGGCGCCGTCCCGCGCCCCGCCGGCCGGCAGCCACCACGCGATCATGTTGCCGTTGGCGTCGTGCTCGACCTCCAGGTCGCGGCGGCGCGCCTCGTCCAGGAACCAGGCCCGGCAGTCGAGCTCCGGCGGCGTCCACGCGAACCGGTGGTAGCCGCCGGACGCCGCGTCCCGGCCGACGGGCAGCAGGTCCGCCCACATCTCCTCGAAGCTCATCGGCCGAGCATCGGGATGTGGACGCCCCGGTCGGCGGCGACCTCGGCGGCCCGGTCGTAGCCCGCGTCGACGTGCCGCATGACGCCCGTCCCGGGGTCGTTGGTGAGGACGCGGCGGAGCTTCTCGCCCGCGAGGGCCGTGCCGTCCGCTACGCAGACCTGCCCGGCGTGGATCGACCGCCCGATGCCGACACCGCCGCCATGGTGGATGGAGACCCAGGTCGCGCCGGACGCGGTGTTCAGCATGGCGTTCAGCAGCGGCCAGTCGGCGATGGCGTCGGAGCCGTCCAGCATCCCCTCCGTCTCGCGGTAGGGGCTCGCCACCGAACCGCAGTCGAGGTGGTCGCGACCCAGGACGATCGGCGCGCTGATCTCCCCGCGCGCCACCAGGTCGTTGAACACCTCCCCTGCCCGGTCACGCTCCCCGTATCCGAGCCAGCAGATCCTGGACGGCAGACCCTGGAAGTGGATCCGCTCCCCCGCCATCCGGATCCAGCGCGTCAGCGGCTCGTTGTCGGGGAAGAGCTCCAGGATCGCGCGGTCGGTGCGGGCGATGTCCTTCGGGTCACCCGACAGGGCGGCCCACCGGAACGGCCCCTTGCCCTCGCAGAACAGCGGACGGATGTAGGCGGGCACGAAACCGGGGAAGTCGAACGCCCTCCCGTACCCGGCCAGCTCCGCCTCACCACGGATGGAGTTGCCGTAGTCGAACACCTCCGCACCGGCGTCCTGGAAACCGACCATCGCCTCCACATGGGCGGCCATCGACTCCCGCGCCTTGGTGATGAACCCCTTCGGGTCCTTCTCCCGCTCCGCGGCCATGTCCGCGAACGCGACACCGCGCGGAAGGTACATGAGCGGATCGTGCGCGCTCGTCTGGTCGGTGACGATGTCGATGGGCGCGCCCCTGCGCAGCAGCTCCGGGACGACGTCCGCCGCGTTGCCGAGCAGCCCGACCGACAGGGGCCGCCGCGCCGCCCTCGCCTCCTCGGCGAGGCGCAGCGCCTCGTCCAGCGAATCGGTGCGCAGGTCGCAGTACCGGTGCGCGACCCGCCGGTCGATGCGGGACGGGTCGCACTCCACGCAGATCGCGACGCCGCCGTTCATCGTGACGGCGAGCGGCTGCGCGCCGCCCATCCCGCCCAGCCCGGCCGTCAGCGTGATCGTCCCGGCCAGGGACCCGCCGAACCGCTTCTCCGCGACCGCCGCGAACGTCTCGTAGGTGCCCTGGAGGATGCCCTGCGTGCCGATGTAGATCCACGACCCGGCGGTCATCTGCCCGAACATCGTCAGGCCGAGCGACTCCAGCCGGCGGAACTCGTCCCAGTTCGCCCACTGCGGCACCAGGTTCGAGTTCGCGATGAGCACGCGGGGCGCCCACTCGTGCGTCCGGAAGATCCCGACGGGCTTGCCGGACTGGACGAGCAGCGTCTCGTCCCCCTCCAGGCCCGTCAGCGACCGGACGATGGCGTCGTAGGCGTCCCACGTGCGGGCCGCCTTACCCGACCCGCCGTAGACGACGAGCTCGTCAGGGTGCTCGGCGACCTCGGGGTCGAGGTTGTTCTGCAGCATGCGGAGGGCGGCCTCCTGCGGCCAGCCCTTCGCGGACAGCGTGGTTCCGCGCGCGGCGCGGACGGGACGGGGACCGGACATGAAGGCTCCTTAGGCGAGGGGGCCGGTGACGGCTTCGGCGGCGGCGACGAGCGCCCCGTCCCGCACCAGCTCGACGGCGGCGGCGATCTCGGGCGCGAGATACCGGTCGGGGCCGGGGCCCGGGACGGCGTCCCGCAGCCGCCGCACCACCGCACCGGTGGCGGGGCCGGGACGCAGCGGGCGTCGCAGGTCCAGCGCCCGCGCGGCGGTGAGGATCTCGACGGCGACGACCTGCGTCAGTCCGTCGACCACGTTCCGGAGTTTGCGGGCGGCGTTCCAGCCCATCGACACGTGGTCTTCCTGCATCGCCGAACTCGGAATGGAATCGGCGCTCGCCGGCGCCGCCAGCCGCTTCAGCTCGGACACGATCGCGGCCTGCGTGTACTGCGCGATCATGTGGCCGGAGTCGACCCCCGGGTCGTCGGCGAGAAAGGCGGGAAGCCCACCCGACCGGGCCTTGTCGAGCATCCGGTCGGTACGCCGCTCCGACATGGACGCGACATCGGCGGCCGGAATGGCGAGAAAATCGAGAACATAAGCGACGGGCGCCCCATGGAAGTTCCCGTTGGACTCAACACGTCCATCCGGCAGCACCACAGGATTGTCGATGGCAGAGGCCAACTCCCGCCCGGCAACGAGCTCGGCATGGGCCAATGTGTCCCTGGCGGCCCCGTTGACCTGGGGCGTGCAGCGCAGCGAATAGGCGTCCTGCACCCGCGTGCAGTCGGGCCCCCGGTGCGACTCCATGATCTCCGAGCCGGCCAGCAGCGCCCGCAGATTCGCGGCGGAAACGGCCTGCCCGGGATGCGGCCGCAGGTCCTGCAGATCGGCGGCGAACACCCGGTCCGTCCCGAGCAGGGCCTCAACGGACATGGCCGCCGCGATATCGGCGGTCGTGATGAGCCGATGCAGATCCTGGATGGCGAGGACGAGCATGCCGAGCATCCCGTCCGTCCCGTTGAGAAGGGCGAGCCCTTCCTTCGCGGCGAGCTTCACCGGCGTCAGCCCGGCCTCGCGCAACGCCGTGGCCGCGGGCTTGAGTTCGCCCTCCGCGTCCCGGACGAACCCCTCCCCGATGAGCGCGAGCGCGACATGGGCGAGCGGCGCGAGGTCCCCGGAGCACCCGAGGCTCCCGTGCTCGAACACCTGCGGCGTGATCCCCGCGTTCAGCATCGCCGCGAGCGTCCGCGCCGTGACCGGCTGGACCCCGGTCCGCCCCGTCGCCAGCGTCCGCAACCGGAGCAGCATCAGCGCGCGGACGACCTCGCGCTCGACCTCCGGCCCCGACCCCGCCGCATGCGACCGGACGATGTTCAGCTGCAGCTGATCGCGCATCTCCGGCGCGATATGCCGGGTCGCGAGCGCCCCGAACCCGGTCGAGACCCCGTAGACGGGACGCGGCAGCGCCGACAGCTCCTCGATGTGCGCCCGCGCCTCGCCGATGAGCCGCAGCGCCTCGTGGGTCATCACGACCTCGGCCCCGCCCCGGGCGACGGCCACGACCTGCTCGAAGCTCAGCGGATCCGGACCGACCGCGACACCCTTGTCCCCCATGACGAAGCTCATACCCACCATTGCAGCCGCCTCGCGCCCGGTGAACGAGGGCCTGCGACCACATAACGTCTCGGATACGAGACAATGTCCTCATGTCCCAGGTACCGGCGGCACGCCGGGCCCTAGCGGTGCTCCGCCTCCTCGCCGCGTCCCCCGGCCCGGTGCCCGCGTCGTCCATCGCGACCGCCCTCGGCCTGCCCCGCTCCAGCACCTACCACCTGCTGACCGCGATGGCGGAGGACGGCTTCATCACCTACCTCCCCGACGAGCGCCGCTGGGTCCTGGGCGTCGCCGCATTCGAGATCGGCTCCGCCTACCTGCGCCACGAACCCCTGGAACGCCTGGCCCGCCCCCTCCTGCGCCGCCTCGTCGACCGAGTGGGAGAGACGGCCCAACTCGGCATCCTCCACGGCCCGGAGACCCTCTACCTCCTCAAGGAGCAGCCCCGCCGCCACGCCACCCTGGTCACCGACGTGGGCGTCCGCATGCCGGCCCCCCTGACCGCCAGCGGCCGCTCCCTCCTGGCCCACCTGCCGTCGGCCCAGGTGAGAGCCCTCTTCACGACCCCGTTCATCACCCGCACGGGCAAGGGCCCGAAGAACCTGAGAGACCTGCGCCGCCTCCTCGCGGAAGACGCCCGCCGAGGCTGGTCCGTCGAGGACGGCCACATCACCGAGGGCTTCGCCAGCATCGCCGCCGCCGCCTTCGACCACACGGCGCGCCCCACCGCCGCAGTGACCATCACATTCCGCCGAGAAGACCACCCGGAAGAGACTTGGCCGTCTCTGGCAGACCAGGCCCGCAAGACCGCCGCCACCCTGACGACCCGCCTCAACGGCCGCCCGCCCGCTCCTCCATAGGGCCGAAGACGGGGTTCGAATCTCGATCGCCGACAGTGGAGGGGCGCGCGGGCTGTGAGCTGCTGTCCTTGACCGGCTCAGGCCCCGCGCACCTGCTGTGTGGCCAGGGACACCAGGCGGCCGCGTGTCGTCCGGTCGCGCAGGCTCAGGGTGAATCCCGCGTGAAGGTGACGCCGGGCCGCCCACTCCAGGCAGTCGATGGCATCGGCCTGAGCGTGAAGGCAGAGTTGTTCGCCCAGGCGTGTTCGAGCGCCCACGCATGGGCCGAGCAGAGGTCGGCGCCAGCCGGCTCGAACTCGTCCGACGTCGCGTCCCACACTCCGCCGGTACGCATGCCCCGAACATGGACGCGGTAGGCGGCCAGCCCCTCGGCCACCGTCCCCGCCTGCGGGACGGGAATCGGTTCGACGATCACACGTCCATTGTCCGCCACAGGCGCCATGCGGCGCCCGGCGCCGCGGGACATGTGCGGGGTCAGTGCCAGGTGGCTTGTTCGAGGCGGGTGGTGAGGCCGAAGGTGTTCCAGTTGTCGACGACCAGGATCTTCGACTCCGGCAGGTAGACGGTCTTCTGGGTGAAGCCGCCCTCGTCGCCGCCGCCGGCGGGGCTGACGCACGTGAGGTTCCACTCGCGGTAGTCGGCGCGATGGCCGAGGCCGACCTGCAGAAGCTTCTGGACGGTCGGCGCGCCGTTCGTCGTCGTGAAGGCGGACGGCCTGTTGGGGCAGGGCACCGAGTCCGTCCGCGGGTAGAAGGGGCGGTCCGGGGTGAAGGGGCGGCCCTCGTTGCCCAGCGCGATGTCCTCCGCGCTGAACAGCCAGAAGCCGCGGCAGGTGTCGGCCTCCGGGTAGCCCTTCTTGTCGCAGTGGCCGCCGGTGGTGACGTGGACGCGATCGCCGACGGAGTCGTCCGCGAAGCCGCTCCACGTGTACGGGATGCGAAGCGTCATCCCCTGGAAGTCGAGCGGCTTGGAATTGCCGGAGGTCTTCTTCGTGCCGGTGTGCTTCCGCGTGGTGGACGAGTTGCCCGACCCGACCTTGACGGTGCAGGCCGACATCGGCAGCAGAGCGAGCACGAGCGTCAGCGCGACACAGCGGGACCTGGACAAGACCGAACTCTTCCCCTCAGAAGGCGATCCGCCGACCGGCCGACTCCGGCCCCGGCGAACAGCGTGATGTCCGACGCGGCCCTCACCCGATTTCGGGCGACTTCCGCGTCTCCTCCGAGAGGATGCCGCGAAGACATCGCTCGGCCACAGGGACCACCGTCCCGTCACGAACGGGCGCGCATTCAGGACACACCGCACCGAACTTTCCGTCCGCCACAATGCGTTCATGAATCGCCAGGAGATCAGCATGCTCGCGCATGCCGACCACCCCATCGCCGCTCCGCTGCACGACGCCTCCGTCGAACGCCTGCTCACCCGGGCACTTCGCCGGGGCGACGAGCGCGTCCTCGACCTCGGTTGCGCTGAGGGCGCCTGGCTGATCCGGGCCGCGACCGAACGTCCCGGCGTCCGAGGAGACGGCGTCGACCTGAGTGCGCCCGCACTGAAGCGAGGCCGTGCGCGGGTCGAGGCGGCCGGGCTCGCCGGTCGTGTTCGCCTCCATCAGGCGGACGCGGCGACCTACTCCGATCCGCAGCCGTACGACCTGGTCATGTGCGTCGGCAGCACACACGCGCTCGGCGGCCTCCTGCCCGCCTTGGACGCGGCGGCCCGCCATCTCGCGCCCGGCGGCACGCTCATGATCGGCGACGGCTTCTGGGAGCGGGAACCCGGCGAGGAAATACTGGCGGCGGGCTTCACGCCGGACGAGTACACCGACCTCCCCACCACCATCGATCGGATCGAGGCGAAGGGCTGGGTCACCGCGTACGCCCACACCAGCACCCGTGCCGAATGGGACGACTACGAATGGTCCTGGACCGGCACCCTCGCCCGCTGGGCCCTGGAACACCCGGAGGACCCGGACAGCGGGGAAGCTCTGCGGACGGCCCGGCGGCACCGCGACGAATGGCTCCGCGGCTACCGCGACACGCTCGGATTCGTCACCCTTCTACTCCAACGCGACGGAACCGCGCCGGAATACAAGTGAACAGAGCGGAAGCCATGGATATCCGGCTCGATCAACGGCCCCGCGGCAACGCCGCAATCGATCACTTAACTTCGCGACATTCGCGTGGGGTGGGGCGTGGGGAAGGTGGCGCGGACGGTGCGGGCGTGCTCGTTCCCGCGCCAGGACCAGGTGGCGGCGAGGGCGGCGACGGTGAGCAGGCCCCGGCCGCCCTCCGCCCATTCGTCGACGTCGCGCACGCTCGGCTCGCCGGGACCGCCCTGGTCATCGACGCAGACGACGACGCCGGCGAGGTCCTTGCCGATGTGCACGGTGAAGCGTCCGCCGCTGCTGCCCGAGCGCGTGTGGCGGATGGCGTTCACGGACAGTTCGTCCAGGACGAGCAGGACGTCGTCCAGCACCGGAAGGCCGGTGAGGAGGTGTGCGGCGAACGCGCGGACGGCGCGGACCTGGTCGGTCCGGCCGGGGAAGTCGCGCCGCCAGTACATCGCGTCGTCGGTCGTGTCAGGGGCGGGGATGGCGAGCAGCATCGATCACCTCGGTTAGCGGTTCGTTCGCAGGCCGTTCCATCGTCACGGGCCGCGCCCCTCCCGTCCGCGGAAGCGTCGACCGTGCCGCCCGCGACGGCACCGGGCACATGGGCGCCGGGAACGTTCGGATCGTTTACGTAAACGATCCGAACGTTCGCGCGCGGAACGGGGCGTCCTGGCGAACACGCTTTCGAGGACACCAACAGATGCCGCGTGGTAACACAGGGTGCGGCGCCGGTCACCGGACCGTCGCGGCCGCCCTCGTCCGCCGGACCGCTCCTGGAGGTCAGCGGTGACCAGCCCCTTCGTCCGCCGCAACCGCCTCGCCATCGAGCTGCGCGCCCTGCGCGAGCAGCGCGGCATGACCGCCG
This sequence comes from Spirillospora albida, assembly GCF_000718255.1. GTDB lineage: Bacteria > Actinomycetota > Actinomycetes > Streptosporangiales > Streptosporangiaceae > Spirillospora > Spirillospora albida. The sequence continues at coordinate 271,442 of NZ_JOFJ01000003.1, forward strand.
AGGACCTGTCCAAGCAGATCTTCCGGTCCCGCATGACCATCTCCAAGCTGGAGAACGCCCGCTGCCGCCCCCAGATCGGCGACGTCCTCAAGATCCTGGATGCCCTCGGCGTGGAGGACGACGAGTGGCGCCGCATCCTCGGCATCGCCCGCGACGCCGCCGAACGCGGCTGGTGGGACGCCTTCGGCGACGCCATGGGCGCGCGCCAGCGCATGTACGCCGACATCGAGTCCGGAGCCGACACGATCCGTGAATACAACCAGTTCACGATTCCGGGCTTTCTGCAGACTCCGGACTTCATCGAGTTCATCATCGAAATGGCGTTGGCCGAGGGCGAATCCAGCTTCACCCCGGACCGCCTCTTCGAAGCACGGCTGCGCCGCCAAGAACAAATCCTCGGACGAAGCGGTCCTCGCTACGAAGTCATCCTCGACGAACTCCTCATACGCCGCCCGACGGCACCCGCTCCCGTCATGCTGCGTCAGCTCAGAAGCGTGATCGACGTGGCACAGACCCATCCACGAATCACGGTCCTCGTCCTGCCGCTGGTCGCGGACTTCACGGGCCGACTACTCCCCAAGTCAGCGTTCTTCCTCTACACCTTCCCCGACCCGGCAGACCCACCGATGGTGGTCGTTGACACCGTGAGCGCCGACATCGTGCACACCACCGACAAGGAATTCATGAGGTATAACCAACGATACGAGCATCTTCGGCAGGCCAGCCTTTCGGGCGCCGCCAGCCTTGGCCTCCTGATCGATGCGGCCGACGCACTCGAGAACGGGATGACGTCCTCACCATGACCGCTCAGCTCACACGATGGCGCAAGGCCCGCTTCAGCGAGGCCGACGGTGCATGCGTTGAGATCGCGCGCTTTGCCGACGGCATGATCGGCGTGCGCGACTCGAAGGCCGGTGACCGTAGCCCCATCCTGAACCTCACCCCGAACCAGTGGACGGAGTTCCTTCACGTCATCCGGTCCTCATAGCGCGGGTCGAGCGGTCAGAGCAGGCGGGTGAGGGCTTGCGTCAGCTGGGCCTTCAGCGGGTCGTGTGCTGGGCTCAAGCGGTGGCGGGGAGCTTTTCGTTCCTCGCCGTACAGCCATATACCGGGGTGCGGCGGAACTCCTCCGGCTCCCACGTGTACCGGGGATGGACGTGGGCGTGCAGGTGGGGCCACGCGTTGCCGAGGATCTCGTAGTTGAGGCGCGCGAAACCGGAGTCGCGCGCGGCGCAGACCGTTTCCACCGCCTCCCCCAAAATGGCCATGTCCGAGAGGAACGCGGCACGTTCCGCCCGTGACAGGTCGGTCAGGTGGTCGGCGCGGCCCGCGTACAGAAGCAGGCTGTAGCCCGGCAGGTGCTGGGTGTCGCCCATGACGGCCCAGCCGGTGGTCATGCGGGCCAGGACGGTCGGGTTCTCGCCCTGCTCCGCCGCGGCGATCCGGTCGTCCAGCAAAGGTGTTCCTCTCCTGGAAATGGCGAGGCCCGCCGTCGGGTGACGGCGGGCCTCGGCGCGGGTTCTAGACCAGGGCGTTCTCGGTCAGCCAGGTCTTGGCGACCTTGGCCTGGTCCTCCTTGTCGATGGCGATCTTCTTCATCAGGTCGAGGAGGTGCTGCGTGGTGAGCTTGGCGGAGACGGCGTTGAGGGCGGCCCTCGCCTGCTCGTTCACCTGCGACTTGTTGATGAGGGGCGTGACGTTCTGGGCGCTGAAGACGTTCTTCGGGTCTTCCAGGACGACCAGGCCGTTCTCGGTGATGGTCGGGTCGGTCGTGAAGAGGTCGGCGGCCTGGATCTTGTTCTCGGTGAGGAGCTTCACCAGGGCGGCCTGGGCGCCGGCGTCGAACGGCTGGAACTTCTTGAACTCGACGCCGTAGACGTCCTTGAGGCCGACGAGGCCCTGCTGCCGGGTCTTGAACTCGGACGGGCCGCCGATGACGAGCTGGTTCGCGACCGGCTTGAGGTCGGCGATCGTCTTCAGCTTGTACTTGGTCGCCGTCTCCTTGTTGACGGTGACGGAGTCCTTGTCCTCGGCGGACGCCGAGTTCAGGATCTCGACGGCCGACGGGAGCTTCGCCTTGAGCGCGGTGTTGATCTCGTCGGTCGTCACGGCCTTGCTCGCCTTGTCGACCGAGGTGGTCAGGAGGGCGCCGTTGTACTCCGGCATGACGGAGATGCCGCCCTTGACGACCTGGTCGTAGTAGATCTCGCGGGCGCCGATGTTGAACTTCCGCTCGACCTTGAGGCCCTTGGCCTCGAGGGCCTGGGCGTAGATCTCGGCGAGGAGGTTGCTCTCGGGGAAGTTGGCGCCGCCGACGGTGATCGTGCCCTTCTCCCCGCCGCCTCCGGCCAGGGGGTCGTCGTCCCCGCCGCCGCCGCAGGCCGTCAAAGTCAGGGCGGCCACCAGGCCGACCACGGCGCCTCGGATCAATTTCTTCATATCGTCTTCCTCTCAGGACGCGCGGGCCAGGCCCGGCGAGATCACTAGGCGCCGCAGGGCGGCGAAGGCGAGCTGGACGAGCACGGCCAGGGCGACGACCAGGAACGTCCCGCCGACGACGAGCTGGTAGTCCTTGCGGGCCAGCCCGTCGATGATGTAGCGGCCGAGGCCGCCGAAGCCGGGGTAGGCGGCGATCGTGGCCGTCGCGACGACCTGGATCGCGGACGTGCGGAGGCCGAGGAGGATCAGCGGGAGCGCGATCGGGATCTCCGCCCGCCACAGGACGCCCCAGCCCGTCATGCCCATGCCGCGGGCGGCGTCCCTGGCGTCCGGGTCGACGCCGCGGACGCCCTCGTAGGTGTTCACGAGGATCGGCGGGACGGCCAGCGCCACGAGGGCGACCAGGACGGGCACGATGCTGTAGTCGATCACGACGATGAGGAGGATCAGGCCGAACGTCGGGATGGCGCGGGCGATGTTCGCGACGCTGACCGCGAGGAATCCGCCGCGTCCGGTGTGTCCGACGAGAGCGCCGAGGGTCAGGCCGATGAGGGCGGCGAAGAGGAGCGAGACGCCGCTGTAGTAGAGGTGCTCCAGGAGGCGGTGCGGGATGCCGTCCTCACCGTGCCATTGCGCGGACGCGGTGAGCCACGCCCAGGTGAGCTCGATCTGGTTCCACACGGTCATGCCGCCCTTCCGCGCGCCCAGGGGGTGAGGAGGCGCTGCACGAGGACGAGCAGCGCGTCCGTGATCAGGGCCAGCGCGACGATGAGCACGGACGCCGCGACGATCTGCGTCGGGAACTGGAGCTGGTAGCCGCGGATGATGTCGTAGCCGAGCCCGCCCTGGCCGATGAGCTGGCCGATCGCGACGAGGCTGATGGACGAGACGGCCGCGACGCGGACGCCGGCGATCACGATCGGGACGGCGATCGGCAGTTCCACCCGGACGAGTCGTCGGAGCGTTCCGAATCCCATCGCGGTCGCGGCCTGCCGGACGGGTTCGGAGACGGAGCCGAGGCCGTCCACGACGTTCGGGACCAGGACGGAGAGGCTGTAGAGGGTCAGCGGGATCATCACCGTGGCCGGTTCCAGGCCGGTGTACTGGATGAACACCATGAACAGGGCGATCGACGGGATCGCGTACAGGATGTTCGACACCGTCAGGACGGGCGCGTACAGCCGGCCCCAGCGGCGGCAGGCGAGCCCCAGCGGCAGGGAGATCAGGAGGCCGAACAGGACGGGCAGGAGCGCCAGCCTGAGGTGGGTCACGGCGTTCGCGGAGAGCGTGTCGGTGTGCTCTCCTATCCAGCCCCAGTCGATGTCCATCAGCGCGGGCCCTCCAGGAGGTCGGTCCCTCCGGCGACCCCCACGACGGACCCGTCGCCGTCCACGCCGACGGCCAGGCCGGAGGCGGACAGGACGGCCGCGTCCAGGGCGACCCGCACCGAGTCGGTACCGGGGCGGAAGGTGGGGCCGACCGGGGCGAGCGCCGCGTCCGCCAGGGAGCCGTCGACGTCGGCGCCCCGCGCCCATCCCAGCGGACGGCGTTTCTCGTCCACGACGAGCACCCAGTCGAGGCCCTCCGTGTCGCTGGAGGTGACCGGGCGTACGACGTCGTCGCGCAGCCTCAGCTTGGACGTCCCGGCGAAGGACAGGCTCCGGATGCCGCGGTTCTGCCCGATGAACCCGGCGACGAAGTCGTCGGCCGGGTCCGCGAGGAGCTCTTCGGGGGCCGCGACCTGGACGAGCTTCCCGCCCGTCCGGAAGACCGCGATCCGGTCGCCGAGCCTGATGGCCTCGTCGATGTCGTGGGTGACGAACACGATGGTCTTGCGGAGTTCGGCCTGGAGGCGGAGGAGCTCGTCCTGGAGTTCGGCGCGGACGACGGGGTCGACGGCGCTGAACGGCTCGTCCATCAGCATGACCGGCGGGTCGGCGGCGAGCGCGCGGGCGACGCCGACGCGCTGCTGCTGGCCGCCGGACAGCTGGTACGGGTACCGCTTCGCCATGCCGGGCTCGAGGCCCACGCGTTCCATCAGCTCGCGGGCGGCCGCGCGGGCGTCCTTCTTCCTGCGACCGAGCAGGTACGGGACGGTGGCGATGTTGTCCTCGATGGTGCGGTGCGGGAACAGCCCGGCGTGCTGGATGACGTAACCGATGCCGCGCCGCAGTTCGGCGGGTCTGCGGTCGCGCACGTCGCCGCCGTCGATGAGGACGCGCCCGCCGGTGGGATCGACCATCCGGTTGATCGTGCGCAGCGCGGTGGTCTTGCCGCCGCCGGACGTCCCGACGAACACGGTGATCCGGCCGGTGGGGCACTCGAGGGTGACGTCGTCGAGCGCCACGGTGCCGTCGGGGTAGCGCTTCGTCACGCCCTCAAAGGTGATCAAAGAGATTCACATCCTGATGATCGATTCCGGTCATCGCCCTGCACCCTAACCAAAAGTCCGTTATAGCCATCACGTCCCGGTGGACGCCCGGACGACGAGGGCGGGTTCCCGGACGACCCTGCGCCGCCGCGGCACGCCGTCGATGACGTCCACGACCAGCCGGACGGCGGCGTCGACGATGCCGCCCATGTCCCAGTCGACGGTGGTGAGCGGCGGGGTGAGCAGCCCGGACATGGGGTGGTTGTCGTAGCCGCAGACCGCGACGTCGCCGGGCACGCGCAGGTCGAGTTCGCGCGTGGCGGCGTAGACGCCGTAGGCGATCGAGTCGGCGAAGCAGAACACGGCCGTGGGGTGGTCGGGGCGGCCGAGGACCCGGGCGGCGACCTCGGTGGCCTCGCCCAGGGACTGCGGCACGGCCACCACGTCCACGCGCAGGCCGAGCCGCTGCGCCTCGGCGTGCACGTACACGTCGGCCGGGCGGTCCGGGGTGCTCGCCCGCGTGGACGTGAAGACGGTGACGCGCCGGTGGCCCAGCCCGCGCAGGTGCTCCAGGGCGACGGTGACGCCGCGCCGGTTGTCGAAGACCACCTCGCCCTGGGCGCGACCGCCGTGCAGGGAGTCCCCGATCGAGACGACCGGGACCGTCTCGGCGAGTTCCGCCCAGAGCTCCGCGGCGGGGTCGAGCGGCTGCACGATGAGGCCGTCGACGCGCTGGTCGCGCAGCCGCCGGGCGAGGGCGAGCTCGCGCGCCGGGTCGCCGCCCGCGTCCACGATCAGGGCGTAGCGGTCGCGGGCGAGGAGCGCCCGGCCGATCCCGACGGCGAGGGACTGCTGCCAGTAGTCCTCGAGGGAGCCGCACAGCAGCCCCACCTGCCCGGTGCGCCCGGACGCCAGGGCGCGCGCGATCGGGTGCGCCTCGTACCCCAGCTCCCGCGCCGCCGCGCGGACGCGCTCCTGCGTCCGCTCCGACGTCTGGATGCCGCGCAGGGCGTAGGACACCGCCGCGGGCGACAACCCTGTCGCCTGCGCCACCTCGCGGATGGTCGCGCGCTTGCGCCTGTCCGGCATCCCCCAACCCTAAAGCCAGGGTCGGACGAAACGACCGTCCGTTCTCGCCGCCAACCTGCTGAAACGCTTCAGTGAAACGTTTGAGCGACGTGATTCCGCCAACGTCGCGCAGGGCTCCGGCAGGCCCCGGACGGGGGTGACGGGGCCTGCCGGAAGGGGCCGCCGCCCGGATGCCGCCCTGCGCCGGCCGGCCGCCCTCATTCCTTAAGCGCCCGCCATGCGGGAAATGTCACCCCGCCCGTGCGGGCTGCTCCCGCACGTTCTCGGAACCGGTCTCCACGGCAGGACGCTGGACCGGGACGATCGCCTGCACCGGGTGCAGGGCCGCGCGGAGCCGGGGCCGCAGCCACGCCGCCGCCGGACGCTCGACCCACCGGTGCACGGCGTACGCGGCGGCCAGCGACACGGCGGTCAGGAGCACCAGCGCGGCCCACCTGTCCAGCGCCGGGTACACCGCGTCCAGCAAGGGGAGCGCCACCTGCGAGTGGACGAGGTACAGCGGGTACGTCAGCGCGCCGAGGACCGTCAGCCCGCTCCAGCGCAGCCGGCGGAGCCGCCCCGTCGCCACGAGGATCATCACGAGGAAGATCCCGGTCACGGCGGCGGACACGACCGTCTCCTCCCCGCCCTCGAAGGCGTGGCGGGCGCGCCAGGCGCCCCAGTGGAGCGCGAGCAGCCACGAGACCGCCACGAACCCCCACAGCAGGAGCGTCGGGCCGAACCGGTGGATCATGTAGAGCGCCATGCCCCCGATGAAGTACGGGCTCCATGTCGGCACCAGCATCACCTGGAGCAGTTCGCTGCCCGCCTCGTCCGCGTACAGCCCGCCGAACAGCCACGCCGCCATGAAGACGAGGCACGAGCGGTAGCTGAGGCCGATCCCGGCCAGCACGGCGACGAGCACGTAGAAGTGCATCTCGACCCAGAGCGTCCAGTAGACGGCGTCCACGTTCCGGACACCGAGGCCGCCCTGCATCATCGTCAGGTTCGGGACGACCAGCCCCGGCACGCCGTGCCCCTGCCGGAACACCAGGTACACCGCCGCGCCGAGCAGCACGCTCAGCCAGTAGGCGGGCATCAGCCGGACGAGGCGCGACACGCCGAACTCGCCCGGCCCGCGCCCCCACGCGCTCATCAGGATCACGAACCCGCTGATCATGAAGAACAGGTCCACGCCGAGATAGCCGTAGCGGGTGATCCCCGCGATCTCCGGAAAGACCTCGGCGGACGGCTCGGGCCACGCGCCGGGGCCGGCGAAACCGGTGAAGTGGTACAGCACCACCGCGAGCGCGGCGGCGAAGCGCAGCAGGTCGAGTTCGCGGAGACGGTCGTGTCGGGTCACCGCGGCACCCTCCCGCCACCGGATGGCCCGCCCCGATCCTGCGCGTGAGCCACCGGTGAACGCCGGGTGTAGCCCGGACGGCGCGGCCCGATGCGGACGCCGGGCGGGGCGATGCGCGCAAGCGCGTGTCCGGGGGCGGCATCGATCAGTAAGATGCTCGTGCCCCCCGATTGAACTGGTGGTATTCCATGACATCTCGCCGCGCCCGACGCGGCGCGGCGCTGCTCGCGCTGTGCCTCGGCCTCACGGCGCCGGCGACGGCCGGCTGCCTCGCGGGCGGCGGGCCGGGCCAGGGCTCGGCCGCCGCCGCCGGGCCCGCCTCGACCGCTGCGGCGGCGGCGCGCACGTCCCCGCCGGTCGTGATGATCCTCGGCGACAGCTACACCGTCGGGGAGCGCGGCGTCCGGCCCGAGACCACCTACGCGTCCGCGGCGGCGCGGCTGCTCGGCTGGCAGGTCGTCCTCGGCGGCCGCGGCGGGACGGGGTTCGTCGTGACCGGCGGCGGCCGGGACGCGTTCCTCCAGCTGTTCGAGAGCCAACTCGGCTGGCGGCCCGCGCCCGACATGCTGCTGGTCTCGGGCGGCCACAACGACTGGAACGTGCCGCCCGCGGCGGTCGCCGCGGCCGCGCACGTCGTGCTGGAGCGGGCCCGGCAGCGCTGGGCGGGCACGCGGCTCGCCCTGATGGGCCCGCTGTGGGGCGACGGGTCGCCGCCGCAGCGCGCCCTCGCCGTCCGGGACGCGCTGCGGAACCTGGCGGCGCAGCTCGGCATCCCGTTCATCGACCCGATCGCCGGCCGCTGGATCACCGGCGACCGGCTCTCCGGCATGGGGAACGCGCTCCGCTACATCAAGCGGGACGGGACGCACCCGACCCCGGCGGGCCACCGCTACCTGGCGACCCGCCTGGCCGAGGACGTCCGCCGGCTGGGCATCGCCCGGCCGCGCCGGGCCGGCTAGCCGGAACGCCGGCGCGGCGGGAACGCGCCGGGTCAGCCGGCCGGGCGCGCCAGGGACAGCGAGAAGTCACCGGCCTCGTCCGTCCAGAACTCCGCGAGTTCCAGGCCGGCCGCGCCGAGTTCCGTTTCGAGGCGGTCCCTGCGGAACTTGGCCGACACCTCCGTGCGCATCTCCTCGCCCTCGCGGAACGACACCTCCAGGTCGAGGGCGCCGACGCGCACGTCCTGGTCCCGGACGGAGCGGAGCCGCATCTCGATCCACTCGTCGCCGTCGTCCCAGACGGCGACGTGCTCGAACGCCGCCGGGTCGAAGTCGGCGCCGAGTTCCCTGTTGATGACGTGCAGGACGTTCCGGTTGAACTCGGCGGTGATCCCGGCCGCGTCGTCGTAGGCGGGGACGAGCCGTGCGGCGTCCTTGACGAGATCGGCGCCGAGCAGCAGGAAGTCGCCGTCGGACATGGTCGCGCGCAGGCCGCCGAGGAACCCGATGCGCGCCGCGGGCAGCATGTTCCCGATCGTCCCGCCGAGGAAGGCGATCAGGCGCCGCTCACCGCCGGGGAGCAGGTGCAGGTGCTGCTCGTAGTCGGCGGCGACGGACCGGACGGCCAGGTCCGGATGGTCGGCGGCGATCCCGGCGGCGGCGTCGGCCAGGAAGTCGCCGCTCACGTCGACCGGGACGTAGGCGCGCAGCGTGCCCGACAGCGCGTCCAGCAGCAGCCGCGTCTTCTCCCCCGACCCGGCGCCGAGTTCCAGCAGCGTCCGCGCGCCCGTGATGGCCGCGATGTCCGCCGCGCGGGCGATGAGGATCTCGCGCTCGCGGCGTGTCGGGTAGTACTCCTCCAACCGGGTGATCTCCTCGAACAGGGCGCTGCCCCGCTCGTCGTAGAACCACTTCGGCGGCAGCGTCTTCGGTGTCGCCGTGAGGCCCTCCCGGACGTCCTGGCGGAGCGTCTTGGCGAGGTCGTCGGCGGTCAGGAAGGTGTCCATGGGTTTCTCTCCTAAAGGGGGTCGATCCGGACGCCGGTCGCCGGCCCGGCCGTGACGAGCGAGCGGTCGGGCACCGGACGCCAGCCGGGGCCGTCGTCCAGTGGTTCCGACGCGATCCGGACCTCCTCCCCCGTCTCGTGGACGAACAGGGAGTCGCCCCAGGTCGTGGCGGCGAGGGCCGTCCCGTCCGAGGCGAGCAGGTTGTAGCGGCCCGGCGCGATCGCGGCGACCGCGTCGACGACCTCGGCGAGGCCGTCGCCGAGGGGCGTCCCCGCCCGCCACAGGCGGACGGCGTGGGCGAACAGCGGTGCGGAGTCGAGAGGGGCGCGGGCGTCGGGGACGTCGGCGACGTCCCCGGCGAGGTCCCGCAGCTTCGTCTCGACCGCCGGGAAGTCCTGGACGACGCCGTTGTGGCTGAACAGCCAGGGCCCGGAGCGGAACGGCTGCGCGCACGACTCGTCCACGGGGAACCCCGCGGTCGCCGAGCGGATCGCCGCGATCGCGCAGGACGCCCGGATCGCTCCCGCGACCTCGCGGAACGACTGGTCGGTCCAGAGCGGCTGCGCCCGCCGGAACCGGACGGGGCGGCCGTCCTGGTACCAGCCGGCGCCGAACCCGTCGGCGTTGAGGAGGTTCCCCCGCGTCATGCGGGGCGCGTAGGTCTGCCGCTCCAGCGAGTGCTCACCGTCGTAGATGAGGGAGCGCAGCGTGACGGGCGCCCCGAGATAGCCGAGGTGCCGGCACATCAGGCGCCCTCCCCGGCTGAGCGCGCGCAGCGGAAGCCGGCGAAGATCTGGCGCCTGACCGGGTAGTCCCAGTTGCGGAAGGTGCCGCGGACGGCGAGGGGGTGCGTCGCCCAGGAGCCGCCGCGCAGCACCTTGTACTCCGGGCCGAAGAACACCTCCGAGTACTCCTTGTACGGGAAGGACCGGAATCCGGGGTAGGCGTGGAAGTCGGACGACGTCCATTCCCATACGTCGCCGATGAGGCGCCGGACGCCGTGAGGGGACGCGCCGTCCGCGAACGCGCCCTCCGGTGAGGGACGCAGGGCGCGCTGCCCGAGGTTGGCGCGTCCCTCCTCGTACGTGTCGCCCCAGGGGAAGCGCCGGGAGCGCTGCGCGTCCGGGTCCCAGCGGGCGGCCTTCTCCCATTCGGCCTCGGTCGGCAGCCGCCGGCCCGCCCAGCGCGCGTAGGCGTCGGCCTCGTACCAGCACACGTGCTGGACGGGTTCGGACATCGGGACGGGCTCGGTCCGCCCGAAGCGCCGCCGCAGCCACGCCCCGCTATCGCGGTGCCAGAAGGCGGGGGCGCGTTTGCCGCTGAAGTTCCGCCACTCCCAGCCGGCGGGCGTCCACCAGCGGGGGTCGTCGTACCCGCCCGCTTCCATGAACGCGTGGTAGGCGGCGTTCGACACCGGTTCCGTGTCGATGAAGTAGGCGGGGACGTCGACGATGTGGCCTGGACGCTCGTTGTCGTAGGCCCACGGGTCGTCCGAGGTGCCCATCTCGAACGGCCCCGCCTCGATGAGCACCTCGGCGGCGTCCGTCCGGTCCGGAACCGCGGACGGCGGCGGCGGATCGAGCAGGGCGGGCGCACCGCGGCGGAGCTGGTGCGTGGCGAGCATCGTCTCGTCGTGCATGTGCTCGTGCTGCACGACCATCCCGTACACGAACCCGCCGCCGGTGAGCGGGTTCCCGGTGTCGAAGCGCACGGACGGCAGCGCGTCCAGCACCCGCTCCCGCACGGCGGCGAGGTAGGCGCGGGCCTCGTCGGGCGGCAGCAGCGGCAGCGACGGCCGCTCGGCGCGCGGGTGCTCGAACGCGTCGTACAGCCCGTCGATCTCCGGGCGTATCGCGTCCGCGCCGGTGACGGCGCGCAGCAGCCACAGCTCCTCGTAGTTCCCCACGTGCGCGAGGTCCCAGACGAGCGGCGACATCAGCGGCGACACCTGCGCGGTGAGGTCGGGGACGTCGAGGACGCCGGTGGTGAGGCCGAGGCTGCGGTCGCGGGACGCGCCCAGCTCGGACGCGATCAGCTCCTTGAGCGCATCCGGTTCCGGGTGGCTCAGCGGACCCATGAGGTCTCCTCCTGGACATGGCGGGCGGGCCGGTCGTCGGCGGGGCAGCGGCCGGCGTCGGGGTAGCGGCGGGTGTACTCGTCCACGACCGGGACGAGGGCGTCGGCGCCGAGCCTCGGCAGGGCGTCGAGCGCGGCGTGGAAGCAGGCGCGGGCGGCGCGGGCCAGGGCGGGATCGGACAGGCCGGCGCGGGCGGCCTCCGCCCACCGGTCCGCGACCGGTTCCGTCGCCTCCTCGGCCGCAGCCGACGCGGCGGGGTCGTCCATCAGCGCCGCGGCGACCGCGACCGGAACCGGCCAGTACCGGCCGGGCAGTGCGTCGATCATCCGGAGTTCCAGCCAGCCGCGCGGCCGGACCGGCGGGAACAGCGTCGACAGGTGGTAGCGCAGGTCATCGGCGTCCGGCTCGCCCTTGTCGAGCCATTCGCGAAACGACATGCCGGGGTCGGCCGCCCAGCCGCCGGCGGGCGTCCGCATCAGCATGACGCGCGCGTCGAGGGCGTACCGCGCCCATGCCTCGGCCGGGTCCCCGGCCGCGCCGTCACGCAGGACGGGCAGGGTGCGGCACGGGTCGAGCTCCGTCCAGATGCCCTGCCGGGACGACCGGAACCCGGTGCGCCGGCCCGCCCGGAACGGGGAGTTGGCGAACGCGGCGATGAGGACGGGCCCGAGAGCGTGCGCGAGGCGCCAGCGGCGGGCCGCGTCGGCGGTGTCGGCGCCGATGTCCACGCACACCTGGACGGACGCGGTGGAGCACATCATCGCGAGCCCGGCGTCGGGGAAGCCGCCCGCCTGGAAGTAGTCGCGCATGCACTGGTAGCGGGGATGCTCGGCCTGGAACCGGGGCCGCCGCACCGGGTCGACGCCGTGCCCCACGAGCGCGAGCCCGGCGGGGGCGAGCGCGTCCCGGACATGGGCGATGTCGCCGTCGAGCGCCGCGTACAGCGCGGCGAGGCCGGGGAAGGGCGCGGAGCTGAGCTCCAGCTGCCCGCCCGGCTCGTAGGTGACGCCGCTTCCGCCGGACGGCGGCCCGGCGTCCGCCACGAGCTCCCGGACGCGCGCGGCCGGGACGTGTGCCTCGGGATCGGCGGCGTCGACGACCAGCCACTCGGTCTCCGCGCCGACGGTCCCGGGCGGGCCGGTCTTGAAGCAGACCCCGCGGATGTGCTGATAGACGTCGTCCACGGTCAGGCGCGTCATGGGCCGACCCCCTCCGGATTTCGACAGCGAGTTCGAAGCCTTCCCAGCTGAACCGGATCAGAAATCCGGCATCGGGGAATGAAGTTGCTTAAATCTCGGTGAACATCACTCAGAGTAGTCATGCGGTGACATGAGGCACTATTCGGCGCCACGCCCGGCCGCCTGCTTCTCAGCCGTCCACCCGAGCCGCTAGAGTCCCGCTACCCGGCGGTAGGACCAGGACGGACCAGGACCGACATAGCACCGGCGCCGGCAGCACCCACCCGGAGGTCACATGCGCGGGGACTCGGGCTCCCTGTACGACGCGCACGCCGCCCGGCTCTACGCCCACTGCTGGTCGCTCGTCGGCGACCGGGCGGCGGCCGCGGCGCTCGCCGACACGTTCGCGGCGGCCGTGCACCAGCCCCCGCGCGGCGACCGCGTCCTCTGGCTGCACTCCCTGGCCCGCGCCGCCTGCGCCTCCCACGGCGACGGCGGGCCGTTCGGTGAGGACGACGCGCTGCTGCGCGCGGCCGGGACGCTCCGGCCCGACCAGCGCGAGGTCCTGCTGCTGTGGGCGGGCGAATGGCTCGAGACGCACGACATCGCCCGCGTCCTCGGCATCGCGCCCGACACCGTCGCGCAGCTGCTGGCGGCGGCCCGCACCCGGCTGGAGCGCGCCGTCCTCGACATCCTCATGCGCGGGACCGACACCCCGGAGCACGACCTCATCACCGCGTTCGAGAAGGGCCGCCTGCCGCAGCTGCTGGCCCGCCGCGCGCCGTCCGCCCCGCCCCCGCCGCTGCGCGACGAGATCATCGCGGCGTGCGAGCGGGAGGCCGCCCGGCTCCTGCCGAGCGTCGCCGCGCCGGCCCCGCTCATCGTCATCGGCGACGGCGGGACGCGGGAGCGGCGGGCGAAGCCCCGCGGGCTGTCGCGCGGGCTCTCCGCCGTCGCCGGGCTCGCCGCGTCCGCGGCCGCCGTCGTCGGCCTGCTCATCTCGTGGCCGATGGCGAAGGGCGGCCCGGCGGCGTCGCTCGTCCCGACGTCGGGCAGCGGCACCCCGGACCTGCCGTCCGCGGAGCCGGCCGGGCACACCCCCGCGCCGGACGCGACGCCCGGCGCGGGCCGCGGCCCGTCCGAGAACCGGGTGACCAGCGCGCACGACGGCGAGCCGGAGCCTGCCGGTCCCCCGTCGAACGCGAGCCTCCCGGCGCCCGGTGCCCGTCCGGCCGCGCCCCCGCCCGGCACCCCCGAGGCGTCCCCGGCCGAGCCGTCGAAGCCCGCGAAGCCGAAGCCGATCAAGCGGCCGGTGCGTCCGCCGACGCCCACGGCACCGCCGGAGACCCCGCCGGCCCCGGTGCCGGACGACTCCACCCCGCCGCCCGCGACGACGCCTCCGGCGGAGACGCCGTCCGAGCCGCCGAGCCCGGCGCCGACGGCCGGCCCGTCACCGGAGCCCGCCCCGGGCTGACGCGGAGGCGTACCGCCCTCACGCCGCGGCGGCGCCGTCGACGGGGCTCGTTCCCCTGCGGACGAGCAGCGCCGCCAGGATCGCGGCCAGCGCGACGGCGCCCGCCACGGTCAGCGAGGTCTGGAAGCCGTCCATGAAGGCCAGGTGGCTGCCCGTCGTGATGGCCTCCGCCACGGGTTCCGGCGAGCCGGGCGGGACGGGCGCGACGCCCTGCGACACGAGCCCGCCCTCCCCGGACAGCCGCTGCGCCGCGCTCCCCGGGACGCCCGCGTCCGTGAGCCGCCCGAACAGGACGTCGCCGACCCTGGTCGACAGCAGGACGCCGAGCACCGACGTGCCGAGGATCCCGCCGATCTGGGACGCGGTCTGCTGCAGCCCGCCCGCGACGCCGGCCAGCTCCGCCGGGGCGTTCCCCACGATGGCCTCCGTCCCGGCGACGATCACGAATCCGAACGCGAGCCCGATCAGCACGAACCACGGCCAGAGCTGGACGTAGGCGGCGTCCACTCCGATCCGCGACAGCCCGAACATCGCGCTCGCCGTGAACGCCATGCCGAGGGCGAGCGGCAGACGCGGACCGAACCGGCTGGTCAGCGCGCCCGCGATGGGCGAGGCGACGATGAAGACACCGGTCATCGGCAGCATCCGGACGCCCGCGTCCACCGGGCTCATGCCGTGCACCTGCTGCAGGTAGAGGGTGATGAAGAACAGCGTCCCGAACATGCCGAAGAACCCGAGGACGATCAGCCCGGTGGCCGCCGACAGGGCCGTCGAGCGGAACAGGCCGAGAGGCAGCAGCGGATGCGGCACACGCAGCTCGTTCCACACGAACACGGCGCCGAGCACCGCGGCGGCGGCGAACGACACCAGCGGCACGGTCGCGCCGAACCCGTCCTCGCCCGCCTTGATGAGACCCCAGACCAGCGCGAACAGCGAACCGCTCAGCAGGGCGACGCCGGACAGGTCGAACGCGCCGCCCGCGCTTCCGTCCCGCGACTCCCGGATCACCCAGGACCCGACGGCGAGCGCGATCAGGCCGAGCGGCGCGTTGAGGAAGAAGACCGACTCCCAGCTGACGTTCTCGACGAGCAGGCCGGCGACGATCGGCCCGCCCGCGATGGAGATGCCGACGGTCGAGCCCCAGATGCCGATCGCGGCGTTGAGCCGCTCCGGCGGGAACGTGTTGCGCAGGAGCGCGAGGCTCGCGGGCTGCAGCAGCGCCCCGGCGAACCCCTGCACGACCCGCCAGAAGATCACCATGCCGAGGCTCCCGGACGCGCCGATCAGCACGGACGCGACCGCGAACCCGATGACGCCCGCCAGGAACGTTCGTTTCCGCCCGAAGCGGTCGGCGATCTTCCCGGCCGGGATCAGGGTGACCGCGAGGGCGAGCAGGTAGGCGTTCGTCACCCACTGGAGACCCGCGAGGTCGGCGCCGAGGTCCTTGGCGATGGCGGGGTTGGCGATGGTCACGACGGTCGCGTCCAGGCCCACCATCATCACGCCGAGCGCGACGGCGAGGAGCGTGAGCCAGGGGTGCCCGTGCCCGGCGCGGCCCGGGGCGACCCGGTCGAGTGTCTGAGCCCGAGGGGCTCCACGTGTGTCGGTCTGCATGCGCCACAAACTGTCATGTGATGACATATGTCGTCAACCGTCGATCGACGTGATGCGACAAAATACATGGAACGACAAGAAGTACTTGGTGTCGCGTCGGCGTCCCGTTACAATGCGCGCATGACCGCGACCGCTCCCGAGGCCCACCCCGCGGAGCCCGGCTCCCCGCCCCCGGGCCGGCGCGAACGCAAGAAGCTGCAGACCCGCGAATCACTCATCGACGCGGCGTTCCGCCTCTTCGCGGAGAAGGGCTTCGACGCCACCACCGTCGAGGAGATCGCCGACGCCGTCGACATCTCGTCCCGCACGTTCTTCCGCTACTTCGCCTCGAAAGAGGACGTCGCGCTCACCTTCCAGGAGGAGCAGTCCCGGGCGCTGATGGCGGCGCTGGCCGCCCGCCCGCCCGACGAACCGATCATGACCGCGATCCGGCGCACCGTGGTCGGCATCACGCGCGCCTGCGAGAACGGCGAGCTCGGCTTCGACCCGCAGCGCTTCGAGTGCATGCTCTCCATGACCTCCGACAGCGGCGCCCTCATGGCGGGCAGCCTGGAGCACGCCCAGCGCAAGCACCGCGAGATGACCCAGGTCATCGGCGCGCGGATGGGCCTCGACCCCGCCACCGACCTGCGCCCCCACGTCGTGGCCGCCACGGTGATGGCCGCCTTCCGCGCGGCCTCCGAGGCCCTGGCCGATCCGAACTTCCCCTACACGACGCTCTCCGAGGCCGCGGACGCCGCCTTCGCCGTCCTCGAAGAGGGGCTCAACCTCCCCGCCCCGCAGAACGGCCGATGACGGCCCTCCACGGGTGGAGGGCCGTGGCCAAGGCTTCGTCGCACCCCGAGTAGGTCAGCGGGGGGCGCGGGGAAGCCCCAGGCCGATCATGGCGATGAGCTCGCGCTGGATCTCGTTGACGCCGCCGCCGAACGTCAGGACCAGGGCGCCCTTCGCCAGGCGGTCGGTACCGGTCATCATCTTCGCCGTCCGCGGGTCGCCCGGGTCGCCGTAGCGGGCCAGGACGTCACCGATGATGCGGCCCACCTCCTGCATGCGCTCCGAGCCGTAGATCTTGGTGGCCGACGCGTCGGCGGCGCCCAGCCACCCGAGGTCCTGGTTGGCGGCGACCTGCCAGTTGAGGAGTTCGTTGACGCGCAGGTAGGCGTACACCTGGGCCACGGCGCGGCGGACGGCCGGCTCGTCCAGCAGGGGACGGCCGTCGCGGTGCGTGGTGCGGGCCCACTGCTCGAACTTGTCGTAGAGGTGGCCGAGGTTCCCCGCGGGGCCGAGGGTGACGCGTTCGTGGTTGAGCTGGTTGACGATGAGGTCCCAGCCCTTGTTCTCCTCGCCGATGAGCTGGTCGGCGGGCACGCGGACGTCCTGGAAGTACGTCGAATTCGTGTGGTGCCGGCCGTCCATCGTGATGATGGGCGTCCAGGAGTAGCCGGGGTCCGCGCAGTCCACGATGAGCATCGAGATGCCCTTGTGCTTCTTCGCGGACGGGTCGGTCCGGGCCGCGAGCCACACGTAGTCGGCGGTGTGGGCGCCGGACGTGAAGATCTTCTGACCGTTGACGACGTAGTGGTCGCCGTCCCTGACGGCGGTCGTGCGGAGCGCGGCGAGGTCGGTGCCGGCGCCGGGTTCGCTGTAGCCGATCGCGAAGTGGCACTCCCCCGCGAGGATCCTCGGCAGGTAGAACGCCTTCTGCTCGTCCGTGCCGAACTCGAGGATCGTCGGGGCGACCGAGTTGAGCGTGATCAGGGGGTACGGGACCTCGGCGCGGGCGATCTCGTTGGCGAAGATCGTCTGCTCGACGGGGCCGTACCCGCGTCCGCCGTACTCCCTGGGGAGCGCGACGCCGAGCATGCCGTCGCGGCCGAGGCGCTTGCAGTGCTCCCGGTAGGCGTCGCCGAACGGGTCGTTGCGGATCGTCGCGAACTCGTCCGGGGTGAGGCAGTCGCGGAAGTAGGAGCGGAGTTCGGCGCGCAGCTTCTTCTGCTCGTCGGTCAGGTCGATGAACATTCAGGCCTCCTGGGCGACGAGCGCGCCGAGCGTGTCGAGCTGGTCCTCCGCACCGCCCAGAAGGTGGCCGCAGTGCTTGGCCAGGGCGAAGTAGCGGTGCAGGGGGTACGTGACGTCCAGGCCGATGCCGCCGTGGAGGTGCTGGCAGGTGTAGACGGCCTTCATCACCGGGTCGGACGCGTTGTACGACGCGATCGCCAAGATCTCGTCGGTGTCGTCGGCTTCTTGAGCCATGCGCCAGACGGCCGCCCACATCGCGACGTCCAGGGCGCGTTTGGCGATGTAGACGTCGCCTATCTGCATGGTGACCGCCTGGAACTGGGCCAAGGCGCGGTCGAACTGCTCGCGGGTCTTCACGTATTCGGTCGTGAGCTTGAGGGCGCCCTCGATGGCGCCCGAGGCCAGGGCGACCGCGCCCGCGACGGCCGAGCGGCGGAAGGTGCGCCATGCCCCCTCGCCCAGGAGGGCGTCGGGACCCACGCGGACGTCGTCGAGCTCTACGCGGGACAGCGGTTCCGTGGTCGCCGCGGGCTGCGGAGTGATGCCCGCCTGGTCGGGCCGCACCAGGAAGACCGCGACGGCGCCGTCCAGCCGGGCCGGGACCAGGATCACGGACGCCTCCGCCGCGTACGGGACGAACGTCTTCACGCCGTTCAGGACGTACCCGCCGCCGTCGCTGCGGGCCGTCGTCGCGACGGCGCCGGACGGACCCGGCTCGCGGTACGCGCCGGTCAGGACCGTCCCGCCCTCGGCAAGAGGGGTGAGGAGGGCGCGCTGCGCGTCGGTGCCGTGGGCCGCGACCGGGACGGCGGCCAGCGCGAGCGACGCGTAGGCCGGAACGGGCGCGGCGTGCGCGGCGACCTCGCGGAGGATCACCGCCAGCTCGACCGGGCCGAGGCCCGCGCCGCCGAGGTCCTCGGGCAGGACGGCGCTCAGCAGTCCCGCTTGCGCCAGCGCCCTCCACGTGCCGGCGTCGTAGGCCGCGCCCGTCCTCTCGAACGCTTCGAGGCGCTCCTGCGCGGCTTCGCGCGCGAGCAGATCCGCCGCGAGCCCTCTCAGTTCACGCTGGGTCTCGTCGAGGTCGAAATCCACTCATCCGCTCCCTTCCAGGAGATGCAGGCGGTCGCGCCGCTCGAACTCGGCGCGCAGCCGGGCCCGGTCGTCCGCGGTCATCGGGCGGTAGACGAGGTCCCTGCCGGGGCGCCACCAGACCGGGTCGCCGGTCGTCCAGCCCTCCGCCACCAGACGGCGCTTGAGGATCTTGTTGGACGCGGTGGCGGGCAGGTCCCGCATCAGGCGCACGTAGCGGGGCGGCCACTTCGGGCCGAGGTCGGCACGTCCGCGCAGGTAGGCGGCGAACGCCTCGGGGTCGAAGGCGTCGGCGGCGAGGGCGAGCATCACCTGGTCGCCGGACGCGGCGTCCGGCACCCCGTACACGGCGAGCTGCCGGACGCCCGGCAGGTCCGCGAGGACGCGCTCGACCTGGGCGGCGCCGAAGTTCTCACCGTCGACGCGAAGGCGGTCGGCGGTGCGTCCGGCGAAGAACGCGTAGCCGTCCGCGTCGGCGTAGGCGTGGTCGCCGCTCCAGAACCTGCCGTCGTGGAGCCGGTCGGGGGCGTCCTCGTTGTAGTAGCCGTCGAAGAGGCCGAGGTCTCCGGTCGCGACGAGTTCGCCGATGGCCTCCTCGCCGTTGACGAGGCGTCCGGCCTCATCGAACACCGCGGGAGGGCAGGGCTCGCCCGTGGCGGGATCGAGGATCGCCACCCCGTCGGTCAGCTTCCCCAGCGCGCCGTGCGGGCCGAAGGGGTCGGGCGCCAGGGAGATGGCCGTCTCGGTCGAGCCGTAGCCGTCGATGACGAAGCACCCGAAACGGTCGCCGAACGCCTTCTGCTCGGCGGGGGCCGCCTCGTTGCCGAACGCGAACCTCAGCGGATTGTCGCCATCGTCCTCCGCCTCGGACGTGGCGAGTACGTACGAGAGCGCCTTGCCGACATAGTGCAGGTAGGTGCAGCCGTACGTCCGGACGTCCGGCAGGACGCTCGACGCGGAGAAGCGTCCGCGCAGGACGAGTTCCGCACCCGACACCAGGGCCGGCGCGAAGGCGGCCATGACCGCGCCGGAGTGGAACAGGGGCATGGGGCAGTAGACGACGTCCTCCGCCGAGAGCATGCGCTGCGCGAGGTGCTCCCCGGGGATCACGACCTTCCGATGGGTGATGCGGACCGCGCGCGGCCGCCCCGACGTCCCGGACGTGAAGATGAGCATGAGCAGCGTGCCGTCGTCGATCCCCGGGTCATCGGGCAGCGGCGCATCGGCCGGCAGCCGCGACGTGTACGCGTCGTCCTGGACGTCCAGGACCGGCAGGCCGATCCCCGCCGCCAGCTCGGCGTGCGCGGCCTGCGTCAGCACCAGGTCGCAGTCGGCGCGCTCCGCGTCGCCCGCGAGCTCGGCGGCGGCGCGGGACGTGTTGAGCGCCACCACGGTCGCGCCCGAGAGCGCGGCGCCGCCCAGGAGGAATATCATCTCCGGCAGGTTGTCGAGCAGCACGCCCACGTGCACCGGACGGTCGGCGCGCGCCCGGCCGGCCATCCAGGCGGCCCGCGCGGCGCACTCGGCGACCGTCTCCCGCCACGTCCAGGACCGGCCGTCCTCCGCGGACCGCAGTCCGGGACGGTCGTCGCCGGCCCTCGCCCGCAGTAGCGCCGCCACCGTCATGCGCGTCCCACCTCCGCCCTCACCGGACGCAAAAGTAGAACAGATTCTAGTAACTGTCCAGAGGTCGGACCGGGACCGGGCGAACCCGAATTCTCCCCGCAAGTTAGGGCTCACTGACCCTCGCGGATCCCTCCGACATACGGCCGACGGCGGCCGGGCAGATAACACGTTCTCACCCGGACCTGTACCCTGGGACCGGGGAACCCGGCAGCGCAGAAGGGACGATCGTGACCGCAGAGCCGACAGTGACCGAGGACGACCCCCCCGGTCGGCCGGCGGCGGGTCCGAGCGTCCGCTCGCGCAGCCAGCACCAGCGACGCCGCCGGATCGTCCAGGCCGCGGCGGCGCTCGCGTCCCGCGGCGGCATCGAGGCCATGCAGATGCGCACGGTCGCCGAACGCGCCGGCGTCGCCCTCGGCACCCTCTACCGCTACTTCCCCTCCAAGATGGACCTCGTCGTCGCGGTCGTCGCCGAGGAGCTCGACCTGCTCGAAGCCAGTATCGAGCGGCGCCCGCCGCGCGCGGCGACCCGTCCGCAGCGGGTCGTGGACGTCCTCATGCGCGCGACGCGCGGCCTGATCCGCGAACCCGAGCTGGCCGACGCCCTGATCCGCTCCCTGCTGCTCTCCGACATCAAGATCGAGTTCGGCGACCGGACGACGAACCTGCTGCTCCGCGCCGCCTACGGCCCCGAGGAGCCCATCCCCGCCGGCGACGAGCGCCGCGTCGTCACGAAGGCCCTGACCAGCATCTGGGCCATGGAGATGATCGAGATCCTGCGCGGCCACAGCACCCTCGACGAGACGCAGGTCCGGCTCGAGGTCTCCGCCTCCCGCCTCCTCTCCGACGGCTGAGGCGGGCCCGCCCCTCCCTGAGCATCGCCGCCCAGGGGCCACTCCCGCTTCGCCGAATCCCGCCCCGCGTCCGCGCTCGACTATGCCGTGTGCGGGGCGTCACTCCGCACTACGCTGGGACGCGACCAAGCCCGGGACGAAGAAGGTGTGGCAGTGACCGAGCAGCAACCGATCCTCAGCGACGGGGTCATCATCGAGTTCATCGATGGCAAGGACGTGCCCGTCCAGCACAAGGACTTCGGTGAGAGGGCCGTCGTGATGCGGGACGCGAAGAACCCCGACGGCCCCATCCTCTACTTCACCGAGGCCGAGTGGGACGCCTTCATCCTGGGCGTCAAGGACGGCGAGTTCGACGACCTCCTCGAAGAGGAACCCTCCGAAGCCTGACCGCGAGCGAAGGCGCCCCCGGCCCATGCCCGGGGGCGCCTTTCCGGCTACCCGCCTACCCGCCTACCCGAAGATCTCCTGCGCAGAGGCGCTCCGGGCGGCACGTGTCAACCATTCGTCCAGTACGGACATGTCCTCACACGCGAGGACACGCTCCCGCACCTCATCGGACACGAGCACCCCTCGCGCGGCGCACAGCTTCAGTACCGCCCGCGCCGTGCCACGCGCCTCACCGCGGGCCTCACCACGGGCCTCACCGCGGGCCTCACCGCGGGCCTCGCCACGGGCCTCACCGATGGCCTGGTGTCGCAGCGCCAAATCGCTTCTGAACTGGTAGTCGTGGAAACCCACCGCGATCAGTCGAAGATGTCCTGAGCGGACGTGACGCTGGCCGCGCGCAGCAGCCACTCGTCCAGGACCGCCGTGTCCTCACAGGAGAGGACCCGCTCCCGTACCTCGGTCGACACGCACAGTCCGCGCCCTGCGAGCAGCTTCAACACCGCCTTCGCCTCTCCCCGGACCTCGCCGCGAGCCTGGTTGCGGAGGGCGAAGTCGCTCTTGAACTGGTATTCAGACGTTCCGGACTGCACGAGACCCTCCAGAATCTTCTCTGCCGCCGGCGGCAGGGCATCGAGTAGAACATCAGTGTAGTAGTGGGCGTTCTCATGGCCCTGGTTGTCGAGCGTGGCCAGGGCGGCGTGGGCGATCTCCATGACCTCCTCGGTGGGGTCGGTGACATTCGCGAGCGTGGCCAGGATGGTCATCTCCGGGTACCGGGCGGCCTCGGCCGTCGTGGTGACGAGTGGGCCGGTGCCGGGGCCGATCACCAGCGGTGTGAGATCGAACCTGGGGTGACCCGTCTCGATGCTCCGGCGCGCCCAGTCCGCCACACGACGCTTCGGGCAGAAGACGAGCAGGCAGCTCGGCGCCCGGATCTTCGCGCGGAGGGCCGCGACGTAGAGGGGCCAGCTGTAGGGCTTCTCGTCGTCGATCGCGAGCTGGGTCTCCACGACGACTCCCCTGGACACCCCGGACGCGTTGAGTTCGTAGAACTCCACGACGCTGTCCGCCCGGTACGCGGTCGGCACCAGCTGGGTGAAGTCCTCCGAGGCGCATTTGGTCTGGACGTTCTCGGGGATCTCGATACCGAAGGCGGTACGGAGCATCTGCGCCACTACGTCCGGCTTATCCCGAATGATTTGACCTGGCGTTTCGTGTTTCTTGGTGACCACGCACGGAAATTTACTCCGCGATCACCCTTTCCGATGCGTGTTTCTATCGACGGATACCGTGGCGCTCGTCACGGTCAAATTCCGCGATCCACGAAAAACCCGACAAGGCGTCTTCTGTATATTCCAGAGATATCCAGCCGCTATAGGACATTTCGTCGAGGGCCTTGAGGAGGGCGGCGAAGTCGAGGCGGCCGGTGCCGGGGCGGCCTCGGCCGGGGGCGTCGGCCAGCTGGACGTGGCCTATGTCGTCCGCGTGGGCTCGGATGACCCGCCGCAGGTCGTCCCCGTTGGTCGCCAGGTGGAAGGTGTCGAAGAGGAACTTGACGTTCGGTTCCGCTCTGACCCGGTCGAGGACGCTTCTCACGTCTTCCGCTGTTTCCAGGGGGTAGGCTCCGTTGAGGCCGCGCGACAGGGGTTCGATCAACACGGTGCCGCCCAGAGCGGCGTACCGGCGGGCCGCGTACGCGATGTTCTCGGTGGCCGTCTCGTCTTGTTCATGGATCGGGATGTCGTCCCGGCGCTGGCCGTAAAGGGCATTCGACAGGCGGACACCCGTGCGCTCCGCTATTTCCAGGAGAGGCGGGATGCTCTCGCGGAATTCGGTGGTCCGGGACGGGTCGGAGAGGACGCCCCGCTCCCCCGCCGCCATGTTCCCCGCATAGAAGTTCAGGCCGATCAGCTGCACGCCGGCCTCGTCGATCGCCCGGCAGAAGGCATCGATCTCGGAAGGTTCCGGGACGGGGCGGCCGTCCCAGGGCCACCAGAACTCCACCGCGTCGAAGCCCGCGGCCTTCGCGGCGGCCGGGCGGTCCAGGAGCGGCAGGCCGGTGAACAGGATCGAGCAGTTGACCGCGAAGCGGCGCGTCATCGGTCTCCCTACCAGGTGGCGGCGCCGGTGAAGGCGGTGGCGTGGGGCTCGTAGCCCAGGGTCGTGCGGGCGGCGGTGATGTCGTACGTGCGCTCGAACGCCAGGTGGCTGATCGCGTAGCGGGTGATGCGGGGCGGCTCCGGGCGCCGGGCCAGGAGGAACGCGCCTTCCACGGCGGCGGCCACGGGTGCCGCCGCGCGGTGCGGGATATAGACCGGGCGGGCCCTGACGCCGCGCTCGCGCAGGATCTCGCGGAACGCGTCGTCGATGACCAGGGGCGCCGCGTCCGTGATGTTGAAGACGCCCGATCGGGCCGGTCCGGTCGCGGCCAGGACGCAGGCCCGGACGAGGTTCGCCAGGGACGTCAGGCTGATGCGCTGGCGGCCCGTCCCGACGGCCGTGAGGAAGGGGCCCCGGACGGCGGACAGCACGCGCGGCAGCAGGGTCGTGTCACCCGGCCCGTAGACGGCGTGCGGGCGCAGGACGATCGCGCCGGCGGCGATGGCGGCGCGTTCGGCGGCGGCCTTGGAGGCTCCGTAGGCGTTCAGGTAACGGGCGACGGGCGCCTCGTCCTCGGTGGCCATGACGCTCGGACGGAACGGGTCGTACACGCTGGCGGTGCTGACGTGCACGAACCGGGCGCCGGGGAAGGACGCCAGCGCGCTGCGGGTGCCGGTGAGGTTCGCGGCGAAAAGGCCGGCCGGCCGGCCCCAGTCGGTGACGCTGCCCGCGCAGTGGATCACCGCGTCGACGTCCGGGGCGTCCGCGAGAGGGCCGCGGGTGAGGTCCCAGGAGCGGTACTCCGCGCCTGCGATGTGCTCGCGCGCGACCGATCGGCGGCGGCCGTACGCGTGGACGGTGTGGCCGTCCGGTGCGAGGGCCCGGCAGACGGCGCCGCCGATGAAGCCGGACGCGCCGGTGACGGCGATCCTCATGGCGTCACCAGTTCGCGGAGCCGGTCGCGGTCGAGTTTGCGGGTCCGGCCGGAGCGGGGCAGCTCGGGCAGGACGACGATGCGGTCGGGCAGCGCGTCGTGGTCGATGACGTCCGGGAGGCGGCGGCGGAGGGCCGCGGGCAGGTCGTCGGGGCCGACCACGGCGAGCACCACCTCCTCGTCCCCCGTGGACGGGTCGGGGACGCCGACGATCGCGGCCTCGGCGACGTCCGGCAGCGCGGCGATCGACGGTTCGTACAGGCCGGGGTACAGGTTGAACTTGCCGCGGATCAGCATGTCCTTCTTGCGGCCCGTGAGGACGAGGCGCCCGTCGTCGAGGCGGGCCAGGTCGCCCGTGGCGAGTTCGGCGCGGGGTTCGGCGCCGAGGTAGCCGCGGCAGAGGTTCGGGCCGGAGAGGATCAGCTCGCCGTCGCCGGCCAGCCGGGCTCCCACGCCGGGGAGGGGCGCGCCGAGCAGGTCGCCCTCCGCGCCGGATTCGGTGTGGGCCAGTTTCTCCTCGGCCGAGGCGATGGCGACGGGGAGGATCTCCGTCATCGCGTAGACCGACAGGACCTCTGCCGCGGGGGCGGCCGCGACGGCGCGGCGGAGGATGCCGGCCGGGGCGGGCGCCGCTCCGAGCAGGACGTGGCGGAGCGATTCCGGCAGGCGCGGCTCCGCGTCCAGGATCTCCGCGAGGTGGACGGGCACGCAGAAGGTGTGCGTGGCGCCTCGTTCCCGCATGAGCCGGACGAAGCCGGCGGGCGGGCAGAACAGCGGCGGCATCGACCAGCGGGCGCCCGAGATCAGGGTCGGCAGCCCCAGCATGAGCTGGTCGGTGTGGACGACGTCGCCCGCGCCGAGGGGCAGCCGGGCCCGGAACAGGTCGAGGGCGGCGGCGAGCGACGCCTGGGTGTGGACGACCGCGCGCGGGGCGGCCGTCGTCCCGGATGTGAAGATCACGGCCGCGGGGGCGCGCGGGTCGCCGTCGTCCTCCGGCTCGGGCGAGGCGCCCGCCGCGAGGTCCGCGAACGCCAGCGCGCCGCGCGGGACGCCCGGCAGGCGCCGCCCCACATGGACGTGCCGCATCGTCCCCTCACCGGGGATCCGCAGGTCGGCGAGGTTCGGCAGCAGCAGCCCGCGCCGCCGCGCGTAGGCGCGGACGAGCCGCAGCCGGCTCCCCGCGTACAGGATCGACTCGGCCGCCGACCAGCGCGGGCGCGCCAGCCGCAGCCGCGCCGTGAACATCTCCGGCCCGGTGCCGGGGTCGGCGAACACGACGACGCCTCCGGCGGCCACGACGCCGAGCGCCAGGACGAGCGATTCGGGCGAGGGGCGGACGGAGAACAGCACCCCGTCGCCCTTCTCGAGCCCGTTCGCGAGCAGCCCGCGCCGGACGGCGAGGACCCGCCGGCGCAGTTCACCGTAGGTCAGGGACGTGCCGTCCCCCGCGACGAGCGCGATGGCGGACGGCGTCCGCGCGGCCTGGTCGAGCAGTTCCCGTACGAGCGTCATCGCGCCGCCCTCCGCACGCGGAACGTCCGGTAGGTCGGGATCAGGACGCCGCGGGCCGCCGCCCGGCGCGTGATCGTCAGCGGGCCGGCGTCCAGCAGCGTCCGGACGATCAGGCGGATCTCCGCCATGGCCAGCGGGTAGCCGATGCAGAAGTGCGGGCCGGCGCCGAACCAGAGGCGCCTCAGCTCGGGCGGGTGCGGGCGATCGAGGTCGAAGTCGCCGAAGGCCCGGCAGCAGTTGTGCGTGGCGATCAGGATCCGGTCGCCGGGCCGTACCGCGACCCCGCCGACGGACGT
This sequence comes from Spirillospora albida, assembly GCF_000718255.1. Lineage (GTDB taxonomy): Bacteria > Actinomycetota > Actinomycetes > Streptosporangiales > Streptosporangiaceae > Spirillospora > Spirillospora albida. The sequence goes on from NZ_JOFJ01000003.1 coordinate 297,788, forward strand.
GGCGCGGTGCACGCTCCGCAGCATCACGGGCGTCGGGGTCGCGACCCGCATCGCCTCCTCGATGGCGGGGTCGAGCAGCGTGTCCGGCGCGGCGGCCACCCGGGCGAGCTGCCCCGAGTCGTGCAGCAGCCCGATCAGGCGCGGGATGAGGGTCGCGACGGTCTCGGTGCCTGTCAGGAAGAACGCGCCCGCCGCGCCGCGCGCCTCGTCCTCCGAGAGCCCGAGGGTCCGCATGCGGCCCATGACGGTCGACTCGTCCCCGGACGCGTACGCCTTCGCCGCCGTGTCGCCCAGCGGGTCGAGCACCTCGCGCGCCCGCGCGACCTGCGACGGGGAGAGCCGGCGGGTGCGCAGCGACACCATCGACACGATCCGCTCGCCCTGTTCGAACAGGTGCCGGTGGGCGGCCTCGTCCCGCGCCTCGAGCCCGATGACCTCGCTGATCACGGCGGCGGCGAGCACGCGGGAGGCGTCCACGAGGTCCACCTCGGCGCCGCGCGCCAGCCGGTCGCCGAGCCGCGACAGGGGCGCGGCCAGGACGCGGCCGCACAGCTCCTCGGTGTAGGACGGCGTGAACAGCTCGGTCAGGCGGCGCCGCAGCGCGCGGTGCGCGTCCCCCTCCATGTTCAGCAGGACGGACGGCCCGAGCACCGGCGTCCACAGCTCGCCCGGGGAGCCCGGCCCGTCCTTGCGGAAGGTCTCGCCGTCCATCAGCACGGGCCGCGCCGCCGCGGCGGAGTTGACGATCACGCCGACGCCCGGCACCCGGACGACCGGACCGCGCCGCGCCGCCGCCCTCAGCAGCGGGTACGCGAACGGGTGCGCCGTCATGTAGAGGCGCCGCTCCCACGCCATGGCGCTCATCGGATGCCCGCCCCGCTCATCGGATGTCCACGACGGCGGGCCGGTACCGGTGGTCGGCGTACCAGCCGAGCGTCCGGACGAGCCCGAACGCGCGCAGCCGCCGCACCGACCCGTACACGATGACGTCCTTGCGCAGCCCGTACGCGGCCGTCAGGTAGCGGACGCGGTTGACCAGGGCGCGGTCCTCGTGGACGTCCTCGATGCGGGTGCGGGGGAAGCCGCCCGCCCGCTCGTACAGCCCGGCGGTGATCGCGATGTTGCAGCCGGGCATCATCACGTAGGGGCCGAGGTAGAGCGGGTCCTGGTTGCCGGGGCGGAACCGCCCGAACGCGGCCGCGATGTCGATCACCGCGGGCAGCAGGCGGCGCTCCCAGAACCGCAGGGGGAACTCGTCGGTGCGGGGCACCAGCGGCCCGCTGACCATCTCCAGCCCGGACGCGAACGCGCGCCGCACGGCCGCGATCCAGCCCGGGTGCGGGAGGCAGTCGGCGTCGGTGCGGGCGATGTGCGTGGCGCCCGCGGCGATCGCGTGCCGGAACCCGGTGTCGGAGGCGGCGCCGGTGCCCTTCTCCGGTTCGTCAACGATCCGGATGTCGAGCGCGGGGCGTTCGGCGGCGAACTCCTTGACGGCCTGCACGGTCCCGTCCTGGCTGCCGTTGTCGACGACGACCAGGGTGAACGCGGCGTCGGTCTGCGCCGCGAGGCCGCGGAGGGTGGCGCCGATCGAGCGTTCCTCGTTGTAGGCGGGGATGACGACCCAGAGGTTCACGTTCACAGCTCCGCGAAGAGGACGCCGAGGCTGACGCCGCCGGCGAGGCCGATGAGGGCGACGCGGTCGCCGGGCCCGCAGCGTCCCTCCCGGCGGGCGGTGGCGAGCTGGAGCGGCAGGCTCGCGGACGCGACGTTCCCGTGGTCGGGCAGCGTCACGACGAGCTTCCCGGCGGGGATGCCGAGGATCGACCGCAGCACCTCCAGGTACGGGAGCGTCACCTGATGCACGGCGATCACGGCGAAGGCGTCCCAGGTCAGCCCGGTCTTCTCCAGCGCCGTGAAGAAGATCTCGGGGCCGTTGCCGAGGAACGCGTCCTTGAGCTTGCGGCCGTCGCCGCTGAAATAGGTGGCCTCGGGGTCGCGGGGGTTCATCGACCCGCCGGCGGGGAGGGTGCCGACGTGCCAGGCGCTGGAGCGGGCGGCGAAGTCGCGGTAGAAGATCCCGCCGTCGGGGGCGGCCTCGACGAGCATCGCGGCGCCGCCGTCGGAGAGGGTGTAGCCGGCGAACGCGTCCACGAACTGGGCCCGGTCGCGGACCTTCCAGCGGATCGCCCGGGACGGGCTCTCCCCCGTGCAGACGAGCACCCGCTCGTGCTGCCCGGTGCGGATCAGCGCGTCCGCCATCTGGAGGCCGTTCAGGAAGCTGTTGCAGGCGTTCTTCACGTCGAAGACGGGGCAGGACGCGCCGAGCTTCGCGGCCACGATGTGCGCGGTCGCGGGCTCGATGAGGTCCTGGGAGGCCGAGCCGAAGATCAGCAGATCGATGCCGGACGCGTCCGTGCCGCGCTCGGCGAGGACCCGCCGGGCGGCGCCGGCGGCCAGGTCGGACGCCTGCTCGTCGTCCGCCATGACGTGCCGGGACCGGATGCCGGTCATCCGCTCGACGATCGTCGGGTGCGGCCGGTAGCCGGCGCTCTCGGCCGTGACGCGGGCCTCGACCTCGGCGCTGCTGACGGTGCGCGCGGGCAGGTGCGCCGCGACGGCGGTGATGCGGGCTCTCATGAGCGGATCCCCCGGTTCCTGTGCTCCCTTTGCCGGACCTATGCCGGTTCGTCGTCCTACCGGACCAAGCATCGGGGCTCCCGGCCGCTCCGGACAGGGAGACGATACGGAACCGCGGCCGGGCGATGTACCCCGGTACGCCGTGAGTACCAACACTCAAACGAAGTGAGAGGTATGTCCATTTCCACTGGGCGCCGCGAGACGGCACAATCTGCTCGTGACCAGCAGAAACGACGCGATCGCCGCACAGCATGAGGCCCGGCTGCTGTGGAGGGGCAACCGGGGCCTGTTCGCCCTCCTCCAGGCCGCCGCGCACGCCGGGCCGATCGCCCGCGTGCCCCGGCTGGGCTGGATCGTCACCGATCCCGTGCTGGCCCGCCGGGTCCTGAACGACCACGACGCGTTCAGCATGAACGGCGAGGGCGGCGTCGGCCACCTGTGGACACAGCTGTTCGGCGACGAGATGGGGCGGTTCTTCGGCGGCGCCCGGCACACCGAGGTGCGCACCCGCGTCCGGGACCTGTTCACCGAGGACGCCGCGCGCGCCCTCATCGAGCGGTCGCAGGGACCGCACCACCGGGTCCTCGCCGGGCGGCTCGCGGCGGGCGGGACCGTCGACATCGCCGACACCGCCCGGATCCTGGCCGGCCGGATGGTCGCCGACCTGCTCGGCCTCCCCGCCGGCCTCCCCGACGCCGCCTACCGGGAGGTCTTCGCCGCCGGGGAGCGCCTCGCCGGGCTGGCCATGGGCACCGCGGCGTCCACCGAACTCGACCAGGCCACGGTCGCGGAGGCGCGCTCGATCGTCGGCGAGATCACGGCCGGGGTGCCGGACGCCTACCGCACCGCCGGCGGCGACACCCTCCTCGGCCGCTGCCGTGAGATGGGCCTCGGCCTGCCCCTCGCCACGGGGCTCGCGACGCTCCTGGTGATCGCGGGAACGGAGACGGGGGCGTCCGGGACGGTCCGCACGGCGGCCCTCCTGCACGACACGGGCCAGCAGGACGCGCTCCTCGCCGACCCGTCGCTGATGGAGAACGCCGTGAGGGAGGGCCTGCGCGTCTCCACCCCCGCCCCCGTGATCGGACGGCACGTGGCACGCGACGCCGAGGTCGGCGGGCGCGTCCTGCGCCGCGGCGAGCGCGTCCTCGTCCTGACCTACCTCGCGACCAACGGCGCCGGGCCGTTCGACGTCCGGCGCCCTTACATCCCGGAGACGCGCCAGCTGTGGTTCGGCGCGGGACGGCACCTGTGCCTGGGCGCCGCCGTCGCCCGCGCGCAGGTCGCCCGGATGCTGGAGACCCTGCACGCGGACGGCCGCCCCTACCGCGTGGAGGGGCGCCGCGCCGCCCGCCGCGTCCTGGTCCCCGCCTACGCGGAACTGCGCGTCGCGGCCGCCCGCTGATCGGGACCCCGCTTCCGCGCAAAATTAGAACCGGTTACCGTCGGGGGTCGAATCTCGTTCTAGAAGGAGACCGCATGGGTACCCCGGTGATCGTGGAGGCGGTGCGCACGCCGCTGGGCAAGCGCAACGGCTGGCTCGCTGGCCTGAAAGCCCAGGCCGTGCTCGCCCACACACTGACGGCGGCGATCGACCGCGCGGGCATCGCGGCGGCCGAGGTGGAACAGGTTTTCGCCGGCTGCGTGACGCAGGCGGGCGAGCAGGGCGGGCACGTCGGCCGGTACGCCTGGCTGTACGCGGGGCTGCCCTGGCAGACCGGCGTGACCACGATCGACGCCCAGTGCGGCTCCGCGCAGCAGGCCGTGCACCTGGCCGCCTCGCAGATCGCGGCGGGGGTCGTGGACGTCGCGATCGGCTGCGGCGTCGAGGTCATGAGCCGGTCGCCGCTCGGCAGCAACGTGCTGCCCGCGAACCCGCGTCCGGACGACTGGTCGCTCGACATGCCGAACCAGTTCGAGGCGGCCGAGCGCATCGCGACGCGGCGCGGCCTCACCCGGGAGGACCTGGACGCGTTCGGCGCCCGGTCGCAGCAGCTCGCCGCGAAGGCGTGGGCGGACAACCGGTTCGAGCGGGAGATCGCGCCGATCGAGGCGCCCGTGCTGGACGCCGAGGGCAACCCCACCGGCGAGACCCGGACGGTCACCCGCGACCAGGGGCTGCGCGAGACGACCGCCGAGGGGCTCGGAAAGCTCAAGCCCGTCCTCGGCGAGGGCACCCGGCACACCGCCGGGACCTCGTCGCAGATCTCGGACGGCGCCGCCGCGGTGGTGCTGATGTCGGAGGAGAAGGCGCGCGCCCTGGGGTTGCGGCCGCGGGCGCGGATCCGGGCGCAGGCCCTGGTCGGCGGCGAGCCGTACTACCACCTGGACGGCCCGGTGCAGTCGACCGAGCGGGTGCTCGCGCGGGCCGGGATGACGATGAACGACATCGACATCACCGAGGTCAACGAGGCGTTCGCCTCCGTCGCGCTGTCCTGGGCGTCGGTCCACGAGCCGGACTTGGACAAGGTGAACGTCAACGGCGGCGCGATCGCGATCGGTCACCCGGTCGGCGCGACCGGCTCCCGGCTGATCACGACGGCGCTGCACGAGCTGGAGCGCCGGGACGCCGGAACGGCCCTGATCACGATGTGCTGCGGCGGAGCCCTCTCCACCGCGACGATCATCGAGCGTGTCTGACACCGGCGGGACGGGGCGGGCCGCGGCCCGCCCCGTCGTCCCGCGGCACGGAGGGCGTGGGCGTGCGACCGGAACCTGAGGATCTCGGCGGCGGACTGTGGAGCGTTCCGGTCCCCATTCCGGGCAATCCGCTCGCGTACACGCTGGTGTACGCGATCGAGAGCCCGCGCGGCCCGGTGCTCGTCGACGCGGGCTGGCAGCACGAGGACGCCTGGACCGCCCTGCGCGACGGCCTCGGCTCCCTCGGCGTGGACATCGCCGACGTGCACGGGGTCGTGGTCACCCACTACCACCCCGATCACGCGGGGCTGGCGGGCCGGGTGCGCGAGACGTCCGGCGCGTGGATCGGGATGCACCACCTGGACGCGGACGTCATCCGGAGGTTCCGCGCCGCCGTCGAGGACGATCCGCAGCGCGCCTTCGAGAAGGCGGCGGTGCGGATGGCGGGCGGCGAGGAGTCGGAACTCCCCGGCGCGGGCGAGCCGGGCGAGCGGGTCCAGCCGCCCGCGCTCCCGGACCGGGAGCTCACCGACGGCGACCTCGTCGACGTGCCGGGCCGCAAGCTGCGGGTCGTGTGGACGCCGGGCCACTCCCCCGGCCACATCTGCCTCCATCTGGAGGACGGCGACCGGATCTTCACCGGTGACCACGTCCTGCCCCGCATCACGCCGCACATCGGGCTCTACCCCTACGACCAGCCCGACGTGGACCCGCTGGGCGACTTCCTCGGCTCCCTGGCCCGGGTGGCGGGGATGGACGTGGCGGAGGTCCTGCCCGCCCACCAGTACCGGTTCACCGGGCTGCGGGGCCGCGCCGACGAGATCATCGGCCATCACGAGGAGCGCCTCGCGGAGGTCGCCGCGCTGCTGTCGGACCGCCCGGTCACGCTGTGGGAGCTGACCTCCGGGCTGACGTGGCGGCATCCCTGGCCGGCCATGGAGTTCCAGGCGCGCCGGATGGCCGCCGCCGAGGCCGCCGCCCACCTGCGCACCCTGGAGAACCGGGGCGTCGCGGTCCGTGTCGGCACGGACGATCCGCTCCGCTTCACCCTCCGTTAGTTCGGCCACCTCGGGCCCCTCCGCCGACCGCGGAGGGGCCTTTCGCGCGCGCCGTCAATGCCGGACGGGCCGGTGCGACCGATGTCACTATCGCCGTCTAGACCCTTGATGAGACTCCAGTCTCATGTTAGAAATCGTCTAGATCGTCTTGCCCAAGCAAGCGCTCAGTTATGCATCGTCGCCACCGTTCGGTGGGGTCACCCCCGGCATGAAGGGCCCGTCCACATGGCACCTGAACCCCGTACCGCGCCCGCGTTCGCCGCCGAGACCGCCGCCCCCGCCGCCCCCCGGATCGACGTCGTCGACCCCGGCGTCTACGAGAAGGGCGGCGCGCCCCACGAGCAGTTCACGTGGCTGCGCGCGAACGACCCCGTCCACTGGCACCCGGACCCGAACGAGGGCGTCCCGGGCTTCTGGGCGATCACGCGGCACGAGGACGTGGTGCGCGTCTCGCGGAACCCCGACCCGTACTCCTCGCACGCCCGGACGTCGATGTTCGAGGAGTTCACCGACGACGACATCGCGCTCTACGGGCAGATGATGCTGTTCCAGGACCCGCCGGACCACACCCGGCTCCGCGGCATGGTGAACAAGGGCTTCACCCCCCGGATGATCGGCCGGCTGGAGGACCACATCCGGGAGAGCTGCCACCAGCTCATCGACGAGGCGACCGGGCTCGGCGAGTGCGACTTCGTGGAGGAGTTCGCCGTGCCGCTGCCGCTGTTCACCATCTGCGAGCTGCTCGGCGCCCCGATGGAGGACCGCGAGAAGATCTTCCACTGGTCGAACAAGCTGGTCGCGTTCAACGACCCCGAGTTCATCGGTGACAAGACCGAGTCGACGGTGTGCGCCGCCGAGTTCGCCGAGTGGGGCGGGCAGCTCGCCGCCGCCCGCGCGTCCACGCCGCGCGACGACATCGTGACCAAGCTCCTGCAGCCCGACGCGGACGGCAACAAGATCACCCTTGAGGAGTTCCAGCTCTTCATCATCATGCTGTCGATCGCGGGCAACGAGACGACCCGGACCGCGACCGCCGGCGGCATGATCGCCTTCTTCGAGAACCCCGACCAGTGGGAGCGCCTCAAGGCCGACCGGAGCCTGCTGCCGACGGCCGTCGAGGAGATCGTCCGCTGGGTGAGCCCGCTCAACCAGTTCCGCCGCCAGGCGATCAGGGACGTCGAGCTCGGCGGCAAGCAGATCAAGGCCGGCGACAAGGTCGTCATGTTCTACCCGTCCGCGAACCGCGACGAGAGCGTCTTCGAGGACCCGTTCACGTTCGACGTGGGCCGCGACCCCAACCCGCACCTCGGCTTCGGCGGCGGCGGGCCCCACTACTGCCTCGGCACCCACCTCGCCCGGCTCAACCTGCGGATCATCTTCGAGACGATCATGGACCGGATGCCCGACATCCGGCTCGCCGGGGAGCCGCGGCGACTGCGCTCCAACTTCGTCAACGGGTTCAAGGAGATCCCCGTCCGATTCACCCCCACCAAGCGCTAGACCGGGAAGTGTCGGCGGGAGATCCTTTCCGCAACAAGGAGGTTCGCGGTGAAGATCACTCCCCCGGCGATCGACCTGGTGGACCCCGGCGCGTACGAGCGCGCCGGGATCCCGCACGCGCAGCTCGCCTGGCTGCGCGAGCACGATCCGGTGCACCGGCACCACGGCGACCCCGAGCGCGGCAACCCGCCCTTCTGGGCGGTGACCCGTCACGCGGACGTCGTGCACGTGTCGCGGCATCCGGAGCTGTTCTCGTCCTACGAGCGGCTCGCGCTGTTCGACGAGCCCACCGAGGAGCATCTGCTGCTCCAGCGGATGATGATGCTCAACCAGGACCCGCCCGACCACACCCGCAAGCGGAGCATCGTCAACCGGGGCTTCACCAAGCGCGCCATCGGCGCGCTGGAGGAGCACATCCGGGACATCTGCCGGCGGCTCGTCGCCGAGACCCTCGAGCGCGGGGACGAGGCCGACTTCGTCCGCGACCTCGCCGCCCCGCTGCCGCTCTACGTCATCTGCGAGCTGCTCGGCGCCCCGCCCGAGGACCGGCAGAAGATCTTCGACTGGTCGAACACGCTGATCGGCGCGGACGACCCGGACTTCCAGATCACGCCGGAGGACGGCCAGCGGGCCGCGGGCGAGCTGTACGCGTACGCCAACACCCTCGCGGAGGAGCGGCGGAGGAACCCGCGCGAGGACATCGTCACGAAGCTGCTCCAGCCGGACGCGGACGGCGAGATCCTCTCCGGCGACGAGTTCGAGCTGTTCATCATGCTGCTGTCGGTCGCGGGCAACGAGACGACGCGCAACGCCGCGTCCGGCGGGATGCTCGCGCTCCTGGAGCACCCGGACCAGTGGGCGCGCCTGAAGGCCGACCCGAAGCTCGTGTGGACGGCGGCAGACGAGATCGTCCGGTGGGTGACGCCGGTCAACCTCTTCCGCCGCACCGCCGTGCGCGACACCGAACTCGGCGGGCGGGAGATCGCGGCGGGCGACAAGGTCGTCGTGTTCTACGGCTCCGCGAACCGCGACGAGAGCGTCTTCACCGACCCCCGCACGTTCGACATCGGCCGCGATCCGAACCCCCACCTGGGCTTCGGCGGCGGCGGGCCGCACTTCTGCCTCGGCGCCCACCTCGCCCGCCTTGAGCTCGGTGTACTTTTCGAAACACTTTTGGACGCGATGCCCAATATTGAACTCAGCGGTAACGTACGGAGGCTAAGGTCTAGTTTCATCAACGGCATCAAGGAGATGCCGGTGCGCGTGCGCCCGGCGATCCTCGGCTGACGGGAGCGGTGTGTGGCAGGGGCATGGCGTGAGTGAGGCAGATGAGCCGCTGGACGGTCGCTTGCGCGTGGCCCTGCTCTCCTACCGGAGCAAGCCGCACTGTGGCGGGCAGGGCGTCTACCTGCGGCACCTGAGCCGGGAACTGGTCGATCTCGGGCACCGCGTCGAGGTGCTGTCCGGCCAGCCCTATCCCGAGCTGGACCGCGACGAGATCGTCCTGACGAAGCTCCCGAGCCTCGACCTGTACCGGGACGACGACCCGTTCCGCACCCCCGGGCTGCGCGAGTTCCGCGACTGGATCGACGTCCTGGAGTTCGCCCACATGAAGACCGGCGGCTTCCCCGAGCCGCTGACCTTCAGCCTGCGGGCGCTGCGCGAGCTGAGGCGCCGCCGCGCCGACTTCGACGTCGTCCACGACAACCAGGTCCTCGGCCTCGGCAACCTCGGCATCACCCGGCTCGGGCTGCCGCTCGTGACGAGCATCCACCACCCGATCAGCGTCGACCGCAAGATCGACCTGGAGGCCGCGCGCGGCATCAAGCAGAAGCTCGGCAAGCGGCGCTGGTACGGGTTCGTGCAGATGCAGTCGCAGGTGTCCCGGCGGATCGGCCCGGTGCTGACCGTCTCGGACTCCTCCAAGGTCGACATCGTCAAGGACTTCAAGGTCGACCCCCGCGACATCGAGACCCTTCCGCTCGGTGTCGACACCCGCATCTTCCACCCGCGCGGCGAGCGCGTCCCGGGCCGGGTCGTGGCGATGGCCAGCGCCGACGCCCCGATCAAGGGCGTGGACGTGCTGCTGCGCGCGGTCGCCAAGGTCGCCACCGAGCGGGACGTCCACGTCATCGTGGTGAGCCGCCCGAAGAAGGACGGCCCGACCGAGCGGCTCGTCCGCGAGCTCGCGCTCGGCGACCGGGTGCGGTTCGTCAGCGGCATCAGCGACGACGAGCTCGGCGAACTGCTGGCGTCCGCCGAGGTCGCGACCGTCCCGTCCCGGTACGAGGGCTTCTCGCTGCCGGCCGTGGAGCACATGGCCTCCGGGACGCCGCTGGTCGCGAGCCGCGCGGGAGCGCTGCCCGAGGTCGTCGGCGACGCCGGGATCCTGGTCGCGCCCGGCGACGTGGAGGAGCTCGCCGCCACCCTGCACCGGCTGCTCGGCTCCCCGGACGAGCGCGCCCGGGTGGGCGCCGCCGGGCTGGCCCGCGTCCAGGAGCGGTTCGCCTGGCCGGCGGTGGCGAGGGCCACCGTCGAGCACTACCGCGCGGCGATCGTCCAGCAGAACTACCTCAGGCTGGCGGCGGCGAAGAGGCGCCGGTCCGACACGGGCTGAGCCCGGCACGGGCCGGGCCGAGAAGGCCGAGTCTGGGAGAGACCAGGGGACCCCGCGACCGGGCGTCCCCCGTACGGAAGGAGCACGACCCTGCTGACCGTGGATTTCCAGCGGTTCCGCATCACCCACGGAGACCGCGTCCTCGACATGGGATGCGGTGCCGGACGGCACGCCTTCGAGCTGTACCGCCGGGGTGCGAACGTCGTGGCCTTCGACATGGACGCCGAGGAGCTCAAGGGCGTCGACACGATGTTCGGGGCCATGCGGCTCGAGGGCGAGGTCCCCGAGGACACGACCGCCGAGACCGTGCAGGGCGACGCGCTCGACATGCCGTTCCCCGACGACCACTTCGACTCGATCATCGCGTCCGAGGTGCTGGAGCACATCCCCGACGACATGCGCGCGATGCGCGAGCTGCTGCGCGTGCTGAAGCCCGGCGGGCGCCTCGCGGTGACCGTGCCGAGCTGGCTGCCGGAGCGGATCTGCTGGGCGCTGTCGGAGGACTACCACACCGCTCCCGGCGGGCACGTGCGGATCTACACCCGCGCCGAGCTCGAGGCGAAGCTCAAGTCCACCGGGTTCCGGATCGGCGGCCACCACCACGCGCACGGGCTGCACGCCCCGTACTGGTGGATCAAGTGCGCGGTCGGCGTCGACAACGACGGCAACCCGCTCGCGAAGGCGTACCACCAGATCCTCGTGTGGGACATCATGAAGCGGCCGCTCGCCACGCGCGCCGCCGAGGCCCTGATGAACCCGCTGATCGGCAAGAGCGTCGTCGTCTACGTCGACAAGCCCGCGGTGCCGGGCGCCGCGGCCGCACCCGCCGGGGAGACCGCGGATGCGGTCTGATCCGGCGGCCGGCGACGGGCTCCGCCCCGCACCGCCGGCCGTGCCCGGGGTGGTGACCTCGGAGGAGATCGTCGCGACCGCGCGCAGCATCGCGGCGCAGCAGGAGGCGTCCGGCGCGATCCCGTGGTTCTCGCCGGTCGGCGGCGTGCCGGGGCACGTCGACGCCTGGAACCACATCGAGGCGGCGATGGCGCTGACCGTCGCCGGGCTGGCCGACGAGGCGCGGCGCGCGTACGCGTGGCTCGCGTCGGTCCAGCGGCCGGACGGGTCGTGGCCGGCCAAGTGGGTCCTCGGCGAGGTCACCGAGCCGGGCGGCGAGTCCAACCACGCCGCCTACATCGCGGTCGGCGTCTGGCACGAGCTGCTGATGACGGCGGACGAGGAGTTCGCCCGTGAGATGTGGCCGGTGGTGCGGCGGGCGATCGGGTTCGTGCTGGAGCTGCAGACCCGGCGCGGCGAGATCATCTGGATCCGGCACGAGAACGGCGAGGCGTCCGACCACGCGCTGCTGACCGGCTGCTCGTCGATCTACCAGTCGCTGCGGTGCGCGGTCGCGCTCGGCGAGCGGCTGGGCGAGCCGCAGCCCGACTGGGAGCTCGCCGCCGACCAGCTCGGCCACGTGGTGGCGGCGCACCCGGAGGCGTTCGCCGACAAGAGCCGCTGGTCGATGGACTGGTACTACCCGGTGCTCTGCGGGCCGGTGCGCGGCGAGGACGCCGCGCGGCGGTTCGCCGGCGAATGGGACACCTTCGTCGTCCCGGGCCTCGGCTGCCGGTGCGTGTCCGACCAGCCGTGGGTGACGGCGGCGGAGAGCTGCGAGCTGGTCATGGCGCTGGACGCGGCGGGCGACCGGGAGCGGGCGCTGGAGCTGTTCGCGACGATCCAGCACCTGCGGCACGAGGACGGCTCGTACTGGACCGGCTGGCAGTTCGAGAACCGGCGGCACTTCCCGGGGGACCGCTCCACCTACACGGCGGCGGCGGTCGTCCTGGCCGCGGACGCGCTGGAGGGCGCGTCCCCCGGCGCCCGCATCTTCAAGGAGATCGCGGGCAGCCCGCTCGGTCCCGCGGAGGCGTCGGATCCCAACGCGTGCGGATGCGAGCTCGTCTCGGTCGCCAACCCCGTCCGGACGCGCCTGTAGTCATCGTGGAACGGCCGAGGGGCCGCATCGGAGGTTCCTCCGGCGCGGCCCCTTGTTTCGTGCCTGATGGGGCTTATGGGGCTTCTGCGAGCGGGTCGCCGCCGGAGACCCGCTCCAGGACCCGCAGGGAGCCCTCCGCGCGGCGCTCCTCGAACACTCCGCTCGCGAGCGCCCGCAGGTAGACGCGGTAGGGCGCCTGCCCGCCGTCCTTCGGATCGGCGAAGACGTCGTGGATGACGAGCGCGCCGCCCACGGCGACGTGGGGCGCCCAGCCGGCATAGTCGCCCTGCGCGTGCTCCTCGGCGTGGCCGCCGTCGATGAACAGCAGCGCCAGGGGCGTCCGCCAGAACGCCGACACCGTGCGGGACTGGCCGACGACGGCGACGACCTCGTCCTCCAGGCCGGCGTTCGCGATCGTCTTACGGAACGTGGGCAGCGTGTCCATCCGGCCGGTGCTCGGGTCGACCAGGGACGGGTCGTGGTGCTCCCACCCCGCCTGGTTCTCCTCCGAGCCGTGGTGGTGGTCGACCGTGAACACGACCGTGCCGGCCTGCCGCGCCGCGGCGCCCAGGTAGACGGCCGACTTGCCGCAGTACGTGCCCACCTCCAGGAGCGGGCCCTCGCCGGCGAGGCGGGTACCGTATGCCAGGGCCGTCTCGTACAGGGCGCGGCCCTCGTCCTCCGGCATGAACCCCTTCGCCTGGCGGGCGGCGCGCAGCAGCCCGGACGGCATCGGGAAAATCTCGCTGGTCGTCCCCGAACCGGTGGACGCCTCTGTGTGGGTCATCGATCTCCTCCGCGGGGCACACTATCCGAGATCACGGGGGGCGGCGCTCGGGTCTTGCCGACCCAGAATGTAACGTGTTCTACTTTCGAGGTGAGCGAGCGTACCTCACCGGGATCGTGAACGGAGCAATGCGATGAAGGTGACAGTCGACCCGCTCGTGTGCGAGGCCAACGCCGTGTGCGTCGGGATCGCGCCGGAGGTCTTCGACCTCAACGACGACGACATGCTGGAGATCCTCATGCCGGACGTGCCGGCCGAGCACGCGGACCGGGTGCGGCACGCCGTCCGGTCCTGCCCCAAGGCGGCGCTGGCCCTGGAGGACTAGCCCGGCCGTCGTCCCCACCCCCCGGACGGCCCGCCGAGGCCGCGGGCCGTCCCCACCTCGATGTGGAGGCAGCCATGGCTCGAGCCGCGGTACTGCACGCGGTCGGCGACGCCGAGCTCGACCTGCGCGACGACGTCACCGCCGTCGACCCCGGACCCGATCAGGTCAAGGTGCGGATCAAGGCGACGGGGGTGTGCCATTCGGACCTCTCCACGATGACGGGGGTGCTGCCGACCGCGACGCCCACCGTCATCGGGCACGAGGGCGCCGGCGTCGTGACGGCCGCGGGCGACCGCGTCCGCGGCGTCCGGGAGGGCGACCACGTCGTCGTCAACTGGACGCCCGACTGCGGCCTGTGCGCCGAGTGCCGGCGCGGCGAGCCCTACCTCTGCATGACCCACCTGGCCGAGTCGTTCTCCTCGCCGGGCTTCCGGCTCGGCGACGGCACCCCCGCGTTCGGCATGGCGGGCACCGGCACCTGGGCCGAGGAGATCGTCGTGCCCGGCCGCGGCGTCGTCCCGGTCGCCGACGACGTGCCGTTCGAGTACGCGGCGCTGCTCGGCTGCGGCATCCCCACCGGCGTCGGCGCGGTGTTCAACACGGCGCGGATCGCTCCCGGCTCGACGGTCGCCGTGGTCGGCGCGGGCGGCGTCGGCCTCTCGGTCATCCAGGGCGCCAAGATCGCCGGCGCGGCGACCATCCTCGCGATCGACCCGAACGAGGCCAAGCACCCCGTCGCCAAGCGGTTCGGCGCCACCCACACCACGACGCCCGACGGCCTGGAGGAGGCCAAGGGCCTGCTCACGGGCGGGGCGGGCTTCGACTGCACGTTCGAGGTCGTCGGCCGGTCCGCGGCCATCACGACGGCGTGGAACGCGACCCGGCGCGGCGGCGACGTCATCGTGGTCGGCGCGGGCGCGATCGACGACGAATGGAGCCAGACCGCGTTCGCCCTCCTCTTCGACGGCAAGAGCCTCAAGGCGTCCCTCTACGGCGGCTGCGACCTCAAGCGCGACATCCCGCTGTTCGTCGACCTGTGGCGCGCCGGGAAGCTCGACATCGACGGGCTGATCTCGCGCCGCATCCGCTTCGAGGACCTCAACGACGCCGTCCGCGCGCTGCGCGACGGCGACGTGATCAGGCAGGTCGTCCTCTTCGACTGATTCCGGCCCGGGGGAATGCCACTCCCGGGCCCGTCCCCGCGTACGATCCTTGGCGTCGGCGCGCCCTGTCGCCGGCGCACACGGACGATCGGGAGCGTGGGGTGGCGTACGCGCGTGGAGCGGGACGGGCCGTCCGTCCCGCGACGGTGCTGCTGGCGGCCGCGGCCGTCACCGTCCCCCTCGCCGTGCCCGCCCTCCCCGCCCTCCCCGCCGGCGCGGCCGCGGCGCCCGGTGTCCGCATCCGCGACGTGCAGGGCGCGGGGCACGTGTCGCCGCTGCACCGGCGGGCGGTCGCGAGGGTGCCCGGCGTCGTGACGGCCGTGACCGGCAACGGGTTCTGGATGCAGGACGCGGAGCCCGACGGCAGCGACGCCACGTCCGAGGGGGTCTTCGTCTTCACCCGCACCCGGCCGTCCGCCGCCCCGGGCGACGCGGTGCGGGTGGACGGCCGGGTCAGCGAGTTCCGGCCGGGCGGCGGCGCGTCCGGGAACCTCACCCGCACCGAGATCGACGCGGAGCGCGTCACCGTCCACGCGCGCGGCGCCGCGCTCCCCGCGCCCGTCGTGCTCGGGCCGGGGGGGCGCAGGGCCCCCGCGAGCGTCGTGCGCGCCAGGGCCGGCGACGTCGAGAAGAGCGACGCGTTCGCCCCGAAGCGCAACGGGCTCGACTTCTACGAATCCCTCGAGGGCATGCGGGTCCGCCTCCGGGACGCCGTCGCCGTGGGGCCGTCCGGCGACGGCGAGGTGGCGGTGCTGCCCGCGAACGGCGACGGCGCCGGGCCGCGCACCGAGCGCGGCGGGATCCTGGCGCGCGACGGCGACGCCAACCCCGAGCGGGTCCTGCTGGACGACACCCTCGCGCCGCTGCCCGGCATGAACGTCGGCGACCGGCTGCCCGGCCCGAACGACGGCGTCCTCGACTACTCCTACGGCCACTTCTCGCTGCTGCTCACCGCGACCCCGCGCCGCGCCGCCGGCACGCCGCGGCGCGAGACGACCCGTCCGCAGCGGGCCGGGGAGATCGCCGTCGCCACCGCCGGGCTGGACGGCCTGCACCCCGACGCGCCCAAGGCCCGGTTCCGCGCCCTCGCCGACGACATCGTGCGGGGACTGCGCAGCCCCGACCTGATCGCCATCAGCGGGCTCGAGGACAACAGCGGCCCCGCCGACGACGGCACCGTCGCCGCCGACCAGACCGTCGCCGAGCTGATCACCGCGATCAGCGAGGCGGGCGGTCCCGGCTACGACTGGCGGGCGGTCAACCCCCGCGACGACGCCGACGGCGGCGAGGACGGCCACAACAGCCGCGTCGGCTTCCTGTTCCGCACCGACCGGGGGCTCGCGTTCGTGGACCGCCCGGCCGAGCAGGACCCGATGCCGGACGAGCCGCCCGCGGCCCGCCCCGACCCCCGCACGACCGCCGTGCGCGCCGTCCCGCAGGGCGGCACGGCGGGCCTCAGCCTCAGCCCCGGCCGGATCGCGCCCGGCGACGGCGCGTGGGCGTCGACCCGCAAGCCCGTCGCCGGGGAGGTCACCTGGCAGGGCCGCCGGATCATCGTCGTCGCCGGCCGCCTGTACTCCGGCACCCGCGACGACCAGCCTGTCTTCGGCCGGTTCCAGCCGCCGCAGCGGCCCAGCGGCTGGCGGCGGGACGCGCAGGCCCGGATCGTCGCCGGATTCGTGCGGTCCGTCCGGGCCGTGGACGCGAACGCCAATGTGATCGTCGCCGGGTCCCTCAACGAGCGCGAGGGCTCCGCCCCCGTCCGGCGGCTGGAGAAGGAGGGCGGGCTGACCGACCTGCCCGCGCGGCTTCCCCGCGGCGACCGGTACACCGCCGTCACCCAGGGGAACGCGGAGACGCTCGACCACATCCTGCTCAGCCCGTCCCTCCGCAAGCGCAGGCACGAGTTCGACATCGTGCACCGCAACGCCGAGTTCGCCGAGCGGGCCGGTGACCGCGACCCGACCGTCGTCCGCATCGACCTGTCGGACGGATGACCCGTTTGGGCGGTGCCGAAAAGATCGGCACGACCCCGCCCTGAACACCTCCGGCGTTTTCCTTCGCCCCCCTGGGGAAACGGTCGATCGTCACATCCCCCCACATGGAGGTGTCGCCCACATGGCGTACCGTTCCCGGAGCGGCATCAGCGTCGTCGCCCTGATCTACATCATCATCGGCGTGTTCATCGCCTGGGACCGCGGCTACATCACCGCCGACCTGGTGCGCCGGGTCGCCAGCGCGCTGCTGGCCGTCTTCCTCTGGTTCCTCGTGCTGCTGGGCGTGGATCTGCACATCAACCCGTGAGATAGGCGCACATGCCCCCCGAGGTGATAGACCGGTGCGTGGCGCCGGGGTTACGTTCCGTCCATGGCGAACAAATCGTGCAGTTGCGGACATGGCAGCGGATGCTCGTGCCCCAAGGGATGCTCCTGCGGGTGCAACGGCTGACTCCGTGGCACCCCTGGGCTACGGCGCCCGGTAGAGCAGCGGCGCCTCGCCCCTGTGGTCGGCGGCCGCGCCGACCGCGACGAACCCCTTCCCGAGGCCCGACAGGGCGGTGAGCCGCCGGTCCCCCGGGCCGTCCAGCCCGGGGACCGGCAGCCGCCGCCAGGACGCGCCTCCCGGCCCCGCGGCCGTTCCGGTGGACCACGACCACAGGGCCGCGCCCCGCCCGCCGGCGGTGCCCGCGACGGTGAACCCCGTGGCCGTCGCCGTCACGGCGGTGAGGCCCGCGGCGCCCGGCGGCACGCCGGCGCCGCCCGTGTTCCAGGTGCCGCCCCCGTCCGGCGAGACGAGCGGCGCGGGCCCGGTGCCGACCGCCACGACCACGTCCCCGCGCGCGGCGACCTGCGTCAGCGGCCCGGTCGCCGGATCGGCGGGCAGCTTCACCGCCGTCCACTTCAGACCGTCGGGCGACGTCCACACGGCGGGCGCGGTGCCCTTCGCGCCGACCGCCGCGTACCCCTTCGAGGTGGCCACGACGTCGGCGAGCGTGCCGTCCACCCCGGCGCGCCGCCAGCCCTTGAGGTCGCCCGAACGCCAGGCGCCTCCCGGTCCCACCGCGACGTATCCGGCCTTGCCCGACGCGACGCCGGTCGGCGCCGGACCGGGCGGGAACGACGGCCGGCTCCACGTCCGCCCGTCGGGCGAGGCCAGCACGAGCGCACCGGCGACGCCGCGTCCGACGGCGACCCATCCCTGGGGGCCGTGGACGGCGTCCGCGAGCGAACCCGCCGCCATCGGGACGCCGGCCCGCGTCCACCGGGCCCCGTCCGGCGCGCTCCACACCGCCACCCCGCCGTTGGTTCCGCCGACCGCGACGAGCCCGCCCGGCCCCGCCGCGACGGCGCGGACCGTCCGCTCGGGACGGACGGCCCCCGGGACCGCGCGCAGATCCACGCCGGACAGGAAGGCGTCGTCCCCCCGCCGGCCGGCCAGCGCGACGGAACCGCCCGCGACCGTCAGCCCGTTCACCTGCGGCGGCCCGACGGTGCCCTGCCGCCGCCACGTCTTCCCGTCGGTGCTGCCGAGCACCGCGCGCGGCCCCTTCTCGACCCGTACGACGGCGGCGAACCCGTCCGCGCTCCCCCCGAACCGGTCGACGCCGGCGAACCTCTCCGCACCGAACTGCCCGGCGGGCTTCCACGTCCGGCCGTCCGGCGACGTGAACAGCACACCGAACCGCGACGTCTTCCGCTTCTTGCCCTTGCCGGTGGCGCGCTTCCCGTCCCGGGCGGTCGCGAACACTCCCCCGGGACCGGCCACGAGGCCCTTCGTCGGGCCATGCGAGCCCTGCGCCTGCGGGACGCCCACGGGCGCCCACGTCCGGCCGCCGTCGGCGGAGCGCCACAGCCCGTCCCCGCGCACGGTCGCGGTGACCTTCTTCTTGCCCTTCTTCTTCGTCACCTTCCGCGCGAACGTCCCGTGCGCGACGACGACCCGCCCGGACGCCGCGACCCGGTCGAACGCGGTCGCGTCCTTGCCGACCGGGACGCGCTGCCAGGCCCGTCCGTCCGCGGAGCTCCACACGACGGCCCCGCCGGCGCCCGCGCTGCCCACGGCCACGAACCCGCCCTCGGCCCGCACGAGCCCGTTCACGCGGTCGGCGGGCGTGAACCCGCCCGCCGGCTGCCGGACCCACGTCCCGCCGTCCGCACTCGTCCACGACACGACGGCCCCGCCCGCAGCGCGGCCGAGCGCCACCCATCCTCCGGCGGCGCCCGCCACGAGCTGGGCCCGGTCGCCCACCGGGGGCTCCGCCCCGTCCGCGTTCCGGACCCGCGCGAGCCGCCAGGTCCCCCGGTCGGCGTGGAGGAACTCGGCGCGCTCCCGGCCCGCCCCGCCCTCGTGGCCGACCGCGACGACCGTGCCCCCGGCCGCGGCGATGGACGCGAGCTCCTGGACGAGCCCGTCCGTCTTCGCCGCGGGATCGACGGCGAACGCCCGCTCGGCCACCACGGCGCCGGGTGCCGGAGCCCGCCGGAGCGTCCCCTCGTCCCGCGTGGCGACGTAGGCGGCCCCGCCTCCCGCGAGCACGACACCGGCCAGGACCACCGCGCCGGCACGCCGCCCCCGGCGCCTCCGCGCCTTCACCGGCGCGGCCGGAACCTCGGCGGCCGGGGCTCTCACGGCTGCGCGGTTCGCGACGGCCCGGTTCGCGGCGGCGGGGTCCCCGGCGGCGTTCGGCACCGGCTCCGCGGGGAGGTCGTGCCCCCAGGGCACACCGGCGGTGCGCCACGCCTCGTAGGCCCGCTGCCAGGGCGACATCCCCCCGGGCAGTCCGGCGAGTCCCTCGGCGACCCCGAACGTCAGGCGTCGCCGGACCGCACGAGACCCGGCGTGCTCGTCCTGCTCCGGAGTGCTGGCCGTCACGAATGCTCCCTCACTGCTGAATGCGGGAGCGTTCTATCAGCTCACCGCGGCTGCTTCCAACCTTTCACCACAATTGCCCCCTTGTAGGCGAAACCCTGGACATGCACGACGGGGGCACCCGGTGCGGGATCGCCGCCCACATCCGCGGAGACGCCGAGCCCGCCGGCCTCCACGCGGACGCCCGGGGGCACGACGATCTCGGAGTCCGACTTGTAGGCGATCACGCGGATCACCGTGACCGGCCCGGTCAGTTCGGCGGCGCTCAGATCGACCACCGCGTGGCTCTTGTAGAGGGCGGAGGTGAACCGGGAGGGCACCCGCCACCGCCCGGAACGCCGCACGCCGCCCTTGTAGGCCACCTGCAGCCGCCCGGCGGTCGCGCGCGCGGGCGCCGGCGCGTCCGCGTGCCCCTGCGGCAGGTCGGCCGCCACCCGTCCGAGATCACCCCGCGTGCGGGCTGCGAGCGCGAGGTCGATCCGCTCGTCCAGTTCGCTCTCGTCCAGCCTGCCTTCGGCGTAGGCGGTGTGGAGCCGCACCAGCACCTCATCGCGCTCGCGATCCGAGGCGCGCCGCTCGACGTCCATCGCGTCTCCCCTTCCGGGCGGAGTTGCGATGTATCTTAACTTCCCGATCCTCTCGGAACGAGAGGTCCGGACGACCGATCAGGGTGCCCGCGCGGACACCGCGACCGGCCCCGGCGCGCCGGCGCGGCCATCGCCCCGCTCAGCTCATACGCCTCATGATGTGCTCGACGAGGGTGATGAGGATCTGCTTGGCGTCCTCGCGGTCCCGGACGTCGCAGGAGACGACGGGGATGTCGGAGGGCAGGTCCAGGGCGTCGCGGACCTGGTCGGCGGTGTGCGGGGCCGCGCCGTCGAAGCGGTTGACGCCGATGATGAAGGGGACCCCGCGCCGCTCGAAGTAGTCGACGGACGCGAAGCAGTCGGCGAGTCGGCGGGTGTCGACGAGGACGACGGCGCCGAGGGCCCCCTTGGCGAGCTCGTCCCACATGAACCAGAAGCGGTCCTGGCCGGGGGTGCCGAAGACGAAGAGGACGAGGCCGTTCGGCAGCGTGATGCGCCCGAAGTCCATCGCCACGGTGGTGGTGGTCTTCGACGCGACCGCGCTGGTGTCGTCGATCCCGATGCTCTTCTCGGTGAGGGCCTCCTCGGTGCGCAGCGGGCGGATCTCGCTGACCGCGCTGACGAGGGTGGTTTTGCCCACGCCGAAACCGCCGGCGACGAGGATCTTGACGGTCAGCGCCGAGTCGCCCGCGGGCGGGGCGGCCGTGTCAGAGCGCACGGATTCCATCGATCACTTCCTTGAGTACGCGCTCGCTGGGGAACTGCGCCACCGGGGCGGGGCGCCGGACACCGATCAGCGAGTGGTCGAGCAGATCGCCGAGGAGGACGCGGACGACCCCGAGCGGGAGTTCGAGGTCCGACGCTATCTCGGCGACCGACAGCGGTGTACGGCAAAGGTCCAAGATCATCTCATGTTCCGGCTCCGGGGCCCACGGCGCGTGCGGGAGCGCGCCGTCGGCCTCGGGGGCGGCCTCCGCGGTGACGATCAGGGCGACGAGGTCGAACTCGCCGCCCTCATAGTGGGTGCGGCCGCGGGTGAGCGCGTAGGGGCGCACCACGGGGCCCGCCGCGTCGTCGTACCAGCCGGTGCCGTGCGGCCCCTCTCCTTCCGTGCCGTCCATGTCAGACCCCCGCCACCCGGGGATCGGCCGACAGGTGCTGGCCGACGCGCGTCACCAGCATCGCCATCTCGTAGGCGATCATCCCGAGGTCGGCGTCGGAGTCGGCGAGGACGGCGAGGCAGGCGCCGCGCCCGGCGGCGGTCACGAAGAGGAACGCCGACTCCATCTCCACGATGGTCTGCCGGACGGGCCCGCCGCCGAACGACTCCCCGGCGCCGCGGGCGAGGCTCTGGAAGCTCGCCGCGACGGCGGCCAGGTGATCGGACTCCTCGGCGGCGAGGCCGCGCGACGCGGCGATGCGCAGCCCGTCGCTGGACAGGACGACCGCGTTCTGCACCTGCGCGACGCGCTGCACGAGGCTGTCGAGCAGCCAGTTCAGCTCGGCGCCCGCACCGCCCTGAGACTCCTTGCCGGAGTGCTGGGCATTCGTCATGGGGTGTCGTCCTCCTGGTCGCCTCGGTTCCGCCCTGCCTCGCCGTGCTCCGCGTCCGGGGGCGGCGCGTCGGTACGGGCGCGCTCCCAGCCGCGTTGCATGGCGGACAGCTTGCTTCGCATCGTCTCTGGTGAACGGTCGTCCCCGCCCGGACCGGGGGGAGGGGGTACAGGGGCGGCCAAGGGCGCGGCGGGGGCGGGCTCCGCGGGAGCGGGCTCGGGGACCGGCAGGCCCTGGGCGGCGAGGTGGGCGTCCACCCGCGCCTTCAGCTGGGGCGCGAGGTGGGTCTGCCGGCGGCGCTTGGGAAGGTCGCCGCCGGGCTCGGGCGCGGCGGCCGGCTCGGGCGCGGCGGCCGTGGCGGGAGCCGGGTCGGGTGCCGCGACCGGTTCGGGGACGGTCTCGACGAGCCGGACGGGCGCCTCGACGGCGGGCGCGGCCGGGGCGGCGACCGCTGCGGGCGGCTGCGCCTGCGGCAGGGGGAGCGGGCCGGTGGTGCGGCGGACGGGCTGGTCCGGCTCGGCGTCCTCGACGAGGAGGGCGCCGGGGATCAGCGCGATCGCGGTCGTCCCGCCGTAGGGCGACGGCCGGAGCGTCACCTTGATCTCGTGCCGTTCGGCGAGCCGCGCGACGACGAACAGGCCGAGCTGGGCGCTGTCGGACGGGTCGAACTCGGGCGGGTGCGCCAGCCGCTCGTTGGCGGCGCGGAGGGCCTCGGGGGTCATGCCGAGGCCGCGGTCCTCGATCTCCAGGGCGAAGCCGTTGGACACGGGGTGGCCGCTGACCCGGACGGGCGACTGCGGCGGGGAGAACGTGGTGGCGTTCTCGACGATCTCGGCGAGCAGGTGGATGACGTCGGCGACCGCGGAGCCGACCAGCGCGACGCGCGGCAGCGGCTGGACGCGGACGCGGGGGTAGTCCTCGACCTCGGCGACGGCGCCGCGGACGACGTCGACGAGCGGGACGGGCCGCCGCCAGCCGCGTCCGGCGGACTTGCCGGCCAGGATGACCAGGCCCTCGGCGTGCCGCCGCATGCGGGTGGCGAGGTGGTCGAGCCGGAACAGGTCGGACAGCTCGGCGGGGTCCTCGGTGCGGCGCTCCATGGTGTCGAGCAGGCTGAGCTGCCGGTGGACGAGCGCCTGGTTGCGGCGGGCGAGGTTGACGAACACCTCGCTGACGCCGCGGCGGGCGGCGATCTCGCCGGCGGCCGCGCCGAGGAACGCGTCGCGGGCCCTGTCGAACGAGTGGGCGATCTGCTTGATCTCGTTGATCCGGTAGTCGAACTCGGGGGTCTCGCCCGGGTCCATCGGCTTGCCCTCGCGGGCCTGCCGGGCGAGCAGGGGCAGCCGTTCGCGCGTGAAGTCGACGACGCCCGCGGCGAGCGTCCGGCACTCGCGGATGAGCCGGCGGGACACCCGGACGGCGATGAGGGTCGACACCAGGATGGCGAGGAGGCCGAGGCCGCCGGCGACGGCGAGGCGCGCGAAGACGCCCATCGCGATGCCGCGGGCGTGCCCGACGATGTGGTCGAGGACCTGGTCCTCGAACGCGAACAGGCGCGCGTTGACCGTGTCCATGAGGGAGCGCCAGCTGCTCGGGTCGACGGGCAGGGCGCGGGCGGAGCTCGTGCGGGCGCCGTCGGCGGGCGTGCCCGTCCGCCGACGGGCGGGCGTCGCGGACGTCGTGGGCGACGTGGGCGCGGCGGGACCGGTGGTGCGGTCGAGCTCCCCGCGGATGACCTGGTTCTCCAGCGCGCGCAGCTGCGCGTACTGCGGCGAGGACGTGATGAGCCGGTACTTCGCGAGGTCGTCCTCGTAGAGGTCGCGGGTGCTGTCGCTGAACAGGTTCCGCTGGGCGCCGACGAGCTGGGCGAACTCGCCGCGCTCGGCGGCGGTGAGGCGGCCGGCGGCGAGCGCGCCGGTGAGCAGGGCGTCCTCGCGCGAGAGGTACTCGCGGGACCGGCTGATGGCGGTCAGCGCGCGCGCGTCGGAGGTGATGCTGCCGTCCTGGGGGGTGGCGGCGGTGTAGACGGCGTAGCAGGCGTCGATGAGGTCGGAGTACTCGCGCAGGGCGCGGGCGCGGTCGGTGGCGCGCTGGTCGACGCCGCGGCGGATCTCGTCCAGGGTGCCGAGCGCGGTGACGAGCGCGTCGAGCCGCTGGAGGACGCGGTGCTGGCTGACGCCGCGCAGGCTCTCACCCCGGACGTTGCTCCGAAGCACCTCGCTGATCTGGTCGGTGGCCTGCCGCTGGCTCCGCATGGCACCGGAGTTCGCGGTGCGCGGGTCGCCGAGCTCGGCGAGCGAGAGGCGGCGTTCCCTCTGCAGCGCGATGACGAGGTCCTGGGTGGGGGTGAGCCCCTCCTCCTGGAACGTCTGGCCCCGCACCAGGTTCAGGGCGTCGCCGAAGGTGACCGCGGTGAGGAAGCTCCACAGGGCGGCGAGCGCGAGCAGCGGCACGAGGACCAGCACGGCGGTCCTCGTGCGGATCGAGGAGAGGCGGGGGGCCATCACGATGGGCGGACCAGCCTCTGCTGCGGGAAGCTCACGGGTTCGGCCTTCGGCATTGGGGGTGCGACATGCGGGGAAACCTCCCGATGCGGGGTATACGGGGGTCTGCCGGAGCCTACTACGTCGGCGCTTCCGGCGATCGGACGGCCGGATGGCCCCGGACCCTGCGATGATAAAGGCGGACGGCCGCACCGGGAGAAGTTTCGTCCCATATGCCCCGTAGCCCCCTGTCGGTGGTAGAGAGTATCCAGCGACCCGTCTGGAAGGGAGACCGGCGATCTATACCGGCAGCGACCGCGGCGACGACGCCGCGACCGGCCCCCCGCGGCGGCCGGACGACCCCCCGTACCCGCGGCTTGAGCAGGGCATGGCGCCGCCGCACGACCGCGGGGGCGTTACGATTCCCGCCGTGAGTTCCGATAGCCAGGCATCCGAGGCACTTCCGTCGCGCCGCCGCCGCACACCCCGCGGCGGGCGGCACCGCGGCGACGAATCCTTCCTGCTGCCCCCCGGCTCGCCCACGCTCGTCCTGGCCGTGCCCGGCGCCGCCCGGCGGACCGGCGCGGAGATCGCCGCGGAGCTCGCGCGGCTGGTCGAGATCGAGCACACCGGCCAGCCCGCGCTCGTCGGCCACGTTGCGGGCGACGAGGCGAGCCTGCCCGCGGTCCTCGCGGCCCTGCCGCGCCAGGACGAGGTCACCGCCGTGGTCGTCCCCCTGACCACCGGGCCCGACCCGGCGCTCGAGGCCGCGATCGGCGCGGCCATCGCCGCCGCCCCGGTGCGCGCCGTCGCCGCCGAGCCGCTCGGCCCGCACCCCCTCATCGCCGAGGCGCTGCACGACCGGCTCGCCGACGCCGGCCTCGCCCGCGCCGACCGCATCCGGATGATGACCATGGTGACCGCCGCGACCGGCGTCATCGTCGCCACCCCCGGCGGCGCGACCGCCGTCCGGCAGGCCGAGGTCACCAGCGTCCTGCTGGCCTCCCGGCTCGCCTCCCCCGTCTTCACCGGCTCGCTCACCGACGACGCGACCCTCCGGGCCATGGCCGACCAGCTGCGCGCGTCCGGCGCCGCCAGCGTGGCGCTCGCCCCCCACCTCATCGGCATCGAGCCCGAAGCCGGCCGGATCCCCGCCGCGGCCGCGGCCGTCGGCGCCGCCTACGCCGCACCCCTGGGCGCCCACCCGGCCCTGGCCCGGCTGGCGGCGCTGCGCTACGTGGAGGCTCTTTCGTCCGCCCTGGCGGGCTGAGGGGGACGACCCCCCTCAGCCCGGGGCGGCGACGGGCAACCGCACGGCGTTCACCGGCGCTCGCTCCTGCGGTGCCCGCCGCCGGACCGGGTCGGGGATCCTCTCAGCGGTCGTGGAAGGTGGGCGGGCGTTTCTCCATGGTCGCCGACATGCCTTCGACCAGGTCCTCGGTGAAGAACGCCAGGGTCTGGATGCCCGTCTCCGCCAGCAGCTGCTGACGCAGGCCCGGGACGTCCAAGGACATGTTCAGCAGCTCCTTCGTGCGGCGCAGGCCGTACGGGGAGCGGGCCAGCAGGGCGTCGGCGAGGGCGTGCGCGGCGTCCAGGTCGCCGCCCTCGGGGGCCAGTTCGGTGATCAGCCCGAGCGCCTCGGCGCGCGTCACGTCGAGGCGCTGGGCCAGGTAGGAGATCTCCGCCGCCCGCGCGGGGCCCACCAGCCGGGGCAGCAGCCAGGACAGGCCGCAGTCGCCGGCCGACAGGCCGAGGTTGGTGAACGGGACGACGAAACGGGTGGTGGGGTCGGCGACCCGCAGGTCGCAGGCCAGCGCCCAGGAGACGCCCATGCCCGCGACCGGGCCGTGCAGGGCCGCGATCACCGGCTGCGGGATCTCCCGCAGCCGGGCGGTGACCTCGCCGCCCCGCGCGATGCCCTGGTAGAGGCGCTGCGCGCGGCCCTGCGAGCTCGTTTCGCCGCCGTCGCCCTGGATGTCCATGCCGGAGCAGAAGCCCCGGCCCGCACCGGTGAGCACGACGACACGGGTCGCGGTGTCGCGCATCAGCTCGTGCAGGACGTCGAGCATCTCCTCGGTCAGGGCGCCGTCGACGGCGTTGAGGCGGTCCGGGCGGGACAGGGTGATGGTGAGCACCCCGTCCCGCCGGTCGAGCGCGATCCCGCCCAACGGCTCAGGAGGTGAGCTGCTGGATGAGGGGACCCATCTGCTCGCCCACGTTCTTGAAGACCGTGAGCGGCTCGGCGGCGTTGACGGCCGCCCAGTTGTCGCGGACGTCCTCGACCGACAGGGTCGCCTTCTGGCCGTAGCCGGGGCCCTCCGCCACGAAGATCTTGGCGATCCGGCCGCCGCCGACCGTGTAGACCTCGCCGGAGTCGGTGTTGTCCTCGTGCGCGAGCCACGCCACGAGCGGCGTGACCTGGTCGACGCCGAGCTTGTCGGCGAAGTCGGCGGGCAGGAGGTCCTCGGTCATCCGGGTCCACGCGACGGGGGCGATCGCGTTGGCCTTGATGTTGTACTTGGCGCCCTCCTGCGCGAGCGTCTTGGTGAACCCGACGAGGCCCATCTTCGCGGTCGCGTAGTTGGCCTGGCCGAAGTTGCCGAACAGCCCCGCCGGGGACGAGGTGTTGACGATGCGGCCGTAGCCCTGCTCGCGCAGGTGCGTCCACGCGGCGCCCGAGACCAGGAAGGAGCCGCGCAGGTGCACGGCGATGACCGAGTCGAACTCCTCGACGGACATGTTCTTGAACGACTTGTCGCGCAGGATGCCGGCGTTGTTGACCACGATGTCGATCTTGCCGAACGCGTCCAGCGCGGTCTGGACGATCGCCTGCGCGCCCTCGGGCGTCGCGACGTTGTCGGGGTTGGCGACGGCCTCGCCGCCGTTCTTCTTGATCTCGTCCACGACCTCCTGGGCCGGGCCGGCGGAGGCCCCGGCGCCGGTCCGGTCGCCGCCGAGGTCGTTCACGACGACCTTCGCACCGCGTGCGGCCAGCTCGAGGGCGTGCTGGCGGCCGAGGCCGTGCCCGGCCCCGGTCACGACCGCGACGCGGCCGTCGTAGCGCAGTTCCGACATGTCTGTCTCCTCACATCGCACCGACTGCGATCACGGTGATCACCACGGGGTCGCCCCCGTGGCACCAGTAAACCGAATGTCGCTCGGCTTCGCCTCCCTGGGGTGCCCGCCGACACACCGGACCGGGGGCCACTCCTGCGGCTTCTGGGGAAGTTGCGTCGAATGCACGATTTCACCGGGACGGTACGCGTAGTCTCCTCTGCCATCGCCCGCCGACCCGGAGGTCCTCCCCCGATGAGCCCGGACGAAGCGACCCCTCCGCTCCCCCGCCCCTACCGCGTCGTCCAGTGGGCGACCGGGGCGGTCGGCCGCGCCGTGATCCGCGACGTCCTGGACCGGCCCGGCCTGGAACTCGCCGGCGCCTGGGTCCACACCCCGGGCAAGCACGGCGTGGACGCCGCCGCCCTGGCGGGCCGCGACCCGATCGGCGTGCCCGCCACCGGCGACATCGACGACATCCTCGCGCTGGACGCCGACTGCGTCGTCTACGCGCCCGGCCCGATGGGCGATCCGTTCGCCGACCTCGAGCCGGTCCGCGCGCTGCTCGCGTCCGGCAAGAACGTGATCTCCCTGACCGGGCTCGTCTACCCCTACGCGCACGGCCCCCGCCTGGCGAGCGAGCTGGAGCAGGCGTGCAAGCGCGGCGGCGTGTCCGTGCACGGCTGCGGGGTCAGCCCCGGCTTCATGCCGGACGTGATGCCGATCGTGCTGTCGCGGCTGTCCCGCCGGATCACGCACGTGTACGTCCGCGAATGCATGGACCTGTCGGAGCACCCGTCCTGGCGGCTGGTCCACGACACCCTCGGCATCGGCAGGGACGAGGAGTCCTACCTGCGCTCGCTGCGCCCCACCCGCACCGCCGTCCGGTCGGTGTTCTCCGAGAGCCTGCACCTGGTGGCGGCCGGGCTCCGCGTCGACCTCGACGACATCGACGTGGACGTCGACTACCGCTTCGCCGGCACCGACCTGCCCACCGCGGCGGGCGTCGTCCGGCGCGGGAGCGTCGCGGCCGCCCGCTGGACGGTCAGCGGCCTCGCGGGAGGGCGGCCCGTCATCACGATCGAGGTCGTCCACAAGGCGGACGCGGCCCGCATCCCCGACTGGGGGCCGCCCGGGTACGCCGTCCGCGTGCACGGCCGCCCCTCCATCACGCTCACCACCGGCGAGGACTGGGTCACCAGCGGGGTCGCCGCGGCCGCCTCGCACGCCGTCAACGCGATCCCCGTCGTGTGCGCGGCCGAGCCCGGCATCAGGACGTACCTGGACCTGCCCCTCGTCACCGGCCGGATGGAACTCGACGGCCCCTGATCCGCGCGGCGGGCGTAGTTTGCAAGCAGGAGCGGGCGGCGGGCACGCGGGAAGGGGCGCCAACATGATCGCGCAGGAGATCTCGGGCGGCCGGTTCGTCCGGCAGCCGAACCGGTTCACCGACACGATCACCGCGGACGGGTCGAGCGGGTATCCCGCCGAGCCCGGCCGGTACCGGCTGTTCGTGTCCTATGCCTGCCCCTGGGCGCACCGGACGCTGATCGTCCGGCGCCTCCTCGGCCTGGAGGCCGCCATCGGCGTCGGTGTCGTCGACCCGATCCGGGACGAGCGGGGCTGGCGGTTCCCCGAGCGCGACGAGGTGACCGGAGCGGTGTTCCTGTCCGAGCTGTACCTGTCGAGCGACCCGTCCTTCGAGGGCCGCTACACGGTGCCGTGCGTCTGGGACACGGTGACCGAGCGCCTGGTCACCAACGACTATCCGAAGATCACCACGATGTTCGAGACGGAGTTCGCCGCGCACCACCGCGCGGGCGCCCCCGACCTGTACCCGGCGGAGCTCCGCCTGGAGATCGACGCGCTGAACGAGGTCGTCTTCACGACCGTGAACAACGGCGTCTACAAGGCGGGGTTCGCCACCGCCCAGGACGCCTACGAGGAGGCGTTCGACGCCCTCTTCGAGACGCTCGACCGCCTGGAGGAGCGGCTGGCCGGCCGGCGCTACCTGTTCGGCGACCGCGTCACCGAGGCGGACGTCCGCCTGTACCCGACCCTGGCCCGGTTCGACGCGGTCTACTACTCGCACTTCAAGTGCAACCTGCGCCGGCTCGTCGACTATCCGAACCTGTGGGCGTACGCCCGCGACCTCTACGCGATCCCCGCGTTCGGCGGGACGACCGACTTCGACCACATCAAGCGGCACTACTACGGGACGCATCCGCACATCAACCCGTCCGGCGTCGTTCCCAAGGGGCCCGCCATGGACTGGACCGCCCCGCACGGCCGCGCGCACCTCGGCACCGGCTGACCAGCGCGATCAGGATCCCGATCGTCCGACGCCCGGATCAGGCCACCGGAACGAAAGCGTTCAAACCCGGTCGAATCAGATCGTTATGCTGGCGATACTCCGACCCACATGAGAGGCCACGACATGCGCAGCCAATTCTTCGGCAACCTCGACCAGGGCCAGCCGCTCCCCGGCCACTTCGCGCTCCAGAACTCCAAGATGCTCCGCGTCCACCTGAACGGCGACGTCCTCGCCCGCCAGGGGTCCATGGTCGCCTTCCAGGGCCAGATGGAGTTCGACTACGAGGGTTCGGGCGGCATCGGCAAGTTCATGAAGAAGGCCCTCACCGGCGAGGGCGTCCCGCTCATGCGGGTCAAGGGCCAGGGCCTCCTCTTCGTCGCCAACGACGCCGACGACATCCACCTCTTCTACCTGGAGAACGAGGGCATCACCGTCAACGGCAAGAACATCCTCGCCTACGACTCCACCCTCCAGTCCGACATCCAGCGCGTCCAGGGCGCCGGGATCGCCGCGGGCGGCCTGTTCAACACCACTCTGCAGGGCACCGGCTGGGTCGCCCTCACCACCCACGGCACCCCGGTCATGCTCGACTGCGGCCGCGCCCCGACGTTCGCCGACGGCCAGTCCGCCGTCGCG
This sequence comes from Spirillospora albida, assembly GCF_000718255.1. Lineage (GTDB taxonomy): Bacteria > Actinomycetota > Actinomycetes > Streptosporangiales > Streptosporangiaceae > Spirillospora > Spirillospora albida. Next base: position 328,005 of record NZ_JOFJ01000003.1, read on the forward strand.
TGGAGCACCAGCCTCCAGGTCGGCGTCAACCGCACCTTCAAGGCCGGCGCCCTGATCGGCCGCGGCAGCGGCGAGGCCATGCAGCTCGCGTTCCAGGGCCAGGGCTTCGTCCTCGTCCAGGCCAGCGAGGGCCCCACTGTGGCGCCGCACACTCACTGACGTCTTTTCGGAGAGTGAAATAGGACGAACGTCCCGCAATTGCCTGAGAAGCGGCCCCTTCTCAGGCGGGACGGGCCACTCCACCGCAGGTTGGCGTCTCGGTGCGGTAAGTACGAGTAGCCTTGATGCCGTCTCTTATCTCACTTGCGAGCTGCGGAAGAGGGCGATCTCCGCCGTGTCGACAGAGTCAGCGCAGACCAGTGCCGACCCAAAGATCACAGACTTCGGTGCCAATGAGTGGCTGGTCGACGAGCTGTACCAGAAGTACCTCGAGGACCCCAACTCGGTCGACGAGGCCTGGTGGAACTTCTTCGCGGACTACCAGCCGGGCTCCCGGCCGTCCGTGACCACCGCTCCGGAGGAGGGCGCGGCGGCGGCCGGCGTCCCGAGCGGCACCGCGGCCGCGCCGCCGACACAGCCCCCGCCGGTGCAGGCGCCCAAGGCGCCTCCCGCCGAGCCGGCCCCCAAGGGCGCGGCCAAGGCGGCCCCGCCGCCGGCGCCCGAGGGCGCCGAGGAGGTGCGGCTGCGCGGCGTCGCCGCCCGGACGGCCCTCAACATGGAGGCCAGCCTCTCGGTGCCGACCGCGACGAGCGTGCGCGCCGTCCCGGCCAAGCTGCTGATCGACAACCGGATCGTCATCAACAACCACCTCAAGCGCGGGCGGGGCGGGAAGGTCTCCTTCACCCACCTGATCGGGTACGCGATCGTCAAGGCGCTCGCGGCGATGCCCGAGATGAACGCCGCGTACACCGAGGTGGACGGCAAGCCGGTGCTGGTCAGGCCCGAGCACGTCAACTTCGGGCTGGCGATCGACCTGCAGAAGCCCGACGGCACCCGGCAGCTGGTGGTGCCGAGCATCAAGGCCGCCGACACGCTGGACTTCCGCCAGTTCTGGGCCGCCTACGAGGAGATCGTCCGCAAGGCGCGCGGCAACAAGCTCACCCTCGAGGACTACCAGGGCACCACGATCAGCCTGACGAACCCGGGCACGATCGGCACGGTCCACTCGGTGCCGCGCCTCATGCCGGGCCAGGGCACGATCATCGGTGTGGGCGCGATGGAGCACCCCGCGGAGTTCGCGGGCGCGTCGGAGGACACGCTGTCCCGGATGGGGATCAGCAAGGTCATGACGCTGACCTCCACCTACGACCACCGGATCATCCAGGGCGCCCAGTCCGGCGACTTCCTGCGGCGCATCCACCGGCTCCTGCTGGGCGAGGAGGAGTTCTACGACGAGATCTTCGAGGCCCTGCGCATCCCGTACGAGCCGGTGCGCTGGGTCAAGGACATCTCCGCCTCGCACGAGGACGACGTCGCCAAGGTCGCCCGCGTCCACGAGCTGATCCACGCCTACCGGGTCCGCGGCCACCTGATGGCCGACACCGACCCGCTGGAGTACAAGCAGCGCCGGCACCCCGACCTCGACATCCTCAAGCACGGCCTCACCCTGTGGGACCTGGAGCGCGAGTTCGCGACCGGCGGGTTCGGCGGCAAGTCGACGATGAAGCTGCGCGAGATCCTCGGCGTGCTGCGGATGGCGTACTGCCGGACGGTCGGCATCGAGTACATGCACATCCAGGACCCGGAGGAGCGCGCCTGGATCCAGGAGCGCGTGGAGGTCCCGCACGACAAGCCGTCGCGCGAGGAGCAGCTGCACGTCCTGCGCCGGCTGAACAGCGCCGAGGCGTTCGAGACGTTCCTGCAGACGAAGTTCGTCGGGCAGAAGCGGTTCTCGCTGGAGGGCGGCGAGTCCGTCATCCCGCTGCTCGACTCGGTGATCTCGGCGGCCGCCAAGGCGAACCTGGACGAGGTCGTCATCGGCATGGCGCACCGCGGCCGGCTGAACGTCCTCGCCAACATCGTCGGCAAGTCCTACGCGCAGATCTTCGGTGAGTTCGAGGGCAACCTCGACCCCCGCAGCGCGCAGGGCTCCGGCGACGTGAAGTACCACCTCGGCGCGTCCGGCGACTTCGTCGCCGACGACGGGTCGAAGATCCGCTGTGAGCTGGTCGCGAACCCGTCGCACCTGGAGACCGTCGACCCGGTGCTGGAGGGCGTGGTCCGGGCGAAGCAGGACGTCCTGGACGTCGGCGAGGGCGGCTTCACCGTCCTGCCGGTCCTGATCCACGGCGACGCCGCGTTCGCCGGGCAGGGCGTCGTCGCCGAGACGCTGAACCTGTCGCAGCTGCGCGGCTACCGCACCGGCGGCACCGTGCACGTGGTGATCAACAACCAGGTCGGGTTCACCACCGCGCCCGAGTACTCGCGCTCCAGCGTGTACGCGACGGACGTGGCCCGGATGATCCAGGCGCCGATCTTCCACGTGAACGGCGACGACCCGGAGATGTGCGCCCGCGTGGCGCGGCTGGCGTTCGAGTACCGGCAGACGTTCAAGAAGGACGTCGTCATCGACATGGTCTGCTACCGGCGGCGCGGCCACAACGAGTCGGACAACCCGTCGTTCACGCAGCCGCTGATGTACGACCTGATCGACGCGAAGCGTTCGGTGCGCAAGCTCTACACCGAGGCGCTGATCGGCCGCGGCGACATCACGGTCGAGGAGGCCGAGCAGGCGCTGCGCGACTACCAGGAGCAGCTGGAGCGGGCCTTCACCGAGACCCGCGAGGCCGTGAAGAAGCCCCTGGAGCCGGGGTCGGTCGTCAAGCCGGACGTCGAGGAGAGCATCCCGATCGACCACGCGTCGGCCGGGTCCGCGATCCCGCCGGAGACCGTCAAGCGGATCATCGACTCGCAGGTCTCGCTGCCGGAGGGCTTCAGCGTCCACCCGCGCCTGCAGCCGATCCTGCAGCGCCGCGCGCAGATGGTCGAGGACGACGCGCTCGACTGGGCGACCGGCGAGCTGCTCGCGCTCGGGTCGCTGCTGATCGACGGCCGCCCGGTGCGGCTCGTCGGGCAGGACAGCCGGCGCGGCACGTTCGGCCAGCGGCACGCGGTGCTCGTCGACCGCAAGACGGGCGAGGAGCACACGCCGCTGAAGCAGTTCGGGCAGGGCGTGTCGAAGTTCTACGTGCACGACTCGCTGCTCAGCGAGTACGCGGCGATGGGCTTCGAGTACGGCTACTCGATGACGCGGCCGGACGCCCTGGTCTGCTGGGAGGCCCAGTTCGGCGACTTCGCCAACGGCGCCCAGTCGGTCGTGGACGAGTACATCTCGTCCGGTGAGCAGAAGTGGGGTCAGCACTCCGCGGTCGTGCTCCTGCTGCCGCACGGGTACGAGGGCCAGGGGCCCGACCACTCGTCCGCGCGGATCGAGCGCTACCTGCAGATGTGCGCGCAGGACAACATGACGGTCGTGTACCCGACGACCCCGGCGAACTACTTCCACCTGCTGCGCTGGCAGGTGCTGTCGGGCCGCGGCAAGCCGCTCGTGGTGTTCACGCCGAAGTCGCTGCTGCGGCACAAGGCGGCGACGTCGCCGGTCGCGGAGATCACCCAGGGCGCGTTCCAGCCGGTGATCCCGGAGTCGAACCCGGCGATCGACCCGGCGGGGGTGCGGCGGGTGCTGCTCACCACCGGCAAGATCTACTACGACGTGGCGGCGGCGCGGGACGCGAAGGGCGCCACCGACACCGCGATCGTGCGGGTCGAGCGGCTGTACCCGCCGCCGGTCGACGAGATCAAGGCGGAGCTGGCGAAGTACCCGGGGCACACCGAGGTCGTGTTCGTCCAGGACGAGCCGGCGAACATGGGCGCGTGGCCGTTCATGGCGCTGAAGCTGCCGCACCACATCGAGGGGCTGAGGCTGACGCGCGTGTCGCGTCCGGCGTCGTCGTCTCCGGCGGTGGGGTCGGCGAAGCTGCACATGGCGGAGCAGGAGGCGCTGCTCGCCCGCCTGTTCGGCGACGACCAGTAGAGACGGGACGGTCCGGAGGCTCCGGTGCGCGTTCGCGCCGGGGCCTTCGGCGTCCCCGCGGGAAAGGGCACGGCATGTACTTCACCGACCGCGGGATCGAGGAGCTGGCCGAGCGGCGGGGCCACGAGGAGGTGAGCCTGACGTGGCTGGCGGAGCGCCTCCGCGAGTTCGTCGACCTGAACCCGGACTTCGAGGTTCCGGTGGACCGCCTGGCGACCTGGCTCGCCCGGCTCGACGACGAGGATGAGGACGAGTAACGCGATATGTCTTGACCGCCGTCCTGGACGCGACATATCTTGAAGTCGTCGAGAGAGGCCGAGGTAAGGGGCGCCACGATGCCGCGCTGGACGATCGATGAACCGACCGCGCTCGACTTCGACGGCGTGGTCGCGCTGCGGGCCACACTGATCACGGGGAGCATATCGGTGCTCGCCTCCGACGAGCGGCCATCGGTCATGGTCAGCCTGGTGGAGGGGCCGCCGCTGATCGTGGCGCACGAGGCGGGCATCCTGACGATCACCCATGAGAAGCGCTGGGAAGGGCTGCTGACCTGGCTGCGCACCCAAAAGTGCCGTGCGGACATCACGGTCACGGTCCCGCCCGACTGCCCGGTCGGCCTCAACCTCGTGACCGCGGAGGCGGTCATCACGGGGCTGACGGCGCCCGCCCACATCAAGAGCGTGTCCGGCGACGTGACCCTCGACGGGGTGACCGGCACGATCGACGCGAACACCGCGTCCGGCGCGATCGAGGCCCGGGAAGTGGACGGCACGGTGTCGTTCACGTCCGTGGCGGGCGACCTGTCCCTCGCGGGCGGCGCCGTCGACCGGCTGTCGGCGCAGACCGTCAGCGGCCGTGTCGCCGCCGACGTCGACCTGATCGGGGTGGGCGACGTCCACGTGCACACCGTGTCCGGCGAGGTGACGCTCCGGATCCCCGAATCCGCGGACGCCGAGGTCACCCTGAGCTCCGCCGGCGGGCGGGTCACCTCGTCCTTCCCCGGGCTCTCCCGCGCCGACCGGACCGGTTTCCAGACGGTGTCCGGCAAGATCGGAGACGGTTCGGGCCGGCTGTCGGTGAACTCGGTGGCGGGTTCCATCGCGCTCATGGGCCGCCCGGACGACCCCGACGCCGAGATGGAGAAGTGACGTGAGCCCCGTTTTCGGCCATGGCCGCCTGCGGCTGTACCTGCTGAAGCTGCTGGAGGAGAGCCCGCGGCACGGCTACGAGGTGATCCGGCTGCTGCGCGACCGGTTCCTCGGCGTGTACTCGCCCTCCCCCGGCACGATCTACCCGCGGCTGGCGCGGCTGGAGGCGGAGGGCCTGGTCAGCCATGAGGTCGTCAAGGGCAAGAAGGTCTACTCGCTGACCGACGACGGCCGCGCCGAACTCGAACGGCGGATGGACGAGCTCGCCGACCTGGAGGACGAGATCTCCGCGTCCGCGCAGGAGTTCGCGCGGGGCGTCCAGGAGGACGTCCGGCAGACCGTCCGGACCCTCCGGGAGGAGCTCACGCAGGCCGCCCGGACGATGCGCGACCAGGGCCGCACCACGTCGAAGGAGGCGTGGAGGGAGCAGAAGGACCACTGGCGCGAGCAGACGCAGACGTGGAAGGAGGAGTGGCGGCAGAACTGGGAGGACGCGTGGAAGACCGCGACCGGCACTCCCGACGAGGTCGCCCGCCTCAAGCTGGAGCGGCTGCTCCGCACGTTCGTCGAGGACGTCCGCAAGGCGGCCAAGAACGCCAAGCTGGACGCGGACGCCCTCGCCGCCGCCCAGGCCCTGCTGGGCGAGACCCGGGAGCGGCTGAAGGACGAGGTGTTCCGCAAGGACGGGCGCTGAGCGCCAATCCCCGTCTCACGGCGTGAAGACGATCTTTCCGAAGAGGTCGCCGTCCGCCATCGCGGCGAACCCCTCGCGCGCCTCGGCGAGGGGCAGCACGCGGTCGATCGGCGGCCGCGTGCCCGTCTTCACCAGGAACCGCGCGAGCCGCTCCAGCTGCGCCCGCGTCCCCATCGTCGAGCCGACCACCGACAGCTGCAGGAAGAACACCCGGTTCAGCTCGGCCGGCGGCACCTGCCCGCTCGTCGCCCCGGACACCACGATCCGGCCGCCGGGACGCAGCGACTTCAGCGAATGCGACCAGGTCGCCTGCCCCACGGTCTCGATCACGGCGTCGACCCGCTCCGGCAGCCGCGCGCCCGGCTCGAACACGGCGTCCGCGCCGAGGTCCCGCGCCCGCTTCCGCTTGGCCTCGCTGCGGCTCGTCGCGTAGACGCGGAAGCCGGCCGCCGACGCCAGCGCGATCGCCGCCGTCGCGACACCGCCGCCCGCCCCCTGCACCAGGACGGACGACCCGGGCTCCAGGTCCGCCTTGCCGAACAGCATCCGGTACGCGGTCAGCCACGCCGTCGGCAGGCACGCCGCCTCCTCGAACGACAGTTCCGCCGGCTTGCGGACGAGATTGCGGCGCGGCACCGCGACCCTCTCCGCGAACGTCCCGTCGTGGAGCTCCGACAGCAGCGACCGCTTCGGGTCGAGGGTCTCGTCGCCGCCGCCCCGGTCAGGGTCGCCGATCACGGAGTGGACGATGACCTCGTCGCCGTCCTCGTCGATCCCGGCGGCGTCGCAGCCGAGGATCATCGGGAGACGCTCGGCGGGCAGCCCCACGCCCTTCAGCGACCACAGGTCGTGGTGGTTGAGCGCGGCGGCCTTGACCGTGACGGTCGTCCACCCGTCCGGGACCTCGGGGTCGGGCCTCTCCCCCAGCGTGAGCCCGTTCAGCGGATTGTCGGCGTCGATCTGCGTGGCCGTGACAGCGAACATGCCCGCACCCTAGCCGCTCCCGCGGACGCCGGACGGCCCGCCCCCGACGCGGGGACGGGCCGTCGGACGCGCCGCGTCAGAGGACCTTGGAGAGGAAGTCCTGCGTGCGGGGGTGCTGGGGGCGTGCGATGACGTCACGGGGGGTGCCCGCCTCCACGACCACGCCGCCGTCCATGAAGACGAGCGAGTCGCCGACCTCGCGGGCGAAGCCCATCTCGTGCGTGACGACGACCATGGTCATGCCGTCCCGCGCGAGCTGCTTCATGACCTCGAGGACGTCGCCGACCAGCTCGGGGTCGAGCGCCGACGTCGGCTCGTCGAACAGCATCAGCGCGGGTTCCATGGCGAGCGCCCGCGCGATCGCGACCCGCTGCTGCTGCCCGCCGGACAGCTGCGCCGGGTAGCTCTGCGCCTTGTCGGCCAGCCCGACCCGCTCCAGCAGCGCCAGCCCGCGCTCTTTGACCTGCGCCTTCGGCTGCCTCTTCACCCGGAGCGGCGCCTCCATGATGTTGTCCAGCGCCGTCATGTGCGGGAACAGGTTGAAGCGCTGGAACACCATTCCGATCTCGCGGCGCTGCGCGGCGACCTCCCTGTCGCGCAGCTCGTACAGCTTGCCGCCCTTCTCGCGGTAGCCGACGAGGTGCCCGTTCACCCACAGCCGTCCTGCGTTGATCTTCTCCAGGTGGTTGATGCAGCGCAGGAACGTCGACTTCCCGGACCCGGACGGCCCGATGACGCACATCACCTCGCCCCGCCGCACCTCCAGGTCGATGCCCTTGAGCACCTCGACCCGCCCGAACGACTTGTGGACCTGCTCGGCCTTGACCATCGGCCCGGTGTCGGCGGACGACCGCTCCCCGGCCGGATCCTTCTGCACGTTCATTGGCCGCCGCCTCCCCCGCGGAACCGGATGCGTTGCCTGGCCTCCGCGGACCTGCTCGTGCCGCGCGCGTAATACCGCTCCAGGTAGAACTGCCCCACCATCAGGATCGAGGACAGCAGGAGGTACCAGAGGCAGGCCATCACCAGCATCGGGATGATCTTGTAGGTGCTGGCATAGATGGTCTGCGCCGTGAACGTCAGCTCGGAATAGGGGACGGCCACGACCAGGGAGGTGTTCTTCAGCATCGAGATGGTCTCGTTGCCCGTCGGCGGGACGATCACCCGCATCGACTGCGGCAGCACGATCCGCCGCAGCGTCTGCAGGCGGGACATGCCGAGGGCGCTCGCCGCCTCGGTCTGCCCCTCGTCGACCGACTGGATCCCGGCGCGGACGATCTCCGCCATGTAGGCGGCCTCGTTCAGGATCAGCCCGAGGGCCGCGGCGAGCGCCACATTGACGAGTTCCTGCGTCTTCCACGTGTGGAACTCCGGGCCGAACGGGATGCCGACGCCGATCGTCGGGAGCAGCGAACCGATCGCACCCCAGATCAGCAACTGGGTGTAGAGCGGCGTGCCCCGGAAGAACCACAGGTAGACGAAGGCCGCACCCCGCAGCAGCGGGTTCTCCGACATGCGCATCAGCGCGAGCACGATGCCGAAGACGATGGCGCCGATCATCGCGGCGACCGTCAGCCAGATCGTGTTCCGGACGCCCTTGAGCACCGGATCGGAGAAGAGGTACTTCCACTGCTCCGGCCATTCCAGCGCCTTGCTGGTGACCAGGAAGTGGACGAACATCGCGATCAGGACGAGGATCACGGCCGCGCCGAGCCAGCGGCCCGGATGACGGACCGGGACGGCCTTGATCGCCTCAGGCCGTCCCGGTTCGACGTCGCTGTCGACGGTCATGCGATCAGCTCTGCGCGCCGTTGATCACCGGGTCGGTGATGGCGCCGCTCTCCACGCCGTTGTCCGTGAGGATCTTCTTGTAGGTGCCGTCGGCGATGAGGGCCTTCAGCGCGGCGAGGACGGCGTCCTTGAACTGGCCGCTGTCCTTCTTGAGCGCGTAGCCGTAGGGCGCCGTGTCGTAGGCCTGGCCGATGATCTCCAGCTTGCCGCCGGTCTTCTTCACCGCGTCGCCGACGATCGGGGAGTCGGCGGCCATGCCGTCCACCTTCCCCGCGACCAGGTCGTTGTTGACCTCGGTCTGCTGCTTGCGGACGACCGTCTTGATCTCCGGCTTGCCGGCGTCGGCGCACTTCTTGCTGCGCGCCTTCAGGTCGTCGACCTGCACGGTGCCCTGCTGGACGCCGATGGTCTTGCCGCACGCGTCGTCCGGGTTGACGCCCTTCGGGTTGCCCTTGAGAGCCGCCCACGTCGTGCCCGCGGAGTAGTAGGTGACGAAGTCGACGACCTTCTCGCGCTCCTTGTTGTCCGTGAAGGAGGAGACGCCGATCTCGTACTTGCCGGACTGGACGCCGGGGATGATGGTGTCGAAGCCCGCGTTCTGGAACTCGACCTTCAGCCCGAGCTTCGCCGCGACCGCGGTGAACAGCTCCACGTCCCAGCCGACGATCTTCTGGCTGGCCGGGTCGACCGACTCGTTGGGCGGGTAGGACGCGTCCGTACCGATGACGATCTTGCCGTCGCTCTTGACGGCGTCCGGCACCATCGCCGCGAGCTTGGCGTCGGCGTTGGCCGCGGGCGCCTTCGCGTCGTCGGAGCCGTCGTCGCCGCCGCAGGCCGACAGGGCGAGGGCGCCCGTCAGCACGAGGGCACCGGCGGCGAGGGTGTGGCGGCGCAGAGAACCGGTGATCACGGGTCCCCCTTCACGTGGAGTGACGGATCCGCAGAGATCCGAAGGTCAAGTGCACAGTTTGGCGCAATGTGGACCTGATCTGGATAAAGGGTCCGAAACAATCGGACAACGGGAAGGCCCGGCCGCCCGGCCTTCATTACCGTACGCCACCGATCCGTGACCTTGCGATATTTGACCGTGACGGTCACCACGAGCCCCGCACCGGGAAGCACGCCGGCGCGTATGGCACAATCGGACAACGGGTGACCCCCGTACGTCGCGAGTTGTCCCTCCAGGTGATCAGGCCATCAACCCACACCTACCGCGCGACATCGCCCGAAAGCCCATCTTTCACTGACAGGGGTCGCTGTGGCTGCTGAGCCCAATCCCAACGAACCGCTTCCGCTCGATCAGGATCCGGCCTTCCGCCTGCACCTCGGCGGCAAGCTCGAGATGCGCTCGACCATCCCCGTCCGCAACAAGGACGACCTCTCCCTCGCCTACACGCCCGGCGTCGCGCGGGTCTGCACCGCGATCGCCGACAACCCCGAGCTCGCCTACGAGTACACCTGGACCTCCAAGGTCGTCGCCGTCGTCACCGACGGCACCGCGGTGCTCGGCCTCGGCGACATCGGCCCGGCCGCGTCCATGCCGGTCATGGAGGGCAAGTCCCTGCTGTTCAAGGAGTTCGCCGGCGTCGACTCGGTACCGATCGCGCTGAACACCACGGACACGGAAGAGATCATCGAGACGGTGATCCGGATGGCGCCGAGCTTCGGCGGCATCAACCTGGAGGACATCAGCGCCCCCCGTTGCTTCGAGATCGAGGACCGTCTCCGCGCGGCGCTCGACATCCCCGTCTTCCACGACGACCAGCACGGCACCGCGATCGTCGCGCTGGCCGCGCTGAAGAACGCCGCCCGGTTCGTCGGCAAGCCGCTGTCGGAGCTGCGCGCCGTCGTCGCCGGCGCGGGCGCGTCCGGCATCGCGGTGTCCCAGATCCTCATCGAGGCCGGCATCGGCGACATCGCCCTGTCCGACAGCAAGGGCCTCATCTACGAGGGCCGGGACGGGCTGAACCCGGTCAAGGAGCGCATCGCCAAGATCACGAACCGGTCGAAGCTGACGGGCTCCACCGAGGAGGCGCTGCGCGGCGCGGACGTTTTCATCGGTCTGTCCGGCAGCACAGTCCACGAGTCGTGCGTCGCCACCATGTCGGAGAACGCGATCGTGTTCGCGCTGTCGAACCCGACCCCGGAGGTCCACCCCGAGGTCGCGCGCCGGCACGCGAAGGTCGTCGCCACCGGGCGCAGCGACTACCCCAACCAGATCAACAACGTGCTCGCGTTCCCCGGCATCTTCCGCGGCGCGCTGGACGTCCGGGCGCACACGATCACCGAGGGCATGAAGCTCGCGGCGGCGAACGCGCTCGCCGACATCGTCGGCAGCGACCTGACCGCCGACTACGTCATCCCCGGCCCGTTCGACGACCGGGTCGCCCCGGCCGTCACCGCCGCGGTCGCGGCGCAGGCCCGCGCCGAGGGCGTGGCGCGCATCTGATCGAGCGCCGGGAAATGACCCGCGCCCCTTTTCGGGGCGCGGGTCATTGCGGTTTATAGGGTGTAATATCCGTCACGGGGGAATGACCCTGGGGATTCGTCCGTTCCGGCCGAGACCAGCGGGGAGCGAATGTGGATCTCGTCTCTTATGCGGATCTCGCGATCGAGCTCGTGAACACCCAGCACGCCCACCACGACGACCTCCGTGACCTCGACGGGCTCCGGGCGCTGCTCACCCGCCGGCCGCATCTGGAGGGCCGCACGACGCACCGCGACCTCGACGCCGTGCGCGAGCTCCGCGCCGAACTGCGCGCCATCTTCGTCTCCGTCTCGCGGGGCGACGAGGACGACGCGGTGGACCGGCTCAACACGCTGATGATCCAGCATCCGATCCATCCGCAGGTGTCCCGGCACGACGACCAGGACTGGCATCTCCATTTCAACGAGGCCGGATCCATCCCGGACCGGGTCGCCGCCCGCACCGCGATGGGCCTCGCCGCCAAGATCGGTTCCGAGGGCATCGACCGGCTCGGGATCTGCCGGGCGGACGGCTGCGGGCAGGTCTACTTCGACACCACCGCGAACCACTCCCGCCGCTACTGCTCGGAGCACTGCGCCGGGCGGCCGCGGGCGACCGCGGCCTGCCATCCGCCCGTCGCCCGGGTGACGGCGCGTCCGCCGACGGCGACGCGCGAGAGCGGCCGGTAGCGCGCGGCGACGCGTCCGATCACCAGGTCGTCGGGGACGGCGCCGAAGTCCCAGCTGTCGCTGCGGCCCGGGGCGCGCTGGTTGTCGCTCTCCAGCCACCACCCGTCCCGCTCCCGGCGCGCGGCACGCTTCACGATGAGGAGTTCCGGACGCTCCGGATGCCGGGCGACGACCGCGTCGCCCGGCGCGGGGCGTCCGGGCGTCCACACCAGGAGCCAGTCGCCGGGCCGCAGGGCGGGCAGCATCGACTCCCCCGCCACCTCGACCGCCCGCACCCGGCGCTTGAGCAGCCCGAGCCCCAGCAGAACGGCCCCGCAGGCCGCCGCGGTCCGAATCACATGCCCCTCCCCGCATGGCCCGCCGCATCGCGGTCACCACTTCACCGGGACCGGGCGGCCTACGCCGAATTACCGACCGCCCTAGCCGTACGGCGTCCGGCCCTTCAGAGTAATGTCGGTGCCCTGAGCATGATCCGAACGAGGGAAGGGATTCGCAGGTGTTGCTCAAGCTTCTGCGCCCGAAGACGACGGTCTCCGCACACTGCGACCTGCCGTGCGGTGTCTACGACCCGGCGCAGGCCCGGATCGAGGCCGAGTCGGTCAAGGCGATCTGCGAGAAGTACGCGGCCAACGAGGACCCGGAGTTCCGGGCCCGCGCGATCCTGATCAAGGAGCAGCGTTCCCAGCTGGTCAAGGAGCACCTGTGGGTGCTCTGGACCGACTACTTCAAGCCGCCGCACTTCGAGAAGTACCCCCAGCTGCACCAGCTGTTCAACGAGGCCACCAAGCTCGCCGGCGCCGGCGGCACCAAGGGCTCGATGGACGTCAAGAACGCCGAGGACCTGCTGGGCCGGATCGCGGAGATCGACAAGATCTTCTGGGAGACCAAGCAGGCATGATCGAACGGTGAAGCCGGGGCCCGTCCAGCGGCTGGACGGGCCCCGGCTTCGCGACCGCCCCGCGTGCGCGGGGAGCAGCGCCTTGTAGCGCTATCGTCTCTTCTCCCCGCGGGCCACCGCCGCAATGGCATCGGCGTCGAGCCGGTAGACGGTCCACTCGTCCTGAGGGCGGGCGCCCATCGCCTCGTAGAAGGCGATCGCGCTGGAGTTCCAGTCGAGAACGGACCACTCGACGCGCGTGTAGCCGCGCTCGTCGGCGATGCGGACCAGCTCCGTCAGCAGGGCCTTGCCGTAGCCGTTGCCCCGGACGGCAGGGTCCACGAACAGGTCTTCCAGGTAGATGCCGTGGCGGCCCGTCCAGGTCGAGTAGTTGACGAACCACACGGCGAAGCCTGCGGCCTTGCCCTCGTGCTCGGCGACGTGGGCGAACACCTTCGGGTCGTCCCCGAACAGGCTCGCGCGGACCAGGTCCTCGGTGGTCTTCACCTCGTGCGGGGCGCGCTCGTACTCGGCGAGCGCGTGGATCAGCCGGAAGATCGCGGGTACGTCATCGGGACGAGCGGGTCGAATCACCCCGGCAGGCTACCGGCCTCCCGGAGTGATCATCGCCTCGCCGGGAAGGGGTTTGGAACGCGTCCTTTCACGTCGGCGCGGACATTGGTGAGAAAGCCACGCGCGGCGGATCGTCGCGGGGGGCCCGGGGCGCGGTAGTTTCGAAGACAGCGGGACCCCACCCTGCGAGGGAGTGACGTGACCGAGGAAACCGCAGCAATGCCGGCCGGCACACAGTTGTCCGTCCGCGACGTGGTGACCGTGAGGCTGCCCGCCGCGAGTGCCTACCTGTCCGTCCTGCGGACGGCGACGGCGGGACTCGCGGCCCGGCTGGACTTCACGCTCGACGAGATCGAGGATCTGCGCATCGCGGTCGACGAGGCGTGCGCGATGCTGCTCGCCCAGGCCGTCCCCGGGACGGATCTGACGTGCGAATTCGAGCTGACCGGGGAGGCCGTGCGCATCTCCGTGTCGGTCCTGACCATGGACGGCCGCGAACCGAGCCGCGACACGTTCGCCTGGACCGTCCTGTCGTCGCTCGCCGGCGAGGTCGACGCCCAGGTCGGCCCCGACGACCGGGTCATCGTGACGCTGCAGAAGCGGCGCGGTGCGGAGGCCCCGTGACGGAGAAGACGACCATCGCCGGAACCGGCAACGAGCGGTCCGACAGCTCCGTGCCGGACCGGGCCCGCGCGCGCGCCCTGTTCGAGCGGCTCAACGAGCTCCCCGAGGGCGACCCGGAGCGCCAGCGCATCCGCGACCAGCTGGTGGAGCTGCACCTGCCGCTGGTCGAGTACCTCGCGCGCCGCTTCCGCAACCGCGGTGAGTGGCTGGACGACCTCATCCAGGTCGCCACGATCGGCCTGATCAAGTCGATCGACCGGTTCGACCTGGAACGCGGCGTCGAGTTCTCCACCTACGCGACCCCGACGATCGTCGGGGAGATCAAGCGGCACTTCCGCGACAAGGGCTGGGCGGTGCGGGTGCCGCGCCGGCTCCAGGAGCTGAAGCTGTCGCTGACCAAGGCGATCAGCGACCTCGCGCAGCGCGAGGGCCGCGCGCCGACCGTCAGCGAGCTGGCCGCGCACCTGCAGATGAGCGAGGAGGAGGTGCTGGAGGGCCTGGAGTCGGCGAACGCCTACTCCACCGTGTCCCTGGACGCCCCCGACTCGGGTGACGAGGACGCTCCCGCCGTCGCCGACTCCCTCGGCATGGTCGACGAGTCCCTCGAGGGCGTCGAGTACCGCGAGTCGCTCAAGCCGCTGCTGGAGAAGCTGCCCGCGCGGGAGAAGAAGATCCTGCTGCTGCGGTTCTTCGGCAACATGACCCAGTCGCAGATCGCGGCCGAGCTCGGCATCTCCCAGATGCACGTGTCGCGGCTGCTGGCCCGCACGCTCGCGCAGCTGCGGGAGGGCCTCACCGCCGACGAGTGACGCTCACGACCCGTCGCCGGGCTCCTTGCGGGGCTCGGCGAGGACGGGTCCGTCGTCGTCCTCCGCCTGAGGGGTCTCGACCAGCCACGCCGTGCTGGGCGGGCTGAGGACGGCGACCAGCGTGAGGACGGCGACGAGCCCGAGCGGCACGGCCAGCGCGACCTGCTCGCTCTGCCACAGCGACCACGCGACCGGCAGCGCGAACAGCTGCGTCAGCACGGTGGGGGCGCGGCTCCACGGCTCGGCGCGCAGCATCCCCCGCGCGCACGCGAGCATGCCGAGCCCGCCCGCGAGGGCGAGGACGGTCACGCCGATCGCGCTCACCGGGTCGACGGCGGCGCCGCGGGCCGTCTCGGCCCCCGTGAACACCCCGAAGCCGACGGCGGCGAGGCCCTCGGCCGCTTCGAGCACGGCGGCGGCCCGCACGGTCTTGGGAGGCTTCGACACAATCGCCAACCCTACTCGCCCCCTGGTCGCCCGACCGCCCCGCACCCGCTGGGCCACCGGAGCGGGCGAACCCGTGGCCGAGCCGCGCGGAACGGCAGATAGCCTGGCGCTCGTGCGCGCCATGCTGATCGCCAACCCCAAGGCGACCTCGACCTCCCGGCGGGTCCGCGACGTCCTCATCCGGGCGTTCACCGGCGACATCGACCTCGTCCTCGCCGAGACGGCCCACCGCGGCCACGCCGCCGAGCTGGCGGGGCAGGCGGCCGCGGAGAACTACGACGTCGTGATCGCCCTCGGCGGCGACGGCACCGTGAACGAGGCGGTGAACGGGCTGCTCGCCGACGGCCCGTCCCCGGACCTGCCGGCGCTGGCCGTCCTGCCGTCCGGGAGCGCGAACGTGTTCGCCCGCGCCCTCGGCCTCCCCGGGGACCCCGTCGGCGCGACCCGCTCCGTTTTGGAGGCGCTCCGCGCCGGACGGCACCGGACGGTCGGTCTGGGCACGGCCGCGCTCGACGACGGCTCCGATCGCTACTTCACCTTCTGCGCGGGCGTCG
Source organism: Spirillospora albida (assembly GCF_000718255.1). GTDB lineage: Bacteria > Actinomycetota > Actinomycetes > Streptosporangiales > Streptosporangiaceae > Spirillospora > Spirillospora albida. The sequence goes on from NZ_JOFJ01000003.1 coordinate 343,695, forward strand.
GCCTGGACGCGGAGGTCGTCCGCGAGGTGGAGCGCGCCCGCGGGACCGGCGCGAAGGCGGATCCGTCGCTCTATGTGCGCACCGCCTTCCGGCATTTCTTCACCGGGACGGAACGGCGCCGGCCCCCGCTGACGCTGGAAGTCCCGGGCCGCCCGCCGAAAGCGGGGCTGTTCCTCGCGTTCATCTCGAATACGTCGCCGTGGACTTTCATGGGGCCGATCCCGGTGAATCCGAGCCCCCGCGCGCACTTCACCCGGGGCCTCGACGTGTTCGGAATGCGCTCGCTCGACATGGGGCCGACGCTCGGCGCGGTCGCGCAGATGCTCACCGCCCGTGGCCGTCCCGTGCAGGGCCGCCGGGTGGTGAACGTGCACGATGCGGCGGAGGTCACATTGCGCGCCGACCGTCCGATGGCCTTTCAGCTCGACGGCGAGTACCTCGGTGAACAGGCGCACATCACGTTCCGATCCGTCCCGAAGGCGATACGCATCGTCATATGAGTGCGCGACCGCGCTCCGTTAACGACAAAGCAACGCGGCCGACCCACTGATGTGACACAACCGACACCCATACTTTGAGAATCCTTTCTCAAAGCTCTTGCGTCGTCCCCGGCCGCCCTGACACGCTCAAAGTGCGTCCGGCCGACCGGGTACAACGTCGTCAGCCCAGGTCACGGCGCCGTCGAACAACAATCCCCGAATCCGGCCACCGCCGGCCTCCGGGCGTTCGCGACATGTGAAACCGTTCACAAGAGTGGAATGACTCCACCACCCCGACGAAGGAGTGGACCGCATGGACTGGCGCCACCGCGCAGCCTGCCGTGACGTGGACCCCGAGCTGTTCTTCCCCATCGGCAACACCGGCCCGGCGATTCTGCAGATCGAAGAGGCCAAGCAGGTCTGTCGCCGCTGCGACGTGACCGACGCCTGCCTCCGCTGGGCCCTGGAATCCGGCCAGGACTCGGGCGTATGGGGCGGAATGGGCGAGGACGAGCGACGCGCCCTGAAGCGCCGCCAGCGCCGCCTGGCGACGACGCAGGCGCGTCCGAGCGGTGCCCTCGGCGTCGGGCGCGGTGTTTGATTGCGTCGCCTTCGGCGTCGGGCGCTAGAACGCCCTCCTTCTACGGGCGCCGCGGTGCGATCGCTGCATCGCTTCGACTCGCCGAGGGCTCGCTGCGCGATCAGGTTCTCGCTTCGCTCGAACCTGGCTTCGCTCGCGATCGCTAGGGTTCCGGTCGTTGACAGCTGGGCCGCCGGTTGAGCATGTCGCACCTCTTTGAGCGCCCGCAGCATTCGCTGCGGGCGCTTTGCGTTCTAGGGGCGGGCCGGGCGGTGGTGCTGGTCCAGGGAGATGTCGACGATCACCTGGGTGCCGCCGCCCTCCCTCGGGTTGAAGTCGAGGCGGCCGCCCAGCTCGCCGACGATGAGGGTGCGGACGATCTGCAGCCCCAGGCTGTTGCTGCTCTCCACGTCGAAGTCCGGGGGCAGGCCGCGGCCGTTGTCGGTGACGGCGACGATCAGGCGGCGCCCCGAGGGGGCGTCCTGGCTCTGCCGGGGTTCGTGGTCGCCGGGACCGTGCAGCTCGCCCCAGGCGGGGGTGGCGCCGGGGGCATGCCCCTCGCCGTAGCGGTGCGCCTCGACCTCCAGGGTCCCGTTGCGGTTGGCGAGGCCGTGTTCGAGGGCGTTCTGGAGGAGTTCCGTCAGGGCCATCGCGAGCGGCGTGGCGATCTCGGCCGGAAGGACGCCGAAGTTGCCGATGCGCTTCGGGATCACCCTCGTCTCGGGGGTGGACACCTCCCCCGCCATCATGATCACGCGGTCCGCGATGTCGTCGAAGTCGATCAGCTCGTCCGGGGTCAGGGACAGGGTCTCGTGGACGATCGCGATCGACCCGACCCGGCGGACCGCCTCGTCCAGCGCCGCCCTCCCCTCCGGAATCCGCAGGCGGCGGGCCTGGAGGCGGAGCAGCGCCGCGACCGTCTGCAGGTTGTTCTTGACCCGGTGGTGGATCTCCCGGATCGTCGCGTCCTTCGTCATGAGCTCGCGGTCCCGCCAGCGCAGCTCCGTCACGTCGCGGCACAGGACGATGGCGCCGATGCGGGTCCCGCCCACCACGAGGGGGATCGTCCGCAGCTGCATGACCGAGCCGCGCGCCTCCACCTCGACCTCGCGCGCCGCGCGGCCGGACAACACGACGCTCAGCGCCTCCTCCATCGGCTCGCCGGTGTCGCACAGGTCAGCGGTGGTCCGGCCGAGCGCCTCCCCCACCAGGTCGGCCGGATGGCCGAGGCGCCGGTACGCCGACTGCGCGTTCGGGCTCGCGTAGATCACCTTGCCGGTGCGGTCGAGCCGCATCAGCCCGTCGCCGACGCGCGGCGAGCGGACCATGTTCGGCTCCTCGCCCGGCACCGGGAAGCAGCCCTCGGAGATCATCGTGGCGAGGTCGCTGGCGCTCTGCAGGTACGTCAGCTCCAGGCGGGACGGGGTGCGCGCCGAACTGAGGTTCGTGCTCCGCTGGATCACCCCGAGGACCTTCGCGCCGCGCCGCACCGGGATCGACTCCTCCCGGACGGGGATGCCGCTGCCCCATTCGGGGTCGCCCTCCCGGACGATCCGGCGCTCCCGCCACGCCACGTCGATCAGGCCGCGGCGGCCCGTCCGGACGACCTTGCCGACGAGGTCCTCGGGGTACGCGGTCGGGCCGGTAGTGGGCCGCATCTGCGCGATCGCGACCCAGCCGGGGACGTCCGCGCCCGTGTCGACCCGCCGCCGGCGGCGGCCGGGCTCGTCCTCGGGGGGCAGGATCTCGGCTGAGCGGAGCGGCACCCACAGCAGGAGGTCGGCGAACGACAGGTCGGCGAGGAGCTGCCAGTCCGACACCAGCGCGTGCAGCCACTCCAGGTCGGCCTCGGTGAGGTCCGTGTGATCGCGGACCAGATCGGTCAAGGTAGGCACGCGACCATCATCGCCCATCCGTTTTGTCGGACCGGCCGCTCCCCCGTCCGGCGCCACCTGGCAGGATGCCGGGCATGACCGCAGGCGCTGACCCGCTGGCGCGGCTCCGGCAGGCGACCGCGCGGCGCACCGCGGCGGGCCTCCGCCGGACGCTGCGCCCCCGCCCGCCCCGTCCCGGGCTCGTCGACCTGGCGTCCAACGACTATCTCGGCCTCGCCGGCGACCCCCGCCTGGTCGAGGCCGCCGTCGCCGCCGCCCGCGCGTGGGGGACGGGCGCCACGGGGTCGCGCCTGGTCACCGGCACCACCGAACTGCACGCCGAGCTCGACGGGCGGCTCGCCGCGTTCTGCGGGTCTGCGGCCGGGCTCGTCTTCTCGTCCGGCTTCCTGGCCAATCTCGGCGCGATCGCCGCCCTCGCCGGCCCCGGCACGCTGGTGGTGTCCGACCAGGTCAACCACGCCTCGATCGTGGACGCGTGCCGCCTCTCGCGGGCCCGGGTGGTGATCGTCCCGCATCGGGACACCGCCGCCGTCGAGGAGGCGCTGCGGGGGCGCGACGAGGACCACGCGCTCGTCGTCACCGACGCGGTCTTCTCCGTGGACGGCGACGTCGCCCCCCTGCGGGACCTGCACCGGACGGCCCGCGCCCACGGGGCCCTCCTCGTGGTCGACGAGGCGCACGCCCTCGGCGTCGTCGGCGAGGACGGCCGGGGCGCCGTCCACGCGGCGGGCCTGGCCGGCGAGCCCGACGTCGTCCTCACCCTCACCCTGTCGAAGTCGCTGGCGTCCCAGGGCGGCGCGGTGCTCGGCGCCCCCGAGGTGATCGAGACGCTGGTCGACACGGGCCGCGCGTTCATCTTCGACACCGGCCTGAACCCGCCCGCGCTGGGCGCGGTGCTCGCCGCGCTCGACGTCCTGGAATCCGAGCCGGAACTGCCGGGACGCGCCCGGGAGCGCGCCCTCCGGATGGCCGAGATCGCGGCCGGTTCCGGCCTGGAGACCGCCGCCCCGGCCGCCGCGGTCGTCCCCGTCTTCCTCGGCGAGCCGCACGCGGCGCTGCGTGCCGCGGAGATCTGTGCTGATCACGGGTTCCGTGTCGGATGCTTCCGCCCGCCGTCGGTCCCGAAGGGCCGCGCCTGCCTCCGGCTCACCGCGCGCGCCACCGTCGGCGAGTCCGACCTCACAGCCCTCGGCACCGCCCTGACAGAAGTCTCACGCTCTACCGGTCGTAGTCTTCACGAATAACATCGGGGGAAACCGATGATGAACGTGAGGAGATGCCGTGACGGAGGTCAGGGGCGGGCCCCGGCACGGGGGCGGATACGAGCGGCCTGCGCTCAGTGACCTGGGCAAGCACCACTCCAGCCAGGCGCCCCGCATCCCCAAGTACTACAAGCTCAAGGAACTGCTCGTCGAGCTGATCCAGTCGCTTCCTCCCGGCAGCCCCCTGCCCCCCGAGCGGACCCTCGCCGAGAAGTACGAGACGTCCCGGACGACCGTCCGGCAGGCCCTCGCGGAACTCGTCGTGGAGGGACGTCTCCAGCGCATCCAGGGCAAGGGGACGTTCGTCGCGAAACCGAAGGTGTCGCAGGAGCTCCAGCTCGTCAGCTACACCGAGGACATGCGCCACCACGGCCTCCGCCCGGAGACCCGCATCCTGGAGGCCGGCTACGTCAGCGCCGACGAGCGCCTCGCCACCCTTCTCGGGATCCGGCCGGGCGGGCGCGTCCTGCGCATCCACCGCCTCCGCCTCGCCGACGGCGAGCCCATGTCGATCGACACGTCCCACCTGCCGGCGCGCCGCTTCCCCGGCCTGCGCCGCGAGCTCCCCCGCCACCTCTCCCTGTACGAGACGCTCGCCACGGCCTACGACGTCCACCTGACGGAGGCCGAGGAGACGATCGAGACCGTCCTCGCCACCCCCCACGACGCGCAGCTCCTGGGCGTGGACGTCGGCCTTCCCATGCTCCTTCTCTCCCGGCACGCCTTCGACTCGACCGGCCAGCCGGTCGAATGGGCGCAGTCCCTGTACCGGGGCGACCGCTACAAGTTCATCACCCGCCTCCGCCGCGGCGACCACCGGTAGCGACGCTCCGGAGCGGGGCGCGTCGGAAGGCGGCCCGACCCGTCGGTCTCCCGATCGAGCCCGCGCGACCGCTCAGGCCGGGGACCCGGGTGCCGCGTGGTGGAGCATGGGGGTGATGATGCGGGCGATGACGTCGGCCAGGTCGGTGAGCGGCCGGTCCGAGCCGCTCTCGATCTCGGCCAGGGCGAGTTCGTTCACGGCGGCCATCGCCGCCATCATCTCGTGGACGGGCATCGGGCGCGGCACGGCGTGGCCCCTGGTCCGCTCAAGCTGGGCCCAGACCGCCGTGCAGTAGTCGAGGAGCACCTGGCGGCGTGCCTCCAGGCCGCGGTGGCCGAGGCCGTAGATGTCCATGTAGTGCGCGCGCGTGAGGGCGGGTTCACCGTCGAGCAGGGCGAGGAACGCGTGCATGGCCCGGCGCAGCGCGTCCGCCGAGGAGCCCTCCTGCTCGATGGCGGTGGCGATCGTCGCCGCCGCGCGCGCGCTGGCGATCTTGTAGAGGTCGAGGAACGCGTCGTCCTTGCCCGGGTAGACGCGGTAGAAGTCCCGTTTGGAGACGCCGGCGCGCTCGACGATGTCGCCGATGGTGGTCGCGGCCAGGCCCTTGTCGGTGATGGCGGACGCCAGACCGGCCAGCAGCCGCCGCCGGAACCCGTCCAGCCGCCGCTCACCGGCGCGCGCATCGCTCAACGAAGCCTCCCGGTCTGGCGCGGACCCCGATTGGTACCGTACGGTACCATCCCCGGTAACGGCCGGTACCACGGCGGCCCCGAAAAGGAGACGGCATGACCGACGTCCACGCCAGCACGAGCGCGCAGCTGTTCGACCTGACCGGGAAGAGCGCCGTCGTCACCGGCGGAACCCGCGGGATCGGGATGATGATGGCCCGCGGGCTGCTCATGGCCGGTGCCCGGGTGTGGATCAGCTCCCGCAAGGCGGACGCCTGCGAGCAGGCCCGCGCGGAGCTGTCCGAGTACGGCGAAGTGCACGCCGTTCCCGCCGACCTCTCCCGCGAGGACGAGTGCCTGCGACTTGCCGAGGAGGTCACCGCCGCGGCCCCCGAGCTGCACATCCTGGTGAACAACGCCGGCGCCACGTGGGGCGAGCCGCTGGAGACGTTCCCGGAGTCGGCGTGGGACAAGGTCCTCGACCTCAACCTCAAGTCGCCGTTCTTCCTCGTCCGCGCGTTCCTGCCCGCGCTGCGGGCCGCCGCGACCGCCGACGACCCGGCGCGCGTCATCAACGTGGGCAGCATCGACGGCATCCACGTGCCGATCCTGCCCACGTACGCGTACTCGTCCAGCAAGGCGGCGGTGCACCAGCTGACCCGCCACCTGGCCAAGGAGCTCGGCCCGCAGTCCATCACCGTGAACGCGGTCGCGCCGGGGCCGTTCCCGTCCAAGATGATGGCCGCGACGCTGGACGCGTTCGGCGACGAGATCGCCGCCTCCGCGCCGCTGCGCCGCATCGGCCGTCCGGACGACATGGCGGGCGTCGCCGTCTACCTGGCGAGCCGCGCGGGCGCCTACGTGACCGGCGCCGTCATCCCCGTCGACGGGGGCATCGCCACCACGGCCTGACGCCGTCCGCCCCTCACCTGTTGGGAGAACCGATGCCTTCTCAGCTCCTGTCGCGGCGCGACCTGGAGTTCCTGCTGTACGAGTGGCTGGACGTCGAGCGGCTCACGTCCCGCGACCGGTACGCCGACCACGACCGGTCGACGTTCGACGCGGTGCTGGAGCTGTCGGAGCAGATCGCGACCGACCATTTCGCCCCGCACAACAAGCTGTCGGACGCGCGGGAGCCGACGTTCGACGGCGAGCGCGTCCGGCAGATCCCCGAGATCAAGAAGGCCATGGAGGTCTTCTCCGGCGCCGGGCTGCTGGGCGCCGGGCTGGACGCCGAGCACGGCGGCATGCAGCTGCCGTACGCCGTCGGCAGCGCGGGGTTCGCCTGGTTCCAGGCGGCCAACGTCGCCACGTCCGCCTACCCCATGCTCACCCTCGGCAACGTGAACCTGCTGATGGCACACGGTTCACCGGAACAGATCGACAAGTTCGCGCGGCCCATGGTCGAGGGGCGCTTCATGGGCACGATGTGCCTGTCGGAGCCGCAGGCGGGCTCGTCCCTGACCGACATCACGACCCGCGCCGAGCCCCAGGACGACGGCACCCACCGGCTGACCGGCACCAAGATGTGGATCTCGGCGGGCGACCACGAGCTGAGCGAGAACATCGTCCACCTGGTGCTGGCGAAGATCCCGGGCGGGCCGCCGGGCGTGAAGGGCATCAGCCTGTTCATCGTCCCGAAATACCTGGTCACGGAGGATGGCGCGCTGGGCGAGCGGAACGACGTCGTCCTCGCGGGCCTGAACCACAAGATGGGGTACCGCGGCACGACGAACACGCTGCTCAACTTCGGCGAGGGCGTCCACACGCCGGGCGGGCGCCCCGGCGCCGTCGGGTACCTGGTCGGCGAGCCCCACCGGGGGCTGGCCTACATGTTCACGATGATGAACGAGGCGCGCATCGGGGTCGGCGCGGGCGCCACCGCGCTGGGCTACACCGGCTACCTCAAGTCCCTGGAGTACGCCCGCCGGCGGCCGCAGGGACGCCCGGTCGCTGGCAAGGACCCGGCGACCCCGCAGGTGCCGATCATCGAGCACGCCGACGTGCGGCGGATGCTGCTGGCGCAGAAGTCGTACGTCGAGGGCGCGATGGGCCTCGTGCTGCTGTGCGCGAGCCTGGCCGACGACGCGGCCACGGCCCCGACCGAGGAGGAGCGGGCCAGGGCGGGACTGCTGCTCGACACGCTCACCCCGATCGTGAAGAGCTGGCCGTCGCAATGGTGCCTGGAGGCGAACTCCCTCGCCATCCAGGTGCACGGCGGGTACGGCTACACCCGCGACTACGACGTCGAGCAGCACTACCGCGACAACCGGCTCAACCCGATCCACGAGGGCACGCACGGCGTCCAGGCCATGGACCTGCTCGGCCGCAAGGTCGTCGCCGGCGGCGGCGCGGGCCTGGCGGCCCTGACCGAACGGATCGGCGAGACCGTCGAACGGGCCGGGAAGGCCGGCGGCGAGCTCGCCGGACACGGCGCCGCTCTGCAGGCCGCGGTCACCCGGATCACCGAGGTCACCGCGGCCCTGTGGGCTCCGATGGACGTCGAGGCGGCACTGGCCAACGCGTCCGTCTACCTGGAGGCCGTCGGCCACACCGTGATCGCGTGGATCTGGCTCGAGCAGGCCCTCATCGCGGCCGCCGCGCCCCCGGACGCCTTCTACAGCGGCAAGCTCCAGGCCGCCCGGTACTTCTTCCGCTGGGAGCTGCCCCGGACCGGGCCGCAGCTCGATCTGCTCGCCTCGGCGGACCGCACCACCCTGGACATGCGGGCCGACTGGTTCTGAAGGGCCGGCCGGTCCTGAAGGGGGGCCGCCCGGTGCTTCCGGGCGGCCTCGTCCGTCAGAGGGTCTTGCTCAGGGCCTTGATCGGCATCTGGAGCTCGGAGAGCAGGTCCAGGTCCTTGTCGGCCGGGCGGCCCAGCGTCGTCAGGTAGTTGCCGACGATGATCGCGTTGATGCCGCCGAGCATGCCCTCCCGCGTGCCGAGGTCGCCGAGGGTCAGCTCGCGTCCGCCCGCGTAGCGCAGGATGGTGCGGGGCAGGGCGAGCCGGAACGCGGCGATCGTCTTGAGCGCCTCCGCGCCCTCCACCAGCGGGAAGTCGGAGAACGGCGTGCCCGGACGCGGCGTCAGGAAGTTCAGCGGGACCTCGTCCGGCTCCAGCTCGGCGAGCTGGCCGGCGAACTCGGCGCGCTGCTCGACGGTCTCGCCCATGCCGACGATGCCGCCGCAGCACACCTCCATCCCGGCCTCCTTCACCATGCGGAGCGTCTCCCAGCGCTCCTCCCACGAGTGCGTGGTCACGACGTTGGAGAAGTGGGACCGGGCCGTCTCCAGGTTGTGGTTGTAGCGGTGGACGCCCATCGCGGTGAGCTCGTCCACCTGCTCCTGGGTCAGCATCCCCAGCGAGCACGCGATGTTGATCTCCACGGCCTCGTTGATGGCCTTGATGCCGTCGCGGACCTGCGACATCAGCCGCTCGTCCGGGCCGCGGACGGCCGCGACGATGCAGAACTCCGTCGCCCCGGTCTTCGCGGTCTCCTTCGCCGCCTCGACCAGCTCGGGGATGTTCAGCCACACCGACCGGACGGGTGACTCGAACTTCCCGGACTGCGAGCAGAAGTGGCAGTCCTCCGGGCAGCCGCCCGTCTTCAGGGACACGATGCCCTCGACCTCGACCTCCGGGCCGCACCAGCGCATGCGGACCTCATGGGCGAGGGCGAGCAGCTCCTCCAGCCGGTCGTCCGGCAGCGTCAGGCACTCCAGGACCTGGTCGGCGGTCAGCCCCCGGCCCTCCTCCAGCACCTGGCGGCGCGCCGTTTCGAGGATGTCGCTCACATGATCTCCTTGTCGCGGAAGGCGGCGGCGTCGAACGCGCCGCCGAAGGCGGGGGCCAGGCCGCGGTGCGCGGCCACGAGGAATTCGGCGGGATCGAGGGAGCCGGCGCCGGCCGGCAGGGCGCCGGCGAGGGGGCGGGCCGCGATGGTCTCCAGGTCCCGGATGTTGCTGCGCATGGCGAGGTCGGGGTCGTCCGGCCAGCTGCCGAGGACGACGCCCGCGAGCTGGACGCCCCGGTGCGCCATCGCCTCCAGGGTCAGCGCGGTGTGGTTGAGCGTGCCGAGGTCGGGCCGCGCCACCACGACCACGGCGGCACCGAGCCACCGGGCCAGGTCGGCGATGGTCGTGCCCTCCTCGTCATAGCGGACGAGGAGCCCCCCGGCCCCCTCCACCAGGACCAGCCGCCGCGTCGCGGCCAGTTCCTGGACGTGCTTCGTGACGTCCGCGAGCCGGAGCGGCGGCACCCCGGCGCGCCGGGCCGCCGCGGCGGGCGACAGCGGGTCGGGGAACCGGGCGAACTCGTGCAGGTCGTCGACGCCCGCGAGCCGCCGCACGTCGTCGAGGTCGCCGGGCTCGCCCTCCGCCACGCCGGTCTGGCCGGGTTTGACGACGGCGACCGGCGCGCCGCGCGCGGCGGCCAGCGCCGCGAGCGCCGCGGTGACGACGGTCTTGCCGACCCCGGTGCAGGTCCCGGTGACTACGAGCACGCTCACGAGCGGCCACCCTAGCGCGCGCCCCTCGAGCGCCTGGAGCGCCGTACCCCACAGTCTTGACCGAACCTTTTTGTCATCGCGGAAACCCGGCCGTCCCCTTCCCGCGTCGAACCATCATGGCCGGACCCTACGCACGTTCCCGCTGGCTGCTCCCGCTGGCCGTCGCCATCGTCCTCGCCGCCTGCGGCGGCAACTCCAGCGCGAGCGATCCGCCGCCGTCGCCGCCCGCCGGATCCCCTTCGGGTCCCTCCGCGCGGGATGCTCCCGCCGAAGAGGACCTGGTCCTGCGCTGGCAGCGGACGGGCGGCATCGCCGGCCTCGGTGGGCCCGGAGCCCTGCCCGACTTCTCCCTGTACTCCTCGGGCCGCGCCCTGGCCGTGTCGCGGGACGGCCTGACCGAGTACCGCCTGAGGCCGGCCGCCCTCGACCGGCTCCTGGCCGACGCGCGCCGGGCGGGCCTCGGCCGCTCCCGCTCGGTCGGCTCCGAGGAGTACGCGGACGCGTTCACCGTCACGATCAGCATGGGCAAGGCCCGGACGACCATCATCGACCCGGCGCCGCCGTCCGATCCGGCCGTCCGCTTCCACAAGCGCCTGTTCCCCGAGGCGTGGCCCGCCGCCGACCAGAGCGTCCCGCCCTCGCCCTACCGCCCGGCCCGGACGGCCGTCCTGGCAGGTGAGAGCACCGGGAGCGGGACGCCCAGGCCCTGGCCCCTGAAGCCCTTGGGAGAGGGCGTCCAGGCGGCCGGCGGCATCTGCACCCTGGCCCGGACCTCCGACCTCCCGCGCGAGGCCGGCAAGAGCCTGTGGCGCAGTGAGGGCAGGATCTACTCGGTCCGGCTGCGCCCGCTCCTGCCGGACGAGGAGTCCTGCCGCGACCTAACCTGACCCCAGCGGACGGCCGGTGAGCTCGTCGGCGACCTCTCGGGCGGTGGCCGCCAGGTCACCGTCCAGGACGTCCAGGCGGGTGCCCAGGTCGTCGGCGAAGGTCAGGCGGTCCAGCGAGGGCGGGGCGGGGTTCGCCTCGGGCATCCAGGCCGAGTGGATGAGGAAGGGGACCGTCGTGCCCCGGGGCGGAGCCAGGACCGCGAGGGGGCCTCGGCTCACGTCGGCGGCGTCGAAGAGCTCCAGGCGGAACCGGTCGTCGTTGTGGACGGCGACGAGCAGGTAGCCGTCGTGGCCGCCCGGGGCCGTCCCCGCGTACCGGGTGCCGCCCTGGCCTCTCGGGATGAAGGACGGGGACGTCGGATAGTCGTCCAGGGAGAACGTCCACTCGGCCAGGGGCTTGAGGCCGTCGCGGTCGAGGGTGACGAGGGTGGCCGGGGTCTCCTCCTCGGGGAAGAGGGACGTGTCGATCCGGCCCTCGTAGTTGCTCAGGGCCCGCTGGTTGATCGCCTCCGGGTGGAAGCCCAGGAAGATGAGGTGGTGCCGGGTCGGGTTGAGCTGGCCCTCGAGGCTCCAGTCGATCGCGGAGAGCTCCGCCTGCCACCAACGGGACGGATCGTGCGCGCGGGCCTTCTCCGTGACCCTGCCCTTCTCGGGGTCGAAGTCCAGGACGGTCGTGAGGGCCGGGGTCATGCCGTGGCAGTACATGCCGCGCAGGGCCGGGTCGATGGGGCGGCCGTAGAGGTCGAGGTCGTCCTCGCGGAGGTACATGCCGATGTCGACGCCCTCGCTGTGCTCCATGACGACCTGGATGCCGTCCGTGTCGTCGTAGCGGGCGTAGAAGTGGTTCACCTCGGGGGCGATCCGGAACTCCTTGCAGGTGACCGTGGACCTGCCCGCGACGAGGTCGTCCTTGCGGATCAGCAGGAGGGGGCCGTCGGGGTTGTTCGCCACGGTGCGGTCGCCGCCGAAGATCTCCTCGACGTCGATGCGGTACGCGGTGTCGGCCAGGATCAGCCAGTCGCGGGTCTGGGTGATGGTGTGGGTCGCCTGCGGGAGGGCGGCGTTCTCGACGGCCCAGCGGGTGACGCGCTTGCCCGTCCCGGAGTAGCGGATGACGGAGACGGCGCCGGTCATCACGTCGCGGCTGACGCTCCACAGGCAGTCGCGGTCGGGGTCGATGACGGGATGGGCCGTCGAGGAGATGAGAGGCAGGACGGCGTCGTCCATCGGCTTCCAGTCGTCGCGGTGGCCGACCTCCGCGACGAACTCCAGCGTGACGGGATCCACCTCCACCGGACGGCCCGCGTCCCAGGTGGCGAACAGGCGGTCGCCCCACGGCAGGGGCGCGGTGTTCGCGGCGTTGACGAACCCCCACGGGGAGCCGGTGCCGACCGGCCCGGGGGTGAACAGGTCGGGGCGCTTGCGGCGGAGCCGGACCGAGGGCGTGTCGATGACGCGGCTCCGCCAGGCGAAGTGGGACGGCGGGGCGCCGTCGGTTCCGGGGGTCAGGGACAGGCGGGCCATGATGCCGTCGCCGAAGAAGGCGTGCAGGGGCCGGGTGCGCTGGTCGGACGTGCTGACGAGGTAGTGGCCGCGGACGTCGGACGGCCAGGCGCCGGCGACGACCCCGAGGTCCATGTCGGTTATCGGGTTCTTGCCGAGGATCGAGCGGGGGACCGGCATCCGTGCCTCCATACGTCGTCATGCCTCTAACGACTATTCGGGCACAAGCGGTCGCTTGTTACCGGGCCCGCGTGAGACGGCACGGCGGGACCGGAGAGAACGGGTCGTCGCGGTCACCGCGGCGCACCTCTACGGCGCGCCCGTGGTGGTGCTCAGACCGACGTCAGGGCGCCGTGCTCGGAGCAGCGGGCCGTCCAGCCCAGCGGCGTCACCTGGACGACCATCCGGCGGCGGCACTGGGTGCAGTAGCGCGGCGGCTCCATCCGGCGGGCCGCCCGGCAGGACGCGTGGTCATGGGCGGCCGCGGGCTCGCCGCACCGGTCGCAATAGGTCTCCACGGCCGTACCGTACTACCGTGCCGGTCGCTCAGTGCCCGCGCATCCGGCCGACCAGCCGGGTGTCGTACGTCCCGGCGGCGAACTCCGGGTGGTCGAGCAGCTCGGCGAGGAACGGCAGGTTCGTGCCGATCCCCTCGATGCGGAACGCGGCGATGGCGGCGCGGGCGCGGTCGAGCGCGGCGGCGCGGTCCGCGCCGTGGACGCACAGCTTCGCGAGCAGCGGGTCGGAGACGGCGGTGACGGTGTTGCCCTCGGCGTAGCCGGCGTCGATGCGGATGCCGTCGCCTGCGGGCTCCTCCCACACCTTGATCTCGCCGGTGCGGGGCTGGAAGTACTCGGGATCTTCGGCGTGGATGTGGAACGCGAACGCGTGGCCGCGCGGCGCCCCGCCGGGCAGGGTCGCCTGCCACCCGGCGGCGATCCGGAGCTGCTGCTCGACCAGGTCCACGCCCATGACCATCTCGGTGAGGGGGTGCTCGGCCTGCAGGCCGGTGTTCATCTCCAGGAAGAAGAACTCCTGCGCGGCGGGGTCGACGAGGCACTCGACGGTTCCGGCGCCGCGGTACCCGACGGCCTCGCCCGCGCGGACGGCGGCGTCCAGCATCCGCTCCCGCAGCTCGGGGCCGACCCCCGGGGACGCGGTCTCCGCCGCGACCTTCCGGTGCCGGCGCTGGACGGAGCAGTCGCGGTCGCCGAGGGCGACGACGGTGCCGTCGGCGAGGCCCAGGATCTGGATCTCGACGTGCCGGGCGGCCGGCAGGTACCGCTCGAGCAGGAGGTCGGGCCGCCCCGAGAGGCGCTCGGCGTGCGCGCGGGCCGTCTCGTACGCCGAGCGGAGCGCCGCGGGGTCGTGGGCGACCGCCAGGCCGGCGCCGTCCGTGCCGGCGGCGGGCTTCACGATCACCGGGTAGCCGATGCGCTCGGCCTCCTCCAGCGCGGTCCCGACGTCCGGCACGGGCTCCCACACGCCCGGCGCGACGGGAAGGCCCGCCTCCTTCATCAGGTTCCGGGCGTTGATCTTGTCGCCGAGGCGGGCGATGGAGAGCGGCGGCGGGCCGATCCAGGCGAGCCCGCGGGCCTCGACCTGGCGGGCGAACTCGGCGTTCTCGGCGAGCAGCCCGAAACCGGGGTGGACGGCCCGCGCGTTCGTCCGGCGCGCCGCCTCCAGCACCGCCTCGCCGCGCAGGTAGCTGCGGGCCGGGTCGCCCGGCCCGAGCAGGAGCGCCTCGTCGGCCTCCGCCACGAACGGGAGGTCCGCGTCGGCCTCCGAGTACACCGCGATGGCCTTCAGGCCGAGCGCGCGCACCGTGTGGATGATCCGGGCGGCGATCTCGCCCCGGTTCGCCACGAGGACGGACTCGAACACCAGCGCAACTCCCCTTTTCCATGGTCCGCTCTTCGATGGTCCACGGCCGACCCTAGTGGGCCCGCCGTCCCCCGGCCACCAGGGTCGGAGGCGGGCGCGGTCAACGGCGGGCGCGGTGAGCCCGGTGGGCTCACGGCCGGGTGCGGCGGTCGACCACGCGGCTGAGCGCCTCGACGACCGTCGGGTCGTACTCGGCGGCGGAGTCGAGCCGGAGCCGCTCCAGGACGGCGGCGCCCCGGTCCCGGTCGGACGACGCGCCGACGAGGTCGTCGTAGGCGTTGGCGGCCTTGATGATGCGGGCCGCGAGCGGCGGCGAGACCGGCCGCTCCCCGGCGGTGTCGCGGCCCGCGCGGTACGGGTGCGAGGACAGCTCGACGATGTGCGCGACGCGGTCCAGCACACCGGTCTCCTTGATGACCTCCGCGCCGAGCTCGGCGATGCGGCGCTGCTCCGTCGGGGACGCGAGGACGGTCGCGCCGCCCGGGATCGGGTCGCCGAGCGACAGCTGCCCGATGTCGTGCATCAGCGCCGCGTACTCCAGTTCGAGGAGCTCGGCCTCCGCCATGCCGAGTTCGCGGCCCATCGCGACGGCGAGCCGCGACACGCGCCGCGAGTGGCCCGCCTCGACGTACCCGCCGACCTCGGTGACCCGCGACAGCGCCCGGATCGTCTGCAGGTACGTCGCGCGGATCCCGGCGTAGCGGCGGAACGCGAACTGGGTGACGAGGATCGGCACCGTGAAGATCAGCAATGCGGCCTCGCCCATCGCGGTCGTGGCGACGGCGATCAGCATGGCGGTCGCGCTGGTCGCGACGCACAGCGCGATCTTCGCGTTGATCTCGTCCCGCAGCGCGATCCCGAACCGGGCCCGGACGGCCTCCGCCCGGATCATCGCGGCGATCAGCACGTCGGTGAAGCAGGACGCGACGACGACCCCGCACATCACGGCGAGCATCAGCAGCCAGGGCGCCTCGAGCGCGAGGAAGGGGCGGAAGGCCAGCGCGACGACCGCGACCGTGAACAGCCGGCGGGCCATCGCGTCCGGCCTCGGGGTGCGGCCGACCGCGGCGTGCGGCAGCGAGCCGATCAGCATCCCGGCCGCGGTGACCGCGACGACCTGCAGCGCCGAGTGCTCCGCCGGGACGACGCCGAGCGGCGCGTCCGGCGCGGCGCCCTCCGGGCCGACGCCGATGAGCAGCGCGTAGCCGATCGCGCCGGCGCTCGCGATGGGCGCGACCTCCCGGTTGCCCGGCATGACCATGCGGAACAGCTCGCCGAGCGAGATCAGCACGCCGAAGACGAGCGCGACGTCGGGCTGCCGCACCCCGGACGCCGCGACCTGGGTGACCGCGATGACGACGAGCAGCCCGGCGGTGGCGATCAGCAGCAGCTGCCCGGAGTCGATCGTCTGCCACGCGGCCCGCTCCCGCGCGCGCGCCCGCGCCGTGCCCAGTCGCGACGTGCCCGACTTCGACGCGCCCACCTTGGAGGTGCTCACCTGCTCGGTCACGGGCGGACCCCGCCGTCGCCGGTGACGCGGATGGGCGTGGACGGGTCGTCGTGGTCGTGCCGGGTCGTGTCGTGGACGTCGTCGTCCGGCAGGACGACCGCGTCCGGCGGCTCCCAGCCCTCCCGGTCGAGGGCGCGCAGGAACGCCTGCACCATCATCGGGTCGAAGTGGTCGCCCATCCCCCGCCGCAGCTCCTCGACGGCCTCCCCCATGCTGCGGGCCGGCCGGTACGAGCGGGTCGAGGTCATCGCGTCGAACGCGTCGGCGACGGAGATGACCCGGGCGAACTCGGGGATCTCGTCGCCGGCGAGGCCCATCGGGTAGCCGCGGCCGTTCAGCTTCTCGTGGTGGTGCATGATGCCGGCGAGCGCCTCGTCCAGGAAGCCGATGTCGCGGACGATCTCCAGCCCGCGCATCGGGTGCAGCTGGATCGCGGCGAACTCCTCCTCGGTCATCGGGCCCTCCTTGCGCAGCACCGTCGTGGGGACGCCGAGCTTGCCGACGTCGTGCAGCATCCCCGCGTACCGGATCGCCTCGACCCGGTCGGGCCGCATCCCGATCTCCTGCGCGATCATCACGGAGCCGCGCGACACCCGCTCGGAGTGGCCGCGGGTGTAGTAGTCCTTGGTCTCGACGGCCTGGCAGAGCGCGGCGAGGGTCGCGGCGTGCGCCCGCTGCTGCGCGTGCGCCTGCTCCAGCGCCCACCGGGCGATGAACAGCGGCAGCAGGACGAGGACGGCGGCGAACGGCCCGACCCGCGGCCACAGGCCCGCGATCAGCACGCCGAGCGTCCCGTAGCCGAGGCAGCCGAACGCGAGGGGGCCGCTCTCGCGGAGCAGCTCCCGCGGTGCGGCCTGCCGGCTGAGCAGCAGCACCCCGGCGAGGAGGGCCAGGTTGACCGCGACGAACGTGCCGAGCGCGCCGAGGAACGGGACGATCACGTGCTCGACCCAGCGGGCCGCGCGGGGGTCGGCGTCGTAGCCGCCGAGCAGGTCGAAGACGGTCCCGGCGGTGAACCCGCCGAGCGCGAACTGCGCGCCGTTGAACGCGCGCTTGACGGGGGCGAAGAACCGCTGCCCGGTGACGACGGCGCAGACGCCGAGCAGCGCCGCGCCGGCGGGGTCGAGCAGGACCACTCCGGCGAGGCTCGCGGCGAACCCGAGCGAGACCTTCGCACGTTCCAGGTTCAGCCGCGCGGGCGCCGAGTCGGCGACGAGGAACAGCACGGCCAGGACGGCCAGGGTCGTCCAGTCGAGGTCGGCGTAGGAGCCGGTGAGGGTCGACGCCGCGATGAGGCCGGCGGCGACGGCGACCACACCGCACACGTAGGCCCAGGCAGCCGGAGGTAGTCCACGCATTGCCGCCCCCTCGGGGATGACGGACGGGCGGACCGGGGCTCGGCCGCGATCGCCGGCGCCGCGGACCCGCGCGCCACCCGGCACGCTCGCCGCCGCACCGCCGGGCCTACACCCAGGACACGCCCTCGGGCATCATCAGCGACGACGACGAGGCGCGCGAGCCGTGGACGGCCGCCGTCACACGCTTGCGCATGGCTCCCCGCCTCCCCCCGCGAACCGCGCGGCCCCCGCCCTCCGGGTCGGCGCCACCCCGGTTCTCGCGGACGTGCACGTGCTCCCGTCGCTGAATTCCGCACAAGCCTAACGCCATGAGCCATGGCCACACAGGCATGCGGGGAATCGTGAGCAAAGTGTGAACCACCGATCACCCAAGACGCGCCCCGGGCCGCTCCCGCGCCCACGCGACGGTCGCGGCGAGGCCCTCCGCGAGCCCCATCCGGGGCTCCCAGCCGAGCTCGGCACGGGTCGGCCCGGGGTCGACGGACATGGCGGGCAGGTCGCCCAGCCGGGACGGGGCGAACTCCGGCTCGTCGGGCGCCCCGGCCGCGGCGGCGACGAGGGTGTGCAGCTCGCGGTCGGTGGTCTGGCGCCCGGTCCCGACGTTGAACCGGCGCCCGCCGCCCCGCTCGCCGGCCGCGCGGGCGAACGCGTCCACGACGTCCAGCACGTAGACGTAGTCGCGGGTCTGCTTGCCGTCGCCGAACACCCGCGTGGGGCGGCCCGCGAGAAGCGCGTCCGAGAAGATGGACACGACCCCCGCCTCACCCTCGGGCGTCTGGCGCGGCCCGTACACGTTCGCCAGCGTCAGCGCCGTGTAGTCGATCCCGTGCAGGGCCTTGTACGTGCGCAGGTAGACCTCGCCGGACACCTTCGACGCCGCGTACGGCGAGGCGGGCCGCAGCTCCGCGTCCGGCGGCACCGGCAGCGCGTCCGGGACCCCGTACACCGCGCAGCTCGACGCGAACACGACCTTGCGGGCGCCCGCCGCGCGCGCCGCCTCCAGCACGTTCGCGGTGCCGATGACGTTCACGCGCGCGTCGTGCAGGGGGTCGGCGACGCTCGCCCGGACGCTCACCTGCGCGGCGAGATGGCAGATCACCTCGGGGCGGCGCTCCGCCGCCCGGCCGGCCAGCGCCGGGTCCGCGACGTCCATCCGCAGGTACTCGACGCCGTCCCGGAAGTTGGCGCCGGACGAGCCGTCGTCCACGCCGGCGACCTCGTGGCCGTCGGCGACGAGGCGGTCGACGAGATGCGATCCGATGAATCCGGCCGCGCCGGTGACGAGAATCCGCATCCCCCGCACGATACGCGGGTCAGGCGCCCTCGGGCCGCCCGGCGCGGTCGGTGCCCTGCAGTTCGCCGCAGATCTCCTCGATCCGCCCGAGCACCTTCGCGCGCAGGTCGGTCGGCGCCTGCTCGCACCCGCACGACTTGCTGACGAGCTTCTTCACGACCTCTTCGAGGCCGTACTCCCGCAGGCAGGGCCCGCACTCGTCGAGGTGCTGGCGCACCTCGCCGCAGTCTCCCTGGTCGAGCTCGCCGTCGATATAGGCGTAGACCCGCGCCAGGACCTCGTCGCAGGGGGTCTCGTGGTGATCGCCACAGCTCATGGCTCACGCACCCTTCTCGCACACGCAGCCGACCGTGCCGTGCCTGTCACGCCGTCCTCCGCCCGCCGGGTTCCCGCGTTTCACGACGGGCCCCCCGTCGCGCGCGTGAGGCCGCGCTCCTGAGCGTAGTCCTCCAACATGCCGCGCAGCTGGCGGCGCCCCCGATGCAGCCGGGACATCACGGTGCCGATCGGCGTGCCCATGATCTCGGCGATCTCCTTGTAGGCGAAGCCCTCGACGTCGGCCAGGTACACCGCGATCCGGAACTCCTCCGGCAGGTCCTGCAGGGCGCGCTTCACGTCCGAGTCGGGGAGGTGCTCCAGCGCCTCCGTCTCGGCCGACTTCAGCCCGCTGGACGTGTGGGACTCGGCGCGCGCGAGCTGCCAGTCCTCGATGTCCTCGGTGGCCGCCTGCTGCGGCTGCCGCTGCCTCTTGCGGTAGGAGTTGATGAACGTGTTGGTCAGGATGCGGTAGAGCCAGGCCTTGAGGTTCGTCCCCTCCTTGAACTGATGGAAGGACGCGAAGGCCTTGGCGAAGGTCTCCTGGACGAGGTCCTCGGCGTCCGCCGGGTTGCGCGTCATGCGCAGCGCGGCCGAGTACAGCTGATCCAAGAACGGGAGCACGTCGCGCTGGAACCGCTCCTGGCGCTGCTCCACGGTCTCCGTGGTGCCCGCTACCTGACCCACCCCCTCGACTGTGGCCGTCCCGGCCCCCCGACGGGCCGTCCCGGCCCCGTCGCGGGGGCGGACGGCGTCATACCTCACAAACGATATCGGGCCGCCCTGCCCGGCGACGCGGGCGGGGACCTCCGGGATCTCCGCACCCGGCCGGAATCCGGCGACGGCTGTGGTCATCGGCGTGCACCTCCGTGGTCCGCGCCGTCCGGGCGCCGGACCGCCGGGGGTTCCGGGGCGGCGTTGCGCGGACGGTTATGAGACGGTGCAACGCCGGAAGGGCCGCGCCGATTCCCCGACCGGCGGGGATCCGGCGCCGTCGACTCCGGAGCGTCCCTACATACGCGGATCTTAACCCTGATCCTGTACGGAGGGTGATGACAGTCCACTAACGGGGAAAGAACTTCCATACACCACTAGAACAGGAGCAATCGGTGCTACCGGTGCCGGCGCGACCTCCCGAACCCACGATCGCGAACCTCCGCGACGCCTCCGGGTCCCTGACCCGCTACTGGACGTTCTACTGGGCGGTCGCCGACGCCCAGCTCACCCGATGGCTGCCCCGCCGCCCTTCCCGCGTGCTCGACCTCTCCGGCGGCCACGGGCGGACCGCCGGACGCGCCGTCCAGGCCGGGCACGACGTCATCGAGGTACGGGAGCCGGACCGCCCGGGCGCGCCCCCGAGCCCGCACCCGAACGGGCACCCGAACGGTCGCCCGGCCGCGCGGAACGCGCTGATCGCCGACTCCGGCGCCCTGTCGTTCCTCGGCGACGCCTGCGTCGACGCCGTCGTCGCCGAGAACCGCGTCCTGTCCCGTCATCTCGCCACCGAGGCGACCGTCGCCGAGATCGCCCGCGTCCTGCGCCCCGGCGGCCGCGTCCTGCTCAGCGTCGACTCCCTCACCCTCGGGATGGCGCTGCTCGCCGAGCAGAACTTCTGGGCCCACCTGTCGGACGTGCCCAGCGCGGAGGTCGTCCTCGTCCCCTGGCCGGACGGCACCATCACCCGCTGCTTCTGGGCCGACCAGCTGCGGGAACTGCTCACCGAATCGGGCCTGGAGGTCGAGTGGATCCGCCCCCGGACGGTGCTCTCGCCCTCGACGGTCGAGCACGTCCTGGCCTCGACGCCGGACGCCCTCCCCCGCCTCGTCCGGACCGAGCTGGACGCGCCGGTGAACGACGAGTCCCTCGGCATCCACCTCCTGGCGAGCGCGATCCGGCCCCGCTGACCCGGACCCGCCGGCGCCCCCGCCTCAGCGCCGGGCGCGGTCGTACTTCGACTGGCAGGGCAGGCAGCGCGCCGCGTCAGGCCGCGCCTCCAGGCGCCCTTCGGGAACCTTCTCGCCGCACCCGACGCACCGGCCGTAGGCGCCGGCGTCGATCCGCTCCAGCGCCTCGGTCACCGCGGCGCGGTGCAGGCCCAGCGATTCGAGTGCCGCCTCCACGCGGTCGCTGTCGGAGAGGCCGGAACCGGCGTCCGCGGCGGAGTTGTCGCGCTCGGGGTGCTCGCCCCGAAGGATCGCGATGGAGCGGTCCAGATCGTCCAGCATGGCCTCGAGACGGGAACGGGCTGCGGCGGTGTCCACGGTGCTCCGAACTCCTCCCGGTCATTCCCCTGGGCATGGGGGGTGGTGCCCGGCCGGGGCATGGCCGGTCAGAACAGGGCGTCCGTTTCGTTGCCTGGACTATCCCCGTTCCCGGACGGTTCTATGAGTTGCGGCCCGTTGTTTTTCACGTTGCTGACCAACGTGGAGACGGGAAAGGCGTCCATCGTCCCGGCCATGGCGGGCACGAGCAGGCCGCGCACCGTCTCCGTCTCGGTCAGGTCCGGATCGAGCCAGGCGTCCCACCGGTCCCGCTCGACGACCATCGGCATGCGGTCGTGGATCCGGCCGAGGTCGTCGGGCGCGTCGGTGGTGATGACCGTGCACGTCCAGACCCATTCGTCCTCGGGCGACTTCCACAGCTCGTACAGGCCGGCCATGGCCATGACGTGCCCGTCCTTGGGACGGATGAAGAACGGCTGCTTCTTCGGCCGCTTCGCCTTCTTCTCCCCCTCGGCCGGGTCCTGCCCCTCGAGCGCGTACCACTCGAAGTACCCGTCGGCGGGCAGCAGGCAGCGCCGCTTCGCGAACGCGCGCCGGAAGGACGGCTTCTCGTGCACCGTCTCCATCCGCGCGTTGATCATGCGGGACCCGATCGACAGGTCCTTGGCCCACGACGGCACGAGCCCCCACCGCACCGTGCGCAGCTGCCGGACGGCCTCCTCCTCCGGGGCGTCCTTGGGGTGCCGCGCAAGCACGACCGGCACCTGCTTGGTGGGCGCGACGTTGAAGTCGGGCTCGAGGTCGCCCTCCAGGGCGTCCACCTGCACCTGGAACTCGTCCAGCAGCTCCTGCCGCGCACGGGATGTCGCGTATCGACCGCACATGCGCCCCATCCTGCCCCACCCCTACGACAACGGCCCGTCCCTCGCGGCCGGGGCGGTGGCCGTTCGCGGACGGGCCGTTTCGGGCGGGGTCGCTTGAGGCGGGAAACGGTGGGCATGTAGGCGGTCATGCGACCCTTCACCAGCATGGCGCGCCCGTTCGTGGCGGCCCCGTACATCGTGACCGGCATCGAGACGCTGCGGAACCCCCGCGAGCGCGCGACACAGGTCGGGCCGGCGGTCAAGCCCGTCGCCGACCGGATCGAGTGGATGCCGAAGGACCCCGAGACGCTCGTCCGGATCGAGGGCGCGATCAGCCTCGGCACCGGCGCGCTGCTGCTCACCGGGCGGTTCCGGCGGCTCAGCACGCTGCTGATGGCGGCGCAGCTGCTGCCCGCGCTCGCGACCGGGCACCGCTACTGGAACGAGGACGATCCCGACCGCCGCGCGAGCGAGCGGTCCCATCTGCTGAAGAACGCCGGGCTGTTCGGCGCGCTGATCATGGCGGGCGGCAACCCGCGCCGGTCGCCGCGCGGGACGGAGGTCCGGAAGATGGCGCGGGAGGCCAAGGGCCGCGGCGGCGCCGAGGCCAACGCGCTGCGCCGCGAGGCCGCCCGGCAGATCCACGAGGCGCGGGCGGCCGGGAAGCGCAACGCGTCCAAGGCCGCCAAGGCGTCCAAGTCCGTGTCCAAGTCGGTGTCGAAGTCCGGCGGGGGCAAGTTCGGCGGGGGCAGGTCCGGCGGCGTGTCGGGGATGATGGGCAAGTCGCAGGCGAAGGCCGGGAAGCTGATGGCGAAGACCGGCAGGGCGCCCAAGGGACGGATGACGCAGGCCAAGGGGAAGGCCAAGCAGCTCGTCTCGCGGTGACCCCCTGAACGGAGACTTAAGAAAGTCTCAAACACCTTGAACCCCGCACCGTTCGGGCCGCGTACTGCCTCATGACGGACCGTTTCTCCGACGGAGACCCATGGCAGTGCCCGGCAGGGCCGCGGCAGCGCGGCCGACAGCGGCCGCCGGCGACGAACACGTCGTCGGCGCGCTGTTTCGCGAGTACCATCGGCCTCTGCTCGCCTTCGTCCTCCGGCTGACCGGCGGCGACCGCCAGTGGGCCGAGGACGTCGTCCAAGAGACCATGATCCGGGCATGGCGGGGCGCCGGCCGGCTCGACCGGGGCGCGGCCTCGCTGCTGCCGTGGCTGGCCACGGTCGCCCGACGCATCGTGATCGACCATCGCCGGCAGCGGGGGGCGCGGCCGGTGGAGGTCGGTGACGGCCCCCTGGAGAACGTGCCGATGGCGGACGAGACGGACGGCCTGCTGCGGAAGGTCATCGTGGTGGAGGCGATGGGCGCGCTGTCGCCCGCGCATCGCCGGGTGCTGACGGAGACGGTGTTACGCGACCGGACGGTGAACCAGGCCGCGGAGGTCCTGGGCATCCCCGTCGGCACGGTCAAGTCGCGCGTGTACTACGCGCTTCGCGCCTTGCGCGTCGCTCTGGAGGAGAGGGGGGTGACCACGTGACGGAGCGGGTGGAGCACACCGACGTCGGGGCGTACGCGCTCGGGCTGCTGGAGGAGGACGACCGGCTCGCGTTCGAGGCTCATCTGCGGGGCTGCGACGCGTGCGCGGCGGAACTCGGGCAGATGGCGGGCCTGGCCGGCGCCCTGGCCGGGCTCGGGCCGGTGGAGGAATCCCCGGACGCCGACGCCCCGGCCCCTGCGGACGAGGCGCCGGTGATCGACCTGATGCGCCGCAGGAGAGCGGCGGAACGGCGGTTCCGCCGCGGGACGGCCGTGATCGGCACGGCCGCGGCCGCGGCGTTCCTCGCGGCCGGCGTGACGATCGGCGCCGGGCTCGACGACGACCCGTCCGCTCCCGACGCGCACGCGTCCCACGGCCCCGCGCAGGCGCTGGTCATCTGGGGCGAGCGGCGTCAGGCCGCCGATCCGGAGACGGGGGCCTCCGGCGTGGTGGGGCTGGAGGGCAAGAAGTGGGGCACGCACGTCGGCCTGGAGCTGAAGGGGATCAAGGGGCCGCTGACCTGCCGCCTCGAGGCGGTGTCGCGGGACGGCACGCGGTCCGTCGTCACGGGCTGGCGGGTGCCGCCGCAGGGCTACGGCGTGCCGGGATCGCCGCAGCCGCTGGTGACGCACGGCGGCACCGCGACCGCGCGCGCCGATCTCGTCCGGTTCGAGGTGGTCGTCGACGGCGGCCGGACCCTGCTCGCCATCCCGGTCTGAGCGCGGGCCCGGTCCGAGCGCGGGGCCGGACCGGGCACGGCGGCCCGGTCCGAGCGGCGGCCCTCCGGGCGCCCGATAATCTTGGGGCATGTCCGCTCCGCACTGGCCCGCCCCTGTCGCGCCCGGCCCCGTCGACGCCGTCGTGCCGATCCCCGGTTCCAAGTCGATGACGAACCGCGCGCTGATCCTGGCCGCGCTGGCCGGTGATCCGGTGCGGATCGTCCGGCCGCTGCGCAGCCGCGACACCGCCCTGATGGCGGGGGCGCTGCGGGCGCTCGGCGTGGCGGTGCGCGACGACGGCGACGACTGGGAGGTCGTCCCGGGTGAGCTGACCGGCCCCGCCCGGGTGGACGTGGGTCTCGCCGGGACGGTGATGCGGTTCCTGCCGCCCGTCGCGGCGCTCGCGGCGGGCGAGGTCGCGATCGACGGCGACCCGCGCGCGCGGGAGCGCCCGATGGGCCCGATCATCACGGCGCTGCGGGCGCTCGGCGCGGACATCGACGACGGCGGGCGCGGCGCGCTCCCCTTCGTCGTGCGGGGCACGGGCGCGGTGCCCGGCGGCCCCGTCACGATCGACGCGTCGGGATCGTCGCAGCTGGTGTCGGGGCTGCTGCTGGCCGCTCCCCGGTTCGGCAAGGGCGTGGAGGTGCGGCACGAGGGCCCGCCCGTGCCGTCCGCGCCGCACCTGGCGATGACCGTGCGGATGCTCCGGGACGCGGGCGCCCAGGTCGACGCGGGCGACGACGTGTGGCGAGTCGCTCCCGGCCCGCTGCGCGGCGGGACGTCCGTCATCGAACCGGACCTGTCGAACGCGGCGCAGTTCCTCGGCGCGGCCCTGGTCACCGGCGGCCGGGTCACCGTCCCCGGCTGGCCCGCGGAGACGACGCAGCCGGGCGACGCGCTGCGCGGGCTGCTCGCGCAGATGGGCGCCGAGGTCGCGTGGAGCCCCGACGGGCTGACCGTCCGCGGCACCGGCGCGTTCCGGGGCCTGGACGCCGACCTGCACGAGGTCGGCGAGCTGACCCCCGTCCTCGCGGCCCTCGCCGCGCTGGCGGGCTCGCCGTCCCGGCTGACCGGCATCGCGCACCTGCGCGGCCACGAGACCGACCGGCTCGCCGCGCTGGTCGCCGAGATCAACGGGCTGGGCGGCGACGTGCGGGAGCTGCCGGACGGGCTGGAGATCCGGCCCCGGCCACTGCGCGGCGGAGTCTTCCGCACCTACGACGACCACCGTATGGTCATGGCGGCGGCGGTGCTCGGCCTCGCCGTCCCCGGTGTCGAGGTGGAGAACGCCGCGACCGTGGGCAAGACACTTCCGGACTTCACGGAACGGTGGGCGTCGCTGGTGGCGTCCGCCGCGTAGCCGAACCGGGCAGACGAGCAGGACAGGGGTCGGAGCGCTGGCACGCCGAACAGGGGACTACGACGAGGACGACGTCCGGGTGCGGCCCGGCCGCCGCGGGACCCGCCCGCGCACCCGCCGCCGCCCGGCGCACGAGGACGCCGCGGCGGGCTTCGTCATGGCCGTCGACCGCGGCCGCTACCGCTGCCTGCTCGATCCCGGCACGGACGGCGAACGCGAGGTCACCGCGATGCGCGCCCGGGAGCTCGGCCGCAAGGGCGTCGTGGTCGGCGACCGGGTCGCGCTGGTCGGGGACGTGTCCGGCACGCCCGACACGCTGGCCCGGATCGTCCGGGTGGAGCCGCGCGCGTCGGCGCTGCGCCGCACCGCCGACGACACCGATCCGTTCGAGCGGATCATCGTGGCGAACGCCGACCAGCTCGTCATCGTGACGGCCCTCGCCGACCCCGAACCGCGCCCCCGGATGATCGACCGGCAGCTCGTCGCCGGCTACGACGCCGGCATGGACCCGCTGCTGTGCCTCACGAAGGCCGACCTCGCGGACCCGGCGAACCTCGTCGCCGAGTACGCCCCCCTCGGGGTCCCCTATGTCGTGACGCGGCGCGGCGACCCGCCGGACGCCCTGCGCGAGCACCTCGCGGGCCGCACCAGCGTCCTCGTCGGGCACTCGGGCGTCGGGAAGTCGACGCTGGTGAACGCCCTCGTCCCGGACGCGGCGCGCGCCGTGAGCCACGTCAACGCGGTCACCGGCCGGGGCCGGCACACCTCGTCGTCCGCGCTGGCCCTCGAGCTCCCCGGCCGGGACGGCTGGATCATCGACACCCCCGGCGTCCGCAGCTTCGGCCTCGCGCACATCAGGCCCGAGAACGTCATCAACGCGTTCGAGGACCTCGCCGAAGGCGCCGCCGAACGCTGCCCGCCCGCATGCGACCACTTCCAGGAGGACTGCGGGCTGGACGGATGGGTCGAGGAGGGCCACGCCACCCGGGCCCGCCTCGATTCGCTCCGCCGCCTGCTCGCCAGCCGCGAGGGCGAAGCCGACTAGAAGGGCCGCGGGGACGGGCCGGCTAGGGGTTCTCGAACAGGCCGCGGGCGCGGGCCTCCACCTCGTTCAAAGCCTTGACGTGTTCGGGCGCCAGTTCCTCGACGCAGCGGGTGAGGGCCTCGGCGACCGAGCTGAAGGCGGTCTCCTCGGCGCCGCGCAGCGCGGCCCGGACGGTCGCGGAGCGGGCGCCGAGCGCGGCCCATTCCAGTTCGAGGCGGGCGACGGCCTCGTCGAAGGCGTGGGCGGTCCCGGCCGCAGCCTTGCGCAGCTCGTCCGGGATGGGGCCGCGGCCCGCCTGCCGCGCGCGGGTCGAGAGGCTGGAGATCTGCCCGGCGAGGGACAGCCCCTCGCGGGCGAGCGGCAGCACCTCGTGGATGAGGTCGGTCACGGCCTTCGCGAGCTCCTCGACGCGCGTCAGCAGCGTCCGCGTCGCGTCCTCCAGCGCGGCGGCCGTGCGGGCGGCGACCCGTTCCGCCACGTCGCGCTGGCGGCGGGACAGCGCGGGGACGAGGTCGCCGTCCATGAAGCGGCGCAGCTCCCGCTCGCGGTCGGCGGCGCCGGGACGCTCCGCCCAGTCGGCCCACACCCGCTCGACGCGCTCCCGGCCGGACGCCTCGATCTCGCCGTTGACCTCCTGCAGCGCCTCCCCCGCACGGGCCTTCAGGCGTTCGACGCGCTCGTAGAGGGCGTCCCGTTTGAAGGGCTCGTTGAGCTCGTTGAGCTGCGCCTGCAGCCGCCGGGACACGTCGATGGCGTGTTCGGCGAGCGGGACGAGTCGGTCGGCGAGCTCGTCGAGCGTCCGGGACCGCCGCGGGTCCGTCAGCTCGGCCACCCAGCCGGGAAGGTCGTGCACCATGGCCCCCATGCTGCCACTCCGGCCCTCCCCGCCGGTCCCGGAGAGCGGAATGCCAGGCCGAATGGCGGGTCGGCGGGGGGTGAGAGTGTCGGTGCGGCCCGTGATCGCGGTAGCGTGCACGCCGTGGCGGGCTATTCCGATGACCTGCGTCTCGCGCACGTACTGGCGGACGGGGCCGACGACATCACGACGAAGCGCTTCCGCGCGCTCGATCTCGACATCGAGACCAAGCCTGACCTGACGCCGGTCAGCGACGCCGACCGCAGCGTCGAGGAGCAGATACGCGGCACGCTGAGCCGGGCGCGGCCGCGCGACGCGGTGATCGGCGAGGAGTACGGCCGGACGGGCTACGGCAACCGCTGCTGGATCATCGACCCGATCGACGCGACGAAGAACTTCGTGCGGGGCGTCCCGGTGTGGGCGACGCTGATCGCGCTGATGGAGAACGACCAGGTGGTGGTGGGGGTCGTGTCGGCTCCCGCCCTGCACCGCCGGTGGTGGGCGGCGCGCGGCGGCGGCGCGTGGACGGGCCGCAGCCTGACCCGCGCGACCCGGATGTCGGTGTCGTCGGTGGCGGAGATGCCGGACGCGTCGCTGTCGTTCTCCAGCCTGGGCGGCTGGGAGGAGGGCGGCCGGCTGGAGCGGTTCCTCGACCTGACCCGCGAGGTGTGGCGGACGCGGGCGTTCGGCGACTTCTGGTCGCACATGATGGTGGCCGAGGGCGTCATCGACATCTCCGCGGAACCGGAGGTGTCGCTGTGGGACCTCGCCGCGCTCCAGGTGATCGTGGAGGAGGCGGGCGGGATGTTCACCGACCTGTCGGGCGTCCCCGGCCCGGACGGCGGCAGCGTCGTCTGCACGAACGGCAGGCTGCACGCGGACGTGCTCCGCACCCTGGGCGGCGGCCAGCTGTCCCTGCGCATCGACTGAGACCGGCGTCGAATGACCGGGCGCATGCGATGACCATGCCGATCGAATGACCGTGCCGATCGGGAGACCAGGCGGATCGGTGACCAGGCGGATCGCGTGACCAGGCGGATCGGGTGACCTGACTCTGGGGCGCCCTGATGCTGGCCCCGCGGTCACTCACGGCATACCGTGGAACGGCGGTCGCGGGACGGTCGTTGTCCTGAGGGGCGGCCCGTTCGGAGGTGGAGTCATGTCGACCCAGACCAAGGTCGTGATCGGCGGCGTCGTCGTCGGGTTCCTGACCCTGTTCGTGTTCCCGTGGTGGGTGAGCGCCCTGATCATCCTCGGTGTGCTGGGCGCGCCGCTGGCCGGCTACCTGATGCTCGACCCGGCCCAGCGCAGGCGGCTTCGCGCCCAGGGCCGCAAGCGCCTCGGCAGCTGAGCGGCGCGTCCGCCCGCTGCCGAGGGCCGGTTCCTAGTCCCAGAGGCCGCGGTCGTCGCCGCGCGGGTCCAGGACGATCGCGTCCGCGGCGCCGTCGAACACCTTGACCGGACGGGTCGCCGGGTCGAACGGCGTCCAGCCCGGGTCGCCGCCGACGGCGAAGTCGAGCCAGGCGCGGTGCATCGCGGCGGCGAGCCCGCGCGGCGGGTTCGGCCCGGCCATGCCGCCGGTGTCGGCGCGCAGGTTGTCGAAGACGAAGCCGAGTTCGAGGGCGTGGCAGGCGCCGAGCCCGGCGACGGGCGAGCGCCACGCGAACTCGTACATCCAGGTGCGGCCGCCGGACGCGGCGTGCCCGGCGGCGGTGCGGTGCGCCGGGACGCGGAACAGCGAGTCCGTGATGATCATTGCCATGAGCTCGCCGGAGGTCAGACCGGGGTGGCGCTCCCGGTAGGCGGCGGGCAGCGTCGCCGGGACTCCCATCCCGGCGGTGGCGGGGACGATCAGCTCCTCGGTGAAGACGTCCGCGAGACCGGTCGGCATGAGGAACAGCCGGAACTCCTCCGCGTTGTAGCCGATCAGGAGGTCGACGTCCCTCCCGGCGCCGGCCGCGATGGCGTCCTCGGGGCGGCGGGTGAGCAGCTCGCCGTCGATGACCGGGGTGAGGGACATCCCGCCCGCGGCGGTGGTGGCGCCCCAGCGGCCCGGGTCGGGCAGCGCCGCGACCTCGGCGGCGACGGCCGACTGGACGGGGATGATCGCCGCCGGGTCGAGCGCGGCGAAGCCCTCGGCGGTCGGCTCGACGCCGAGCCGGGCCGCCATCTCCTTGACGACGAGGAGGGCGTCCTCGGGCTCCTGCGCGATGGAGCCCGCGCCGCTCTGCGGGATCGCCCGCCGGAACAGGCCGAGGTCGAGGGAGAGCAGGGTGGTGACGCTCATCGCGCCCGCCGACTCGCCGAACACCGTGACCCGTGACGGGTCGCCGCCGAACGCCGCGATGTTGTCGCGGACCCATTCCAGCGCGGCGATCTGGTCGAGCAGCCCCCGGTTGGCCGGGGCGCCGGGCAGGTGCGCGAAGCCCTCGACGCCGAGCCGGTAGTTGATCGTCACGCAGACGGCGCCGTCGCGGGCGAAGTTGCGGCCGTTGTAGACGTCCACGGCGCCGGATCCGTTGCGGAAGGCGCCGCCGTGGATCCACACCATGACGGGCAGGCCGGAGCCGCCGGGATCGGGCGTCCAGACGTTCAGGTTGAGGCAGTCCTCGCCCGGGACGACCGGGTCGGGCAGCAGCTCGCTGAACGGCTTCGGGTACGGGGGCTTGGGCGCGGTGGGGCCGTAGGCGACGGCGTCGCGGATCCCGTCCCAGGACGCGGGCGGCCTGGGCTCCCGGAACCGGTTCGGGCCGAACGGCGGCGCTGCGTAGGGGATGCCGAGGAAGGCGGTGACCCCGCCCTCGGCCGTTCCGCGCACCCGCCCGTATGCGGTCTGAACGACTGCTCCCATGTCCGCGCCTCCGGTTTTAGAAAGATGTTCTAAGACCGCAGGGTAAGGGACGGGCGCTTCCGGCGTCAGCCCTCCCCGCGCCGCCCCTCGCGCTCCCCCGTGCCGCCCTGCCCGGGTCAGCCCTTCCCGGCGTGCAGCATCCGGGTGAGGTATCCGCGCGCGAACGCGCGCAGCTCGTCGTCGGTCTCCAGGACGAGTCCGCCGCCCGGGACGAGCAGCAGCGACGTCGCGACGCGCAGCAGCACCTCCGCGACCGTCGCCAGGTCGGCGGCGTCCCCTTCCGGACGGGCGCGGCGCAGCCGGTCGGCGAGGATGTCGCGCGCGGCGAGCATCACCGCGCCGCCGTTCATGCTGAGCTGCGGCAGGAACGCCTCGGGCTCGCTCTGCACGACCCGCGCCATCAGCGGGTGCTCGCGCGCGGCCTGCAGCCCCGCGACGAACCCCTCCACGACGGCGTCCTCGGCGGACGCGAGGCCGTCCGTGGCCGCCGCGATCGCCGTGAGGAACCGCCGCACCTCGCGCAGGATCACCGCCTGGACGAGTTGCTCCTTGTTCGTGAACCGCCGGTAGATCGTGGTGCGCGCGACGGCGGCCCGCTTGGCGACGTCCTCGACGCTGACGCGGCGCAGCCCGTAGGTCTCGAACTCGGTGAGCGCGGCGTCCAGGATGCGGGTGTCGAGGTCGTCGCCGCCGGAGTCGGGGGCGGACAGGCGGGCGAGCAGCCCTGCCTGGTTCACGGCCGTGCGGGTCGCGTCCATGGTCATGACGGCACCTCAGGGGGACGGGAGGGCCGGGCTGCCCGGCCGATGGCTACAGGGATACAATAAGCGTCGTTCTGTTTCTTCATCTCCTCGATGCGATGGTGCCCATGACGGATGGACTTGGCCCCGGCTCCCTCACCTGGCGCTTCTTCGGCGACACCCGCATGCTGCTCGTCGGGCCGCGGGCGGCCGTTCTGCAGAACATGCTCCCGGAACTCGGCCAGGGCGTCCTGGACCACTCGGTGTTCTTCAAGGAGACGTTCGCGCGCGTGAAGCGCTCCGCCGGCCCGATCCTCGACACCGTCTACGGCGGAGACCGCGCGGAGGCGACGGGGCACCGCGTCCGCGATTACCACCGCGGCATCAAGGGCGAGATGCCGGACGGCACCCGCTACCACGCCCTCGATCCCGAGACCTACTACTGGGCCCACGCCACCTTCCTCGACAACATGCTCTACGGGGTGGAGACGTTCATCCGCCCTCTCGGCGACGCGGAGAAGCGCCGCATCTACGAGGAGTCGAAGGTCTGGTTCCGGCTGTACGGGGTCAGCGACCGCGGGATGCCGGACGACTGGGAGTCGTTCCAGGCGTACTGGAAGCGGATGCTGGACGAGGTGATCGTCCCGCACAAGACCGCCCGGTACGGCGTCGGCTACGTCACCAAGGGCCTGCCGCGCCCGCCGAAGGTGCCCGCGCCGGTGTGGCGGGCGGTGTCCCCGCCGCTGAACGCGGTCGCCCGCTTCGTCACGGTCGGCGGCCTGCACCCGAGGATGCGGGAGCTCCTGGAACTGCCCTGGTCGGAGGCCGACGAGCGCCGCCACCGCCGCTTCGCCGCGGCCGTGCGGCGGGCGAACGCGCTCTGGCCCCTGCTGCCGGAGGCCGTCCGCTACGTCCCGCAGGCGCGAAGGGCGTTCCGCAGGCACCGCTGACGCCGCCGGTGCGCCGCGGCGAGGGGAGGTCTCCCCGCCGCGGCGCACCGCGCCGGCGCCGGTTCCGGACGCGAACGTCAGTTCCGGACGCGGGCGTCAGTTCCGGATGCGGGCGTCGTAGGCCTTGCGCGCTTCCGGGTCGTAGTCCAGGAAGATCTTGTCCAGGCCGTAGCGGCGGGACGTCGCCTGCCGCACCCTGTCGGGCAGCAGCGCGCCGATCTTCACCTGGCGGCCGAGCTTCTTCGGCACCACGGCCTGCGGCCGGGGCCGCCCGATCAGCTCGACGACCGCGGCGGCGATGTCCTCCGGCTCGCAGTTGTCCATGCCCTTCGGGCTCTGCGTCCCGGCGACGAGCTCGGTGTTGGTGAACGTCGGCAGGACGGCGCTGACGTGCACGCCCCGGTCCTGGACCTCCAGCCGGGTCGCCTCCGTGAACGCGATGACGGCGGCCTTGCTCGCGTTGTAGAGCGCGAGACCCGGCACGTACATGACGCCGGCCAGCGACGCGATGTTGATGATGTGGCCCTTGCCGCGCGGCAGCATCAGGCCGAGCGCGAGCTTCGTGCCGAGCATCACGCCGTGCACGTTGATGTCGAAGCAGCGGCGCGCGTCGGCGTCGCTCTCGTCGGTGACGGCGCCGATCGGCATGATGCCCGCGTTGTTGATGAGGACGTCGATCGGCCCGGCGGCCTTCTCCGCCTCCGCGAGGAACGCCTCGAACGATTCGCGGGACGTGACGTCCACCGGGAACGCGGGTGCGCCGAGCGACGCGCCCGCCTCCTTCGCGGCGGCCTCGTCGATGTCGCCGATGACGACGGTGGCGCCCTTCGCCTTGAGGGCGCGGGCGGTGGCGAGGCCGATGCCCCGCGCCGACCCGGTGATGGCGATGACCTTGCTCATGCGTTGTTCTCCAAGCTCATCTGTTCTGAAAACTCAGCCGACTAGAGGCGGTCGAGGCGGACGGGGAGGCCGTCCTTGGGCGAGGGCAGGGACGTGGTGTCGAGCGGCCACTCGTAGCGCGCCGGAACGCTCCACCGGTACCGCTGGAGGATCTGGTGCAGGACGCTCTTCACCTGCATCCCGGCGAAGTGCAGGCCGATGCACTTGTGCGCGCCGCCGCCGAAGGGCGCCCACGCGTACCGGTGCACCTTGTCCTCACGGCGCTCCGGGGAGAACCGCTCGGGGTCGAACCGCTCCGGGTCCGGCCAGTACTCGGCCATGCGCTGGTTGGTGAGGGTCGGCACGACGACGAGCGCGCCCTTCGGGATGTGGAACCCGAGGATCTCGGTGTCCTTCACGACCCGGCGGGGCAGCGCCGGGACGGGCGACACCAGCCGCAGCGACTCCTTCATGACCATGTCGATGCCGGTGAGCTCGTCCAGGTCGGTGAAGTCGAGGCCGGGGCCGCCCTTCCTCTGCGCGAGCGCGAGGGACTCGTCGCGCAGCCGCTCCTGCCACTCGGGATGCTTGGCGAGGTAGTACGCCATGGTCGTCAGCGTGATGGTGGTGGTGTCGTGCGCCGCCATCAGCGCGAAGATCATGTGGTTGACGACGTCCTCGTCGGTGAACCGCTGGCCGTCGTCGGTCTCGGCCTGGCAGAGCGCCGCGAACAGGTCGTCGCCGCCGTCCCGGCGCTTGGCCGGGAGGTGCCGGTAGAAGAACTCCTCGAGCGTCTCGCGCGCCTTCAGGCCCTTGTGCCAGCGCAGCCCCGGGACGGGGAAGCGCACGTACGCGGTGCCCGCCCGGACGGCGTCGATGAACGCGCCGTTGATCCGGTCGGCTTCGGCGCGGTCCAGTTCGACGCCCATGAAGACGTCGGTGGCGAGGTCGAGGGTGAGCTGCTTGATGCGGTCGTAGACGACGAAGTCCCGTCCGGGCGTCCACGCCTCGACGCCGGCGGCGATGCCGGGAGCCATCGCCTCCATGTAGGAGTGCAGCCGCTTGCTCGTGAACGCCTGCTGCATGATGCGGCGGTGGTGCAGGTGCTCCTCGAAGTCGAGCAGCATGATGCCGCGGTGGAAGAACGGCCCGATGTACAGGCCCCAGGCGGGCCCGTTCGCGAACGCCTTGTCGCGGTTGACGAGGACCGCCTCGGCGCCCGCCGGCCCCTGGACGGTGACCGTGCGCTGCCCGAGCAGCCAGCCCCAGGCCACCTCGCCGTACTTGTCGTACCGCTCGCGCGCGGTCTCGAACGGGTGCCGCATCACCTTCAGCGTGGCCCCGATGTAGGGAATGCCGGGCACGCCCGGGACCGGTTTGAGGCCGCTGCCCTCCGGCGGCGGCGCGAGCACGCTGACCATGGGACCTCCGGGGATGCGCTCACGCTTGCGCTACAGAAAACCGAGATCTGTTGCTTTGTTGTAACGCAGCGGACACCCGTAAGTCCAGACTTATCGGACGTGAGTTGCACCGGTCCCGGACCGGTCCGGATCCAGCAGCCGCCGCCGCGCCGCCTCGGTCAGCGGCCGGTACGCGCCCGTCCGGTCGCGGTGGAAGACGAGCCCGCCGCCCGCCGGGGGCAGGCCCTCCGCCCGCAGCGGCGCCGTGCGCAGCCGCCGCCCCGCCGTCACCGGCACCTCCGGCACCACCCGGACGATCTGAGGCCGCAGCCCGGGATCCACCTTCAGCAGCGCCTCGGCCAGGTCGATCGGCTTCAGCTCGGCGCCCTCCCGCAGCACGATCGCGGCCACCACCAGCTCCGCGTCCCCCACCGGAACGCCGTACACGGCGACCGTGTCGACGTACGCGAGATCGCCGAGCGCGTCCCGGATCGGGCCGGGCGGGACGATGCCGCCCGCCGTGCGGATCAGCTCCGCCTCGCGTCCGGCGGACCAGAAGTCGCCGTCCCCGTCCCGGGTGAACAGGTCACCGGTGATCGTCCAGGCGTCCTCGGGGGCGAACACGCCCCGCACCGGACGGGCCGCCGCCGCGAGCGTCGCCGGCCGGATCCGCGCGAGCAGCATCCCGATCTCGCCGGGCGGGCACTCGACGGCGAACCCGTCCGGCCCCTGGACGAGCTCACCGCGCTCCAGGTCGTAGCGGGCGAGCCGCACCTCGGCGCTGCCCGGCAGCGGACGGCCGAGCGCGCCCGGCTTCTTCCCGCTCAGGTTGACGAGGACGGCCTCCCCCGCCGTCGACGCGTAGAACTCCAGCACCCGGGCCGGCGCGAACCGCTCCTCCACCCGCCGCCACAGCCCGCGCGGCATCCCCGACCCGATGAACAGCCGGACCGGGTGGTGCCGCTCCCCCGGATGCGGCGGCGCGTTCACGAGATCGCGCAGCAGCGTCCAGGTGTAGGACGCGACCGTCACGCCGTAGCGGCGCGCCTCGTCCCAGAACGTCTCCGGGTCGTAGCCGCCGGCGAGCGCGAGCCGCGCGCCGCCCGCGACGGCCCCGCCGAGGCTCATCAGCACGGCGGACGGATGCTGCAGCGGCGTGATGCTGTAGACGGTGTCGGCCGGGGTCAGCGCCGCCGACGACGCGGTCCCGAACGCCGACAGCGCCCACCGCCGGTTCGTGACCCGGCTGGCCCGCAGGTGCTCGCCGTCGCCGGTGAACACGATGAAGGCCAGGTCGCCGGCCCGTCCCGGGTTCGCCCGGAACCAGCCGGGCGGCTCCACCTCGTCCGGGTCGATCTCCTCCATGTCCGGCAGGACACCGCGGTCACCGCTTCCGCTTCCGCTTCCGCTTCCGCTTCCGCCGAGCAGGTGCGCCGGGACGCCGATCTCCGCCGCGCGGGCCGCGTGCTCCGGGTCGGCGATCACCCGGGTGATCGCCCCGAGCCGCGCTTCGGCGGACGGGTCACCGTCCGGGCGCAGCAGGACGGCGACCGCGCCGAGCCGGCTCAGCGCGGCCATCAGCGCGAGCGCCGTCGGCCGGGTGCCCATCAGCACCCCGACCGCGTCGCCCTGCCGCACCCCGACGTGGATCAGCCCCCGCACGATCGCGTCGATCCGGCGCCGCACCGCGTCGTGCGTGTGCGCCCGCCCCCGGTAGAGGAAGAACACATCGTCCGGCCGGCGCCGCGCCTGCTCGTCCAGCAGCAGGCCGAGCGACACGCGGGTGGTGGCGTGGATGCGCTCCAGCCGCGCCAGCCGGGGCAGATGCCGCGCGGCCTGCCCGGCGAGCTGCCGGGTGCCCTGCACCACCTGCGCGGCGGACCGGGCCGCGCCCGCCCCGACGCCCGCCGCGAGCCGCAGCCCGTACGCGGCGGGCAGCCCGGCGGGCGGCACCTCCTCGTCCCCGGCGACCGGCGCGATGATCTCGGGCAGCGGTCCCGTGCCGTCCCGCCAGCGCGCCCACCCGGCGACCGCCGGCCACGTCCGCTCGGTCGCGAGGCTCCCCACGACCAGCCCGAAATGGCCCGCCTTGAGGGACGCCTCGTACACCTGCGCGCGCGGTGCGGCCCGCCGGATCCCGCGCACCATCGGCGGCGCCGCGATCTCGTCGACCTCACCGACGAACGTCAGCACGGGGCAGCCGATGTCGGCGAGCGTGACGAGCCGGTCGCCGATGACGAACCCGCCGGTCAGCATCCGGTTGTGCTGGACGAACTGCCGGATGAACTCGGCCAGCGCCGGGCCCGGCCACGACACCCAGCCCTCCCGCTCCAGGAACCTCCGCTGCCGCTCGCGCGGCGCGAGCCGCTCGCGGTCGTGCAGCTGCAGGATGAACTCGGCCCGCGACCGCACCGACTTCACCGGGCTGAGCAGCTGAAAGCCCATCCGCGTCACCCAGCCGGGCACCGCGAACCCGCCGAGCAGCCAGTCCGGGATCCGCTCCGCCGCGTCGGACGCGAGCCACCCCGGAACGCCGAACGGCAGCCCCACGCTGGTGTCGGCGGGGCTGCCGAAGGTGACGCACGACTCGATGCCGTCGCCGCGCCGGTACGCGGCGGCCTGGTACACGAACATGCCGCCCTGCGAGTACCCGGCGAGATGGACGTCCCGTCCGGTCGCCTTCCGCACCCGGTCGACGGCGTCGCTGACCGCGAGGACGTGGTCGGTGACCGTCCGCTCCAGCCCGCCCGGCTCCCGCTCGGGCGCCCCGAAGTCGACGACCCACGGGTCGACGCCGTCGCGGTGCAGCAGCCCGACCGCGCTGGTCCCCGCGGAGATGTCGTAGACCTCCGCGGTGATCATCAGCGGCGGGACGAGCAGCGCCACGGGCCGCTCGCCCGCCGCCGTCTCGGGGAAGTAGTGCCGGAGGCGGTACACCCGCTGCTCCGTCACGACCTCGCACGGGGACGCGTCCTCGGCGGTGTCGAATCCGCCGAATCGGGCGACCTCCAGCGCGTTCTGCGCGGTGGCGCCCAGCCGGGACCCGAGACGGAGGAGCGAGCTGGCAACAGGGGGCATCGTCGACCTCTCAGAAAGTCAACGACATCGTGTCCGTAATCACCGGCATTGGCAATTCATCCTCGCCCGCTCTCGGTCGGTCGGGACGGGTCAGGAGACGACGCGGGCCCCGTCCATCTTCCCGGCCTGGAGGCGCTCCCACATGTAGCGCCGGCGCGGCTTGCCACTGGACGTCCGCTGGATCAGCCCGCCGCCGACGACGATCGTGATCTCCACGTCGTCGCCGACGCGGCGGCGCAGCATCTCCCGCACGTCCGGCGCCCAGGAGTCGTCGCCCGTCTCGACGAACAGCGCGAGGCCCTTCTGCCCCGCCCCCGGGACGCCCACGACCACGATGCGTCCCTTCCCGAGCCCGCTCACCTCGGCGATCTTGGACTCGAGGTCCTCGACGTAGACCGACCGGCCGCGGACCTTGATGCTGTCGCCCATCCGCCCGAGGACGAACAGCTGCCCCTCGTGGAAGAACCCGGCGTCGCCCGTGTAGACCTTCCCGTCGATGAACCGCGTCGACTTGCCCTCGGCCCCGGCGTAGTACCCGCGGCACACGGACTCGCCGCCGACGACGATCTCACCGAGCAGACCCTCGCCGAGCTCGCGGCCGTCGTCGTCGACGATCGAGACCGGGACGTCGTCCTCGGGCGTCCCGCATCCGACGATCCAGCCCGCCTTGGCGCCGAGCACCGCCGGCCCGAGCGTGTGCTGCTCCTCGATCCGGACCGGCTGCCCGAACGCCAGCGACTCCGCCTCGGGCCGGACGGCCAGGGGGTCGCGGCGCTGCTGGTCCATGGTGACCGCGAGGGTCGTCTCCGCCATGCCGAACGCGGGCTTGAGGGAGTGCCGCGAGAACCCGAACGGCTCCAGCAGCTCCGAGAACGCCTCCAGCGCGTGCGGGTCGATCGGCTCCGCCCCGATGATGATCGTCTTCCAGCCGGACAGGTCGACGCCCGCCAGTTGCTCCGGCTTGACCCGCCGCGCGCAGTACGCGAGCGCGAACGGCGGCGCCGCCGTGTGCGCGGCCTCCCCGAAGCACCGGATCCAGCGTGCGGGGTCCCGGATGAAGTGGTCCGGACGCATCAGCCGCAGCGTTCCCTGCCGGGCGATCGGCGTGAGGAACGTGCCGATCAGACCCATGTCGTGGTACAGCGGCAGCCAGGACGCGACGACGTCGCCCTCTTCGTACGCGGCGAGCCGCGTGATCAGCTCGCTGTTGGCCTCGAGGTTCTCCCAGGTCACCATGACGCCCCGGGGGGCGCCGCTCGACCCGGACGTGAACTGCAGCAGTGCCAGCTCCCCGGCGGGCTGCACCGGGGCCTCCTCGGCGGCCTGGCGGGGCAGCCACGGCTCGCCCTCCAGCCCGGCCTCGGCCATGGCCCGCCCCGCGTACCCCGCGAGGTCCTCCGACGCCACCGTCAGCACCGGCTCGGCCTGCCGCAGGATCGCCGCGATGTGCGCGACGTAGTCATCGCCGTCCTGGAACAGCGGCGGCGTGATCAGGCAGGTCGTCGCGCCCGCCGCCCACACCGCGAAGTAGGTCTCGATACAGGTGAAGTCCGTGGGAAGGATCAGGCACACCACGTCGCCCGGCTTCACACCGGCCTCGATCAGCGCCCCGGCCGTCCTCCGGGCCGCGCCGGCGAGCGCGCCGTAGTCCCGGAACTCCCAGCCGCCGTCGTCGGCCGCCAGGTGAACGCCGCGTCCGGTGTTCGGCTTGTCCAGCCAGTCCCGCAGCGCAGATGCCATCGTGTCCCCTTCAAAGCTCCACGAGTCACCCCAGGCGTGACTCGTGGGTAACTTCACCAGCGCGCCGGTACCCCCGTCAACTGTGACGAATCAAAGAGACCGGGCGGTCATTTGGAGGACTCCACAGTTCCC
Source organism: Spirillospora albida (assembly GCF_000718255.1). GTDB lineage: Bacteria > Actinomycetota > Actinomycetes > Streptosporangiales > Streptosporangiaceae > Spirillospora > Spirillospora albida. The sequence continues at coordinate 383,036 of NZ_JOFJ01000003.1, forward strand.
GCTGAGTGGGACACCCGAGAGTTTGCGACGCACCTGACAACCTGCGCCCCGAAACCACTCACTTCCGGTGATGTCCGCCCCGTTCACCTCGTTGTTACGGTCTCGTCACGTCCACGATCGGAGACCGCATGGACAACCGGCGCACCTTCTGCCGCACCGCCCTGCTCTCGGCAGGGACCGTCCTCGGCGGCGGCCTCCTCACCGGCACCGCCGGCGCCGCCGTGGGCGAGAAGCGGATCAACGCCCGGACCCTGGACCTCACCGTCCCGTCCAAGGCCATGCGCAGGTCGCTGAAGGTGCGCCTGCTCCTCCCGAAGGGCTGGTCCCGCAAGGCGAAGCGGACCTGGCCCGTCGTGTGGGCCCTCCACGGCGGCAACACGAACTACACCGCCTGGACGAAGAACACCGACATCGAGAAGCTCGCCGCCACCCGCGACGTCATCGTCGTCATGCCGGAGGGCGGCTACGCAGGCGGCTACACCGACTGGTGGAACCACGGCCTGGGCGGCACCCCCGCCTGGGAGACGTTCCACCTGACCGAACTCCGCACCCTGCTGGAACGCTCGTACCGCGCCGGCAGGGCCAGAGCCGTCATCGGCCAGTCGACGGGCGGCTACGGAGCCCTGATCTACGCCGCCCGCCACCCCGGCATGTTCCGATTCGCCGCCGCGTACAGCCCCTTCGCGTCCACCCTCACCCCAGGCACGCCGGAGGTCCTGCTCACCGGCCTCTCCGGCCTGGGGCCCTTCACCGACAAGAACGCGATGTGGGGCGACCCCTTCTGGCAGCGCGCCATCTGGCGGGCGCACGACCCGCTCACCCAGGCCCACCGCCTGCGCGGCACGAAGCTCTACATCTCCGTGGCGAAACACGGCAAGAAGGGTCCCTTGGACCCGCGCACCGCCCAAGCGGTGGACCCGGCCGAGGAGTTCTGCCACTACACGGTGAAACCGTTCCTGGCGCGCCTGTCCCAGCTGAAGATCCCCGCCACGACCCACCTGTACGAGGCGGGCACCCACAGCTGGAGCTACTGGCAACGCGAACTGCACCGCTCCTGGCCCGCGCTGATGAAGGCGCTCGGCGCCTAACCTTCCCGCGCGACGACCCGTCGTCCCAGAACCACGGCCAGGGCCCGCCAGCCCAGGAGCACGGCCCCGAGGAACCCGGTGGCCACGAGGACGAACGCCACCGCCGTCCCCTGCCCGGAAACCGCCCGGAGCACCATCCCGACCGCAACGGTACTGACCCACACCACGACCCCGGTCGGCACGAGCGCCAGTGGTCGCCGCCATCCCCGGGAAGCCGCCCACCCGACCAGGAGCCCCGCGAGGAACGGCCAGGCGGCGGACGCGAACCCGAGCACCGACTCCGCCTCGGCGTGCGTCCGCCGTCCGATGCCCACGAACAAGAGCACGAGCAGACCGTCCACGACCAACCCCAAGAACCGCATCCCCACAGCATACGAATCCACCGCGCCGCACCGGCACTCGTGGGTGTCGCCGCATGCGCATTTTGCTCCAGCGTCGCACTGGCGCTGGATTCCTTCGGGGTTGGTCGGAGCTTATCGGCGACTCTTCTTGCTTTCTGGTTTTTCCAGTGTGTTGTTCAGCTCGTTTTTCGAGTTCGCTTTCGAATTCGGACTCGGGAGTGGGTGGTGGGGGCGGCGCTGCGTACGGGGCCGCCCCTCCAAAGTCAAGGGCGCTTCGCGTCGCTTCGCGATGGGACTCCGTCCCACCCTTGACTTCGGAGCCTCTACGGCCCCTGGGTGCAGCTTTCGTCGGGCAGGCTCCGCCTGCCCCCGCCCGACGCGCCGCCCCCACCACCCACCACAGAACCCAGAGGCGAAGGGCAGAAGAGAGACAAACTGCGTTCATCGACTGCGGCCGAATCGCGAGTTGTGGCCTTCCATTTCGGAGGGGTCAGATCGGCGGCGAAAATCTTGCGTTAAGTGCATTCGATCTTTTGTGGTCGGTTATCATTAGAACATGAGTTCGATGACGGCATCCGATATGGCCGGGGCGTCCACCGCCGAATTGGTGGACGTCGCCGCGCGGATCGCCGCCGAACTCGCCCAGCGCACCCCGCCCGAATCGGCGGCCGCGTGCCTGGAGCTGACCAAGGCGCTGGCCGCCGCTACCGACCACCACGAGGCAGCGATCGCCGGAATGGTGGGGGTGATCGATCGGGCCGGTGAGGCGAAGCGGTGGGGCTATCCCTCGACTCGCTCGTGGTTGCGGTCGGTGCTGGGGATGCGGGACGCCCGCGCGAGTGAGCGTTTGACGCTGGCGCGTCAGCGCGATCGTCTGCCGCAGGTCACGAAGCGGTTCGCGGGCGGGGATCTGTCGTTCGGGTACGCCGCCACGGTGGCTGACGCGGTGCAGACCGCGCGGATCACCGACCCGGGCGATGTCGAGGCCGCAGAGAGGATCCTGCTGGAGCTGGCCGACCAGGGATTCGCGCCCGGGAAGCTCGCGGCGTTCGGCCGCCGGATCCGCGAACTGGTCGCCGAACGCGACGGCACCGCCATCCCGGACGAGGATGTGCGGCGCGGGCACGAGGATTCCTGGACTTCGGTGGCGCGGTCGCTGGACGGCGGTGTGTTCTTCCGCGGCTACCTCACCCCCGAACATGCCGCCGTCTGGGACACCACCGTCACCCCGCTGGCCAAGCCCGCCGGCCCCGGCGACACCCGCGACACCGCGCACCGCACCGCCGACGCCCTGATCGGCATCCTGTCGGGTGGGCACGCGCAGGCGAAGGTCACCGTCGTGGTCGACCTCGATACCCTCACCGGCGGCGCCGCGCCCGCCCGCCTGGCCAACGGCACTCCCCTGCCGCCCGAGCAGGCCCGCCGCATCGCTTTGAGCGCGGGTGTGTCACCCCTGCTGCTCGGCAAGGGCACCACACCTCTGTACCTGGGTCATCGGGTCCGGTTCGCCTCCCCCGCCCAGCGCCAGGTCCTGGAGACGCTGTATCCCACCTGCGCGGTCCGCGAATGCGAGATCCCCGGGACGGCGTGCGAGGTCGACCACGTCGACGGCTGGGCCCTGGGACGCAGCCCCACCGACATCGACCGCCTCGCCCTCTGCTGCGGCTTCCACAACCGCTTCAAAGCCACCCACCCGAACCAGATCCACATCGGCCAACACTCCGACGGCCGCTACGTCTACCGGCTCCTTCCACCGGATGATCTAGGCCGCGGCCACCCCATCCAACGCGAAGGCCCCTGACCCGGCGGCCGGATTCCCGGCCATCCCGAGCACGACCGAACGTTGCGACGAGGGCCGGCACCGCCCCGCCGCCCATACCCACACGCCCGGCCGGGCTACGGCGACGGCCTCGCCGGCCTGGCCCGCGACTACGGCGTCACCGTCGACGGCGGGTGACGGCGTCCCGCCGTGCGGGCGGGAGCGAGTGGAATCCCCAGGGAACAGGCGCGGGGAACGAAGAAGGCCCGGAGGAAGGTGAGTACCTTCTTCCGGGCCTTTCCTTGGTAGCGGGGGCAGGATTTGAACCTGCGACCTCTGGGTTATGAGCCCAGCGAGCTACCGAACTGCTCCACCCCGCGGCGTTGGTTCAACTGTATGGGGAGCTGGGGAGTTGCGCAAACCGGTTACGGAGCGGGGGGTGCGGAGAGGGCCGCGGTGAGCATGGCGGTGAGGTCGGCGACGTAGGCGCCGTGGTCGACGGGGAGGTCGCGGCCGGGGGCGGCGGCCTCGATGCGGGTGGTGCGGTCGGCGAGGGCGGCGGTGAGGAAGGCGATGAAGAGGGAGACCCGCTCGCGGGCGAGGGGTTCGGGGAGGTGGGCGAGGCAGGCGGCCAGGAGATCGAGTTGCCGGACGAGGCGGGTGCCGTGGAGGAGCGCGGGGGTGGTGTCGTCGCGGATCCCGGCGCGTCCGGCGAGCTGGGCGGTGATGCGGAGGAAGTCGCGGCCGTGGGGGGTGCGGAGTTCGGCGGCGGTGGGCTCGACGATGGCGGTGACGACGCCGGGGAGGTCGGCGGGGGCGGTGGTCCGGGACGGTTCCATGCGTTCGACGCCGGCGCGGAGGATGGCTTCGAGGAGGCCCTGGCGGGAGCCGAAGTGGTAGGTGATCGCGGAGTCGTTGCCCTGGCCGGCCAGGGTGACGATGTCGCGGGTGCGGGCGGCGTCGATGCCGTGGGTGGCGAAGAGGCGGGCGCCGGCGGTGATGAGGCGTTCCCGGGTGGCGCTTGCGTCGCGTGGCACGCCGATGATACTAACGGAAGACGTTAATAACGGACGCCGTTAAAACTGGAGGTCCCGATGGCGGACGCCTACGACCCGTTCGATCCCGGCTTCCAGGCCGACCCCTATCCCGTGTACCGCCGGCTGCGTGACGACGACCCCGTTCACCGCCACGACGACCCGTCGTTCTGGGCGCTGTCGCGGTTCGAGGACATCTGGCAGGCGACCCGGGACGCGGGGACGTTCTCCTCCGCGCAGGGACTGACCTTCTACCCGGACGAGATCGGCACGCTCGGCCTCGCCCCCACGATCGTCATGCTGGACCCTCCGCGCCACACCGTCCTGCGGCGGCTGGTCAGCCACGGCTTCACCCCCCGCCGGATCGCGGCCATGGAGGATCTGATCAGGGAGTTCGTCCGGGGACGCATCGCGCTCATGGAGCGGAAGGCGGCGGACGGCGAGACGCCCGACCTTCACCGCGACTTCTCCTCACCCCTGCCGACGTTCGCGCTGGCGAATCTGCTGGGCGTCCCGGAGGCGGACAGGTCCCGGTTCGACCCGTGGGTGGCGGCCCTGACGACCCTCCAGGACGACGGGTTCGACCTGGCGTCCCTCGACGCCGGCGGCGCGGCTGAGGCGGTGGCCGAGATGTTCGCGTACTTCGCCGACGTGATCGCGGCCCGCCGGGCGGACCCGTCCGGCGACCTGATCAGCGCGCTGACGGCGGCCGAGGTGGAGGGAGAGCGCCTCACCGACTGGGACATCCTCGGCTTCTGCTTCGTCATGGTGGCGGGCGGCAATGACACGACCGGCAACCTGATCTCGCACGGCGTGATGCTCCTGGACGGCGACCACGCCCAGCGCGAGCGGCTGGCCGCCGACCGGGACCTCATCCCCAACGCCCTGATGGAGTTCCTCCGCCTAGAGGGTTCGGTCCAGGCGCTGGGCAGGACGACGACGCGCCCCGTGCGCCTCCACGACACGGAGATCCCGGAAGGGGAGAAGGTGATGCTGCTCTACGGTTCGGCGAACCGGGACGAGCGCGAGTTCGGGCCGTCCGCCGCCGAACTCGACATCACCCGGGACATCCCGCGGCATCTGGGTTTCGCGAGCGGTGTCCATTTCTGCATCGGATCGCACCTCGCGAAGCTCCAGGCCCGCGTGGCGTTCGAGGAGCTCTACGCCGCCCACCCGAACATCGGCGTGGATCTGGAGAACGCCGAGCGGATCCGATCGCCCTTCACCCGTGGCTGGGAACGGCTCCCGGCCACGGGCATCGGGGCCTAACCCATGTGCGGGTACCGGTAGTCCGTGGGCGGGACGAGCGTCTCCTTGATCGACCGGGGAGACGTCCACCGCAGCAGGTTCAGCGCCGAACCGGCCTTGTCGTTCGTTCCGGACGCCCGGCCCCCGCCGAACGGCTGCTGCCCGACGACGGCACCGGTCGGCTTGTCGTTGACGTAGAAGTTCCCGGCGGCGAAGCGCAGCGCCTCCATCGTCCGGGCGACGGCGGCCCGGTCGGTGGCGATGACGGCACCGGTCAGCGCGTACGGCGACACCGATTCCATCTGGGCCAGCATCTCCTCGTACCGCTCGTCCTCGTAGACGTGGACGCCGATGACGGGCCCGAAGTACTCCGTCCGGAAGATCTCGTTCGTCGGGTCGTCGCTCACGAGCACCGTCGGCCGGACGAAGTAGCCGACCGAGTCGTCGCATGTCCCGCCCGCGACGATCGTGACGGCGGGGTCGGCGGCGGCCCGGTCGATCGCCGCCTTGTTCTTGGCGAACGCCCGCGCGTCGATGACCGCGCCCATGAAGTTGGACAGGTCGGTGACGTCCCCCATCGTGAGCCCCTCGACCTCCGCGACGAGCGCGTCGCGGAGCCCGCCGTCCCAGAGGGAGCGGGGAACGTAGGCGCGTGAGGCGGCCGAGCACTTCTGCCCCTGGTACTCGAACGCGCCGCGCACGATCGCGGTCTTGAGGACGGCGGGGTCGGCGGACGGATGGGCGACGATGAAGTCCTTGCCGCCCGTCTCCCCCACGAGCCGCGGGTAGCTCCGGAAGTTCTCGATGCCGGCCCCGACGGTCTTCCACAGGTGCTGGAAGGTGGCGGTGGACCCGGTGAAGTGCACGCCCGCGAGTTCCGGATGCGCCAGCGCGACCTCGGACACGGCGATGCCGTCACCCGTGACGAGGTTGACGACCCCGTCCGGCAGCCCGGCCTCCTCCAGCAGGCGCATGAGCAGCACGGCGGAGTACGTCTGCGTGGGCGACGGCTTCCACACGACGACGTTCCCCATGAGCGCCGGCGCGGTGGGCAGGTTCCCGGCGATCGCGGTGAAGTTGAACGGGGTGATCGCGTAGACGAACCCCTCCAGCGGCCGGTGGTCGGTCCGGTTCCACACCCCGGGCGAGCTGATCGGCTGCTCGGCGAGGATCTGCCGCGCGAAGTGCACGTTGAACCGCCAGAAGTCGACCAGCTCGCACGGGCTGTCGATCTCCGCCTGCTGGACGGTCTTGGACTGCCCCAGCATCGTCGCGGCGAGGATCCGCTCCCGCCACGGTCCGGCCAGCAGGTCGGCGGCCCGCAGGAAGATCGCGGCCCGGTCGTCGAACGACAGCGCCCGCCATGCCGGCGCCGCCGCGAGGGCGGCGCCGATCGCGTCGCGGGCGTCGTCCTGCGTGGCGTTCCCGAACGTCCCCAGCACGGAGGCGTGCCGGTGCGGCTGCACGACGGCGACCTTGGCGCCGCCGCCGAGCCGCCGGACGCCGCCGATCGTCATGGGCAGATCGACCGGGCCCTCGGCGGTGAGCGCGTCGATCGCGGCCGCCAGCCGGGCCCGCTCGGGACTCCCGGGCGCGTATCCGAGCACGGGCTCGTTGACCGGCGCGGGCACGGAAGTGACGGCGTCCATGGACAAGACCTCCAAGAGAGGAAGGAGAGAAGGGCCGGTCAGCGGGAGACGAACGACCGGAGGAAGAAGGCGAGGTTGGCGGGCCGCTCGGCGAGCCGCCGCATGAAGTACCCGTACCAGTCGGCGCCGTAGGGGACGTACACGCGCATCCGCTGCCCGGCGTCCGCGAGGCGCCGCTGCTCGTCCGCCCTGATCCCGTAGAGCATCTGGAACTCGTAGGTGTCGGCGGGGCGCTCGGTCACCGAGGCGAGGGCCAGCGCGATCTCGATGATCCGCGGGTCATGGCTGCCGATCATGGGGTGCCCGTCGCCCTCCATGAGCAGCCGCAGGTCCCGGACGTAGGCGCGGTCGATCGACGCCCTGTCCTGGTAGGCGACGGAGGCGGGCTCCGCGTAGGCGCCCTTGACGAGCCGGACCCGGGAACCCTCGTGCGCGAGGTCGCGCAGGTCGCCGGCGGTGCGGCGGAGCATGGACTGGACGGCGACCCCCACCCACGGGAAGTCGCCCCGCAGCTTCCCGAGGGTCTCCAGCGTCGAGTCGACGGTGGTGTGGTCCTCCATGTCGAGGGTCACGGTCATCCCGGCCTCGGAGGCGGCGGCGCAGATGTCCTGGGCGTGGCCGAGAGCGAGACCGGCGTCCAGCGCCTGCCCCAGGGCGGACAGCTTCAGGGAGGCGTCGCCCCCGGCGGCGAGCCCGGCGGACCCGAGGAGCTCGAACAACGCGAGGTAGGCGTCCCGTGCGGCGGCGGCCTGACCGGCCTCGACCGTGTCCTCCCCCAGGTGGTCGAGGGTGACGGACAGCCCGGCGTCCGTGAGCTCCCGGACGGCCCCCAGCACGTCGTCCAGCCCCTCGCCGGCGATGAAGCGGTCGACGACCCCCCGCGTCAGGGGGACTCCGGTGACGAGCCCGCGCATCCGCGGACTGCGCGCGGCCGCGAGGATGAGGGGACCGAACAAGGCGCCTCCAGCCAAGGACGAGGGCAGACGAATCGCCCGGAACACCTTCGACGGTAGGTCAGCGCAGGCCGATCACATACAGTCAGATGTCACTTCGAGGACCGCGAATGGTCATACATATGGAGTACCGATGGCGCGCGATCTCCAAGAGCTGGTGGACGTGGCGGCCGACCTCCTGGGCGCTCCCGCGACTCTGGAGGACCGCGATCTCCACCTGGTCGCGTACGCGGCCCATGGCGACACGATCGACCCGATCCGGATGGAGTCGATCCTGCACCGCCGCGCGACGGAGGCCGTCCGCACCCGTTTCGAGAGGCACGGCATAGCCCGCGCGACGGGCCCGGTGCGCATCCCGGCGGATCCGTCGCTGGGCCAGCTGGGCCGCCTCTGCCTCCCGGCCCGCTGGAACAACGTGACGTACGGCTACCTCTGGCTCTTGGACGACCAGGAGCGGATCACCCCCGCGAAGGCGCGGGAGGCGATGCCGCTCTGCGAGCAAGCGGGCCTCCTCATGGCGCGCCGGGCGAGGGAGCGCGACGATTTCGGGTGGAAGGTGGCCGACCTCCTGTCGACGCACCCCGGGACGAGGGCCCAGGCGGCGGACGACCTGGCGGAGGCTGGCGCCCTGGACGCCCCCGTTTCGGTGGCGGTCCTGAAAACGGAGAGCCCGGAGCCCCTCAATCCCTGGCTGCTCCCCCATTCCGTCCTGACGACGGTCTGGCAGCGTGACCACGTCCTGCTGATTCCGCAGGCCGGCAATCCGCGAACGACGATAGAGAGGGCCCGCCGCCTCCTGGAGGAGAGGAACGCCACGGTTCGGGCGGGCTTCTGCACGCCGTGCCCGACCCTGGCCGACGTCCACGAGGGCTGGCTGCGAGCCAGGGTCGCCGCCAGAGCGGCGGCCCCGGGCGAGACGAGGGACTGGACGACCCTGGGCGCCCTGCGCCTCCTGCGGGCGGCGGACGACGGTTCCCTGATCCAGACGATCCAGACAGAGGGCACGTCCGAGCTCCTGAAGAACAAGGACCTGGCGGAGACCGCCAGGACGTTCCTGGACAACGCCGGAAGCGTCCAGCGAACGGCGAAGGACCTGAACATCCACCGCCAGACGCTCTACCACCGCCTGGCGCGGATAGAGAAACTGGCGGGCCTGTCCACGTCCAGTGGTCAAGACCGCCTCACCCTCCACCTGGCCCTGACCCTGGCCCCCCACCTGACCCAAGAAGAGGAAGAGGCACCCACCTGAGAAAGCCGCACGGGCGGGAGGGCGGCCTCACCAAGCCGCAGAGAAAAGGGGGGCAAGGGGCGAAGCCCCAAAAGGGGGCGTGGGGGCGGAGCCCCCACAGCCGGGGGGCTCCGGGGGGGTCGCCCCCCGGGGAAAAGCGAAGAGGTCCGCACGGAAGGCGCAAAGCGCCGACCATGCGGACCCGACCTCGTAGCGGGGGCAGGATTTGAACCTGCGACCTCTGGGTTATGAGCCCAGCGAGCTACCGAACTGCTCCACCCCGCGGCGTTGGCTCAACTGTAGGGCATGCGGGGGGTGGGGCCAAATCGGCTACTTGGTGCAGGTGGGGAGGTCGTTCTTGCCGGCGATGAGGTCGTTGAGGGCTTGGACGGTGTCGTGGAGGGTTTGGGCCCGGATGAGGCGGAGGCCGTCGGGGCGGGCGGCGACGGCGTCGGCGCAGTTGTCGGCGGGGGTGAGGAAGACGGTGGCGCCGGCGCGGCGGGCGGCGAGCATCTTCTGCTGGATGCCGCCGATGGGGCCGATCTGGCCTTGGGGGGTGATGGTGCCGGTGCCGGCGATGAACTTGCCGCCGGTGAGGGGGCCGGGGGTGAGTTTGTCGATGATGGCGAGGGAGAACATGAGGCCGGCGCTGGGGCCGCCGACGTCGCCGACGCTGATGTCGATGGTGAAGGGGAATTTGTACTGTTCGGCGAGGACGACGCCGATGACGGCGCGGTTCTCGGGGCCGGCGGCGGCGGTGAGGGTGTGCTGCTGGGCGGTGGAGCCGCGCCGGGTGCTGAGGGTGACCTTGTCGCCGGGTTTGCGCCGGGTCATCGCGCCGGTGATCTGGGCGACGGTGGTGACCTTGGCGCCGTCGAGGGCGGTGATCTCGTCGCCGGGCTTGAGGCGTCCGTCGGCGGGCCGGCCCTTCTGGACGGAGTCGACGAGGACCTGGGTGGTGTAGGGGATGCCGAGTTCGTGGAGGGCGGCGGCTTCGGCGTTCTGCTGGGAGGCGCGCATCTGGCGGGTGTTCTCTTCGTCGACCTGTTCGGGCGACTCGTCCTCGGGGAAGATCGTTTCTTCGGGGACGATCGCGACGTCGGGGTCGAGCCAGCCGCGCAGGGCGGTGAAGAGGTCGATGCGGCCGCCGGGTCCGCCGCGGTAGGTGACGGTGGTGAAGTTGAGGTGGCCGGTGGCGGGGTGGACGGTCCGCCCCTCGATCTTGACGAGGGGGACGCCCTTGCCGGTGGTGCCGAGGGTGTCGGTCGTCGGGCCGGGCATCAGCGCCACGTAGGGGACGGGCATGAGGGACCCGATGGTGGCGAGCAGGAGGACGAGCACGCTCGCGACGGCGAGCGTGGCGGCACGACGTGACATGGCGGAAACTCTATGCGCAGCGGGGGGTTCAGCAGGCCCCGACCCACTCGTCGCCGCCGTCGGCGAAGGTCTGGTGCTTCCAGATGGGGACCTGCGCCTTGAGGTCGTCGATGAGGCGGCGGCAGGCGGCGAAGGCTTCGGCGCGGTGGGGGCAGGACGCCGCGACGACGACGGCGTGGTCGCCGATGTCGAGGTCGCCGACGCGGTGGACGGCCGCGATGGCGCGGACGGGGAAGTCCGCGACGATCTTCTCCATGAGGGCGCGGAGTTCCCGTTCGGCGCTGGGGTGGGCGCTGTAGGAGAGGGCGGTCACGGCCCGGTCGTGGTCGGTGTCGCGGACGGTCCCGATGAAGACGGCGGTGCCGCCGGCGCCGGGGTCGCCGACCGCGCCGAGGACCTCGTCGACGGAGAGCGGGGTGTCGCGGACGGCGGCCAGCCGGATGACGTCCGGCCGGCCGGCAGCGGTGTCGTCGTTCACATAGGGCAGGCTACTCGCCGGGTTCGTCCGGTTCGAATGTGGCGTGCAGGGCGTCGGCGAGTGCGGGGACGAGTTCGGGGCCGGTGACGACCTCGTCGTCGGCGTCGTGGCGGCGGAGCCGGAGGGCGGAGTGGCGGGTGCCGTCCCGCAGGACCGCGACGATCATGCGGACGTCCTCGCGGCCCGGGTGGTTCGCCGCGTAGGCGGCGGCTTCGGCCTCGTCGTCGGGGATGTCGTCCTCGGCTTCGGGTGGGAGGACGACGCGTTCGATGACGAGTGCGCAGCCTTCGACGGGTTCGGGCCAGGCGATGGTGGCGAGGGCGTCCTCGACGGTGGCCTGCTCGGGCAGCGCGGGCTGCTCGAGGGCGGCGAGGGTCTCGGTGCCGGGGTCGAGGCCGAGCTGGTCGGCCAGTTCGGGCTCGGCGCGGCGGAGTTCACCGCTGCTCACCAGCGCGTACATGCAGGGCGCCGCGTCCCAGCCCCGTTCGGCCCAGTGCCGTTCGAGGTCGAGGACGACTTCTTCGAGGAGGCTCACGCGCCCATCCTTCCCTGTTCGTGCATGTGGAAATGCCGGAACCCCTCGCGTTCTCGGTAAGTTGCATACACAGCACCGGCTGCCCGCCGGTGGGCGCATCACGATCGGAGGGGGCCTTGGCCTTCCGGACTCCCGGCCTCGGCCGTCGGCTCGGCGCGGGGCGGACGCGGCTCGTCCTGCCGGCACTGGTGGTGTCGGCGGTGCTGCTGGTCGCCTTCATGCTGTTCGCCGCGATGTACACGAACCTGCTCTGGTACCGGTCCGTCGGCTTCTCGTCGGTCTACACGACGCAGCTGTGGGCGAAGGCGGCGCTGTTCTTCGGCGCGGGCCTTTTCATGGTGCTGGTGGTCGGCGCGAACGTGGTGGTGGCGTACCGGCTGAAGCCGGCGTACCGGCCGCTGTCGATGGAGCAGCAGGGGCTGGAGCGGTACCGGTCGGTGATCGATCCGCGCCGCCGGCGGATCGCGGGGGGGCTGCTGGGGCTGCTGGGCGTCCTGACCGGGTCGACGGTGGCGGGGCAGTGGCCGGTGTGGCTGGCGTTCCTGAACCGGACGCCGTTCGGCGTGGAGGACCCGCAGTTCCACAAGGACGTGTCGTTCTACGTCTTCACGTACCCGTTCCTGCGGCTGGTGCTGGGCATCGTGTTCGCGACGGTGGTCCTCTCGATCGTGGCCGCGGTGATGGTGCACTACCTGTACGGGGGACTGCGGCTGCAGGGTCCCGGCGACAAGGCGAGCCCGTCGGCGCGGGCGCACCTGTCGGTGCTGGTGGGCGTGTTCATCCTGCTGAAGGCCTTCGCGTACTGGTTCGACCGGTACGGCCTCGTGCATTCGGAGCGGGGCGCGACGACGGGCGCGTCGTACACGGACGTGAACGCGCTGCTTCCGGCGAAGACGATCCTCGCCGTCATCGCGGTCATCTGCGCGGGGCTGTTCTTCAGCAACCTGCTGCGGCGCGGGATGATGCTGCCGGGCGTGGGCTTCACGCTGCTGGTGCTGTCGGCGATCCTGGTCGGCGGCGTGTACCCGCTGCTGATCCAGCAGTTCCAGGTGAAGCCGGACGAGCTGGCCAAGGAGCGCCGCTACATCGAGCGGAACATCAAGGCGACGCGGGACGCCTACGGCGTGGCGGGCGCGCAGGTCGTCCAGTACGGGTCGCAGCAGGTGACGGACAAGAAGCAGCTGCAGACGGAGGCGGCGAACCTGCAGGGCGTCCGGCTCCTCGACCCGAACGTGGTGGGCGAGACGTTCCAGCAGCTCCAGCGGATCCGTCCGTTCTACCGCTTCCCCGACACCCTGGACGTCGACCGGTACAAGGTCGACGGGAGCCTCGTGGACACGATCGTCGCGCTGCGGGAGCTGTCGGGCGCCCCGGCAGGGCAGCGCAGCTGGGTGAAGGACCGGATGGTCTACACGCACGGCTACGGGTTCGTGTCGGCGTTCGGTGACCGGTTCGGAAGCGGCGGCGTCCCGGAGTTCATCACCAAGGACATGCCGGCGGCGCCGGGCCAGAAGATCCGGGTGGACCGCCCGGAGATCTACTTCGGGGAGCGGTCGCCGCTGTACTCGGTGGTCGGCGGCAAGGGCCAGCAGGAGCTGAACTACCCGGACAACAGCGCGTCCGGCCAGCAGAGCAACACCTACGCGGGCAAGGGCGGCGTCCCGGTCGACTCGTTCTTCCACAAGCTGCTGTTCGCGGCGAGGTTCCAGGAGAAGAACCTGCTGCTGTCCGGCGCCATCAAGCAGGACGCGAAGATCCTCTACAACCGGCGGCCGCGCGAGATGGTGCAGCGCGTGGCGCCGTGGCTGACGCTGGACGGCGACCCGTACCCGGCGGTCGTGGGCGGCCGGATCACGTGGATCATCGACGGCTACACGACGTCCGGCGGCTACCCGTACTCGGAGCGGATGAGCCTAGGCGACGCGACCCGCGACACGGTGACCGACACCCGGTCGGCGGTGGCGCGGCAGGCGAACGACCACATCAACTACCTGCGCAACTCGGTGAAGGCGACGGTGGACGCCTACGACGGCACCGTGAACCTCTACCAGTGGGACGAGAACGACCCGATCACGAAGACGTGGATGAAGGTCTTCAAGGGGACGGTCAAGCCGAAGTCGGCGATCCCGGCGGATCTGGAGTCCCATTTCCGGTACCCGCAGGACCAGTTCAAGGTGCAGCGGCAGATCCTGTCGAAGTACCACGTGACGGACCCGTCGGCGTTCTACAACGGTGAGGGTTTCTGGGAGGTCCCGGAGGACCCGGCCGCGCAGGGCAAGCGGCAGCCGCCGTACTACCAGAGCCTCCGGATGCCCGGCCAGGGCGAGGAGTCGTTCGCGCTGACGACGGTGTTCAACCCGCGCAACAACCCGCAGCTCGCGGCGTTCATGGCGGTGGGCTCCACGCCGGGCGGCGACTACGGGAAGATCCAGGTCCTGCAGATGCCGCGGAACGCGCAGCCGCAGGGGCCGGGCCAGGTCCAGAACTCCTTCGAGACGGACGCGAAGGTGAAGGGCGACCTGAACGCGCTCCGGCTCGGCGGGACGAAGACCGTACCGGGCAACCTGCTGACGATCCCGTTCGCCGGGGGCCTGCTGTACATCGAGCCGATGTACACGAAGGCGGCGGGCGGCGCCGAGCAGCAGCCGTATCCGCTGCTCGGGAAGGTGCTCGTCCGGTTCGGCGACCACATCGCGGCGGCCGACACCCTGGACGAGGCGCTGAAGCAGATCCTCGGGGCGGCGGGCGGCGCACCGCAGCCGCCCGAGCGGAATCCGCGGCAGCCGGGCACCGCGGGGCCGCTCAGTCCCGCGGCGGTGCAGGCCATCAACGATCTGCGGCAGGCCGTCGCCGACTACGAGAAGGCGCGCAGCGAGGGCGACTATCCGAAGATGGGCGAGGCCTGGAAGCGGATCAAGGACGCCCAGAACGCGTTGATCCAGGCCCAGCAGGCGCCGGCGGCGTCCCCCAGCCCATCCCCCTCGGGTTCGCCGTCGCCCACGGGCTCACCATCACCGACCCCGGGCTCCTGACGGAGGGTTCGCCGGCAATGGCGGGCTCCTGACGGCGGCGGGTACCGGCGGCGGGTTCTTGACGCCGGCGATTCCCGACGGCGGCGGACTTCTGACGGCGGCGGGTTCGCGGTGGCGGCGGTGCTAGCGGCGGCGCTTGCGGGCGCGGCGGATCGCGGCGGCGGCGCCGATCGCGGCGACGGTCGCGCCCGCGGCGGTGGCCATGGTGGCCTCCTTGCCGCCGACGCGGCGGCCGACGACGGCGTGGCGTCCGGCGGTCTCCTCCACCAGGGCGACGAGCGCGGCGGCGTTGTCGTACGCCGGTCTCCAGCCCGCGGCGCGGAGGCGGGCGCAGTCGACGACCCACGGGTACGCGACGTAGTGCAGGTCGGTGGCGGGGGCGGGCGTCACGCCGAGGCGGTGCAGGCGCTGCGCCATCCCGAAGGTGAGGGCGGCGGGCAGCTCGAAGCCGCGCTTGCCGGTAATCTCGCCGACCTCGGCGGGGTCGAGCCAGCCGTCGCAGCCGACGGCGAAAGCGCCGTGCAGGTCGCGGACGACGACCGTTTCCAGCGCGGACGCGAGGTCGTCGAGGTGGCAGAACTGCCAGCCGGTCGTGCCGTCCTTCACGGTGAGCAGCCGGGGCGCCTCGAAGTGGCGGGTGACGATGGTGTCGACGCCGGGGCCGACGAGGGCGGCGGGCCGTACGACGGTGACGTCGAGACCGGGATGGGTGATCGGCGCGGCGGCGGCGAGGTCCTCGATCTCCAGGTAGTCCCCCGCGATGCTGGCGTTGGCCTCGGCGCGGAGCGGGGCGTCCTCGGGGAGGGGCAGGTCGTTGCCGGGTTCCGCCCCGTACACCATCGCGCTGGTGACGAGGACGACCCGGCGGACGCGGGCGGCGGCCGCGGCGGTCACGACGGTCTGCGCGCCGCGGACGTTGTGGGTGCGGCGCTCACGGGAGTCGGCGTCCGGGGACGTGTCGAGGTCGAGGTGCACGATCACGTCGACGTCGGAGAGCCGGTTCGACAGCAGCGGGTCGCGGATGTCGACGACCCGCCAGGTGACGCCGGGCACGTCGCCGCGCTGCGCGTCGATCGCGACGACCTTGCGGACGTCCTCGTGGCCGGCGAGCCGGGCGGCCAGCAGCCGTCCGGCTCCGGACGCCGCGCCCGTGACACCGACGGCCGGGCCTTTGCTACGCCGTGGGCGAACCTTGCCGGTTGCCACCGGGGTGCCCCCTTCCTCGTGTACGCGACTTCGCCTGGACCGGCTAACGTTGCGGATATGAGCCCATCATGCATCCCAGGGGCGAACCGATGAGCAATCCTCCCTTCGGCTTCAACCGCCAGGGCGACGGCGACGACGACCGGCCCCAGGATCCGTTCTCGGCCATGGGCGGCGACATGGCGCAGTTCGCCGACATGCTGCACCGCTTCGCCGACATGATCGGCGGGGCGGGGGCGGGCGGCCAGGGCGGCCCCCTGAACTGGGATCTCGCCAAGAACATAGCCCGGCACACCGTGGTGGAGCAGGGCGACCCCTCGATCGTGGACGCGGAGCGCCGCCAGGTGGAGGAGGCGCTGCGCCTCGCCGACCTGTGGCTGGACGGGGGCACCACGCTGCCCGCCGGGATCCGGACGCCGAAGGCGTGGAGCCGGTCCGAGTGGATCGAGCAGACGCTGCCGGTGTGGGCGAAGGTGTGCGATCCGATCGCGTCCCGCATGGTCGAGTCGATGGGCGGCGCGCTCGGCGGCGGTGAGATCCCCGCGGATGTGCAGGCGATGGCCGGGCCGCTGATCGGCATGGTCAAGCAGATGGCGGGCGCGATGGTCGGCGGCCAGGCCGGGCAGGCGCTCGGCGCGCTCGCCCGCGAGGTGACGGGCTCCACCGATGTGGGCCTGCCGCTCGCACCGGACGGGGTGGCGGCGCTGCTGCCCGCCGGGGTGGCCGCGTTCGGTTCGGGCCTGGAGCTGTCCGAGGACGAGGTGCGGCTGTACCTGGCGCTGCGGGAGGCCGCGCATCAGCGGCTGTTCGCGCACGTCCCGTGGCTGCGGGCGCATCTGCTGGGCGCGGTGGAGGAGTACGCGCGCGGCATCACCGTCGATCTCTCCGGGATCGAGCAGGCGGTGCAGGGCCTCGACCTGAGCAACCCGCAGGCGCTCCAGGACGCGCTGGGCGGCGAACTGTCGCTCCAGCCGGAGGAGACGCCCCGCCAGAAGGCGGCGCTGGCCCGCCTGGAGACGACGCTCGCGCTGGTCGAGGGCTGGGTCGACACGGTCGTGAACGAGGTCGCGGAGGGCCGGCTGCCCGGCGCGGTGAAGCTGGCCGAGGCGGTGCGGCGGCGCCGCGCCACCGGCGGTCCGGCGGAGCGGACGTTCGCGACGCTGGTGGGGCTGGAGCTGCGGCCCCGCCGCCTCCGCGAGGCGGCGGCGCTGTGGCGTCTGCTCACGGAGGTCCGGGGAACCGAGGGCCGCGACGCGGTCTGGGAGCACCCCGACCTGCTGCCGACGGCCGGCGACCTGGACGACCCGGGCGGCTTCGTCCACGGCCGCGGCGAGACCGGCGGCCTGTCCGACCTGGATCTGACGGAGCTGACGAAGGAGCCCGAGAAGGAGCCGGAGAAGGATCCCGGGAAGGATCCGGACACGAAGCCGGACGGCGACGAGGGGCCGGGCGCGTGAGCCGCGCGCGAGCGTCGCGGGTGAGCGGCTGCCGGTACGAGCCGGACTCGTCCACGAACGTCATCCGGCGCCGGGTGGCGCGCGCGAGCCTGTGCTGGCAGCGCCCGAGCGATCAGGAGCGGCGGCGGCGCCGTCCGGCGAACTCCCGCTACCCCCGCATCGGGCGCGCGTGAGCGATCGGCTGAGGTCGGACGCGGAGCGCGTCCTGGCGTCCTGGCAGGCCCCCGACGACGCCCAGGACCGGACGCGCGTGGCGTTCCTCCGCCATCTGGCGGAGCGTCCCGCCGACGGCATGTGGCGGGAGTGCGCCGCGGGGCATCTCACGGCGAGCACCGCCGTGCTGGACGCGTCCGGTGGCCGGGTCCTGCTGACGCTGCACTCGAAGATCAAGGCGTGGCTGCAGCTCGGCGGCCACTGCGAACCGGGCGACGAGACCCTCGCCGCCGCCGCTCTCCGGGAGGCGACGGAGGAGTCCGGCATCCGCGGCCTCCGCCTCCTCCCGGGTCCGGTGCAGCTCGACCGCCACGCGGTCCGCTGCCACCCGGAGGGCAGCTGGCACCTGGACGTCCAGTACGCGGCGGTGGCCCCGGCCGGCGCCCGCCACGCGATCAGCGAGGAGTCGGACGACCTGGCCTGGTTCCCGGTGGACGCGCTGCCCGCCGAGACCGACGACGTCGTCCGCAACCTGGTGACCCGGGCCGTGAAGGCCGTCCGCTCCACGAGCTGAGCGCGGGCCGCCCGCCGGCGCCGATCGGTGGCCTGGGCGGTGTCAGTGGGTGAGGGGGTGGCCTTCGAGCAGGGCCCTGGTGTTCTCCCAGCCTTCGAGGCCGAGGTCGAGGCGGGCCAGGTCATGCGGGCCGCGGAGGCGGTGCCAGCCGGGGCCCTGCGGGATCAGGCCGGGTCGGGGTGCGGCGGCGCGGAGGCGGGCCAGGGCGTCCGGGGTGTCGAGATCGACGGTCCGCAGCGCGCCGGCGAGCCAGTCCGGCAGGGGAAGGTGCGCCGCCAGGGCCACCAGGCCGCCGCCCTCGGCGGCGCACGCGGCCGCGGCGGCGGAGCCCAGGGCGCGGAACAGCTTGCCGATCAGGAGCGGCGGGAGATCGGGGGCGTCGCCCGCCAGGAGGGCGGCCTCGGTGGCGCCTTCGGCGTGGAGGGCGGCGAAGGCGGCGGCCGCGCCGGACGCGCGGACGATCGGAGTGCCCGGCCAGGTGAGGGCCTCGGCGTCCGGCTGGTGCGGGGGGTCGAGGACGAGCGCGGCGGTCACCAGGTCGAGGCCGGCGGCGACCTCGTAGGTGTCCTCCAGGGCGGCGAGGCGGAGCGCGTCCGGGTCGATTCCCGGCGGGGCGGGCGCGTTCGGGCGGGGGGACGACAGGACGGCGGCGAAGCGGGTGGCGGGCAGCGTCACCCGGCGACCTCGTGGGGCAGGTCGTCGCCGTGGCGGAGGCCGGCGTCGGCGGTGTCGGGGGCGTCCGCGTCGAGCGGCAGGTGGGCCGCGGCGGCGACGCCCTCCAGGTAGCCGCGGGCGCGGTCGGCCTTCGGGTAGTTGCCGACGAGCTCCCAGAAGTCGGCGCCGTGCCCCGGGATGAGCAGGTGCGCCAGCTCGTGGACGAGGACGTAGTCGACGACCCAGGGGGGCATGCCGCGCAGCCGGGTGGACAGCCGGATCGTGCCGTCGTCGGGGGTGCAGGAGCCCCAGCGGGTCCGCTGGTTCGCGACCCAGCGGACGCTGGCCGGGTCGGCGCGGCCGTCCAGGTAGCGGCGCGACAGCTCGCGGGCCCGTACCTCCAGGTCGGCGTCGCTGGGGCGGCGCCGCCGCTCCCGCTCCTCCAGCCGTTCGAGGATCGTGGCGATCCACTGCTCCTCTTCGGCCTTGCTGAGCCTGGACGGGACCATCACCACCACCTTGTCCCCGTCGCGGTACGCGGACACCGTCCGCCTGCGTCGGGTGCTGCGGCGAACCTCAACGTTAGGGGGCACGCCTGCACGTTACCCAAAAATTTGCGCGCGCCAAAGGGGGTGTTGACCATCGATGCAGGTCAGCCGTGTTCTTTTGGGCGAATAACCGCATCCGTTGCGGTTTTCGCACAACATCCTTTCCGCTCCGTCAACCGTCCCTTTACCGGGAGTGCTCAGGCGCCCGTGAAGCGGGGGGCGCGGCGCTCGCGCTGCGCGGTGAGGCCCTCCATCATGTCGGCGGACGCCATCGTGACGGGCTGGGCGAGGGACTCCCAGCGCAGGGCCGTCTCCATGTCGGGGTGGCCGCCTCCGGACAGCGCGACCTTGGTGAGCCGGGTCGCGACGGGCGCCTTCGCGGCGACGGCCGCCGCGGCGGCGAGGGCATCCTCCAGCACCTTCTCGCGCGGGACGGCGTGGTTGACCAGTCCGTGCGCGGCGGCCTCGGCGCCGGTGAGGACGCGTCCGGTCAGCAGCATCTCGCGGGCCAGCGGCAGCCCGGCGACCTCGGGCAGCAGCCAGGTGGCGGCCATCCCGGGGTGCAGCCCGAGCGCGGTGAAGGGGACGGTCAGCTTGGCGTCCTCGGCGGCCCAGCGCAGGTCGCAGGCGAGCGCGAGGCAGAGGCCGGCGCCGACGGCGTGCCCGTTGACGGCCGCGATCGTCGGCACCTCCAGTGCGCGGACGCCGAGCCACGTGCGGTAGAAGGCGAGCATGCGGTCGCGCAGCGCGGGGACCGCGACGGCGTTCTTCTCCGCCAGCCACGAGAGGTCGCCGCCGGACGTGAACGCCGAGCCCGCGCCGGTGACGACGACGCAGCGCAGCTCGGGGTCGGCCCGCAGGCCCGCCATGGCCGACTTCCAGAGCGCCGTCATCTCGTCCGTCATCGCGTTGCGGCGGTCGGGCTCGTTGAGCGTGAGGACGGCGATCCCGTCCGGGCGGCGGTCGACCAGCAGTGCTTCGGGCATGGCGGCACCGTACCGGCTCGGGTCCGGAACCGGCCGCACGGGGCGGCGGACGGCGTGAGAAAGCGCACACTTACCATAACGCCGCAGGTCGTGCGACCCGGATGTATCCGGCTCCGGTAATGCAATCAGGTTGTTGTGGCGCGAACGACAGTGGATCACCGAGAATGGGCGGGTGAGCGATCTTCCCCGCCGCGCGGTGACGCGGTCCGCAAAGCTGGCGTCCCTCCCGATCGGCTTCGCCGGACGCACCGCGCTCGGGCTCGGCAAGCGCACCATCGGCCGGCCGGCCGAGGCCGTCGCCATGGAGATCCAGACCCGTACCGCCGAGCAGCTGTTCAAGGTGCTCGGCGAGCTCAAGGGCGGGGCGATGAAGCTCGGCCAGATGCTGTCGATCTTCGAGGCGGCGCTGCCGCCGGAGATCGCCGGCCCGTACCGGGCGACGCTCACCAAACTGCAGGAGGCGGCGCCGCCGCTGCCCGCGTCCGCCGTCCACAAGGTGCTGGCGGAGGCGCTCGGCGCGGACTGGCGCGACGGTTTCGACTCCTTCGACGACAAGCCCGCCGCGGCGGCGTCCATCGGCCAGGTGCACCGGGCGGTGTGGAACGACGGCCGCACGGTCGCGGTGAAGGTGCAGTACCCGGGCGCCGGCAAGGCGCTGATCAGCGACTTCAACCAGCTGGCGCGGCTCGGCCGGCTGTTCGGCATCCTCATGCCGGGGCTGGACGTGAAGTCCATGCTCGCCGAGCTGAAGGAGCGCGTGGTCGAGGAGCTCGACTACACGATCGAGGCCGACTCGCAGACGAAGATCCGCGAGGCCTATCTCGACGACCCCGACTTCTACATCCCGGAAGTGATCGCGCAGGCCGGGAACGTCCTGGTCACCGAGTGGATCGACGGCACCCCGCTCTCGAAGATCATCAGTGACGGGGACGAGGACACCCGCAACCACGCCGCGCTGCTGTACTGCCGGTTCCTGCTGTCCGGCCCGAAGCGGTCCGGGATGCTGCACGGCGACCCGCACCCCGGCAACTTCCGCCTGCTGGCGGACGGCCGGCTCGGGGTCCTCGACTTCGGCGCCGTCGACCGCATCCCCGGCGGATTCCAGAAGCGGCTCGGCCTGCTGCTGCGGATCGGCACGATGGCGGACATCGACGAGATCGAGCAGGCCCTCCGCGACGAGGACTTCATCCGCGACGGCGTGGAGATCGATCTCGATTCGCTGCAGGGCTTCCTCGCCCCGATCACCGAGCCGTTCGAGACCGAGACGTTCAAGTTCAACCGGGAGTGGCTGCGCGACATGGCGGCGCGCGTCACCGACCTGCGGCCGACCAACATCGTCCGGCAGCTCAACCTGCCGCCCGAGTACGTGATCATCCACCGGGTGCTGTCCGCCGGGACGGGCGTGCTCTGCCAGCTGGAATGCGAGATCCCCGCCCGCGCCGAGTCCCGGAAGTGGATCCCGGGGTTCGCGGACGACGAGGAGGGCGAGCTCGTCACCGGCTGACCCGGAAAGCAGGTCGTCCGAAACAGCGGGCCGCCCGAAACAGCGGGCCGCTCGAACAGCGAAGAGCGGTGCCCGCGCACTGATGGGGTGCGCGGGCACCGCTTTCTCGTTCGCGCGCCGGCGAGTGGGCCGCCGTGCGCGCTCCAGGACCGCCGGGAGGCGTCGGCCTTCGACCGGCGGTCGATGTCGGTGATCGAGTGACCGGTTCCGGCCACGCATCGCCGAGCCGCGGCGCGCCGCGCTCATCGCCCCCGGGACGAGCGCGGCACGGCGCCTCAGCGGAGCGGGGCCGCGGGGGCCAGCAGGACGCGGGTCACGCGCGACGCGCGGGTCCGCGCGTCGCGCCGGGCGCGCCGCAGGGCCCGGACGCGGACGGCCAGGTCGGCCGGCGCGGGCTCGGGTATTCGCTCCCGGTACGGGTCCTGGCTCGGCAAGATCAGGGTCGGCAGGTTCGTGTACATCGTGGTTCCTCCGGTGGCCCGGGGGCGCGATCCCGCTGCGGGGATCGCGCCCCCGGAGTTGCTGTGGTCGATCGTCGGCATGGTGCTGCTCACACCGTCACGTCGTCCGGAAGCGGGTGCTTGCGCGGACGGCCGCGCGGCCGCTTGCGCGCGACGGTCACGCCGCGGACGAACAGCTCACCGCCCCAGACGCCCCAGGGCTCCTGGCGCTCGAGCGCCCCGGCGAGGCACTCCTTGCGCAGCGGGCACTCCAGGCAGAGCGCCTTGGCGAGCTCGACGTCGGCGGGCGCCTCGGCGAAGAAGAGCTCCGGGTCGGTCCGGCACGGGAGAGTGAGGTCCTCCTCGCTCATCGCGAGAGCCCCCAGCATCACGGTCACCCTTTTTCCTCTCGTTGGATCTCAACGTGCGTGTCGGTGGGTCGTCCGGGCAAAGAAGAAGGCCGCGGATCCGGTATCGGATTCCGCGGCCTGGGGGCTGAGCCGGTACTGGTTAGACCGGTCGCCTCCAGGGGTGCGGACCCGACACGCCACCCATGAGGGTGGCGCCCATGCGGGCCGTGGCCGGAGCCTGGGCGAAGACGTCTCCGATGTGGTGATCGGACACACTCCACTCGTGCTCGTCCTGGATTCGCTGCTCGAGGCGCAGCTCACGCGGTGCGCGCGGCCGCAGGCCGGAGCCGTCGAACTCCGACGGGAATCCGCCGGGGGTCGATTCGCCGAATCCGTCGTGCGTCAGGGGCGCGCAGGGCTTCAGGCCCAGCGGCGCCTCGACGAGCGCGACGGAATACGCCGGGGAGCCCGGGCATGCCGCGATCCAGGACGGCGCTGATTTGAGCATCGTGTTGATCACCGGACCGCACACCACCTCTCTGGCTCCTCGGGCCGCCCCCGATGGATCAAGATCCACCGAACCGGCCGGTTTTTCGACTCTCTGAGCGTACGGGGACCGCGGGGAATCAAGCAAGATATTTTTGACCTGCGGTTTCGTGCTCCGGTTCACCCTCGTCCCGCCGAACCCGAGGGTGCCGGAGAGCGTCCCGGGGATCACTCGCCCCACGCGAAACGATCATCTCATGCGTCGGCGACGCGGATGAGCCCTTCCTGCATGACGGACACGACGAGTTCGCCGGACTGGGTGTAGACCTGGCCTCGGGCGAGGCCGCGGGCGCCGCCGGCGAATGGGGTGTCCTGGTAGTAGAGGAGCCAGTCGTCGGCGCGGAAGGGGCGGTGGAACCACATCGCGTGGTGGACACAACGCCGCCTGACCTGCAACGACGCCTCACAACCGCAGATCCGCACGCTATGGGCACAAACCCCATGAGCCAACGTCCCCGCTGGCTCAACTACGAACCGATCGAGCAGACCCCGCCGACGCGCCGGCCCACTGTCCAGGCCCCTGGCCTGGACGCCCATCAGCCTAGGCAACTGCCTCGTCGAGAGACGACCTGAGGGGCGGTGAGCCTGGCCCGGTCATACCCAGGCGGCGTCCCGCGAGGGGCAGACATCTGCCCCGCGATGCTGCACCCTGGAGAACCGGACGTCCCGCCGCGTGGAAGGGGAGTGCGCTGGAGGGAGAGATTCACGGGCGGCTGAGCTACCGCCTCGTCCTCGCCGTGGACATCGAGAGGTTCAGCAGCCGCAGCGCGCGGGGCCAGTTGCGGACGCAGCAGATGCTGAGGCGGGTTCTCGACTCCGCCGCCGGCGTCGTGGGGCTGGAACGGGACCAGTGGCACAAGGAGTTAACCGGTGACGGGGAGATTGACGTCCTCCCCCCAGGAGTCGATGTCACGCGGGTCGTCGGCGACTTCGTTCGCGCTCTCACGACCGCGCTGGGAGAGGTGAACGAGGATCACCTCCGCGAGGACAGGATCCGCCTGCGGCTGGCGGTGCATTACGGGGCCGTGGCGCACGGTGCCTTGGGTTTCGCCGGGCAGACCGTGATAGTCGCGTTCCGGCTCCTGGACTCCGAGCCCCTGCGGCGTGTGCTGCACGAGCAGCCGGATCTGAATCTGGCGTGCCTCTTGTCTGAGTCTCTCTATCGGGACGCGGTGGCGACCGGACTATCCGGCCTACCCCCCTCGGCGTTCGAGCCGGTGAGGCTTCAGGTGAAGGGACACTCTCTGGGCGGCTACATCCTTCGGGACCCGGGCGGGCCGTACCGCCCCGTGGACCTTACTCACCCCGCCCCACGAGAGCCGGACCCGGACGACGCCGGGTGGACGGCTCCCGCGCGGCGGCGGGATTGATGGTGGACGCGCACGCGGCGGCCCGCCGCTCAGTGGTTCTGAATCCACCAGATGATCAGCGCGACGAGGCCGCCGCCGCAGGCTGCGGCGGCACCCCGCACGAAGGCGAACGCGGCCATGCCGGCCAGCCTCCGGGCGAGACGCCGGCGGGAGTTGCCGTTGGTGAGCACGATGTCCTCCTTGAGCTCGCGGCCTCCGTTTTCGGAGGTGCACGCGCAGCCTCCGTGGCGGCAATCCGGCGGAACCAGGGAAAACGGCTCCGGGCATCAGGCGGCGAGGAAGGCGCAGGTAACGCGAGTGCCCGCAATACCCGCTGCGGGCACTGCGGCTAGCGGGCAGGGATGGGAGGGCGCGTGGCCGACGAGCGGAAGGGGCTGTCGGTCTTCCAGCGGGCCCTGGGCGCTCTGGAGAGAAGCGCGGTCACCGCTCGACGGTCTCGTGGGCTGCACGCGTCGCGGCGGGAGGCCGCACGTCAGGCGAGCGAATTGGGGACGAGGCTCGACGCGCGCCGCATCGGCGACTGGCTGAATCCCGGGGACGGCCGGGCGCCCCACGACCCGGACCAAGTCTGGGCCCTCGTCCAAGTCTGGCGGGCCTGGGAGGGGAAGAAGCCGGAACCCAGGGAGCGCGAGGATTGGAATGCGCTAGTAGAGGCTGCGCAGCCCCGCCGTCCGGCCGCTCGTCCGTCCCGGCACGTCGGCCCCGGACGTCCGATCCGCGAGTGGACGCCGCGAGAGCTGAACGTCACCCCCGCCATCGAGGGGATCGGTTCGCCGCTGCCGTTCCTGCCCGCCTACGTGCGCCGAGCGCATGACGCAGTCCTTGAGCGGCTCGTCGCCACCGTCGAGGACGACGCGGTGATGGCGGTTCTGGTGGGGGATGCTTCGACCGGCAAGACCCGGGCACTGTGGGAGGTGCTGGGGGCTCTGCCGGACGGCTGGCGCCTCTGGTTCCCAGCCGGCCCGGACCGTCCGGAGAGCGTGCTGAAGGGCCTGCCCGACGTCGAGCCGCGCACGGTGGTGTGGCTGGATGATCTCCAGCGCCATCTGCTGACCCCGGGAAAGAAGGATGGCGAGCGTGTGGCCGCCGGGCTGAGCGCGCTGCTCGGCGACCGGCGGCGCGGGCCGGTCCTTGTCTTGGGGACGATCTGGCCCGGCGACTGGGCCACACTGTTCGGTTATGCCTCGCCTTACGAGGATCCGTACCTGGAGGCGCGGGCGCTGCTGTCGCAGCGGGACGTCCCGGTGCCGGCCATGTTCCCGCGTCCCGACCTCGACCGGGCGAGGGCGGCGGCCGCAGGTGATCCCAGGCTGGCGGAGGCCGTCAAGCACGCCGAGGACGGTCACCTCACGCAGTACCTCGCAGGCGGTCCCGCCCTGAGGGCGGTGTACCTGCACTCACCCGACCCCGCCGCCCGCGCGCTCATGGATGCGGCGATCGACGCGCGGCGCCTCGGCCACGGCCCGATGCTTCCGAAGGCGCTGCTCAGCGAGGCGGTGCACGGCTATCTGACGCGCCCCCAGTGGGACAGACTGACCAAGGACTGGCAGGAGCGGGCGTTCCGCTACGTCACCGACGACGGGCCGTGCCGGGGCGCGCGCGCACCGCTGACCCTGGTACGGGTTCTGCCCGACGAGGACGGGGAGTGGGACTCCTGCGTCCGACTCGCCGACTACCTGGAGCAATTCGGCCGAAATCAGCGCCGCACGGAGCCCGTGCCAAAGGCGCTGTGGGACGGTTTGATGCGTTACGCGCAGGGCTCGGATCTGGTCAAGTTGGGCCGGCAGGCGCAGGAACGTGGCTTGTACCGGTACGCGCTCTGGTTCTATGCCGAAGCGTTCGAGGCTGATCCTCGGGCGACCGACGCGATGCTGTGGTCAGGCGACCTGCACGCGATCGCCAGCCGCTTAGACAACGCGCTGCATTGTTACCGGCGCGCGGCCGAGAACGGCGACGAGTACGGATGGGTTAAGGGCGTCCGGTTGCTGTTGGAGGCGGGCCGGAGCGACGAGGCGGTGCGGTGGTCCTACGAGGCGGTCTGGGCGGAAGCGCTGGATGCGGCGGCACAGGTCGCGGACCTTCTCGGCGACGCCGGTCACGAACTCACAGCCATGGAGATCCTGCGCCGCGCGGCGGACGCGGGGTCAGCCGAGGCGGCCGCATGGATCGGGGAGATACTCAACGATAGTGAGCCCGAACCGGACGCGATCGGCTATCTGCGGATCGCCGCCGAAGGCGGCTACGAGTTCGCACTGCGGATCGTGGCTGAACGGCTGGTCCAGGACGAGGGCATGGACGCCGCCGTCGCTTGGCTCCGCAGGACGCCGAACGGCGCGGCCGCTATCGCAGAACTGCGCCACGCCGAGGGAAATCTCACCGGAGCGATCAGTGCCGTGCTTCCGCTGTGTGAGGACGATCCGACGCTAGTGCGGCTCGCGGGCCCGTGGCTCGTCGCGGCGGACAGGACGGACGAGGCGATCGCCCTGTACCAGCGGGTCGTCGCGCTCGGCGGTGCAGAGACTCCGCGCGAGGCGACCGTCCGTGAGTCGGCGGTGCGGAATGCGGCAGAGCTGCTGCACGGCACGGCCCGCACGCGCGAGGCGTTCGACTGGCTCTTCTCGCTAGCCGAACATGGTGATCCCGTGGCCCTCGACCAGGCGGAACGGCTCGCCCTGCGCACACAGTCGGAGGACGTGCTGATCGCATGGTTGCGCCCGCGCGCCGAGGCTGGCGACTCCGCCGCCGTCCTAAGCCTCGCGGGCGTCCTGCACGGCATCGGGCGCACGGACGAGGCGATCGAGGTGTGCGCCGGGCACGATTCGGCGGCCGTCCTCCAGCACCGCGGCGACCTGCTCGTCCACCGGGGCGAAAAGTCGGCAGGGATAGCCTGCTACCGGGAGGCGGCGGAGTTGGGCGACGCGCAGGCGATCGGCCTGGCCGCCACCCTGGAACGGGACGAGGGCCGCATCGAAGAGGCGGTGCTCTGGACGCAGGCACGTGTCGCGGCGGGCGCTGGGGAAGTCGCCCTGCGCTGGACGATCGATCTCCTCCTGGGCGAAGACCGGACGGACGAGGCGATCGACTGGCTCAGGATCCGCGTCCTCGAAGGCGACGTCGACGCCCTCGGTTGGCTAGCGAACCTTCTACGCGACGAGGGCCACACGCAGGAGGCCCTCGCCTACTACCTTCAGCTCGCCGAATCAGGGCGGGCCGCCCCCGAAACCGACGCCCCGGACGCAGGCGCCCTCGCGCAGGCCGCACGGATGCTGCGCGGCGCCGGACGCGACGGCGAGGCCGAACGGCTCGTCCGGTACGGCGTCGAGCCGGGCGGGCGCATCGCGGGCGCCCAGTGACAGGTCAGCTAGGCGCCACTGCCTTGCCGTGGCGGCGAGCCGACTGCGTAGCACGGCTACGTGAGAAGCAGAGAAGCCCCGCACTGTTGCGTGGGCGCTTCGCGTCACCACCTCTACCTCGTCCACGATCAACTTAGGCCAGTGGGGCCAGTGGGGCCAGTGGGGCCACGCTTCCAGCCTCCGACCGGTCTGGCCCGGCAGCACCCATCCTGCCTTTGACCAGGCAAGTGTCGCCCGTACCCCCGTTTGACCGGGTCGACGTCCACTCGGCAAGATGTCCCAGATCATCCTATTTGCTCTGTTTGGGGCGTTAATGAAGTTCTGGGGCTTGCTGGGTCTGGCCGGCACGATGTTCACGGCGGCTGTGGCGGGGTGCGGCGCACCCGAGCAGCAGCCGGTCAAGCTGCCGCCTGCTGCGACGCCGGCGGCGTCCCCCACCGTGACGCCTGAAGATCAGGTCAAGGCCGCCTACCTGGCGCTTCTACGCAGAGCGGTAGACGCACGAGCGCTGCCCGACGATCAGCTCCAGTCGTTCTGGCACGGATATCTGACTGCGGACTACCTCAAGCAGGAAGTCCGAAGCACCGTTCTCCGGAACGCGCGAGGAGAGAAGATCTCCGGCTCGTACATCCCGCGGATCAAGAAGATCACGGTGACGGGCGCGTCGGCAATCGTCCGGGACTGCCAGGACGCGAGGCAGGTGACCATCACCAATGCCCAGGGCAAGACCCTGAAGCTCGGAGACCGGGACGTTCAAGTGACCTTCGTCCGCTCGAACGGTGTCTGGCTCGCCAGCTCCTTCAAGCGGCTGGATGCCAAGTGCTAGCAGCCACGCGACTCTTTGGCCTGGCGACCACCGGCCTCCTGCTCGGATCTCTGCTCCCGAGTCCCGCCGCAGCCGCCGGCCCGAAGGACCCATGCGCAAGTGTGGACGCCTGCTGGGAGGAGGAAGCGCCGGGCAGCCCCTCCACTCCCGGCGATGATGACGGTGGGGTTGATGACTGTGGATTGCTTTATTGCCCGAACCCCAGCACTGGTCAGCCCGACTGCGATACCGGTGACCCCACGCCGGACGAGTGCGCCGACTGGCTGCCTGTCACCACGCCAGCCCAGGAGGCCGCCAAGGCGCTGGCAGCATTGACAGGGTGTGTCAAGTTAACGGCTGATCTTGGTTGTTGAGGTGTTCAGTTGGCGGTCGGGGTGAGTCGGCCTTCGAACTCGATCTGGAAGGCGTTGAGAGGC